>CAWBTD010000019.1:0-38298 GCA_963791675.1 Bryobacterales bacterium
CTCCGGCGGCTCTGGTAACGCTGGTTGGGGTTCGCCATACGCTCCGGGAAAAGAATTTGTATGCTACGGAGACGGGAGGAGCATGTCCTGTCTCTCCTGCATTTCATCCCCAATACAAAACCACGCGCACGGCAGATGGCACTTTTAATGATCTTCAATGCCCCATGATGGGCAGTGCGAATACGCGATTTGGGCGCAATGTTCCGCTTCAATATACATGGCCTGATGCAGAGCCGGACATCATGACGCCAAGCCCCCGCGTCGTAAGCCGGAAGTTGCTGACAAGAGAAGAATTTCAACCGGCAACCACACTGAATCTCCTAGCCGCTGCCTGGCTACAGTTCATGATTCGAGACTGGTTCAGCCATGGCAAAAGCCAAAAGGAACAACCATGGCAGGTGCCGCTTGCGCCCGGTGACGACTGGCATGAGAATCCCATGCAGATTCTGCGTACACGGCAAGACCCAACGCGTACCGCAGCCGACAATGGAACCCCGCCAACTTACGCCAATACGGAAACACATTGGTGGGACGGCTCGCAGCTATCTGGCAGCACGCCCGAATACCAGAAAAAAGTTCGCACCGGCGAAGACGGCAAAATTATTCTCGGCAAAGATCATCTGGCGCATCCAAGTCCGGATGACTTGGTGCAGCTACAACAAGCTCCGTTGGCTGGCTGGTGGACCGGCATGGAGCTTTTCTTCACCCTGTTCACGCTGGAACATAATGCCATTTGTGATGCCCTGAAACAAAACTATCCAGAATGGTCTGATGATGATCTGTTTGAGCACGCGCGGCTCATCAATGCAGCATTGCTGGCCAAAATTCACACCGTGGAATGGACTACCGCCATTCTGGGTCACCCTGCCCTTCAAATTGGGATGCGGGCAAATTGGTGGGGGCTTGCCACGGAACGGGTTCATCAGCTATTTGGCCGCATCAGTGGCAGCGAATTAATCAGCGGGATTCCTGGTTCTGCTACGGATCATTTTGGTATCCCTTATTCCCTTACAGAAGAATTCGTGGCTGTGTATCGCATGCATCCGCTGATTCCGGACGATATTACTTTCTGGTCTTCCGAAACCGACCAGGTATTGCAGAAGCTGAATTTTCAGGAAATTGCCGGGAACAAAGCGCAGGGAGTTTGTGACAGCATCTCCATTACAGATCTGTTTTACTCGTTTGGCATCATGAATCCGGGTGCTGTGACCCTCCACAATTACCCGCGTGCGTTGCAGCATTTCGAACGCCCGGATGGCTTGCTGATGGACCTTGCGGCGCATGACGTGATGCGTACACGTGAGCTGGGCGTACCTCGGTACACTAAATTCCGCGAGTTGTTCCATCTGCGTCCGGTGAGGACATTTGAAGAATTAACAGAAAATCCCGTTTGGCGCGAAGAAATCCGACAAGTCTACAACAATGACATCGACAAAGTAGATTTAATCGTGGGAATGTTTGCGGAAACTCCACCGAAAGGATTCGGGTTCAGCGATACGGCATTCCGGATTTTTGTATTGATGGCATCACGCCGCCTGAATAGCGACCGCTTTTTTACCACGGATTATACCGAAGAAGTGTACAGCAAAGCAGGAATGGATTGGATCAACAACAATACACTTTCCACCGTTCTTCTGCGCCATTACCCGCGATTAGCACCGTCTCTACGAGGAGTTTCCAATGCTTTCGCGCCCTGGAAGCGGATGAGTGAGGTGCAATAAATAAAAGACGGGACTACTCTGACCAGACAGCTAATTCATTGCCGCTTGGGTCATGAAAATGAAAGCGCCGTCCGCCCGGAAAAGAAAAAATCGGTTTGGTGATTTTCCCGCCTGCTTCCTGTACTGCTGTCTCCATAGCGGAGAGATCCTGGGCATAAATCACCACCAGCGGACCCGATTCCGGAGCGGGTTTTCGCTCACTCCAGAACCCACCCGCGAGCCGTCCGTCTTCAAAACTTGTGTAATCCGGACCGTAATCCGTGAACTTCCAACCAAATACTTGGTGGTAAAAACGTTTTACCCGAGCGATGTCCGTAGTGGGAAACTCAATATAATCGATTCGCCGGTTATTCCCTTGTGTATTCATCATGGCTCTCTCAAAGCCCGGAAGCCTGTCATGCGGTGCGATTGAAACGAAGGCCACGAAGCAGAACGCCCGTAAGTTCTCAAATCCAGGGCATCCGTGAAAAACGACCCGCCACGAACTACCCGGTAAGACCCTTTTTCCGGTCCCTTTGGATTCTTCCGAGCGGAAAACGAGTAATAGTTCCGGCTATACCAATCCTGACACCACTCCATGACATTCCCTGCCATGTCGTAAGCACCGTAAGGCGAGGCGTTGCTATGCGTTTGAAAATCCCCGTGCTTGGTTCCATCGTAGAAGCCCACCAGGGTTCCGGTATCAAAGGCATTGGAGCCTGTGTAATTGGCGTAGGAATGGTCGATCTGATTTCCCCAAGGATACTTTCGCTGGTCTGTGCCGCGTGCCGCCTTTTCCCATTCCGCTTCCGTGGGCAAGCGGTACTTATGGCCTGTTTTTGCGCTTAACCAGTTGCAATACGCTACAGCGGAATCCCAATTTACGCCTAGCACTGGGTAATTGTCAGAATCCGGCGTAGCGCCGCCGTGATTTTGTGCCTGTGTCCAGTAAGGAATCTGGTCTTTTGGAACCGCTTTTCCCTCGGGCCAGAATTTTGCATCCTCATAGCCGGGGTCGTCGCGAAATTTCCTCCATTCCCCGTTTGTGATTTCGTATTTGCCAATATAGAAAGCGTCCAAATCCACTGTGTGCACAGGACGCTCCCGCGGTTCGCCATCCCCGAAGTTGTCTCCCATTTGAAAGGGTCCGGCAGGCACATAAACGTAGTCACCGTAACCATCATTTACAGGGGGCCGGTTTGCGGTAGCAGGAGTAGATTTTGAGGGAAGCAACAGCAAACAAAAAGCAGCGCTGCTAAAAGAACAGTACGCCACATTTACGGCTTTCCTCCCGGCAAAAATCCATCCTGCTGGAGAAAATGTTCCAGGCGTGGCATCCAATCCGAAAAGTTTCCGCTGGAGAACCCGGAACCGAATCCATGCCTTCCTTTTTGGTAAATGTGAATTTCCGCAGTGGCTCCCGCGCGTGTTAAATCCATGAATAATTGTGCGGAACCAAGGGAAGGACCTTTATCCAGCGCTGCAGCCAACAAGAAAGTAGGCGGAAAATCCTTTAAGGATTCTCCCGGAGTGGCTCGGCCTGGACCATATACCAATGCCAGGTAATCGGGCCGTGAATTTAAGCGGTCAATCGGATCAGGCGCATTGGGATCACCTGGTCCGGAAGCAGCCACTACACTGCGCCCTAGATTGGAGCCTGCCGAAAAGCCGATATATCCCACATTTTTGGGATTCAGCTTCCATTCACTGGCGCGGGAGCGCACCAATTGAATGGCGCGTTTTCCGTCCATGACACGAGCGTTTTCTCCGTAATGAGGAGAAAGCCGGTATGTCAGCACAAACGCGGTAATACCCCATTCATTGAATCGTTCGGCAATCTCCATTCCCTCGCCCCCGTACATCAGCATGATGTTGGAACCGCCGGGAGCAATCACCACGGCGCCCCCATTCGCCTTGCCTTCTGGCGGTAAGAATACCGTCAGAAATGGTTTATCTAAGGGGCCATTTCCCTTTGCCAGAGGTACCTTGCCTTCTTCCCAAAGGGGAATGTTGTAGTTGGTCTCCAGTTTCTTATCCGTGGAGGATTTTGCGGTACTTGCCGCGAATGTTGCAGAAGTGAGTAGTAAGCCTTGGGAGAGCAGAGTCAGAAACAGCCCTGGCCTGCGAAGAGAGAGAAAAGACGGAGCAGCCATCGAGCTACAGTTTCTGACGAGAGCGGCCCTGAGTCAACTAGAACAAGACAGGGCAACTTTTCCTATGTCAAAAATTGTAAAAAATTTATAGATTAAAAACTATTTCCGGTGTTACCCTTCGTTGTATCAAAATTTTCTGGAAATATTCAGGCGTGCAGAGAGGACTATGAGGAAATTTAGAAGCTTTTATGCATTTTCTTGGAAAATAGCTGGCTTTATAGGGCTGGCAACTCTTCCTGCTTTTTCTCAGCAGATTGGCGCTCAGGCCATTCAGCAAATTACAGATATTACTGCGTATAAACAAAACTTTACAGCGGCACAAAGCAAAGTGGATTCCTCTCTGGTGTTTTCCGCTATGGCCTCTCGGGGAGAGTTGGAAGGAGTATCCTTTGCTAGTGCAGTACCCAAATTAGCTGCTTCCGGGCAAGATCGGGTCACGGTAGATATACATGGAGCAGTAACACCAGAGTTGCTCAGCGCCATCGCTGCTGCGAATGGAGTGGTAATTAGCCAATCCAGCGACTTTAGAGTAGTTACCGCTGCAGTTCCGCTGAATCTAGTGGAATCTTTAGCCGCCTCCTCAAGTGTGGCGCACATTGAGTCTTCCCCACAGGCGCATACCAATAAATTAAAGGGTAAATACGGGCATCGTTCCGCCCCTTCCTCTCAGTACAGCAAGAATGGTCTTTCGTATTTTGTAGGGGCTCTCACCAGTCAAGGCTATATTGCACATGCCGCGAATCAGGTGGTGAACGGATTGGGCGTGAATGGCAGCGGTGTTACCGTAGGCGTACTTTCTGACAGTGCCTCGGCTGCGCGTGTTGCTGCTCTGATTGCCAGCGGGGATCTTCCGCCCAACACCACTGTGCTAGCAGCCGGTCCTTCCACCGGAGAAGACGAAGGTGCCGCCATGATGGAAATTATTCACGACATTGCTCCTGGCGCAAATCTGATCTTTGCGACGGCCTACAACACCGTAGCCAATTTTGCCAACAATATCTTGGCCTTACGAGCAGCCGGATGCAACATTATTGTGGATGATATCAGCTACTTCAATGAAGGCGCGTTTCAGGATGGGCCTATTGCCAGAGCAGTAAATTCGGTTGTTCAGAGCGGCGCGATTTATTTTTCTTCTGCCGCAAACAGCGGCAACCTTTCTTCCGGGACATCTGGCACTTGGGAAGGGGATTTTAATGCCAACGGAGCAGGCACGGGAGTGTTGGCAGGCAAAGGAACGCTCCATAACTTTGGCACAGTTGCCAATCCTCAGAACTACAATCTCCTTACGGCTACTACGACCTTTATTTCCTTGAAATGGGCAGACCCGTTAGGAGGGAGCACGAATGATTACGACCTTTATATTCTGGACAGCACCGGCTCCACCATTAAAGGATTTTCCGCTGCCGGGCAAACGGGAACACAAGACCCGTACGAAGCCATCTCACAAGGAACAAACTGCGGCACCACATCCGCTTCGGGTTACTGCCCGGCAGTGAATGACCGCATTGTGGTCGTGCAGTATAGCGGAAGCACGCGTGCCCTCCATATCGACACCGAGCGTGGCCAACTTTCCCTTGGGACCTCCGGCGCTACTGTGGGGCATAATGCCGGGCTGAATACCGTTTCCATGGCAGCTACGTATTGGAACAGCGCGAAGCTCGGCACCAGAGCTTTCGTCGGTGCCACGAATCCGAATGAAACGTTCAGTTCCGATGGACCGCGAAAAATCTTTTACAATCCCGATGGCAGTGCTATTACACCGGGCAATTTCCTGTTCAACACCAACGGCGGCATAACGCTGCAGAAGCCCGATTTGGCAGCAGCAGATGGCGTCAGCACCAAAACACCAGGATTTCTTCCCTTCTTTGGCACTTCCGCTGCCGCTCCCCATGCTGCGGGTATCGCTGCACTAGTGCTTTCCGCTCACCCTGGTTACACGCCAGCACAAATCAAAACAGCCATGACCACTACTGCTCTGGATTCCATGGCGCCCGGAGTGGATCGTGACTCGGGTTACGGGATTGCCATGGCCCTGCAAGCTGTTCAGTACGCCTTGATTCACTAGCCAGCACGGTACTTAGAAAGGACATATGATGAAGATCTCCATTTTTCGAGGATTACTGATCTGGGGGCTGTTAGCAGTTCCTTGCGCCCAAGCCACGATTCTGTTCAGCACCACGGACTCCTTAAGCCTCGCCAATCCGACACAACTGGGACGACTAAGCCGCAATGCCCTTCCCCAGGATTGGTCCGGAGGTGAGCCTTTTCCAGGCCTTCTGAATACGACCACGGTCTACCATTACAAGACTTACTCCATTAATGTGGGCCTTACTCCCTTCATTCAGATCGATTTCGATGATCCTTCCGCAAGGCTCTTCGTGTCAGCTTACGGTACAGCTTATCTGCCGAACTCCAAAACTACAGGAAATCTTGGGTTCGACACCAACTGGCTTGGCGATGAAGGATCGTCGGGAAACTTCACCGGAGACCCCAGTTTCTTTCAGGTGATTGCCCCTATCAACAGCCAACTGATTATCGTAGTCAATGATCCGAACGCCGGTAATGCAGGAATCGGATTCAGCTATGGGTTGGTTGTGGAAGGTTTCATCGATACCGAATACACTTCGCCTTCTGCTGTGCCCGAGCCTTCCGCCATCCTTCTCAGTAGCGGTGGTTTGGTTCTCTTAGGGCTCCATCAATTCAGACGGAGGCGGCGCAGCTAATTCCGGTTTAATTGAATAATCCGCCACAACGGCTTGTTCTTTTCTTCTTGTTCCTGCACGAATTCCTGCGAAGTCCTGGCAGGATCATAATCACGCCACAGCCAGACCAGGGATTGCGGTAATTCCGCTGATCCCTGTCTCTGGCTGTGTGTTCCCACTCCAAATGAAAGATGGTAATCGTACTCTTTCAACTTCAGTGAGTTTGCCAAATGAATGTTGGCTAGAGGCCAGCTTCCCCCACGCGGATTTTCCTGGTCTTCCGCGCCATCCTGCAACCAGACGCGAATGTTTTTCTTAGGGTTTTGCCGAACGGTAATCGGATAGGCAGCACCGCCTGTTGGCTGTGTTTCGGAACGCTGCAGCGCAGCGAAACTGCCGATCCAACTCAGCACGCGAGAGAATTGATCCGGCATCAGGTAAGCGGCATTGAAGGCGCAAATGCCACCGGAGCTTTCCCCTACCAATGCACGGCTGTAAGCATCATGCCGCAGCGGAATGTGCTTCTCTACTTCGGAAACACTTCTTCCAGCAAGTAATGCGCGAATTTGTCATCTACCGTGTCGTATTCAATGGAACGGATATTGCGCTGGGGCGCAGTGCCCGGCTCCACAAATACGTTTGCCATCAGCGGAATCTGTTTTGTGGCAAATAAGTTGTCAAACGTATCCAGCAATCGGTAGGGACTCGGGCGCTCCACGATGTAGAATTGACCGTCACCCCAGAACTGAACGGGCAGAGGAGTTTTGCCGTCCCATTGTGCAGGTGTGTAGTACCACATCCGCGCTTTTAAACCAGGGTAGAGTTTGCTGGTAATGGTGATGGCTTCGCTGAGTTTCCCTTGGGGAACTCCCGGCTGCGGGTATGCTTCCTCCGTAAAGGCTGCCACATCGTTTGCTCCGCCGATTGGCTTGCCGTCCACAATCCAGGTGAATCTATAGGACGTGCCCTGCCGCAAGGGTCCTTGGTACACCCAGAGCTTCCCGGCTTTTACCGCAGCTTGCGGCTTTTCCTGGTTGATTTGCAGAAAAGGTTGCCCATCAGAAGCCACCGCAAAAAGAAACTGGCCATGCTCGCCTGCATAGGCAGTACCTTTTTGCAGCTTATCTTCTTTGGCGTCCACAAAGGTGTCATGCAACGCCTGTTCCAGTTCGGGCGAGTGAAACTGCGCCATCCGAATTAGTTTTTCCGTGGTGACTTTTTCAGCCGAAGCCAGCGATGCGGCAGCTAAGAAAAGGGTAAATAGTTTCATGCAGCGGTCTTGGTGAAGAAATTTATCATAGTCCACGCTCCCGCAGTTTCAGAAACAGCACGGGAGTGATTAAGAGAGATAACACCATGGACACTGCCACGCCGCCAATCACGGCAATTGCTAGCGGTTGCAGCAATTCCGCGCCGGAGCCAATTCCTAAAGCTAAGGGAAGCATACCGGAAATGGTGGCGAGCGCCGTCATCAAAATGGGCCGCAAGCGCCTTTTTCCGGCTTGCAACACGGCATCCCGCAGAGTCAACCCTTGTTGAGAAAAGTATTGCTCGGAATCCAGCATCAGGATTCCATTCTTGTGCACAATCCCCACCACCATGATGCCTCCCATAAAGGAGCAAATGTTCAGCGTCGATCCCGTGATTAACAAAGCCAGCAGCGCACCAAATCCACATAGCAGCGTTGCAAGCAAGATCGCAATAGGATGAGAAAAGCTACGGAACTCAAAGATCAGAATAATAAAGATCAGCAGAATCGACATCAGGAGCACTTGCACCAAACCCAGAAACGAATCCCGCTGAATTTGATACAGGCCGCCATACTGAATTTCCGTTCCCGGCGGCAAATGCAATTCCTGAGGGAGACGCCCTTGCACTTCCCGGATGGCAGAGCCTAAATCACGCCCCGCTAACCGTCCGGTGACAGAGGCAAGGTTGCGGAGGTTATCCCGATGAATCTCCGTCTGCCCCTCTTCCATTTCCAAATCCGCGATGCTGGAAAGCGGCACCGTAGTACCCGTGGGAGAGGTGAGCAGGAGAGTTTTCAAGGTATCCACAGAGCGGTGCACATCGCTTGGATAACGGACCCGGAGGCCGATCACGCGATTGTCACGAATCATTTGGGAGAGCAACCTGCCCATCTAAGATGGCGGATTCGATACTGGCAATATCACTGACACTGAAACCAGCGCGCTGCGCCTTTACTGGATTCACTCGAAAATTAGCGGCAGGGCCGATCACCACAGTCCGGTTCACCACGTCCACCACGCCATGTACTTTGGGAAGCCACTCGGCAATCGACACTGCCGCTTCTTGTGCCAGTTTTTCGTTCGGATGAAAGATCTTGATTTCCACTGGCTCCGGGGAAGAAACTAAGTCGCCTACCAAGTCATTCAGAATCGAAGCAAATTCAATATCCACTGCTGGCTCTGCGCGAGTAATGCTTTGCCGCAGATCGGCCTGAATCTCTTCTTGAGCGCGGTGGCGATCTTTGCGGAGCTTTACCAGAAAATCCCCGGTATTCGGCTCCGCAATATCCAGCCCAAGCTGTGCGCCGGTCCGCCGGGAATAGCTTTCCACTTCCGGTGTTTGCCGCAGCAGATTTTCAATTTTTAACAGCATGTGGTCCGTTTCCGCCAGGGATGTGCCTGCTGGCGTAATGTAATCCAGCACAAATGCGCCTTCATCCATTTCCGGCAAAAAGGTGGACCCCAGCCGGTTATAAAGCAACACGGAACAGGCAAGGATTCCGACCACAGAAGCTAAAACAACCGGCGTGTGGCCCAAGCACCATCGGAGCGATTGCTCATACTTGGCAGACACCCATCGGAGAATCTTCCCTTCGCCCGCACGTTCCGCCGCTTCCAAGTCAGCCTGTTGCCGCACGGAAACATGACGCAGAAAAAACCCGGCCAGAACGGGAGTAAAGAAAATGGCCAGAAACAAAGAAGCCAAAAGAGCCGTTACCAGTGTAAGCGCCAGTGCCCGGAAAAATACAGCCGTAATACCGCCCAGAAACACCAAAGGCACGAACACCACAATAGGCGTAAGGGTGGAACCGACCAGTGCGGGTGTTAACTCTCGAATGGCACTCCTGGCGGCGACCTGTGGTGTTTGCCCTAACGACAGGTGGACTACGATGTTTTCCACCATTACGATGGCATCATCAATTACTACGCCGATGCATGCCGCAATGCCGCCTAGCGTCATCAGGTTGAAGCTCATGCCGAAAAGCTTCATAAACACCACGGCAATCAGCGTGGCAATAGGAATCACTAAGGCGGCAATCACCGTGATGCGCCAGTTTTTCAAAAATAACAACAGCACCAGAACGGAAAGAAACAACCCGATCACGATGCTGTCACGCACACTGTGAATGGAATCACGCACCAAAATGGATTGATCGTAGAACGTAGAAAGGTGAGTATCCGGCGGCAGCGTCTTGCGAATGTCCGCCAATTCCCGATTCACAGCATCTGCAATTTGCACAGCATTGCCATCCGGCTGCTGCAGCACGTTGACCAGCACAGCCGGTTTTCCATCTGCTGTCACGATGTTGTAAACCGGCTCGGCTCCGGGAACAACGGAAGCAACATCCTTGATCTGAACAGGCGTTCCTTTTACTACGTCTATCACCGCATTCTCAATCTGCTCTGCCTGCCGCAGAAGCCCCGTCACAGTGGTGAGATAGAGATGATAGTTTTCCTGCACATAACCGGCAGCCTGAATCACATTGCTGTCCCGCAGGCTTGCCACTACTTTATTCAGCGATAGGCCGTAGCTGTTTAATCGCGCCGGATCTACCACAATGTGAAATTCGCGCGGCCTGCCGCCCACAATGCGCGTTTCCGCTATTCCCGGAAGGCGGTATAGGCGGGGAGCAATCTGGTAATAGGCCAAGTCATATAGGTCGGTAAGAGAACGGGTCTCGGAGGTGATGCTGAAGCCGATCATCGGAAATACGGAGAAGGTGACGCGTGTGGTGGAAACTCTTGTGTTTGCCGGCAGAGAAGGCATCGCTTCCGTGATACGGCCTTGCACTAAATGGAGTGCATCCAGAATGTTGGTTTCCCAGCGGAAAAATACGTTGATATCCGTCGATCCACGGCTCGTCACACTGCGAATATCCGTGATGCCGGGCACCAGCCGGAGTGCCTCTTCCAATCGCCGGGTGACAGTTACCATCTGTACATCTACCGGCGCAATGCCGTTCTCTACCCGAACCACAATGCGGGGAAAGTCCGTTTGGGGAAAGATCGCTACGGGAATCTGAAACAAAAACAGAATCCCGGCTAGCGCAAAGCTCAACACCACGGCAGCCATGGCGCGGCTATGGGCTTCCACAAAACGGGCAAGGTGCTCGGTCATTGGTTGCCGGTCTTGACTTGCGTATTATCCGGCAAAGAATACCCGCCGTCAGTCACCACAGTTTCTCCGAGCTTCAGCCCTTTCAGGATTTGCACTTTACTCTTGTAAGTAAGTCCTGTTTGGATGTCGCGTTTGTGCGCCACGCTCTGGGAATCCACCACCATGGCAACACCTGTATTGGTTCCTTCGTTCCGCTGTACCGCAGCAACAGGAACCATCATGCTTCCCCGCGCCACCCCAGTAATGATCCGGACACGGCCATACAGATTGCCACGCAGCACGCCCTGGTCATTGGCAATTTCACACCAAACCTCCACGGAGCGCCGCGCCGGGTCCACAGCTTTATTAATTACCGTGACCTGTCCGTTGATTTCCGGCAATCCGCCGCTCTCTGCCTGGAAGGAGCACTCCTGCGCCATTTCAAGCGGACCGGCTTGCGCTTCGGGAACCTGCGCACGGGCGCTGACCGAACTGAGATTCATGATGCTCAAAATAGGGGAAGAAGGCTGGGCCATATCGCCTTGGTACATGAATTGATCTGTTACCGTGCCAGCAAACGGGCTGCGTACTTCTGTGAATTGCAGTTGAACATTAGCTAACTGGAGCTTTGCTTGTGCGGATTCCAGTTTGGCGTGTGCGCTGCGGAGATCACTGGAGCGCGATTGATTCTGCAAAAGATTCAGACCATTTTTAGCGACATCATATGTTGTTTTTGCCTGTGCCAACTCGGTCTGAGAGACAAGAAAATCCCGGTTCGGGATGGCTCCCTGGGCAAGCAGTTCCTTGCGGCGATCATAGTTTTTTTGTGCCTGATTCAGGGCCGCTTCTGCCGTTGCGAGTTGCCCTTGTGCGCGTTCAATATCGCCTGGGATGGTGGCAGTTTCCATTTTCTGCAAAGTAGCCAGCGCGTCTTCCACGCTGGCTGTAGCGTCCGCCCGTTGCGCTAAGGCATCCCGGTTGTCCAATACGGCAAGTACTTGCCCGGCGGAAACAGAATCCCCCTTGCGTACTCGCAGTTCCCGAATGGGCGCAGTAATGCGCGTGGCAACATTCGCCTGCTCCAAGGGAAACACATTTGCCGGAGCCTCTATCACCAGCGGAACATCTTCTGCCGTCACTTTTGCTGTAGCCACGGAGACAAGCGGTTTTGGCGGCGGTTCCTCGTCTTTTTTGCCGCAAGCGGCAAGCAGCAACGCAGTCCACAATACCCAACGCTTCATCGACCTGCGGCTACCTCCAGTTCTGCTTTGGCGTTCAAGTGATTGGCTAAGGTAACAAAATAGTTATTCCTTGCTTGTGCAAGCTGACTCTGCGCTGCCACCACGTCCAGAGCTAATCCTTCTCCCCCTATATAACGAATTTGGGCTAGTTTCGAATTTTGCTCGGAAAGCTGCACTTGGTTTTGGGTGATCGCAATTTGCTCATACGTCTTTCGGACCCTGGCCAAAGCATCCTGGTAGTCGCGGGCAAACGTTCTTTCTGCCATCTGACGATCCGTTTCCACCTGATCTGTTTGAAACCGGAACTGCCGCATGGCGTTTCGTGTTTGAAACCAATCGAACACGGGAATATGGAGGCGAACCATCGCGGCATACCCACGATTGTTCCAGCTATACACGCTGGTATCGACGCCGTACTCATATGAGGCGTTGAGTTGCGGCAAAAGGTTTGCACGTGCGCGACGCCGATCTGCCAGAAAACCCAACCGTTGCGCATCTAACACAAGGAATTCGGGCCTTTTCAGAAACGGTTTTGCTTCCACAGGCTGGCTTTCTGGCGGTGCTGCGGGAACACTTCCCAGGGTATCTTCCACGGCAAGAGGCGCTGTGATGTTTTCCGTCCAGAACGATGCCAGATCGTGATTCGCCAATTCCCCTTCCATTTCCGCAGCGCTTAACGCTTGCTGCAAAAAGGCAACTGAGCCAGAAGCCTTGATCACATCCGCTTGCGCCACTTCGCCACCCGCTAACAATACTTTCGTACGTGCTTCGAATTGCTGTGCATCAGCCAAGGTTTCACGGCCTACTTCTACCAGGTGCCGGGCCAGCAGCAATCGATAAAAAGCGGTACTGACTAAACGCCGGAGGTCTCGCTGGGCAATTTGCAGATTTGCGCTGGCAATTGCCTGGTCTGCGCGAGCGCGTGCGAGCAAAGCTCGTAACCTTCCGGCAGTATCCAGTTCCAGATTGGTAACAAAAAAGGTTTGGTATTCGTGAACAGCGTTGAAAGCAACAAACGAGAATTCACCCGCGTGCGGGGAAAGAGGGCTGTTATAAATATATTGCCCATCAATGCCCACGCCCGGCAGAAAGTTTGCCTTTGCCTGCGTCACGCCAAGACGCGTAATCTCCCGCTGGAGTCGGGCCACCGTGATATTGGAAGGCGCACTCTGGGCGAGTCGTATGCAGTCTTCCAACGTCATAGGAGACTGAGCCCAAGTGAGACAGCACGCACAAAAGAATGCGATCAGAGAAAAGGCTAGTCGCATTGAGCTGTACGCTGCATAGCAAAGGAGACATTTTACCGCAGCGTAATTCTTCATTTTCCGCTTAGCATTCTCTTTACAAATTCAAAGAATCTTTATGTGATGACAACATGTGATTCAGAAATGTTTTTCAACTGCTGCGGTATAGTGACTGAGGAAATGGAATGGACGTAACTTCACAGCCCCAACAACCTGTCAATCCTGAGCGTATTTTTTCCTCTCTGAACGCATACCAGCTCACATCAGCACTCATCGGCGCCATTGATCTGGACCTATTCACTGCGATTGATGAAGGCAATCGGAGCGCTCAAGCGATCGCTAAGCGATGCAACGCTTCTGAACGGGGGTGCCGCATTTTGTGCGACTTCCTTACAATTCACAACTTTCTTGCGAAAAGCGATGGAGAGTGGAAATTAACTCCAGATTCAGCGGCTTTCCTGAGTCGCAAGTCACCTATGTTCATGGGAACGGTTGTGAAGTTCATGAACTCTCCCGAAATGATGGCGAATTTCGTCAATATGGCGGATCTTGTGCGCAAAGGGGGTACCCTTTTGGCAGGCGAAGGCTCCGTATCCGCGCACAATCCGATCTGGGTGGAATTTGCCAGGAGCATGTCGTCCCTTGTTCGCGGAGCGGCGCACGAAATTGCTGAGATCATCCATAGCAACACACAGCCGTTGCAGGTATTGGATATTGCAGCTGGCCATGGTCTGTTCGGAATTGCGATTGCCACTCGAAACCCGCAAGCTTCGGTTACCGCCTTGGATTGGCCTGCCGTTTTGGAAGTTGCCAAAGAAAATGCTGCGGATGCAGGCGTGCAGGACCGGGTTCATACTCTTCCGGGAAGCGCTTTTGAAACGGATCTGGGTAGCGGATACGACCTCGTGCTTTTGACGAACTTCCTCCATCATTTCGACCGGGCTACGAATGTGGGGCTTTTAAAGAAAGTACATGCCGCGCTGAAACCGGGGGGCCGTGCCATTACCCTGGAATTCGTTCCCAATCCGGACCGCATCTCGCCTCCCATACAAGCTGCATTTTCCATGACGATGCTGGGGAGCACACCCACGGGGGACGCATATACGTTCACCGAGTTCGAATCCATGTTTGCGGAAGCTGGATTTGCTTCAACCACCGTGCAGGATTTGAAAATGTCACCGGAACGATTGTTGATTAGCCAAAGCTAGTCAGAGCCTTAACGGCTGATTTTTTGCTCCAGTCGCATTTTCACATCCGGCCACTCAGCATCGAGAATGCTGAAATAAACAGAATCTCTTACCCGGCCTCCGTAACAGATCATGTGCTGCCGTAGCACACCTTCCTCTTTGGCCCCGATGCGAAGGATAGCGTTACGCGACGTTGTATTTAGCGCATCGGTTTTTAGTTCCACGCGAATGCAGCCAAGCGTTTCAAAGGCATGGCGCAGCATCAGATATTTGGCTTCCGTATTGACCGCCGTGCGCTGCCATGCTGGAGCAATCCAGGTAGAACCAATTTCCACCCGCCGGTTTGCGCGATCAATGTTCATGAATCGCGTACTTCCCACAGCGCGCCCGGAGCTTCGCTCCACTGTGGCAAAAGGAATAGCCGTGCCAGCACTTTGCGCACGGAGAGCGTCCTGTACATAGCCCTGCATCTGTTCAAGATTGCTGAGGAAACCAGTAGTCCACTTCCAAAGGCTTGGGTCCAGCCCGACTTCCGCCAAAGGAGCGGCGTGGCCTGCTTCCAAGGGTTCCAAACGAACCGTGCTTCCTTCCAACAGAACCGGCTGCAGAGTCATCGTTTTCTCAGTCTCCCATGGAGGGTAAACTGAAAATACAGTGCCTGCCCACCTGCTGGAAACTCCTCCAGCCATTCAACGCCCTCCGTTGCCGCGCTTTGCCATTTACGCCTGGTGTGTGCTTGCTTATACCCTTGCAGTGGTGGCATGGGGAGCGATTGTGCGAGCCACGGGTTCAGGCGCCGGGTGCGGCAATCACTGGCCCATGTGCAATGGGGAACTGGTTCCCCGTAGCCGTGCCTTGGAAACAATGATTGAGTTTTCCCACCGTGTTACTGCCGGGCTTTCCACTCTGCTGGTGGTCGGGCTCCTTGTGTGGAGTTTTCGCACGTTGCCTTCAAAGCACCCGGCCCGGCGCGCAGCAGTATTTTCCGGGGTGTTTACATTTGTGGAAGCCCTGATTGGCGCTGCTTTGGTTCTGTTGGATAAGGTGGCAAAGGACCAATCGGCTGGCCGGATTGTGTATTTATCCGTTCACCTGATTAACACGTTCCTGCTGGTGGGCGCGATTGCCCTTACCGCATGGTGGGCTTCCGGCGCGCCACGCATGGATTGGCAAGGACGGGCGAAATGGCGTTGGGGAGCCATTGCTGGATTAGTTGGCACACTGATTTTGGGAGTCAGCGGAGCGATTACGGCTCTGGGCGATACTCTTTATCCGTCTAAATCGTTAGTTGAAGGATTGCAGGCAGATTTTGCCGTCACAGCGAACTTCTTGGTTTCTTTTCGAAAGTACCATCCCCTGATCGCCGTGTTAGTGGGCGGTTACCTTGGCTGCTTTGCTATGTTTGCGCTGCTCCGGAGAAGACAAACCGAGGCAGTAAAGTCCTTGGCAGCCAGTCTCTTGGTGTTGATTGGCGTGCAATGGGTGCTAGGTTTGCTGGATGTGGCGCTGCTGGCTCCCGTTTGGATGCAACTGGTGCATCTGCTGTTTGCCGACATTCTCTGGATTGCAGCGGTGCTGCTTTCCGTGGCCGTGAATGCGGAAAAGCCGGAACGACCTTTACACCTCTAAAATGGAGGGGGCATGTCCTCCGCGACCGATCACTTTATCCAACAGAATCAGCAGCGATTCTTAGAAGAGTTGAAAGCACTGCTGCGTATTCCGAGCGTCAGTACGCTTCCGCAACACAATGATGACGTAAAGCGCGCTGCCAGCTTCATTGCAGACCAGCTTCGCGCCGCCGGAATGGAAAACGTGGAAGTGATTGCCACAGACCGCCACCCGCTGGTATATGCCGATTGGCTCCACGCGCCCGGCAAACCCACGGTGCTTTGCTACGGTCACTATGACGTCCAGCCGGCTGATCCGCTAGAGTTGTGGACTTCCCCGCCCTTTGAGCCTACGGTAAAAGACGGCAACATCTACGCCCGTGGCTCTGCGGACGATAAAGGCCAGATGTATATGCACATCAAAGCCGTGGAAGCATTGCATCAGGCAAATGGCAGCCTTCCGCTGAATGTCAAATTCCTGATTGAAGGGGAAGAAGAAGTCGGCGGCGCTTCCATCACCAAGTACGTTGCTCAAAATCCGGAAAAGCTGAAGGCGGATGTCGCCCTGATCTCCGATACGCATATGTATGCACCTGGGCTTCCTACTCTTAGATGTAGGGTTACGCGGGCTGGTCTATATGGAAGTGGAAGCGACAGGCCCCATGCGCGACCTCCATTCCGGCATGTATGGCGGCGCTGCGCCGAATGCGGTTTTCGGATTGATTGAGTTGCTGGCGAAAGCCAAAGATGCGCAAGGCAAGATTCAGATTCCTGGCATCTATGACGATGTGGAACCACCTTCCGCCGCAGAACTGGAAAGCTGGTGGAGCCTTCCTTTCAGCGAAAAAGAATTTCTTGCCAAAGAGGTTGGCTCCACATGTCTTACTGGCGAGCCGGAGTTTTCCGTGCTGGAACGGGTATGGGCGCGGCCTACTTTTGAAGTGCATGGCATTGCAGGCGGCTTCACTGGGGCAGGCAGCAAAACAGTGATTCCGGCTCAGGCAACAGCGAAAGTCAGCATCCGTCTGGTGCCTCGCCAGGAGCCGGACAAAGTGATTGCCGCGTTTGAGAAGTTCCTTCAGGAAAATACGCCGCCTGGCATCCAAATCAAACTGCGAGTGCTCGGCAAAGGCCCTGGGCTGCTGGTAAAACCAGACCATCCCGCCATTCGTGTGGCAGCTCAGGCTTTCAGTGAAGTGTACGGCAAGCAGACGGTTTTCGTGCGTTCCGGCGGTTCCATCCCGATTGTGGGCGACTTTGCGGAACACCTTGGCATTCCCACCATCCTGATGGGCTTCGGACTTCCCGATGACGGGCTCCATTCCCCGAACGAGAAATACAATCTCGAAAACTTCTATAACGGTATTCGCACCATTGCCCACTTTTTTGAGCAATACGGGCAGGCTGTTTGAGAGGATGTTTCCTGCTAGGACTCTTCTTCATTGGGTCTGGCTTGATGCACTTTGTGATTCCGCAAACGTACGCCAAGATCGTGCCGCCGTATCTGCCTGCGCCCATGGCGTTGGTCTACATTAGCGGGGCTTGTGAAATCGCAGGCGGCATCGGTGTCTTTTTGCCGAAACTTCGCCGTGCTGCTGGTTGGGGCTTAGTCGCTTTGTTGATTGCTGTATTTCCAGCGAACGTGTATATGGCAACGGCCCACATGATGCATCCGGTGTTAGCCTGGGGCAGGCTGCCGTTGCAAGCCGTTTTGATCTGGTGGGTGCTGCGGGAAACACGCTGATCGCGCTTACGCTTTGGGATGCGCTTTATCGTAAGCCGCTACGATTTCAGTTAAGGAAAGCTGCGTGTATTTCTGCGTGGTGGAAAGACTCGCATGGCCTAACAATTCCTGAATTGCCCGCAAGTCTGCACCGTCACTCAGCAGATGCGTGGCGAAGGCATGACGGAAGCTGTGCGGATGAATGGTGGAATCTCCAGCCACGTATGTGCCGTAATACTTTACGATGTTCCGCACGCCGCGATCTGTGATGCGCGTACCTCGGCAGCTAATAAACACTGCTGTTTCATGTGGCTTGGCATCCCGCATGGGAAAGATAAGTTTCTAAGGCGGCTGTGGCTTTTCCGGTGTACGGAACTTGCCGCTCCTTCCTTCCTTTTCCCCGAACACGCAACCAGCATTCTGTTCGGTCAATATCTTCGAGATTCAGGCCGACCAGTTCGCTGACGCGCAACCCGCTGCCATAAAGCAGTTCCAGCATTGCTAAATCCCGCTTCGGAAATGGACGCTCTTGCGCTTCCACGTTGTCCAGCAGTCCCGAAGTTTGCTCCGCGCTCATCACAACCGGCAACTTCTGCGGCGCTTTTGGCAAGTGGACTAACTTGGCCGGATTGAGTTCTGTATAGCCTTCGCGCACCAAGTAGCGAAAAAACATGCGCAGCGAAGCAATGTGCCGTCGAATGGAGACAACTTCCAAACCCTGACCGTGGAGGTAAGCCATCCATTCGCGAATTTTTAAGTGGTCAAACTCGCGAGCTTCCGGCGGCTGGCTTTCCGGTGGCGTGAAGTAGGACAAAAAACCCCGAAGATCCGTTGCGTAAGACCGCAACGTATGCGGAGAAGCGCTGTTGCGCTTCATCTCTTCCAGAAAATTTTCAATATGCCGCTGAAGTTCAGACATGCGCCGCGAAATGTTCCTCCATGGCAGCCAGCGCCCGGCGGCAAATTTCTGCCTGACGCCCGGGTTTGTCATGCCGGAATCCTTCCACCGGAGGAAACAGATCAAATGCAATATTGGCGGGCTGGTAATGCTTGGGGTCCGCGTGAGTGATGTAGTGGCAAAGGGAACCTAAGGCCGATTCACGCGGAAAAGCTTTCGGAGCCTCGCCACGCGCTAAAGCCGCTGCATGGTGCCCGGCCATCAGGCCGGTCGCGATGGATTCCACGTACCCTTCCACACCGGAAATCTGCCCCGCAAACAGAATATTCGGGTGCGTGCGCAGTTGCAGAGTATCGGTCAGCAATGCAGGAGCATTGATGTACGTATTGCGGTGAATCTGCCCGTAACGCAAAAATTCAGCTTGTTCCAAGCCAGGAATGAGCCGCAAAATCCGCTTCTGTTCCCCGAAGCGAAGATGATTCTGAAAGCCGACCAGGTTCCAGCTATCCGCCCGCGCATTTTCCTGCCGCAATTGCACCACAGCATAGGGACGCCGCCCGGTACGCGGGTCCACCAATCCCATTGGCTTCATAGGGCCGAAACGGAGCGTTTCCGGACCGCGACGCGCAATCTCTTCAATGGGAAGGCAAGCTTCAAAGTAAGGCACATCGTCCGGAATGTGCGACTCCACGGCTTCCGCTGCTTGCAGTTCGTGCAGGAAATGTTCGTACTGCTCCTTATCCATCGGGCAGTTCAGGTAATCATCCGTGCCGTCGAGCGATTTGCCATAACGGGAAGCACGAAACGCGATGGAAAGATCCACAGTGTGGCCGTCCACAATCGGGCTAATGCTGTCATAAAAAAACAAACGATTGCTGCCCGTCAGGCGCGCAATCTCTGCTGCTAAGCCATCGCTGGTGAGCGGCCCGGTGGCAATGATGGTAATGGCATCAGGGTCTACGTGAACCACTTCTTCCCGGCGTACTTCAATGCGCGGGTGCCCTTCCATGACCTCGGTGATTTTTTCCGCAAAGGCAACCCGGTCCACTGTTAAGGCATGTCCGCCCGGCACGCGTGCCTGTTCTGCCGCATTCATGGAAAGGGATCCTAACCGCCGGAGTTCTTCTTTCAGGAGCCAGGAAGCGGACGGGTGCTGGTCGCTTTTCAGCGAATTGCTGCATACCAGTTCCGCAAAACGGTCCGTCTGGTGGGCAGGCGTGGTTTGCACGGGCCGCATTTCATACAACACCACAGCGAAGCCACTTTCCGCCAGGAAATAAGCAGCTTCCGAACCGGCTAAGCCGCCGCCAATAATCTGAATTTCTTTTCTCATCCACCAATACTTCTATAAAAGGGTCTGTAGATATTATCGCCTGACCCTCTTACAGAAGAATGGAAAGCAGCGGCAATTAGAAAATCAGTTTCAGAGCCAATTGCACATTGAACGGTTCTCCGGCACCGATGCCGGTAGCTCCGTTCGAATCCCCAATGGTATCCGTAATCTTTCCAAAACTGCTGGAGCTTAGAGTCGTGTTTGGATTCGGCAGATTGATTCGATTAAACAGATTGAACATTTCTACCCGGAACTGAGTGGAAACGCGCTCCGTGAGCTTATTGACCTTGAATACCGAGAAATCCACGCTGCCGAATCCAGGGCCATAGAACTGATTGCGATTGATGTTGCCGAACGTGCCGTTTGCCGGTTGTGCAAATGCACTTGCGTTCAGATATTGAATTGCTCCGCCTGAAATGGTGCTGGTCGTGCCAGCAAAAGGATCTCCAGCCACATTCACGCGATCACGTCCCTCAAAAGTTCCACTCACATTCAGGCCAGAAAAAACAGTGAACGGTTGCCCCGTGTGGAAGGACAACAAGGAGTTCAACTGCCATCCATTCAACAGAAACTTAGGGCCGTGCGAGGCATTCGGCAAGCTGTAAGTGATGTAGCTATTAAACGTGTGCCGTACATCAAAATCAGCGTTGCCGTAATCGTAGTGAAGATTGTAGCTATTGGTTGGGTTGCGCGCACGCACCGTGGAGAGCGTGTCTTCCGCATGGCCCAGCGTGTAAGAAAATTGTGAAACCAGCCCGTGCCAGGAAGAAGTGCGAAGCGAAGCAATCATGGAATTGTAGGCAGAGTTGCCGGTGCTTTCTACCTGATTGATAGTGCCGTATAAAGGAAATTGGGAGTAATACGGGCGTGTGAGTTGCTGCACGCTCCGCACGGCCTGCGCGCCTGCCGTGGAAGTTTGCGGCTGGTTGATATCGCGCGTGATCAGCAGTTTACGTCCCAGGCTGCCCACATAACCAATCTGCAGCACGGAAGAACGCCCAATCTGGTATTGTCCGTTCAGATTGTAATTCTGCACATAAGCATTGCGGAAGTTCTGGTCCACGGAAAAAATACCATACGTGGAAGGTCCGGAAGCACTGGCGAACACAGGCTGGCCGTTCACAACAGTGTAGTTGCTGCGAGTAATGGCATATACCGGATCAGATCCTGCGGGGTTGGCATTCACGCCGAAAGCACCCTGGTTCGGCGGACGGTTATCCGCAAAGGCGTTCAGGTTCGGCACATCATAGAAAATGCCATAGCCGCCACGAATCACCAGTTTGCCATTCGTTGCTGGTTGATATGCAAATCCAAATCGGGGAGCAAAGTTGTTCATATCCCGTGGATACAACCTGTAAATTCCGGTGCCTGGAAACACAACGCCGCCCAAGCTGGGGATAAAGGTGGAAATGCGATTGGTAGGGTCCGAAAAGGGAGCTTGATATTCCCAATTGATGCCGTAATTGAAGTTCAGCTTGGGATTGACCTGAAAGGTATCCTGCACGAACCACATATAAGCATCCGTGTAGTAATTGCGTTGCAGATTTCCGATCGTAATCGACGAGGATGAAACATAACCCGCCAGAAAATCTGCCAGTGCCTTATCATTGCTGGAAACACTGGCATCATTTGCCCATGGTCCTTGCGAGCCGTCAAAATTGAAAGTGCCGCGTTTGTTGCGCTGGTAGAACACATCGCCCCGAGACTTCCGGTATTCGAAGCCACCCCGCACTTGGTGCCGCCCTGCTGTATATGTCAGCGTATCCAGAATGTGGCCCGTGGTATCAATGCGCCCGGAAGGTTGTGTTAGTCCAATGGCATCAAAGCCATTGATGGTGATGCTGGGTGCTCCCAACAAAGTGGAATTCGTCACCCCCGTATTCAGCCCTAAAGCAACTGGATTATAGCCAGTCTCGAAATCGTTAAAAGTCTGCTTGAAGTAATTCACTCCGGCAAGCAATTGGTTGATCATACGCGAGGAGATTACCGCGTTATAAACCGCTGAGTAGTTCTGCATCCGGCTAGGAGCAACTTGGTAATACTCATGATAAGGTGAGCCGACCGGAGCAGTCTGGGAACCCGTTCCTCCAAACCAACGAACAGAGACGCTGTTTTTTTCATTAAAGGTATGGTCAATTTTTGCAATGCCGTTGTCGCTGTAATCCAGGCTGTTATCAGTTCCGAAGAAGTTTTGCGGGGAGGCAGGCCCTGTTCGCCCCCGTGCCGGCCATAAACTAAGAAGATTCGTGGAGACCGGATTCACCGGCACGCTATACCGATTCATCACAGCAGTGGCTTCGGCAACATACGCAGCAGATGGCTCCGTTTGTGAAGTGGCATTTCCCACAATCAGTTTTTGCCTCTCATATGTAAGGAAAAAGAACGTTTTATTCTTGATGATTGGTCCGCCAGCCGAGCCGCCAAACTGGTTGTTCTTCAGTTTCGGTTTGGCTGCCGTTGCAGCAGCAAACGGTGTTTTCGCCGCTAGTGCATCATTCCGGTTGAAGTAATAAAGACTGCCATGCAAGGCATTGGTGCCGGATTTAATTACCATGTTGATGGCTCCGCCACCGTTGCGCCCAAATTCTGCGGTACCGTTGCTGGTGACCGAGAATTGATCAATGGCATCAATGGGCAACAGCGTTCCCGCTACGCCCGAGACGCCTCCCTGGTTTACAGCAGCAGAGTTATGCCACAGATCGTTATTATCTGCACCGTCAATTTGCCAGTTATTCTGTGATGTACGCGTGCCGTTAATGGAGCCAGCGCCATTCACGCCGGGAGCCAGTTTGACCAACTGCGTGAAGTCGCGCCCATTCAGCGGCATATCCTGCACCGCTTTGGTGGGAATCACCGAGCCAAGCGTTACGCTGGTAGTTTCAATATTGACATTGCTGGCGGCCACCTCCACAGTAGCTGCCTGGGAAGCAACACCCAACTTTATGGGCACACTGACAATGGTGCTTACTTCTACGTTGATGCCTTCTACTTTGCGGCTTTCAAAGCCAGGATGCGCCACCGTAACTTGGTATGGACCAAGCGGCAGGTCCTGAAAGGAAAATTCACCAGCGGAAGAAGAAACTGTATCACGCGTCAAGCCCGTGCCGGTGTTCACTGCTTTCACTGCCGCCCCGGCAATTGCTGCGCCTGAAATGTCTGTTACTGTGCCATTAATACTGCCGCGAAATGTTTGTGCTTTCGCCCAAGAACTGCAAAAGGCCAGCACAACAATGAGTGCCCACGAATTCCACCTCTGCATACAAAAACGCCCCTTTGTCTAAATTTAGTTTTCGGGGCTGCGCTTGCATGGCAGCTAAGATCCCTCGTGGATCGGTTCCCAACCGGATATTCCAGAGATAATACCAGTTTTCTGAATCAGTGTCGTGCGTCTACAAGCACTAATTCCTGTTCCAAGCGGAAAGTCAGAAGCGAGCCATTTGGAATTGAAATCTTCGGCCCTGCCACGGTAAGCTCAATGGTTCCTTGAGCAGGAGGCAATGTGCCGGGCTTATCAAAAGTGCCAGGTACCCCTCCGGCAAATACCCCTAAGCGTGCTCCTGTATTTTCCCCATTCCCGTTTGCGGCACTGGAGATTCCATTTCGAACCAGAAACGCATCGCCATTCAACATCACAGAAGCTAAACCAAGCTCCCAGGAGCCGCTTGTTGTTTGTCCAGCGGTGGGCAACACCATTAGCGTTACGGGTGAACCGCTCGGGAGAACAAGCTGAGACGCGTTTCCATTCAGGTCCCGGCTCACCACTGCGGCAAATACACGATTTGGTGCGGATTGGGTCCATTCAATCGGCTCCGCTGTACGAAAGGCCAGCACACTGCCGCTCGGGAGCACAATCGGCGATCCACTGCTTGGAGCAACAACAGGTACAACGTTCCGGGAGTGCCGACAGGATGCAAATATGAAACACGCAAGCACCAGAGCATTCAGGAAAAATGAGCTTCTGATTCTAGGCGTGGTTGTGAGCAGCACAGATATGATGCTAACAGCGCATGCGCTCTGCTGAGCAAAAGCCACCCCTAACGAGGTGGCTTTTGCGATGCCTCGTGCGCAGGAAACAATCCCGCCACGAACCATCCAATAGCGCTCCCACAAAGGCACCCAGCGCGGCAGCCAACTGCGGTAGAGAAAGCCCAAATGTCCGAAAACAATTGGGCCTAATAGTCCCAGCACAACCACTCCTGCGCCCATGCCAATATACTGATTGAGTTTCTTCGGACGAATACGAGTTCCGGTTCCCGTTGCCATATCCCTTCCTCTGATGAGCAGGTTCCGGCATTAGGTGTGTTCTCAGGATCCCGTATGTGAGCAATCCCTCGAAAATAGTCCCCTGTTTGTGCTAATCCACTCAGGTCGTTT
This sequence comes from Bryobacterales bacterium, assembly GCA_963791675.1. Classification (GTDB taxonomy): domain Bacteria; phylum Acidobacteriota; class Terriglobia; order Bryobacterales; family Bryobacteraceae; genus JALYXI01. The sequence continues at coordinate 24,510 of CAWBTD010000019.1, forward strand.
ATCGCTGATTCGATTTCAGAATCTTTTTCCGCAGCCGGATGGATTGCGGCGTCACTTCCACCAGTTCATCTTCCCGGATGAACTCAATGGCCTGCTCCAGGTTCAACAAGCGGGGAGGCACCAGGCGAATGGCTTCATCCGCCGTGGAAGAACGCATGTTGGTCAGCTTCTTTTCCTTGACGATATTTACATCCAGGTCAGCGTGGCGGGCGTTCTCGCCAATGATCATTCCTTCATACACTTCCGTCGCGGGAGTGATGAAAATATCGCCGCGCTCCTGGAGATTAAAGATGGCGTTCCCTGTTGCTTTGCCATCACGATCCGACACCAGCGAACCAGTGGGGCGCGAAGGAATATCGCCCTGCCACTCCATATAGCCATGGAATAGGGAATTCATGATCGCCAATCCTCGCGTATCCGTCAGCACTTCACTGCGAAGGCCAATCAAGCCTCTTGAGGGAATATGGAACTCCAGCCGTACGCGCCCGGAGCCATGATTGACCATCTTGGTCATCTTGCCTTTGCGCATCCCCATTTTTTCCATGATCACGCCCATGTAGGTTTCCGGGCAGTCAATCACCAGCAGTTCCACTGGCTCATTCACTTTGCCGTCAATTACCTTGGTGACGATTTCCGGTTTGCCGACGCTCATTTCATAGCCTTCGCGCCGCATCATTTCGATCAGAATCGCCAATTGCAATTCACCGCGTCCCATCACCTTAAAGGCATCAGGGCCGCCAGCATGTTCCACGCGAATGGAAACGTTCGTCAACAATTCCCGATCAAGCCGATCTTTCAGATTGCGTGATGTAACCAGTTTGCCCTCACGTCCCACAAAGGGAGACGTATTAATGGACATGGTCATGGCGATGGTTGGCTCGTCAATCTGAATCTTTTTGAGCGGCATTGGCGTTTCCGGGTGGGTCACCGTTTCGCCGATGGTGATGCCTTCCACTCCGGCAATCGCCAGCATGTCGCCTGGCACGCCGATAGTTTCATCAATGCGCTTCAGCCCGGCAAAAGAAAACAGCTTCGTGATGCGTGTTTTCTGCAGGCTTCCATCCAGTTTCACAATGCCGACTTCATCGCCCAACCGAAGCGTTCCTTCAAACACACGCCCGATCGCCAAACGTCCCAAGTAATCGCTATAGTCCAGGTTCGCCACAATCATTTGAAGAATGGCGTCCGGGTCACCGGAAGGGGGTGGAATATGCTCCAGAATCGCTTCAAATAGCGGTTCCAGAGTTTCGGAAGGGTCTTCCAAGGACTTTTTCGCAATTCCCGCGCGTCCATTGGTGTACAGCACGGGAAAGTCGAGTTGGTCTTCTGTGGCGTCTAAATCAATAAACAGGTCGTACACTTCGTTCAGAACTTCCTGAATGCGGGCGTCCGGGCGATCAATCTTGTTGATGACGACGATGGGCTTCAGATTTTGTTCCAACGATTTCATTAAAACGTAACGCGTTTGCGGCAGGGGGCCTTCGCTGGCATCTACCAGCAGCATCACTCCGTCCACAATTTTCAGTGCGCGTTCCACCTCGCCGCCGAAGTCGCTGTGACCAGGGGTATCGGCGATGTTGATTTTCACGTCTTTGTAAGAAAGGCCGGTGATCTTTGCCAGGATCGTGATGCCGCGTTCCCGTTCCAGATCGTTGGAATCCATCATCCGTTCGGCGGTTTCTTCGTTCGCCCGGAACATGCCCGACTGCTTCAGCATGGCGTCCACCAGCGTGGTTTTCCCATGATCGACGTGGGCAATGATGGCGATATTTCGCGTAGAGGCGGTACTCATGTATACAGGTATTTCCCTTGGGTTATTCTTCGTGGATGACATCTATCGGGTTCAGTCGCGAGGCTACCCGCGCAGGATAGAGTCCAGATACAATTGTCCCACACCACACCAGCAGGAGGGCGCTGCCGAGCAGGAGCACAGGCGGATGAAATTGAATCGTCCAGCCAAAGCTCTGTTCATTAATGACGTAAATTAGCACAAACGAAAGAGCAAACCCGAGCGCCAAACCTAACACATTGGCGAGAAACCCGAGCAGGCCGGCTTCCACCAGCACCATGCGGCGGATTTGTGCGGGAGCGGCGCCTAGGTAGCGAAGTAACCCGAATTCGCGCCGCCGGTCCAGCACCAACGCGAGGAGAGAGTTTGCCGCCCCCAGCATTGCCACCACAATGGCGACACCTTCCAAGGCATACGTCACAGCAAATGTACGGTCGAAGATTTCCACGGCTCCTTGCCGCAAGGCTTGATTCGGAGCCACGTCGATTGCGTATTGCGCCGTGGCGTTTCTGATTTGCTGCCTTACACGGTCCGCATTCTCACCGGGAGCCACGTAGATGGCCAAGCTGGTCACGGGTTGATCCGGCAAGTATTTGAGCAACGTGGCGCGATCCACAATCACAAAGCCGCGCTCACTGCTGTAGTCAAAGTAAATACCAGATACATGAAACGTCGCGCTTTGATTACCGAGCGGCAGAGTGATGGTGCTTCCTGGTTGAAGGTGATGCTTGTTGGCAAATGTCTGCGTCACAATAGCATTGTTTGTTCCCGGAAGAGAACGCAGAATTGTTTCTCCATCCTCCTCTCCGGGCAAAAACCGCATACGCCCATACGTAGCGAGCACATTGGCCTCACCGGCTCCTAGCGAAGCGCGCTGCCCTCCGTAACGGATTTCCAGAGCGGAAAACGTGTCAATAGCGGCAATTCCCTTGATCTTACGAACAGCCTCCACGGCTTCTTGGGGAATAGGCGGGTAAACCCCTGCTCCCGCAGGTCCCGCAGCACGAATGTAGATGTCTGCCCGCAGTTGGGAATCCAGCCATACCACCACTGTTTCGCGAAAGCTGCCTACCATGATTCCCACGCTGGCCATCATGGCAATCGCCGTCGCCAGCGCAGTCACCACAACAGAGGTGCGGCCTAGCGAAGCGGTTAAGCTGCGCCCCGCCAGCAAGCCTTCCGCACCAAACACACTTCGGAGAGCCGAGCGAAGGGCTTGCATCAGGCCCATCGTGACCCCTGGTGCAATTGCCGCCACTGACCCGATGGAGAACAGAACTGATAGATACCCGAACAGTGGCCTTCCATCCACTGGTTCTTGCCGTGCCGTCCAATATGACAATCCCATCAACACCAGTGCTCCCAGAAGATTGCGTCGCAATCGTAACCGGAAGCGAGTCTCTTGCGATCCCCGTCCCATGGCTTCCACGGGTGCGATCCTCATCGCTTCCGTGGCGGGTCCCCAGGCGGAAAGCAATGTCATGCTCAACCCAGTGATTCCAGCCGTCAGAGCGGACGGCCATGTCAGGGAGATGGCAGCAGGGCGACTGCTGGTGTAAAGCGAGTTTACGGTAGCGGCAATCAAGCCCACTAAACCTTCTGCCATCAGCCTTCCCACTAGTATTCCCAGCAGAGACCCAATCACGCCAAAGAGCAAGGCTTCCAGCAGAAACAAGCCGAACACGCCAAGGCGCGATGTGCCAATGGCGCGCAGAATCCCAATTTCAGGCCGACGCCGCACCACGCTAATGGAAATGGTGTTGTAGATCAGAAACGCGCCAACCACCAGTGAGATGTAACTTAGCACCCGTAAATTCCAGCGGAATGCCCGCAGCATCCGCTGATTTTCGTTGCTCCTTGCACCGGGCTTTTCCACCATGACGCCGGAAGGGAGCAGCGTGCGAATCGCGTGTTCCGCTTCCGCAAAATCCTGCTTGGGAGAGACAAACACGTCGATGCGGTCCAGTTTGCCGAAACGGTGGAGCACACGCTGCGCTTCCGCAATATCCAGGGCCAGAAACTCAGCATCTTTTACAGCAATAACGACGCCCACGGAAAACGTTGCCGTGCCATCTGGAAGGTGCAAAGATAACAAAGAATTTTTCTGGAGATGGAGACGGCGGGCCAGATCCGCGGAAACGGCGATGGAATTACTGGCAGGTGCGTCTGTACCACTGGCTTTCTCCGCTAGCGCAACCGTATCGATTCCATACAAAGTGACCGAGGCACCGGTTCCTGTCAGAACCTGTGCCTCAATCAAGGGAGAAAAACGAACATTGATCGGGCAACTGCGCCAGCCGCCCAATCCACTCCTCTGCCAATCCTCCGTTTGCGGAAATCTGAAGGTCCGTGTTGCCGACCAGCGTAGTCAGCGAAGACTGAAACGACCCGGCAGCAGCATCACCCGCTAACTCGATTCCGACCACCACGGCGACGCCAAGCGCCACCGCGATGATGGTCAGAATCGTTCGTAAAGGGTCCCGAAGAAGAGGCCGGAGAACAAGGGTGCGAAAAAGCTTCAGAACCCTAGCTTACCGTTGAATACGCGCTGAGCCGCCTTTGGCAAACTGCTCCACCTGGTCCAGTGTGGCCATCGTGGTATCGCCCGGGAAAGTGGTGAGTAGCGCACCGTGAGCCCAGCCCAGTTTCACCGCTTCCTCCGGCGATTTGCCTTTCAGCAATCCGTAAATAAAGCCCGCCGCAAAACCATCGCCGCCGCCGACGCGATCATATACATCCAGTTCCGCCTGAGGAGCCACGTGCGTTTCGCCGTTTACCCATGCTACGGCGCTCCAGCTATGCCGGTTCGTGGAGTGTACTTCCCGCAGTGTAGTAGCCACGATCTTTACCGTGGGCTGTTTTTTCACCACTTCGCCCATCATGCCCACAAACGCGCTCGGGTCCAGTTTGTTTTTGGACGATGAACTTACTTCCGGCCCCGGAATGCCCAACCCTTTTTGGAGGTCTTCTTCATTCCCCACCAGCACATCCACATGCTCCACGATTTTGGCAATCACGCGCACCGCATGTTCATCGCCGCCCTGAAACTTCCAGAGCTTGGCCCGGAAATTCAAATCGAAGGAAGTAATAGCACCGGCTTCCTTGGCAGCCTTCATGCCTTCCGCAATCACTTCCGCCGTGGTGGGTGATAACGCAGCAAAAATACCGCCGCTATGGAACCAGCGCACGCCCCTGGAGAAGATCGACTTCCAATCGAAATCACCGGGTTTCAGTTGGCCAGCCGCTTCATTGGAGCGGTTATAAAACACCACGGGAGCGCGCACGCCATAGCCCTGATCGCTGTACACCGTCGCCATATTTGGGCCAGTCACGCCATCATGATCGAAGTACTTGTAAAAGGGTTTCACCCCCATGGCTCTGACGCGCTCGGCAATCAGATCGCCGATTGGGTAGCGCACCATAGCGGAAACCAAGCCAGTGTTAAGGCCGAAGCAATCAGCTAGATTTGCGGCCACATTAAACTCACCACCGCTGACGTGAATCGCGCATTCGGTGGCTTTTCGGAAAGGAATAATGCCTGGGTCCAGGCGATGAATCAAAGCGCCCAACGAAAGAAAATCCAGTGCGCCGTCTTGACGGATATTTAAACCAGTACTCATTGTTTATCGATCTCTCTTATTCAATTTGTTGTAAACGTATTTGCGTCTATCGCCTTATACGTTGTAGGTTCCCGAAGAAACTCTGCCGCCGCGCCCTGTCCAGTTCGTATGGAAAAACTCGCCGCGTGGCTTATCCACACGCTCATAGGTGTGAGCACCGAAAAAGTCACGCTGCGCCTGGAGAAGGTTAGCAGGAAGCCTTTCCGTGCGATAGCCATCATAGAAAGAAAGCGCGGTGGAAAACGCCGGCGTCGGCACCCCAAACTCAATGGCGTGAATCAGCGCGCGCCGCCAGGACTCCTGATATTCGTTCAACAGTTTGCTGAAGAAATCATCCAGTAGCAGATTATGCAGTTGCGGATTCTTGTCGTAAGCCTTCTTGATATCCCCCAGGAAGTGGCTGCGAATAATGCACCCGCCACGCCACATCAGGGCAATGCCGCCAAAATTCAAATTCCATTTCTGCTCTTTGGCAGCTTCCCGCAGCAGCATATACCCTTGCGCGTAGGAAACAATCTTGGAGCAATACAAGGCACGCCGCACTTCCTCAATAAACATCTTGCGATCCGCGGCTTTCGGCTTGCTCGGCCCAGTCAGCACTTTGGATGCACCCACACGTTCTTCTTTCAAAGCAGAAAGGCAGCGTGCAAACACGGCTTCCCCAATCAGCGTCACGGGCATACCTAAATCCAAGGCGCTGATGGCGGTCCATTTGCCGGTGCCCTTTTGGCCTGCTGTATCCAGGATCTTATCGATCATGGGCGCGCCATCGTCATCTTTTTTGCCGAAGATCTGCGCCGTAATGTCGATCAGGAAGCTATCCAGTTCCCCTTTATTCCATTCGGCAAACACGTCCTGGAGTCCGTCACTATCCAATCCCAGGCCCACCTGAAGCAGTTGGTAGGCTTCGCAGATCAACTGCATATCGCCGTACTCAATGCCGTTATGCACCATCTTCACGTAATGGCCTGCGCCGTCTTCCCCGACCCAATCGCAGCAAGGCGTGCCATCATCCACCTTGGCGGCGATGGCCTGAAAAATCTCCTTCACGGCAGGCCATGCTTCCGGGTTGCCGCCGGGCATAATGGAGGGGCCGAATCGCGCGCCTTCTTCTCCACCCGAAACACCGGTACCAATGAACAGAATCCCTTTATCGGCCAGTGCTTTCGTGCGGCGGTTGGAATCCGTGAAAAGCGAATTTCCGCCATCAATAATGATGTCGCCTTTTTGGAGGTGCGGCACCAACTGATCGATCATGTCGTCCACTGTTTTTCCAGCCTTGACCATCAGCATGACGCGGCGTGGCCGCTTCAAAGACCCGATTAATTCTTCAATCGAGTGGGCGCCTACCACCTGCGTACCTTTGGCTTCCTGGCCGATAAATTCGTCTACTTTGGAGACAGTTCGATTGAACACGGCCACTTTGTAGCCGTGATCATTCATGTTCAGGACCAGGTTCTGACCCATCACGGCCAACCCGATCAGTCCGATATCACAACTTTCGTTTTGCATAAAAGGCGAAACCGCTATTCTATCTAGTTCAAGCCCCTATCCAAAGATGGGTGACGGGAGAAGGGAACAGTGATAGCGTCTGTGCCTAGAGTCTCAGTATGGAGTCTCCAAGAGGAGGATACGTGCCGCTAGTCTCCGCTATCGCGGGATTCCCATTTCAGGATGGGGGGACATCTATCCCACTTTGCTCTACAGCCAACCGCGCAATCGCGAAATCGTGGCCCGGTTTACCTTCCAAAGCCCTGCGCCTAACTTCTGGCGTTCTTGCTTTTCTGCTGATTTGTGTTCCCCTTGCCGCTCAAAAAGCGCAGGAGGTTATTTACTTGTGGCCGAGTGAGGCACCGGGGTCGGAAGGGAAAACCGCCCCGGAAGCCACCCGCGTTGCCGCGCCTTCCGGAGACCATGTGGTTTCCAGCGTTCACCGCCCCTCAATCACGGCATTTCCGGCTGTGGGCGGAACGGCAAAGGGAGTCGGAGTAATTATTGCTCCGGGTGGCGGTCATAGTGAACTGTGGGTGGACCATGAAGGCTTCAACGTCGCGAAATGGCTTAGTGAGCATGGTGTGGCAGCGTTTGTATTGAAGTACCGTTTAGCGCGCGAAAAAGGTTCCACTTACACCATTGAAGGCACTTCTCTGGCAGACACACAACGTGCTCTCCGGGTAGTGCGAAGCCGGGCCTCTGAGTGGGGTCTGGACCCTGAACGCATTGGTGTGATGGGATTTTCCGCAGGCGGGGAACTCGCAGCCTTAGCGGCAACCCGTTACGGCAATTCTGATGCGAAAACGTCTGATCCCATTGACCAGCTCAGTGCTAAACCGTCATTTTGGGCGTTGCTTTACCCAGCAATTCCTAAAGAGATGCCCGTCTCCAAAGAAACACCTCCCGCTTTTCTGGCATGCGGAGAAAATGACCGGCAAAACATCTCCCAGGGATTGCCGGAGCTTTATCTGGCCATCAAAAAGGCCGGAGGGTCAGCGGAATTGCATGTGTTTGCCGGAACCGGGCACGGATTCGGCGTCCGGTCCACCACTAAAGGCCCTGCTGCACAGTGGCCTTCCCTGTTTCGAACTTGGCTGGAAAGCCAGAAATTCTTGCCACCTAAATAGCAGGCTGTAAAACCTATGATTATGCCTAACCATGGGTAGGCCCATTTGTGTGAAACCAATGATAAGCTTTGGCAAAGAATTCAACTGTCTTATGAAGGCTTTCATTGCCATTCTGGCTACTGCGGCTATTGGGGCCTGTGCAGCCGATATTCCTGTTGCACCCCTAGGAACATATAAACCTTTGGAACGCCGATTTTGGGCATTTCAGCCCAGAAAACATGTTGCTCCTCCGTCTGCGGATCGCTGGAAATCCTGGGTAAAAACTCCGATTGACGCCTTCATTCTGGACAGCCTGAAGAAAGCGGGCCTAAAACCCGCTCCCCAGGCGGACCGGGTGACGCTGATCCGCCGCGTTACTTATGATTTCACAGGTGTTCCGCCAACGCCGGAAGAAATCGACGCGTTCGTGCAGGACAAGTCGCCGAAAGCTTGGGAAAAAGTGGTGGACCGGCTGCTTGCCTCTCCGCGCTACGGCGAGCAATGGGGCCGGCACTGGCTGGATGTGGTGCGTTTCGCGGAATCGGATGGATATGAGTACGACACCCACCGTCCCGACGCTTACCGCTATCGCGATTACGTGGTGCAGAGCTTCAATCGCGACAAGCCCTACGACCAGTTCGTGCAAAGAGCAGCTTGCCGGCGACGAGATGGACCCGGCAAGAACGAAGACTATCTGATCGCCAGCGGCTTCAACCGCCTGGGCCCGCTGCGCAAGAATGCCGGCAACCAGAAGGTGGCGGGTTCCCGCAACGAAGTGCTGGTGGAGATGACCAACATCGTGGGCGCGGCTTTTCTGGGCGTCACGGTGGGTTGCGCGCGCTGCCACGATCATAAGTTCGATCCGTTCCGCCAGTCGGATTATTACCGCCTGATGGGCTACTTCGCGCAGACGCAGCCGCACGATCTGATCCAGGCGACCAAGGAGGAACAGGAGGCCTGGAAGGAGAAGGCAGCTCCGGTGCAGAAACAGATTGCCGCGCTGCAGATGAAAATGCAGAAGGCGCCGGACGGCGAGAAGAACGGGATCGCCATGCAGTTGGACGATCTGGAAGATAAGCTTCCCGCGCCGCTGCCTGCCGTCTATACGGTGACGGACGATACCGAAGCAGCCACGACCCGATCGAGGTGCTGTTCCATGGCGATTACCTGCAGCCTACAGCCAAGGTAGGCGCGCGGCCGCTGGGAATTCTGCTGCCGGAAGGCGCTCCGGAAGAGCCGGTCGACACTGCTAAACCCGCGGCTGAAGCTGGCCAACTGGATCGTGGACCCGGCCAATCCGCTGACTGCGCGCGTGATGGTGAACCGGATCTGGCAGTATCATTTCGGCCGCGGCATCGTTTCCACACCCAACGATTTCGGGCGCATGGGCGGCAGGCCTTCGCATCCGGAACTGCTGGATTATCTGGCGAATCAGTTCGTCGCAAATGGCTGGCAGATGAAGCCGCTGCACCGCATGATTCTGCTTTCGAGCGCCTACCGGCAGGCCAGCGAATCGCCGATCGAGAAAGCCGCCATGGAGAAGGATTCGGAAAACGCGCTGCTCTGGAAGTTCACGCGGCGGCGTCTGGAAGCGGAAGAGATTCGCGATTCCATGCTGGCGGTTTCGGGCCGGCTGAATGCGAAGGCCGGCGGCCCGAGCGTGATGGTGCCGATCGATCAAGGACCTGGTGAAGATGCTGAAGCGCCCGCAGTACTGGGTGGCGACGAGAGACAAGACGCGAGTACGACCGCCGCTCCATTTACATGATCTACAAGCGCAATCTGCAGCTTCCGTTCATGGGCGTGTTCGATGCGCCGGACGACTCTGCTTTCCTGCCCGCGCCGCGAGCAATCCACGCATGCGCCGCAGGCGCTGGAGATGCTGAACGGCGCGACTTCGAACCAACTTGGCGCAGGTCTTTGCGGAGCGGTTGAAGCAAGGAAGCAGCGACCAACTCGGCGCGCGATCGACCGTGCCTGGCGCCTGGCGCTTGGCACGGCCGCCCACCGCCGCAAGAGAAGGCGCTCGCTCTGCAGTATCTTTGCGGAGAATCCGGGCGATCCAACAGTGCTGAAGGAACTGGCGCTGGACGTCTTCAACCTGAACGCTTTTCTGTACGTGAACTAATATGCCTGAACATATTCGATTCAACCGCAATCGCCGCGAGTTTCTGACCGACTGCTTCTGCGGCATGGGCTCGCTCGCGTTCGCTTCGATGCTGGCGCAGGATCAGGCGCAAGCGGCTGCTCGATTCAATCCGCTGGCCCCGAAGCCGCCGCACAATTCCGGATCATGCGCCGGCGAAATCGGTGATCTTCCTGTTCATGGCGGGCGGGCCTTCGCATCTGGAAACCTTCGATCCCAAGCCGCTGCTGAACAAGCTCGACGGGCAGAAGCGCCCGGCGGAGTTCGGCGACGTGCAGTATCAGAACGTGAACAACAACTCGCGCATTCTGGGCACGAAGCGGACGTTCAAGAAGTACGGCAAATCCGGCATCGAAGTCTCCGATCTGTTTCCGCATCAGGCGGAAGTGGTGGACGATCTGTGCGTCATCCGCTCCATGCATGGCGACATGGTGGTGCATTCCGCCGCGCAGTATCAGATGATGACGGGCCGCATTATTCCCGGCTTTCCGGCGATGGGCAGCTGGGTGGTGTACGGTCTGGGCTCGGAAGCGGAATCGCTTCCGGCTTACGTGGTGATGCCGGATTCGCACGGCGCGCAGGAAGCGGGCGTGCCGATGTACACCAACGGCTTTCTTGCCGTCCGTCTATCAGCCCACCATGTTCCGCCCTGGCAACAAGCCGGTGCTGAATCTGGATCTGCCGAAAGGTGTCTCGCTGGCGCAGCGCCGCAAGATCGCTCGATCTGTCTGCGCAAGCTGAACGAAGCTAACCTGCCCGGCGAAGATGCGGAGTTCTCCGCGCGCATGTCGGCCTACGATACGGCGTTCAAGATGCAGACCGAAGCGCCGGAAGTCTTCGATCTGAGCAAGGAACCCAAGGAAACGCTGGATCTTTACGGCGTCGGCGACCCGAAGACCGACGACTATGGCCGGCGCTGCCTGATGGCCCGGCGCATGGTGGAGAAGGGCGTGCGGTTCGTCTGCGTGGTTTCCGGCGGCGGCGGTCCGGAAGCGGAATGGGACGCGCACAACGACATCGAAGACAATCACCTGCGCATGGCGAGCTGGACCGATAAGCCCGTCGCGGCGCTGATCAAAGATCTGAAGCGGCGCGGGCTGCTGGATTCGACCATCGTTCTCTGGGGCGGGGAGTTCGGCCGCTCTCCGGAATCCGAACGGAGCAAGGGCCGCGACCACCACAACACCGGCTTCTCCATGTGGGTGGCGGGCGGCGGATTCAAAGGCGGCACGGTCTACGGCGCGACCGACGCGATCGGCCTGAAGGCAACGGAGAATCCGGTGCATTTCCGCGATCTGCACACCACCATGCTGCACCAGTTGGGTCTGAACCAGGATGCGCTTAGCTACATGCACCTGGGCCGCAAAGAGCGGCTGACGGAAGTGCGCGGGGAAATTATTAAGGGTATTATCACCTGACAGTTTTGTAGCAATCGGCTAAATTGCGTGTAGCAATGTATGCTGTGATTGCATGACGGCCTCTCGGTTGAGTCCAAAATTTCGTTTCTATCAACCGCTCACAGCCTTTGCCTTCCTCCTTGTGGCAGCGAGACTTCTCGCTGCCGCGTTTTCTCCTGATCAGATTGACTACAGTCACCGCTTCTGGCGCACCCAGGATGGGCTTCCCCAAAGCAAAATACAGGCGCTGGCACAAACACCGGACGGCTATCTCTGGATCGGCGCTCCCGGTGGCTTGGTTCGTTTTGATGGAGTGCGGTTTGTGGTATTTGACCGTGCCAATACTCCGGCTTTACGCGACAGCAGCATACTTTCTCTCTTAGTTGCTACTGATAAGGCGCTTTGGATTGGCACGGAAGGCGGCGGATTAGTTCATTTTCAAAACGGCATCTTTCAGACTTTCGGAACCAAGGAAGGATTAACCAATCTGTTTGTTCGCTCCATCCGGCAGGATCGAGCCAATACATTGTGGGTGGGAACAGATCGTGGTTTCTTCCGATTTGTGCAAGGCAAGTTCAAGCGCCTGGAAGTTTCTTCTTCCGCCGTGGTAACCGCCCCCGTCACCATGGCGGAAGATCCGGCTGGCAAGCTCTGGCTGGGAGGCGGGTTTGGCCTTCGATACGAAAAGGATGGCCAGTTAATTTCCTACCCTTTTCCCCACTCGGTACGATCTCTCCATGTCGCTCATGACGGCAAGCTATGGATTGCTACCTCGAAAGGGATTTGGACCCTGGATACGGGAAACGGGCAAGCCGCCCCATTGCCGCAAAGCGGTTTCGCGGAAGCGGACACGAATAGAATCTATCAGGATCAAGACAGTTCCTTCTGGGTCGGCACTCTTGGTCATGGGCTGTTTCGTATCCTGCAGGGAAAAATAACAGCCTACCGGGCAGATAGCATTCTGCCGGATAACACCATTCTTTCCCTATTTGAAGATCAACAGCGAAATCTCTGGGTGGGTACACAGGACGGCCTGCTCAGATTGAGCAAAACAGTGGTTACCTCTTTGACCACGGAAGATGGCCTTCTCGACAACAGTGTCTCCACTATTTCCCAAGATTGGAGGGACATATTATGGATGACCACGGTAACAGGAAAACTGTATCGCATTGAACAGGGGAAACCAGTTCCTGTGCAAATGGAGGTAGCCGGGGAAGCAATCCGGGCGAGTACGTTGTTTCGTGACAGTCACGATGTACTCTGGGTCGGCACACCTGACCGCGGAATTGCCCGAATTAAGCGAGGGAACACGACTTTCTACACCAAGCAAAACGGGTTAAGAAGTGATTACGCCCGCAACTTTCAGGAAGACCGCTTCGGGAACATATGGGTAGCTACTGGGAGCGGACTACTCCGCTGGAACGGAAACGGCTTTCAAAACTATTACCTGGAAGATGGACTGAGTTACGGAAGCACCAGAGTCGTGATGCCATTGCAGCACGGAGCATATGCCGGGGATATTCTTGTCGGCACAGACGGCGGATTGAACCGGATTCACGGAGAAAGAATTGTTCCAGATTCGGTGCTTACTTCTTTTGCTGGGGAAAAGATATGGTCTATCTCGGAGGAAACTAATGGCACCATTTGGCTCGGCACTCGTGGCAACGGCCTTTTCCGGCTGAAGAATCAGCAAATTGCAAAACTCACTACCAGAAATGGCCTCCTGAGCAACTCCATTTACCAGATTCTGGATGATGGCCATGGCAGGCTTTGGATGAGCAGCCCCGGTAGGCATTTTTTCCGCGCAACGCAAGGATTTGAATGCAGTAGCGGAAGGAACGCTGCCACGGGTCTCCGTGATTCCATACGGCATGGCGGAAGGCCTGGAATCTACCCAAATGAACGGTGGTCTCCAGCAAGCTGGATGCAGAGCACGAAATGGGGATCTTTGGTTCCCCAGTGTGAAAGGCGCGGTACGAATTGACCCCACGCAAGTTCGCACTAGCCAAACGCCACCGGTTCTGATTGAATCGATTTCTGCGGATGAAGTTCCTATTCCCTGGTTGGAGACATCCGGGTTCCCCCTGGAAGCAGAAAGCTGGAAATCAACTATACGGCGTGTAACCTGCTTTCTCCGGAGCGAGTTACTTTTAAATACAAGCTGGAAGGCTTCGACGATAACTGGACACCTGTTTCCAATCGCCGGATTGCGTATTACACCAATCTCCGTCCTGGCA
>CAWBTD010000020.1:0-59182 GCA_963791675.1 Bryobacterales bacterium
GGCCTACCAGCAGGTAGGTGGACCGAAGATGGTACACGCTGTGTGTTGGGCGCATTCGCGAAGACGCTTTGTGGAAGCGGTGAAGCTGCATCCGGAAGATCGCCTTGCCCGAGACATTGTGGGCAAGATCGATGAGCTGTTTGCCGTGGATGCGGAAGCACGCGTGAGGCAACTCGACTCTGCCGCTCGGCATCGGTTGCGGCAGCAGCAAGCACGACCTTTGTTGGAGCAGATTCACCAGCAGGTGAAATCTGCGCAGGTAACAGCGTTACCGGCCAGCACCTTAGGGAAGGCGGCACACTACACGCTGACCTTTGTGGCCGAAGCTGATCCGGTTCTTAGAACACGCGGAACTGGAGCTAAAGAAGCCTGTCAAAACTAAGTTGATAACTTCTGCCAAGTGATGACGGCACAAGCCAGCCAGAGAAAAGCCAAGTGGATATCACTGCGTCGCTCGTAACGGACGCGCAAACGACGGAACCGATTCAGTCGTTGCATGATGTCCTCCGCGACCCAACGCCAGCGACCGAGCCCGGAACCATGGCCTTCGCCCCTCCACGACAGCAAAGGCTGAATCCCACGTGCTGCTGCTCCGGAACGATTCGCTCGAGTGCCATACGCCGCATCACCCAACACCACTTCTGGTTTTCGACGTGGACGACCTCCGGTTGGACCTACCAGCGGCGGAATGGCATCCAGCAGCGGCAAACATTCCTTGTCATCGTTGCGGTTGACTTTGGTCAGGCAGATCGCCAAAGGAGTGCCGCGTCCATCCACCAATACATGGCGTTTCGATCCAGACTTGCGGCGGTCTACCGGACTAGGGCCGGTGTCCTCGCCGGCACCAACTGCACGGACGCTGGAGGAGTCTACCGCGACATGGTGCCATTCCAGTCCGCCCCGGCGTGCCAGCCAGTCCAGGAGGGTAAAGTGGATCTGCTGCCAGATGCCTTGCGCTTGCCAGTCCCGCAATCGCCGCCACAAGGTGGAAGCCGAACCGTAGCCAAGTTGGAGTGGCAGGTAGTCCCAAGGAATGCCAGTACGGAGGACGTACAAGATGCCGGTCAGCACGGTGCGATGCGGGATGGGCTTACGTCCGCCTTGCGGTCCACGCGGAGCAAGAGGGGGAAGAATAGGCTCAATCAGGAGCCAGAAATCATCGGGAAGAAGGGTGACAGCCAAGTAAAATACCTACCCTTGTTAGATGATTTCCATCCCTCTTACGAAGTTAGTTTTGACAGGCTTCTTAAGCAACAACGTGGCAGAAAACTCGATGCGTTGTGTGGCAATTGGAAGGAAAAACTGGATCCATGTGGGCAGCCAGCAAGCCGGACCGAAAGTAGCGGCCATCTTATCTGTTGTGGAAAGCTGCCGACCATTGCAGATTCCGGTGCGGGACTACTTAGCGGCCGTGTTACCTGGTTTAGCCAAGTTGCCCATCCAGCAAGTGGGACAACGCACACCAGCCGCTTGGGCTGCAGCTAACCTGTAATGGTCTGACGCTTACCTTCGAGTTAGACGAACAGATCCTGCCCCACATCGAAGCGGCTGGGATGCAGCCTGCCCTCACACTCTTGAAGAGCTTGCCCGGCATCCAGCAAGACTCAGCTGTAAGTATCCTGGCCGAGGTCGGACCTGACATGAGCCCGTTTCCCTCGGCCGCTCACTTGAGTTCCTGGGCAGGCCTCTGTCCCGGCAATCGGCGCAGGCAGGAAAGGACAAAGGAGGCCGGTCAACGAGAGGGAATCGTTGGCTGCGGGCTACCTGAACCCAGTGTGCCTGGGCGGCATCCGCGAAAAAAGATTGTTACCTGAAAGGCAAGTTCTGGCGCTTGGCAGCACAAGGCAAGAAACGAGCCATTGTTGCGGTAGCACATACCTTGCTGGTGCTGATCTACCAAGTGTTAGGGCAGGCAAAGCCCTAACAGGAACGTGACACACCGCTGGTACAGGAACGACAGAGAAGACGCCTGATCAGGCATCACGTACGCAGCTTAGGTCGATTGGGAATCAACGTAGGATTCAGCCCTCAGCGAGTAAATCCCGATACAAGATCTCCCGGTCAATCCGGAATCATGCTGGAGCCTAACTAACCAGCCGAGCAGAATAGTATTTTCGGAACAACAACAATCCTAAATATCAGACAGATCTCCAAGTTGGCCGTTGCTGTCGCCAAGCATCTGCACTTGAACATTCATCCGATCGAGCATCGTGATAAATAAGTTCGCCATTGGCGTTTCTTTCGGGTATTGAACGTGCCGGCCAGGACGCAACTTTCCGCAGCCTCGCCCTGCTAGTACCAGCGGCAGATTCCCATGATCATGCGCGTTTCCATCACTAAGTGCGCTACCGTAAGTCACCATCACATGGTCAAGTAAGGTGCCTTCACCATCTGGAGTTGTTTTCAACTTGTTGAGAAAATAAGCAAATTGCTTAACATGGAAACAGTTGATCTGACTCACCTTGGCTATCTTTTCCGGATCACCTTGGTGATGGGTCAGTCCGTGATGCGCCTCAGGTATTCCAATTTCAGGGTACGCTCGAGGGCTTTGCTCAAGCCCCACTAGCAGCGTAACGACTCGTGTAGCATCGGTCTGAAACGCTAGCGTCATCAAATCCATCATGATGCGCGCATGCTCTCCGAGATCTGTGGGAATACTGCTTTCCGGCACGTTCATCTTCGGCCGAGCCGACCGTTCGGGGTTCCGCTCTGCATTCTGAATTCGCTTCTCCACATCTCGGATGGAGAACATATACTCGTCGACTTTTCGCTTATCGGCACCACCCAGGGTCGACGAGAGACGCTGCGCGTCTTCCAGTACTACGTCCAGCACGCTCTTGTCGTAGAGTTGCTGCCGCGCGCGTTTGACAGGATCAGATTCAAATTCACCGGAACCAAACAGACGCTCAAAAACGGCACGTGGTCGAATTTCTGCAGGGTTCGGCGAGGATGGCGTTCGCCACGAAATACTGTTGCTATACGCGCAACTATAACCATTGTCGCAACTACCCCCTTGAACGCCTTCTTCACATCCGAGTTCAAGCGAAGCAAAGCGCGTCTTGTCCTCCAGACTTCGAGCGGCGATTTGATCTACAGAAACGCCTGCCTGTAGGTCGCGTCCATTTGTTTTCTTTGGATGCACGCACGTTAAGTAGTTCGCTCCCGCGCGCCCATGGTCTCCTGGTCCGTCTCCCAGCGCCCTGCCTCCGTTCTGTGTCAGGCCGCTCAACATCATCAAGTCACCTCGGAACGGTTCCAGCACAGATGAAATACGCGGAAGCACAGCGGGCAACTCAGTTACGCCAGAGGGCATGGTGGGTAGCCACTGATCCATCACAATCCCGTTGGGCACATACAGAAAAGCCATGCGGCATGGTGCAGCCACATTTTTCGCATGCACAAGGGCTGGCAACATAGCATCCAACAGAGGGAGAGCGATCGCCCCTCCAAGACCTCTCAGGAACGTACGGCGATCAAGCGATTTACCTAACAGCAATGGGTCCTCCCGAGTTTCCCACTTCAGAATGCAATAGCATTCCTTCACGCTGCTGAAATGCAGGGGTGTTCACGATCTCCCTCACCAAGGTAGAGAATCGATATCCACTCTCACTCAGCCGCGCACAAATCTTTTCCAGGGCAACATTGTCTCCCGGCTCCACTCCCCTACCAAGAGCATACGTAAACATTTTTTCCGTAAGATTCCTGGTGAAAAAATTGGCCTGCAACCTTAGCACTGACTTCAATTCTTTGGGGTTAGCAAATGTTTTCCCTCCCGGCAAAGTTCCAGAACTTTCCACCGGGAAATTGCCATCCTTTATGCGCCACGCACCAGTCGCGTCGTAATTTTCCAAACCGAATCCAATAGGATCCATCTGGTTGTGACACACTGCACAGGTTGGCTGCGCTCGATGCTGTTCAAGCCGCTGACGAAGCGATGCTTCTGTGCCGAGGTTCGTCTCGACTAGCGCAGGGATGTCAGGGGGCGGAGGTGGAGGCGCGGTGCCCAACAGATTTTCTAGCACCCATTTTCCGCGGAGCACGGGCGAGGTTCTTGTGGCGTAGGACGACAAGGTCAGAATAGATCCCTGAGTGATCACCCCGCTTCGCTGTTCCCCATCAAAGTCAACGCGCTGGAACTCTTCCCCTTGTATGCCAGGAATTCCATAATGTCGCGCCAAAATTCCGTTTACGAAGGAGAAGCGCCCATCGAGAAAATCCAGCGCACTGCGGTCTTCTTGCAGAATGGCACGTGCGAAGAGAAGGGTTTCCTGTCTCATGGCATCTAACAATTCGTCGTCCGCCTCAGGGAAGTGTCTTGGATCTGGTTTACGGCGATCCAGCAACCGCAGTCCCAGCCACTGTCCAATGAAATTGTCGATCAGAGCGTTCGCCTTCGGGTCCTTCAACATGCGCCGGACCTCAGATGCTAGGACCGTTGAATTGAGCAAGCGTCCCTGGTCTGCTTCACGCATCAGAGCTTCGTCAGGCATGCTGCTCCAAAGGAAATAAGAGAGTCGCGACGCGACTTCGTGCTGCTCCAAGGCATAGCTTCCTAGCCGGGTTGGCTCCTTTTCCACACGAAAGAGAAAATTGGGAGACATCAACATGGCCTGAAGTGCTACGCGAATACCCTCCTGGAACGAATCACCTTGTTTTCGGACAAGGGCTGCGAGATTGACCAACTTATCCGTTTCCTGTTGCGTTACTTGCCTGCGGTAGGCGCGGCGTGCCAGATGAGTAATGATCTGTTGCGCGCATTCAGGCGTTTGCTGATCGCAGATGAAGAGCAGCTTGCGACTCTCCGGTGCCGAGTTCGACGCTTCAAAAGGTCCTACGATGTCCACATAGTCGATAAAAAGCTTTCGACGACCATCCAAATTTACGTTGTCCCTTGGGTTCTTCATGGCTGCGAATTCGGGGAAAGATGCCCGAAAGCGATGCTCGCCCGCTCTCAACTTCACACGGGCAATCGATTCCCCATGCGCGTATTGAAAGTCGATGTTCCCCTCCACGGTTTCCGTCAGAATCGGATTCCCGTCAACAGTCATGACCATCCTGACCGGAGGATCGGATTTACGATTTTCTTCCGACAATTCCAGCTTTTCGCTTGGTGTCAAATCGCTCTTGCGGCTAAGTTGCATCTGCCGAGCGCTGCCGTTGGAGCGCGGGCGGTAGTTGCCCACCCGCATACGGAATTCATATACGGCCTCTCTGGGAAAATAAAAGCTTCCATATGCCGCGCCGCGATAGGAAAAAGGCAGAGCGCCCAACGTCGGGTCATCCTGGGATTTTTTTGTCATGAAGCGCGTGAGTTTCGTCGGCCTGGAAGGAACCGGTTCACCGTAAACAGCAGCTTGTGAAACAGCCTTCGCTGCAGCGATGTACTTTTCCATTAAAAGTGGGGAGATCGAGAGAACGTCCCCGATGTTGTCAAAGCCGTAACCCGCGTCGTCTATAGGAAAAGCATCTGCAGGCCGCGAGGAAATCCCCAAAAGATCACGCACGGTATTGTTATATTCAACTCGATTAAGCCTGTGTGCTGTTACGCGGCCAGGGGTAGCTACCACAGAAGAACTTCCCGCTGCTTTTTCGATCCAGGGAAGAACAGCCGCAATTTCGGTTCTGCTCGGTGCCGGTGACCCCGGAGGAGGCATACGGCCAGTTTTCAGTTTGTCGAGCACTTTGCCCCACATCTCAGCCGACTGTGTGAGCCTCTGAAAGCTTAGGTTCGCGACGCTGGATTTGTCATTGTGGCAAGCCACGCAATGTTGCTCAAGCAGAGGGAACACGTAAGTTCGATACTCGGGGGAATCCGTACTCTGCGCCGAAAGCTTAGAGACGGCTATCACTCCCAAAAAGGCGAACAGAATGTGTTGTGGTGTGTGAATGGAGGCGGACCTCGTGAATATTATACATTCATACAGAGTACATTCTGAGCAGGCTGCTATTTAATGGGAGTTTGAAAAGTTACTTATGTAGCAAGTCGAGGCACCTCTGCCATGTCGCCTGATAGACAAAGTCGAGCTTAGAATGCCAGACGTTAGTCGAGTGTCTTACCCTTGCTAAACGTCTCAAACAACTTCTGACCTACAGTTTTGGTTTTCGACATATACTTACAGGCTGAAGAAAGCTCTAAAGGAAATTCTGGTATGGTTCCATCAAGGTTGCTTACGGGGATCATTTGTTTTTTCGGCTTGTGCGCTGTTTTTGCAATGGCACAGACAAACGAAGGAGCCATCACTGGCACGGTAGTCGATGAATCAGGCGCTTCCGTCGTCGGTGCGAAAATTGTGGCGAGTAACCAGGAAACCGGAGGACGTCAGGAAACGGTGAGTCAGGAAGGTGGGTATCGCTTTACATCGCTTCCTGTCGGTCTCTACGACATTACGATTGAACGCCAAGGCTTTTCAACAGTTACTCAAACAGGAGTAAGAGTCCAAGTAAGCTCGACAACTACAATAAACATTACGCTAAGGATTGGTGGTGCAGCGCAGAACGTTACAGTGCTTGCCCAGAGCGAGACGATCAATCCTGATACTTCGGACATCGGCACAGTGGTCAACACGAAGCAGGTGATTGAGTTGCCGCTCGCACTTGGCGGAGTCGGCGCGCTCCGTTCACCCGAAGCCTTTACATTTCTCGCGCCCGGTACAACGGGACCAGGAACCTCTAACAGTTCGAATGGGGTTTTTATCTCCAAGATCAACGGAGGCCAAAATTTCGGGAATGAAATTTTGCTGGACGGAGCAAGCATTCTCCGGACCGAGAACGGATCTTCTTTTGATGAAGCTGCTCCCTCTGTCGAGGCAATTCAGGAATTCAAGATTTTCACGTCAACTTTCTCCGCGCAGTACGACCGGACAACAGGCGGTATCGACAGCTTCACTACCAAGGCTGGCACGAACCGCTATCACGGAACGGCGTACGACATCTTCCGCAACACGGCGCTGGATGCGAATACGTGGTTCAATGCGGGGTATCGAGCAAAATGCGCTTCCGGCGATTCGGCCTGCCGTACCACCTACAGCACGCCTCCGGATCGGAAAAATGATTTTGGGTTAAACTTGGGTGGCCCGTTGCAGATTCCAAAAATCTACAATGGCAAGAACAAAACCTTCTTTTTCTTTAATTGGGAGCAGTACCTTCAGAATGTAGGCGGAACGAATGTGTCAACTGTACCTACGCTTGCGCAGCGTTCAGGAGATTTTTCTCAGACTCTAACAAGGATTCAAGTCGGCACCAACCCATGTGACGGGTCACTCGTTTACCAAGGACAAATTTTTGATCCTGCCAGCCAGCAGATAGGGCCTACGGGCGTGCCTTGTCGTACGGCCTTTCCCGGTAACATCATTCCACAAAGTCGCATTTCGCAGGTGGCCAGAAATGTGTTGAATTATCTACCTACACCTACTTCTCCGGGATCCACACAGAATTTTGCAAATTCCGATTCCAACCCGCTCACGAATACAGTATGGACCTTACGCATGGATCATTCCTTCTCCGAAAAGAGTCGGATCTTTGGCATGTATAGTGGGCGAGATAATACACGATTTACCGCAGGAACGGGCCGTGCTTATCCCGCACCGGCTGATTCCAATGGCTGGGACCAGGATTTCATCACCCATTATGCACGTGCTGGGTGGGATTACACATTCACACCAACGCTGCTGAATCACTTGAACATCGGATTCAATCGGACGGATAGCAAGAACTACACTGACTCGGCTCTTCAGGGTTTAACCGACCATACCGATTGGGATGCCAAACTCGGGATTCGCGGATCCTCTGGAATCAACTTTCCCAATTTCAGTTTTGGCGAGGGAATCCGCACGGTTGGCAGAACAAACAACAGCGACAACATCGATAATGGCTGGCGTTTTAACGAGAATCTGATGTGGGTGAAAGGCAGGCATAGTCTAAATTTTGGTGCCGATGCACGTCCGCAACTTTATGCCAGGGTCGGGGAAGGAGCGCAATCGGGTGTTTTCAATTTCACCCGCAGCTCGTCAGCGGCGAGCCAAGCGTTGAGCAGCGCTAGTGGAAATGGATTCGCGAGTTTTCTGTTAGGGGCTGTGGACAACGCTAACCTATATCAAACCTCTCACTTTCCTCGTTGGTTGAACGCCTACTACGCGGTATTCGTCCAGGACGATTTCAAGGTATCGAGTACGCTGACTCTGAATCTAGGAATACGTTATAACCTCGACTTGCCTCGCCTTGAATCGTTCAACAACACTTCGAACTTCAGTCCCACAGCTCCGAATCCGGCTGCTGGCAACCGGCTTGGTGCATTGATTTTCGGCACCACTTGTAACTGCAACACTCGCTGGGCGGAAACTTATAAAAAAGCATTCTCGCCCCGCTTTGGTTTTGCATGGGCACCCGGAATGCTGCACGGCAGCACCGTTGTGCGCGGCGGCTATAGTATTTTTTACGGTCCGGTGCAATACACCGATTCGGGCGCGCAAAGCATTCAGGGGTATGCAGCAACTCCAAACTTTTTTAACTCAGATGCCTTTACTCCGGCATTTTCTTTGGATACAGGGTTTCCCGCGTTCGCTCCACCCCCTCTGCTGAATCCTTCTTATGTAAATGGACAAAATCCCTACTACATCGCGCCAAACTTTGGTCGACCATCCATGACGCAAAGTTGGAGTTTACAAATCCAACATAAGCTTGCCTCGAACCTGGTAGCCACTGCAGCTTATGTGGCGCAAAGGTCCACACATCTGCGATCTGCACTGTTAAATATCAACAACATTAGTCCTTCGAGTTTCGTGCTGGGAGATATCCTGAATTCGGCAGCTACGTCGAACACGGCACAGCAGGCAGGAGTTGTCTTACCGTATCCTGGTTTCGTTGGAAATGTGAGTCAAGCACTGAGACCGTTTCCGCAATATGGCAGAATCAACAGCACAATTCTAGAGAACGTTGGCCAGACAAGTTACCATTCACTGCAGGCTACGCTGGAACAGAGGTTTCATTCCGGATTCAGCTTACAGGCTTCTTTTACTTGGTCGAAAACCCTAACTGATGCCGACAGCCTCATTCCGCAAACCAACGCCGGGGTAAGTCAAAACCAGAATCCCTATAATCTGAATCTGGACAAGGCGCTCAGTATTCAGGATGTGCCGCTTACGTTTACAGCGGCGTGGCTTTATGAATTACCCTTTGGTTCTGGTAAGCGATTTCTGAGCAGAGGTGGTCTCCTTTCAGGCGTGCTCGGAGGCTGGCAAGTGGGCGGTGTACAACGGTATCAATCAGGCGAACCGGTTTCTTTTGGTTGCGCGACGAATATTCCCGGCTGGGATAATTGCATCCGGTTTAACCGGGTGCCGGGACAATCTATTTATTCATCGACGGTAGTGAATGGCACATTCGATCCGTTTGTGAACCGCTATTACAATCCGGCTGCTTTCGTGGACCCAAATGCAAACCGAAACGGCGGCGCGTACCGATTTGGCGATTACCCGCGAGTCAATGGGGATGCACGGATGAAGCCGTACTTTAATGAAGACTTCAGCCTGATCAAGAACATGCACGTATGGGAATCGGCGAGCTTGCAATTCAAGGCAGAGTTCTTGAATGCATTAAATCGGCATGTATTCGCCACACCAGATATTTCCCCATTCTCGCCGACCTTTGGATTGGTAACGGGGACCATTGACAGTCCTAGAAGCGTACAGTTTACGTTGCGGCTGAATTTCTAGAAAACCTGCTAGGCTAGCTCCTCTATCTCTGGATGACCGAAATTGTGTTTTTTGTTTGCTCTTCGGCATGCTTAGTTTCTCTAAACCGCTTCATTTCGGCTTGAGCTTCTTCTATGCGCCCGGTTGTTCGCAGAACCAAGCTCAAGGTATAGTGCGCTACTGAAAGATCTCTGTCCTGTTGAATAGCGCGGCGGAGTGCTGATTCTGCGCGGGTGGTTTGGTGTTGGGCGGCAAGGACTTGGCCAAGAAGTGCGAGTGCATGAGCTTCGGGGCAAAGTTTATCGCATTCTTCCAGGATCGCAATTGCTTCGTTATCTTTATCCAGATGACGAAGCAACTTGGCGTAACTTACATAGGCCCACGAAAACGGTGCATTTTGTAACTTACTTTGGTAAATGGCTTGCAGATAGAATCTCGCAGCGCCTTCGATATTGCCAAGATGTTCTGCGCATAAGCCCAGGTACGTGAGAGCGCCGGAGTGTGTCGGCATGAGGCGCAAAGTATCCTGCAGCCATAGTGTTGCTTCATTGAGGAAGTCGGCTTCAAAGAATAAACGGCCTAGATAATATGTAGTCCTGGTATCGCGCGGGTTCAATCGATTGGCGACGACCCACGCCTGGTATGCAGCGTTGTTGTTGTGTAGTTCCAGTTCAATTTCACCGAGGGTGCGGTACGCTTCGGATGAGTTCGGGTCGAGCTCAACAGCCCGCTGAGCGGAGCCGCGTGCATTCGCAAAATCTTTTTGGAGAAGTTGCACACGGCTGAGCCATTGCCAACCTCGCGGGTCAGCGCCATCGGTAGAAACATATGCGAGCAGTCGAGCTGAGCCAGCGGATAAGTCTCCCGATCGAGCGAGGCAAACACCTTGATAGAAGCTGCGAACACTTTTCTTTTCTCCCGCTTTTTCAGAAGCCCCAAACTCCGCTAAGGCATGGCTACAATCGCCCTTGTGAAAAAGAATTAGGCCCACTTCGAACCGGTCCTCTTCTGCAAATACTGGCATTGCCACTGTGAAAAGAAAGACGAACGCGATACCAACCTGGAGTATGGATCGACTACGGCCCACGATCCTGCTTGGCCAGGTCTGGGGACCTAAGCATTTAGCTTGGTTGTTCACGAGATTTCCCTGTCTTTCATAGGGTAATGTCTATCGTGACTTAACGTACCACGAACCCATCGTAATAGATTGCTATTCGACCACAATCACCTTGTGGTGGGATAACGAGCCCAAACAAATGCGTGTCTAACCGATTCAGCCCCGCGTGTGCGGGGAACACTTATAAGGAAGCTTCCATTGTGTATCGGCGCATTCCTCACGGACGCATTGAACCGACTAAGAGAAATGGGATTACGCCCTGTCCTTCGCAGCAACGGTTGATAATAATCACACCTATACTACATAGCGTTAAGAAACGATCTCATGCGTTCTCAGGATACATATTCATTGACCTAAAGATATTTATGCTGTGCCTGCACAAAGTAGAATGTGGGGAACGGCAATCCATGCCGCCGAAGGTTAGCAGTCATGCTGAATAGAATTTGGCACTGTAGCCAAGTACTGGCTCTTGTATCTATCTCTTGTGTTGGGCAAAGCAACATCTCTCCTCGCTTCGAAGTTGCCTCTGTAAGGCCTCTTCCTGGAAATAGCTGGGGGGCATTTTCTGGTGGTCCTGGTAGCAGTGACCCCGAACGAATTACATTTGGGGAACTACGCTGGAGAACTTGATCCGCGAGGCCTACAAAGTGGAACCCTACCAAGTGTCAGGTCCAGCTTGGCTAGGAGCTGAGTTCTACGCTGTAAGTGCGAGACTGCCACCACACAACATGGGAGCAATACCGGCAGATGATGGCGAATCTTTTGGCGGAGCGCTTCGGGTTGGTATTTCACCGCGTAAGGAAGGATTTCCGCGGCTATGAAATTCGAGTGGCAAAAGGCGGTTCAAAGCTAACCGCATCTGTAGCCAAGAGTGATGAACGTCCGACCTTTTGGGGCAGTTCTGATGGGAATGGAAGAATGAAGTATAAAGCCACGCAGACTTCGATGGAATTTCTTGCGAATACGGTGAGCACACTGATGACATCGAGTAGGCCGGTGGTGAACCGAACTGGAATCAGCGGCAAGTTCGATTTCTATCTGGACATGGTGGCTCCCTCCTTCAACCCATTTGGCTCCGATCTGGATGATGGCTCGGAGAACCTCTCCAGCGCTCTGGAAAGTCAGCTTGGTTTAAAGTTGAATCCGGCTAAAATCAGCCTCGAGCTTTTAATGATCGACCACGCAGAACGGGTTCCTACTGTAAATTAGTTCTGCTCGTACACCCTTTTAGCTGTCCAGTTCCTTGCGTGTTGCCCCATCTTGCCAATACATACTGTTCGTTGATGCAACACAGCCCCACAATACCCTCTCAAGGCTCTCTGGAAAATTATTAACGCGTGTGAGCCACTTGGGATATTGCTAGATCCAGTGTCTCGCGATTAAATTGCAACTCGCTCAATCGGGTCTGAAAGTGAATGTTTCCATCGCGACCAATAACGTAGATTCGGCTTGGCCAAGCGGCGTAAGATTTTTCTGTGGAGCGGTCCATTGTGTCGACAAGTACCTGGAAAGGAATCAAAAGTTTACGGATGCACAGGGAGGCATGCTCCTGCTTTTCTGCATCAGTGCGTTCGGTGGGCAGGTCAATATTGTCGCGCTGATTAACCGTGCTTTGCCACGAACCTGAGCCATGCGCTTCACTTACATAGATCAAAGCAAATTGAACCTGATTGCCAAATTTAGCATGTAGTTGATTCATAACCGGAATGACCGCGCGTAGTTGTGGGCACGTATAGCTACCGAAAATTGCCACTAAAGGCTTGTTTTGGAGAAGCTCCGTAAGGGATTCAGGATGACCGCTCCGGGCGGACTGAAGACGGAAAGGCGGGGCCGGAGTTCCAACTGATGGACCATCGTTTAATGATTCAGGTGCTTCAACCCGATGGTTACGAGCATTCACAACCGAATCACGAGCCTCAACAGAATCTGGGCGCGTCTGAGTGGCACGCGTGAGAAAAGGCAGTGCTGTCTCAAACTGCTTCCGCGCCAGATAAATTTGTCCCAATCGGAGATTTGACTCAAAACTGTTCCCATTCATCTGTAATTCGCGCTGAAATGCTTCTATGGCAGCATCAGCATCTCCTGTGTTCAGGAGAGCCTGTCCGTAATAGGTCTGGAGCGACGGCAAATCAGGTTTGATTGTTTTGGCCTTCTCAAATTCTTGAATGGCGCTTGGGTAGTCACCGGCTTGGAACATAGAAACTCCAAGAAGCATGTGTCCTTCCGGAGAGTCACCGTTACTCAGAATGCGGTCCATCATTTGTTGACCGCCTTGAATATCTCCCGCTTGCAGAAGAGCTGAGCCTAGAAGGTAAGTTACGGTAAGGTCATCAGGAGCAGCAACTTGAAAAGGTTGGAGAATCGCAATTGATTTCGCCGGAATGCCAAGCATAAGATCGCACTCTGCCAGAAGAATAGCCGCACGGCGATTTGTTGGCTGCTGGCGCAGAACAGTTTCGAACTCTTTAGCTGCTTCAGAAATACGGGCGCCCTTATAAAATGCAAGTGCTAAGTTTAGACGGATTGCTAGGGACATGGAATCGGGCGCGTTCTGCAGAGCGATGTGATCCTGTTCAATAGCTTCCGCGTAATGGCCTTCATGTGCTAACGCTGCTCCCCAGTTTGATCTCGCCTGAATATTGCCAGGATCACTCTGAAGACAGACTACGTATTCAGAAAGAGCTGCAGCCATCTGGCCTTCTTGGTGAAGACGCATTGCCTTTTCACAAGGGCCTTGTTGTGCAAGTAGGTAGGAAAGAGTAGCTAAAACAACTAGCAGCTTAACTAACGTCTTTTTTATTTTTATATCCAAAGATGTACGTCCTCTAGCTGAGTAGTTGATATATACTATTCCCATCTTTGTATAGGGGGGTTAAATCCTTGTTTCGATTTTTCCATAATAGCTACTTATTACTCAGCATTCTTTTGCTCTTGCTGATATCTTCTCCTGCTAATTCACAGTCCATTTTCGCTACACTCACTGGCACTGTATCAGACGCAACAGGCTCAGTGGTTCCCAACGCGAACGTGGTGTTACGGAACGCGGCCTCAGGCGATCTCCGCCGCTCTGTTAGCAATAGCGATGGATACTTTACGTTTTCCTCAGTACCCACTGGCGAATATGTCCTGGAAATAGAAGCAGCTGGTTTTGCTAAGTATCAAGAGACAGGTTTAGCATTTACAGGCTCGGAAAAACGTAATGTGAATGTAGTTTTAAAAGTAGGTAATGCAACTACGCAAGTAGAAGTTACCTCGGCTGCGGATCAGATTGTGCCTGTAGATTCCGGTGAAAAAAGCTTCACGTTAACTGCGAAGCAACTGCAGGATTTCTCGGTAGTAGGCAGGAGCGCCGCTGAGTTTATTAAAATCATGCCTGGGTTTGCCATCAGTGGCAGTGGCGTTGCAAACCGGCCTGGCTACAACGGTGAAGTCATTGGCATCAACGGAAATGGCGAAGGTGGCAAACAGAGCGCCATCGGCAACTACTCGGCCAATGGCTTAGGAAATGCGGCCATCGACATCACAGCAGATGGCGCGCATGTTTCTGACCCAGGATGTAATTGTGCCAGCCCGGTGAATCCGAATCCGGACATGATTCAGGAATTCAAGGTACAAACTTCTAACTTCTCAGCCGAAAACTCAAAGGGTCCGGTGGTGATCAACTCCATCACAAAGTCAGGAGGACAAGCCTTTCACGGCGAGGCATATTTCTCCGCGCGGAACCCAGCACTGAATTCAGCCTATTCGGAAGACAATGCGTCAGGTTTAACTTCGAAACCAAATAACGCTTTCTACTTTCCAGGCGGCAACATCGGCGGACCGGTTATTATTCCTCACACCAGATTTAATAAAGATCGTAATAAGCTATTTTTCTTCACTGGTTTTGAGTACTTTTATCAAGGTTTAGATACCGGCTTAGTGAAGGCCAATGTTCCCACCGCAGCAAATCGTACCGGTGATTTCTCGAATGTATCGACGCAGATTACGGATCTGAATGGCAATGCATTACCCGGCAACAAAATTCCTGCTTCTTTGATTGATGCGAGCGGACTTGGTTTATTGAAGCTTTATCCTCAGCCAAATACCACGGGGGTTGCCGGATACAACTATGTAAATCGCATTGATCTGAATCAGAACTCCTGGCAGTCACTA
Source organism: Bryobacterales bacterium (assembly GCA_963791675.1). Taxonomy (GTDB): domain Bacteria; phylum Acidobacteriota; class Terriglobia; order Bryobacterales; family Bryobacteraceae; genus JALYXI01. The sequence continues at coordinate 14,959 of CAWBTD010000020.1, forward strand.
TCACGCGGTGACTACAGCATCAGCGATAATACAAAGCTGTTCGTCCGTTATAACCTTCAGAAGGAAACGCAGACGTTCCCAGTTGGCCTTTGGTGGCGCAACGGTCAGAATCAAGTTCCGTACCCTACACCAATCACTGCAAACAATATTTCGCAGTCAACTTCCGCTAGTTTGACACATGTGTTTGATCCGACATTAACTACGGAAACCGTGTTCGGCTTTACTTATATCAATTTTCCCAACAGCCTAACGGATAAGAACGCAGTAGATCGCACGAAGTTGGGAATTCCTTTCAGCGGCATATATAAAAACGGAGTCACGCAGATTCCTTCCATCCTGAACAACAGCGGCGAGATTGGTAGCATCTTTAATCCAGGGGGGTTTGAAGCTGGCGATGGCACTTTATTCGCGAAAAAGTATCTACCCTCCATTGGTAGCAACGTTACGAAAGTGCTAAATACGCACACGGTTAAAGCGGGGATTTACTGGGAAAGAATTATCAATTCACAGCCTTCGAACAACAACAGCAACGGCAATATCCAGTTCCAGTCTTATAATCAAGCTCCGACCACAGGCAATTTCTATTCTGATCTGTTACAAGGCCAAGTGCAGCGTTATGACGAGGCGAGCAAAAACATCGTTCGTGATGAGGGATTTGATACTTTTGAGTTCTTCCTTCAAGACAGCTGGAAAGTGACAAAGCGCCTGACAGTGGAATATGGGATGCGCTTTCAGCATCTAGGTCAGTGGGGAGACCGCGGCGGTGTTGGATTCTCTGTTTGGGATTCAAAAAGCTTCACGCAGACAACTCAGCCCCCCTCGGCTTATGACGGATTGCTCTGGAACGCTCGCGACAAGAGTGTTCCACTCAGTGGATTCGGCAATCGTGCTCTTTTCTATGCGCCACGAGTTGGACTGGCATACGACATATTTGGAACTGGTAAAACTGTGATCCGTGGAGGTTGGGGCGCGTTCCGGTATCACCAACCGCAGTTCACCACTGGGCTGGACTATGGGTATGGTGTAAACTTCTATTCAACGCAATCGCCACAGACTTTCGCGCAGTTGCAGGCCATTTCGCCAACCACTTCCGGACGTCAAAGCGTGACTGTATTGGACCGCAATGATGACCAGCAGCCGCTCACTTATAGCTATAGCTTTACTCTTTCGCAACGGCTTCCAGACGGCAGCCTTTTTGAAGGGTCTTACGTAGGAAACCAGAGTGAACACCTGATAGGCGGTTCTCAGTACAACAACATCAATGCGGTTCCCTATGGAAAGCTGTTTGGCATTCCCAATGTCAACAACATCAGCAATTATGACGATTATCGACCGTTGAACAATTACCAGGATCTGCGCATCGAACAACAAAACCTGTATAGCAATTACAACGGGCTTCAGCTTACCTACGCCAAGCAACGGGGACGGTATAATTTTCAGCTAAACTATACATTCTCAAAAGCTTTGGGTATTACGGGCGGAACAGATCAATTAAATCTGGCAAATAACTATGGCCCACTTGCGTTTGACCGCCGACATATCTTTAATGCAGCATACTCAGTTGAACTGCCTAGCCCTGTTCACAATGGCGCTTTAGCCAAAGGTGTAGTAAACGGTTGGCAGATCTCCGGCATTACTCAGTTCCAAACCGGCCAGCCACTTGCCTTGAATTCACAAAACAATAACTTCAACTATTCCGGGGGACCAAGTGCTCGAGAAGTGAACGGCACGGATTCTATAGCTGCCATGCCCATTGTGACTTGTAATCCAACCAGTGGTTTGGCTGCCCATCAATACATCAATGGAAGCTGCTTTCAAGCTCCTTCGCCGGGCCATAATGGCCCCGCCTTGCTGCCTGAAATTTTTGGACCTGCCTATTTCACCACAGATATTTCTCTGTTCAAGAATTTCAGATTCGGAGAAGTTCGACGTTTACAGATTCGTGGGCAGGCGTACAACTTCCTGAATCATCCCCTGGATTCTTTTTTAAGCAACAATGAACCCGGGCTTACTCTCAACTTCAATGGAGCGGGTTCTGGCAATGCGAATTCGCGATTCGGGTATGTAGCAAACCGAGTTGGCAGACGTGTGATTCAGCTAGCCGTTAAGTTTTACTTCTAGTTTGCATCTCCTGTTATCTGCTGAATTGTGAAAGGCGCTCCCTTGTGGGAGCGCCTTTCTTTTGATGAATTATAATGCAATTACTGCTTCTGATGCGCCGTATTGTCCTTGTGGCAGTTCTCTCGTCTCCATTGGCAATAAGCCAAAACACAGACCTGCTGCTGAGCCGTGCAATTGAGGAACATCGGACTGGGAATATTGATGCCGCTGTTCGAGATTATCGTGCGTATCTGAAACTGCGTCCGAAATCGCCAGAAATCGAGTCTAATCTTGGCGCAGCTCTTGCTAAAGAAGGGCAATACGAAGCTGCGATTGCAGCGTATCAACGAGCTTTAGCACTGATTGACGACACTGGGGTTAGGCTCAACTTAGCAATTGCGTACTACAAAAGCGAAGACTTCCGCCATGCAGCGGAAGAGCTCGCAAAAGTTCACACACAACAACCAAATCTACGGCAGGCAACACTGCTGCTTGCAGACTGCTTCATCCGGCAAGGAAAATATTCACAGGTCGTCGAGATAGTGGAACCCATTGCGCGTCCAGATGATCTAGCGGCGGCTTACGTACTCGGGACGGCTTATCTGCAGGAAGGGCAGGTGGAGAAAGGCCAGCAGTGGATCGAAGTCATTATGCAGCGTGGCGACTCGGGAGAAGCTCGCCTACTGCTCGGTACGGCTAAAATGCGCGGAAATGATTACGCGGGTGCGCGAGAAGACTTTCAGAAAGCTGTGGAACTAGCACCTCAGTTATCCACGGTTCACTCCGCATATGGAATGGCATTGGTCAACACTGGCGATGTAGCGAATGCGGCGGTGCAGTTTCGCGAGGAACTAAAGCTAAATCCGAACGATTACTTAGCGAATATACAACTGGGGGCATTGCTGCGTCAGGACCAAGATTTTGATGCGGCACGTAAGCATTTTGACCGCACGCTATTAGTTCGTCCACATGACCCGGCAGCCCGCTACCAATTGGCATTAGTGGATTTAGCACAGGCCAAAGTGGAGTTAGCAGGCCGTAATTTAGAGTATCTAGTGCGCGATGTTCCGCAGTTCACGGAAGCGCACGTGACACTGGCAACCGTCTACTACCGCCTGAAACGAAAAGAAGAGGGGGACCGTGAGCGGGCGATTGTACAAAGGCTCAACGCTGAATCCCAAGCGAAGCAACCCGGAGTGCAGAGCGTAGTAAAGCCATGAAGGTGCTTGGCTTTTTTCTTTGGCTAACGTATGGACTGGCTGCTGATTCCACCGTTACATGCGCCAACTGTCACCCAAAGCAATCCATTGGAGGCAATGCCATGCGGCAAGCAATGGAGCCGGTGGCAAAATGTCGCATCCTGCAATCTAACCCGCATCTCACTTTTCAAAATGCTTCCTATTCTTACCGTTTGGATCGTGAGGGAAACGATACCTTCTACACAGTCACGGGCAACGGCGGTGAGAAAAAAGTTAGAATTCTTTGGGCTCTGGGCCAAGGGGCAGCCGGCCAAACGTACATCTACGAGCAAAACGGCAATTTATATGAAAGCCGTGTAAGTTATTTCGAAGCATTGCATGGCCTGCACCTGACAATGGGCGCGCAGAATGCTCCACCTGCTAATTTGGAAGAAGCAACAGGACGCTTGATGTCAGCCAAAGAGTCTGTGGAGTGTATTAGCTGTCATGCAACTAATGCCACCGTGCAAGGCGTGCTACACACCGAATCTATCGTTCCGGGAATTCAATGCGGACGATGCCATGAGGGTACCGTCCAGCATGCAAAAAAGATCGAAACAAGTACGACTCCTGCTAAGCTAAGCAATCTTTCTACGGAAGAAATGTCGAATTTTTGCGGAAAATGCCATCGTTCTTGGGAGCAAATTGCAGCAGAAGGGCCAAGAAACATCAACAACTTGCGCTTTCAGCCATATCGTCTGACAAACAGCAAATGTTATGACGTGGCGGACCCCCGAATCCGATGCACAGCGTGCCATGATCCACACGCGGCAGTAATACGAGAACCGGCAGCATATGACGCAAAGTGTCAGTCCTGCCACTCCGCTCAGCTACGAGCTGCCGCTTCATCTTCTGCGAAAGTGAAGAGTTGTCAGGTAGGCACTCGGGAATGCGTAACCTGCCACATGCCTAAGTATGAACTTCCTGGTGCCCACCATGCTTTCACTGATCACTGGATACGAATTGTTAGATCAAATGCATCCTACCCGAACTAAAATCACAAGAAGAAGCGCGCTAGGAACCCTGGCTGCGTTGCCTTTGCTGAGAGCTGGTCAAACAAACCGAGTATTATTTGAAGAAGTTTTACCATCGCAAAGCGGCATTGTGTGGACGCATGAGAATGCGATGTCATCTGAGCGATACTTGCCCGAGGCAATCGGACCAGGATGCGCGTTCCTCGATTATGACAACGATGGTTGGATGGATATCTATCTCGTCAACTACGGCCCAAGTGATTTCTATACACCAACTAAACCATTGCGTAATGCGCTTTACAAGAATAATCGAGACGGCACGTTTACTGATGTTACAGAAAAAGCAGGTGTTCCTGGCGGTACATTCGGCATGGGCGTGGCTGTAGGAGATTTTGATAATGACGGATATCCGGACCTGTTTATTACTTCGTTTGGAAACTGCATTCTTTATCGTAATAACAGAGATGGAACATTTACCGATATAACTGCTAAGGCGGGTGTGATAACACCTGGCTTCACCACAAGCGCTGTCTGGTTCGACTACGATGGCGATGGAAAGCTAGACCTGTTTGTGTGCAGCTTTGTGGATTACGGCAAAGCGGGGCATCATTTTTCCTGCGGTGACAATAAACTCGGTCTGAAATACTATTGCATTCCGCGTGTATTTCAAGGGACTGCTAGTTTCCTATACCACAACAACGGGGATGGAACGTTCACACGTGCAGACCAGGGTACGGCAATTGAAAGAGCACTTGGAAAAAGCTTGGGTGTAGTCGCCACTGATATCAACAACGATGGACAAATGGATCTTTTTGTCGCAAATGACACAGTGCAGAATTTTCTTTTTGCGAATCGCGGTCCGAGCAAAGATGGCAAAACACAATGGGAAGAGATAGCACTGCAGGCAGAGGTTGGATTCAGCGATAACGGCCAGCCTCGATCCGGTATGGGGGTGGATGCGGCTGACTTCGACGGCGATGGATGGCAGGATCTGTTTGTGGCAAATGTGGACCAGGAAATGTTCTCGCTTTACCAGAACCAGAAAAATGAGACTTTCCGGGATGTGGCACACGCACAAACAGTGGCGCAATCTACAAGGTTGTTAAGTGGTTGGGGCTTGAAGTTTTTCGATTACGATAATGACGGGAACATGGATTTAATCCTGGCTAATGGACATCCGGATGACATGATCGAGAAGTATTCGTCACAGGTACGCTATAAAGAGCCATTACTGCTGTTTCATCAAGAAAATGGCAAGCTGCGCAATATGAGTGCAGAAGCCGGACCGGCGTTCGCACAAGCCTATCCTGCTCGTGGATTAGCTATAGGAGACTTCAGCAACAACGGTGCTCTGGATGTATTAATTGCGAACAATGGAGCTGCGCCGCTTTTGTTGCGGAATCGAGCAGCCGAAGGAAACGCTTGGGTAGGTCTGAAGCTGGAAGGGGTCACTTGTAATCGTGATGCAATCGGGGCAAAGATTACATGGTCGGCGGACGGAGTAAAGCGTTCGCGATTAAAGAACAACGGTGGAAGTTATCTGTCCTCTCATGATCCGCGGGAGATTCTCGGGCTGGGAAGAGCGAAGGCGATCGACTGGGTAGAAGTACGTTGGCCAAAGCCGAGCAATCGAGTAGATCGTTGGAGCAGGCTGAATTTGGCTGAATATCACGTATTACGCGAGGGTAGCGGAGATAAAGTAGGAGCAAAATGAATGTGTAAGTCAGAAAAGTTGTGTGGGTAGTGGCTCAAGCTCCGGTGGTCTGGGCGGTGTCAATCAAATTGTGTAAACGGCATTTTGCTTGGTTTTGGGAAGCCTACCAAGCTGTGCTGCCGCCGGCGCAGCATGTCAGGGGAGGGAAACAAACCGGGGGGACGGCTCATGTCGAGCGATGGAACAACACGCTGCGCCAGCGACTCGGAGCCTTTGTGCGCAAGCCGCTCTCATTTTCCAAGTCCGACTCTCTGCATTGGGCACGGCTGCTGCTGTTCCTGCATCGCTACAATCTCAGCTGTACGTGACTGGAGGCTGACTCACTACGTCTCCTGGTAAGCGTTCCCAGTGAATCCTTGTGAGGGTGGGAAAATCGTTCTAAGCGCAGATTCACTTCGGGCTCACCTGGGCTTCGCTGTGGATTACAGAAGTAGCAAACAGGTTTGACACAATGTGACGGTATTCCGTGTCAGAGGAGATCTTCTCGGCCGCCTTTTGAATCAAGTTACACATCTCAGGATTGCTGCCATGCTTCACCGCAACGGCCTTCAACACTTCCGCCCTATCATGGTCTGAACCCATAGTGAAGGCCAGTTCTATCACGCTTTTTGCCGTCTCAGGAGAGGTGTTTCGTTCCAGCATTGCCTGAATCACATCGCGCTTGTCGCTATCCGAATGGATGGATCGAATAGCGTTTGCCAGCGCAGGTGTTGCCGGCTTCGCAGCCAGCTTGATTAGTGTGCTGGCTTTGTCATGATCTGAAGAGATTTTCTCAACGGAACGGGCAAGATCGTCGGGAATCGCTCCAGAAAAATCTCGATCCACAAAGATACCTAGAACATCAGCATGTTCATTGTCAGCGTGGATTGTGTTCACTGCCGCAAAGAAGTTTGCCTGTGGTGAGAGTTGATTCCCATCCTGCCGTACAAAGGTTTTCAGAACCTCCGCTTTGTCATGATCAGCCTGGATTCCTGCCGTTACGTGCAGTATTTGTTCCAGCATGTTGGCCGACAAAACCCCGGAATTCAGAAAACCAGTAAGGACGTTTGCTTTGTCGTTATCGGAATGGATGCTTGCCGCCGCACTTACCAACGAATGAAGCGCAGTCGGATCAGCAACGGCCGAATGGATTGCGGGCAGTTGCAGTATCTCAGCCTTGTCATGATCGGACGACATCTGCTCGACCGAGTGCCCAACTGCATCCAGCACTTTAGAATCATTGTCTGCTTTTTCCACTACCTCCGTCAGAACACGGCGTCGGTCACCATCTGAGTGAATGGTATTCAGCGCATCAAAGTAGGACTGGCGTAGTGAATCAGAACGGTAGAAATTTCCTACTTCCAATAGCAGTTCAGACTTGTCATGATCAGAAGAGATATGGCTGGCCCGGCTTGCAGCACGTTTTAAGTCCTCCAGATTTAATTTGCCAGACTGAATCAACGTAGTTAAGTATTTTCGACGGCTGCCGTCGCTTGCGATCTGATCGATCTCCTCAAACACACCTGAGACTCCACGCTTGGTAAGAATTCGCGTAACACGAGCTTCTGCATTGATTCCGTTCTCACGAATCACATAGGAAAGAATAGATGTGGCCCACTGATGAGCTTGGTCATCCATCGGGTATTCCTGCCCATTCACTAAATAGCGTGCGTCCAGTTGCTTGGACTCGCCTGAATGCAATTCTAATTCTTGTGTTGCTCGGCCTGATTCGCTGAGTTTGAGGTAACCTCCCGGTGAGATAGATCGGACTGCATCGTCATCACCGAATTCTACATTGCCCGAGGTTTGAAACGTGATCTTGTGGCCATTTGCGTTCCAGATGGAGCGATGGATCTGACCACTCACTTCAGTAGTAAAGGTAACAACAGATGGCATTTGGATAAATTTGCTGAACGCACCAGCAACACACACCAGGATGATCGATAAAGTAACAAAGGAAAGGCGCGGTTTCACGTTCCTGGATCGATCCAGCATCATTTCAACCCGACGTAGAATCTGTTTTTTGCGGAAGGCAGCACCACTTGCCAGCAGAGGACGACGTTGGAACGCAGTGGCTTCCAACACTTTCGCCAGTGACCGTGCATAGGGCTGTGCTGACCCTGTGAGCATAAGGACCCAGTCATCGCATGCAACTTCCCGCTCAAAATCGAGTTTGCGGCAAAGCCAGTAAACCGCTGGATGAAAGAAAAGAGCTGCTTGAATGGTTCGTTGGATGAGGTTTGTCCAGTCATCGTAGCGATGAAGATGCGCAAGCTCATGCAGCCCCAAGTAGTCGATTTCTTCACCAGTTAATTGAAGCAGTAGCGAATCAGGCATTATCACAGCAGGCTGGAGAAAACCAACGGCAATAGGGGATTGCATCTTGCTCGAAAGGACCAAGCGTACAGGGCGAGCCGTCTTGCACTGTGCCAACCAGTTCTCCAATCGAGCAAGCAATTCTGGTGGTGCTTGCCAAGTATGAGCTTTTACGTATCTCAAGCGGAAATAACCAACGCTGAGTCGGATCAGAAGCAAAGCCGCAACAACAACGTAAGCTGTTACGAAACCGAGAGTCGCGTCGATAGATACAAAGAAATTAGCCGGGGACCAAATCTTAGCTGCATCTGACGCAATGGAGTGCCGAATAGACGGCCCAGTGTATGAATTTAATGGTGCATGAACAGCGATTGATGAACTCGCAGTAGCTGCAACAAACGTGTGCTGAGTAACGGGCTGTGATGTCTGCGAGTATACAGGGGGTTGTTTGGCACTTAGCGAATGCAGGAGATCAGGGACTCTGACACTGAATACTAACACTGGAGGAAGCGCGGCAACCGCAATCAGAGTAGTGAACCACACAGCGAAACGAGTGGCCGCACTTGTCACACGGAGAACGGCAACGGTTATGCGTGCCAACAGGGTGAGCCCGAGGCCAATTATGAGACTCTGTGCGAGAACGGTCCAGATGTGTGAAATGGTGGCAGTCAGTAGTGGCATGCTATTCGCTTTCGTCGATCAACTTTTTCAATTGCCGGAGTTCCCGCTTGTTCAGCTGCTCATTCTGGATAAGATTCGAGACCAGCAGTCCTGGTGAATTGCTAAAAAAGCGTCTCATGAGTTGCTGCACAGCACTGCTGCTTGCCTGATCACGATTTACCAAAGGATGGTAGATAAAAGCTTTCCCTTCTTTGGAATGCCGCACGTACCCCTTTGTTTCCAGAATGCGAAGGGTGTTGAGCACGGTTGTGTAAGCTAGGTCAGCATCCGGCAATGCTTCTAGCACTTCGGCGGCGCTAGCCGAATGTTTCTGCCAGATTACTTCCATAAGCCGGAGTTCAGCGTCTGTGAGAGTAGGGGATTTCTTCCGAGCCATAGTGACAATCACAACTTCTAAAGAAACAAAAGTTGTGTATAGCAGTTGTACAGCAGATGGGAAGTAGTGTCAATACGAAACGGAAAGTAAAGGAGGAAAAGAGTTCGCGGTAGGAATAGCGGAATAGTCGGGATCTACATGTTCCTGCAGAATTTTCTCTTTGGAACTTGACAATCCAGAATAAAGACCCTAAAGTCGATCTAGTTAGTATATTTTGAGCTATTCGTTATCACAGCACCAAGAGATTGCTGCTAGAGCGATCGCTCTGGAATCGATCGCGCAAAGGGAATATATGAACACCCAAACCACCGTTACCTCCAGATTTTGTTGTTGCTGCGCATCTCGGCTATGGAATGTTGCTGTTATTTCGCAGGGAGATGGTGATGAAAGAAAAAGAATTACTTGGTGAAATCGAAAACGTCGTCCGTAATGCCGAAGGACTTACCTCGGCTTTAACCCGCATCAAAGCACTGATCGGTGCCTATTGTGGAGGAGCGGTCCTTGCCATTCGTCCGGAGAGTTTCGGTCGCGCTACTTCTACTCCTCCCCCAGTCTTGGAGTTGCTTGAGTCTCGGGAGTTTCCTTTTCGTGGTCTTTATTTTGCTCCGGTAAGTTATGGGAGTGGCCCTATCCATACGTTCATTGCTTGCTTGGGAACTTGGGGCATTAGCGCTGATTCTCTCCGCCGCATCACTACATTCACCGCGCAACAATTAAGTGAGCTGATCTCGCGCTTAGGCATTCCAGTAACGGAATATGCGGAGGCTGCCTAATGGGGCGTTTGTGTCAGTTCCTTTTGGATGCGTCGACGTCTGCGGCATGGTGGCCGGGTTGCGATGAATTTGCTCTGGGTGGTGTTCCGTCTAGTGCAAGACCGCCTAAAGTTGTTCTGGTCGTGGCACACCCAGATGATGAATCGGAGTGCGCTGGCACGCTATACCGCATTTCCCATGAACTTGGCGGCATAGTGGACCAAGTGATTGTTACCAACGGAGAGGGTGGACAAAGATTTGCAGCTCCGGCACTCGATTACTATGGCTTGTCGCGTAACAAAGAGATCTCCTGTGAACTGCCGCGTTTGCGAAAACAGGAAGCACGGCGTGCAGGCAGAGTAATCGGCATCCGGAATCATTACTTTCTGGAACAAAAAGATTCGGGCTTTACTTTGGACCCAGCCGAGGCCATCCAAAGCTGGGACGTTGCTTATGTGCGGCGCAAGCTTCACGACCTCTTCAAACGCGAGCAATATGATCTAGTGATTACGCTGCTTCCGTCTGAAGATACGCACGGGCACCACAAAGCTGTTGCAGTGCTTGCCCTGGATGTTGCCGCTAGTCTTCCCATGAATGAGCAACCAGCTGTTGCTGGTGTGTGTGCGGGTTCTCCGGTGCGAAAGTGCCCTTCCGATTTCAGTGGGCTTTCCGGATATCCTGCAACGCTTACTACCACTGCGGAGCCTTTCTTTGTGGCGGATCGCAGCACCCGGCTTGCGGAGAATTCTGCACTCGACCATAGCATCATTGTTCACTGGGTGATTGCGGAGCATAAATCTCAGGGCTTGTTCCAAATGGAGTACGGAAGACACACTCACGAATACTTCTGGCAATTTGCCATTGGCAGGAAGCGATGGAAGGTAGTCTGGCCCTGGTTTCGTGCACTGGGTGAGGCGAGCCGGCAAACAGTGGTGGAGGCTGCTTAAATACTCCATCACACCCGGCACGCCGTTTTGTTGATAGCATTTCCGCCTTGGCGCTTGTGGTTCTGAAGGAAGCGCATGCAACCGGTTATGCCTTGTTCTTGAAGGATCGCGAATTCTCTGAATGAGATTGTCCACCATGTGAAAACCGTTCTTCGCCCTAGTTTAGCCCTTGGAATCATGGAGAGCGTAATCAAGGAGCTTATGCATTTTTTTCTGTTAGTAGTATTCAGTTCTACCTGCCTATTTGCACAGTCATTTTACGGAATACTGCGAGGCCGAATTCTGGACCCGAATGGCGCAGCCGCAACAGCGGTTGTTGCAACACTGATCGATCAGACAACCTCTGTAACACGCAGCATCATCAGCAACCAACAAGGGGAATACAACTTTGCTTATATTCAGCCTTCGCTCTATACGGTGAGTGTGTAGTCTTCTGGTTTCAAGCGCTTCGAGCAAGCAGGAGTAAGCATCGCCACGCAGGCAGCGGCCACCGTTGATATAAAGCTGGAAATCGGACAGGTATCGTAACAGATCAATGCAACGCAAGACGCGCCTCCCTTACAGACAGGCGATGCTTCCACCGGGCAAGTGATCGATTCCCAAAAAATTACTGATAACGTCCTCTTACTATTTGTCTTTCTATATCTTGCGTTTTGCGAGTACTATGTAAGTTTGTGAAAGCGGCCAAATCGATTTTTGCTAAAACAACGGTCGGTTAACGGCAGATTTCTTGCGTCGTTTCGAGTCTCTTATACTCTTTAAATACCTGTAAAGGAAAGACTAAATGGATCAGCGGGGTTTATGAAAAGGTGAGCCACCCAACCATGGAACATAAGACAGGAACGAAAAAGCTGCACAAGGCTTTGAAGTTTTTGAAGTTGTAGTGAAGCAAGCTCGAATTCAGCACTCCGGACTGGCAGAACATATGTAGCATCGCCAGCATTTCACATGGATTCAGAAATTGAATAGCCTTCGGAACGAGCAGGGCATGGTGCGTGGTCTGGGACTTCTCCAAGCCACGGCCCTTAACATGAGCAACATGGTCGGAGTGGGACCATTCATCACTATCCCGCTCATTATCGCTTCCATGGGAGGCCCACAGTGCATGTTGGGCTGGCTATTGGGCGCTGTGCTCGCACTTTGCGATGGCCTAATCTGGAGCGAACTCGCAGCAGCCATACCGGGAACAGGCGGCACTTACCTTTACCTGCAGGAGGCGTTCGGAAAAACCAGAGCGGGTGGTCTTCTTCCATTCCTTTTCATCTGGCAGTTTATCTTCAGTGGTCCTTTAGAGATCGCTTCAGGATATATCGGCTTTTCGCAATACGTAGGCTACTTCTGGCGTCCCATGGGTACCGTTGAAGCCCGCTGGATAAGCGTTGGAGTAGGCATTTTAGTGGTCCTTCTGCTCTACCGTCGAACCACCGTCGTTGGGCAGTTAACCGTGGTTCTCTGGATTGGAATGCTGATAACTGTGCTTTGGATTATTGTCAGCGGCCTGATTAACTTTCATCCCAAGGCAGTCTTTGACTTTCCTCCTGGCGCATTTACGTTCTCAAAGGGTTTTGTTGCCGGACTTGGCTCGGCCATGCTGATTGCCATGTATGATTTTGCAGGGTACTACGACGTTTGTTATGTAGGCGGTGAAATTCGAAATCCCGCACGAACGATTCCCCGTTCCATCATTTACTCGGTTTTAGCAGTTGCCGCCATTTACGCGCTAATGAACCTGAGTATCATTGGCGTGGTCCCTTGGCGCGAGGCGATGCAATCCAAATTCATTGGGGCGCAATTTATCGAAAAACTCTATGGAACCAAAGCAGCCTCGGCAGTCACGGTGTTGATCCTCTGGACTGCCTTGGCTTCTGTGTTCGCATTGCTATTGGGATACAGTCGCATTCCATACGCGGCGGCTGTAAACGGCCACTTTTTCGCTCTGTTTGGACGCCTGCATCCCACTGGCAAATTCCCTCACATCTCCCTGCTCGTGATCGGCGTGCTTTCCATTTTTGCGTCGTTCTGGACGCTTGACACTGTGATTTCGGCGCTGCTGACTTCACGAATTCTGATTCAGTTTCTCGGGCAGATTTTTGCGCTAGCGTACTTGCGAAAAAACAGACACGATATTGCTCTGCCGTTTCGCATGTGGTGGTATCCAGTTCCCATGGTGATTGCATTTCTGGGTTGGATCTACATATTCCTTACCTCTGGTTGGGCCTTTATAGGCTTTGGGCTTCTTACATTAGGGATAGGGGTAGCCGTGTATGGTGTGTGGAGAAGAGTTTCATTGGCATGACCTCCTTGATTTTTGACGCCCACCTTGATCTCTCGATGAATGCTATGGAGTGGAACCGTGATATCCGGTTGCCGATCAATGAACTTCGCCGCCGCGAACTTGGGTTAACAGATAAGGCCGACCGCACTCGCGGCACTGTCAGTCTGCCAGAGATGCGCCGCGCTCGCATTGGCATTTGTGTTGCGACACAAATCGCTCGTTATTCCAACCGGTTCAGTAAGTTACCTGGCTGGAGCAGCCCGGAACAGGCATGGGCGCACACCCAAGGGCAATTGGCGTGGTACCGGGCCATGGAAGAATTGGGCGAGTTGGTGCAATTGCGGACTTGGCACGATGTCGAGGCGCATGCTGAAGCTTGGCGCGCGGCCAATGACGAGCAGATGGTGAAACTTCCCATTGGGTATTTGCTCAGTCTGGAGGGAGCGGACTCTATCCTCAGTTGGCGTCATCTCGAGAAATCCCGAGCCGATGGATTGATTGCGCTAGGTCCCGTACACTACGGTCCTGGCATCTACGGCCACGGCACGGATGATGAAGGCGCCCTGACTCCACGAGGCCGCGAGTTGCTCAAAGAAATAGAGCGACTCGGAATCATTCTTGATGTAACCCACTTATGCGATGAAAGCTTCTTCGATGCGTTAGATCATTACTCGGGGCCCCTGTGGGCCAGCCATCATAATTGTCGCTCAATCGCGAATTGGAACCGGCAGCTAAGCGATGAGCAAATCAAGGTGCTTATCGAACGTGGCGCCGTAATTGGAATGGCCTTTGATGCCATCATGATGGTGCATGGATGGAGGCATCGGCAGTCGAAACCTCAGGATTTCAATCTGAAAATGGAAAAAATCTGCGAGCACATAGACCACATCTGCCAGATTGCCGGGAATACCAGACATGTTGGCATTGGTACCGATCTCGATGGAGGCTACGGCACAGAACAAACCCCGATGGATCTGGACAGCATTGCTGATATTCGATCATTGGCAGGCCCACTCTCAGCAAGGGGTTATACGCCATCTGATATCGAGGGTATTTTTAGCGGAAACTTCCTCCGATTTCTTTGCGAGCACTTGCGGTGAAGCCGACCCATGTTCGTTATGCATTACTGACCGTCGCGACAATCAATGCCTTCCTGCTATACCTTGACCGAATTTGCATGACGGCCGTGGTGCAGTCAGCCAGCTTTGAAAAGGAAATGGCGCTTGATCCACAACGCGTGGGTGATATCGTGGCATCCTTCTTTTTCGCATATGCACTCGGGCAAATGCCCGCTGGTTACTTAGCAGACAGGTTTGGCCCACGCCGCATGTTGGTCTTCTACATTGGACTTTGGTCGCTTTGCACTGCTCTCACCGGGTTCGTTTCAGGAGTAATGGGATTGGTGATCGTGCGGTGCGCATGCGGACTCGCCGAAGCTGGTGCATACCCCTCATGTGCATTGCTGATTTCGCGCTGGTTTCCGTTTCAACAACGGGCACGGGCGAACGGCACTGTTACTTTTGGAGGGCGCGTAGGCAACTCCGTTGCTTTGTGGGTAACAGCCGTGTCGATTGCTGCTCTTGGTTCTTGGCGTCCGGTCTTGTGGATTTATGGATCTATTGGCATAGCTTTGGCGATCGCTAGTTTTGTAATCTTTCGCGACACTCCCCAAGAACACCCCTGGACCAACGAAGCAGAGCGGCAGCTTGCGCCCCAGCTAAAAATCACGCCGTTCCGTTTCCCCTGGCGGGCTCTCCTCCAGCATTCCGGACTTTGGTTCTTTAGTTTGGGCAACATGGGCTTAAACTTTGGTTGGGCGTTCTTGATCACCTGGTTGCCTGCCTACTTGCGCGACGTGTATAACCTGGATCCTGTGGTCGCCAGTCGCTATGTGTCGATTGCACTTGTCTGCGGACTCGGCGGAATGCTCTTTGGAGGCTGGTGGTGTGATCTGCTCACCCGCCGTTTTGGGCAACGCTGGGGACGAAGGCTGCCGTTCGTGATCGGTGCGACTGTATGCATTCTGGCGTACTTGTTATGCCCTTTGCTCACCACCCCGCTAGCCGTTGGTGTTGTTTGCAGCATTGTGGCCTTTGCGTCCGATAGCGTAGGGCCTGCCGTATGGGCGATCAGTCAAGATGTTGGAGGGCGTTATGTGGCCTCCACCCTTGCCTGGAGCAACATGTGGGGAAACTTCGGCGCCTCTTTGGTAGCAAAGCTGATTCCCTTTGTTCTCACAACGCGGCTTCACTATGGAGATTGGCGTGAGATCTTTTGGCTTTGCGCAGGTGCATTTCTCTTATTGGGTGTGGCACCGCTTTTTATAGATACCACACGTCCTCTGGCTACTCAGTAAGGATTCCTCAGGGTATCAGGGGCAGACTCTTCCGAAGATGTTGCGGTGAGAGGATGAATGCGAGCTGACTTTATCTGACGCGCAATCTGAACGGTTGTTGTTCCCGAATCGAGAATAATGTTGTCGTTCGGCTGGATGAGTTGAAGGGCAGCCTGGCCGATGCGCACCTTCTCGGCATGGTGAATACTTTCTTTGAAACGGAGAGGATAATCTACGAACGCACTCAACTGGCGGACAGCACCACCGTGAGAGCGCATTACCTCCTGGCGCTTCGCAAGAACGTCCGGATCTGAGCGAGCAGTCACCGCAGAAACGCTGAAACTATTGACAATATCCTCAAGGGTGATTTTGCCTTTTTCCTCAATAATTTCCCGGACTTTCTGACGTCTCTCTTCCACTAACATAGGTTCAAACCGAGACGCTGTCGCTGCCCTGACTGAAGGATTGGCACACGTGCGGCCGGCAAATCTGTTCGGTGCGGAGGGCCGAAGGCAATCAAGCCAATATCATGCCGAGCTTTTTGGATGCTGTCGGGAACTTGCCGATTCCAGCGCCCATGATTTCGTCAGCCACTGTTACATACGCATCGCCGACCGTTCCTTCTACCTTTGTATAAGAACCTCGCGCAAGCTTCGGACTGCCTCCAGCCACAATCATGGCAAGCCCATTGTTTTTGTGTGGATTTGCTTCAGCGTGTTCGTGCACAAAGATGAGGGTGGTGTGATCAAACAGTGTTCCATCGCCTTCCGGAACTGACTCCAGCTTGGAAATAAGATAAGCAAACTCCTCCACATGCCACCGGCAGATGTCGCGCAGTACGCGTTGTCCTTCTACTCCGTCCGCGCCGGATGTTTTTCCTTCCGCGTGCGTATAGTCATGATGGCGTGCTGCCGTATAACCAAGCCACGGGAATCGCGAAATGCTTTGGCATTTCGTCAACATGTAGGAAGCTACACGCGTTTGCCGTGTCGCCAGCGCCTGCACGAGCAAATCGCTTTGGAGTTTTGCGACGCGAGGCCAGTCTTTCATGTCGCCATCAAACTCGGGAGGATCGACGCGCCGATATTCGGGCGGCAGCGCGGCAATGGACCGCTCGAGATCGCGAATCCCGGAGAGATGTTCATCGAGCCGGGTCTGATCGTCGGTGGGCAGCCGTTGCTTCAGCTCCGCTGCGTCTTGCCGAACCGTGTCGAGAATGCTGCGCTTCCGATTTACCCAGCCTTCTTCCTGTTTTCCGAAAAGCCGATCAAAGAGCCGATGCGGAATCATCTCGGGCGGCAGCGCTCGCTCGTAACCCGACCAGCTCATGTTGCGCTGCATACTTTCTCCGAACGATTCTTGCGCAACACCGATCTGCAACGAACGAAAACGCGAATCGCCCCCGATCTTGTTCGCAATCACTTGGTCGATGGACGGACCGCTCGGCCCGCGACCGGTGAAGTACGTACCAGTCATCAGGCTACTCATCGAATTGGTGTGGCCATTGCCTTTGCCGTTTGCGGCCGCGTTATCCAAGCCGCTCAGCACATGCACGTCTTTACGCCAAGGTGCAAGCGGCGCAAGGCAGGGCGTGATCTCGTAATCAGTGCCCTCAGAAGCCGGAATCCAGTAACGCTCCGGAATTCCGTTCCCGTTGAACCATAGAACGAAGCGCGAATCGATCTGCTTCGGCGCCGTTTCTTCCGCGTAAGCCGTGCCAATGGAATTGAACATCGACACCAAAGGTGGCAAACCAACCGAGATACGTGCCCCTGCCATGGTCAAACCCTTCAGCAAGGTACGACGTGAAGTTCTAATGCGGCTTGTGATCACTTGCGACATTCGATGTTCCTTCCATTGCCGTTATGGCCAGTATGAGTTCTTTGAATTGAAATTGCGAGCCCTGAAAACGATGAAGCGCCTCCCGGATGATAGGGAGGTCCGCCGGTCCTTCGGCGCGCCCAGCCGAGTAGCGGAAATACTGCTTTACGATGCACTCCTGGCACTGCGAACTCTTTGCCAGAATCGCACCCATTTCTGCAGGCGAGGAAAACTGCGAATTCGGGAAACCCGCAATATTTCCGGTCGTATTCAGATCAAGACTGACCGTTTTGATCGTCTTTCCCTTTTTCCCTTCCGGGCCAGGCGTGCCAAACTCGAGAGTCAGATTTTCCCGACGCGCTCCCACCGGATCGAACTTCTCGAAACCGAACCCAATCGGGTCGACCAGCGTGTGGCAGGCTGCGCACGTTGGATTGGTAGCATGTGCGCTCATCCGATCGCGATTGGTTTGCGGATTGTCCGCCGTCACTGGAGGCAAATTCGTATTCACGCCCGGTGGTGGATCGGGCACATGCTGACACAGGAACTGTTCCCGTACGAATAAGCCCCGCGCCGTTGGGGAAGTCTCGTCAGGCTTCGCCGTTAATGCCAAAAACAGTCCCTGGCCGATCAGCCCGGCCCGCTCGGATCCTTTCGGAAAGGGGATACGCTCCAACTCTTTGGCCGGAGCCGCCACACCATAGATACCCGCCAGCTCTGGACCCACGTAGCCGTAATCCGCCGTAAAGGCCGTCATGAAGTTGCGTCCGTTCCAAACAAGATCGGAAATAAAAGCCCGCGCTTCGTTGGTCATCGCAAGTGCTGTTTCACGAGTGTAAAGAGGAAACTTTCGCCGGTCCTTGCTGGCCGTCAGCAAGCGATCGAAACGCAGCCATTGGCTGGTGAATTCATCTAGTGCCTCATGCGCATGCGGTTGATTGAGCATGCGCCGCGCGACTTTCTCAGTACCATCTTTTGTTGCCAGTTCGCCCTTCTCAGCCGCTCCAATCAACTCTGGGGTCGGCATCGTGTCCCAAAGAGTGTAGGCGAGCCGGCTGGCCGTTGCATATGGTTTTAGCTGGGCATCAGGCGTCGAGTACATCCAAAACAGGAAGTTGGGGGATTGGAGCATCGCTTCAACGACCAGTTGGGCACCCTTCAAGAAGTCGGACTCGGTCGCCATCAGCGTTTCATAACGCTTCTGCTCGGACGCTGTAAGCGGATGCCGGAAGGCTTTCTTTCCGAACTCGCGCACAAATTGTGCCCGGCAGGGAACAGAAGGCTTACAAGGAATCAGCCCATGGGAGTCACCATTGTGAAATGCGGCTCGGGCCAGGCGATCCGCAGCGACGCTGTAAGCATCAATCAGAATTGGCGAAAGCCCCTGCGTCTCGGTTTGGTTTTTAAAACCATTAACAAAGTCTTCTGGAGGAAACTGATTGGCCGGTACGCTTTGATCACCCAGCAGATCGCGGATAGTGTGATTGTACTGGCTGTGCGTCAGGCGACGCAGTTCGGGTTCTTTGCTGGGAGCCTGGGTGGTAGGGTCCTCCGTGTCATGGTAACGGAGAGCTGCCGTGAGGTCATTACCGGAAAGTTTTGTGAGCGTCGCAATCCAGTCCAGCAATTTTGTTTCTTCCGGACTGCCACGCTTAATCCGCTCGCCGCCCGCATGCGAAACACGGCTGGTGGGCTTGCGCAGCAGGAGTGACTGATCGGGATGCTCCCGATCCACAAGAACTACCAGGGATTTACCAAATGCTTCTACCCTTGATGCTGAAGCATTTTCATCTGGAAATTGCAGACGCGTTGCGGACGCTACACCGTCGGGATTGTGACAGTTGCGGCAAGCCGCCTTTTCCAGCACCGGGTAGAGCCCCGTTGCGAACGGACCCGTTTGGGCCTGTGCCGTCACAACAAGAAAAAGAAAGAGAAATGAGGGCTTACGCAACCAAACCTCGCTTTGTATAATATCGCAAGTGCTTCGCCAGGCGATCTGTTTTTGCTTCTTTCTTCAGTTCGCGGCTGCGTCAGACCGCGATGTAGCCGAATGGGCCTTGCGATGGGAAGGTCACGTGGTAGTTGCGGGTCGTGCCCAGCCCATCGACAATATATCGCAGCTTACGGATGATCTCCACATCACGGGCATTGATCTCACTCCCGCAGTGATGCGACCGTCGGAACTTGTGAAGCTGGAAGGGCTAAAGGACCTCCGCGAACTTTATCTTCCCGGCCCAATTTGGAACCCAGGAGGAGGCCGTGAAGATGCTGCGGCTGCATTCAAAACTCTGGCCACCCTGTCCAGCGTGGAGCGGCTCGCCTTCGGATGGCACTTCAACGCCCGTATCGAGATCCGCGACAGGGATCTCAAACAGCTCACCGGCTGGACAAAACTGAAGGATCTTCGTTGTGCACAGTGTTCGCTTGAGAATCTGGATCTGTCGCAGTTTCCACAACTCGAAAACCTGGATCTCAGCGAAAATCCCTTGACCAATAAGGGGATGGAAGGTCTCTCGCAACTCCGAAGCCTTCGGCGGCTCCTGCTTCGCGATACGCTGATTACCGACCAGGGTTTGAAATCAATTGCCGGGCTTACCAATCTGGAAGAACTTGATCTTTCTGGCGCACGTATCACCGACTCAGGAATCGAGTACCTGCGTAACCTGAAAGCAATGCGCCGCCTCAATCTCCAGGGCGCCCAAGCAACAGATGTCTCCGCGGATGTAATTGCCGGAATGGAACACCTGCAAATTTTGAATCTTTATCGGACCAAAGTGACGAATGCAGGCTTGGCCAAAATACAGAAGCTGAAAGGGCTGGTGGATCTCGACTTACGTTATAGCCGCGTCACCTCCAATGGACTTGAATCCTTGCGAGCAGCGCTGCCGGGCACCAGGGTCGAGTTCGTTGGGGTCGCAACACCACCCTCACGGGTTCATGCGGCGGCGCAACCAGCTTCGAATTCCGAGGACGCAATCGCTATGTGGATTCAATCCCTGGGTGGGACAACCAAATCCACAAACGGACATGTCACGGCTGTGAATCTGGCGACAACCCCTATCAGTGACGCTCAGTTAAGCAGCCTTGCTGGGTTGACTCATCTCGAAAAGCTGGAGTTGCAAGTAACGCAGGTGGGCGATCTCGGAGTCGCGGCGATTGCTCCTCTGGCCAGCCTTCAAGAATTGAATCTGAGTAATACAACGGTATCCGATGCGGGACTGGAAAAACTCGGTGCGCTATCGCATCTGCAATCACTGCGTCTTTCCGGAACTTTGATTGAAGGACCAGGGATCGCGCGCTTGTCTGGTTTGCGAGATCTTCATACTCTGGAACTCTCCAATACGCATCTTTCAGACAGGTATTTGGCGGACATTGCAAAAATCGCAAGCTTGACTAGTCTCAAGATTGGCTATACCGATATTACCGATCTCGGAATTGGGAGTCTTGCCTTGCTCGCCAATCTCGAATCTCTGGATGTGACCAGTACCGACTTGGGCAACTCAGGACTCGCTGGCATCGGCAGCTTGGTGAACCTGCGCGTACTTTATTTGAGTTACACGCGTTTCAACGCAAAGGGGCTGGAAGAGCTCAAACCCCTGCAGAAACTTGAGCGGATCGAGTTGCGGCGAACTCGCACCGACAACGCGGGGCTGGAAGCCCTTGCCGCTCTGAAGAGCCTTCGGAAAATTGGACTTGACTACACCTCGGTCAGCGATCCGGGACTGACGGCGCTTCGCTCTTCACCACAGCTGGAAGAAATCAGCCTGGATGCAACCAACGTCAGCGATAAGAGCATCGAGACTCTGAAGTCGATGGGAGGGCTGAAGTCCTTGAATTTGTACCATACACTGGTTACGGAGAAAGGCATGCATGAACTCGCTGCAGCCCTCCCCAAATGTAAAATTGTTTTCGACCGCGATTCCGCGTTGCCAAACCGAAGGGCTGTCGGAGAAAACTAATGCGTGTAATTCCAATTCTTCTTTGCCTGGCGGGAAGCCTGGGCGCAGCCACCGAATGGGTTGAGTCCCTCGGCGGCTCGATCACAACGAATCCTCGTGGGGCTGTCACAGGAGTCAGTTTGCGCGGAAGTTGGGTCACTGATACGGATCTTCGCGAGTTGGCGAAGTACCCCGAGTTGAGCACACTGGATCTGTCGCTGACTCACATCACCGACGAAGGGATGGCGGAACTCAAGAACCTTCGTAACGTCACTGATCTGAACCTCTACTATTCGGAATACGTGACGGACCAAGGTGTCGCAGCTATCAAAGATTGGAAGAAGTTGAAACACCTGAACCTGCATGGCACCAAATCATCCGACACTGCACTTGAGCACATCGCGGGCATTACTTCGCTCGAGTCGCTGGATGTCGGCTCCACCCTGATGACGGACGTTGGTCTCGAGCGGCTGGAAACACTGACAAATCTGAAAAGCCTTACGATGGGAGGCAATGAGCTTGGCGATGCGGGGCTGCAAGCCTTACGGCAGTTTCCCAGTCTGACGTATCTCGATCTCAGTGGGCGGCAGGGTACGGATAAGAATGTGTGGACGATTGTGATGTCGACTGCAGGGCTCGATGCTGTGCTCTCGCTTCACAACTTGCGTGAACTTCGTATTGGCTGTTACGCAATGAACGTCGGCATTGAAGGAACAAAATTGGGCCAGGTTATGGCAACTTCGGTGGTACCTGAATGGCTCGAACGTATGCGCACTCAGATGGCAAAGCTTGAAATCGTGAGATTTCAGGGTTGCGGGAAAATCGACGATGCTTCCATCAAGACTCTCGCTGCCATGCCGAATCTTAAGGAAGCCGACCTTCGCGGCTCAGGCGTTACCGAAAAAGGAGCTGCTGCCCTTCGCGCTGCAAAACCCGGAGTAAAGATCTCATTTGGGCCGTGGCAAGGAATTGCGGCAAATTACCGGAACAACTGATCTCGAATCGTGGTCTGCGCAGTTCCTATATCTGACAGATTGATGGAGCGGTTCTTTTCAAAGTAGATTTTAAATCTAAAGAAAGCCTTAAATTATTCTAAAGATTGTCTAAACAAGACTCTTTACATTGATCTCTCCAGTACAGTGTAGGTTACAGGTCCAATCCTGTTTTATGTCATCTGGAAGTCGGCCCAACGCGGATGAACTACTTCGCAAAATACAATCTGAGGAAGCATACGAGCGACGTGGGAGATTAAAAGTGTTCTTAGGGTACGCGTCGGGAGTGGGCAAAAGTTTTCGCATGCTTGACGAAGGGAGAAGGCGGCAAGAGCGTGGACAAAATGTTGTGGTTGGCGCAATCCAGCCACAAGCCTCTTCTGATGTTCAAAAACTGTTGGAAACGATGGAGGTAATTCCTCTCAAGCAGATTGGAAGCGATGTGGTGATGGACATGGAAGCCATTTTGTATCGATCGCCTCAGGTGTGCTTAGTTGATGGCTTGGCTTACAACAACCCGGCTGGATCTGGCAATGCGCATCGCTGGCAAGATGTGAATCAACTGCTGGAGCAGGGAATTTCCGTAATTACTACCATTAATCTGCAATATGTAGAAGAGCGTCAGGCGGAAGTGGAACGTATTCGCGGCAAACACGTAGAAGCTACTGTTCCTGAATCCTTTTTGCGCACTGCGGATGAGATGGTGGTGGTTGACACACCGGCTGAGTATTGCCTTTCGCGCGGCATCTCCGACACAAACATGAGGTTGGAGGACTACCAGCAACGCTTGTCCCGATTGCGCGAGATCACTCTGCTATTGGCAGCAGATGTTGTGGAGGGTCAACTCGAATTCTACTTAGAACGGCACGGGGTGAACCAGCTATGGGGCACACAAGAGAGAATTTTGGTTTGCCTGACTCCAAAAGCAAATGCTGCGCGCATGATCGAGCGAGCCAGTATTGTGCGGGACCGTTTCCACGGCGAATTGTTTGCCGTTTACGTCGGGCAGAAAGATTTAAACGCGGATGATCAAACTGCACTCGAACACAATTTGGACCTAGCGCGAGCAGCACGTGCTGAAGTAAAACTACTGGAAGGCCAAGATGCGGTTACTGCTATTCTTGACTTTTCCCATCAGCAGGGTATTACTCAAATTTTTATTGGCCATAGCCTCTCAAATAGCTGGAAATCGCGATTTACCCGCTCAATTGTAGATCGTTTGATACAAGAAGCAGAAGGAATCGATTTAAAACTATTTCCTCATTAGAGGACAGAATGGCTCAGCCTTCCTCCGTCTCTTCACCACAAGGTCAGCTCAAAGTCTACCTGGGATATGCGGCAGGCGTGGGCAAAACCTATCAGATGCTCCAAGAGGCACAGCATCTTAAGGCGCAAGGGAAGGACGTCGTTGTAGGATATTTTGAGCCACATGCCCGCCCGGACACAACTGCGCAGCTTCGGGATTTAGAACTAATCCCCAGGCTCGTCATCGAGTATCGAGGTGCTCATCTAGAAGAAATGGATTCAGATGCTATTCTCCGGCGTCATCCACAAATCTGTGTCGTAGACGAATTTCCACACACCAACGCTCCCGGTTCGGAACGATCCAAACGCTGGCAGGATGTGCTGTTTTTTCTGGATCACGGCATTGACGTTCTTACCACCATGAACGTCCAACATTTGGAAAGCCAAAACGATCATGTCTATGAGATTACCGGTGTGCGGGTTCGCGAAACAGTGCCAGATTGGGTGGTGCAGCAAGCAACCGAGGTCGTGATGGTAGATCTTTCTCCTCGTGCCCTACTCAACCGTCTTGATCGTGGAGTTGTGTACCAACTGGAAAAAGCGCAGCGGGCGAAAGAAAATTTTTTCAAGGAATCCACTCTGGTGGCGTTGCGTGAGCTTGCGTTGAGAGAGACAGCTTTTGAAGTGGAAGCGAGGCAGAAATCATCGGACCAAGACTCGGAGGCATTCGCGAAGAGAACAGAGCTATCTTCCATGCGGTACTCCGGCCACGTGATGGTTCATATCACTCCAGAGCCGTCTTCAGCCGCGCTGATTCGTCGGGCAAAGCGCGTAGCGGACTATCTAAAGGTGGAGTGTTTTGCTGTTGCAGTATCCCGACAAAAAGATTTACGAGACCTTTCACCAGGAACACGTCACAGCCTAGAGAAACACCTTCACTTTGCGCGTAATCTTCACATCCATACACAATTGCTGGAAGGAACAAAAGTTGCCGAAGAGATTGTCTCTTTTGCGCGAAGCCATAGAGTAACTCAAATCTACTTGGCGCGTCCTGGCAAGCAACTGTGGAGATTGCCGCTCACGCGCAGTTTAGTGCAGCAGGTGTCACATTTGGCTCGTGATATGGAGGTTACCATCGTTGCTGAACGTCAGCGATCAGAAAACAAATAGTTCTTCCGAGACGGGGAGAACGTCAGGATTCAGGACACACCCTGAAACCCGTGGAAAGTAGGTCAGTATCCATTTTTAACAATTTCCAGCGCTTTCAGATATGACCCACTACCCGCTGTTGTAGTCCTTTCGCTATCTCTCCATTTGGTAACCTGCGTCTGCCATTTACTTCCCTATCGCATCATGGAGTAAGGTAACAATATGGCAAAAGCAAAAGCAGAACTACGGGCAGCGGGGCTCACCGGATCAGGTGTGCCATCCAGTGTCGAGGAACTGCTCTCGGCACTTCCGGGTGTGGAATATGTTCACGTCAATCTTGGCGCGTCGAAGATTCACGTCGACTACGAAGATTCGCTCATCTCCGTCGATGCATTCCTCGCAGCCCTGCGCAAGGGCGGCATCAACGCTACCCAAGGCTAGGGAATCGGCTAAGAACAGCCATATCCAATTGAGTGGGGAGGCGGCACGAGCTTAGTTCAATCTGACCGGTGCCTCTTCTAAACAGGGAACAAGTGAAAGGGCAGATGCACCGGTTGAAGCTGATCAAGCGCCAGATGTACGGTTGCGGCAAGCTGGATCTGCTTCACTGGCGCATGTTACATGCAGCCTGATTTGCACTTTCCACAAATATAGTAGAGGACTAACCCTGCCTTATCAGATTTTGGGAGAGCCCTTTTTGCTCCGCCGCTTACAACTTGGTCGGTTGCTGACTTACTTTGCCTCTATCTTATCGGTTTTAGCTTGGAGCTATTAACTTTGTACACATCAATCCAATGATTGGTAAACCGCAGCGGGGCTTGCGGGGAAACGAGCGGCATATGGCAGTCCACGCAATTAGGAGGCATCTTCGTTTGCGCATGGCAAGTGAGGCAGCGCGCATTGTAGTCGGCCAGCGTTTTCGTTCCGGCTCCATCGTGCATACTGTGGCATGTCAAGCAAGATAATGCACCGTTGCTTTTCCGGAAACAGGGGCTTTCGGTTAAGTACACCGGCGCGTGCCGGACATTCCATGCATAGTTCCAGTCTGTAGAGATCCCCTTCGCCGGTGCGCGATGGCATTTGCCGCAAAACTCATTGATGCCTAACGCAGACAGCTTTCCCGGATTCGACAATGGGTGCTTCCCCGGATCGCGCACATGATCCGAGCCAGGGCCGTGACATGCCTCGCAATGAACGCCCGCTTCCGTCAGATGTGCTCGTCCATCTTCACCAAAGGAAACCGGGCCGGTTGAGTGGCACTCAAAGCACGAAGCAATGCCATTTATCGGGTCATTCACTTGGTACAACACGCCAGCCGCTTCCCTAAGATCCGCAGGTTGCAGCACTGCCTGGCCTGGTGTTGCCGCGTAGCCGTTCAGCTTGGGATAAAAGCTGGCGTAATGTTCCACATACCAATCTTTATTTATGCCCGTGACGAACGTTACTGCTTGACGGCCTGCTCCAAAGGCCCACTCGAGCGGCAGATCCATGACATCCTTACCATCATCGATACGGGCGTGCAGGCCATCGGTGCTGCCTCGTAATGCGAATCGATAGCGGCCTCGCACAAGCAGTTTCGCGCTCGCAAACGCACTTGCCAGGGGGTGTTGTGTTGCTGGCCCTAATGCAGCGGCATGCGCGCTTTTCGCCTGCGATGCGGAGATGAAAGCATGGCAGGTGGCGCAGCTTGCCGATCCCGTGAACATCGGCGCACCATGGAGCGGGACGGCGATACAAGCGCCTACCAAAACCCGCCACAATGCACGCATGTTTTGATCGTATCCTGATTAATAGAGCAAGTATTTTTGCCGTTCTTTCTTGAACGCCTCTACTTCGCCCTGTAGACGCGCACTCACCTCGCTACCGTTTAAGCCCTGCTTCAGCAGTCTGCCACGCGGTCGTTCCCTAGCAGCAGCATGATTTTTTGTCCAACGTAAACTGATCAGGATGAAATTTCAGCAGCGCGGCCAATAACTCCAGTCCAAAACGTGGTGAATCGAACTCCTCGCGATTCAACAACTGCACATCGAGTCCGTTGCATTCCTGACCCTTGTAGGGCTCTCCTGGAGTAAACCGCCGTGCCATTACTCGCACGCCAGGGATCTTGCGGGCGTTCAGATAATCGGCGATCTCCAAAGCCTTCAGCCATGGCGCGCCAAACATTTGAAACGGTGTGTCGGTCCCTCGTCCCACGGAAAAAACCGTATTCTCCACCAGGCACGTGCCAGGATACAACGTGATCTCCGTCAGATTCCGAAGGTTGGGCGACGGATTGATCCATTCCAGTCCGGTCTCATCCATGAACATATTCCGTTGCCAACCTTGCATCTTCACCACATGGAGATCCGCGCCGATTTTGTTTTCCGCATTGAACAACTGGGCTAATTCGCCCATCGTCATGCCATGCCGCACTGGCCGTCGGCCATAGCCGATCATGGAAAAATACTTTGCATCCAGCATCGGACCTTGCACGGCGGTACCGTTGATCGGGTTGGGCCGGTCCAAAACATAGATCGGCAATTTGTGCTTCGCTGCTGCTTCCAGCATGTAGCCAAGCGTGGTGGTGTAGGTCCAGAATCGGGCTCCACTCTCCGGGAGATCGTAGAGGAGTACATCTACGCCGTGCAGCATCTCTCGGATGGCCGGCTTGAGCCCTGCCGGTAAAGACTGAATACAGGCACCCCGGTAGCAGCATCTTTGCCGGATTTGATCTCCACACCAGCTTGAGCGCTAGCACTGTAGCCGTGTTCCGGAGCAAAGATAGCGGCAACCTTGATGCCGGGCGTTGCCAGCATAGCGCTGAGGATATCGCGATGATCCCAGGTCCGTGTGTTTTGATTGGCGATCAGCGCCACGCGCTTGCCTGAGAGGGGCGCGAATTTTTGCTCCACCAAAACGTCTAAGCCCGTTTTGACGCGCGCAAAACCGCATGCCGCAGTCAGAAATGCACAGAACCAAACCTTGCACGCGGGCATATCAGAACGTCATCCGCAACCCAAACTGCACAATGCGTGGCTTCGGGTTGAATGCAGTGGCAGTTACCTGCCCGAATGTCGGCGTGCCATAGGTTGTTCCGGGTATCTCGAAGGTGGGAGTGTTGGTCAGGTTGAACGCTTCCGCGCGGACTTGAAACTTCCATTTCTCGTGCACTACAAAGTTTTTAAACAGAGAGAAATCGAGGCTGAAAAGCCCGTCGCCCGAAATGTCCGGCAACGTGCGGCTGACGGTTCCCGTAGGTATACGGTGCGGGCGCGGTAAATGCCGCGGTGTTGAACCATTGAGTCAGGCGTCTGCTGGGCCGGTTGATCGCTCACGCCAGGAACCACGCTGGGCCGGTTCGCGCCCCACGAATTCGACCGGAAACTGCAGCGGAATGGGCAGCCCGGACTGAAGTCGTCATAATGCCGTTCATCTGCCAGCCGCCTGCAACGTGCGCGGTAAAGCGTTGGCCGGTGTTGCCAAAAGGAAGCTCATAAAGCGTGGTGACCACCAGCCGCTGAGGAACATCGTAAAGGCTCTTGGAACGTTCCGCGCTCAGGTTGCTCCAGTCCTGTACCGTGGTGCCGGTAATGCCGCCAGGGCGCACCTGTGTAAGGTTGTCGCCCACGTCGATCAGCTTGGACTTGGAATATGCCGCCAAGAACGAAAGGCCGTTCGAAAAGCGCTTTTCCACCTTCGCCGTAAGCGCATGATAAATCGAATCGCCAGCGAAGGAGAACGGGTATTCAGACACCGCCCTGAATGACGCCCGAGAGTGCTGTATACTGCGGATAAGGGCAGCAGCAACTGCGCGCGCGGCACGGTAGCGGCGGCGAGCGGCCCGCTGTTGATGATGCCGAAGAACGGATTCGCGTACGCTATTGGCCCAACGCGGAGCCATGCTGAGTTGAACACGGAATCCGGCAGCCAGTTCAGGTTCTGGTTGTACATGAACAGGTGCACGCCGCGATTGCCCACATAGCCGAGTTCAAACAGCCAGTTCTGGAAGGGCTGATGTTGCATGGTGAAGTTCCACTGCTGGGAGTATCCGCCGCCGCGAGTATCGAATAAGGTTGCGCTGACATTGTTGCCAACCCCCGTCAGTGCGCCGAGCGAACTGCCGGTCGGGTGAATCAATCCATTCGGGAAAGGATTGCTCAGCGTGTTCGCTGGAGTGCGGCCGCCATCGGTCGATGTGACCATGGCCGTGACACTGCTGAATCCGAGCGCCGAGCCGGAGTAGATTCCGACGTGGATGGGATGAAAGTGATGCCGTAGGCGCTGCGAATCACCGTTTTGTCATTGAGCTGATACGCCAAGCCGAGCCGCGGCTGAAAATCTTTGTTGCTGCTCGCAATCAGCGACCGCGCACGTCCGTTACTCCGGGATACACCAGCCCGCCTTTCACATTCAGGCCCGGCACTTGCAGCGGGGAAGCGATGCTCGGGATCGAAGTTGGCGAAGAGATTGTAGCGATCGGTGGGGGAGCCTTCCTTGTCCCAACGCAAACCCAGATTCAGAGATGAGTTTGCGGTTGACTTTCCAATCGTCCTGGAAGAACAGCGCGTTGTACTTTAACGTCACCGTGTCGGCCGCGCTGATGCCCGCAGCGTCGCTGAGGCGGGGGTGCCCAGCAGCAATGAAGCCACGCTATAGCCGCTGGTCGCGCTGGCTACATCCGGATTGGGGCCTTGCGTGAACTGGCGGTTGAAGCTGTAGGAACCGATCGGGGAATTGATGCCGAACTCGTTGCGCTGATACAGCCGGAACTCGTAGCCGGATTTCCAGGTCTGCTGTGCCGTGGATTTTGGTCATGGTGCCGCTGAACGATCCCGTATTGGTGTGGTTGGCCGAAGCGTTCGTGCCACCGAAGGTGGTCAGATCGCTGACGGAGACGCGGGGAAAGGTGCCTTGCTTGGCGCCGGGCGCGTTCTGGCTCTGATTCAGCAGACTGGCGGGCAAATCCGAGCTGCGTAATGTCGAAGCCCTGGCTGGGCGTGTTGTAGCCTTCAATCTGATGGTTGAATCCGACGCGGGACATCGAACAGCAAGCGTAGGGCGAAAGCGAGTCCGTGTAACTCAGGTAGGCGCCGACGCCGTGGGATTTTAATGATGCGCGCCCATCCACGTCGGCGATGTTGTTGAAGAAAGTTCGCGAACTGCCAATCCAGACTGTCCTCCATGAAGCGGCCCGCGATGCGGCGCGTCGGCAGAAAGATTGTAGTCGATGCGGACGGTTTCCGCGTCCTTGTTGATCGGCATGGGGCTTTGCAGGAACAGGTTGGCGGCAAGCCCCGGCAAATTCGGCTGCGGGTAATATTTCAGAATATTTGCGGCCACCGGATTGATGCGGTTCGGCCGGGATAATGTTGCCGGGAAACGGATCGCGGATGAACTTGCCGGGATTGTTCGGGATCCGGGCGCGTCGTGTCTGGATCGTAAATCTGGATCAGAGCGCCGGCACTGGTGTTCAGCCCCGAAAAATCGCCTATGCGTTGCGCCGCGGTCGGTGAGGTGATGGTTTCGATGCTGGCGCTGCGCTCGCGATAGCCTTCGTAGTTGAAGAAGAAAAACAGCTTGTCGCGCTCAATGGGCCGCCAATGGTGCCGCCGAATTGATTCACCTTGTAGGGCGCGATGGCGCGGCCGGCCTTGTTGGCGAAAAAATCGTTGGCATTCAGACGTTGTTCTTTCAGGAATTCGAACAGGCTGCCATGATAAGCATTGGTGCCGCTCTTGGTGATCATGCTGATCACGCCGCCGCTGGTTCGGCCGAATTCCGCCGACATGCCGTTGGTTTGCACCTTTAATTCTTCCGTGGCATCGACAGTAAGAAAGAGTCATCGGGCCGGAATCCACATCTTGTCGTTGGCGATTCCATCCACCAGAAAACCATTCGTCAGCGGCTGTCCTCCCCCGATACTGACCGCCGCGAGACGCCAACTCGAAAGCACCTGGCCGCCAAAATAGCCGATGCCTTTCACGGTTGGGATCAGGTTCGCCAGGCCCATCGGATTGCGTCCGTTTAGCGGAAGTTCCTCCACCTTCCTGGTTTCCATCACTGTGCCGAGCGAAGCCGAATTGGGCTCAAGCAGCGGCGATTGACCGGAAACCTCCACCGTTTCACTCACCTGCCCCATTTGCATCGAGATTGGCACTGCGAGCGAGCGGTCCACCTCCACAATCAGGCCGTCGCGAATCACGGACTTAAACCCACTCCCGGTCACATTCAGCGAATACACTCCTGGCGGTAGCAGCAGGAAGCGAAAATTGCCTTCAGAATCGGTAGCGGCGGTTTGCACAGCCCCGGTGCCGGTGTTGCTCAGTTTCACCGCCGCATCGACCACGGCAGAGCCCGCCGGATCGGTGATGGTCCCAGTCACTGATCCCGTAATTTGCTGTGCTCTTGCAAGTTGCCCCAGCAGAACCAAAAAGATTGTAAGCAGAGCGAAACGGTTGAAATGCACGAACCTTGACATAACAATCCTGTAAATCAGAGAATTCAGCTTCATTACTATATGTGCAATCACTTCTTGAGACAAGCGGCTTGTAGGAATCTGTTTCCACAGCAAATCGGGAGTCGGATGGCTGTGAGAGTAGCCTTTTTCGCAACTGCTTTCGCTTTGCTATCGCTTACAAGTGTTACTTGCCTATCTGCCCTTGCAGCAGAGAAGAAGACGGACGCGGAGGGCGACTGGCCTGCGTTTTCAGGCCATGTTACGGGTGACCATTACTCCACGCTGTCACAGATTAATCGGAGCAACGTCAAAAAGCTGCGAGTTGCTTGGACGTATGAAACGGGCGAGAGTGGCGCCATGCAATGCAATCCTGTGATTGTGGACGGCACCTTTTACGCATTCACTCCCTCACAGAAGGTGATTGCACTCAACGCGGCAACCGGCACGTTGAAGTGGAAGTTTGATTCAGGAGTTCCGGGCACCCAACCAGCGCGTGGCGTGGTTTATATGGCCGACGGAAAGAACGGCGTTATTTTCGCGGGCATCATGAATTTCCTGTATAAGTTGGATGCACTCACCGGCAAGCCCATTTTGTCTTTTGGTGAAAACGGAAGGGTGGATCTGCGCAAAAATTTGCGTGATCCCTATCTGGAAAACTCCATTGTGCTAACCACCCCCGGTGTCATCTATAAAGACGTCATCATTGTAGGCGGGCGGAATCCGGAGTCGCAGCCCGCACCGCCGGGAGACATTCGGGCATTTGATGTCCATACAGGAGAACTTAAATGGTCTTTCCATACCATCCCGCATCCGGGTGAACCGGGTTACCAGACTTGGAGCCAGAATTCTTACCAAAAGGTAGGAGCTGCCAATGATTGGGCGGGAATGGCGCTTGACGAGAAGCGCGGAATTGCTTACATTCCAACCGGGTCAGCCGCATTCGATTTCTACGGAGGAGATCGAATCGGAAGCAACCTTTATGCGAACTGTCTGTTAGCGCTTGATGCGCGCACTGGAAAGCTCATTTGGCATTTTCAGGGTGTACATCATGACCTTTGGGACCGTGACTTTCCAGCGCACCCAGTGCTGCTCACGGTGAAGCACAATGGCAAGAACATAGACGCTGTCGCTCAAATCAGTAAACAAGGTTTCCTGTTCGTGTTTGATCGAACCAATGGTAAGCCGTTGTTCCCCATTGAAGAGCGCCCAGTACCGCAGACAGATGTTCCGGGAGAGGAAACGTCCAAGACGCAGCCCTTTCCGACATCCATTGCACCCTATGCTCGGCAAGTTCTCACTGAGGACATATTGACGAATCGTACGCCTGAGGCACATGCCTGGGCGGTGCAAGAGTTGAAAAAGCTGAGATCGGAAGGGCAGTTCGCACCACTTGAGCTGGCACGGCGTACCGTAATCTTCCCTGGCTTTAATGGCGGCGGTGAATGGGGCGGCCCTGGTGTTGATCCCACAGCAGGAATCATCTATATCAATGCGAGCGACTCGCCGTGGACGGGGGGAATCCAAAAACAGGAAGGCAGCGATCCAGGGGCGCGAATCTACCAGGCGCAATGTGGGACGTGCCATGGCCAGGATCTCACCGGATCATCAGAATTTCCTTCGTTAGTAGGAATTGCCAATCGGATGAGTAACACAAACATCGCCGAAGTTGTGCATACCGGAAGAGGACGAATGCCCTCCTTTTCTGCCATCACCGAGCAGCAAATGGCACAACTTCTCTCTTTTTTGAAGAACGGGCCTGCCACTTCCATCGGAGGCCCAACACCGCCCGAAGGCACAGCGCCGAAAGCGGAGCGAACGACAAAAAGCGGCACGGTGGAGTACGCGTTTACGGGCTATCGCAAATTTGAAGACCCGGACGGTTACCCGGCGGTGAAACCGCCTTGGGGAACGCTCAGTGCCATTGACCTGAACACAGGCAAGTACCTGTTCAAGGTTGTGCTGGGTGAGTACCCTGAACTCACCGCGAAAGGAATACCGCCGACCGGTAGTGAGAACTACGGCGGCCCTGTGGTCACTGCAGGCGGATTGGTGTTTATCGCGGCCACACATTACGACCGCAAAATACGAGCCTTTGACAACAAAACGGGTGCTCTCCTTTGGGAGGGTACATTGCCAGGCTCTGGAATCGCTACGCCTGCTACATATTCCGTGAAAGGAAAGCAGTATGTAGCCATCGGCACTACTGCCACGCGCGTACCAGGTTCGCGCCATTCTGTGGCTGCGGGTAGTCGCGGAGATTCGTTCGGGGTATTCAGCTATACGCTCAATGGTGGCGGGTTCTATGTCGCCTTCGCTCTTCCTTGATAAACCAAAAGCTCCACATGGAGAACTGTTGTTTGGCCGTCTGTCTGTTAGGTCTGGAGGGTTGAACGCCAATCTGCAACGGCTTTTCTGAGAGCTGCTGCTACATCCGGATGCTCCTCAATGACGTTGCGGTGCTCACCTGGATCAGTGGAAAGGTCGGAAAGCCACGGAGTGTTTGATAAGGGGAGTCCAAGCGCTTCACGATAACCGGTAAGATATTTCCACTTACCTGAGCGAACAGCGGCTTGGCCATCATAATCCCAAAACAGCTTCGCATCGGGCCATGCGGCCTCGTTCTTGAGAGAACCAGAAATATCGATACCATCTAAACCGGAAGGCTGCGAGATGCCAACCCATTTCAGAAATGTGGGCAGAATATCCATTGCGGTTCCAGGGGAATCGATTGTTTTGGGCTTCAGCATTCCAGGCCATGTCATGATCGCCGGAACGCGCATGCCACCCTCAAAGAGACTACCCTTCCAGCCGCGATACGGTCGATTGCTGCCGCCTTCATAAGGACGAGCCGCATGGTCGGCACGAATCTCGTGTGTGGCGCCGTTGTCGCTCATGAAGAAAATACAGGTGTTCTTTTCCAGGCCCTTGGCATGTAGCGCGGTACGCACTGCGCCGACCGCATCATCAAGCGCCGCCACCATTGCAGCATGCATACGACGGTCGCGATCCATACTTGCCGGAAAGCGGTTCAAATACTTTTCGGGCGCCATCATCGGGTAATGCGGCGCTCCGTAAGCTAGGTAAAGAAAGAACGGCTGATCCGCCCGCTGTGCTTTCAGAAAAGCAGTCGCTTCACGCGTCAAAAGCTCGGTCTGGTATTGCGTATCAGCCCAAACTTCCTTGTCATCTCTCCATAGGTCGTGAAAGATCGGATCTCCACCCAGAGTATAAAAGCGATGCGAGTAGTAATCGATCCACCCGGAGTAGTAGCCGAAGAAGTGATCAAACCCCTGAGAAAGCGGCCGGCTTTCCGGGGTTGTTCCCAAGTGCCACTTGCCAATGGCCGCAGTTCGGTAACCTTGTTTCCGCAGCTCGCCCGGAAGAGTGATTTCGCTCTTTCGCAGTCCGGGAACCTGCGATCCCGGCTTGGAAAACAAAATCTGCGGAATACCGCAACGCTGGGGATATTTGCCGGTCAACAGGGACGCTCGGGAAGGGGAACAAACGGGTGAACCTGCATGCCAATCCGTGAAGCGAATTCCATTCGCCGCAAGCCGGTTGATATGCGGCGTCTGGACGTCACCAGCGCCAAAACATCCTAAATCCCCGATTCCTAGGTCGTCAGCAAGAATGATGACGAAGTTCGGCTGCCGCGAACGTTGCGCTTGGAGAGCAGCGGATGCCGCTAATCCGCCGAACAGTTGTCGTCTTGTAAGCGAGGCCATGGACGGATTAGAACACGATTCCCCAATACGAGCCGAGAATTAACGTTTCAGTTCTGGTGGTGTATACCAGGCGAACAGATGTGACTTCATCGCCGATACTTGATCGCGATATTTGGGATCAAACGCCAGATTCGTCAGTTCGCCAGGATCGGAACGTAAGTGATAAAGTTCCGGCATGTCGTTGCACCAGAAGCTGAATTTAAAGTCACCGTCGCGCAACATATATTTTGCCTGTGGAGTGCGAAGATTATACTCGGCAAAGACCGGAACCTTCCGAGGAGCATTAGGCTGCTTTACTTGCTCCGCAAAGCTCGGCGCGTCGCTTCTGCTTTTCATTTGTATACCGGTAAGCTCCGCTAAAGTAGCAGCCATGCCTACTTGGCTGATTGGGGCTGGGCAAACTCCGGGTTTCGACACTCCCGGCGCATGGATCACGAGAGGCACTCCGCACGACGCTTCATAAAATTGGAACTTCTGCCACATGCCATGCTCGCCAAGCATCTCGCCATGGTCGGCCGTGTAGGCCACGATCGTATCTTCTGCCAAACCGAGATTCTTCAATGCGGTGAGCACAGTGCCCACGCAGTCATCCATTTGCGCCAGGTTCGCGTAATAGAAGGCGATCCGCTTCTTTGCTTCAGCGCGGTCGATGAGTTCAGGAGTGGGAGCGTTTTGTTCGATGGACCGCTTCACTTCGGCTGGCACCTGCGCCAGATTCACCTTGCCCCAGGTAGAAGGCAACCGCATGTCTTCCGGTCGGAATTTGTTCGCGAACCGCGCTGCAGGCATGAAAGGATCATGCGGCTTCAAGAACGATGTCACCAAAAAGAACGGCTCTTCCCGTTTCCCATATTGCTTCAGAAAACGAACTGACTCGCGGGCAACAAAATTATCGAAATGATCCTGCTCGGGCAGCTTCGAAATTGCTCCCACGGCAACAGCTCCTTGTCTGGAGTCCAACTGCCTGTGGCCTTTCCAAGGATCTCCGAAGTCGCGCCAGAAATCGTCAATTTCTGGCAGGCCCGAACCCGAGTTAGCGCGGCCCAACTCATCAGCGTACAACTGCGTCTTCGGCCCTAAGTACTGCATCCAGTCATTGAAATCGATCTTGTAATCGAAACCATGCGTTTGTGCATCGACGAAATGCATCTTTCCGATCAAGCTCGTTGCGTACCCTGCGCTGCCAAACCAATGCGCCATGGTTTTTCGCGTCATAGGCAAAGGAACCGTGTTGTTCCACGACTGATGGTTATGCGTATACAGTCCTGTCATCAGAGACGCCCGAGAAGGCGTGCATACGGGATTGCTGCAGTAGGCATTGGTGAAGCGCACGCCAGTATTTGCAAGAGCGTCCAGGTGGGGCGTCTGGGCCACGGAATCTCCTGCTACACCAAGGCAATCCCGCTTATGCTGATCCGACATAACCAGAAGCACATTTTTTGGGCGTCGCGTTTGAGACTTGGTGCTATGTGATGAGATCAAAGCCGCAGAAGCGGTTTGGAGCAAAGTTCGTCGAGTCATAGTGTTGACCTCATTCCATATTATTTTAGGAATTGTCAGTGCTGTAGCGGAGGTAGTGATCGGGTTTGTGGCTGATAAGGAGGTCGATATACACGAATGGCGCGCACCACTGGTGGGAATACTCCTTTGGCAACCATTTCCAGTGTGTGGCGGCCATTCGGCAGACCTAGAGCCAAAGTCTGGCTATATTCCTTGGAAGGGTCTTCCATCCGCTGTTCACGATACAAGTCTGTGAACTCGCCTTCCACGCTCCACTTCACTTCAAATCCAACGGGCGTCGGCTTGTGGTTGAGGTCGAAGGCGCGTTTCACGCCCCAGTCTCCTGGCTCAAGGACAACACGGCCGGAGCGCGACACGAACTTCTCGCCACTGACGCCCTCACCATCCGGGCCAGTGCTCGATCCTGCGACCTCAAATCGCAATTGGGAATCGTCGCCGTTATTTCCAGTCACCCGCAGCACCCAGCTTTCTTTCACCAACGGCTTCTCGTGCCCGATGCGATTAATAGCCGGCCAGTCTACCGCAAACGTGTCTGTGGGAAGCGTAACCGAGTAAAGGTCCGGAATTTCAGAGGGATGCTTGCCATCAATCAGAACTTCTGCTTCGCCTCCGTGGAAAGGATTGTCCCATCCGCCGATGGCGTCAATGCGGTTCCCTTCAAACTGGAGGCGCAGGCGGCCGTTCTTCCATTCGAAATCGCGGCCTGTTTCGAAATCGCGAACCATTTCCTGTTCCATTTTCGACGAAAGTTCCGGGCGGTAAATCAGATAGCGATTCGTGATCTGCGCAACCATGTCGTCCCCTTGCAGCGTATAGTGCGTGCCATCCCGAAGAACGTCGCCAGGCTTTAAGTCATTTTCCTTTAGATACGCTTCCCAGGGATGCCACAAGTCCGCCCATTCCAAACCATATCGCTTGGCCAAGTCGGGCAGCCATTCCAAGCTGTGCCGTTGATGCCATGCTGAGCTGTCGGGACCCTGCACGGGCGGAGGCGAAGGGCGGTCACTCTGCAAAAGAATCTCCGCCGTGGTATGGCTGCGGATGCCCGCAATGATCTGTTCGTACAATTGCTGATCCCCGTAATCGTGAAAAATGATCAGATCCGGGTAAAACGAGTACACGTCATGCGGAAGCGTGCGAATCAGATAGGGCGAACTATAGCCGCCAATTGCTCGGTTCGCAATCGTCAGGTCTGCGTAGGGAAAGCGTTTGCGCAGGTCATTGGCCACACTGCGCGCCCAATCCTGTTTCGTGAGCGATTGGCCATAGAACAGAATGCGGACTGGTTTGCGATGATCAGGTGTGCTGGTAGCCAGCAGCGACATGGTGCGCTGGATGGCAGCACCCGCGTGATCCGGCAGCGGCACCACGGGCATAACGGGGTATGCTCTATGCTTGATTTCCAAAGGAAACCGAGACAGTGATGCCTCGCTTCCTGTTCCCGCTGTAGCGGTTACCTCATACGCGCCTTCCCGGTCAGGTAGACGAAATGCTGCTGTCGGGCCGGTTGCGAACAATATCGCGCCATTTACGGGAACTCCATTCTGGAGCAACTGCCACCGAATCCCCGCATCATCGATAGGTTGATTCACCTCAGCCCGGCAAGATAAACGAACGCCTGGTGGCAACGAGAGAGGCGGAGCCGTATCGCGGTCGTCTGTGGAACACGTGGTACGGGTAATCCGAAGCGTTTCAGCAGCCCCTTCTGCAAGGAAAAAACACGAGCACGCAAACAGGTATGCTACCTTTGCACGAATCATGGAATGCTCCTTTCAAGACTTGGTCTCAGGCTTTCGCTAACTGAACAATTTCCTTCACTTCCAGAGTTCGTTTCGAGTAGCCTTGGCGAACAGCGTTGATCATTGCTTGTCCGACTTCCTGCAACGTACAAAAACCAGCCGGGTAGAGCGCCCTACCGATAGGGTAGAGCCACATAGATAACCGGTAAAAGCGCTTTACGTTCTTCTGGCCGGGAGTTGCCTTCATAAAGCCGGGTCGGAACATATAGGCGTTCGGGAACAATCGCAGCAAGGCATTTTCGGTTGCCCCTTTTACGCGTGCCCAGGCAAGTCGTCCTTGTTCACTGCTGTCGGTGCCTGCACCCGTGACATAGCAAAACGTCATCTCCGGGTTCAATTTTGCCAATAGCTGCCCTACATTCAGGGTGAGGTCGTAGGTAAAGTGCCTGTACTCCTCCGTGCTCGTTCCTAACGAGGAAACACCCAAACAAAAGAAGCATGCATTGTAGCCATGCAGTTGCGGTTCAATAGGCAACAGATGAAAAAAATCAGAGTGGATGATTTCACGCAGTTTCGGGTGTGACCTCCCAAGAGGCCTTCGGTTGATGACTAAGACCTGTTCTACCTCGGGGTGGTTCAAACACTCGAGCAAAACACCTTCGCCCACCATGCCCGTTGCTCCGGTGACAATAGCTCTGATCTTCATATCCACCTCTCTCGATTATGGCGGCTTCCCAGCCCGCTTACGGATGCGGTGACTTGCTGGTATTTTTATCTTGGAGTGGAAAAGGGTCTACTTTCAGGCCCTCGCGACTGAGGTCGCCGGGATTGGGAATAATGGTATCTCCCTCATGAAG
Source organism: Bryobacterales bacterium (assembly GCA_963791675.1). Lineage (GTDB taxonomy): Bacteria > Acidobacteriota > Terriglobia > Bryobacterales > Bryobacteraceae > JALYXI01. The sequence continues at coordinate 54,069 of CAWBTD010000020.1, forward strand.
ACCGCTGGTGACTTCAAGCCGGTCCCCGTAGTCGCGGCCAATCTCAATTTTTTGAAGATGGACGGTATGGTCCGGTTGCACCACGGCGACGTTGCTTCCACTGGCTTGCAGAACCAAAGCGTCGCTCGGGATAAGGAGAGGCGGTGCCGTGCGAGAGTGGCTGAGATCGACTTGAGCATACATGCCCGGAAGCAGGAGGCCAGACGCATTTGGGACATGCACTTCCACAAGCAGGGTGCGGGTAGTGGGATCAAGTGCGCTGGCTGTTCGGGCGACTACGCCGGTAAATCGGCGGTCAGGCAGATTGGAAACACTCAACTGCGCAGGCTGGCCGGGGTGGATGGAATTAGCGTGTGACTGCGGAACATTGACATACACACGAAGCGTTCCCGTTTGCGCGATGCGAAACAACAGCGTGGAGCCGGTGTTGACCAGTGCGCCGACATCCACATTGCGCAGCGTGATCACTCCCGCGAAGGGAGCTTTCACCACCAGATAAGTCTGCATCTTTTCCAGCCGTGACAAATTGGCCTGAGCGGCGGACACGTTACTTCGCTGTACGTTGATCGCCTTTTGGAGCGCCTGGACACTTGCTGTCCGAGACTTGAATTGTGCTTGGTATTGGTCGTTTTCTTGCCGTGCCACAATGCCGCGGGTTGCCAAAGTATTCCAGCGCTCAGCCGTGATGCGGGAAAGATCCAAATCCGCTTGACCTTGTTCGTAACTCGCCAGGGCTTGATCCAGCGTGGCTTGCGCTTGTTGGACGTTGGCTTTTGCCTGGAGAACCTGCTCTTCCATCTCAGGCGCCTCAAGCTGCACAAGGGTCTGGCCCGCTTCCACGCGGTCGCCGATATCTACCAAACGGCGCTGCACATACCCTTCAGCGCGTGCGAGGACGGGAGCTTCGGTGATGGCTTGGATATTACCAGGCAATTGTAATTCGCTCTGGCCGGAAGAACGGCCCACGGTTAACACTCCGACTCGGGGCGGAGCAATCTCCTGATCGTGAGCTTCACCAGCGATCACAGTGTTTCTTCTTTGAACAGGAATGTAGCCGACAAAGAATGCGATTACAAAAAATACTGCGACAGCAAGAAAAATAGCCCAAATCGTAACGGCAGAAGGACGCCATACTTTCTGAGGCGCTCCGGCATGGGGGGATGGTGCGTGAACCAGACCCTGCGCCTCGCGGAGCTTGCGCTTAAGCTCCTCGTTCTCCTTAAATAAGCGCTCGTGTGCTGTTTCCATCACAGACTCGATTCGCCTTGCAATGTGTATTCGCGTTCCTGCTCTTCCAATCGGACTTCGTGATCCACAGGTGGCTTGGTCCGCAAGTAGGAGTAAATGATAGGAACAACGAACAAAGTAGTGACCGTGGCGAACATAAGGCCCCCAATCACTGCGCGGCCAAGGGGCGCATTCTGTTCTCCGCCTTCGCCCAGGCCAAGGGCCATGGGAAGCATTCCTAGAATCATGGCGGTGGCTGTCATCAGCACGGGCCGGATACGTGCGTACCCGGCGGAAAGCATTGCCGCGCGCGCATCCAGCGCTAAGTCACGCTCACCATTGGCAAAGGTAACAATCAGAATACTATTCGCTGTGGCCACACCCACGCACATAATAGATCCCATTAGCGAAGGAACGCTCAGAGTGGTTCTGGTGATGAATAGCATCCAGAGCACACCGGCCATGGCGCCCGGCAACGCGGTTAGGATGATGAACGGATCGAGCCAGGATTGGAAGTTCACGGTCATAAGCAGATACACAAGCATCACGGCAAAGATCATGCCGAGGCCGAGACGAAAGAAAGAAGAATACATAGTCTGGATTTGGCCACGCAGTTCAAACGTGGTGCCGCGAGGGAGATGTTGCTCCTCGTCGTGAATAATTTTGTTCACTTCGGAGCCGACGCCGCCCAGGTCCCGACGATCTACATTGGCATAGATATCAAACACAGGCGCAACGTTGTAATGGTTGATGATCACGGGTGTGTACGAACGCTGAACGGAGACCAGGTTGGAAAGTAGCTGCGTGGTACCGGCCATGGCTCCCGGATTGCCATATGCCTGGGAAGCGCCATTCGGGGATACAGCCACAAAGGAACTCCCGGTAGCGGATGCGCCTGCCTGGGATGCTGCCGTGGTGCTGTTGACGGTGTTAGTGGAAACCGAGATGGGCGTGCGAAGCAGGGCATCCAGCGAATCAAGCCGGTATTGAGGGGTTTGTACGCCGATGTTGTAGTTAACGCCATTTGCCCAATTCAGCCAGTAGTTGGGTGACACCGTACCGCTGCCGCTCAGCGAAATCAACATACTGCTGGTGACATCCCGTTGCGTAAGCCCCATCTGTGATGCTTTGACGCGGTCTACATTGAGACGAAGCTCGGGTTGGGCAACGACTTGGTGAATGTGGACGTCTGCTGCTCCCGGAATATGCGAGATTCTTGCAGCAACTCGTTGCGCCACTTTGAAATTGGCCTCGGCGTTGCGCCCCACTATCTGGAGATCAATGGGTGCCGGAATACCGAAGTTTAGGATCTGGCTGGTAATATTCGCGGGCTGGAAAAAGAAGCTCATGTCTGGGAAGCGACTCTGAAGGCGTTTGCGAAGAAGCACTTCGTAATCGCGGGTCGATCCATGTTTCTCTTTATTCAAAGAGATCAGAATTTCACCATCGGCGCTGGAAATGGTGGGAATGTCACCTTGCGCAATCGCAGGCCAGCTATTCGGGATGCCGATATTGTCGATCAGCATGTCCACTTCCTCTGATGGAATGACTTGCCGAATCTCGCGTTCCAGGGCGGCGAAGCGCGTTTCGGTTTCTTCAATACGGGTACCGGCGGGACCGCGTGCATGAAGACGCATCTGGCCGGAATCGACATTGGGAAAGAAATCTTCCCCTATAAGCCATAAAAGTCCGAACGAGGCGACGGAAATGCCCATGAATACGGTGAGTACCCGGCCACGATGCAAGAGGGACCAATGGAGCAGACCGATGTAGCGATAACGAAGCCTTTCAAAGAGGCTATTGAAAAGATAGTGGCCTTTCCAGAAAATGCCTTTTCCTTGGGTGACATGGCCTTCTGGATTCTCCTGGTACATCTCTATTTCGGATCGAAGTAGATAAGCCATCATGGTGGGAACCAGGGTCCGGGAGAGCAGGTAGGAAGCAAGCATGGCGAACACAACCGCCATGGCAAGCGGGTGTAAACAGGTACCGTGCAGTTCCGGTAAGAAGCAGGACCGGGACGAACACGATGCAGATCGCGACGGTTGCCACAAAAGTGGGAACAGCGATTTGCGAAGCTCCATCTAGCACAGCGCGAATGAGCGGCTTGCGCATGGCAATGTTGCGGTGAGTGTTTTCGATCTCCACGGTGGCGTCATCCACCAGAATGCCGACAGCAAGAGCCAGGCCGCCCAGAGTCATCACGTTAATCGTCTGCCCAAGAAGACTCAGAATGCAGAGCGAGGTAAGAATGGAGAGCGGGATGGAGATGCAAACAATCAGCGTGCTGCGCCAACTGCCCAGAAACAGCAGGATCATCATGCCCGTGAGCGCGGCAGCGATGAGCGCTTCGCGTACGACTCCCTGCGATGGATGCGCGCACGAACATGGATTGATCGGCCAAGGGCAGACCACTTTGAGATCCGCGGGAAGGTTGGCGAGGATCTTGGGAAGCGCGGCCTTCACGGCATTGACGATGGAGAGGGTGGAAGCTTTGCCGTTTCTGGTAATGGTGATCAGAACGCCGCGCGAGCCATTGGTGCGAACGATGTTGTTCTGGACCTGAAAGCCGTCATGAACTTGGGCCACGTCTTTCATGTAAACGGTCGCGCCGTTTACTGTCTTGATGGGCAGATTATTCAGATCGTCCAGGACGATGGGACTGCTGTTGACGCGAACCTGATATTCGGTGCGGGCGAGTTTCGCGGTGCCGGCGGGAAGAATCAGGTTCTGCAGGTTCAGGGCGTTCGAGACATCGAGCGGCGAAAGCTGCTTGGCATAGAGCTCATCGAGGTTGAGGTCCACCATGACGGCGCGCTGTTTTCCGCCGAACGGATAGGAAACCGAAGCGCCCTGCACGGTGCCTAGCGGAGTGCGGATGAAGTTGTTGCCAAGATCGAAAATTTCCTGCTCGCGGAGGGTTGGTGCTGGAAAGCCCGAGTTGGAGAATGGGGACGCTGGCGGCATCATACTTCAGGATGTTCGCGGGAAACATTCCGGGCGGCATCTGGCGAAGGGCGGTTTGCATGGTGGCCGAGACCTGCGCCACGGCCATATCGACTTTGACGTTCGGATGGAAGTAGATTGTGAACGACCGCGTAACCGTTGTAGGACTGGGACTCAATGTGCTCAATGTCGTTGACGTTCGAGGTAAGACTGCGCTCGAAGCCGGTGACCACGCGCTTCTCCATCTCCTCCGGGCGAGAGCCCGTTATAAACCCAGAGCACGCTGACGATCGGAATGTCGATATACGGGAAGATATCGACCGGCATGGTCACGATGGCCGTTCCGCCAAAAATGGCGATCAGAATAGCCATGACGACGAAGGTATAGGGGCGACCAAGCGCTAATCGTACGATCCACATGGATGTTTCTAGCTGTACGGAATAGCAGGATTCCGCTAGGAGCAGTATACCGAAGCGGATTGGCCAGGGGTGATGGCAATGTCGCAGAGTTCAGAGAACCAGCGACAAGGAAACAGAAGATCCCGACGCCGAGACAAACTGCAACAATGCGCATACAGCATGAACTTTTATAACTTGTTCTCAATCAGAAGATGCCTTCACTCTTTTCACATGGGCGCTGGAATGGAGTAGAGTGAGATCCTGTGAAAACTTCCTTTGTTCTACCTTCCTCCATAAGGCTGCTATTGGTATTGACTTGTTTGGCTGTCCCTTTGTTTGGACAACGAAAATCAGGCAACCCGTTAGACAAGCTACCTAAAAATATCGAAATTCTCACACATTTCGGAGAACGAGCGGATATTTCACCGGACAATCAGCGCATTGTGTTTATGTCAAAAAGCTTTGGTGACGCCTTTGCGATAGATCTGAAAACACGCGTAATCCGATGCTTGACATGCGGCATTCCCGGAGCAGCGTTTCTC
>CAWBTD010000021.1:0-69239 GCA_963791675.1 Bryobacterales bacterium
GTGAGTTCGGCGTAACGCTCAGATTAGATGGCGGCATTGAGCAGCAGGTCGCGCTCGTTCTGGCTAAGGTGCAAGGATGGTTTATGTTCCTGCCAGGTATAGGCCACCAGAGAGGCCAGGATGTTCACATATCCGTTGATCGGGCTGCGATGGCGGGTGTGCTCAATCTGGCAAACATGCTTGAGTTGCTCGCCAACGGTTTTGATCAGTGCCCGTTTCCGTAACAGAATCTTATCGACGATGGGCAGCAGTTTGTTTTTCATGTTCGCTTGAGTTTGGTGACCAGGTGCACGCCTTCGGCCCAGAGTTGGTCGAACAGTTTCTGGCTGATGTAGCCACGATCGCCAAACAGCTTGCCCCAGAGATCCTTGGCTAGGTTAGTACAGGTGCGGTCATCCACATTGCCTGGGGTGAGTTGTAGGGCCAGCAACTCGCCTTCATCATTGATCACCAAGTGCAGCTTGAAGCCATAGAACCAATCCACACTGCTTTTGCCGCGCTGCGCCATCCAGCAAATACGCGGTGCGAGTGGATGCGGCGGTTGTGGCAGACCTTCAGGGGAAGCTGTCGACAAAAGCAATCCCGCGTGTTGGTGCCAGGCGCGTATGCAGATAAGCCGCCAAGATCACCAGTACGGAAGGGATACGCTCAACCAGACGTTGGATTTTCCTCGACCAGATCCGGAAACTCGGCTCGCCAGTGGCGGCAAACATGGTCCAAGTAGAAGTGTTTGAAGGTGCGGTAGTCAGAAGCGTGAAAGGCGATCAGCAAGGTCAGAATCTCACTTTCGCCGAACCGGCAAGCACGCCGACGGTGTCGACCGGGTGTAAGCAATAAAGAGCTTTGCCAGATCGGCAGAAAAGCTTGCACGAAGTCGTCCAAGCGAAAAACAGAGCTACGATATCCATGGCGGTTCTCCTGGGGAATAATCGGTTTAGTCACCACAGAGTATATAATTACCACTCCGCTTCCCCAGGACCCGCCAATTGGCTGATTTCTTCCAGCAACAGCTAAGTTGTTTATCTATTTGATTCGTTACGCCGAACTCACGTTAAATAGCATCTTCTTGAAGTTGCCAGTTAGAACTTCGGAGAGTGAACTGCTGCGTAAGTTGCGGGTTATATTGATCACCATGAAAGTAGTCCTTGGCGCTGACCACACCGGAGTAGAACTAAAAAGAGATCTGATTGCGTACCTGCGTGAGTTAAATTACGAAACCATAGACGTAGGAGTGGATACCACAGAGCCTGTGGACTACCCAGATTACGCTGAAAAAGTCGGAAATGCTGTTCTGAACGGGGATGCAGAACGAGGCATCCTGATTTGCGGCAGTGGAGTAGGCGCTTCCGTAGCGGCAAACAAGTTAATAGGAATACGAGCCGGGCTTACTCATGATGTGTATTCCGCCCACCAGGGAGTGGAGCACGACAATATGAACGTTTTAGTGCTAGGCGCTCGCGTGATCGGCACAGCAACTGCGCGTGAACTCGCTCATGCCTATTTGAACGCCCAGTTTACTGGCGAAGAGCGGCATGTGCGTCGTTTGGCAAAAGTGAAGTTACTGGAAGAAAAGGCGAACCAGCGAAAGGGTTAAGAAATGAATCATTTGAAAGAGTTGGAAAACTACGGCCAGTCAGTATGGCTGGACTACATCCGCCGCAACATGTTTTCTAGCGGAGAATTGCAGAAGTACATTACCGAAGACGGGTTGCGCGGGATGACATCTAACCCCGCCATTTTTGAAAAAGCGATTACAGGCAGCAACGACTATGCCGATTCGCTAAAGGAAGCACAGGAAAAAGGCACCAGTGATCCGATGACGTTGTTTGAGTCATTAGCGGTGCCGGACATTCAGCAGGCCGCTGACGCTCTTTCATCGGTTTATCAGAATACCAAAAAGCTGGATGGGTATGTGAGCCTGGAAGTAGCGCCTTACCGTGCCCGCGACACGGAAGGAACTCTTTCCGATGCCCGGCGTTTATGGAAGGATGTGAACCGTCCTAATTTGATGGTGAAAGTGCCGGGAACGCCGGAAGGGGTTCCGGCCATTGAACAGCTAATTTCGGAAGGCATTAACATCAATGTCACATTACTGTTCTCAAACGATGCCTATGAGCAGGTTGCATACGCTTATTTAAGTGGATTAGAAAGACATGAAGGCGACCTGAGCGGTATTGCCAGTGTTGCTAGTTTTTTTGTCAGTCGGATTGATGCTGCTATTGATGGCATGCTTCAGAAAGAATTGGCTAACATTCCGGACGAGGGTGAGCAGCAGCTTGCCAAATCCTTAATGGGCAAAGTAGCTATTGCCAATGCAAAGCTGGCTTATCAGAAGTACAAAAAGATTTTTTCCGGCGAACGGTGGGAAAAGTTAAAAGCACGTGGCGCGCAGCCCCAAAGGCTATTGTGGGCCAGCACGAGCACCAAGAATCCGGAGTACCGCGATACGTTGTATTGCGAGGAGTTGATTGGCCCCATGACGGTCAACACCATGCCGCCTTCCACATTCGATGCGTTCCGCGACCACGGACGTCTGCGCAACAGCCTGGAAGAGCGCGTGGACTTGGCGGAAGCAACCATTGCGAATCTCCAGAAAATAGGAATTTCCTTAACGGCAGTGACGGACAAGCTTTTAGTGGACGGCCTGCGGCTTTTTGTGGAGCCTTTTGAGAAATTGTTGAACGCTTTGGATGCCCGATGCCGCACGGATATCAAACCCAAACTGACTGGACAAACACACCGGCTCTCGGCAGACGTGGAGAAAAAAGTAAAGGCATCTTTGGAGGAGTGGCAATCCGCCGGGCTGGTACGCCGGATGTGGGCTGTGATCCGGGAGTTTGGACCGGGCAGGATGAAGGAAAGTGGTTAGGCTGGCTCACGATTACGGAAGACCAGATCAGCCACGCACATCACTTGGCCGAAGCGGCAGACCAGATCAAAACGAGGGCTTTACCCATGCTGTGTTGCTTGGCATGGGCGGTTCCAGCTTATGCGTGGAAGTGATGGAGAAGACATTTGGAAGCACACCGGGCTTCCCGCAAATGCATGTTCTGGACTCCACCGACCCGGCACAGGTCAAAGCCATTGAGAAACAAATAGATCTGGCAAAAACTCTGTTTATTGTTTCCAGCAAATCTGGCAGCACGCTGGAGCCTAATATCTTCAAGCAATACTTTTTTGAGCGTGTCGCGCAAACGGTGGGAGCGGGCAAAGCCGGAAAGCACTTTTTTGCGATCACAGATCCTGGCTCCAAGATGGAGCAGGTAGCCAAGGGCGATAGCTTCCGCAGTATTTTTTATGGCCTTCCTAGCATTGGGGGGCGCTACTCCGCACTCTCTGACTTTGGCATGGTTCCTTCGGCAGTGATGGGAATTGATGTGGCCAAGTTCCTGGACAAAACGGAGGAGATGGTACACGCCTGCACCAGTTGCGTGGCGACGGATCACAACCCTGGCGTGATTCTGGGCACGATTCTTGGCACTCTGGCGAAGGAAGGGCGAGACAAAATCACGATTGTTGCCTCCCCTGCGATTGCGGATCTAGGTGCCTGGATGGAACAACTGATTGCGGAATCTACCGGAAAAGAAGGCAAAGGCTTGATTCCGATTGATCGCGAGGTGCTTGGCAACCCTTCCGTATATGGCAAAGACCGGGTATTTGTGTATGAACGCTACACACCGGAGCCGGACGCTGAACAAGATGCGGCAGTGAATGCGTTGGCAATAGCGGGCCATCCAGTGGTGCAAATCGCAGTGGACGATAAGTATGATCTGGGTCAGGAGTTCTTCCGTTGGGAGGTGGCGACTGCTGTGGCTGGTTCCTGATTGAGATCAATCCTTTTAATCAGCCGGACGTGGAAGCCAGCAAGATCGAAACCAAAAAGCTGACTTCCGAATATGAGAAGAGCGGCAAGCTTCCGGAAGAAAAACCGATTTTTGAAGGTTCCGGATTGAAGCTATTCACCAATTCTGAGAATGCCCAGGCTTTGGGAGAGCATAAATCACTGGAAGAATACCTGAAAGCACACCTGGACAGGTTGGAGCCGGGCGATTACTTTGCCTTGCTTGGCTATATCGAAATGAGTGCGCTTCACGATAAGCAGTTGCAATCCATTCGTACTGCTGTTCGTGACCATAAGAAAGTCGCTACCTGCCTGGGCTTCGGACCGCGTTTTCTTCACTCTACGGGTCAGGCATACAAAGGCGGACCGAACACAGGCGTTTTTCTGCAATTTACTTGTGATGACGTAGCAGACCTCCCTGTTCCCGGGCAGAAGTTTACCTTTGGCGTGGTAAAAGCAGCCCAGGCACGAGGAGACTTTGAGGTTTTAGCGGAGCGCAAGAGAAGAGTGTTGCGCGTTCACTTGGGCAAAGACGTCCATGAAGGTTTGGCCGTGCTGGAAGCGGCAATTCGGGAAGCTTTACTGTAAACAGCACGAGAGAAACCAGGGAAAATTATATGCAAATCGGAATGATAGGTCTGGGTAAGATGGGTGCTAACATGGCGCGCCGGCTCATGCAGGGCGGTCATGAAGTAGCAGGGTTGGATCTGGATCAGGCGAAAGCGCAGGATCTGGAAAAGTATGGAGCAAAAGCTACCACGGACATGGGGGCATTCATGGGAATGCTCGCCAAACCGCGCGTGATCTGGATGATGGTGCCTGCCGGAGAGCCGACAGAAAGCATGGTTCACAAATTGGCAGACCACATGGAAGCGGGCGATACCATTATTGACGGAGGCAACTCTTACTACAAAGACGATGTACGCCGCTCAAAGTTTTTAGCGGAGAAAGGCATTCACTATATGGATGCTGGAACCAGCGGCGGCGTGTGGGGTTTGGAACGTGGCTATTCCTTGATGATCGGCGGCGAAAAGGAAAGCATGGATCGTCTGGAGCCTATATTTAAGACCCTGGCTCCTGGCATGGGCGATATTGGCCGAACTCCAGGAAGGCCAGAAAACAAGGGGACTGCAGAGAATGGGTATCTTCACTGCGGAAAAATTGGGGCTGGGCATTTCGTCAAAATGGTCCATAACGGCATTGAATATGGATTGATGCAGGCTTTTGGCGAAGGATTTGACGTTCTCAAGAATGCAAATGCCGAGACTTTGGACCCAGACCTTCAATATGACTTTGACATTGGCGAAGTGGCGGAAGTCTGGCGTCGCGGCAGCGTTGTTGCTTCCTGGCTGCTGGACTTAGCTGCCGGCGCGCTCCAAAAGAGCCCTGATCTGGCGGAATACACCGGCTATGTACAGGATTCCGGGGAAGGCCGCTGGACGATTATGGCTGCCATTGAAGAAGCCGTCTCTGTGGATGTGCTTTCTGCCTCGCTTTACGCCCGTTTCCGCTCGCGGCAGACGCACACGTTTTCAGAAAAAATGCTGTCCGCCATGCGCCATCAGTTTGGTGGGCACGTAGAACTGAAGCCAGGAAATTAGGTATGACGCAACTCTATGGGGAACATTCGGCGGCTGCAACCGAGTTCCCCGAATTCCAAGAAACACACGGTCGTCCTCCGGACAACTGCATCATGGTAATCTTTGGCGCGGCTGGTGACCTGACCAGCCGCAAGCTGATTCCTGCTCTGTACAACCTAGGAAAGATTGATCATCTTCCGAAACAGTTTGCAGTGATCGGATTTGCGCTGGATGAACTATCTCAAGATCAGTTTCGGGATAAGTTACGAAAAGACATTCAGCAGTTTGCGCCGGAACCGATTGACCGTACGTTGTGTGATTGGCTGGTAGAGCGCACTTACTATATTCAAGGCGACTTTCGAGATTCAGCGAAATACGACGAACTAAAGGCGTTATTAGCGGAGCTGGACGAAAAGCATCACACGCCAGGGAATTACTTTTACTACCTGGCCGTGGCTCCCATGTTTTTTGGGGAGATTGTGAAACAGCTCGGAGAAAAGAAACTTCAGACGGAAGACCAAAGCCACTGGCGGCGCGTGGTGATTGAAAAGCCGTTTGGCTCCGATCTGGATTCCGCCAAGGCACTCAATTGTGAAATCGGCCAGGTACTTACCGAAAAGCAAATCTACCGAATCGATCATTACCTAGGTAAAGAAACGGTTCAGAACATCTTGGTTTTTCGCTTTGCCAATGGAATTTTCGAGCCGATCTGGAATCGCCGCTATATTGACCATGTCCAGATTACCGTAGCGGAAAGCCTTGGGGTAGAACGGCGCGGCGGTTACTATGACCATGCCGGAGCTTTGCGGGACATGGTGCCGAATCATATTCTGCAGCTTGTCACGCTTACCTCCATGGAGCCGCCCATTTCATTCGGGGCAGACGCAGTGCGCGATGAGCAGGCAAAGATTCTCCATGCCATTCAACCTTCCAGCCCGGAAGAAGTATTAACGCGCGCCGTGCGAGGGCAATACGATGAAGGCACTGATAACGGGCAGATTGTACCGGGATATCGGTCTGAGCCTTATGTAGCGGCAAAGTCCCATACGGAAACGTTTGTGGCGCTTAAGCTTTCCATCGATAATTGGCGCTGGGCCGATGTGCCGTTCTATATTCGCACCGGCAAGCGGATGCCGAAACGTGTCACAGAGATTGCGATTCAGTTTCGCCGTGCGCCTTTCGTGCTGTTCCGGGATACGCCGGTCAATAAGCTAAGTCATAACCTGCTGGTAATGCACATTCAACCCGATGAAGGAATTTCCCTCCGTTTCGGCGCAAAATTCCCTGGCCCGACGGTGCGGGTTGGCCCTGTGGACATGGATTTCAAGTATGTGGACTACTTTGGCTCCGAACCGAATACCGGCTATGAACGGCTCTTATATGACTGCATGATTGGTGATGCTACCCTGTTCCAGCGCTCAGACATGGTGGAAGCAGGTTGGAGCATTGTTTCTCCCATACTGGATGTGTGGAAGGCGCTTCCTGCCCGGACTTTTCCAAACTATCGAGCGGGAACGTGGGGTCCAAAAGAAGCAGACGATCTTATGAAGCGGGACAATCGTCGCTGGCGCGAAATCGAGTAGTTATTCGCTTAAAATGGCTGCGCCCTGACTTACTTGCAACACAGTTCCTTTCGGAAGCTGTAGTTTGTTTTGCAAATAGTAGGTAAGCCCGTGGTAATCACGAAGCCATATCAACTGCCGGATGCTGCCATCCGGCAGTTTTGCTTGGAGGGAAAGAGGACGTTGCGGTTTAATGGCAACAATCGTTCTTTGCCGGGCCAAAACAAAGGGATGTGTGGCAGAAACAGTGAAACTGCCGTGTAGTTTCGGCAAATCCTCTTTTTCTGGCGCACGCATGCGGGGAAGATAAATCGGATTGCCTTCCGGCGCTCCCCCTTCCACCCATTGCACAAGCCGTTCTATCTCCACTTGGGAAAGGCTTGGATCATTTTGAAAATCGCCAACGCCGCGCACGGCGCCCCAAGGCGGACATTGCCGGGAAACCACGCGGTCCCGCATCGCTTTCGCCCAAGGACGAGCCTCCTCGTAAGTGGAAAGCGGAATTGCAGATCCCTGCGCATGACAGGACAAACAGCGCCGCTGCACAATGCGGGACACTTCCTGAGCCCAGGTCAGCTTCGTTGTGATCGGGTCATGGGCAAGAGCCGGCAACCATGTTCCCAGCCCTAGAAGAATAACCGGAAATCGATTATTCCAGAACCCCGCTCGGAGAAGCCGCCTTTTTGCGCCTTTGCGGATAAATGGATTGCACATCTTGGTCAGCAGCAATAGCCACATCAAAGAAGCCGAACATCATCTCTTCCCAACTCTGGTCACCGTATTTCACTGTTTTGGCAGGGTCCGGATTATTCGGGTTGTTGGCGGAATTATCATAATGCGCCGTGCATTCAATCCGCGAGCCTTTCGGGATAACCAGATCTTTTGTTGGACGATAAATCAGTTGCCAACTGAAGCTATAGTTCGGAACCTTCAGCAACACTTCGCTTTCCCCAGTCGGATACACGACGCGGTATTCAAAATCTTTCCCACGCAGGTGCATATGGGGCAAATAGGAAACCACCTTGGTATCGCCGCCAAATTCGAAAGACGAGTCTACGCGGTAATTGGCATCTCCGGGAGGAATGGCAAATTTGCGAGTGGTAGCAGCCAGCGTGACGACCCGTTCCTTCACTGGGCCTTTGGCATATAGCAGGCCGATCTTGGTTTTATCCGTGCTTTCTTTCCCGTTTGCCGTGTAGTGCATCTGGAAAATCACGTCCGAGCCCGCTTTGATGAGCTTGGCGCGACCCGGTTCTAACCGTTCCTGGTTCATGCCGGGAGCATAGCCAACCAAAAACTCCGAAGGCCCGCTCTCATCATTTTCTTTGGGTACATAGGGAATGCCGGGTTGGGCATCCTTCATCCAGGTGGAACCCGGCGGTCGGACAAAGGCAATGACGTGGTGAAGCACGGCACGGTTCCCAGGCCGCACCTCGGCTGCTTCGATCCAGGTATCTTTGTCAAACTTGCCAGGAACTAGAATGTATTGATAATCAATGGTTCCCGAAGCCGGAACCTTAAATTCTGCTGGCATCGCAAGTTCCAGATCCGGTTTTCCTACGCTCCAGCCAGTTTCAAACTGGGGAGCGGGAGGCAAATCCCTTGGATTTCCTTCCTTTGCTCCGGTATCGGCCCAAGCAATCAGGGTGTCAACATCTTTTTGTGATAGCGAACGGTCGTTGCTGAATTTACCGTAATGCGGGTCAGCGAACCATGGCGGCATTTTCTTCAGCGCCACAGCTTCCTTGATGGCAGCAGCCCAGGGGCGAGTATCTTTGTAGCTGGTGAACGCCATGGGGGCAGCTTCGCCAGGGCGATGGCAGCTCTGGCAATTTTGCTGGAGGATCGGTGCTACATCCTTGCTGTAGGTTACGGTTTTCGGGGCGGGGGCGGCACCGAGCACACCTCCAGAAACAAGCAGCAAAGCAAGAGCACGCATACTAAAACTCCTCTACGGAGTATAGGTGAATTTTGTTCACAATTTTTCGCCCCGAATCAGTTCGGCTAAGGTTTCCCGCTCCCGAACCACACGCCAAGTGGAGCCTTCCACCAGTACTTCCGCACCGCGAGGACGGGAATTGTAATTAGACGCCTGCACGAATCCATACGCGCCTGCTGTTTGCACGGCTAAGAAATCCCCTGGCAGCGCTTCCGTCATTTGCCGGCTCCGGGCTAGAAAATCACCCGTCTCACACACAGGACCAACCACATCCGCTACGATATTTGGGCGCTCTCTTTGGAGCACCGGCAGAATTTCATGGTGCGCTTGGTACAACGTAGGGCGAATCAAATCGTTCATTGCCGCGTCTACAATCACAAATTCTTTTCCAGCATTCACCTTGCGATAGAGTACGCGGCACAACAGCACACCAGCAGCGCCTACAATGGATCTGCCTGGCTCTACCATCACCTTTAATCCTGTCGCAGCCACTCGTTCCCGAATCCGATCCACCAGATTCTCGATTGTTGGAGCTCGGTCAGCAGATTGATATGGAATTCCAAGACCGCCTCCTAGATCGATGTGCTCAATCGGATATCCCGATTGCCGCAAACGTTCGATCAATGCAAGCACCCGGTCTGCCGCTTCCAAGATAGGCGTAATTTCCAGCAGTTGCGAACCAATATGGCAACTTACGCCTTCTGGTTTTAAATTGGTAAGCTGCCTTGCGCGATGGTAGATGGCTTCCGCTTCTGCGATATCGATTCCAAATTTGTGCTCACGCAAGCCAGTCGAGATATAAGGATGAGTGGAAGCATCCACATCCGGGTTTACCCGAAGAGAAAAGCGGGCGATTTTTCCCAGCCTTCCCGCCAGAGCATCAATCAGATGCAGTTCGGCTTCAGATTCGCAGTTGAAGCTGTAAATCCCTTCCATCAACGCATATTCAATCTCTTCGGCGCTCTTGCCTACTCCGGAAAACACTACGCGCGTGGGGTCGCCACCTGCCTGGAGCACGCGGAATAATTCCCCACCGGAAACAATGTCGAAACCGGAGCCGGCTTTTGCCAGCAAAGATAAAACTGCCAGTGTGGAGTTGGCCTTTACGGCAAAACACACGGTATGCGGCAGGGTGCCAAATGCCTGATCATATTGGTGAAACGCCTGAAGAATCGCACCGGAAGAATAAACATAGCTAGGCGTACCAACCGCTTGGGCAATTTCCACCAATGGTACCTGCTCGCAAAGGAGCGAATTTTCGGAATAAGAGAACATGAATGGATTAATAAGATAAAGGCTTCACTTGGATGGCAATCACGGTCTGGTCATCAAAGCGCACCGTGTTGAAGCGGTCCAGATCGGCAAACACTAAGTCCACCAACTCCCTTGGGGAAAGGCCGCAGCTTTCGGTCATAATTTTTCCCACGCGGGCACGCCCATATTCTTCCCCTTGCGGACTCATGTGGTCGGAAATGCCATCGGAATACAGCAGAATGGTATCGCCTGGCTCGGTTTGAAAAGTTAAGTCATCGTATTCCCGGTCCGGGAGCAGCCCCAGGGGAACGCCTTCCACTCTTAGATTCAGCAGCTTCCCGTTACGGCACACTATGGGCGGTGTTCCCCCGGCATTTGCCATATGAAACTCGCGCGAATGCGGATGCCACAACATGAGCAGCATGGTGACATAACGCGCTTCCACTTTGCGGACAATCAAGGCATCGTTTAGAGCTTTCATCAGTTCTGCAGGCTGCCTTCGACGGGGAGCCAAGGTACGCATCAGTCCATTCAATACCGCGCCATAAAGCGCTGCCGCCGTGCCTTTGCCGCTGGAATCCCCGAACGCAATCACCACGTGCGGAGAACTGTACCGGTTATTGTGGTGCTCATAAAACTCGTATAAATCACCGGAGATTTCCCGCGCCGGTCGTAAGCCAATGGCGAGTTCCAGCCCATCAATTTCCGGAGCTTCGGCAGGAAGAAGAACACTTTGCAGTTCGCTGGCTGCCTTCAGGTCCTCCTGCATCCGATGTTCCCGTTCTGCTAACTCTGCATAAAGGCGTGCATTTTCTACGGAGATGGCAATTTGAGGAGCTAAAAGCGCCAGCGTCCGCATATGGTCGTCCGTGAAGTAAGCGATTCGGCTGCTTTCCAGGTCCATTACGCCTACCACGCGGTCCCGCACAATCAGCGGCACGGCTACTTCCGAACGGATGTCCGGGTGAGAAGGAATATAGCGCGGATCGGTGCTGATATCATGCACGCGCACTGCTTCGCGGCACTGCGCGGCTGCGCCCGTAATGCCCTTTCCCATGGGAATGTTGTCAATTGTGACGCGCTGATCGTAGCGCATGCTGAACTTATGCTTCAGCAAGGCGTGTGCTTCGTCTACCAGCAGGATATTGAATGCGTCGTAATTGATCAGATCGCGCATGGTAGCGGCGATTTTGCTCAGCAGTTCATCCAGTTCCAGAATGGCGGTGAATTCGCGCGAAATACGTCCTAATGTGCGAAGCGTGCGATTCTGGCGCTCGGCACGACGGTAAAGACGGGCATTATCAATCGCAGTGGCGACACGGGAAGCAATCAGCCGGAGCATGGCCCGGTCATATTCGTTGTATGCGCCCACGGTGGTGGCCTGCACATCAATCACGCCCACCAGCTTCTGGCGCGTAATCATGGGAACCGCCAGTTCCGCTCGTACCGCATCCAGGGAATTCAGATACCGGGCATCCTTGCGAACATCCGCCACCAGAATTGGTTCCCGGCGCGCGGCGGCGGCTCCGGTAATGCCTTCCCCCAAGGGAATGGAGAGGTTGCGAACCACTTCTTCGCGGTGCCCAATGGCATAGCGGATACGAAGATCTTGCTTCCGCTCGCTGTAGAGCAGAATGGCAAGCAACTCGTAGTGGAGAACCCGCCGCACATGCTGGGAAACACTCTGCATGAGTTCGTCCAGGTCCAGCGACTGCGAGGTAGAGGTAGAAACTTCCAGCAGAAAATCCAGAAGCTCGGACCGTTCGCGGAAAGGAACGGAAGATTTATGTTCGGCTGGCATGGACAATCTGAATGCCGGAACTGGTTCCGATGCGGGACGCTCCTGCAGCTACCATTTTTTGAAAATCTTCCCAGGTACGAATGCCGCCGGACGCCTTTACTCCCATACCCGAACCTACCGTTTTCCGCATCAGCGCCACATCTGCCACCGTTGCCCCAGCGGACGCAAATCCGGTGGAAGTTTTCACATAATCCGCGCCTGCTTCTTGCGAAAGCTGACAGGCCAGCACCTTCTGCTGATCCGTTAAAAGAGCGGTTTCCAAAATCACTTTTACCGTGGCTCCCCCGGCATGGCTTTCTTCCACCACGGCGGCAATATCGTTCCGCACCCCTTCCGTATCTCCGGAAAGCAGCGCTCCCACATTCAGCACCATGTCAATTTCCTGCGCTCCCATGCGGACGGCGACAGCCGTTTCCGCAGCCTTGCTAGGAGTAGAAGAAGCCCCAAAGGGGAAAGAAATCACCGTACACACTTTCACCGGAGATCCGGCCAGTTCCGCCGCTACATCGGGCACCCACCACGGATTTACGCACACACTGGCGAATTGATATTCCAGGGCTTCGCGGCAAATCCGCAACACGGCATCCCGCACGGTGTCGGGTTTCAGGATCGTATGGTCAATCAGACTTGCAACGTGGGTATCTGCCAAGCAAAAGCTCCAACTGAATGGGTTATTTCAGCGTAAACCATTCCGGGTGGATGTTGGTTTTCTGTGGCAGACGAGCAGGGTAACTACAACAATCGGAAATTAATTTCAATAGTTGCGTGGGTAGGCACCGGCGTGCTATCACCGTTCGTCGCTGGCGCAAACTCCCATTGTTTGATCGTTCTGTAGGCTTCTTCGTCAAGACCGAAACCCAAGCTGCGGATCAGTTGGAAATGACTCGCTTTTCCATTCTGGTCCACAATGATTTTACATAGTATGGTTCCGGATCTCTTCAGAACTCGCGATTCTTCCGTATAGGAGGGATCTACCTTCTTTTTTACGGAAGGCGGTTTTACGCCTCCTCCAATACTTACTAAGCCTTCGATGGGAGCTTCGCCCTGTTGTAAAGATTCAATCTGGCGGACGCGAAGAACTTTTGCTTGTTCCCAGATGGGCTTTGCTTCCTCCGTCCGCTTTGCAAACTCGAGAGCTAGGGCATACACTTCCAGAGACAACGCCCGTACTGAAGTGTCCGCTACGGCTGCTATACCGGCAATTCGTTGAGACAGTTGCTGAATTTCACTGGTGTGATCTTCCGACCACGTTTCCGATTTCCCTTTCAGAGCTACTTCCAGCCAGACAAGTGCCTGCGCAAGTGTGGAAGGATTCGAGGCGGAAGCAGATTCCGTTTCCCTGACACTTTGTCGAAAGAACAGTTCGGCATCTCCGAACTCCTTCTTTCGCAGAGCTTCTTGCCCACTTTGGAACGCCTGTTCACCGGGATTCTGTTGAGCGGGCAAGAAAACAGGAATAACAAGCAACAACGCGGAAAGAAGAGGGATACGAGCCAACATGGGGTACTCCTGAAGTTCGGAAGAGGCACGTACGCTGCCTTTCCCGAACTTCAGAGTCCACTAAACGAAAATTCGCTTGCGGCTGAAGAAAACGAGGCTTACCAAGGCACCTGCGCCTAGCAGGAAAGAACTTGGCTCGGGTGTGGTGGCAACCTGCCCCCGGATTTCACCGCCTGGGTTAGCAGTGGTGTGAATATTGACGTAAGATTGGCCGGTATTAAGACCATTGATCAACGCCGCCTCTGCGCTGGCTGCAGTGCCACCATAGGCAGTGACAAAAGCAGTGGTATAAACGCTGATATTCGTCAAATCATAGGTGAAGTTGAAAGAACCAGAAGTTACGCCGATGGGGAATGTGGTGAAACCAAGTGCAACAGGAGCATTGGTGCCTACGGGAGCGCAACAATGGATGTGAGACATCGTATCATTCGTGGTCAGGCCAGAAAAAGAAACGGCTACATTCAATAGATCGCCGTTCAACGTCAACGTAGCGCTTCCTATTCCGGGCGTGGGAACAGCCGGAACTTCATTTGCGCCAGAAAGAGTGGCAGTGTAAATGGTTGCTGCCGGAAGCGAAATAGCAGTGGCGATCAGTGCGCCCGCCGTCAGCAGGATGTTATGGAATCTTCTGTTCATAATGCCTTTCAGAGTGTTTGAAATGGTTTGTACCAACAACAGGATGCAGAGAACCTGTGCGTGGTGAGAAATGATTGCATCCCCTTCGGCCAGATATGTCCATAAACACACTATCGAAAAGGCACTGTTTTGCCACTAGTAAATACCAGAGAGTGACGAGGCTAAAACTAAATTTGCCAAAATAAAAGGAATGGCAAAACTCCGCCTTCGTTCCCGCTTGCGGAAATGGACAGGCTTTCAAGACCATGAAGATCAACTATTGATTTTTCTCAGCCTCCTGATTGGAATCATTGTTGGGCTCACGGTAGTCGCATTCATTCTGCTGACTGGCAGGCTGGCGGCACGCATGTATCCCGCCGGAAGCGCCCCATGGCGGCGCGTGTTGACTCCTGCTATCGGTTCGTTGGTTACAGGATTTTTGTTGTTTCGTTATTTCCCGAATGCTCGCGGAAGCGGCATTCCCCAAACGAAGTTCGCTATCTTTCTTCAGGACGGCTACATCTCTCTTCGCACTGTGCTCGGCAAGTTCTTGTGCTGCTCCGGTTCGCTGGCAAGCGGTATTGCATTAGGGCGCGAAGGGCCTTCCGTACAGATCGGCGCCGGAATTGCGTCCGTGATTGGCCGCGCGTTTGGCCTCCGCGCTCAGAGCGTGAAAGCTCTGGTGCCGGTTGGTTGTTCGGCAGCTTTGGCAGCAGCGTTCAATACTCCCATTGCGGCTGTGTTGTTTTCCCTGGAAGAAATTCTGGGGGACCTTCATGCCCCGGTATTAGGTGCGGTGGTGATCAGTTCCGCAACATCCTGGATGGTGCTTCATTCCATTCTGGGGGACGAGCCACTGTTCCATGTACCCGCTTACCAACTGGTAAACCCACTGGAATTTGGTATCTATGCATTGCTTGGTGTAGTAGGCGGTTTAGGTTCCGTTTGCTTTGTAAAGCTATTGCTCAACCTTCGGGTTTGGTTCAAAAAGCTTCCCGCTTGGTCCGTATGGCTTCAACCCACGGCAGGAGGCATTCTAGTTGGCTTGCTAGGGTGGTTCATGCCGGAAGTGCTGGGCGTTGGATATGACTACGTAGAGCGAGTGCTAGGCGGCGATTTCCCATTAAAGGTTGTGGTGCTGCTGGCCGTGCTAAAGATCGTTGCCACGGCAACCTGTTATTCTTCCGGCAATGCAGGCGGCATCTTCGGCCCCAGTTTGTTTATTGGAGCCATGATTGGTGGCGGTGTAGGGAGCATTGCCCATACGCTGTTCCCCACCGTGACTGCCAATCCCGGCGCTTACGCGTTGATTGGCATGGGAACTGCGTTCGCGGGAATTGTGCGCACGCCATTGACGTCAGTGATCATGATTTTTGAGATGACGCGCGATTACTCCATCATCGTGCCGCTCATGATTTCCAACCTGATTAGTTTTTTCATCTCCCTCCAATTGCAGCATGAGCCAATCTATGAGGCATTAGCATTACAGGAAGGCGTTTATCTTCCCACGGGGGAATCTCGTGAACAGCTTGCGGGAATCCGCGTGGGAGAGGTGATGCATGCTGAGCAGGAACCGCTGCCTGCCGCCGCAGACATGGCAAGCGCTCGCTTGCACATTGTGGAGCAGAAAAGCAACTCCTGGCCGGTTGGCAACCGCGACCATTTGGAAGGGGTAATCAGCCTCCAGCAAATTGAAATGGCTAGGTCCCCTTCGGAAACAGCCGGCGAGTTGGTGGCAAGCGAAGGGAAATATCCTTATGTACACACTGATCATCCGCTCAGTTATGCGCTGGAACGAATGGGCAAAGACAGTGTAGATGTGCTGCCCGTGGTGAGCCGCTCCAACATTCACCAGATGTATGGCGTTGTGAGTTTGGCTGAGATTCTGAAAGCTTACGGGGTGATGCGACAGCAAGAGGCCGAGAGTTGATATGGGCGCTTCCCCAGCAGCTTTACCGAAATCAGCCAAGAAGAAGATCACTAAACCTAAGCTGTTTTTCCTGCTTGCACTGATTATTGCCGCTCTTGCGCCACTGGATCTGTTTCTCGAAAAAGCAGAACAGAAAGAGCTAGGAGTGGAAGCACAGGGCCTTCACACACGTGGCATGGCATTGCTAAAGGAGGGCAAGCCCAATGAAGCAGTGGAGCTTCTGCAACGCGCCTATGCCACGGAACGCCAAAACCTGAGTTACCAATTGGATTTCATTGATGCGCTGATTGCCGCAAACAAAATCAGCGAAGCAACACCGCTCATGGAAGAAAGTCTTCAAAGCGAACCTAACGACGGACGCGCCAACCTGATTGCGGCGCGGTTAGCGCAAAAGAGCGGGCATTCCGAAGAAGTTGAGCCGTATTATCATCGTGCCATTTATGGACACTGGTCCAAACCAGGTGAGTCGTATCGAGTGGCAACACGCACCGAATTAGTGGAGTATTTGATTCGAACAAATCGGAATGACGCACTATTGGCGGAACTGCTCCCGTTGGAAGAAGAAACGGCAAACGACTTGGCAATGGATAAACGCTTGGCACATTGGTTTCTGCTCGCAGGCTCTCCTTCGCGTGCTATCGACGTTTACTATGCATTGCTTCGTTCCAACCCCCATGATCGTGATGCTTACTCCGGGTTAGGGGAAGCACAATTGGCGCAAGGGGAATATCGGGAAGCGGAGAATGCTTTTTTATCTGCTTATCGACAGAAACCAATCGATCCTTCTTTGCGGCAGCGCATTGAGTTATCCAGTACGTTGGTAGCACTGGACCCTACACCGCGCAGGATTTCTTCCGCAGAAAAGTACCGCCGGAGTATGCGGGTTCTGGAGTTGACCACAGCGGCGCTAGCACACTGTGCGGAGTCTGCTCCTCTGCTAGAGGAAGCGCAAGCAGCGCTTGCGGCCAGAACTCCTGGCAATATCACGAATGAAGCAGCGGAAGAAAAGCTTGCTCTTGCCGAACAAGTGTGGAAAGCAAGACTTACTACATGTGGTTCCAGCACCACAGCAGATGAGGAGACACTTCGCCTCCTGATGAAGAAGCTGGCACAGTAGCGATTCGTTTACCTGCCGGGAATAGGGAAACAGTGATACGCTGGCGGCTAACCCAAGATGTCCCGGCAATTCCTTCTCGCCGTCTTATTCCTCGGCTTCGTACTCTTAAGACAAGGGAAAACGGAAGTTCTGGAAGGAAAAGTTCTGGAGATAAACTCCGGAACGCCATTGGCGTTAGCGGAAATTCGCCTCATTCGTGTGAATCCACGGGCAGTGATTGCGGAACTGGAAACCGATCGCTTCGGGGTATTCCACACTCCCAATCTCCCCGCTGGGGAGTACAGTTGTGAAACCTCTAAACCAAACTACGTTTCGAACACCATTCGAGTTCCCGTACCCGGCAAGAGTGCAGGGATTTTACCTATCTCGATTCGGCTGGTCCACTATGGTGTGGTATCGGGAAAAGTAGCGGATGGACAGAATCAACCGATTCTGGGGGCGCATGTGTACGCGATACCCAAACCTGCCGATGGCGGTGCTTTTCGTCCTTATAACCCCTTTTCCCGAGATACCAGCCAAGGAGTGGATGCTGAAGGACGGTTCCGAATCTATAATCTGCTTCCTGGCGAGTATGCCTTGGTCGTTACTTATGGCGCTTCCACCATGTCGATGGGCAGCTTCGGGAATGCCCCACGCCAAACCACCGGTTCGGGAGTTTTGTATTACCCCAACAATAGCCAACCGCAAGTTTTCCGCATCACCAGCGGCGAAGAGTTTCGCGACCTTAATTTCACCGTTGTTCCCACTGCCCCATTGAGCGTAAAAGGGAAAATCTCAGATCCGCCGCAGAATGGACAAGTGTGGCTGGCCCTTACGCCCATTGATCAGCCTGCTTTTGCGGCTGCGGTTGCCATCGCAGAGAAAAACGGAGAGTTCCGTTTTGAAGGAATCTCTTCCGGCTGCTTATCTTTCTGCTTGCCGCCGGGCCCTCCTCGTCACGCGGACCACGGGGCGCGAATTTGGAAGCCGGAGCCAGACTTCGGGCGAATGCGCATAGAGGTAAGTGGAGCGTCGCCAGAAGACATCACCGTACCACTCCAGAAAGGGCGCTCTGTTGCATTTTCCCTCAAGGCGGAACGGGGTTGCCCACAAACAGCCAAAGTCACGCTTTCTTCTCTGGAAGAGTGGGGCGCTGCGCTGGAGAAAACGCTGGATGTCAACGCTGATCAGCCAGGGAAATTCAGCTCTTTAGCTCCTACGCGTTACCACGTAGAAGTAAGTGGACTTCCAAGTCAATGTTTTCATCCTCCTTCGCCAGTGTTGGATTTAACAGCAACAGACAATCCTCCTAATTCCGTATCAGTGGTTATCCGACAGGCAGGCACGATTCGCGGAAAGTTTAAGGGTGAAGTAAAGGGAGATGATGTGAAAGTGATGCTGCTTTCTCCCAGTACGGAAGACGGCAACACGCCGCTGCAAACTACCTTGCCGGATGCGGAAGGCCACTTCGGCTTTGAAGGACTTGCTCCAGGCCGGTACCGTATCCTAGCGCGACTTACGAATGGAGGAATTATCGCTGAGTCGCTGGCGCAACTGGAAGTGGAAGGCGGCAAAATCACTGAAACAGAATTAGCGGCGCCACAGTCCCAAAAGGAGTAACCACTATGTGGAAGATGATTTCCGGTTTCCTATTTATGGCAAGTATTCTTGCCGCGCAGACCACGCCGAACACAACTGCTGCGCCGCAGCCGGAAAGCTCGTTGTCTGGTTCTGTGAGCGGCGTAGTACGAGACGCAGGTGCTGGAAAGCCAATTCCCAACGCACAGGTTGCCGTTACAACGACTAAAAAGAAAAACTTGGAAACCACTACGGACTCCGCTGGGAATTACACACTGCGGGGCTTGGAGCCTGGAACATACCAGCTTACTGCGATGGTGCCTGAAGAGGGAAGAATTGCTTCGGCCCGCGAGCAAATCGCACAGTGCAACTCTTAAGCGGCCGGAATCTTACCTCGATCGATATTTCCATTCCTCTGTTTGGAACGATTTCCGGTACGGTGACCGATGAAAACCAGGAACCGGTACCGGACATTGCTGTGATGTTGATTGCCAGAGAGTACTCATCCGGGATTGTTAGGAATGTGTATGCAGGACTAGTAAATACCGATGACCAGGGCCATTATCAGATCAAACGCGTGGCGGCGGGAAGGCATTATTTAATAAAGGCGGAAAAGCGCACCATGCGTATTCCCGCTGTTTCGGATGCTCCTGCCGATCCCGAACTGAGAAAACGCGTGGCGGCTCCGGTGTACTATCCAGATTCGCCTTCTCTGGAAGGCGCACAGCCCATTGCACTAGACAGCAGAGAAAACCGCGAACACGTGGATTTCCGACTACCGCGTGTGCCATCGCACTGCATTGCAGGAGTTCTGAAAGGGGAAAACGGCCCGGCGGCAATGACTTTCGGAATCAGCTTTCAAATACCAGTAAGTGGTGAACACGGCGGCATGGGGATGTTTGTATCTGACTCTTCTGGAAATACCGGAGCGGACGGTAAATTTCGGATTTGCGGTCTTTCCTCCGGTGATTACTGGTTAACGGCTTGGCAACGAAGTGACAATC
This sequence comes from Bryobacterales bacterium, assembly GCA_963791675.1. GTDB lineage: Bacteria > Acidobacteriota > Terriglobia > Bryobacterales > Bryobacteraceae > JALYXI01. The sequence continues at coordinate 19,701 of CAWBTD010000021.1, forward strand.
CAGCGCAGAGTCCCACCTTTTATGGCAAAGTTCCCGTCACCATAGGCAAAGACGATCTGGAGAATGTGCATGTAGATGGCGCTCCACAGCTTGCGATTCCTGGGGAAGTAGTTTGGGCCGGAAAGCCTCCAGATCAACCAATTACCGAGAAGCTTGCCATTTCTGTACGGCCTTATGGGCGTGCACCCTTTATGGGAGAAACAAGTAACACGGATGTTTCCTTACCAGGGGAATTTCGTTTTCCGAGACTCATGGCAGGCGATTACCGAGTCGACTTATTTCGTGCTCCAAGTGGAGTTTATGTCAAAGACTTAACTTATGGGGGCGTTAGCATTTTGAATGCACCATTGAAAGCGGGTAGCACAATAGGAGATGTATCGCTCCGGATTTTTGTTGCTAACGATGGCGGCACGGTGAGCACGAAAGTTGCTGATAAAGACGGCAATCCTGTTCCAGATGCCAACGTAGTGGTAGTTCCGTTTGCTGCTCCGAATGAAGGAGCTTTAGCAGAAAGCATGATCCAAGGGCAAACCGATCAAACTGGCGCTTGGCAGTCCCGCATGGTGGCTCCTGGAAAATACTATGTGTTAGCGACTACAACGCGCTTAGACAAATCTCCAGAAACGATTCAGAAGCTATGGCAGGCACGCACCACAGCTTCCGAAGTGGAGGTGGCTCCAAACGGAACTGCTTCTGTGGCAGTTGTGCCGAAACTACTCCAGTAGCGACGAGCGATCGCCAAACTGAAAATCAGAAACAGGGTTACCGCCTACTAGATGTTCTTGAATAATGCGCTCCAGCACTCTTGGCGTGCAGGAGTGATACCACACGCCTTCCGGATACACTACGGCAATCGGCCCGTTTTCACAAACTCGTAAGCAATTTGCTTTGGTCCGAAAAATTCCCCCGTCGGCTTTGGAAAGGCCCAACTCTGCCAGCCTCTTCTTCAGAAAATCCCATGAAGCTTCCCCCTCCTTGTGAGAAGCACACTTTGCTTTATTTGGCTCGGCGCAAAGAAAGATGTGCCTCTGAATTTTGTCAATGCCGAGGTTCTCTGCAATGCGGTGAAGCTTATCTTTTTTCATTGCTCTTCTTCCATCTCACCACAGCGGCGGCTACGGCAATGCCCAATACCCCGCACGCGTTCTAGCCTGCAGTTCCGTCCTGTTTTGAAGGGTCACGCGAAGAGCATGAAATTTGCGCGACTCATCCCCTTTTGGCTCGAAGCGAAGAATATATTGACGATGTACTTCCTCGCCGATTCGTTGAACAGCATGTTCCAGAGCATTCTTTTTCAAAAAGTTCAACGCTTCTCCGCCAGTGCTCTTCGTGAAAAGTACGGAAAGATCCGGCTGTTTCAACCGCATCAGCTCACCAAGAGCGTAAACCAATCCTCCCGGCCCTAGGTCGAGCGGAGCGGCCCTGTCATCAGGTGCCGGGCACAATGCACATTTGGGAAACTTGATCCGCTCGGCTTCTGGTTTCAGATCTTCCATGGTTTTCGGCTTCACGGTAAATGGCTCCAGCAATGGAGAGTAACTCAGCCAATAGATGGCAACATTCAATTTCTGCACGCGCTCCATTACCGCTGCTAGTTTTGTTTCGCTGGCACGGTCTCGCTTTTCTGCGATCACAACAATGATGCGCCTTCTCCCGGCTGACCGTTGCTCTAGCATGGAAAGAGCTTGAGATAAGGCGTCCAAAATATGCGCACTGCCACCCTCAATGCGTAGCATTCGCAGGGCGTGGATTACCGCATCCGGATCACTGCTGAACTCCTGATGAACCTTGACGCGGTCGCTAAACGAAAGCACCGCCGTTTCCCCGCCCTCCCCAGCCAGCAATTGTGTCAACAGAATGCCACTGCTTCCCAGTTTGTCGATCATTGGTCCTGAGTTATTGCTTGTTTGTATCGCAACCAATAAGTCGATTGGATACTGTACCCAATCTAGCTGTATCTGCTGCGGCACATTGTTGTCGTAGAGCTTCAGATCTTCGCTTGTTAACCCATCGACGTAGTTGCCCTTGGAATCAGTAACTGTGGTGGGCGCAAGCACCAGGGGAACGTTGCTTTTGAACTGCGCCCAAACAATACCGCTACACAGAATCGTGAAAACCATTACCCGCATGCGTGGACCTTTGGCACTTTTAGCGCCGTGTCTGGCCCTTTGCATGCTGTACTGTCTTTAGTAGAAATGAAGCAGAATCACTCTTTGCCGAAAGCAATGATCTTTGACATCGACGGCACTCTTTTAGACTCAGAATGCCTCCCAGGACTATGCCGAGGCAGTAATTTAATTTTTACAGAATGAACAAGGCAGCGCTGATAGCCGACATACAGTATGTGAAAACCGAGTTTGGGGTTATCTATAGCCCAAATCTTAACGAAGGGTAGAGAACCAGTTGATTGCGGCTATACCGGTGCGGAGCTTTTCTGCGCTGCCAGAGAAAACACTCAGCGTGTACAGTACCAGTTATACACACTGAGTGTTGGAAATCTTAGATATACAATTATGGAGAAGGCAAAGTTCTGCCGTTACAGCCGAAAGGCTCTGTAACTAAATAGACGTGTTTGGGCGGGTACGGAACATAATCTAAAAAGCGGTCCGATTGTATTTCATTATTCTGAGATTTCTGCCTGCGTTTTCGGATAAAGCCGAATCCCACGAAACCTGTCAAGCCCGTTCCGAGCAAGAGAACCGAAGTTGGTTCTGACAGTAGGCCCTACCACAACAATTAGACTAGCAGTAGGAGCCTCTTCCAAACTGAAATATGAGCTTAAACCAGAAGCAACTCCGGGAGCAAAGTTTACCGACCCAGTTACTGTTTAGGATGGTAAAAGTAGAAGTGGGCCCGTAGTAATCTCCAGGGTCTATCCCAGATTTCTGAGCAGCCGAGCAGTAGCCGTTTCCGACAAAGGTGTAGGTACAGATTCCATCACCATCAAGGCCAAAGATGTAGGAACCGGTAAGATTTAACGAGCTTATAGTGATGGAACTAAGATTCAGAACTCCCACTAGAGTATCGTCAGCACCGTCATACGGGGATAAATCTCTGAACAGTTGTGGTAACAGTTAGGTTTGGGTTGATTGTAATTAGGGTGTTGCATCCAGTCGCAGCCGAATCCGGATCATGAAAAAACGGAGTGGGTGATATGCTGCCAGGGCAGATAGTTCCAGCCAGACCCGTAGTAACTGTGAGCGCAGAACAGAGAATAAGTAAGAACGCTTTCATTTTTCCTCCTAAGTACTATAACTTCCGTACTAGTCTTAGCTATACTGCAGGGTATCTGCAATCCCGTCAACTAGTGTTTTCCTGGGTGAAAATTCACTGTTGGTTAATAATTAGGTAAAAAATTAAGTGACTTTGAAAGAAAACGGCAATTCAAAGTTAAGTAAAAATAACCAAAGAAGTCCGTAGTTAAAGGGGTCAATCTGATATCAATCTTTGCCAATCTTCTGCTGGATCAAAAATGCGAGTTGGCTTAATAGGAGTGCAAGAAGCTGAAGAGTAACACTGGACGGAGGCTGAACTATATAGGTTCTCTGCTATATGGCATTACTCCGGCTTTCTGTGTAACCCCATTCTCCACGATTGTGAAGAAGGCCAACACTGCATTCGAATACCAGCGCAACACTTCCGGGTAATCCTTTTTTGCTTGCACAACTGGTCAAGGTAACCCGTAGCAGCGAACCGGGATGCTTCAGGGGGAGACTGCCTGATGCTTTCCATTCGGCTTCTTGCACAGTCACTAGCTTCAAAGTTAATTCGCCAGTTTCTCCATATTTGTTGGCCACTAGGCGGCCCTTTGAGTGCTGTACTGTCGTCAACAACAAATGAAACAGAATTATTCCCTGCCGAAAGCAATCATCTTTGACATCGACGGCACCCTTTTAGACTCGGTGGATCTCCACGCCAAAGCATGGCAGGAAACGTTCCAACACTTCGGGCATGAGATTCCGTTTCAAGCCATTCGTGACCAGATTGGAAAAGGTGGAGACCAGTTATTGCCCGTGTTTCTCAGCAAAGAGGAACTCGCGGAGAAACAAAAAGCATTGGAGGAATTTCGGGGTTCGCTGTTCAAGAAGAAATATCTTTCTGAGGTGCGCCCTTTTCCCAATGTTCGGCAACTATTTCAGATGGTGAAGTCGCATGGGCAACAGGCTGCAATTGCTTCTTCCGCGAAACCGGAAGAACTTGAAGTGTATAAAAAAATTGCCGACATTACCGATCTGGTGAACGTGGGAACATCTTCCGGTGATGCAAAGCGCTCCAAGCCACACCCGGATATTTTTGAAGCAGCACTCGCGCAACTGGGAGATCAAGTACAGCCTGAAGATGTAGTCATTGTCGGAGACAGTCCTTACGATGCCGAAGCAGCAAGGAAAGCAGGCGTAAAAGCAGTGGGCGTGCTTTGCGGAGGCTTTTCCAGGGAAAGTTTAATAAAGGCTGGCTGTATCGCCATCTATGCTGATCCGACGGAACTTTTAGGAAAGTTCGAAAATTCGCCTCTTGTGGGGAAAATGGAAGCTACTACCTAGCGCGGCGTTTGTGAAAGAAATAGACAAGGGCGGCAATTACCACGACCAGCACCGCTCCTATACCAAATCCTTCATGAATATAATGAGCCCATCGCTCCCAGCCATCGCCAATGTAGTAACCAATCAATAAAAAAGTAAGAACCCAAAAGAATCCTCCCGTGTAGGCATACGCGGCAAACACGGGAACTTCCAACTTGCTGGTGCCTGCCACCACCGCTGTCAAGTGACGCAAGCCCACAATAAAGTAGCCGAAGAACAGCGTCCAGCGGCCATAGCGCTCAAAGAAGTCATGTGTTTTTTGGAGATGGTGCGCGCCCAATTTGTGCAACAACGCGGTAACGCCAATCCGACCTAGAATATAGCTGAGCGTGATACCGCAGACGCTTCCCGCATACGCGACCGCCAATGTGCCAAGGCCATTCAAGGTTCCTTTGCGAATCAGGATTCCGGCTACCACCAGAATGGTTTCATCCGGAATGAGCGGGCCGACAATGCCCAGCATTAACAGAAGAAAGATGGCGAGGTAGCCATACTGCCCGACAAGCTCTGTTGCCCAGTTCATTGGCGGCTGGCGTCTAGCTCCGCGCGAATGGCTCGCACGGCACGGAGCGGATCATCTGCCCGCGTCACCTGGCGGCCAATCACCAGATAATCCGCTCCATCGCGAATTGCTTCCGCAGGAGTGGCCACTCGTTTCTGGTCGCCCGTGCTAGCCCCGCGTGAACGAACGCCGGGAGTTACAATTAATGCTTCCGGCCCCGCTTCCTGACGAATGGCAACTGCTTCCAGCGGAGATGCTACCAACGCCATCAACACCTGCTTCCATTGCTTTTCGGACGCGTAAAGATACCAGCTCGCTTACGCTGCAAGGGTATCCCAGATCCGCCAGGTCTTTTTGGTCAAAACTAGTCAGAACGGTAACGGCGAGCAGCCGCAGCGTACTGGTTCCTGCGACCTTCCACAGCCGCTTTCATGACGGATTCCGAGCCATGAACCGTTAGAAAGCGAACGCCGCTTCGCGCTACCTGAGCCACTGCCCGCTTCACGGTTTCCCCGATATCGTAAAACTTCATATCCAGAAAAACGTTGTGGCCTTGCGCAATCAGTTCCCGCACAAATTCCATGCCTGCTGCCGCATAGAGTTCCATGCCGACTTTATAGAATCGGACCTCGGGCGCTAACGCATCCACCAAGGCGCGAGCTTCCGAGGCGCTTTCCACATCCAGCGCCACAATCAGCGGATCTGCTTCAAACAAGATGAATTCCCTTTCCGTTCTTTGTTATTACACGGCCTATCCGATACGCCGCAGGAAAGCTCTGTTCCAGTGCCGCCGCATCCTGTTCCGGCAGGGAAATCAGAAGTCCACCGGAAGTCTGCGGATCGTATAGCAAACTTTCCACTTCCGACGCCAGGGAACATCGGACTTCCACGTCCGGCGAAAGTAAAGGATTTTGTTTCGCTGCAATCCGCCCGGAATCGCGCCTTGGCGAGCGTACTCTAACGCGCCGGGAAGAAACTGAATACGGGAAGGCTCAATCTGGAGTGTCACTCCGCTCCCGCAAGCCATTTCGCGTGCGTGCCCGAGCAGCCCGAATCCAGTGATATCTGTGCAACCATGCACATCGAACTGGAGCATGGCCTCACAGGCGGCCCGGTTCAAAGTAAGCATGGAAGCAACGGAAGCGGCTACATCTTCCTGGCTGGCAATCCCACGTTTCAGCGCAGTGGAGATGACACCCGTGCCGATGCGCTTGGTAAACACGAGAGCATCGCCGGGTTGTGCCCCCGCATTGGTTTTTACACGGGCTGGGTGAACTGTGCCGGTTACCGCATAGCCGAATTTGATTTCTTCATCGCTGATGCTGTGTCCACCAAGAATCACCGCACCGGCTTCGTGTATTTTATCCGCGCCACCCCGGAGGATAGCTTCCAGATCCGCCACTTCCTCTTTGGCAGGCCACGCCAGAATGCTGAGCGCCGAAATAGGGTGGCCTCCCATGGCGTATACGTCGCTCAGCGCATTCGCGGCGGCAATCGCGCCAAAGGTGTAGGGATCGTCCACGATAGGGGTAAAGAAGTCCACCGTTTGCACAAGCGCCACCTCGGGCGTGATTTGGTACACACCGGCGTCATCTGCGGTATCAAAACCGACCAGGACGTTGCTGTTCGTTACGCGGGGAATGGTGGCCAGCACGCGGTCCAGAACCTCCGGACCCAGCTTGCCCGCTCAACCCGCTGCTTTCACATGCGCCGTTAGTTTACGGTCTGACATTCCCTATAATCAATTAACCATGGTTAGGCACATTCCCCTGCTTTTTGTGTTGTTTAGTGTTTCTTTTGTATCGGGAGCAGGACGTGAGCCACAACCCGATCCGCGGCTCAAAAACGCCTTTCGGAAACCGGAGCAAAAAGGCTGGACTTTTGTACACCTGCAAGGCAAGCCAGGCGAGATCGGCTTTCAAAATGGCTTTTTGCTCGCGCCGGAAATTGCGGATCTGCAAAACGTAGCGGCTCTGGAATTGGAGCACGATAGCCACCGCCCCTGGAAATTTTACCGAAATGCTGCAGAATCTGTACTTTGGCCGCATGTAGAGCAGGAATACCGAGAGGAATTACAGGGCATTGCAGCAGGCCTTTCTGCCCGGGGCATCCAGTTGGACTTATGGGATGTAGTGGCCTTGAACGCCATTATGGAGTGGCCCTACTACACAGCCCAGCAGGACACTTTGCAACACCCCACGAAACCGGGGAAAACCGTGCCGCCAGGTGACCATTGCAGCGCTTTTGTCGCTACCGGCAGCTATACCAAAGATGGACGCCCGGTGATTGCCCATAACAATTGGACCAACTACCTGGATGGCGAGCGGTGGACGGTGGTGTATGACATCACACCCGCTCATGGCAACAAATTTGTGATGGATGGCCTGCCCGGTGTAATTCATAGTGCGGATGATTTCGGCATCAACGCAGCAGGGCTCATGATTACGGAAACCACGATTACGGCTTTCGCCGGATGGGATTCCAATGGCATTCCGGAATTTGTTCGGGCGCGCAAAGCCATGCAATACGCGAACTCCATTGACGATTTCGCCGCCATCATGAAGGCTGGCAACAATGGCGGCTATGCTAACGGCTGGCTGCTTGCCGACCGCAACACGGGTGAGATTGCCAGTTTGGAATTGGGCCTGAAGAACGTCGTTCTGGAGCGAACCAGGGATGGTTATTTTGCAGGTGCTAACTTTCCCCGAAGCGAAAAACTAGCCCGGGAGGAAACCACCTTTTCCGTCCGCGACATAGGAAACAGCTCCAATGCACGGCGCGTTCGGTGGGATGCTTTGCTGCAAGAGAATCGCGGCAAAATTGACGTGGCCAAAGCGGAAAGCTTTCTCGGCGACCACTATGATTCCTTTGCCAAGCAAAAATCTCCCAGCGAACGGACCTTGTGCGGCCATGTCGACCTTTCCCCACGCGGAATGGGGGATTGGCAATCTGCTTTTGGACCGGCTGGCGCAGTGCAGAACAAGGTAGCCGATGCCGCCATGGCAGAGCGTTTGGCATTTCACGCGCATGTAGGACATGCCTGTGGGATTTCGTTTAGGGCATCAGCCTACCTGCAACAGCATCCGCAATTCGAGTGGCAGAAAGGTTTGTTGCGGGATCTCCATGCGCGGGGATGGACGGAGTTCCAAGCGGCTCGCCTGCCAACAGGGCGGGAAAACCGATAACCTTAAGGAAGATGGAAGCATCTAAAAGATTGAGTATGAAAACGTCAAATCCTGTCTTTAACGGCACTACTTACACGGTGGAATCAGCCCGGGCGGGGTATGGCCCCTCCATGACGGTTGCCGGTACAGCAAACAAAGCAGGCATTCTGCTTTTGTGTGTATTGGCCACTGCGTATTGGACCTGGAATCAATTTTTCACGACCGGAGACCCGGCTTCCGTAGGCGGCTATACCATGATCGGTGCTTTTGGTGGCTTTATCGCCGCGCTGGTGACTATGTTCAAAAAAGAATGGGCTCCTGTTACGGCACCGATTTATGCGTTGCTGGAGGGTTTTTTCCTGGGTTCCATTTCTGCTATGTTTGAATTACGGTTTCCCGGCATTGCCATAGAATCCGTAGCGCTTACTTTTGGCACTTGTTTCTGCTTGCTGATTGCTTATCGCACGGGCATGATCCGGGCAACGCAAAAATTCACCTTGGGCATTGTAGCGGCGACCGGCGGCATTATGGTGGTTTACCTGATCAGCATGGTGCTTGGGTTGTTCCATGTACAGGTTCCCGGTATCTTCGGCAGCGGTCCGGTAGGAATTCTGTTCAGTTTGGCCGTAGTGGTAATTGCGGCACTGAATCTGATTCTGGATTTCAGCTTTATTGAACAAACGGCTTACCGTGGTGCTCCCAAGTACATGGAATGGTACAGCGCGTTTGGCTTGATGGTGACCTTGGTTTGGCTGTATTTGGAAATCATTCGCCTGTTCTCCAAATTCCGCGACGACCGTCGTTAACCCGCCTCCCATCCTGCATCGCCCTTTTCTTTTGTTATGCTGGCACCAGAGATCAGGGCGATGCAGCGACGAATAGCAATCTGGACACTCACCACAACGGCACTGTTGGTTCCCTTCCTTGGAACTGCACAAGAAACAGCAGACTTCTCCGGAACCTGGAAAATGGACCCGACACGTAGTGAATCAGCACATCAGGATGTGCCCATCGGGCCAGTGACAATGATCATTAAGCAGACGCCTGATGTACTCATCATTGAAACCCAACGCAATGATTCCAAAAAGACTGGACCCACTAGTGAAACGATGACTTTTAAGCTGGATGGAAAAGAAAACGTTAGCACTGGGCTGAATTCTGCACCTGTGAAAACCACTGCTCACTGGGAAGGCAGTGCTATTGTTCTGGAATCCGAGCGCAATGTGCAGGGTTCCACCATTACGGTCAAAAACATTCATTCCTTAGGTGCGAATGGAAGTGAAATGACTGTGGAACGGAAGCTTACTGTTCAGCATGGCTATCAGTTTGAGGGAGCCAAAATTTCAGGAAGCGGCAAAGATGTTTTTCTGAAAGTAAAAGCTCCGGCACCCCGCCAATAGTTACTTCTTCCCTGTGCTAAAAACAAGATGTTGCGAAAAGAAGGGCAGGGTTTTAGTTTCCATCCGCTCCGCGATGCGACTGGTGTGAGTACCTTCATAGATTTCGAAGGTATGGGGAAGCGAGTAGCGGTTCAGTATCTCATCTAAAACCTTGATGGTCCCTGCAATCTGCACGTCCTTATCCCCCGCATCAAAGGCAATGGCTTTCATCTGCTTTAAATTGCTGAGGTACTGATCCACCATCGCCAAAGGAGCGTTGGCAGCCCACTTTGCCACGACTAAGCGCTGGGATTCGCCGTCTTTTGTAGGTAGGTCAAAAAAGAAGGGAGGGTTCTGAGGATTGGGCGACCATGCCGCTGCGGAAGCAAATTGCGCTTTGGTCCCAAAATCTGCTTTCTCAAACTCTTCCTGTGTATGGATCATTTCGGCTTGTGATGGCACATTTGCGGACGGTTGTCGATTCGTAGACGGAATCATGCAGCAAGGGCTAAGGGCATAGATACTGGAAAACACCTCCGGGTGCTTCATGCCGATCCGCATGGTGCCATAGCCTCCCATGGAGTGACCGGCCAGACCTCGGCTTTGGGGATCGGCTAGTGTACGGTAATGTTTGTCCATATACGCCACCAAGTCTCGTGAAACAAAAGTTTCCCAATCTCCTGTTGTGGCGGAGTTGGAATACATGCTGCCTTGGTACTTGGTATAAGCATCAGGCATCACCACCATCATTTCGCGTGATCCGCTGGAGGCAGTAGATTTTTCGATCACAGTGGGAACATTGATGAAATGCTGCGGCGTAAAGAACCATTTCTGCACGCTATCTGTGTAACCATGCAGCAGGTAAACTACTGGAAACCGGCGGTTCTTTTCCGTTTTGTAACTTGGCGGCAGGTAAACGGCGACATCGCGGTCAGCCGAATCGCCTTCCAGATTTCCTTCCAAGCTTCGCCCATGCACTTTGATGCGTTGCACCTCACCTTTTAAAGGGGATGGAGGTTGGGCAGGGAGCAAGCAGGAAAAAACAGGGAGGAGGAAAACGGAGAGGGAAGTACGAAGCATAACTTTTATATAGTACAGAGATGTCGTCGTTCCCCGTTCCCCAGGTCACACTTGAGCAGTGGGAAAGCGAGTATTCTGATCGCCATCTGTTGCATGGAGTTGTGGATTACTGGGCAGACCGCAAACCGAATGATGCGGCAATTGTGAATGCAACACAGGGAACTCAGCTTACCTGGAAGGAACTTCAGTTCGACTCCCTTGCCTTAGCAGGAGAACTCTGGCGCATGGGATTACGAAAAGGCGATTTCCTCGCCACTTCCCTGCCCTTTTCTAATGAGCATATTGTTTTGGAGTACGCTTGCTTTCGCCTTGGCGTGATTCATGCTCCTTTGGATTTGCGATTACAGCCCAGTGATGTAATGCGTTCGCTGCAGCAAATTCGTGCCAGAGCATATGCGTTTTTCAACAAAGGAATGGGCGAAACGGTACATGGACAATGTGATTTCGTAGAGTTCTTGATTCAGTTTGGACGCCCGGAAGAAAGCCTTTTATCCGCATTATCATTTTTTGACCTGATGGAGCATGCCCGTGTAAGCAAGTTGCCTTTCCCCTCTGAAGTAGATTCGCAAGAGGGCGCACAAGTTATCTTCACAACGGGTTCTACCGGTTCGCCGAAACCGGCTTTACTTTCCCATCGCGGCATCGCCTGCCAGAATCTTGCGTTAGGAACAGCCTTTCGTTTCACACCAGACCAGCGCGTTCTTTGCAATCTCCCTGCTTCGCATGTGGGTGGACAAGCGGAAATTTTGCTTACCACGTTAGCTATGGGTGGCACCGCTGTTACTTTGGAAACGTTTGATGCAGCACAATCCTTGATCGCCATTGAACAGCATGGAGTCACCTTGCTCGGTCAAATCCCGGCCATGTTTCAAATGGAATGGCGCAGCAGCGAATACGGTCGCCGTAGTTTCCAGAGTCTGGAAAAAGCTGTATATGGCGGGCAAGCCGTACCGCGTCCCTTTCTCCAGCGCATGTTGGAGATGGCGCCCACCATTGCCACAGGGCTTGGGTTAACGGAAGCATCCGGCTTCTGCACTTACACACCGCTTACAGCGGATGCCGAAGCCATTGCGGATACACTCGGCTGGGCCATGCCGATCTACCCGCTCTCCATTCGCCAGCCGATGGATGAGCATGGCAATGCTGGTCTGGAGTTACGCTCTGGAGAAGTGGGGCATGTGTGCTTTCAAGGACCACAGAACTTTCTCGGCTATGTGAACAACCCTGAGGCAACGGCAGCCACGTTGTCACGCGAAGGCTGGCTGTATACCGGCGACATGGGCTATGTGGATGAAAGGGGACTTCACTTCTCCGGTCGCTTGAAGTGGATTCTGAAGCCTGCTGGATACCAAGTCTTTCCCGGCGAAATTGAGAACCATCTCAGCCAACTCTCAGAACAGGTCAGCAGCGTTGGAGTAGTGGGTCACGAGCACAGCATATGGAGCGAAGGCATTCTCGCTTTTGTGGAGAAACGTCCGGGAGCAAGCCTCACAGAGGCGGAACTGCGAAAGCATGCACGGTCGCTTACTTCCTATATGCGTCCGCTGCACTACGTGATTCTGGAACCCGGCACTATGCCGCTAAATCGTAGCGCAAAAGTGGATCTCCTCACCCTTTCTCAACTAGCCCGTGAAGAAGTTCGCAAGCTTCGGGAAAGAGGTCGATGGGACGCTGGAAACGAGCCGGATTAACGGCCAAACCTTCCCCGGCTTCGTGCTCCGCCACCCAACAAGCCTAGATCTGCCACAACGCAAATCACCAATGCGACCAGATAAAAACCTGCTATTGGCAGACCCGTATTCACCATCCAGGCATACATCAGCGTGGTGAGCGGCAGAAAAACAAAACCTAGTAGAGGGATCAAGAATGTGCTGTAGGCACGCTGCAGCATATGCGTGAACAGGTATAACAACACCAGGATCACACGTGGGAAGGCTAGGCCCAGTACTAGAAAAAGGCACGGCATTTTTATTCCGCCTCCGAAGAGTATCCGACTCGCACGGTAGCTCTTTATCCTAACAGCGATCTTTCCTGTGCGAAATGGATATAAAGACCCATTTCTTTACGCTTTAGTACTTTCTTCGTGTTAAATCCCCACTAAAACCAGCCATTAGCATTCCAATTGCTTGTATACAGGTTATATAGAATGGGAAGAAGTCTACTCGCTTTCCTGGTACTGTTGTTTCCAAGCTGTGCTTCTGCTGATGTCGCCTTATTGCTGCATGAATCCACTGGAATAGGGGCCGCACGTTACACCAGCGCTGGCCATACCTCTGTTTACCTGTCAAATGTTTGCGTGGAATCTCCAGTAAGCCTGCGTCTCTGCCGCCCGGAAGAAGCTGGCTCAGTAATCAGCAATTACAGCAACTTTGAAGAAATGGCGCCTTATGAGTGGAATGTAGCACCGCTTACAGTCTATTTGTACGGAGTGGAAGACCCCGCTGATATCCCACTTTACGCAAACGCCGAGTTGCGTAAAGTTCTACAAGAAGCTTACCGGCAGAAGTATTTAAGCGCAGTCTGTTCCGAGAAGTCCTGCATCAGCGGAGAAGGGCGATGGGGAGATATGGCCGGGCAGACCTTCACAAGAGACATATACGCTTTCCGTGTCAAGACTACCCCGGAACAAGACGAAGCCTTGATTGCCAGGTACAATTCCCTGCCGAACGTGAATCACTATCGAGGGTTTACGCGAAACTGTGCAGACTTTGCCCGCGCAATACTAAACCAATATTTTCCGCATTCGGCTAAACCAGACCATTTGAATGATTTTGGAATGACGAGCCCGAAAGCGATTGCCAAGTCTTTTAGTCACTACGGAGAGAAGCGCCCGGAACTTGAGTTTTCTGTAGAAAAGTACTCTCAGTTGGCAGGACCAATCCGCCGCAGCGAGGACAATCGGAAAGGCACGGAAGCAGGCTTTCGAGTGAAAAAATGGACGGTGCCGCTGCTTTGGTTCCGCAGCCACGAATTGGGAATGTGTCTGGCCGCTTATCTGATCACCGGAAGATTTAACCCGCAACACGAATTTGAAAACTATCCGAACCGGCAAGTAGCGGAACTGAATTGGAAAGAAGCCCAACTGCGCATGGAAGGGCACCTGGAAGAAATTCCCGGTATAGAAGAAGCAAAAAAGGCCGAACGCGACGCGGCCGTAGGAGACCAAAAAACTTGGCAGCAATACCAAAATCAGTTTGCGCCTATTGCTGCAGAAGCCATTCAGCAAGGCGTATTCAGCAGCCACAATCAAATCAAGCGGTATTTCAAAACGTTAGACCGTGAAGGCAAGCCGGAACTGGATATCAATGGCACTCCTTTGCTGCGCATCGGCAACACAAGTATTGGCTTAACCAGGAGAACCATTCTCCAGCCCGGCTCGGATCGTCTAGTGGCTTATAAGTTAATGTTAGCCAAGGTGAAAGCCACTTTGGCAGCATCTCGAAAAAACCGGGAAACCTTGCCGGAATTCCAAGCAGATTGGGAAATCTTGCAGTCGCTGCGCGGGAGCGAAACTGCTACTCGCACGGGCACAGCTACTTCAATTGCCGGACAAAATTAGTGTTTGATCAATACCGGCGTTGCTGAACCGGACCAAGGCGGACGGTTCATCAGAAACAGTTGGCTATCCTGTTCCTCCTCTCCGTTGCCCAGCCGCTTACGAACATAATTGCCGTTGCTTTGCATTGCTCTTGCGTTTTTTGTATCGCTCAGGTAATGCGTCAAGATTTCATCATGAAGGCGCTGCACCAAGTGTGGATCGCTGATCGGAAACAGCACTTCTACACGGTGATCCAGGTTGCGAGGCATCAAATCCGCGCTGCCTGCATACACTTCCTGCTGACCGCCATTGCGGAAGTAATAGATACGGCTATGCTCCAGAAAACGCCCAAGCACACTGGTGACGGTGATGTTCTCACTGATGCCGGGAAGTCCGGGGCGGAGACAACACAACCCTCGCACCAGGAGTTCTATCTTGACCCCAGCTTGCGAAGCCTCGTATAAAAGCCGGATCATCTCCGTATCTTCCAGGGCATTCATTTTCAGAATCATATGCCCTTGCTCCCCTTTTTGCTGCCATTGAATTTCGCGGCGGATCAGTTCCGCGATTTGCTTGCGCAACGTGGAAGGTGCGACGAAAAGTTTGCAGAACTGCGTATAGGCGGAGTAGCCGGTCAGGAAATTAAACAATTCGCTGACATCCGCGCCAATGGCTTCATCTGCCGTGAAAAAGCTCAGGTCTGTATACAAGCGCGCGGTGATCGGATTATAGTTGCCTGTTCCCAGATGAATGTACCGGCGGATTGCTTCCCCTTCGGAACGGACAACCAGGGCAACTTTGGAGTGTACTTTGAGTCCCAGAATTCCGTAAACTACGTGAACGCCCTCACGCTCCAAAGCACGTGCCCACTCGATGTTGCTTTCCTCATCGAAACGAGCTTTCAACTCCACCATAACAGCCACTTCCTTGCCGTTCTCCACCGCATCCACCAGCGCTTCCACAATGGGGGAATTTCGCCCTACCCGGTAAAGCGTCATCTTGATGGCTAGCACTTGTGGATCACGAGCCGCTTTGCGTAGAAATTCCACCACAGGCTGGAAGGAATCAAAAGGATGGTGCAGAAGAACATCCTGACGACGCAGCAACGCGAAGATATCTTCCTCTGCTTTCGGCAGCATTTCAGGAGGCGTGTACGGGGAAAATGGCTTATCTTTTAAGTCCGGGCGGTCCAGACTGCTCAACTGCCGAAGACGGCCAAGGTCAATGGGACCAGCAGCACGATATACGTCCTTTGGGTCCATTTCCAGGTTTTCCACCAGAATATCCAGAATGTGAGACGGGATATATTGATTCACCTGAAGACGCACAACCGCGCGAAACTGCCGCTGCCATATAGCCTCCTCAATGGTTTCTAGCAAATCATCGCTTTCAAATTCCTGAATCACCACTTCCGCGTCACGGGTCACGTGAAACGCATGTGCTTCCATAATTTCCATGCCAGGGAACAAGCGATGGAGGTTGGCCATAATCAACTGCTCCAGCCAGACAAACTGCTGGGGACCTTTCGCTATTTCCGCAAGCTGCGCTTCTGTTGCTTCCTCGGATTGGCCTTTCACAGAAGGGATCGGAATTAGTTTCGGCAGCGTATCCGGCACTTTCACGCGCGCAAAATGGTCAACGTGTTGCGCATCCCGCACTACCACGGCAATGTTCAGGCTGAGGTTGGAAATATGAGGAAATGGACGGCCAGGGTCAAAGGCAAGGGGAGTCAAAACAGGGTAGACCGTTTGCAGGAAATAATGTTCCAACGCTAAGCGCTCCGGTTTCCCCAGGGAGGAATATTGGAACAGCACAATTCCCATTGCCTCCAGGTCAAGAAGCAATTGCTCCCGAAAACACCGGTATGCCTGCTCCATAATGCTGGTGACTTCCGCGCGAATGGCATCCAATTGCAACGCCAATGGTCGACTGCGTCCGGCAGGGCCATCCGTAGCACCTGCAGCTAGTTTTTGCTTCAATACGGCTACACGCACCATGAAAAATTCATCCAGATTGGAGCTCAAAATGGACAGAAACTTCGT
Source organism: Bryobacterales bacterium (assembly GCA_963791675.1). Taxonomy (GTDB): domain Bacteria; phylum Acidobacteriota; class Terriglobia; order Bryobacterales; family Bryobacteraceae; genus JALYXI01. The sequence goes on from CAWBTD010000021.1 coordinate 35,986, forward strand.
GCGTTCCAGCAGCGGATTAGCGGGATCTTGCGCTTCTTCCAGCACACGCCGCTGAAAAGCAAGCAGGCTTAACTCCCGATCCAGGTAAAGTCGAGGGTCCTGGAGTTCGTCCGGATCTAGTCTTTCTATTGTGGGACGGGGTGGAGTTTGCGTATGGCGCACCTGCCGTTTGCGAGAAGGCGCGGCTGCCTTGCCAGGGTTCAAGGACATTCCTTTGGGTCTCTTTTTAGTCTACTTGGTATACCTGGAACGGTATGTGACAGTTCTGTAAGGTTTACTGCGGTGTGCTGCGGTTAGTGAGGCTGCTCGAAGGTGATGCTGCTTTCGGCCTCGCCTCGCCGAAAGTCGCTGTTCTCCAGCGATATGGTGAACGTTCGCTTGTAAAAGAAAACTGCTTTTACGTCGAACTCGCCGCCATAGCTGACCGGGAAATAAATATCCTGATCGAATCGCTGGTAGCTTACCGTGTAGCCGAGTTGATGGAGATTTGTTCCCAAAGCGGTTTTCACCAGAAACGGCAAGCCCTTTGACATACGCGTTGTTACCGAAACCGGCTGCAAGTCCGCTTTATCCACCAGGACTTCACCGGCCCAGAGTGTTTGGTCGTCATCAAAGCCTTCCCACTCTTTTCTGGGCCAAAACTTGATACGGTAAACCGGCCTGTTTTTGTGGTCTTGCTCTCCCAGAAGCTCAAATTGATACTTCTTTCCTTCGGAACTGGTGAGGGGGAACAGTCCTTTTCCCAACCCGTCCTTAGACTTCTTATCGTCAGTAAGATCTTTGCGCAAGTCTGGCACTAAATCGGAATCAATGTCGATCTTTTTACCAGGGATTTCTTCGCCTGATTTGCTGTATTCGGTCAATTTCCCCTTGTATTCGTATCGCCCTTTGAACTGCACCAACTCTTTCTTGGTTGCTTCTGCTGTGGGAACAATGTTGTAAACCGAGTACTCTTCCCGTGAAAGCTGACCATTCCCCCGAATGGCTCGAACACGCACTTTTTGCGTGTAGGTGTATTTTGCGCGTAGCTGCTCGGCTTGATCCTGATGCGCCGCAACCGCCTGCATAATGTGATGCACATCAGGCGTTTGCGCCGTTAAGCCAAATGCAAACAGGGCAAGAAGTATTAAGCGCATGGCAAGCCTCCCCAATCAATACCTCTATTACGAATGAGCAAGGCTTGCAGTTGCAATTTTTGAGGAGAATGGTCTAAACCAGAATTTTTTGGATCACTTCTCCAGCGACATCGGTTAACCGAAAATCGCGTCCACTATAGCGATACGTCAGTTTGGTGTGATCAAAGCCCAGCAGGTGGAGGGCAGTGGCATGGAGGTCATGCGGATGCACCGGATCTTCCACGGCCTTAAAGCCGAAGTCATCCGTGGCGCCATAGGTGATGCCACCTTTCACGCCGCCACCTGCCAGCACCATGGAGAAGCCGTGGCTGTTGTGATCCCGGCCATTCTGCACTTTTACCAAGCCGCTAACTTCCACCACAGGCGTCCGGCCAAATTCCCCGCCAATGATGACCAAAGTTTCCTTCAGCAAGCCTGAAGCTTTCAGGTCTTGCAGCAGCGCTGCGATTGGTCCATCCGCTTCCGCAGCTAACTTACGGTGAATTTGAATGTCATCGTGGTTATCCCATGGCTGGCCATCGCCGTAGTAAACCTGCACCATACGAACACCGCGTTCCACCAGCCGTCTGGCCATTAAGCAGCCGCGTCCAAAGTTGCCATCGCCATAGCGGGCGCGAATGGCTTCCGGTTCTTTGGAAATATCGAACACGTCGGGAGCTTCCGTTTGCATCCGGTACGCAATTTCAGCGGATTGAATGCTTGCTTCCAGTTGTGGATCTTCCCCTGTGCGCCCCATTTCCAACTGGTTCAACTTACTCATCAAGTTGAGTTGCCGCCGCTGATCGTCCAGCGTTAAATCTTTGTTCTTGATATAGGAGATCAGTTGTTCAGGCTTGTGTTCGTTGTTCGGAATATAGGTGCCCTGGTAAACGGCAGGCAAAAAGCTGGACGTCCAAAGCTGTGGTCCCACAATTGGAGTGCCGGGACATAGAACCAGATAACCCGGCAGGTTCTGATTTTCCGAACCTAACCCGTATGTCACCCAGGAACCCATGGAAGGACGACCCGGCATTTTATCTCCGGTATTCATCAGCAACAGCGACGGCTCATGGTTGGGCCGATCGGTATGCATGGAACGGATGACGCAAAGATCATCCGCGCAAGCGCCCAGCTTGGAAAAGATTTCGCTCACTTCCAGGCCACTCTGGCCGTGCTTTTGAAAGCTAAAAGGGGACTTCAGCAGGTTGCCGGTTTTGCGCTCGGTTTTCAGATTTCCCGCAGGCATGGGCTGGCCGCTGAGTTTCGTCAGCATTGGCTTGGGATCAAACGTATCTACCTGCGAGGGTCCACCATTCAGAAACAGAAAGATGACGTGCTTGGCCTTTGCGGAAAATTGAGGAGCGCGAGGAGCCAGCGGATCAGCGGTGGCAGAAAGCGAGGGTACATTGGCAGCGCTCAGCACCTGAGCTAAGCCAGCCATGCCGAAGCCAGTTCCCATTGTCCGAAGAAGGTCTCGTCTTGTCATGTGTACCTCTTTGTTAATTCACAAAACTGAACTCATTGGAACCGAGTAGTACTTGGGCGTATTGGAACCAAGAATCATGTGTCTCCCGAAGGAACTGAAGCCCTAAATCTTTCTCTTCGGAGGTTGGTTCCCGTTGAAACAGGATCTGGTAAGCCTTCTCGATTTTTCCGCTGTTCTCTGGAACATTACCTACACGTTCCGCTAACGCTTTGGATTGGGCTGCAATGAAATCACTATTCAGGAAGAACAGCCGTTGCAGCGGGACGTTGGTTTCCATACGCTGTTCGCTGGTGTTATTCGGGTTGGGAAAATCAAATAAGGAAAGCACCGCATCCAGCTTGCGGCGGCTAATAAACCCATATGCGGTACGGCGATGGTTTTCCAAGGAAAACTGCTCAGGCGTTCCGCCTTCTTTGCTATCCAACTTACCGGAAACGAACAGGAGCGAATCGCGAATCCCTTCCGCATCCAGGCGATGGCGATTGAAGCGCCAGAGTTTCCTGTTCTCGGGATCGGATTCAAAGTTGGCTGCGATGTTTTCCGTACTCAGTGCATACACGGAAGAAAGCATGATCTCGCGATGTAACTTTTTGAGAGACCAGTTTTCCCGCATAAAACGGGAAGCCAGGTAATCCAGCAGTTCCGGGTTACTCGGCCGGTCTCCTTGCAGCCCAAAGTTGCTTGGCGTGCGGACCAGCCCCGCCCCAAAGTGGTGCTGCCAAACACGGTTCACCATCACACGCGCGGTTAGCGGATTTTCGGGATTCGCAATCGCATTCGCAAGCTGCAGGCGGGGTTTATCTCCAAAGGTTTGCGGCTCGCCCTTGCTCAAAATTTGCAGAAAATGTGGGGGAGCAACATCCCCTGGATTGTCGCGGCTGCCCCGGAGCCAGATATGCTGCTCGGTCCATTTTGGAGCATCGCTGATGGTTTGCAGAAATGGATATTGCTCTGGAAGTTTCTTTTTCGCGGCAGCTAACTCCGCCTTGAGAGCTTCCAAATGCTCTTTCCAGAGGCCGGAAAGGAAGCGATCAATCTTGCCTTCACCGTAGTATAAAATGCCACGGCGTTCCCCGAAGATGTCTTCCCAAAGAACGAATTTATCGCGCTCCAAGGATGCCAGATTGGCGCTGGAAAGATCATTACGGCTTGGATTTAAGCCAAGGGTGATGTGGTTTTTGTCATCAATGCGCTTCTTTTCCGCATTGGTTTCCAGCAAAAGTTTCTGGAAACTGCGAGCAGCAGCGGGCCGGTCTTCCGGTTTCGCTTCCAGCCATGATTTCAGATACGGGTGATCTTTTTTGGGGTCTTTCAGGTACTTTTCCCATTTCCCTACTGTTTCCGCATCCAGATTGTCTTTTGGTCCCGATCCACTGGCAGCCAGCATGTAATCAGCGGTACGCGTCGCTAGGATTTCGCTTAACTGATTGCTTTGCGTATGAAGGAAATCAGTCAGTTCAGTTTGCTTCGCATCTACTTCGGCTTTTCCCGCCTGGTATTGCTCCACAATGTCTTTGGAGGCAAGTGGCACTTCTTCCAGCTTGGTATTAGCAAAAATGCCCAGGAGCGAGTAATAGTCTCGCGTGGGAATCGGGTCGAATTTATGGTCGTGGCACTGTGCGCAGGCAACCGTTAACCCCAGAAAGCCTCGCGTAGTGGCATCCACCCGGTCATCTTGAAATTCAGGACTCAGAGCATAGAAGCCCAGACCGGCTTGGTACTTCTCCGGGTGGGGGAGCAAGTCTCCGGCAATTTGCGCCTTAACGAACGTGTCATAAGGCATGTCCTCATTGAAGGCCCGAATTACCCAATCGCGATATCGAAATGCATTCGGATAAGGATCTTCTCGCTCGGAGTTCAGCTTGCCATCCGAGTAACGCGCCACATCCAGCCAGTAACGCCCCCAGCGTTCGCCATAGCGGGGACTTGCTAGTAAGCGATCTACTACTTTTGCAAAAGCATTCGGGGATTGGTCATTCTCGAAGGCGGTTACTTCTTCCGGCATGGGAGGCATACCGGTCAAATCAAACGTGGCCCGGCGAATCAAGGTTCGCTTATCTGCCGTGCGAACTGGTTGCAAATGATTTGCTTCCAGATTGGCGAGCACAAACCGATCGATTTCCGTCTTGGCCCAGCTTGCGTCTTTTACAGGCGGCACAGCCGGATTGGCAACAGGGCGAAACGACCAAAAATTTCGCTGGCTTTCCGTGATGAGGTAAGGGAGAGGGGCAACCGGTTTCAGGTTGGCAGGCCAAACTGCGCCTGCTTTCACCCAGGCTTCTAAAGAAGCAATTTCGTCTTCATTCAATTTTCCCGTAGGCGGCATCTTGCGTGCGCCGGTATAGCGAATGGCCTGGATCAGATTGCTATGGTCCGGGTCGCCGGGAATAATCGCAGGACCGGATTTGCCACCCTTTAACAGATGCTCCCGTGAATCTAGTTGCAAGCCACCCATTGCGGCATCCGTGTGGCAGGAGCCACAGGCTCTTACCAGTACTGGACGCACACGTGATTCAAAAGCGTCCGTATCAGGGGGTGGCGCGTCCGCAGAAACGCCAAGCGTTGCCGTTGCGATCGCAATGGCAAACAGAGGCACAGCACGCATAAGGGGTGGCTTTATTTTATATCAGTTACAGCAGTTACTGATTTAGTCACCCCTCCAACGCAACTAACTAGAAAACAATTCGTCCTTGGATCTGCACAAACCGGTTCTGGGAACCGGTTTGCGTGGTCACTTTCCCAAACGTGGTGTTATTCGGGTTGGTGTCCGGATCTGCGAATTGAGAGCGGTTGAACACGTTGAATACATCCATCCGGAGCTGCGCGGTGAACCGTTCCTTGATATTCATGTCGGTGAATGTTAGCGTTGGTTTGCAGCAGCTTATCGCCCCGGACGCCATCGATGTACTGCGGAAATACGCGCACGGAGTAAGAAGCGGGCTGATTTGCCGGCAACCCGTTCAAACGGCAGCACTGGTATTGAACCACTGGTTCAACGTTCGATTCACGTTGTTCAGGTCCGAAGAAAGATGGCTCATATCGCCGTAGTAATACAGATTGGGGAAGCTCAGCAGATCTCCCGATTGATACTCCCAGGTAGCGGCGAATTCCCAGCCGCCCAGAATGGCCGCCGGCAATGCCGGATGTCAAGATAACGTCTGCCCTTCCCGAATGGGCAACTCATAGAAACCGTTCACCGTCAACCGTTGCGGGCGGGCGCTGTTGCTGGGGTACCAAGTCGGGACCGGATCGAATTCATTGCTCATGATCAATCTTGTCGTAAGCCGCGCAGCCAGGACCAGGAAGCATTCAGATTTAGACCCTGCGAAAACCGCTTGGTGAAATCCACCTGCAGGGCTTTGATGCGGTCTTTTCCGAGCGGGTCATTCAATTCATTCAGGCCGTTCATCTGAGGATACTGGCGAATCAGTTGGTTTACCTGAATCGTCTTGCTGGTGTAGAACGACAAGGTCGGACATGTAGTTGTAAAGAGCCGGATTGGAAGTCTGCAGGGCAGTGAAGTTAGCTGATGTTGAACGGATTCGTCACATTGGCCGTCAAGGCATTAGTTGAGCGTATTATTGCGGACTAACCCGGTAGCCCAGTATTGAGCCGGAAGAGCATCAATGCGCTTGGTGACCGGAAGATCGGCTGGCCCACTGGCCCCAATATGTGGCTTCAATCAGCATGTCGTTGCCAAGCTGCTGCTGCACGGAAGCTCGCCAGCGCTGCACACGCGGGTGCTCGCGATCATACGGAATGAAATTGAATCCACGCCCGACCTGATACATGGAGCCCAAGCTGTTGCCGTACGGCTGGCAGGGAGCATTGCCGCCCACCATGGTGGGAAACGGATTGGTGAGCGGAGAGATTCCGGCGTACGGATTGCCTTGGTTGAAGGTGATGCCGGAATCGTTGCTTGCTGATATTGGTTTGCGTGCAGGAAAATCCATTTTGCGGAGCGGCTTCTACGAGCGAATTCAGCGTGTCGTAGTAGATTCCATATCCGGCGCGAAGCACGGTTTTCGAGGTAACCTGCCAAGCGGCTGCCAGCCGGGGCAAAAACATCAACTGGTTTTGCCAAAGCTGGTTGGTTTTGCCATTCGTGGCCAGATAGTAGTCTCCGCCTTGCACCAGAAAGCTGGAAGCCGGAACCTGCGGAATCGGGTTGGCGGCATAGGCGGCCTGAGCGGCGCCGGCGATAGGTAGCTGGGCGGAGGGATCGAACCCGCCGATCGCGCGGTTGTAGCGTTCCGTGGGCCCTGTTTCATATTCCATGCGCAAGCCCAGCGTCAGAGTGATGTTGCGGGTCAAGCGCCACGTATCCATGCCATACCAGCCGTAGTAAGGATTGCCTTGGGAAAGGCTGGTGTTGTTGTCGATGGACCATGGTAGTGGGAATTCCGAGTTGAAACGCCGCATAGCTCAAGCCAATACTCGCGCCGGGAATGGCACCGTTGTCTGTTGCTTGCGTGTAGGTGTTGTCAAAAGTGAAGTTTCCAGCAGAATAGCCATTGGCACCTGCATCATTTCGGACCTGGTTCCGGAAATCCAGACCAACCCGCACCGTATGATTGCCCATGATGTGAGAGAGATTGGCTTTGATGACTGCGAACGAGTTTTTGGATAGGGGGAAAGCGCCCGGCCAAAGCTGGTTCCGTTGTAGAAGTAATAACCGTTCAAAGTCACAGTCGGCATGCTGCAATCAGCGTGGGCTTGGCAGAACTGATCCATATACGAAGGCAGGCCGGCGTCGCTCGGCTTGTACTGCGTGATCCCCAAGTTGTAGTTCCGCTGGAACCATTGATTAGCGGCAACCGCAACGTCAAGCACGGTTGTAGGGTGTCGGCGTATAGGTCCAATCCACCACGCCGCTTACGTTGTTCCGCGTATCATCCGTGGTAAGAAGATCTGTGCAGGTCAAATCGCCATAGAACTCGCGATAGTGGCTCCAATTCCAGCGGAAGTAGAAGCGATTCTTGTCTGACTTGTTGTAATCGATTCTGTTTTCAAACGCGTTGTAGTGGTTGTTGTCCGGCTGGCATCCGGCCAGGTAGTTCGTCAGCGGGCGCTTGCGTCGCGCTGGTCGGGATTGTTGTTGGGCAGCGGAATGCGTGAATTGTAGAAGCCATACATGGGATTCACGATTCTGCTCTGCGGAACGATATTGCCCGGGAACGGGGTGCGGACATAATGGCCTGCGCTCGCACGGTTCGGCTGTACGGTGAGCGGATCATAGATGACATACTGCGAGCCGAGCGGAAGCAGGTCGGAAAAGTTGCCAGCTGCGTTCAAGCGCCGTCGGCACGGTGTCGTTGATATCACTGGGACGCGCCGGAATGTTGTCTCGCGCGCCGTCATAGGCAAAAAACCAGAACAGCTTGTTCTTGCCGTTGAAGATTTTGGGAATCACCACAGGGCCGCCGCCGGTGCCGGCGAAATTGTTGGAGTGGCCTTTGGGGTAATCGGGCTGGCCAGAATCTGGTTCGCCAGCGACGTGTTTCCGGCTGCTTGCGCGCTGCGCTAACTTGGCATAGTACTGCTGCCGGATGAAGTACGGCGCTGCTGCCCACTGCTTCATTCCAGTACTCCCATGTCGTGGTGCCATGCAGTTGATTCGTGCCGGATTTGGTTGACATGTTGATATTCAATCCGGCGGAATGTCCAAAGGAAGCGTCAAAGCTGTTCGTCTCCACCTTGAATTCCGCCACCATGTCGGTGTGCGGAGTGAAGGAAGTATTGCGGCCGGAAGCGAGTTGCGGCTGTCCGTCCAGCGTCCATTCATTGCCGCCCACATTGCCCGCTGCGAAGTAACTGGTGGAGCTTCCGCCAATCTGGCCGTGCGATCAAATATTGCGTGGTTCCTGAGGTCTGAACGCCAGGCACCATTCGCGCCTGAATGATGACGTTATTCGCCAGCACCGGCAAATCCATCAGTTCCTTCGTGGTCAGAGTTTTGCCGCTGGAAGTAGTACTGGTGTCCAGAATCGGCGACTCCCCTGAAATGGTGACGGCTTCACTGGCATTGCCTACTTCCGAGCGTATATTGATTTCCTGCTGCTGCCCTAAGCCTAAAACCAAACCGGATCGCACGGAGCGCTTAAAGCCGCTAAACGTCACCGTAATCTGATAATTGCCGGCAAGCAGCAAAGGGGCTTCATAGTAGCCTGTGGAATTGGTGGTCACCTGTGTAGCGGTGTTTGTATCCACATTGGTTACAGCTACTTGCGCTCCCACAACAGGTGCCCCGGAAGGATCACTAACCGTACCCGAAAATGTGCCTCTGGTTTCTTGCGCATACAACGAACATCCAAAAACTAAGAAAATTACTAGCAGTGCAAATTGCCGCAAAATGGACCCCTTTCCCAAATAAGAAACAACAGAAATAAAAACAGAATATAAAGGGCGAAGAACAGCACGAGCCTCGACCCACCTCACTAGGTCGGAACACTATCTAAATCAGCACCTTGTTGTCAAGCCTAAGGCGGCTAACGGTCAGGGTGAGACACGCGAAAAAGGGAGACTGTTGTTCATCTTTCTTACTTAAAAAATTTATTTACCTAACCAATCAGAGGAGTAGTAGTCTAAACTACGTCGATAGTAGAAAACATGCCTACGCCAAAACTTACCAAGCTGGAAATGCAGATCATGGAAGCGCTATGGAACGGGAAATCGCTTTCCATCCGCGAGATCCAGGAGGCTTTTCCTGCCAAGAATCGCCCTGCTTACACCACTGTGCAAACCACGGTTTACCGCTTAGAAGGAAAGAAGGCAGTGCGCCGCGCAAAAAAGATCAGCAACGCTCATATTTTTGAACCTGTAATCTCACGAAATGACGCGCGAACGCGTCTAGTGGATGAATTATTGAGCTTTTTTGGGGGACGCACGCAGCCCGTGATGGCGCACTTGGTGGAAGCAGGCAAACTCACGCTGAGCGATGTGGAAGAAACAGAAAAGCTGCTACGCCAACTGGCGAAGGAGAAAGGAAAATGACGGGAACGCTGCTGGCGATTGGAAATCACCTATGGCAATCCACGCTGTTCGGCGTGGGAATCGCATTGTTAACACTTGTCTTCCGCAGATACCGTGCCCAGAATCGCTACTGGCTCTGGCTGGCGGCATCCGTTAAGTTTCTGATTCCATTCTCCTGGTTAGTGGCGGCAGGTCGCCGCATTCATTGGCGATCGGCACAGCATGCGGTGCCGATCGTGAGTCGGAAACTGGAGCAGATTGGCCGCCCCTTTCCGTCCTCATTGGAAACAGCGAATTACATCCCCGCAACAGTGAGTAGCCACCATATTGGGCCGCTCCTTCTCGGATCAGCTTGGCTCCTCGGTTTCGCTGCTGTGCTTGCGATTTGGTTTGGCCGCTGGCGAAGGCTTCACGCGATTGCAGAGAGCGGCATCCCCTTCTCCAGCAATCTACCGATTCCTGTAGTGACCTCCCCAGCGCCACTGGAGCCCGGCATCTTCGGTATTTTTCGTCCCGTATTGATCTTGCCGGAAGGAATACAGAATCGTGTTTCTCCTGCGCAACTGCAAGCCATTCTTGCTCATGAAGTTTCCCATGCAAAGCGGCGCGATAACTTGGCCGCGTTGATTCACATGGCCGTGGAAGCTGTGTTTTGGTTTCATCCCATGACATGGTGGATTGGCTCCCGCATGGTGGAAGAACGGGAACGGGCGTGCGATGAGGAAGTTTTAAGCCTTGGCAACCAGCCGGAAGTATATGCGGAGGGGATTCTGAACGTTTGCAGATTTTACCTGGAATCTCCACTTACTTGTGCAGCGGGAATGACGGGAGCAGACTTGAAGAAACGAATTGAGGCGATCATGACGGATCGTGTTTCCGTTCCACTCACACTAGCCCGAAAGATGCTGTTGACGGCTGCCGGTGTACTGGCAGTGGCAGGGCCTGTAGTGATCGGGATCATCCATGTCTCCCCCACTCAGGCTCAGCCGGCTGCACTGAGATTTGAGGTAGCCACGATTAAACCTTGTGATCCCAATCAGCAAGAAGCGATGATGCGCATGATCCCTGGCGGCGGACTGGAGATTTCCGGTCTCCCCTTGAAGCAAATAGTTGCGTTTGCCTATGATGTGCGAAGTTTTCAGGTGGACGGGGGACCAAGCTGGATTAACTCGGATAAGTACAACATCACCGCAAAGGCGGGAGAGAGTGAAAGTCCTGTAGAATTTCGCAAGCTGACAGAAGAACAACGCGACCGCTTGGGAGAGCAAGTACGACAAAGACTCCAGTCTCTCTTAGCAGAACGCTTTCAACTCACCCTTCAGCACTCCACTAAAGAAATGAACGTTTATGCCCTAATGATCGCTAAAGGGGGACACAAGCTACAACCTCCAGAGCAAGGGAAAGACGGCCGGCAGGGAGTTACCGGGCGCAAGGGAGAAATACAGGTAAATGATATAGCGCTGCCCATTGTTGCTCATTTCTTCTCCAACCAACTAGGGCGGCCCGTAATCGACAAGACTGGCCTCACGGGTCACTTTAACTTTAAGTTAAACTGGACCCCAAACTCCGGCCCTAATTTACCTCCCGGTAGCGAGACACCGAGTGCCAACGCATCCCCCAGTACTACCGGGCCTTCCCTCTTCACTGCATTACAAGAACAAGCTGGACTGAAACTGGAATCGCAAAAGGCACCAGTAGAAATAATTATGATTGAGCGGGCCGAAAAACCTTCGGCAAATTAAGCAGCAAAATTATCAAACATGTTAACCGGAATTTACGTAACTGGTTTGTGCGGCAGGAAAACCAGAAGCGAATCTGAAAATAGAAGCGAGGTAATGATGACGGATCGTTCTTGTATTCCATTCCCGTTTGCACGAAAAATGCTTTTCACGGTTGCCGGGCTATTCGCACTAACAGGGCCGGTAATGATCGGAATTATCCATCCCACCCCGATTCAGGCTCAATCAGCGGACCTGAAGTTTGAGGTAGCCACCATCAAGCCCACTGATCCAAATCAGCGAGGAATGATGATTAACATGAACCCTGGCGGTGGGCTGAAGGTTTCTGGCATCCCCTTGAAGCAACTCATTGCGTTTGCCTATGACGTAAGAAATTTTCAGGTGGACGGGGGACCAAGCTGGATCAGCTCAGAAAAATACGATATTACTGCCAAGGGGGAGGAAACTGAAGTTCCTGCCGCACCTGGAAAGCTCACAGAAGAACAACGCAATCGCCTGAGCGAACAAGTGCGACAAAAGCTTCAAGCACTTTTAGCAGAACGCTTCCAACTCACCATTCGGCGCGCCACTAAGGAAATGAACGCTTACGCATTGGTAATCGCAAAAGGAGGGCACAAGCTTCAACCTCCAGAGCAAGGGAAAGACGGCCGAATGGGAGTTATGATGCGACGGGGAGAAATGGAAGTGAATGATATTTCCTTGCCAGTCGTTGCCCGTGTATTCTCTGACCAGACAGGGCGCCCTGTGATTGACAAAACGGGATTAACAGGAAATTTTAATTTTAAGTTGAGTTGGACACCTGACTCTGGCCCTGGTCTTCCTCCAGGTGGTGAAGCGCCAAATGCTGACGCCTCTTCTGGTGCTTCTGGACCGTCCCTTTTCACTGCGTTACAAGAACAGGTTGGATTGAAGTTAGAAGCGCAAAAAACGTCAGTGGAAATGATTATCATTGAACGGGCCGAAAAGCCCTCAGCGAATTAATAAATACAATCGTCAAGGATATCGATGCGTGGTTTGCTTCTGTTCATCGCCATAAGTCTCATGGGAGCCGAACACCATGGGCAAGTCGTTTTCAACAGCGTGCCAGTACCAGGTGCTACGGTAACCGCTGTGCAAGGAACGCGCACTCTTTCCGCCGTTACCGATGCGCAAGGGAATTACCAATTCCCGGACATCGGGGAAGGTTCCTGGAAATTAGAAGTAACCATGTCCGGCTTCTCGCGCGAGCAACGGGAATTCGGAGTCACCAACGGAGGGCCAAGCGCCACGTGGGAGTTAAAGATGCTCCCCTTTGATCAGATGCGTGCGGAGGTGCAACCGGCCATTTCTGTTCCGCCTCCCGCTCCCCTGCTGCGCAACCAGCCACTACTGCCGCTGCTGCAAAGAGAAAAAACCGGAAAACAACAACGGGGAAGAACTGGCGCAACGAGCGGCAGATAGTTTTCTGGTCAACGGCACAGCGAACAACGGCGCTTCCTCTCCCTTTGCGCAGTCACAAGCATTCGGCAACATGCGCCGAGGGGGTCGCTCCTTGTATAACGGAAATCTGGGGCTGATCTTCGATAACTCCTCGCTGGATGCTCGCCCTTTCTCCTTAACCGGGCAGGATACGCCCCGACCAAACTATAGTCGCCTGCAAGGGGTATTATCCGTTGGCGGACCGCTCCGTATCCCAAAGCTTCTTCCTCGCAACGGGCCAAACATCACGCTGAATTACCAGTGGCTACGCAATCGTGACATCACCACCCAAGCCGGGCTGATGCCTTCTCTGGCGTTGCGCAATGCGGTTCCGCAAAACGAGATCAGTCCCCAAGCGAGAGCACTGCTCGCCCTGTATCCGTTGCCGAATTTCGACAACAATGCCCGTTACAACTACCAGGTCTCGTTAACGGGCGCGACCCATCAGGACAATCTGCAATCGCGTTGGAATCAGCGGCTTACAGTGAAGAATCAACTCTCGGGGAATGTGGCATACCAAAGCACCCGAACAGATAGCACGAACCTATTTGGGTTTCAGGACAAAAGCAGTGCCGCAGGAGTGAACACCGGCGTGAATTGGGTTCATCCGTTTACCGCGCGCAAGTATTCCATTGTCCGCTTTCAGTTCAGCCGGTTCAGTTCGGAAACAACTCCCTATTTTGCCAATCGCCAAAATATCTCTGGCGAAGCGGGCATTCAAGGAAACAACCAAGACCCGGTGAACTGGGGACCGCCCACGCTGGTGTTTTCCAGTGGCATTAACGGGCTTTCCGATGCGCAAGCTTCACAGACTCATAATCAAACCACTGCTCTCGGCGCGGATATGGGATGGAGTCGCAACAGCCACAACCTTTTGTTTGGAGTGGAATACCGATGGCAGCAGTTCAATCTGCTAACCCAGCAAGACCCGCGCGGCACATTCGTGTTTACCGGCGATTCGGATTTTGCCAACTTCCTGCGAGGGCTTCCGAGCACCAGTTCCATTGCGTTTGGCAATGCGGACAAATACATGCGCGCCAAGTCCGCTGCTGCTTACTTCACTGATGATTGGCGTGTAAACTCGGCTTTTACTTTAAATGCGGGGCTTCGGTGGGAATACGGCTCGCCCGTAACGGAACGGTATGGAAGGCTAGTGAATCTGGACGTTGCTTCAGGTTTTACAGCTATTACGCCGGTGATCGCGCAACAACAAACGCATCCATTGGTCCGCGCAGACCGCAATAATTTCGCGCCTCGCGTCGCCTTTGCATGGCGGCCTTTGCCTGCCTCCTCGCTAGTGGTGCGAGGCGGATACGGCGTTTACTACGATACCTCTATTTACCAAACCATTGCCACGCAAATGGCGCAGCAGCCGCCTCTTTCGAAAACGCTGCGCGTAGCAACAAGTAACACCAACCCGCTCACGCTAGGGAATGGCTTCTTCGATAACTCCAAGACGGTTGCCAACACGTTCGGAGTGGACCCCGACTTTCGCACAGGCTATGTGCATGAGTGGCAGCTTTCCCTCCAGCGGGACTTGCCTGGATCTTTGCAGGTAACAGGAGCCTATCTGGGAATCAAAGGGACGCGAGCGATGCAGCAGTTTCTGCCGAATACCTACCCAGTTGGAGCCGTGAACCCTTGCCCGGCATGTCCGGTTGGATTTACGTATGTGACCTCAAATGGCAACTCCACGCGTGAATCCGGGCAAGTGCAGGTGCGCCGCCGGCTCCACAGTGGTTTCACGGCAAGCGTGCAGTATACGCTGGCGAAATCGATTGACGATGCTTCCGCACTAGGCGGCACGGGAAGCTATGCGGGACGCCAAGCGCAGAGTTCCCCAGGAACGGCCATCACAGTTCCGGTAGCCAGCGTAGTAGCGGGAACTACTGCGCAGGACTGGTTAAATCTTCGGGGAGAGCGAAGCCTTTCGTCTTTCGATCAGCGGCATTTAGTTGCCATACAAGCCGAATACACCAGTGGCATGGGAACAGCAGGAGGCACATTGATGAGCGGCTGGAAAGGACGATTGCTGAAGCAATGGACTTTCTCTTGGGATATGCGCGTCGGCAGCGGTCTTCCCGAAACTCCTCTTTATCTGGCTGCCGTACAAGGAACTGGTGTGACCGGAGCAATACGGCCAGATTATACTGGTGCGCCCATTCATACAGGTCCTCCGGGCGTGTATCTCAACCAAGCTGCCTACACTGCGCCAGCGGCCGGCCGCTGGGGGAATGCGGGACGGAACTCCATTACGGGGCCCGCTCAGTTTACCGCCAACGCTTCCGCCGGGCGAACGTTTCGCATAAACGACCGGTTCAACCTAGACTTTCGTGTAGATTCCACCAACGCTCTGAACCATGTCACATTTACAGGTTGGAATACAAGCGTCACCAATGCCCAATTCGGACTGCCAGTGTCAGCGAATTCGATGCGGGTTTTGCAAACTAATTTGCGGTTGAGGTTCTAAGGCCATGAAGCGAGCATTTCTTCTTTTCCCTGTTTTTGCGTCGGTACTTACCGGATGGGCGCAACAGGACCCGGTATTTACCAGCAACACGCAACTCATGGTCGAAACAGTTACGGTGAAAGACAAAAGCGGCAATCCTGTCATTGGACTGACCACAAAAGACTTCATCGTCACCGAAGACGGTAAGCCGCAGACGATTGCCTTTGTGGAGTACCAAACCATTCCGGACAATGCGCCGCCTGCTCCAGCGTTACCTAATCGCATTGTGCCTTACTCCCGGCTGACACGTGCGCGCATTTCTCCCGAGCGGATCGGCGACTTGCGTTACAAAGACAGGCGTTTGTTGGCCTTGTACTTCGACATGACCGCGATGCCACCAAATGATCAAGTACGGGCGCTGGCGGCA
Source organism: Bryobacterales bacterium (assembly GCA_963791675.1). Classification (GTDB taxonomy): domain Bacteria; phylum Acidobacteriota; class Terriglobia; order Bryobacterales; family Bryobacteraceae; genus JALYXI01. Next base: position 51,632 of record CAWBTD010000021.1, read on the forward strand.
GGGCAGAAGTATGTTCGTGACCAGATGACCACGTCAGACTTGGTAGCCATTCTGCAGTTTGCCGATGGTTACGTGCAAGTATTGCAGGATTTCACAAGTGATCGGGAAAAGCTCCTCAACACGATGCAGACCCTGATCGTGGGCGAGGAGCAGGACCTGCGGCAAACCACAAACGACGCCAGCACGGCTGATAACGGTGCGTCCTTTGGGCAAAATGATGCCGAATTTAACCTGTTCAACACAGACCGGCAACTAGCTGCGTTGCAGACTGCAGCGAAAATGCTCGGCACGCTGAATGAGAAAAAGGCGTTGCTGTACTTTGCGAGTGGCCTTCGGCTGAATGGTTCAGACAATCAGGCGCAACTGCACGCCACCATCAACGCGGCTGTGCGCTCTGGTGTTTCCTTCTGGCCCATTGATGCTCGTGGCTTAGTCGCGGAAGCTCCTTTAGGAGATGCCAGCCGAGGGTCACCCGGGGGACTTGGAATGTATACTGGCGCTTCCGCCTTGGCTAACACCACGAACTTTCAACGTTCGCAAGATACGCTTTTCGCGTTAGCTGCCGATACGGGCGGCAAAGCTTTGCTGGATAACAATGACCTGACGCGAGGAATTATTCAGGCGCGGAACGCGATCTCCAGCTACTATGCCATTGGTTACTACACAAGTAACCAGAACCTGGACGGCAAGTTCCGCCGAGTCAAGATTACATTGAACGGTGCTATCGCTGGGAATCTGGAGTACCGGCAAGGTTACTACGCTGGGAAGCAGTTCGCCAAATTTTCCACGGCAGACAAAGAGCGGCAACTGGAAGATGCTTTGATGCTGGAAGATCCCATCACGGAGCTGACTTTGGCGTGGAGGTGAATTACTTTCAACTCAACCGGGCCGAATACTTCGTGCCGGTGGCAGTAAAAATTCCTGGCAGCGAGTTGGCATTGGCAAAGCGCGGTGGTGCCGAACGTACCGCGATTGACTTTATTGGGGAGATTCGGGAGAGCAGTTCCACCATCTCCAATGTGCGCGACAAAGTCACCATGAAGCTAAGTGATAGTACGGCGCGCGAACTCGCCAAGCGGCCCATTATGTATGACACCGGGTTTACGCTCTTGCCAGGAAAATACACACTGAAAATCCTGGCGCGTGATGCGGAAACAGGCAGAATCGGCACTTACCAGCGAGTATTCACCATTCCGAACCTGAACAAAGAAGAAAAACAGTTGCCCATCAGCACCGTAGTGCTCAGCAGTCAGACAGCGCCGCTGGACGAAGCACTCTTCAATGCCGGCAAAGATAAAGGTCGCGTGCAAAACTTTAACCCGCTGGTGCAAGGCGGGCAAAAGATCATGCCGAGTGTCACTCGCGTGTTTAACCGCAGCAAGGAACTCTATGTATATCTGCAGGCATACCCGCGCGGCAAGGAAAGCGAGGCGCCTGTTGCGGCTTACGTCACGTTCTACCAAGGGCAAACCAGGGCATACCAGAGTGCGGTAGTGGCGGCAACACAGGGCGGAGGCGGCACAGTGCAGGTAATGCCACTACGCTTCCAGTTCCCGCTGGATAAGCTAATGCCAGGCGAATATACATGCCAGGTGACTGTGCTCAATCCTGGGGGCCAAAAGGCTGCTTTCTGGCAGGCTCCCGTCATGATCATAGAAAATTCAAACTGAAAAAGCAGCGCATGTTTGCACCGCTTTTCTAACGCAGTTAGAACTGCTCCACAACAAAAAGTTCGAGAGCGGCATTCAAAGTGCCGCTTTGCGATAAATAAAACTGTAATTTGGTCAACAAAATCGAGTGAAGTGGCGTCTAATTCTGTTGTTTGAGGTGTTCTATGCGGTTAATCGTAAGGTCATTGGTCTTACTCGTTCTTTGCTTTGCCATCGGAGTGAGTTACCAAGGGGAACGCGCATCACGGCAACCAGCAGATACCAAGTCATCCAAAAGTTTACCTACGGCAATTCCCAGTAACCCACCAAAGCTTTATCGAGCTACGGGGACGATTGAAGCACTACACTCTCTTACCATGCAAGCGCCGCGTATCAGCGGGCAGCAGAGTGGAAATCTTACTCTGACAAAGTTGGCCGAAAACGGCGCCAAAGTCGAGCCGGGGGCCATTGTGGCGGAATTTGACCATACCAGCCAAATGAAAGCGGCACGGGACGCAGCGGCCAAATATGATGATCTTTCCCATCAGGTAGATCAGAAAGCAGCGGAACACAGCAGCAATGCAGCAAAACGCGCTGCGGATTTTGCTCAGGCGGAAGCGGATCTACACAAAGCACAGTTGGAAATCCGAAAAGGCCCAGTATTAAGCGACATTGAGCGCGGCAAAGCAGAAGAAATCCTGAAGAATGCGGAAGGCCATGTTGTGAGCCTCCAGCACTCGGTGAAGCTACATGAGCGCGCCGAAGCGGCGGAACTGGAAGTGTTAAAACTGCAGGCCGAACGGCAGAAACTCACCTTGGCACGCTTAAAGGCAGATGAGCAAAAGCTGATCTTGCGGGCTCCCTTAGGAGGCATGGTAGCCCTGCAAAACATCTGGCGCAATAACTCCATAGGCCACGCACAGGAAGGGGATCAGCTCTGGCCAGGAAGTCCACTCTTGCGTATTTTTGATCCTTCCACCATGGTGTTGCAGCTTTCCGTAAACGAAACAGATGGCTTGGCGCTGCACCCGGGAGCGCACGCCATTGTGCATTTGGATGCATACCCTTCGTTATCTCTCACAGCACACTTTGATTCCGCCAGTCCCGTGGCTGCCGCTGCCATTGGCAGTCCATTGAAAACCTTCGCTGCCCGTTTCGTTCTGGAACAGCGGGATTCTCACCTTCTGCCTGACTTGGCAGCTTCTGCCGATATCGGAGTGAACCCATGAAATCGCGAAAAGCCGTTTGGATGGTTGTGTTCACGGCGATTGCGATCAGTACCGGAGTTTTTTTCCGGATGCGCCGTGCGGAAGCCGCTGTTGCGCTTTCCACGGCAACAGTTCGGCAAGGGGAATTTTTAGTGGTGGTACGTTGCCGTGGTGAGTTAGCGGCACGCCAATCCGTCCAGATTACGGCTCCTTTGGAAGTTCCTGATCTTCAGATTGTTTGGCTCGCACCGGCGAACTCCGAGGTCGCTCCCGGCCAACCTGTGCTGCGTTTTGATCCCAGTGCAGCCCGTCAACAGATCAGCGAGCATACGGCAGCGCTTCGTGCAGCCCAGGCAAATCTGGATCAAGCAGTAGCGCAATCTCGCATCACATCCGAGCAGGACAAGCTAGATCTGGCAAAGGCAAAATACGACGTGGAAAAAGCCCGCCTGGAAGCTTCCAAACAAGCGGTTGTCAGCACCATCCAAGGGGAAGAGAGCAAAATTGATAGCACCCTAGCAGAAGAAAAACAGCGTGTGCAGGAAGCCACCAATAATCTTCATAGCAAATCGGATGAGGCGAAAATTGCTTCTCTTACACGCTTGCGTGACCAGGAAGAACGGGAGCTGAAAATCATGAACAGCCAGATTGCCGCCATGGAAGTAAAAAGCCCCACAAAAGGCGTGATCACTTACCTGACCAACACTTCGCAAGGTTTTCTGAATGCCCAGCCGTTCAAGGTGGGTGATCACGTTTCCAGCGGCGCTGTGATTGCGGAAGTTCCTGACCTTACAACGTTGGAAATGGAAGGCAAGGTGGAAGAAGTGGACCGAGGCCAAATTCAAGCTGGCAATTCAGTTTTGGTCCATATCGATGCTCTTCCGGAAAAGACATGGAAAGCAAAGCTCAGGGCGATCTCTCCACTTACCGAACAAACATGGGAGTGGCCACCTACGCGTAACTTCCGAACGTATGCTGCTCTGGATGCACCGGAGAAAGGGCTTCGCCCCGGCATGAATGCCAGCGCTGATATTGTGATTGCGCGCCTGCCAAATGCCATCAGCATTCCTGCGAAAGCACTCTTCACGCATGGCGGCAAGCCGGTAGTGTACCTGAAAACAAAAACAGGCTTCCAAGCGACCAACGTGGAAGTAAGGGCTCGCAACCCGGAAGAAGTAGCTGTTGCAGGGTTAGCTTCAGGTTCCGCCATAGCGCTGGTAGAACCCGTGCAAGAGAAGAACGCCCGATGAGCCTGAGTATTCCAGCGGAACCAAAAGAGGTTTCTGTTGCAACACCTCCTGGTTCTTTACCTGTATCGCGCAAGTCACACATGAGCCGTAAACGGCTATGGCGATGGGTTGCCTCCTTGCTGCTTTGCATGGTTCTAGGCGGCTTTATCTGGCTAGGCCGGCGTCTTTATAAAACTGTAGTGCCAAGCACCACGGCTATTCCGGTTACAGCTGTGAAGCGTTCTGATCTCACTCTCACCGCATCGGCACGTGGTGAGTTACGCGGAGGCCATTCGGAAATGTTGACCGCACCGCTCACAAGCGGCGGGGAAATGCACCTCACGTTTCTGCGCAAAACAGGAGAACTCGTCAAGCTGAACGATACGGTGATTGAGTTTGACCCCACTGATCAGGAATACAAGCTCAAAGAAGCACAGTCGGATGTGTCGGAATCCAAGCTGAAGGTAACGCAAGCCCAGGCACAGGCCGAAGCAGAAACAGAAGAAGCGCGTTACGCGTTGGCAAAAGCCGAATCCGATATCAGGGTTGCCGTACTCGACTCACGCAAAAACCCTGTGCTGCCTGCCATCACGGCGCGGCAGAATGATTTGGCTCTGCAATCCGCTAAGGACCGCGCGGCTCAGCTCACGCAAGATCTCGCCAATCGAGGGGAAACAAATGCGGCAGCCATTGCGGTGCAGCAAGCGAATCTAGCCAAGGCAGAAATCCAGGCAGCCACTGCTCAAAAGAATATTGATTCGCTTACCATCCGGGCCAAGCATGAAGGGTACGTCTCGCTCCGCCCGAATACGCAGGGCAACTTCATGTATGGCATGAGCGTACCCGATTTTCAGGTGGGTGACACCGTAAGGGCTGGCATGGTGTTGGCAGAAATTCCTGATTTGAAAGAATGGGAAGCCTCTGCCAATTTTGGTGAGCTCGATAGGGGACACATCAAGATTGGCCAAAATGCATCGGTGAAAGTCATCGCATTACCAGGGCGAAAACTCACCGGCAGCGTATCCGATTTAGGAGGCACTGGCGGCCCTCCATGGAACAGGCGATTCGAATGCAAAATCCGGCTGGACCACCCTCCAGCGGAACTGCGCCCGGGCATGAGTGTGAGCATCGAACTCACCACGGATATTCTCCCGAAAGCCCTCTGGCTCCCCGCCCAAGCCGTATTTGAGAGTGGCAGCCGTACCTTTGTTTATGTGCCTTCGGCGGCAGGCTTCACGACGAAAGATATTCAGCTAATCCGCCGCAGTGAAAGCCAAGTGGTCATCTCCGGTCTAGCGGAAGGTCAGTTAGTGGCACTGGCGGATCCTGAGCAGGAAGCGAACAAGAAAGACACCAAGAGCGGCGGACCGGCCCTTCCTAAATAAGCGACTGAACAGATGAAAGGCTACCTTTCCGACCTCCGCCTTGCAGCCCAAAACCTGCTGGCACAAAAAACCCGCACGGTGTTAACAGCGCTCGGCATCATCTTCGGAGTGGGCGCTGTGATCTGTATGCTAGCGATCGGTGCAGGCGCTCGTGATGAATCGCTGCGCTTTATTGAACAACTCGGCGTACGCAACATTCTGATCCAATCCCGCCCTGCTACCAGCGACGCGGAATTTCAGCAAAGGCGTCGCGCCTCTCCTGGCCTAACGGAACGTGATGTGCGAGTGATTGGAGCGAACCTTTCCGACCTCCATCTTGTTTCCGCGCGAAGAAGTCTTCATCCGGCGCGCGCATTGCCGAAACCATCTCGTGAAATGCCTGAGCTTTACGGGGTACGTCCCGCGTATGCTCCCATTCATAGCTGGCAATTGGAGGAAGGCACTGTTTTCACTGCAAGCGACGATGAATCCAGCGCCGCTGTTTGCGTGTTGGGGGAGATCGCAAAAGTCAGCTTGCTTGGCTACGGGCCAGCCACGGGAAAATACGTCAAGCTGAACGACACCTGGCTGCGTGTCATCGGAGTATTACGCAGCCAGGTGAACTCCGGCAAAGAGAATTTAGCCGCTGTGGCGAGTGACTTAAACAACATCATCTACGTGCCTCTGAATACCTTTCAATACCGCTTTTGGGACATGGGAGGCAGCTTAAAAGATGATTTGGATGGGGTCGATGTTCAACTCAATCTAGGCGCTGACAGTGTGGAAGCAGCCAAAGTGGTTGTCGCAATCCTGAATGCCACGCATCATAATACGCAGGATTTTTCCGTAACCATTCCGGCAGAACTTCTGGCACAGCAGCAGCGTGCTCAGGTGATTTTCACCTATGTCATGGTTGCCATTGCCGCCATTTCCCTGCTGGTCGGGGGGATCGGCATCATGAATATCGTATTGGCTACGGTTTTGGAACGAACCAGGGAGATCGGGATTCGTCGTGCGATTGGAGCAAGGCGCGGTGACATCGTACGCCAGTTCCTGATGGAGTCTGTGTTGATTTCCGGAGGAGGTGGAGTGATGGGCGTATTATTCGGTTATTTTCTTTCCTGGGTGATAGCACGCGCGGCAGAATGGAAGACCATTGTTACCACTTCTTCCATTGTGATTGCATTCGGCGTCTCCGTAGCTGTGGGGGTCGCGTTTGGCATTTACCCCGCCATGAAGGCGTCGCGCATTAATCCGATTGAGGCGCTTCGCTATGAATAAGAGGGGGAGCAGAATCGCTGCTGTTTTTCTCTTGCTTCTCGCAACATGTTCTGCCTACGGAGATTCGTATTCCGTAGCAGGCTTTCTGAAAAGGCGATTCCATCCTGAAATTGTCCAGGAGCGCGATGTGGAAGGCATTGAGTCTCACATCATTGGAGAGAAGCTTGTGCTCCGCTTGGACGATTACATTGCTTTGCTTCTGAAGAACTCCACGGAAATTCGTTTAACGCAGCTCGATGTCTACAATGCAACGGACGCTATCACAGCAGCTAAAGCGCCCTTCGATCCCGCATTAAACCTTGGCTTCAACACGGTTCGAACGGAGCAGTCCACCTTCAGTCAAACTTCGGGTGCGGAAACCATCAACAGCCTCACGCAAACTTCCCAAGCCGGATATCAACAAGTGATTGGATCTGGCCCTACTATTAGTTCCAGCTTCAGTGCGGTCCGTACCTCCTCCAACAACGCGTTCTACTTTTTCAACCCAAATATCTTCGATAACCTTTCCATACAGATTACACAGCCCTTGTTAGCCGGTCGCGGTAACCTGCAACTCCGTGCGCCGCTGCTGATTGCCCGCACGCAATTGCGAATCGTGACGGCACAGAGTAAATCCAGCATTGCAGATATAGTTACTGCTGCTTCCGCTCAATACTGGGAAGCAATTCGTGCCCGTGACAACATTCGCGTGCAGCAACAATCCGTTGATCTTGCGCAAAAAGCGTATGAGCACGATAAGCTGGCGCTTGAGCTCGGGGCGCTATCCCGTTTGGATATCTTTCAATCGGAATCGCAGGTAGCGCAGGCAAAACTGGCATTGATTCAGGCGCAATATAGCTACCGCGAAATTCTGGACATACTACGCCGCGCCATTGGCGCAGATCTCCAACCGCGCACTCGCTTCATAGAGATGGTCCTGGAGGATGATCCATCCGTTCGGCGTCCTGGCTTGGTGCTGCAGCCAGTGGAAGAAGCCATTGCCAAAGCCATGCAGGATCGGCCTGAATTAGAAGTAGCCAACCGACGAATTTCCATTGATGAACTCAATGCGCGTGTCTCCCGAAATTCCCTTCTGCCCAGGCTCGACTTCAGTTTGATTGGCGGAGCAAGCGGGTTGGGTGGAAATGTTCTACCCATCACGGGAGGTCTGCTCGGAACGGTTCCCATCACAGTTCCTTCTACTGGCTCAGGTGATGCATTGAGGCAGTTACTTACCTTCGCCACTCCGTCTTATGGGGCCGGTCTAACCTTGGGGCTTCCCATCCGAAGCAGCGCAGCCAAGGCAAACTTAGCGGATGCCATCGTGAACCGGACTCGGGATCAATACAGCGTGCGTCAACTCCAGCAGCAGATTATTCTGGAAGTCAAAAACGCCACAAATGAACTGGAACTGGCAAATCAAGCAGTGAATGCGGCATCGTCGGCCCGTGATCTGGCCCGTAAGAACGTGGATGCAGAGCAACAAAAGTATGAACTCGGCATCATTACCGCATTCGAATTACTGGACGCGCAAAGCCGATTAACCGCTTCGGAAAGCTCGCTCGTGAATGCCCACATCGGCTATCAAAGAGCTTCCATTGCTTACCAGCGGGCCACCTGGACCATTCCTTACCAGATCGATATAGCCACTCCGAAACAGCCCTAGTAGCGCCTTAAGCCAAGACTTAAGTTACTATTCCGTTTCAATTTCCGTGCCGGACGCACGCTAAACTAAAAACACGAATCGTGATCAGAGTAAGCCTATTTCGTAACCGGGTTTGGATTGCCTTTCTGCTGATTGCGGGAACGCTGCTGGCATTGGACTGGTGGGGTTCGCAAGATCTGAATTGGTATCGGCAAGATCATACGGAAGTTCTTCTCCGCAGAGGAATGGAGCTTCTGGTAGCGGCAATCCTGGCCCAGATGATTGCTTACGTATTTTCCTTGCTGCTGGTGAAACGCATCCGAAATTTGCAGAGCCTGACGGAACGGCTGCTGGATGCTCAAATCCCAGAGGCAGAAATGCCCATGGCAGATGATGAATTGGGAATCCTGAATCGATCTCTGCTGCAAATGGGAACGCGCATTCGGGACCTTCTAGGACGCCTCAGCATGGAAAGCGAACGCCGGAATGCCATTTTGGCGAGCATGAGCGAAGGCGTTCTGGCAGCCGATAACCGGATGCAAGTCATTTTTTGTAACGATGCGCTTGCGCGTGCAATAGGGGCAGAAACACCGGTTGCATCAGGCAAGCCGCTGCTGGATTTGATCCGTGACCCGGAACTCATCAACCTCCTAGCGCAGGTGATTGCTTCCGGCGAAACAGTGAAACAAAAGCTGCATCTCTCAGCAGGGGAAGGAAGATCGTTCGAAGCACAGGCTGCGCCTTTGGCAATGCCGCTTCATCGGGGAGCTATTGTGATTCTTCATGACATCACAGACCTGGAACGCCTGGAGCGCGTGCGCAAAGATTTCGTGGCCAATGTGTCTCATGAATTGCGGACGCCCTTAACCGCGATTCGCGGGTATGCGGAGACTCTGTTGGGCGGAGCTTTGGAGGATAGCGAAAATAATCGGCGTTTTGTGGAAATTATCCAGGCACATGCGATCCGATTGAATAATATTGCGGCAGATCTGATGATTCTTTCTGATCTGGAATCAGGCCGCCCTGCTCCTGAGCCTGAGCGTGTTTCGGTGCGGGATGCCATGGAAACAGCATTGACTACTTTGGAAAGTGAAGCTCGCGTCCGAGGAGTACATCTCCATACCCGTGATGGAGGAGATTTCGAGGTGCTTGGGCATAAAATTCGCCTGGAACAAGCGTTGGTCAACTTGCTGGACAACGCAGTCAAGTTTAACCACCAGGGGGGTGAGGTACACATGGAAACAGCCGCAACCCCGGATGGAAAAGTTGCTATTTCGATTGCGGATACCGGGAGTGGCATTCCTTCTGACGATCTCCCGCGTATCTTCGAGCGGTTTTACCGTGTGGATCGAGCCCGTTCTCGAGCCGTAGGCGGAACTGGCCTTGGCTTGTCCATTGTGAAGCACATTGTGGAGCGGATGCACGGCATTCTGCGAGTAGAAAGTGTGTTGGGCAAAGGTTCTACGTTTACGATCCTGCTGCCCTTACTAGGACCAGCAGAATATGAAGATCTTCGTTCAGTGGTGACCACAGCAGACGAAAAATTTGAAAAAACTTCTCCCCGTTAAATATTTCCTGCCAAGCCACTCAAAATAAAACATATCCGCCAGCATAAATTGCTGCGCAATTTAGCATTGTTACCTTTCCACGTCAGGAATATTTAAGAATTTTCGAATCCTCTCCGGATAATACGGGTAGCGGTATAGAAATGCTTCCTTTAGGCCCTAATATTCCCCTGGGCGACCGCCGATTGTTGGCCAGGTGAAACACATTCATAAACTACGAATCTGGGCAGTATTCGTGATGTTGCTGATCGGGGGATTAGCGATTTTCTTTGGTTTATCGCATCATCACGCCCCAGCGCTGGTAGTGGAAGAAAAGCAAAGCCGAAAATCCTTGCCTCTCACACCAGCAAAGGATCTGCGATACCCTGTCTACCCTTATTCCGTGATTCCCGGAGGGGTTCATACCTCTGTGGAATTGAAACAAGCGGTAGATGCTGACCTGGTGGTAAAGCAACACTATGCAGGATTCAAGGTCAGCCAAGCACATCTTATTAAGAATGCAGGGATAAAGAAAGTTTATGTCTCCTTCCGAAAAGGAAAACAGGTTTTCTGGACCAAGAAACGCGTTTCCATTCCGGCAGGGGAATGGTTAATGGCAGATGGCGAACATACCATTCGAGCACGCTGCGGCAACCGAATTTCCGAGACGGCCCAAGCGGAAACCACTGCTGAGGAACCATCGGAAGAGGAGATGAACGAGTCTGAGTTAGCCAACGATATTCTTGCTTTTGCTGGGCAGCCAGTCGCCTTCAAAGCTGGCGGAAATCAGCAAACAGAAGTGATCTCTCCTGATACGGCGTCATCTGAGTCCAAGGAAGCTTCGATTGTCGCTAGCGGGAAAGAATCTTCCAGTCCATCCGCCAGCAGCCGACTTGGAAGTGGTTCTTTGTCTGGAGGAATGCCCGGTGACCTGCCTGGAGGAGGCAATGTTCCTACAGGAAAATCAGGAAGCACGAATCCCACCGCGCCTCCTTCGACAATCACTTCCCCTCCACTTTCACCTACGCAATTCCCCATTGCCACATTGCCTTCGCTGAATACTTTTGTTCCAACGCCACTCCCGAATGCGTTGTTGCCGGTATTCAGGCCGCGCATGGAGCAGAGTCCTGCAAGCCTGTTACCGACTCTCTACACTGAGAAAGTTACGGTGGGACAAATTTCATCTTTGCCGCCACAGAATCTGAAGGTAATTTTTCCAGAAAACGTCATTATTCAGAGCCCATCAGAGGAACTGAAACCGACAATCTCTGTTTCAGAGGCTCTCCCCACATCACATCCAGAGGTAACTACCCCGGAAGTAAGCACGATTAGGCTAGTGACAGGAGCTTTAGGAATATGGGCAATCCTTGCAGGAAAGCGCCGGGGTTGGCTGCGGTTTCGTTGCTCTACAAATATAAAAGACGGAAGCAGAAGAAGTGTTTTAAAATCAAGAAAGCAACAAATGTCGGGGCGTAGCGCAGCCTGGTAGCGCACCTGCCTTGGGCGCAGGGGGTCGTGTGTTCAAATCACACCGCCCCGACCAAATCTTTACTAATTCTAAACTCAAGGGCGCCAGTTCTTTATAGATTCGGAGGGCAGTTTCTGTGACGATCTGGATCAAATTCTTGAGGTATTCGGGCGCGGGGAACTCAACCCCAGAGCACGGATTTGCAGCAATAAACTTCTTGCGGACTGATCACCTCGGCAAACTCCTGCTGTGGGGAAGGTGCAATTCAACTTATGGCCATTCCAGCAGACGATGCCAGAGCCACCTACCCCACTCTTACGTTATTCAGACGACGCCATCAATTTCCCACGTTCAAATAGAGAGTGGAAAGAATCGAGACGCCGGAAACATTGAGTAGTAAAAGTTGGTCACCGGGTGCGACATTAGGGACCACCAACTGCAATTGATTCAGGCCGGCCGCGGTCAGCCCTGCATAAAGCACCTTCGCGGAAACTCCGCCCACCGTAGCCGTTACGCCTGATGATAGCTCCACAGGCATTTCCACGGTGAGACCGGCGGGAGCAAGCGTTTTAGTTGGTCCAAAGCCTGTGCCATAAAGTGTGACGATTTCACCGGGCTTAGCGGGACGCGTAGTTACACCGGAAACATAATTTACTGGGGCGGCGAGCGCGTTATCAGGATAAATTTGCGCAATCGCGTATTTGCCGCCAAATGCGAACAGCGCTGGCGAATATGTTTGTAAGTTGACTGGCATCGGTGCGCTTGATCCATTCGGTGTAGTGACAACAACATTCACCCTACCGGTCGCGTTATCGTCGGGAGCTTGCAAGTTAATCAGGCCTTTCTTTATATACGCAATAGCTGCAAGCCTGCCGTTCACCGTGACACTCACGCCGTCTATGTTCGTGGGAAATTTTCCATTAAGAATGAGACCGCTCCAGTCCTTGCCATCCGGGTCATTCGGAGCAAGATTATCGCCGTAGACAGAAACCCAAGATCCTGGAGAGATTGTGGCGACTCCTGGGTTCGTAGGGTTCAAGACCACGCCATTGCTGTAGATGACAGGAGGCGACGCAAGGCTTGGGCCTGTGACGCTGAATTTAAATATATTTGAGACGCCGCCATCTGGATTCTTCAGTTGCAGGCTGTAACTGCCAGGAGTGGAAATGGTCGTTGTCAACCCGCAACTCGACGCTACAAGTGAATCTAGCTGCTGCCCGGACAGACTCCGTGTTCCGCCATCTGGAAAACCGAGAGTAATCGTAAGTCCAGCTAAGAAGTTCAGGCCCTGAACCAGCAATCTCTGGGAGCTCGCGCTTGAGGTGAGAGTTGCGGGAACAATGCCGGTAATAACGGGTGGAAGTACCGCCTGAACAGTGACCGGAACAACCACAGGGCTGTTCAAAGCACCCGGTGCAGTAATAGTCACCCTCCCTGTGGACTTCCCAACAGGCAGGTGAGAAGGATCGATGGCCACCGTGAGGGCCGTGTCGGCAGAGCCGGAAAGTGGCGAGATAGATAGCCACCCGGAACCCACATCGCTTTGAGCCGCAGCCGTAAAGCCGGATACGGAACCCGTGGCAGAGTAGGTAACATTAAGGGGTTTTGTCACCATTCCCGGACTTCCTGCTGCTACAGAAAAGTCCAGAGCAGATTGAGCCACATTGAACGAGACTGTTGTTACTGGGGCAGTAATGAAAACCGCCAACACGGCTTTATTATCAGAGGTGGAATTACCATTCGCATCCGAATTTTGAATCACTACGAAGGCGTAATACTGCTGTCCGCCTGTGAGTCCGGCGGTATTTGTGGTTACCCTGACTTTATTCGATTGGGTCGAACTGATGGAAGGAGCAACCGTTAGCCAGCTTGAGAGCCCGTCCCCCGCCTCAATTCTGGATGCGTAATACGGAGTAGGCGCTAGGTATTGGCTTGGGTCTAGCCCAGAAGGAAATTTGAGAGTGATGTCCAGGGAGCCACCGCTTGGAGGAAAGTTGTACGAATCGCCGAGCCCTACAAATTGGGGGGCAGGTGAATCCGCAGCGCTTTGGGGAAACCATGAATTCGCTAAAGACACTGGAATCAGACTGGGGCTTACACTAACGCCAGGGGCCGAGATACTGACGTAACCGAAGTAAGTGGCGCTCCTATTTAACAAAACCGTTGGGTCTGTTGTCACGGTCAGCGTTACCGTATTTGAGATGTTCTCCGAAATCATCGTAGAAGGAGTCGGATGCGACGGCGAAGAAATGCGCAGCCAGTTATCCTTTGGAGAAAGGCCAGGACCGGGGATCACGTATGTCTTTGCGGTAAAAGTCTTTCCGGAGACGGCTTTGCCCGTTAATGTGATTGTCCCTTTGGAAGAAGAGTCACATTTGGGATTGAAGCTGGAACAGCTTTGGGATAGCTGGATTGTGCCAGGGCTTGTGCTCACTACGATTTGTTGCGCGAAGGTTGGACATGCCAACAAAAAACTAGCGGTGACATATCGAAGCAAAGACGGATTCATCATAACCTCCTACAAACCTTTTCTTCAAAATTGAAAACGAAGCAATATCTGAACTTGCCTTGCAGTTTCAGTCAACGGAACTTGGCTGGGGAATGCACTGCGAATACCCACAGTTCCATATTGTGCCGTTCCAAAATCCTGGAATGTTACCGCCGGGTTCAGGATGGGAACCCGTAAATTAGCATGGTTAAAAACGTTATAGGCATCTGCGCGAACTGTCAAGCGCGCTGATTTCGCGAAACGGGAAAACGTAAAACTGCGAGCCAGCGAGAAGTCAGCGTTGAAGGTGGAAGGGCTACGAAATGCATTGCGACCGGATGAGCCGATTTTTCCAGCCGCCGGGATACCGAATGCAGCCGCATTTAAAAGCTGGCGTCCTCCGGGGTAGGCAGTATCCACATGGGCCTGCTCCGGGAATATCAAATCAGCCCGATTGTTATAGAGTTCCGCGCTGCCAGAGTAAAACGGTGAGATAGCGTATGCAGTGAATGGCGTCCCGGAACGCACGGCACCAAGCGCCGATAACGACCACTTCTCGAAAAAACGATTGCGCAGAGTAGAGGATGCTGTTACATAGAAAACCAAGCTGTGACGCTGGTCGAAATCGGCATTGCCGATGTCACCCTTGCTGTCGAATTGCTGGACAAAGGTGGCCCGCCCTCGATTGCCGTTGCTGGAGGAGGTGCTGCTGAATTCCAGATTGAAGTCCCCAGCAAGGGGATCGCTCTGATTATCGATTGTGTGACTCCACGTATATGCTGCTTGCCCTTGAATAGAACGCGATTGAAATCGTGTCAGAACCGACAGGGCATCATAATTAGAAAACCCTTGATTCGCCCGATATGAAGATACAGGAAGATCCGTGTTCAGGTAAGTCCTGGGACCCGAGCCCGACGGGGAAGGAGCACTGAACCGTCGATTCACTAAATCGGTGGTGAGCAGTCCGCGGCCGCGCGAGGCAAGTGCGTTCAGTTCGAAGCTGAGCAGATGTCCCGAGCTACCCTGCAGTCCAAAGAACGCACTTTGAATTTGGGGATTACGCAACCCAGGCTGAAAGATCGTCGCTTGGTTAGGGATTGGATTCGAGTTAGTCTTCAGCTCCTCGACAGCCAATACGGAAGAACCCGGATTCTGCAGCACGACCAAGCTTGGGGAAGAACTACCATTCGTGTATGCAGGCACTACGGAATTACTCTGCACCGTCTGCCACAAATTATCGAAGAGCCGGTCATAAAAGATTCCATACGATCCGCGCAGAAGAAGCGAGCCTTTCTGGCTCAAAAGGTAAGAAAACGCGAAACGTCCCGACCAATCGTTATTGTCGGTATCGAATAACGGCTGATTCCTAGATTGCGAGGCTTGGAACTGAGCGCCATGTAACTTCGCAGGAAAGTTATTGCCTGGACCAAGTACAACTAAGTCGTCCTTAGCGGCGCCGACATTCTCTGGCGCACCAAAGTTCTCGTACCGAAGCCCATAATTCAGCACAAGCCGCTCACCCAGCGTCCAGGTATCCTGAGCAAACGCGGAATACTGAAGATTGCGGTAAGCGCGATCATAGGTGGGTAGTGATAATTGTGAGGCGGGCGTTTCAGGCCGAGCAACAACTGCTGAGAAGCTGTTTGGATCGTCGCTAAGAAAATCAGTCAAGGAAGAGTAGTTGTAGGCACCGCCAGCCCCGTTTTTAATACCTCCGTCCACATTGCGGAATAACATTCCGGTTCCTGTTTTGAACAAGTGAGTGCTGCGGCCTGCAGTGAAGTTATCCACAAAGTGCCATCCCCTGTTATTGTTCAAATACGCGAACGGGCTGGTGGAAATTGGCAAAGCAACCCCGCCAGCGGAGAGGGCGGGCAAATTCTGATTGTTATTTTCGATTCGCAGAAGGTCGCCGGTCCGTTCCACGCGAATTTCGTTCGAAGCATGGGAGCGCATTGAACTTACTAAAGAAGCAGCGACGCTTTGCGCACGCTCAGAAAAACCCGAAACAAAGTCAGGGTACGGGGACCAGTAATAATCAGGACGATCGAAATAGGAGATAGCGGCACGCAGCATTAATCTACGGCTGCCGTCCTGCGTTTGCGCATCGAGTCGGAGTAGCCCGAGATTCCGGTTGAGCGAACTGGGCGCACTCAGTAAAACCGGCAATGCGGAATCAGGCGGTCCATCCGGAGCGGCTATGGCCCGGTATCGGCGCAGTAAAGCAGCCCCTGTACTCGCCCGGCTAGCCGAAACCGTCTCGGCAGTTGGCAAAACATACAGTTCAGGATCTAATCGCGTACGTTCCCTGTTGTACTCAAATGCAGCCGAGCCAAAGATGAGAAAGCGGGAAGAAGAGTTTGGCGATAAAGGACCGCCGACCTGGAAACCAGGCTGAGTTTCTTTGAATGGAGCGCGTGGTTCCCCGTGAAAATTTCTTTGAAACCCATTCGCATTCAAAACTTCGTTTTGCCAATTCAGATACACTAACCCATGTAAATAAGCACTGCCGGAGCGAGTCACCGCATTCGCCAGATAACCAGACGTGCCGCCATATGCTGCCGAGAAGTTGTTGGTCGATATTCGATACTCTTGAACCGCTTCGGGTGCGACTGTCACAAGCGGTCCTGTGATGAGGTAGTTATTGTTCTCCACACCATCAAGCAGGAACATCGACGATGAAGGTCGCTGCCCATTCACGGAAAGGCCCAAACCACGAGTTGTAGCGGCGTCCGCATTTACACCTGGCTGGAGCAGTAAAGCAGCAAAGATATTCCTGCCCGTAAATGGAAGTTTTTCCACTTGGAGCGGATCAATTACATCGGAGACAGAGGATTCCAAACGACCAACACGAACTTTCAGTGGGGCGACCAAGATGGCGCGGCTAGTATCCACATCAGGGCCATAGAACCCGAGTAATCGCTGCGAATTAGATAAATAAAGGCTACGAGATAAACCGCTTTCGAATAAGTCCGTAAGGGGCCGCAGATCAAAATCTATGTTGAGTGTTGCGGCCACGGGCAAGATTAATTCCTCATACTGGCGTCGTTGATATTTATCTCGATCCGCAAAGAGCGTGTACGTTCCAGGTGGCAACAACGGAAGAACATAATGGCCTTTTGCATCCGCCGAGACTGACCCTTTCGTGTTGGTGGCCGCGTTCTCAAAATGAATAGTTGCATAAGGAATCGGCCTGCCGGAAACACTGTCGGTAATGCGTCCCGAGATCAGGCCCTCAGTACCCTGGGCGTGGAGAGATGCCGCAATTGCACTCCCCAGCCACAACCACATCACTGCCCGCACCAGATTTGTCCTGGATAATATCAGATAGTGTGTTAGTATAATCCACTCCGGATACGCGATGAGGCTGTCTTACATCTTTTCCTGTATCTGTATCCTAAGTGGACAGTTGTTCGCCGAAAAACCGGTAGCGCTGATTCTGACGGCTTCTCATGCGGAAGTCATCCACACGGAAGCGGAAACCCCAAGCCCGGCTCTGCCTGGAGCGGTTTTGTTTGCAGGAGATAAATTAAGAACAGATTCTAACGGTTCTGCGACGCTTGCCTTCTGTTCTGATAAATACATCGATTCGATTCAAAGCGGGCGAACACTTCTGATCGAAACAATCCACTATTCCAGTCGCTCACTGCTGGCAAACTCGAAGGCAGCCCAGGCTTGTGATCTTCCGGAAGTGATGCGCGTGGCGCACCCTCCACTTACCCCTTGCCGCAAGGCTTTGCCACTGGCAACTTC
>CAWBTD010000022.1:0-679048 GCA_963791675.1 Bryobacterales bacterium
TCGATCAGTTGCCGTCTTCGAGGATTCGGCGGAACAGCGCGGCCGGGCCGGGCGCCCGGAAGGAACCCGCCGCAGGAGAGCCAGTAGAAGATGGTCCCGAAGGAGAAGAGGTCGCCGCGCGGGTCGGCCGCCTTGCCCTCGATGGTCTCGGGCGCGAGGTGGGCCGGCGAGCCGAGGATGCTGCCGGTGACGGTGATCTTCTCGTCGGGATCGAGCAGCGCGGCGATGCCGAAGTCGGTCAAACTTGACGACGCCGTCCTCGCGCATGTAAAATAGACACTTCGAACAGCAAGAATTTCCCTGCAACTGGCCCACAGTTCAGCAAAGGAGTTCATGCTGTTACTCCCTATATTTCCAGTACAAGAATCATCACTGGACTTTATGTCCATATGATGCGTTTTCGATATCTCGCTGCACCGACTCGGGGACAAGTACATATTTCACGACATCCAGAATCTCTGGAGTAGAAATAGAGGGTGCAATTACTGCTTTAAAACTCCCGGCTTTTTGGACCTTGTGGCGGATTTTTAAACCGAAAAAGCCGTTCTGCCATAGAAGAGGTTCCCGAGCGGGATGTTTCATCTTGGATACTTCTTCCGAATAACCGCCCGGCAACGATAATTCGTGCCATGACCGTCTCTAAGCTGAAATGTCTCTGAAAAAGGTAGAGTGCCGTACTGTCGTACTTCCCATACTGCCCTATCTAGTCTCACTAAATCTCCGTATTGCGCGAACGTCGAGAACCCTAGATAGCGATCTGTGCCATATGCGTTTAATACTTCAATTATTAAAGTTGGTCTCGTCAATACAACATCTACCTTTCCAGATTCTCTAATTTTATTAAGCACTGGTTTAGGTCGTGAAATACCTCCTTGGCAGGAATACGGTTTACAAGATACACATTTCAGCAGCTTTTATGGTCTGTGCGGGACCATAAATGTTGGCTAATCAAGTCGGCTCTGAAGGCAAGGCGAGCCATGATGTAATCACCATCAGCGATATCCCTGAATGAGCGTAGTGCGAATTGGTTCAGCTTCTGGTCAAGGGTCACAACTGTATATCAACACGAGAAGGAAGAGTCATCCTAAATCCGTTACTCTGAAAAGAAACCCCTTTACGGCTCCGTTTATGACGTTGAATAGAACTTTCGGATAAGCGGACGCGGCATTAAAAGACGAGGCTAATGAAAAGGGATTTCGGAAGCCAATTTTGTACGGCAGGTCTGGAACAGACCCTGACACCGTCCACAGAGGGAGAGAATTCTGAGCATGTGGGCCAATATGGACCCGCACCCTCAGCAGAAGAAATCGAGCAGAACCGGCGACATGTTCCGTAACTTTGCGCAAGAGTTCTGATGATCGCAGCCGTTGCGGATACGCACGCTGCACTTTGGTGCTTTACAGAAGCTCCAGTTGACATCGGGTCCCCAAGAAGGAACAAAACGCCTGATCGAAAGTGCGCTACAGCGTACTGGCGTCTGGCACAGCCAAAGAAGCGCCGTGCGAGTAGGACAAGATCATCGGATCTCTTCTGAAAGCCACCCTCAGCGTCAGCAGCTCGCAGAAAAAGGACACGATCTTCGGACAGATTACCTGGTCCCGGGCCGTCCGTTTTCGATATATGACCTTAATTCTCCACATCTACCTCCGTATATTCCAACACAGTGCGATGTTGCTATTTGCGCTCACTTATGATTCCTTAGACCTGCTAAGGAGCGTGTATTGTATGCCGAATCCCTGTGCGGCCGTTTTGGTTCCTAATTTCAACTTCAAAACGCAAGAGAACCACGAAAAAGTTGCCCTTCTCTTACTGATCACCAAAGAAAATTTTGACCAGGCAAAGAAGGCAGTTGATAACTCTGGCAGCGTTGAATTTACCGACCTATTTAAGATCGGAAATGCAGCTACACGCTATGAAGATTTCTCTCAAACGGAGGCATATTTAAAACAACAGAACATCAATATCGAGGAATCAAAAGCCGTAAGTATCGTACAGATGTAATCAACTTGGCCCGCAGGCTGTTCGTGGATTGCATGAAGAACGCCAATGGCCTTCAAATGTACTTTAGCGAAGAATCAGCCCCTGCCGCGAACTTGCACGTACGCTATGGCGGACCTCCTACATCTCAACTTCATGTGAGCGTGGATATTATTGGTGGAACTCTGCACGGGATTGGAAACTCATGGAGAGGAAGCATACCAGCAGGAGGCGAGCAATCGTTTATCGCTGTACGGAGCGACCGGACCGCAGAATTGCGCGCAATTGCGAACGGGACCGGATTGAGCGCAGAAGCGGTTTCACTACCCAGGCCAGCCGCAATAACTCTCGAAGCTACGGATTTCGCCTCTGCGGCAGGAGCTGGACCGGCTATACAGGCGCAACTCCAACTCTACGGGAAAGTCTTGCTGGCTTATGACGAAGCTGGTTCAGTCACTTACGATTTCAAGGGAAGTGATGCAGAATATGTGTTGGCAGCTAGATTCGCTACAGGAGAATCGCGCCCCTTTGATGTAAGTGGTGAACGGTCAGAAGGTTGCTACGACAGGAGTTGACTCAATTACGCGGGGTTACGACCAAAATTACCAAAATACTTTTGACTTGGCTCGTGTTCATCTGCAGGACGGGGACAACCGGATGGTGATCGCCTTTGCTCATACTCTTCCGCATATTTCATTCTTTGAGTTTCGACCAGTCAAGTAAACCATGCACCGAGACCTGCTTACCGCCGAACTGATTCAGGTACGGAAGTCTTAGGCAAAGAAAAGACTGTGCCGAAAAACATCAGAATGGGCCAACCGAAAACCTCGGAACCGCTACTTGCATGGGTTGTTGGATTTTAATAACTTGTCGAGTTCGGCTGGAGTGCTCTGGTTTAAGGGGGGATGCCAATTCGGCGCAGGCGTGAAGTAAAAACAGGAAATGTGTGGCAGCGAAGTTAAAAAGTCGATAGAATATAGCGGTTGTTTTCTCCCTTAACCAGATGTACCTCGGCCATCGGCAAGGTTTGTTGATTATGGGGCTCATACCCATTTGTAGCAAAACGAACTCCAGGAACACTAAAGGACGTTCCGTTAATTGTTGTCACAAAGGGTCGGTCTGCCAAGGAGGCCAACGTTACAGATAAATTGTAATATCCCCCGCACGCGACGTTGAATCGGTACTTTGCCCACCCAGTTTGGTTTGTAGGATCATCCTTAGGAGGAATGGATAGCAGTACTGTTCCATAAGAGTCATGTTGGGCATCCTTGGCAGCACCGACGCGTAAGGGATTTGTAACATTAGCGGCAATCAAGGTAATCTCCTTGGGGCTGCATTGCTCGGGCAGATTGGGTGTTACATTGAATTGTTCCTTGATTTTAGATAGAACCCATTCATACACGGGATTTCCGTTATCTTCTGGCTCCACAATGGTCTGGTGATTGTATGCGAATCCGATGGGTTGATCGTCGCACAACTGGCTCGTATATAGTTTCGGAACTATCATCATGCCCCAGGTTTTTTCTATTTCATATGCACAGTAGGCACGAGGAAAAAGATTGTCAGACCTGTTTTTCCATAATTTCCCCCAACTATTCTCAATCGAGTCCAGAAAATCCTGAGCGCGTCGAGGAGACATACTTCTGAACTGCGGGTTGAGGCTCACCCAAGTTGCAAGCTCAGCGCTATTAGCTCCCCTAGCGGGCGTCGCGATAAAGAAAGCTGCACGGGTTTTCCGAAGGCGCATGCTGTCCTCAGGTGTGTTCAAAGTATTTAGAAACTGCTTCAGGATGATTCCCCCCATACTGTGCGCGATGAAGTAGATCTCGTCGTAGCTTTCGAATATACGCTTGGAATTAAGTTCTGTACGCAACAGAACTGAGACCTCTTCTAAGTCTGGGTTCGAGCCAAACCAAGTACTTCGGTAAGAGTACACGAAAATATCAGCATCGTTGCCCATCTTCTTTTTGAGCATTTCGGGCCATGATGCGCCAGTTTTCCCATTTGTCCACGTTTTACTGGCTGTGCCGGTAACGCCGTGTATAAACACGACGATTCTGTGCGTAGCATTTTTTCCGTGAGGGCCGACGAAATCAGATTTAGAAGGGTTCGGCTTGAAACCCAAGGAGAATTGTCAGGCATAAGACGAGGATAGTTAGCTTCGCCATTTTTCACCAGAGGACAAGACTATCATCCGTAGAGTGTAAGCTTCAACAAGCTTTCAATTACCTGGTTGCTCTGGTTTTCTCCACTTCTCATATTCTTCTTAGAGCTTTGAACTTATCCTGCTCCTGTAGAGAACTCATAACAAGTCAGTTGTCGGATGGTAACAGAGTCGGCCTTTATTAGTGGCGGTTCACCGCTCAACCGTATTCGTATCCCCGTTTCCTTTCTCGCATTTACCCTTCTCCTCCGTCTTAGCTCCTGCTCCTGTCCATTACGTTGAAATCGATATGCAGTACCCGGAACCTACAACACATCCTCTCCCGAACTCCCCATCCCTGAAGTCTGCCTCCGCCTACCTGGAGAAAGCGCACGGGCCTACGCCGCTTTCGCCGTGTACCGAGATCTCGGCCCGGACCGGAGCCTGAACAAAGCCTGGAGGCAACGGGGAGGCAACAAAAAGGCAACGCGTTTTCCCGAAAGCAGGGGTACTCCCCCCACCCGCGCACCGGGAAGCTGGACCCAGTGGAGCACCCAGTTCTCCTGGAAGGCCCGCGCGGAAACCTGGGATCATTACTGGGAACAACGGGAACTGCAAGCCCGGTCGGAGGAACACATCCGTCGCGGTATCTCCTGGACTGCGGAACTGTGCGCGGACCTGGAAGACCGTCTCGCTACCCTCCGCGCCCTTCGCCGTCAGTTGGTGGAGCAAGCCGCGACAGGCCACACGCATACTCGCCAGAAAACGGCGGTTCGGCAGCCGGATGGCGGCGCATGGCACACCACGGAGCACCGCAGTCGGCTGGTGGACCAGTTTCGGCTTTCCGAGGAACTCCGCCAAAAGCTGTTTCCGTCCAAACTGTGAACCAAATTGTCACCTGTGGCACACCCGGCCCATTTGTTCCAGCCTCCAAGGATCAGATAGACTATGAGTTTCAACACCGGCGCAAAACGTGATCGGAAGAAACGCGGAACGAAAGAGCCGCGTCACTTTGGGAGCGTCGAGTGGAAAGGGAACAGATTTTCATGAAGTTTTTCAGGCCGCAGCGCCTGACCGCCGTATTCGTATGTGTCCAGGGCCTCATTTCCCTTGCGTCCGGCATGGTCTCAGGCTCCCGCACGCACAGCCGCCAGACCCCGCCCGCCCAGCCGCGCAGCCCGCCAAAAACCGCCAATCCCTTTCGAGACCGTTCCCCAGGAGAACAGCTCCCCAGCCGCCGCCCACCAAGCCGCCGCCTTTGAAGCGCCCAAGGTTGCTCCCGCCACATCCGGCCACGCGCGGCCTAGCGCCAACACCATCGCCGCGATTGAATTTCGCGGTTCCCGCCGCGTGCCGCAGGACACTCTGCGCGCGATGATCTTCTCGCAAAGTCGGCGAGCCCTATAGCGAAGAAACCGCTTCATCGCGATTTTATGGCCCTCTGGAACACCGGCCGCTTCGACGATATCCGGCTGGAATCCGAGCACTTCGCCCCAGGGCGCTCATTCTCCGCTTCGTCGTCACGGAGCGGCCGGTGGTTCGCACCATCCAGTACGAAAACATCAAATCCATCACCACCTCCGAAATTCTGGATCGTTTCAAAGAGCGCAAAGTCGGCTTGGTCGTGGAATCGCAATACGATCCGAACAAAGTGCAGCGCGCCGCTGTGGTCATTCAAAGAATTGCTGGCAGAGCGCGGCCGCCAGTTCGCCATAGTGGACCCGGTCGTGCGCCGCGTTCCGCCCAGTTCGCTGGAAGTGGTCTTCAATGTCAATGAAGGCCCCAAGGTCAAGGTCGGCGAAATCAATATCCTGGGCAACGAAGTCTTCAGCTCGAAGCAGGTCATTCGCGCGATGAAGAACCTGAAGCCCATCGGTATCCCTTATTCCATCTGGTTTGAAAATCTCTTCGATAAAACCTATGACTCCAGCAAGCTGGAAGAAGACAAAGAGCGCGTCCGCGATGCTTACCAGCAAAAAGGGTATTTCGCGGTCAAGGTTCTCGATCAGACCGTGCAACTGCGTGGATACGCCCGGCGGCAAGCGCAGCCATCTCTTTTCACCCACACCAAGCCCGGCAAACGCGCCGATATCACGCTTCCCATCGAAGAAGGCCATCTCTTCCGCCTCCACAAAATCAACTACGTGGGCGTGAAGCTGTTCCGCACTCCGGAAGTGCTGTCCAAGTCGCTGTTCAAGATGGATAATGGGGATATCTTCTCCACCGGCAAGACTCCGGGATGGCATCAAGAACATGACCAAGCTGTACGGCGATTTCGGCTACATCGATTTCGTGCCGGAACCGGCAGTGGATATTGTGCCGGGAACGGATACGGTGGATCTCACCCTGACCGCCGATGAAGGCAAGCAGTTCTTTGTCCGCCGCATTGATTTCACCGGCAACACCACTACCCGCGATAAAGTCATTCGCCGCGAAATCCTGCTGGATGAAGGCGACATCTATAGCGCCCGCCTGTGGGATGCCAGCATTCTCCGCTTGAATCAGTTGGGCTACTTCGAAGTGCTCAAGGAAAACGAATCCTATGAGCTGAAGCGCAACCCGAACTCCAACACGGTGGATATTCTGCTCAAGGTCAAGGAAAAGGGCAAGAACTCCATTGGCTTGAATGGCGGTGTCTCCGGCATCGCGGGCAGCTTTGTCGGCTTCAACTACGCCACCAATAATTTCCTTGGTTTAGGCGAAACCCTTTCCGTGGAAAGCCAGCTCGGCACGCGTATTCGTGACGTCACGTTCGGCTTCACCGAACCGCATCTTCTGGATACGCAAGTGCTGCTTGGCTTCAACGTATATATCCGCCGCTATAACTACGATCAGGCGCGGGAATATTCCATTCTTTCCGGGTCGAACCTCACTTCGTATTTCAACGCCCTGGGCAGCAATAACTTGCTGAACTACGTGCAGGATTCCAAGGGCGCTTCCGTTTCGGCCAGCTATCCCATCAAGCGCAGCTTCGCCCGTCTTGGTCATCACTTATGGCTATGATGTTTCCAACATCACGCCCAAATCTGGCGGTGCCAGCAGCTACTTCGATTACCTGTATTTCCAGCAGGTATCCGGTCCCAATGCGCTGGAAGGTGTGAAAACCAGCCGCATCGTTCCGTCCTATACCTA
The DNA here is from genome assembly GCA_963791675.1 of Bryobacterales bacterium. Classification (GTDB taxonomy): domain Bacteria; phylum Acidobacteriota; class Terriglobia; order Bryobacterales; family Bryobacteraceae; genus JALYXI01. Next base: position 7,253 of record CAWBTD010000022.1, read on the forward strand.
TAACTCCAAGAATCACCCCTTGAATCCCACTGCTGGCAAAAGTATCTTCTTTTCCACGGAATTCGCGGGCAGCTTCCTGGGGGGAACCGTGAACACCGTTCGGCCTTCGTTTGACCTGCAGTATTTCCACACGTCGCCCATCTGGCGGAAAAATGTGCTGGCATTCCACTTCCTGGGCGCCACTTACTTTGGTTATGGCGGCAAAGTGATTCCGCCTTACTCCCGTACCTATATCGGTGGTGAGCAGGATGTGCGCGGCTTTGATTTCTACGGCATCAGCCCCATTGCTTTTATTCCCAGCAGCGGTCAGGTAAGCGTACTGAACCCGGATGGTTCGCAGAAAACTCAGAAAGTGATCTCCAATGGAGTGCCCGGACTGATCAACGTCACGCAAACCATTCCCACTTACCAGATCATTACGCCCGGCGGAGATACCCAAGGGATTCTGAACTTCGAATACCGCATTCCGATTTTTGGCCCGGTGACCATGGCTCTGTTCTTTGACGCGGGAATCAATCGCATCATGTACCGTGACCAGTTGCGGCTGAATCAGGATCGTATTGACCAGCTAAACTCCCTGTTCCCGCAGGCTGCTTTCAACAACAAAGTACAGATTGCCAGCGGTACGCAGAATATCCGCATGTCCACCGGAATTGAATTTCAGGTACTGCTCCCGATCGTGCAGGCTCCGTTCCGGATCTATTACGCGCTGAACCCTTCCCGCGTATATGAAAATATTCAAACACCCGTTGCGGCAGACCGGTCTTACTTCCCCAATGCCGCTACCTACGCCAACGCCATTGGAACCTATGGCTTGTCATACCCATTCCATGAAAAACGCGGCACCTTCCGGTTCACCATCGGCAGGACGTTCTAAGCCCGCTTACGCAAAATGTTAGGATCAAATCGAACCCAAGGAACACAATCATGAAACTCAACACCGCATTTCTTCCGCTTTTGGGTCTGGGAACTTCCCTGTTCGCCCTCACCGCGAATGCCCAGACTCCGGCGGCGGCAGCCCCCACCTCGGCCGCTCCCGTTGCGGCCTCTGCTCCCATGAGCATGAGCGCTCCGGCAAAAGTGGCTGTGATCGATATTCAAACCGCCATCATTCAGACCAAGGATGGTCAGAAGGCCGCTGGCGACCTCAAAACCAAGTTTGGCCCCAAGCAATCGGAAATCGAAAAGAAGCAGGCCGATATTGCGCAGATTGCAGGATCAGCTTCGCCGGGCCTCCAACACCATGAGCGAAGAAGCCAAGCAAAAAATCATGCGCGATATCGACCAGAAAAATACTTCCTTGAAGCGCGACAATGAGGATGCCCAGGCGGACCTGGAGCAGGAACAGCAGCGCATCATGGGCGAACTGGGTGGCAAAATGATCAGCATCCTGAACAAGTACGCGTCCGACAATGGCTATGCTCTTGTGCTGGATATCAGCAGCCAGCAAACTCCCGTGCTGTTTGCTTCCAACACCATTGACATCACGCGCGATATTATCGCCCTCTACGATAAAGCGGCGCCAACCATGACAGCCCCTGCGCAGCGCTCCACGGCTCAGCCTGGTATGCGTCCCGCTGCTCCCCGTCCGGCAGCGACATCCCCCGCAGTTCCTCCCAAGAAATAGTTTCTGGCAAAGCCTGAGGGTGAAGCTTCTTGCTTCACCCTCGCCCCCTAACCCCCCGCCGCACTCCCTCTTTTCCGTAGTTCAAAATCTAGTGTAGAGGCCGTCGAGATGCTAAGAAAATGGGAGAACCATGGCGCACCTGGACGTCCACTATATTGAATTGATTCTGCTGCTTTTGCTGCTCTCCGTAGCTGCTTTCGGAGCACTTGCGCAGCGAATTCACACGCCTTACCCCATTATTCTGGTGATTGCCGGATTGGGGTTAAGCCTGATACCCAGCATGCCGCATCTGGCGCTCAGCCCGGACGTTGTGTTTTTCGTATTTCTCCCGCCTTTACTGTTTGCGGCAGCCTTTCGGACTTCCTGGCGAGATTTCCGCTACAACCTGGTCAGCATTCTGTTCCTGGCCTTTGGGCTAGTTGGTTTTACGGTGCTGGGAGTTTCCGGCATCGCCCACTGGCTGATGCCTCGGTTTGATTGGCGGCTCGGTCTGGTTTTGGGTGCTGTGGTTTCCACTACGGACGCGATTGCGGCAACCTCCATCGCGAAACGCCTTCACCTTCCCCAACGCATCACGGACGTGCTGGAAGGCGAAAGCCTGATGAATGATGCCAGCGGCCTGCTGGCCCTGGAATTCACGGTCGGGCTGGTGGTCAGCAATCAGGTTCCTACGCTGATGGGCGGAACCGCGCGCCTTCTCTGGCTGGTGGTCAGCGGCATAGGAATTGGATTGGTTGTAGGCCGCTTAATCCGGTGGGTGGAAGACTATCTGGATGATGCGCCGATTGAGATTACCCTCAGCGTCATTACGCCCTATGTGGCTTACTTAACAGCGGAAGCAGTCGGCTCTTCCGGAGTGCTGGCAACAGTGGCGTGTGGATTGTACTTAGGGCGCGAGAGCGCGGCCTATCTTTCTTCCAAGGTGCGCATTGAGTCAGAAGCCGTATGGAACACGTTAGGTTTTGTTTTAAACGGCATTGTGTTTCTGCTGATCGGATTGCAATTGCAAACCATTCTGGCCGGCATTCATTCCCTTACCGTATTCCAGGCAGTAAGTTACGGATTATTCTTTAGCTGTGTCGTCATTTTGCTCCGTTTGCTTTGGGTTTATCCGGGCGCTCTGGTTTCCTTTCTGGTGCGGAGGCAGTTTCTCCATCAGCATGAAGACACTCCTCAGCCGCGCATGATCTTTGTGGTGGGCTGGACGGGCATGCGCGGCGTCGTGGCGCTTGCTGCCGCTAACGCGCTGCCGGAAACACTGGAGAATGGAGCGCCTTTCCCGGAACGGAATCTGATTCTGTTTCTGACGTTCTGCGTCATTTTTGTCACTCTGGTGGTGCAAGGGTTAACGCTTCCTTCCCTGATCAAACGCCTTGGATTGAACGAGCAGGAGAATAAAGATCCGGAAGAAGCCGAGGCTCGAAAAACCATGCTGCAGGAAGCTTTAAGCGAGTTGAAGCGTCAACGGAAAGGCCATCCGGAAGATACAACCGGCGTTTACCAAGACTTGGAACGTGTCTACAAACGGCGGTTAGCCTTGGTCAAAGTCGATGAAGAGGAAGACGGCTATACGCAGGCGCAATATGAGCAATATCGCTCGGTCACACAACAACTCCGGCAAACAGAAAAAACTGTGTTGATACGGCTGCGCGATCGCAACACAATCGGCGATGAGTTATTCCGTAAGCTTCAGAATGAGCTGGACCTGTTGGAAGCACGCGCGGAAAGCCGCCGCTGATTCTTGATGCGATACTGATGGGGAATGCAATCAGAGGCTGAGCAGCAGGAGCTAGCCCTACAGCAGTATGTACCTCGTTGGGTACTGCGTGTTCTGAATCTGTTGATTCTTTCCGGACTTGCGGTGTTGCTCCTGGAAGTGGCGGGCCGGTTTGCAGGGCCTGATCCCTTTTGTGCCGTTTGGGAAGACTCTTCCATGCTGGCGCGCTATGCAGACCACGTTCTGAAATACCACGCACTAGCCTGGAATCCCGGCGGGCCGCCTACTTACGGCTTAACGGCTCCTTACTACCTGCTTGTGGTGCTTCCGCTTCGATTAGCGACACCCGCGACTCCCTTGCTGACGGTGACACTCGCCAGCCTCCTTTGCGGCCTTGCTTTTCTGGTGCTGTTGTTTGCCATGCTGCAAAAAAATGTACCTGCCTCTCCCTTGGTACGCAGAGTGTTGTACTTTGTGGTGGCAGCGTCCCTTGCTGGCGCGTCCTCTGATTTGATGAGGCATTTCCTGAGCGGAATGGATGCCATGTTCGCTCTTGCGTTCTTGTGCGTGTACCTGATACTGGTAGGCTGGTGGCAAAGATCCGGTTCTCTTCCGGCCTGCCGTAGTGACTGGCATTGTGGGCGGACTCGCCTTTGGGTGCAGGCCGGATTTGATGATCTACACATTCACCGTTCCCGCATCACTGTTCTTGTTTCATGCGGAGCGGCGCAGAAAGCAATTAGCGGGGCTGATGCTGACCATTACGGGAATAGTTCTTCTGGCACAGATGGGCATTGCTTGGTCCTACTTCAATTCCCCGGTGCCGTTGCCTTTCTATGCCAAGGCTCTGCACCTGTATGAAGGATTTATCGGCTATAAGTTTGTTCCGCTTCGCCAGTGGCTTAGCTTTCTGATTGCTTATCGTTTTTTGTTTTTAGCGATTACGGTGGATGTAGTTGTTTATTTTCGGACTTGGAGAAAAGTTTCCACGCCATTGGAAAAAAGCCTCCTGATTGCCACTGGCCTCTTCATGGCGTACTACTTTTTCTTTGTTTTGCAGATCATGTACATGAACCAGCGCTTTTATTACCCAACGCTGCCTGCGGTAGCTTTGCTGGCCGCTTGCAGCATGGTGCGCCTGGCAAACCGTTTCGGCAATTGGTGGCAAAGTTTTAGTAAACCGGTTCCCACATTCGGATGGATTGCTGCAACGGTGTTCTGTTGGTTGCTGCTGCTTCCGCTTCAGGCTTCGGCTTTGGGGAGTGTGGAGATGCTGGCAAGATACGGCATAGCTTCCTTCGGTACATTGGATGAATACCAAGCGTATTGGGGAGATTTTTGGTACCGAATGGATCAATTCTCGAAGCTTCCCAATGACATGGTGATGGCCACTACTGAGCTGGGACATCCCGGCATCATGAATCCAGATCGCGTGGTGGTAGACTTTTCCGGCCTGAACGAAACGGCATTTGCTAAACAAAAATTTTCTGCAGACAAGCTGTTCCAGCTTTACCAGCCGGATCTGATCTATATGCCTCCGCGTGCTTACCAAGGCATGGTGCGAAGTCTGACAGAAAACCCGCAGTTCCGGCGCGATTACGATTACTATCCCGAAGATACGTTAACGCCCATTTCCATGGGCGTAGCGGTTCGGCGCTCCAGCAAATATTACTTGCGACTTCATCAAATTGTGACCGAACCGCACCAGTGGGAAGGCAGTTTAGGAAGCGTTTATCAATAACAGTTTCTGACTGCCCTCTTCCTGATCGCCCGATCGCTCCAATGAAGGAAATGGAACTTAGCGATCAGCACTGCGAACTGTGCCGCGCACTTTATTCCACCCACGGTGAATCTCAGCCTTGAACTCATCCCAAGATCCTTGCCCCTGGTTTGCCCAATCCTTTTTCGCACTGGCTTCTGCTTCTTCCCAACTGGAGTTCCGGTAGCGAGGATCGCTCGCCAGCGTGGAGCCGTATTGAAAGGCGGATGTATACCGATCATTGGTATCAGTACCTAACTGTTCCACTTCCACATCGGTTCGGCGCACGGTATCTTGGATGGTTTGCTGGCGCTCGGATACGTCTTTGCCAATTACCACTTCTTCCACTACGCGGGCCTGTTTCGACACCACCGCTTCTTCCGCCGTTTCTGTCAGTTCGATGATGCCTTCCTTGAACGCAGCCAGATCGGCATCCGTTACGGGGCGATCAACGGGACGCCGTTGCACATGGACATGCTCCTCCCGCAGGTTCACGGTTTCCGTAACCGGACGCTCGGTAACGTGAGAGTAGACCCGCACTCCCCCTTTCCGCACCTGCCGTTTACCCACCTCAAGCTCTTCTTCTACAACGGAGAGTTTCTGCTCCCCTGGGATTGAGCTTTTCAGATTGCCAGCGGTGCCGGCGCTCTGTTCATTCACACTGGCTGCCCCATAGCGTTCCAGAAGATCCGCTACTTTATCTTCCTGGCCATCAGGTACAGTCACGGCCACCACTGCTCCGCCGTTCGTTACGCCTTGCGAGTAGTATCGATTTTCTTCTTCCTCTTCAGAACTTGTCAGAGAGCGAAAAAAATTACCAATTGTGGCTCCAATGCCCTGTTCTGAGTTGGGAATAGAAGCAGAGGAAGTCGTGGCAGTGCCGGTTTCGTTCGCCATAACCTGAATGTTGTCAGCGGCGCAACCCTGATTTATTAACTCGTGCTTGATCTTCTGTGCTTCTTCGATGTTCTTAAATAAACCTACAACAGTGTGTGGCATGATCTGGCTTCCCCTGACCTATTCTGTGCCCTTATACCTTGCGGTAATTCTCCGTATCGGTTCCGACAGTATGAGAGCTAACGGCTTTCTCCCCGGCGGAGGAGATATCATCCGCTCCCACTCTCTTCAAGATGTCTTTTGCCTTTCCTACCCAATCGGAGTCGTCGCAGTGAACGGACAATAATACACCTCCGTCTTTGACGCGGCCTTCATATCGCTTTGCTTCGTATTCGGGCATTCCCATTCCTACTAGCGCACCAATCAGTCCGCCCGTGGCTGCGCCAGCTCCCAGCCCTGCCAAGGCACCCATGATGGGTCCAGCCGCGATAAAGGGTCCAAGACCTGGAATCGCTAATGCGCCAATTCCAGCTAACAGGCCCAGTGTGCCTCCGATAGCGCCTCCAGCCGTAGCACCTGTTGTGGTACCTTCAGGAGCTTTTGTGTTTTTCTCAGTAGCAAACTCTTTCGTGGTTTGCTGATCCGGAGATAGCACCGAAATATCGTCGCTTCGGAAACCCGCCGCGATCAAGGTATCCACTGCTTGTTCAGCTTGCGATGTGGAGGGGAAAATCCCAAAGACTGCTGTATTTTTTCCTGCCATAATATGCCTCTTTCTCGTTTGTATATGAATTTCTAAACTACTTGGAACTGGCCTTAACCGTTAACTGGTTTGTAACGTTTCCGTCACCAGCTACTGCAGCCGCTTTGGACTCAATGGACTTTTTCTCCTCCTCAGTATGCACAGGTCCTTTCAAAGTAACCTTTCCCCCTTGGGAAATGATTTTGACGTTGTGCGCGTAAGTGGAGAGTGACTTGTCGCTTACAACAGAGCGACGAATCTCCCGCATGATCTCGCGGTCTGATTTGTTATTCTTGCCCTGGTCCGCAGTAGGTTGAGACTTACTCCGATCCCGTTGATTTACCTTGGTATTATCCGGCTGCGTTTGTGATGCGTTCTGGAAAGCAAACAAAGCGCCTGCATTGCACAAAGATCCAGCTAAAACAATACTCGCTAAAGAAATAGAAGTTTTTTTCATTCTTTACCTTTTTCTCACCCCTCAAAACACTGTTGCAATATATGCACCAAACCGAAGCGCAGGAGGTTCAAAGCACGAAAAAAGTGTTCACGACTCCAGTCGCCAGTTACAGAGTATGCACAGTTAGATTGTATGGGAGCTAGGCACTAGCCTAATCCAAAGAGAATAAGAGCCTAGTTTTCGGTAAGGCAGGAACTTATGGAACAAGCAGCAGCCGGATGCGTGAACCATCCGCGCCGCCAACGTAGACGCGCTCGGTCGCTTTTACAAAGTCTTCCGGATGGGCATTCGGGATTTCCATGAACCTTTGCGGGTTTCGATCCGTTAGGGGAAACCATGAGCTTTGAACCTGCACCATGATGCGATGACCTATGCGAAAGGTATGCGCCACGTCCGGCATTTGGAAGAGAATACGGTCCGGTTTGCCAAGCTCAAAAGGAATCGGCTTTTCAAAGCCTTTGCGGAACTTGCCCCGGAATGGTTCCCCACGAACCAACTGCTGGTAGCCGCCTAAACGAATTGCATTGGCAGGTTGTGCACGAGCGGCTACAGGTGTTGCCGCTGTATTCGGATCTGGATAATCGGGCGGATACACATCAATTAATTTCACATCAAAATCAGAATCCGTGCCGGTGGTGGAAACTTTCAAGTCAACCGAGATAGGTCCCATTACGGTGTAATCATGATCCAGCGGTTCGGTGCGGTACACCAGCACATCCGGGCGAGTGGCAGCAAAGCGCTGGTCTTCCGTCATGTAATCAAAACGCATTCCCATCAGCACAGGGCCGATGTAAGGCACCGGCTTGTTGGGATCGGAAACATATTCGTCAAACGATGCCGCAGCCGTGCTGCGGGAAAGGAGCTTGCCTTGCGGCTCTAAAGAAAACTCCTGCGGCGCAGCCGCTTTGGGAGGCCAAGCATCAAAACGTCGCCATTGGTTCACACCGGTTTGAAATACCCAGGCGCGCGGAAAGTTACCCTCGCCTTTGCCTTTCAAATAGTAAACAAAGAATGGCAGCTCGATATGCTCACGAAAATAAAGCCCGGTCTTGGAACCGAAGTTGATGTTGCCAACCTGATCCCCATCGCCACGCGCAAATCCGCCGTGCGTCCAAGGGCCCATCACCAGCATGTTGTGAGCGGGCGGGCTGTTCTTTTCCATAAAGGCGAAAGTGCGTAACGGCCCTTGCAGGTCTTCCGCGTCAAACCAACCGCCGACCGTCATTACCGCTGGCTTGATGCCTTTCAGATATTTCCAAATGGAGCGGGATTGCCAATACTCGTTGTAAGTGGTGTGGCTGTAATCATCTTTCCACCACGGATTTTTGTTCTGGAAATACTTTTCATCTCCACGGGTCAGGGAACCCATGGCGAGAAAGAAATCGTAACCATCAGGCGTGCCGAAATCGAAGGGCAGTGTTTGCTGAGGTGGCGCAGGCTCGCCTTCGCGTGGAAAAAAGCCATGGTAGAAACCGAAGTTGGCAGCCAGCATGAAAGCGCCGTTATGATAAACATCGTCGCCCAAGTAGTAATCCGTTACTGGGGCTTGCGGCGAGACGGCGACCAGCGCAGGATGCGCATCTATCATTCCGGCACTGGCATAAAAGCCGGGTTGCGAGATGCCCCACAAGCCAACCTTGCCGGTGTTGCCGGAAACATGCTTTACCAGCCAATCAACGGAATCATAGGTATCGCTGCTTTCATCCACGTCCTTCGGCGTACGCTTGTTTGGTTGGTACGGCCGCATAGGAATGTGCTCGCCTTCGCTCTGGTAGCGGCCTCGCACATCCTGATAAACAAAGATAAATTTCTCCCGTGTAAAGAACTCGGATGGACCAAGCGTGGCTGGAAACTGATCTTCCCCATAAGGCCGAACGCTGTAAGGAGTTCGCACCATCAGGATGGGATAGGTCTTCCCCTCGGAAGCGACTTCCTTAGGTACATACACCGAAGTAAACAGCCGGATGCCATCGCGCACGGGAATGCGGAACTCATACTTGGAGTAATGTTCCCGAACATAAGCGGTGTTGACTTCGGGCGGAGTGGTTTGTGCCCACAACCCCAGCAAACCGAGAACTACGAAACCCAGCCAAAACCTAAGCATGACCCAGCATAACCGGTGTCAGGCTCCGGTGATTTCAAAAGCTACAGCGTGCCTGGAAGGCAGTTGCGGAGGCATAGTGACGTGCAGCGCCGCTTGGTCCTGATGCCACGCAACTTTGCCGGAGAACCCGAGCAGTTCCACGTCCTGAATTTTGCCGACCCGCAACGGACTTCCCATCTTCAAAGAAGGGATCACGGCCTGATATTCCGGCGCACCCATTACAATGGCGTATAGCTTGCTTCCCTTGGTTGTGAAGCGAACATCAGCGGCGGTGAACTCTTTGCGGTTCCGTTCATTAAAAGCGGAACTGTCTCCCGCTTTCACAATGCTCGGCCCCTCGCCAAAGATTTTCCAGGGCCGCGTGCCATATAAAGCAGCGCTGTTCACGCCCATCCACTTCGTGATTTCCGCAAGCACGTTTTGCTCTTGGAGGTCCAACGCGCCACTGGCGGGAAGCGGAAAGTTCAGCAGCAGATTCCCATTCTTGCTGACGATATCCACCAGCATATCGATCACAATCTTGGGCGTTTTGTACTCCGTGCCGCGCTTGTAATGCCAGTTACCGATGCAGGTATCGGTTTGCCAAGCATGAGGAAGAATCCCATCAGGAATGCCACGCTCCACATCCAGCACGCATACCCCGCGATCTGGCATCTAATACGCGCTTGCTGGTATACACGGCTTCGGTTTTGCCGCCATTGCGCTTGGCGCTCAGGTTGTAATGGTGAGCCACTAAACGAAGACCATGCTCCTCAAAGGGCAGGTGCCCATCGGTGTACAGGAGATCGGGCTGGTGCTGGTCTACTAAATCCTTGATGCGCAGAAACCAGTGGCGCTTCCACCATTCGGGAATGCCGGATTCATTCCAATCCAGGTCTTTGCCGCTCCACACATCATCGGAATCTACATAGAGGCTGGCGTTTTCCTTGTTTGCGCCATCGTAGCGAACTCCCGCTAAGGGTCCTGTTTGATCCTTGCCGTGGCTCACGGAGAACCATTTGTAAGTGATCCAGAGATGATCCGATAAGCCGAACCGCAATCCCTGATTCCGCGCGGCCTCGCGCCACAGACCGACGATATCCTTGTGCGGCCCCATGTTCACGGCGTTCCACTGTTGATGCCGGGAGTTCCACAGATCGAAATTGTCGTGGTGAACAGCCCATGGTGACGAAAGTATTTCGCGCCGGCTTTCTTGTAGAGGCTCATGAGATGGTCGGGATCGAACTTTTCCGCTTTCCAGGCGGCGATGATGTCCTTGAAGCCGGCTTTGAGGGATGCCCGTAGCGTTTCGAGGTGGGTAGTTGTACTGCGGGCTGCCTTCGATGTACATGTTGCGGGCATACCAATCGCCATCTTCGGCGGCGGACTGCGGCCCCCAATGCGCCCAGATGCCGAATTTCGCGTCCTGGAACCAATCGGGAATTTCGTAGGCGCTGAGGGAATCGCGGGTGCCTTGAAACGGTCCGTTCTCAATCGCGGGTAAAGGCTGCTCCGGTTGAGCTTGCAGAGGGACAGCAAAAGAAGGCAATGCCGCAAGCGCGGATTGCAGGGCATTTCGTCGCGTCATCTTCATGGGTGCGCTCCCACACAAGAATATACTCCTGTGAGCGTGTAATTCGATTTACTTCGCTGCTGTTAGCGCAAGCACGGCATAGGCAGTGGCGGCATCACTCATGAACCGGCCTGCGTCTGAATTCAGGGCTCGATTCTTGTTTAACGAGTACCCCGGCCAGCGGCCGTCCGTGGCGGATTGGTTTTGCGCCAACCAGCGGAGTCCAGAGGTTAAGGAAGAATCCGTGCGGGGCACACCGGCATTGATCATGGCGTATGCCACCAAGCCAGTGGCATAGCCATCGCTGGCAGTTTCCAGGCTGGTGCCGTCATTTCGTTTCCAGGGCCCTGCCAAGGCGGTCAGGCTCCAGCCGCCGTCTTCCCGCTGCGCTTCCGCCAAGTGGCGAAGCAATTTTGCCTTTTCGCTTTCCGGCAGCACTGCGGGCAACTTCGCTGATGCCCACAAAGCTACCGTTTGATTCACCAGCGATTGCGATTGGTAGTTACCGCGCAGATATTCCGCTAACGAATCAATGGCGTGCTGTTTGGATTGCCGCACCTCGGCTGGCATCATGCCGACTGTGATCGCAGCCAGGGCCGTTCCGTAAAACTGCGAGTCATCGGCTTCCCATGGACGGTTGTGAAAATCGAGCCAAGGAAAGGCGCCGCGCTCTGGGCCTTCTTCCGTGATCTGAGCAGCCCAGAAGTTTTCCAAGGCTAACGCCAGCTCTGGAGTGGTTCCCTTTTGCCCACTTGCCTGGTTCACCAGGATCAATGCGTTCAGCACGGCTTCCGTGGACCGTGATTGCACGCTTCGATTCGGCGCTTTCTCACTGCTTAGGTAGAACGGCTTCACTTCCCCCCAAAGCCGCACACGGTTTCGGACATTGGCAATCAGCTTCTGCTCCGGCTGCGACTCGGCGCTTTCCTGCAACTGCTGGCGCAGTTTCGGACGACTGAGTGCATAAGGCACGGCGGTATGGCAGGAGACGCAGAACGTATCATGATCGCGTGCCGCATTGGACCAGCCCATCCACCACTGCGCACGACTGTCCAGGTATCCGGCAGCAGCGCGAGCGTCCCAGTTCCCGCTTGCGCCAAAGCATAATGAGGCTGCCACAACGGGCAATACGGCAAATCGGATGAGCATGGGGTTGATCTATGATAGCCGAAGTTTTGCCGGTAAGCAGGAAGTGCGATGGGGAGCATAGGATCGTTAGTGCCTCTGAAACCTTGTCCTTGAGCCTTTGAAGATGAAAAAGATAATATTGAGCAAGCTTCCTATGCCTTGGAAATATGACAACGATGATGGGCTTATCGAAATTATTGTGGACCCCAATTTCCCGGGCAACTTGTTGGAAATGGCAAAGAAGCGCATCGTTTACATCGTCGATACGCCGCACAACCATGAGGCGATTAACGCTTGCTGGCAGGTGGGAGCGATGATGGGCCTTTATGAAGTAAATCGAATGTCCGGGTCAGAGCTAAATGACCTTGAAGGCAATCTGCTTAGCACTTTACAGGTTGTTGAAACTCACTATTATCCCTACCCAGGGTTTGTTGCGCATGGTCTCAAAAAGAGCGAATCTCTCGTTCGGAGTCTTGCGGAAAGAGGCATTTCTATTACTGAAGAGACTACCGACGGTTTTGTTGCGACCGTTGCGGACGACGCTCCCGTTCCTGGGATTTGGGCGTTAACTGAGTTTCTTAAGAACGAAGGAAGAGGTTAGCTCCGTACTCTCTTATTGCGACCGTCCAAGTATTCAGTGGCGTTAGCGTTCTCATAGTCGCTTGCGTCCAAGTATAGGAAGGCTGCCACAACGGACGGTCAAAGGTTCGCTTGAAGACGTTGCGGTTACCCGGTGTGATGGTATTCCGGTATACTCAAAGCAATTGATCCGGCTGACGGTCATCAGCCGGAACAGTACAGCTAACGACGGCGGTTCTTACGAACCTCGAAGCTGGCTGTGATCGTAAGAGCCAGTAAAGCTAATACGATCTTTAAACGCAAAAGGTAACGCATTAGCATCACCTCCTGTTCTGCCTAAGATTGACTGGCCCGGACCACGAATCCGGGTCTTTCAGTCGAGGCTCTGCACCTCTTCCTCCAGCCGACCTTCCAGCGTCTTACAACAGAACTTTCAGCATCCCAAGATTGATCGCTCAACAGCACCCGGCAATGTACCAGTTGGCTCCCTTCATAATGCTGCAAGGAAAACAAATTTACCTCCGCAGCGGCATATCATGTGGAACATGGAACCGGTCAGCATCTCTGCCGCAGCAATCGCCCTTGCTGGCAAGATTAAGTGGAAAGCACTTCTGGAAAAGTGCGCCGGGGATGCTGCCACGGATGTTGCGAAAGCGGGTAAAGCACGTTTCCTGCGTTTTCTTCAGCCAGGGGAAAGCGAAAAGATTGCCAAACGAGCTGTGCTTCTCTTTAGTGAGGAGTTTCTGAAGGAATTGGAAGATAAATCGCCGCTTTCTTCCGCGCTACCGGCGTATCAAGATCAATTAAAGCAATTCCTGGAGATCGCCGGCCCGGAGATCGTGGGTTACTTTCAGCCTGATGTGAAAACTGTGGACCTCACCTCGGTTTCGGCCATGTGGCTTGACCTGAAACTCGATCCACTTCCCGAAGACTTTGATTGGCAGCCCATTGCGCTAGGCTACGCCCGTGCGATTCGTCAACACATCCGAAAAGATCCGGCACTGCGCGATCAACTCGCCATCGCATTGCAGGAAGACAGCCATGACTTCGAGCAGCGTTTCGATCCCGGCTTCGACCTCAGCGGCTACCGAGATTTCTTGCGCAAGAAGTGCTCCACGCTTCAGTTGTCCGCTTTACATACGAGCGCCTATGACCGCCGGATCGGGTTGTGGAGCGTGTTTGTTCCGCAGTCGGCCCGAGAATCCGTTCCGGTGCGCGACATTCCGCATGAACTCCGCCGTCAACTCCGCCAGGAGGGTCACCTCACAGATATCCCTGACGAAGCACAACTGAGCCGGTTCCGCGAGGCTTATCAAAATAGTCCAGTGACGCCGATATTTGAAATCCTGGCTCGCCAGCGGTTGCTGGTGTTGCTCGGTGATCCAGGCTCCGGTAAAACTTCGCTGCTGAAGTACCTTGCTCTTCAATGGGCAGAAAACGACCAAGGCTCTTTGCCGTTGTGGATCGATTTGAAAGAATATGGCGAACAACCCATAGGATTGAAACAACATCTGGAATCTGGCAAGCCATGCTTTGGCCTGGATGCCAGGAAAGTGGAAGAGCAGCTTCGCAATGGGCAGGCCACGCTATATCTGGATGGGCTTGACGAAATCTTTGATGCCCGCAAGCGAGCAAATGTAATTGAGCAAGTCACCGCCTTTTCCGCACGCTATCCGCAAGCCCCGGTTGTTCTTACGTCCCGCATTATCGGCTATGAGCCGGATCGCTTGCGCAATGCCGGATTTGCGCATGCCACACTAGAAGACTTTGACGATGAGCAGGTGTTTGCCTTTTTACAGCAATGGCACGCCGTGGCGGAAGAAGATCCCCAGGAACGCACCCGTCTGCAGAACCAACTCAGGCGTGCCGTGGAAACATCCCGCGCTATTCGGGAACTGGCAGGCAATCCTCTTTTGCTCACCATGATGGCCATCCTGAATCGGAATCAGGAGCTTCCTCGGAATCGTGTGGAACTTTACCGCGAAGCAAGCCGCGTTCTTCTCCATGAATGGGACGCCAGCCGTTCCCTGCTGCCGACAGATACGTTTGCCCGTCAGGAGAAAGAAGCTCTGCTGCGAGAACTCGCAGGGGAGATGCAACAAACAAGGGGTGGACTTGCAGGAAACTTAATTCACTCGGAACGCCTTCGTAAAATCTTTCGTGAGTTCCTGAAAGGAGTTGGCATTTCTGACTCTTACATAAAGGCCGAGGCGATGGTTCAACAATTAACAGATCGCAATTTCATCTTGTGCGTTGCAGGGGCAGATCGCTTTGCCTTTGTTCATCGGACATTTTTGGAATACTTCTGTGCCGATTGGTTTGTGAACCGCTTCCAAAAGAGTAAGAATCCGTCTCTTGAATGGCTCAAGGACGAAGCCTTCGGGCAACATTGGCAGGATGAGAAATGGCATGAAGTGCTTCACCTGATTGCCGGAATGGTGGGGGAAGAGCAGGCCGGAGAGCTAATTCAGTTTCTGATGTCTCAAGACGGGCGTGCTTACAAATTTACCAATCTGATGATTGCTGCGGGTTGTCTAAATGAAGTTCGTAACCGACGAGCGATTCAGCAGATTGATCACGCACTTCAGCAACAATTCATGAACGAAGTAATTTGCTTTGATCCTCCCTATTATTATGAACAGCGGAATGAATGGGAGGAAACCGGTCACACACGGGCGCAAGGCATTAACTGGCTCGGATCATTATGGAAGTCTAAGGACACATGTGATTGGTTACTTAGGAGTGTTGAAGAAGACCGCGATCGGATTATTCGTTGGGCAGCGGTTCAGGAACTGGCGCGAGGCTGGAAAGACGACCCGGACACGCTTCTCTTGCTTCACGACCGCGCCCGCTCCGATGAGGACGAAAATATGCGGTGGGCAGTGCTTCGGGCACTGGCGCAAGGTTGGAAGGACGACCCCATACGCTCTCTGCTCAGGATCGCGCTCGCTCGGATGAGGACGAGATGTGAGGAGGCAGCGCTTCAGGAACTCGCTTATGGCTGGAAGAATGACCCAAGTGATTGCCATACTTCGTACAATAGATTGGAATACGTGATTGGAATATGTGGGAAGCTCACGAGAACGAGGAGTTTCCGCATAGTCTTTCAAAACGCTCTTCTTGGGTGTAGCATGATGACTGGTCATGCCCGTTGATAAAATTGAGTCATGTCGAAGCTGTTGGAAAAGGCGCTGGAAAAGGTGATTGCACTGCCACAGGATGAGCAGGATGCGATTGCTTCCAAAATTCTCGCTTCGCTGAATGACGAAGAGGTATGGAAGAAACGCCTTACGGAGAAGCTACGGAGAAGAGGAATTCGCCATATGGCACAGCACGCTCTTGAAGAAGATGAACAGGGTGAAACGCTGCCATTGCATGATCTGCTTCGATGCAGTCCCGAACCACTTGTCAGTTAAAATTCAATAAGACACCCAAGCGCTTATCGCTTCAACAAAGCGTCGATCTGCTGTTTCAGCTTGGCAAATGGTCCTGACAGTCGTCCAGACTATTTCCAAATCAACAAAGAAATACTCATGGATGCGGCGCACGTTACGCATCCCGCGCAAGAAGACAGTCGTTGATGATGTCTCGGACAACGCCAGCGACGAGCCGGACGGCTTTGCCCCCATGGAAGCTCGGAATGCTGTTTGATGGAATTCCGGCGCGGTGCTATACGCCGCCTGACCAAAATTCTTGTTCACGGCCTCGCCAATAATCTCGACCTATTGCGGACAACGGCGTCCTGGACCTGCAAATTCTGTTGAAAAACTGCGAGGTCCGGAGATGGGCTGAAGGTAGCTTGTCGCCCGGTCAATCGCTTCCGCAATAGTGTTCCAGATAGTCTTCGAGCGCTCCGGATGTTCTAGGGGCTGTGCCTGTTGCAGCACCTAGGACGCTGGAGGAGTCTACGCGACAGGTGCATTCCATTGCGAAACTTCGGCGGCAATCCGTTCGGAGTTAAAAACTCTCCAGATACCGGCACTCCCAGCAATTTCTCCGCAGTCGAATCTTCGAACCAGCAATTGGAGGCAGGTGGTCCGGAATCCAGTACGGATCAACGTACAAGATCACGCTCATCTCGGTGCGTGCCACTGGCAACCGACCCAAACACACGAGGACGCGAAAGGCCATAGCGGCTGACAAGCTGCAGCAATTCGTCGCGGTGGAAGGTGACAGCCAAGTAAAATACTACCCTTGTTAGATGTTTCCATCCGAAGGTTTCATAGCCGGTTCTCCATTATCACTTCTACCCCGCCGTAGTCTGCGCTTCGGGTACTGCATAGAACAACCGGATACGCTTGGCAGCGGCGCGTCCCACTTGCGCGGCCAAATCATCTTCATTCGCTGCTCGCACTAGCTCCGAACTGCCGAAATGTTTCAGCAGCTTGATGCGTGTCTTTTCGCCGATACCGGGAATTTGGTCTAGCTCACTGGTCAGGCGTGCCGCATTGCGGCGTGTGCGGTGGAATGTTACGGCGAAGCGGTGGGCTTCATCGCGGATCTGTTGCACTAAGTGGAGAATGGGCGAGAACTTATCCAGTATCACCGGCTCGTTCTCCTGCCCCAGCACATAGATGATTTCTTCGCGCTTGGCAATGGAGGCGAGCGGTTGGTTGATGATGCCGATGGCTTCCAGCGCATCGGCGGCGGCATGGAGTTGTCCTAAGCCACCATCGATCAACACCAAACCCGGCATAGCTGCATTTTCCTGCTGCAAGCGGGAATACCGCCGGGTCACCACTTCATGCATGCTGGCGAAATCGTTGTTGCCTTCCACGGTGCGAATGATGAACTTGCGATAGTCCGCCTTTTTCATGCGCCCGCTTTCCCACACCACCATGCTGGCCACTTTGTCCGTGCCGGAGATGTGGGAGATGTCGAAACACTCGATGCGCTGCGGCGCTTCGGGCAGGTTCAGCGCATCCTGCAAGGCTTCCTGAATCGCCAGCGAAGAAGGCTTCAGCACGCGGAAGCGGGCATCAAAGCTGTGCTTGGCATTGGTTTCCACCAGGTTCAGCATGGCTTTCTTCTGGCCGCGCTGCGGCGTCAGAATTTCCACTGCACGATTCTTTTTTTCCCGCAGCAACTCTTCCATGGTTTCGCGGTCTTCAAAGTCGATGGGGACATGGATCGCGGACGGAACGTATTGCTGGTCCATGTAAATCTGCAACAGCAGCGAAGAAAAGAACGACGAGGGATCGAACTCATGCTGGTCTTCCCAGAAGAATTCACGGCGGTCCACAATCTGTCCGTTGCGCAGGTGGAACAGATTCACCGCTACCAGCGGCGGCTCGGCATAATAGGCGAAGATGTCCGCGTCATCGCGGTTGGCGGAAGCTACCTTCTGGCGCTGCTCGATCTCTTCCACCAGGGAAAGCAGATCTCGCAAGGAAGCTGCTTCTTCGAAGCGCATCTCCTCGGCAGCGGTTTCCATGCGCTGCTGCAAGTCCCGCGCCAGTTCCGCATGGCGACCTTCCAGAAACAGCTTGGCATCCCGCACGGACCGTGCATAGGTTTCGTCCGAAGCCAAATCTTTCACGCAAGGTCCGTGGCAGCGATGGATGTGATATTGCAGGCACGGCTTCGGATGGTGGCGCGAAAGGTCCACTTTACAGGAAGGCAGCAGGAAATTCCGGTGAATGAAATTTAGTAGGCGGTACGCCAAGTTTGCGGGAAAGTAAGGACCGTAGTAACTCGCGCCATCTTTGCGCAACCGGCGCGTTACAAAGACTTTCGGGTATTTGTCCTTGGTGAGCTTGATGTACGGGTATGTCTTATCATCTTTGAGCAGGACATTGAAACGCGGCTTGTACTGCTTGATGAAGTTGTTTTCCAGGGCCAGCGCTTCTTTTTCGTTGTCGACCAGAATGTAATCCAGGTCGCGGGCTTCCTCGATCAGTGAACCCGTTTTGCGCTCGGCCAGCTTATCAGCGGAAAAGTAGCTACGGACCCGCGCCCGCAGGTTCTTCGCTTTACCGACATAAATGACGCGCCCTGCTTCATCCTTGTACAGATACACGCCGGGGGAGAAAGGTAATTGCGATACCTTTTCGCGAAGCACGGATTGGGGCGATTCCTGGGACACCTGTATTAGGATTATGGCAGGGAGAGAATTTCGCGGCTGCGCTGCTTTCCGCGGAAACTGCTTGCTCTATGACTCCATTGGTTCTGATGCTGATGACTGGTTTGGCGATGCAATCTCCATCGCCACCCAACAAGAAGCCGCCGGATTTGCAGGAAGAATTGCCGCCGGAAGAGGACACAGCCGCCAAGCCGAAGGAGTATAGTTTCAACCCTTTGCAGGCCGCGAACGAAATGCGGATCGGCAACTTTTATTTTCATCGGGGCAAATTCCGTGCCGCCGCCGACCGTTACCGGGAAGCCACCAAATGGAACGGAGCATTGGCGGAAGCCTATGTCCGGCTAGGGGAAGCGGAAGAAAAGGCGCATGACAAGAAAGCTGCGCGCGACGCTTACGCCAAGTACTTGGAAATCGCGCCGGACGCGAAAGACGCCAAAGCCATTCAAAAGAAACTGGCCAAGATGTAACGGGTTCCTCTGTTCGCCCGCCTAACCTGCTTGCTCCCTCCTGCCTACTGACTTATGCCAACCAACGCCAGAAAAGCCATTGCTGGAAGTGAACGCACCGCGCTGCCAAACGCCGCCGTTACGGGGCCGGTAGACGCAAACGATTCCATAGAAGTCACCGTGGTGTTGCGACGCCGCCACACCGATCTGCTTCCCGATCACGATTCCGATTCTGTTCCGCGCTTTCGAACACGCGCGGAGTTCGGCACCATTTACGGAGCCGCGCCGGAAGATATTTCGCTGGTGGAAGAGTTTGCCCACGAGCACGGCCTCACCATTGCCCAGCACCATGAAGGGAGCCGCTCCATTCTCCTTTCTGGAACGGCGGCAGCCATGGAAGCAGCTTTCGGAACCAAGCTTTCTTATTACCAGGTGCCGGAAGCGGGCATTCAGTATCGGGGCCGTACCGGGGATCTCACGCTTCCTGAAAGCCTTCATTCCGCCGTGATCGCCGTCCTGGGTCTGGACAACCGGCCTGTGGCGAAGCCGCACTTTCGCGTGAGGCCGAAAGCCACGCCCACGGGCGCTTTCTCTCCCGCGCAATTGGCGCAGCTTTACGGATTTCCCACCGGAGCCACGGCTTCCGGGCAGACCGTCGCCATTATTGAACTGGGCGGCGGCTACAAGGCTGCGGACTTAACCACCTATTTCAAGGGCTTGAATCTTCCAGTCCCGAAAGTCACCGCCGTTTCCGTGGACAAAGGAACCAACAAGCCCGGCAGCGATGCCGATGGTGAAGTGATGCTGGATATCGAGGTGGTGGGCGCGGTTGCTCCGGGTGCCAACATCGTGGTGTATTTCGCGCCGAACACCGATAAGGGCTTTGTGGATGCGATTTCGCAGGCAGCCCACGATTCCGCACGGAACCCTTCCGTGATTTCCATTAGCTGGGGCGGACCGGAAGATAGCTGGACGGCGCAGGCGCGGAACGCCATGAATGCGGCCTTGCAGGATGCAGCGGCAATGAATGTCACGGTAACCGTGGCGGCTGGCGATGACGGCGCAACCGATGGAGTGAGCGGAACCGATTTCCATGTGGACTTCCCTGCCTCCAGTCCATATGCCTTGAGTTGCGGCGGAACCAGCGTGAAGGCCAGCGGCACCACCATTTCCAGCGAGCAGGTGTGGAACGATCTTTCCACCAACAACGGCGCGACGGGCGGCGGCGTGAGCCGGGTGTTTGCTCTGCCTTCCTACCAGGCGAAAGCGGGCGTTCCCTTGCATCCTCAAACCAAGTTCAAGGGGCGCGGCGTTCCCGATGTAGCTGGTGACGCCGACCCCCTCACCGGCTACATTGTTCGCGTAGACGGGCAAGATGAAGTGATCGGCGGCACCAGCGCGGTTGCTCCCCTGTGGGCAGGGCTGATTGCGCTTTGCAACCACCAGTTAGGACATGCGGCGGGCTACGTTCACCCTCTGCTTTACCAGACAGGGGAGTCTATCTTTCGAGACATCACGGCTGGCAATAACGGCGGCTACAATGCCGCTAAGAATTGGGACGCCTGCACCGGCCTTGGCAGTCCGAATGGAACAGCCCTTCTGAAGGCCCTATTAGGGACGAAAACCAAAACATAGCGCTAAACTAGGCCGCTTTTTGTTTCCAGTGCTGTTTCAGCATCTGGAGGATGCGGCAGAAGCCTGTCTGGTAATCCGGAAACAGGTCTACGTATTGCACCACACGTTGAATCTGTGGCGGCACCGGGCAGGCATCCAGCCGGACGGGAACCAGAAAGATATCATCCAATGGCATCCGGTTGGCACAATCCAAGGCATACCGAATTTCTGCCTGAAACCCTCCTTTTTTCCGGACAGAGTTCCCGGAAAAGCAGGGAACCACAAAATCCGTGGTTTCCATGGCGTCCTGAATGGCACGTGGCCAGTTCTGGCCGGGCAGCAGTTTGCGGCAGTCCATCCAGGGGTCAAACCCGTTGGCCCCGAAATCATCAAATAAGCGATCCGCAACAGCCGCGTCCTCATGGACGTAAGCAATGAATACCTTGGGCTTGGTGTTTGGTTTAAACACAAACTGGCGAGATTCATTTCGCCGGAAGGTGCCTAGGCCATCGATTTCCACCCGTGCTCCCCGTTCCAGTGCTTCCCGCACCAGGCGTGCAATCTCTTCCAGAGAAGCAGCAGCGTTAGTGTTTTCCATGGGTGCCTCCTTCCTCCGGCTTGTTTTTATCGAATTCGAAGCGAAGCGTTTTTCCTGGCTCGAAATGCCCTAAACCGGGGAGCGGAGCGGGTTGCCCCTTCCGAAGGTCAGAAAGGATCTGGTGAACAACACGATCAAGCTGGTCGGCAGCTTCCGCTTTGGTAACTCCGGCACGACGAGCGAGAGACTTTGCGAGTTGGTTCTTGCGCATGGCGGCTCAATCGTAACAGCCGACACAGTATGTACTCCCTTGCTGGCCAAAGGAATATATTCGTAAGGTACTGAACGGAGAGTAGTTAAAAGAACTTTTCAGCAACGGTGAACGGGAGATTAACCGAATTTAATTGCATATTCCGTTTCTTTTCATAATGCGTTTTGTATCATACGACCAGACGAGTAAATCGTCGACTTAACAAGGAGACACTAAAGATGAAAAAGTTGATGGTTCTGGCCCTCGGCCTCGGTATCGCACTCGGATCCATTTCTTTCGCACAGACCCCGGATGACAGCAAGAGCACCGATATGGGCAAGAAGAAGCGGAAGAAGGGTGGCAAGAAGACCACTGATATGACCCAGCCCACCGCTGTGGTTGCCAAGTAGTTTTCTTTTTTCCGATCTGGAGTGGCTGCTGGCTGGTTTAAGCCGGTTGCGCAGCCACCCGGGTATCTTGTTTATTTCCTTTCATTGACACTTTCCCTCCTGCCGATCTAATCTCCTAGTAGGAAGCTACACTTTCCCGATCAATTTGGTTCTTGTTTGCTATGAATTTTTCTGTGAAGGGCGAGTATGCCCTGAAAGCCATTTTTGATCTGGCTTCGCAACCGCCGAACGAACCAGTCAAGATTTCCGATATTGCGAAACGCCAGCACATTCCGCAAAAGTTTCTGGAACTCATTTTGGCGAGCTTGAAACAAGGCGGCTTTGTGGAATCGCGGCGTGGGGCAGAAGGCGGATACCTTTTAGCACGTGCGCCAGATGGCATTACAGTAGGTAGCGTGCTTCGTTTTGTGGATGGTCGGCAGAATGAAAAATCCCGCCAACGCCGCCAGGCCGAGTCTCCCTTTGGAGACATTTGGGAGCGTGTGGATAGCGCCGTTTCCAAAGAACTGGATTCCACCAACTTTGCTTCCATTTGCCGGGATTGGGCAGAGAAACATGCTCGTTTCGTTCCCAACTGGGATATTTAGCTAGGAAAATATGCAGATTTTTGAAGATAACTCGTTCAGCATTGGCCGGACCCCGCTCGTTCGGCTCAATCGTGTCGTGGATGGAGCGGGAGCGACCGTGCTCGCCAAAATTGAAGGCAGAAATCCGGCTTACTCCGTGAAGTGCCGCATTGGAGCGGCGATGATTTGGGATGCGGAGAAGCGAGGAATACTGAAACCCGGAAAAGAGATTATTGAACCCACCAGCGGTAATACCGGAATTGCTCTGGCATTTGTGGCGGCAGCCCGTGGGTATCCCATCACCTTGACGATGCCGGAAACAATGTCCATGGAGCGTCGTAAGGTTTTGAAAGTATTTGGGGCGAACCTGATCTTGACCGAAGGCAGCAAGGGCATGAATGGCGCCATCGGCATGGCGGAACAGATTGTGGCCGATGACCCGGAGCGCTACGTGCTCCTCCAACAGTTCAAAAACTCTGCCAATCCGGAGATTCATTTCAAAACTACTGGTCCGGAAATCTGGGAAGACACGGACGGCTCCGTTGATGTGCTGGTAGCAGGAGTCGGCACAGGTGGCACGATTACGGGTGTTTCCCGCTACATCAAAAACGAAAAAGGGAAAGCGATCACCTCGGTTGCGGTGGAGCCAACCGCCAGCCCGGTGATTACCCAGACGCTTACGCATGAGCCGGTAAAGCCAGGGCCGCACAAGATTCAAGGCATTGGGGCTGGCTTTATTCCGGGCAACCTGGACCTTTCCATGGTAGATCGCGTGGAACAGGTGACCAATGAGGAGTCTGTGGAAATGGCGCGTCGGTTAGCCAGGGAAGAAGGCATTTTGTGCGGCATCTCCTGTGGGGCAGCAGCAGCGGCAGCGGTGAAACTCGCTAAAGAAGAACAATACAAGGGAAAAACGATTGTGGTGGTGCTGCCAGATGCGGGAGAGCGATACCTTTCCAGCATTCTGTTTGAAGGCATGTTCGATAATTAGAGATTTTTCAGAAATGTTCCGAAAAGCAGTAACCACGCTGCTTTTCGGATCGTCTTTTTGTCACATCCCGTAAGAGCGAGCGCATCCACCCCTATCACCCAACCGCGCTCGCTCCCTCTTAAATTCCGTATTAGGGTTAGTGTATCGCATTGTTACAATGGCTTCACAGCGGATGACTCGGATTTTTGCACTTCTGATAGCCGTGGCAAACCTGCTTGCAGCTGCTGAACCTTTCCGGCCCGAGTTTGCGTGCAAACCAGAAGACCTTCAAGCGGCTGGGCTGGCCTGCTCAGATGCGGAACCCTGCCCGATCTACCTGGAAATTGCGTCCATCTGGGCTTCCGGCAGCAAAATCCGCTTAGCAGGCAACATCCATTCCGCCGCAAATACCCTGTCTTCCATTCTTCTTTCCAGCGATGACGGCGGCGTTACTTGGTTGGAACCGACTCCGCGTTTTCCAGGAACAGAGCTGGATAAAATTCAGTTCCTTGGCACGGGAAAAGGATGGATCGGTGGCCAACGTGTTTATCCGCTTCCTGGCGACCCGTTTCTTTTGCTGACAGACGATGGGGGAGGCTCCTGGCGTCGTGTGGATGTGCTGGAAGAAGGCAGCAATGGGTACATTCAACAACTCTGGTTCGATTCCCCCACCACAGGAAGCTTAGTGATTGACCAGGGCGCAGCCGCGGAAAACCATTTGCGCTATGTCCGGTATGAAACATCGAACGGGGGCACCGCATGGATGGTGAAAGAATCCAATGAAAAGCCCTTCCAAGTAGGGCCAACCGTGCCAGTGGAGAATGGATGGCGCGTGCAAGGGGATTCCAAACAAAAGCTGCTTTTGATCCAAAAGAAAGACGGCTCCCGCTGGATCACAGCAACCACACTGCCCTTGGAACTGACGCAGTGCCGTAGCCCGGAAGTGAAGGAAGAAACCGAGCCCACGGAGAACGGTCCGGCAGCAACGGAACAGAAGCCGGATGCTCCCCTCAAGGAACTTATCGTAGGCGGCGCTTCGGCAAAACCCAAGCCCAAGAAGAAGCCTCCCCAGTGAGTCATCACGCGGCAGTGGAACTGGAACTGTTCCGAAACCTGTTTGTTTCCATTGCCGAGGAGATGGGCGTGGTGCTTCGGAAAACCTCTTTCTCCCCTAACATCAAAGAGCGCCGGGATTATTCTTGTGCCGTATATGACGGCGAAGCAGAAACCGTTGCCATGGGTGACCACATGCCTGCGCATCTGGGCGCAATGCCGCTTTCCGTCCGGCATGTGATTGCGGCATTCGCACTCCAGCCGGGAGATGTGGCGCTGGTGAATGATCCTTTTGAAGGCGGCACTCACCTGCCGGACATCACTGCGGTTTCCGGTGTGTTTCTCCATAAGGGGAAAAAACCGAGCTTTTATGTAGCGAATCGGGCGCACCATTCGGATGTGGGCGGCATGAGTCCGGGTTCTATGCCGCTGGCGCGGGAAATCTATCAGGAAGGAATTCGAATTCCACCGATCCTGCTCGTACGCGGCGGCAAAATGGATCAGCCTTTGCTGCGTTTGCTGCTGGCAAACGTGCGAACCCCGGCAGAGCGGGAAGGCGACCTGCTGGCGCAAATGATGGCAAATCGCCGGGGGGAAGAACGGCTTCGCGAACTGGTTCACCGCTACGGATTCTCTCGTGTGAAGCGGAACATGACCGCGCTGAAGGACTATAGCGAGACCATGACCCGCGCGGCGCTCCGTCGTCTTCCCGATGGGCGATTCGAATTTTCCGATGCGCTGGACAATGACGGCATTACGGAGGAGCCGGTTCGAATCCAAGCCGCGATCACCATCCAGGGCGATACCGCCGAAGTAGATTTCACCGGTTCCAGTGCTCAAGTACAAGGCTCCGTGAATGCGAATTTCGCCATTGCCACATCCGCGACCATGTATGTGTTTCGGTGCTTGTTGCCGCGCCGATGTACCTTACAACGCCGGGTTGATGCGCGCCATCCGCATCATTGCCCCGGAGCGAAGCGTAGTGAACGCGGGAGTTCCAGCAGCCATGGCCGCAGGCAATGTGGAAACCTCTCAGCGCATCACGGATACGTTATTGGGTGCACTGTCAAAAGCCTTGCCGGAAAAGATTCCTGCTGCCAGTTCCGGCACCATGAATAACTTCACACTCGGTGGATGGGACCCGATTCGCCATAAGCCCTTTGCATATTACGAAACCATTGCGGGTGGCATGGGCGCTTCCGCTGCCGGAACCGGACGGAGTGCTACGCACACGCATATGACGAATAGCTGGAACACGCCGGTAGAAGCCTTTGAGCATGAATACCCTTTGCGCATCCGGCGTTATCAAATTCGCAAAGGTTCCGGCGGACAGGGTTTACACGGAGGAGGTGACGGCATTGTGCGGGAAGTGGAATTTCTCGCTCCCGGCGAAGTCACCATTCTTTCCGACCGCCGAGCCAGAGGGCCTTATGGGTTAGAAGGGGGCGAAGCGGGTAGCCCCGGACGCAATACCTTGCTGAAAAGCGGGGAGGAAATTCCCCTGAAAGCAAAAACACGATTTGAAGTGGAAACAGGTGATGTGGTGCGGATCGAAACGCCCGGCGGCGGCGCTTGGGGCCGTCGTTAATCCCCAGCAACTGCCACTGCTTGCTTGGGTTTTGCGAATTTGGGTTCAAAGTGCTTTTTCCAGTTCAGGATGGGGGATTCCAGGACATCGAAACTCACTTTAGCCACAAGAAATGTCAAGCCGATCAGCACCGCTGTATATGGCAGTGCATACCGTAAGCTCATTGGCACGGGAAAACCCAATCGAGGCATCACAACGGAATCAATCAAAACAAACAATGGTAAATGGTATACATACATGCCATAGCTATATTTCCCCACGGTGCGCAGCCATTGGGGAGTTAACAGCTTCTGCACTGGAGTGATATGGTGCTGGGAAAAAGCAACAAATGCGCCAGAAAGCAGAGCAAATCCAGTAACGCCAATGGTGTGCATGTACTGAGCCGTTCCCAGCAGTTCATAGGGATGGCGCACAACAATGAAGGCAATCAAGGCGAAGCCGCCTGCGAAACAGCCTGCAATAGCACGCATGGGAATTGTCCGGTGAAACTGAACCATCCCAATCAAAGAACCAATTAAAAGACCATCCATTCTGCTGGTGGTGAGATGCATCACGGAAAAATCAGTCCCATAGCGCGAGACAAAATAGATACGAAGCGGTAACGCCAAAACGCAACCACCGATGCAAAGCCAGAATAAAGCGCGTCGAGGCAACTTCCAGACCAGAATCGGCCATAAGAGGTAAAACTGTTCCTCTACGGCTAAGCTCCAGAAGTGGCCTAAAGCGTTGTGCATCAAAAAGGTAGGAACCCAGAACACAGGCCAGTTTTGGAGATAGACGTAGTAGGAAAAGCGATAAGGGAAGGAATCAGGGATGGCTGGCTTCAGCCATTCATAATGGCCCGCCAGGAGCAGAACCGCTGTCAAAGTGAGATAGTAAATCGGGAAGATACGGAGAAAGCGACGTGCGTAGAACGAGTAAAAATAATTCTTGGCTTCTTTGGTGCGCAGCAAAATTCCGGTAATCAGGAATCCGGAGAGCACGAAGAATAGTTCTACGCCAGCCCAACCAGGTGTTAATATAGCCCGCGCAAGTTTAGACGAGGAAGATTGCAAGGCAATTGCCGGAGTGGCATGAGAAATCAGTACAGCAAGAATCGCAATACCGCGAATTCCATCTAATTCTGCTAAGTGCCGATGCTTCATTCTTGCTTATGTCTTTTTAGCTTAACGGAGGCCTTTGCCGCAAATCGAAACAACACTTACTCGCAGCACGTATAATTAGAATAGAGGTGTTCGTGCAAGTTCGCACTTTTCTGCGTTTATTCGCCCACATTCAAATGTTGCCCATCCTGGAAAGCGGGGAAGAAACGCTGGTTGGCGGGCAGGCTGTGATGGAGGGTGTCATGATGCGCGCTCCCCATAGCTACTGCGTGGCAGTCCGAAAGCCCAATGGGCAGATTGTTACGGAAGAATCGCAAGTTCAGCGATTATCGGAGAAGAACCCGATCTGGAAGTATCCGGTTCTGCGCGGCATTGGCACCTTGGGGCAGGCAATGTCTCTGGGTCTGAAGGCACTTCGTTTTTCAGCGAACGCAATGATTGCCGGGGACAGCATGGAAAAGCCGAAAGAACTTTCCAACTGGGCGCTGGCTTCCAATGTGATCTTTTCGGTTGCATTTTTTATCTTTCTATATAAGCTGGTGCCGCTGAAATTGGCGCAACTGCTTGGCAACCACTACCATGCGCTTTCCGGACGCGTGGCGAACAACGCGGTGGATGGGGTGATCCGCATCGGCATTTTCCTTGCGTTTCTGACGCTGGTTTCGCGCGCGAAAGATATCCGCCGCGTGTTTGAATATCATGGGGCGGAACATAAGGTCGTGTTCAACTTTGAATCCGGCAAGCCGGTCACAGTGGAAAATGCGCAGTCTTTCGTGACATGGCATCCGCGTTGCGGCACTAGTTTCTTGCTGGTGGTGATGGTGATTTCCATGCTGGTCTACATGGCGCTGCCTTTTGATTCTTTCGGCGCCAAGTTTGCTTCCCGCATTGTGCTGCTGCCGGTGATCACAGGCGTCAGCTACGAACTGATTCGGTTTGCTGCGAAGCGGCAGGGTTCGTTTTTGTCCATACTAACCAAGCCTGGCTTGTGGCTCCAGCGAATCACCACGAAAGCACCCTCGGATGATCAGGCAGAAGTCGCGATTTGTGCCCTGGACCGCGCTATGGTACTGGAAACGGAACAAGGTGGCGAGTTGGTAATCGCCTAAGCACATATGCAATTTACTCAACGGCTGGAAGAGACCGAGAAGCGGTTCGACGAATTTACGCGTCAGCTTTCCGACCCGGTTGTGATCAACGACGCTGATCAGTACCGGAAAGCCGCTAAGGCTCGCAGTGACCTGGAAGAAGTAGTCGGTAAATACCGGGAATGGAAGCGCCTGGATGACGATCTGGCCCAGGCAAAGTCCATGCTGGCCGAAAACGATCCGGACCTGAAGCTGATGGCGGAAGATGAGGTTGCTCGCTTAGGGCCCATGATTGAGGCTGTGGAGGATGAATTGAAAGTTCTTCTTCTGCCCAAAGATCCCAATGACGAAAAGAACGTAGTGCTGGAAATCCGGGCTGGCACAGGTGGGGATGAGGCCACTCTGTTTGCTGCGGAAGTGTTTCGGATGTACTCCCGGTTTGCGGAAACCCAGCGGTGGAAGATCGAAATCACTTCGGAAAGCGAGTCTTCTGTGGGCGGACTCAAGGAAGTGATTGCCCTGATAAGTGGGGACAAAGTTTACAGCAAACTGAAGTATGAAAGCGGCGTGCATCGAGTGCAGCGAGTGCCGATGACGGAAACCCAGGGCCGTGTGCATACCTCCGCTATTACGGTGGCCGTGCTGCCTGAAGCAGATGAAGTGGAACTCAAGATCGAAGACAAGGATATTCGCATAGACACCTTTTGTTCTTCTGGCCCGGGTGGACAATCGGTGAACACTACCTATTCCGCCGTACGGCTTACGCATATTCCTACCGGCACTGTGGTTTCCTGCCAGGATGAGAAGTCGCAAATCAAAAATCGCGCCAAAGGGATGCGAGTACTGCGGTCCCGGCTATATGAAATTGAACTAGAAAAACAGCAGGCGGAACTTGGCGCAGAGCGGAAAAGCATGGTCGGCTCTGGCGACCGCAGCGAAAAAATCCGCACATACAATTTCCCGCAGAACCGCATGACGGATCACCGCATTGGGCTTACCCTTCACCAACTCGACATGATTATGGAGGGGCGGTTAGAATCGATCTTTGATGCGCTGAATACTCATTTCCAAACAGAGAAGTTAACCCAGCAAGGCACTGCGGCTTAGTTTCGTTTTTTCATAGCCGCAGAACGCGGCAGCCCTCCACAAGTGTGCCGTTCTTACATATTCGTGATGCACTTCGGCAAGGCACCGGACTTCTCCATTCCGCACGGGTAGATGCCCCTCGTCTAAATGCGGAAGTGCTGCTGTGCCATGCACTGCATTGTGAGCGGCCCTACTTGTTTGCTCACCCTGAACAGGAACTGCGGGAATTGGAGTGGATTCATTACGGGCGCTACCTCCATGAACGTATGAAGGGCAAGCCCACTCAATACATCACGCATCAGCAGGAGTTTTATGGGCGCGTCTTCCATGTCACCCAGGATGTGCTGATTCCCCGCCCCGAAACCGAGCATTTGGTGGAAGCGGTGCTGCCGCTTCGCCCCGGTACGGTGATCGACGTAGGTTGCGGATCAGGCGCAATTGCAGTGACGCTGGCCTTGGAAACCAATGCCCGAGTGTTCTCCACTGATATTTCTCCTGCTGCTCTCCGGGTCGCAAAAGGAAACGCCGTGGTGTTAGGAGCACAAGTCAACCTGGTGGCTTGTGACTTGTTAGCGTCCTTTCGAGATGGCTCGGCGGATCTGGTGGTTTCCAATCCCCCTTATATTGCCGCTGATGCGGAGTTACCACGAGAAGTTCGTGCTTGGGAGCCGCCGCAGGCGTTGTTTGGAGGCACGGATGGCCTTGCCGTGTATCGGCGACTCCTTCCGGAAGCGGCCCGAGTGCTGCACCCTGGCGGTTGGCTGGCGCTGGAACTAGGTTATGACAGCCTTCCCGGCGTGCGGGAGATGATATCGAGTCAGTGGCACAATCTGCGGATAGAGAATGATCTTGCTGGCATTCCACGCGTGTTAGTCTGCCAACTACTCAGTTAACGTAGATCCGACAATTAGTATGCTCTCCCTGGGTTGAGAGAAGCGTTATGTAAAATAGGTTTATAGCTATGCCGAATCCGGAAACGCTTCTGACAATCGGCGTTCCTATTTGGCTGAGATACTAAGAATTCAGCAAGCTCAGGCTTTAAACTCTGACTGCTGGTTTGGATATTTTCATTGAAAACCTACTTTCACGTAGATATGGATGCGTTTTTCGTCTCCGTGGAAGAGTTATATGATCCTTCGCTGAAAGGCAAACCAGTGGTAGTGGGCGGTAAGTCCCACGAGCGTGGTGTAGTGTCAGCAGCTTCGTATGCAGCGCGGAAATTTGGCGTTCATTCTGCCATGCCGCTGCGTACCGCATACCAACTTTGTCCGCAAGCTATCTTTGTGGAAGGTCATCCTGAGCGATATCGGGAATACTCGCGCCTTGTCTACAAAGTATTAAATGATTTTACTCCCTTAGTTAGCATGGCCTCTATTGATGAAGCGTATCTGGACATGACAGGCACGGAACGCTTGCATGGGCCGCCGCTTCGGGCTGCTCACCTTCTGCATGAAGCAATCGGGAACGCTACCCGCCTGAACTGCTCCATCGGCATTGCCGCTTCCCGTTTGGTGGCAAAGGTGAGTTCAGATCAGGCCAAGCCAAACGGTGTGTTGTGGATTGTTCCCGGCCAGGAATCCGGCTTTCTGGCTCCGTTGGATGTACGCAAAATTCCCGGGGTTGGAAAAGTAACAGAACAAAATCTTCATCGTCTGGGTATTCGCAAAGTAGGCGACATGGCTGCCATGGAAGAAAGCGCTCTCCGCGCTCATTTCGGAGCCTGGGGATTGGCAATGGCGGGCAAAGCGCAAGGGCTCGATGCTGGTGGGTGGTTTGATACAGAAGTAGGGCAACGGGCTGACCCTAAATCTGTTAGCCATGAACATACATTTTCAGACGACACTGCCAACAGAGAACAGTTGGAGGCAACTCTGGCGCACTTGGCCGAAAAGGTTGGCAGGCGGCTTCGGGAGCATGGTTTGTATGCACGCACTGTTCAGTTAAAGCTGCGCTTTTCTGATTTCACCACTATTACCAGGGCACAAACCCTTCTTCGTCCAACCGACCTGGACATTGATTTGATTGAAGAAGTTCGCAAGCTGTTTCGGGCGAACTGGCAGGGGGTGAAAATCCGTCTGATTGGGGTACACACCTCATCTATTGGTACAGAAGAACCGCAACCGGATTTCTGGAGTGGTGATCGGCAAATGCGTTGGAAACAAGCACTTTTAGCGGCTGATAAATTACGGAACCGCTTTGGGGAATCGGCAGTTTCGCTTGCCACTGGCCTCCAAGGAAGGTACCGTGAACGTGTGCAGGAAAATCCCGCGGACTTGCCCGGCAAGGATACTAAGTAATGCGTTTTGGCCCGGAAATTTGTCAAGATCTTCCGATTGCTTCAGAACGTGAATGGCTGGAAACAAATGGACTGGGCGGCTATGCCTCATCCACCATCAACGGCATGAACACCCGTCGTTACCACGGACTGCTGACAGCGGCGCTCAATCCACCAGTAGACCGTCGGGTACTGCTTTCCAAACTGGAGGAAACCTTAATCATCAATGGTAAGCGTTTTGAGCTTTCCACAAATCAGTATCCAGGCGCTGTCCATCCTCAGGGTTACCTGCTCCAGAATTCCTTTCGACTGGACCCATTCCCGGTATTTACCTGGGTTTTTGAAGAGATTGAGCTTCATAAAACCGTTTTCCTGATTCAAGGAGAGAATGCAGTTGTTGTGCAATACCTCCTGCGGGCGCAAGGCACGGCAGCCCGCCACGATTGCCGACTGGAATTGCGGCCCTTGATCGCTTTTCGCGATCACCATCACACCACCCACCAGAACCCTGTACTTGACCCTAACGTCGTTGTATCTCCTGGTTTAGCTACGGTAGCTCCGTATCCTGGAATGCCTCCTCTCCACTTTGCCCATGATGCGGAAAATGTAACAACGGAAGGCTTCTGGTACCGAAATTTTGAGTATGTGCGAGAGCAGGAACGTGGGTTGGATTTCCAGGAAGATCTGTACCAGCCATTCACCCTCAGCTTTGACTTGAGCCTTCGCATCCAGGCCAGCGTGATTGCCTCCACTGAGGTCCGTAACGCTTCCGATGCCGCTGATCTCCGCTTGGGGGAAATTCATCGCCGCAAAGCGTTACAGCTTTCCAAGCCTTTTGCAGCACCTGCCGATCAGTTTGTGGTGAAGCGGGCGGAAGGTCGCTCCATCATTGCCGGTTACCACTGGTTTAGCGATTGGGGACGCGACACCATGATTGCTCTGCCGGGCTTAACATTGGCCACTGGCAGACCGGAAGTGACTCGTGACATTCTCCGTGAATTTTCCTGCTACATCAGCCAGGGCATGCTGCCCAATCGTTTCCCCGATGAAGGGCAGCAGCCGGAATACAACACAGTGGATGCTACGCTGTGGTACTTCGAAGCCGTTCGCGCTTTTCTGCAAGCTACCGGCGACTACGACTTTGTGTTTGAAAACCTGTTCGGGCCGATGAAGGAGATCATTGCCTGCCACCAAAAAGGGACCAGGTATGGAATTCACATGGAGGGAGATGGCCTGCTCCATGCCGGCATCCCCGGCACGCAGCTTACCTGGATGGATGCCAAAGTCGGCGACTGGGTGGTTACGCCCCGAGGCGGCAAACCGGTAGAGATTCAGGCACTCTGGTACAACGCTCTTCGAATCATGCATGATCTGGCCTCTCGCCAGGGCAATAGTCCATATGGAGCACTCGCCGAACATGCCAAGGCTAGTTTTGCTCCTCTGTTTTGGAACGAGCAAAGCGGCTGTCTTTTTGATGTGATCGGTGAGAATGGTCCTGATGCTTCCATTCGCCCAAACCAGATTTTCCCGATCTCCCTCCATTACAAAATTCTGGACGATCCTGAAAAAACAAAAAGCATCCTGGCCGTGGTGGAACGGGAATTATTAACGCCTTACGGCCTGCGCACCCTTAGTCCTCACGATCCTCAATACAGGGGAATCTGCATCGGCGAACCTATAAAACGCGACGCTGCTTATCATCAAGGCACGGTATGGCCATGGCTGATGCCCTGGTTCTTGAAAGCCTATGTGGAACTGCATGAACGCAGTGCGGAAGCACTGGAGCAGGCGCGGCAATGGCTGGAGCCTTTAGTGAAACATGCCGAACATATTGGCTTAGGGCAAGTTTCAGAAACTTTTGACGGTGACCCGCCGCACCATGCACGGGGATGTATTGCCCAGGCGTGGAGCGTTGCCGGCATGTTGGATGCATTAAACCTTTTGGCTTAAGCTTGCATCCCTGTGTTTGTGCTATATACTACAAGGCTTAGCAGCATCTAGCAGGCATCGCCGCTTACGATCCCTGCCTCTCGCCCCGCCCTTCGGCGAACTCCCTTGATCAAAGGAAAAGGAGAATTCTCCCGAAGTGCTGTGGGGCGCTGTTAGTCTGGTACTGCCATATTTTGTAGCGAGATCCGTTTCCTTTTTCGGCTTCCCGATTCACCTTTTTGCTGTGCTGGTGGGTGCCGCGATGCTGACAGGATTTCTGCTCGCCACCTCACGCGGTCGCCGCTACGGCATTCCTCGTGAGCGTATTGCCCTATTCAGCCTGTTTCTGATCGCGGGCGGATTAGTTGGCGCACGGCTCGGTCGCATTTTTTACCAACCGGATCTCTTTCACCAAGCCGATCTTTCTTTGAGCCGCGTTCTTCTCGGCTTTCATGGAATTGCCTCCTTCGGTGCATACTTTGGTGGCTTACTTGGTGCGCTTCTGTTTTTCCGCTTCCGGTGTGCTTCCCGCCTGGAATCTCTGCGCTATCTCGATACTGTTGGTTTTGCACTGCCGTCCGCGTGGTGCCTGGGGCGTATCGGATGCGCACTGGTGCATGATCATCCGGGAATTCACGCTGTCGGCTGGCTTGCGATTGCTTACCCGGATGGTCCGCGCTATGACCTGGGCTTTTTGGAAGCACTGTTCCTTTTGCTGCTGACTTGCTTTTTCCTGCTTCTCCAGCGCCGTGAACGACCTGCAGGATTCTTTTTTGCTCTTTACTTCACCCTCTACGGCCCTTTTCGCTTTCTTCTGGATCAACTCCATGTCGATCCTCCCCGTTACTTCGGCTGGAGCGTAGATCAATACGGCGCCTCACTGGCTTTTGCTGTGGGTCTACTCACATGGATTTTTGTTGCTCGCTTCGCAAACGCTTATCACTTGACCACCCAACCTTCCCATGGACTCTCCTACAGTTCAGTTTCTGAAACGTAACCGGTACACAGTTTGTGTAGCCAGTCTGGCTTGCTTATTCTCCCTGGTCAGTTGTGACCCCAGCAGCCCTGACGCATGCGCTCAGTCGCTTGTGGACTTCGACTTGAGTGCTTCTTGCCTGCGGCAGAACGGAAATCCTGTGTTCACGGCAGAACATCGCGGCATACAAGGGGAATCTCCGGTGACCTTTGAACGAAATGTAGGGCAGGCCGAAGATGGTTACGACTTCGTTTCCTTTGCGGGAGGCGTCAAAATGCGCCTGAACTCCCGGGAAGCTTGGATTGAAGTACCGACCAAGAATAATGTTCCTGAAAACTCTGTCCATGCCCTGCTCGTTGGTGCGCGGCAAGTATCGGCAGAAGGGCTTTCCCCGGTTGCCACACGCTCGAACTATTTGATTGGCAATGAGCCGAGCCGATGGATTACGGGTGTTCCGAATTATCAGCAGGTCCGCTTTCCAGAAGTCTACCCCGGCATTGATGTGGTTTATCATGGCGCTGGCAGTCGCCTGGAGCACGACTTTGTGGTTGCACCCGGTGCCAATCCCGCTCAGATTCAACTCCGCTTCACAGGAGCCGCTAAAACAGAAATCGGTTCTGACGGCGCTCTCGCATTACAATTCGGTGCGAATCAATTGAGCTGGTTGAAGCCAGTCCTTTACCAGCAAACACCTGAAGGCAAACGCAAGGTGGAAGGCCGCTATCAGATGGCTTCTGACGGCACCGTGCGGTTTGAAGTAGGTGCTTACGATCCCAAGCAACCGCTCACCATTGACCCTGTGCTGGCGTACTCCACTTACTTTGGCGGAGCTGCTTCCGAATCGGCCTCTCACGTAGCTGTGGATGCATCCGGCAACTCTTACTTCACCGGCGGCACCACAGATGGAACATTTGCTGTTTCTGTGGGTGCCACACATAACAATGGCAGCAGTGCCCCGGCAGGTGATGCCATCATCGTCAAGATGAGCGCGGACGGGAAAACGGCACTCTATACAACACACATTGGAGGCACGCAGGGTGATGTCGGGCTTGGGATTGCACTCGACGCATCCGGCAACATCTACATCACGGGTCTTACCACCAGCACTGATTACCCGGTTACCGCTGGCGCATTTCAAACCAAGAACGTCGGCACCAATTTCCCAGTACGCGCCTGCTTCATTTCCAAACTCAACAATGCAGGAACCGCACTGCTCTATTCCACCTACCTGGGCGGCGCAGCGAACGATTCGCTCTGCACCGGAATCGGGGTGGATTCCGCAGGAAGTGCTTATGTCACCGGAACTACCATCTCTCCTGATTTTCCAACTGCAAATGCCATCCAGCCCACCTTTCGCTCCACTGGCATGATGCCGCTCGATGCATTTGTCACCAAGCTAAGCGCAGATGGAAGCAAGCTCACTTATTCCACATTCCTGAACGGCACGGGAGCAAGCGGAGGCACGGCTCTGGCAGTGGATGCTGCCGGGAATGCCTACATCACAGGCGCCACGACTAGCCGTGATTTCCCTGTCACTACCGGCGCATTGCAGACCACCTATGCAGGCGGCGGTGGACAACGAATCAGCTTGCTGACCAGTGGCGATGCGTTTGTGACCAAGCTCGATCCCACGGGCAAATTGGCGTACAGCACATTTCTCGGCGGAGCTCAGGATGACATTGGAATTGGTATCGCGATTGACGGGCAAGGCAATGCCTATGTCGTAGGGAGCACGATGTCAGCTAACTTTCCCACGAAGTCGCCATACCAGGCAACTTACAAGGGCGCGGGTGGCGATATCAATTACACCTCTGGCGATGGCTTTGTCGCGAAGATCAATCCACAGGGCACCGCGCTGCTCTTTTCCTCTTATTTAGGCGGCTCAAAAGATGATCGAGCGTCTGCCATTGGGCTGGATGCAACGGGCAACATCTTTGTCGCTGGGAATACATTCTCCACGGATTTCCCCATCACCGCAGGAGCGCAGCAAAGCACGTTTCAAGGGGAACATGCATCGGACACCTTCCGCACTGGGGATGCTTTCGTTGTGCAGATCAGCCCTGCTTTTGCTATGACGAGTTCCACTTATCTGGGAGGAACAGGAACTGATTTTGCTGCCGGTATTGCCATCGACTCCCAAGGCGCCGTGGTAGTTTCCGGTGGCACGGATTCACCAGACTTTCTGACCACCACTGGTGCAGCTCAGACCAAATTCGGAGGTGCTTCTGTGGGGTATGTTCCCGCAGGGGATGCTTTCCTGGTGAAGTTTGGCGCAGTTCCCAGCAACTCCATTGCAGCCGTGGTGAATGCAGCTAGTTACAGTTCGGGGACCGTCTCGCCGGGCGAGATTGTTACGATCACAGGAACCGGCATCGGGCCTGATACCCTGCAGAACTATCAGATTCAATCCGGGCAGTTCTCTACCCAGGTTAGCGGCACAAAGATTTTCTTTGATGGAGTAGCAGCACCCATCATCTATGTTTCGGCAAAGCAGGATGCCGTGGTGGTTCCTTATGCAGTGGCAGGCCGTACGCAAACGTTGGTAACCGCTCAATACAACGGCATCACTTCCGCACCCTTCACTGTGCCAGTGGCAAACTCCGTGCCCGGCCTTTTCTCGGCTGATTCCTCAGGCGCTGGTCAGGGTGCGATTCTGAATCAGGACGCCAGTTACAACTCCACCAAGATACCGGCTGCTCGCGGTTCCGTTGTGGTCTTATACGGAACGGGCGAAGGGCAGACCACGCCCGGCGGCATTGATGGACTGATTGCAGCTAGTGTCTATCCAAAACCCACTCTTCCCGTGAGCGTAACCATTGGCGGCCAAACTATTGATCCGGCAGCAATCCTCTATGCAGGTGCAGCTCCGGGCGCAATTGCAGGCTTGTTCCAGATCAACGTCAAGGTGCCCTGCACTGTTACGGCAGGAAACAGCCCTGTTCTGGTACAGGTTGGCACAGTGCAAAGCCAGAAGGGACTTACCGTCGCACTACGAGATCCGACCAGCGCCGAAAACTACTGTCCGGGCCAATAGTTTCGCTATTGAGTCTGCTCTAACCAGCGGAGAATGTTGGCTACCGTATCGCCGTAGAAAACCTTGTAAGTTTGCTCGGTGACAAACCCGATGTGTGGAGTCGCCAGCACGTTGTTCATCGTTCGAAACGGATGATCAACGGGAAGCGGCTCCTGATCGAATACATCTAAAGCAGCCCCGGCAATTTTATGAGTTTCTAAAACGTGGATCAGGGCTGCTTCGTCCACCAATGGACCACGCGAGGTATTCACAAACCAAGCAGTCGGTTTCATGGCGTGTAATTCGGCGGCTCCAATCATCCCTCGCGAACGATCGCTTAACACCACGTGAACAGTGACAATATCTGAATCCCGAAAAAGCTGATCTTTGCTGACCAGTCGCGCACCGACTTCTTGCGCCTTTTCTTCTGTGAGGTTGGGGCTCCATGCGAGAACGTTCATGTCAAAGGCTTGCGCATAACGGGCAATGGTGGAACCCAGCTTTCCCAAGCCAACGATTCCCAATGTGCTCCCCTTCAGGTCAAGACCAATGGAAGTTTGCCATCCGCCTCCTCGAACAGAGGCACTCTCTTGGGGAATCCGTTTTGCCGCAGCCAGAATCAAGGCCCATGTCAGTTCCGCTGCGCCATGCGGAACGTATCCAGTGCCCTGCACCGTGATGCCAAGAGCCTTAGCGGCTTCCATATCAATCGACGCATTCCGTGCTCCAGTGGAAACCAGCAGTTTCAGGTTAGGCAACCGCGCCAGCAATGCTTTGGGAAACGGGGTACGCTCTCGCATGGCGCAGATTACGTCAAAAGGCTGTAGCCTTGCTGCTACTGCATCCTGTTCGGACAGGTGATCGTGAAATACCGTAACATCTGCCTCCTGCTGAATGGCGGACCAATCCGCCATTTGCAGCGCCACGCCTTGGTAATCATCCAGCACCGCAATCTTCATGAGCGGATCACTTTTGATGCTGCAACCATTCCCACATCAGAAAGCCAGTGATGGTTTTACCGTCTTCGATTTCGTTTTTGCGAATCATGTCTCGCATTTCCGCAAAGGAAAACCAGCGCATTTCAATACGTTCATCATCCATTGGCGTGGCGGTACCTGCGGTTAAATCCTGCGCTACAAACAGCGTCATTCGTTCTTCCACAAAGCCAGGGCTGGGGAAATACGAGACCAGCTTCTGCCAGCTTTTTGCGGAATAGCCGGTTTCTTCCGCCAGTTCCCGTTTTGCTGTCTCTTCCACGGTTTCGCCGGGGTCCATTTTTCCGGCAGGCAGTTCCCACATCATTTTCTTGGCGGGGAGCCGGTATTGGTGTACCAGCAGCACACGCTCGTTCTCAATGGCCATCATCACGGCGGAACCGGGATGACGTACCACGGAGCGGTGAATCGTGAAACCGCTTTGGTCGCTTGCTTCATCTTCCGTTACTTGGAATAAACGGCAGGAATAGACTTGCTTGGATGAGGTAATGTTCATTCTTTTCGGTGAGGAGCAAGCATCATGGCTGCGAACTCTTCTGTTGGCAATGTATTCAGAATATCAGTTGCCTCCAGCCAACCCCGACGCGCGGTGGTGACGCCGAACCGAATGTTATCCAGTTGCTTGGGATGGTGAGAATCCGTAGAAATAGTAAATTTTGCTCCGCGCGACTTTGCCGTGCGAGCCATCTGCCCGCTCAGATCCAAACGCTCCGGCGCGGAGTTAATTTCAAACACAATGCCGCGCTTCACGGCCTGGTCTACTACTCGCTCGAAATCAAATGTGAATGGCTCTCGATTCAGCAGCAAACGTCCCGTTAAATGCCCCATGATTCGCAAAGAAGGAGACTCCAAGGCGCGGAGAAAGCGGTCCGTCATTTCCGCATATTCCATGTTCATGTTGTTATGAACGCTGCCAATTACTAGATCCAATTCCGCCAGAGCGTCTTCGGAAACATCCATGGAACCGTCTTTCATGATGTCGCATTCCAGTCCGGAGAAGATTCGAATGCCAAGTCCACGCTGGTTCAGTTCGCGCACCTGCTTTGCAAAATCCACGACACGTCGCTCGTCTAAGCCATTTGCCATGGAAAGGGCTTTGGAATGGTCTGTAATCGCGATGTACTCATATCCCAAATTTCGAGCGGCTTCTGCCATTTCCTCCAACGTGGCGCGGCCATCTGTGGCTACAGTGTGCATGTGGAGATCCCCACGAAGGTCAGAGCGCTCCACCAATCGGGGAAGCTTGCCTGCTTCCGCCAGTTCGATTTCACCTTGATTTTCCCGAATTTCCGGCGGAATCCAGCTAAGGCCCATCGCCCGGTAAACCTCTTCCTCCGTAGCGCCTGCAATGCGTGTTTCGTCATCCGCGCGGAACAGGCCGTATTCGCTCAACTTCAATCCCATGCGGACAGCACGGGTCCGAATGGCTACGTTATGTTCCTTGCTGCCGGTGAAGTATTGCATGGCCGCTCCAAAGCTTTCGGGCGGCAAAGCACGCACATCCACTTGTAGCCCTTCACGGCCCAGCTTTACGCTCGCCTTGTTGGGACCACGACCCAAAATCTCGTATACACGCGGGTAGGTAGCGACGGCTTCCAGGGCAGCCTCCGCTTTGGGTCCAGTGACCAACAAATCCACATCGCCAATGGTTTCCTTGCCGCGTCGGAGACTTCCCGCCGTGGTAACCGAATCCACCCCTGGAAGGCTTTGCATAACCCCTGCGAGTTCACTTGCCGCCTGGTCAGCAAAGCCCAGCAAAAACCGCCCGCTCCGTTGTTTATATTGCTCAATGGAACGCAATACCTTTTGTTCCAGCTTGGCACCCATGCGCGGCAACTCCCGCAGCTTTTCTTGACGGCAGAGCTGCTCCAAATCATCCATGGATTGAACCTGGAAATGCTGAAATAACAAAGCAATACTTTTTGGTCCAAGGCCTTGAATTTTTAGAAATTCCAGCGCGGCAGGAGGGAATTTTTTCAGCAATTCATCTCGGCGCTCATTGGAACCACGCTCTTCAATCTCTTTCAGAACAAACGCGAGCCCTTTGCCAATGCCAGGAATGGCGGTAAGCTTGCGCGGATCGTCATGCAACATGGCAGCAATACTCTCTGTTTGGCCTTCCACTGCCGTTGCACCGTTCCTGTAGCTCCGTATGCGGAAGGCTTCCTCACCGGCAATTTCCATCAGGTCTGCGGTTTCCCAAAGGACTCGGGCGAACTCTTTGTTTTCCACGACCCTAGTGTAGTTCCAGCCGAGGCATCTGTTTCACTCAAAAAAAACCCATACTTATTACTATGCATATACGGAAATAAATAAGCCTGAATATACTTTGATAAAACAATGAAAATCTTCAAAATTAATGTTGATAAGAAGGCTTTATACGCGTACACTACCCTTTAGAAAGTCAGCAATAAGGAATCTTATTGAAATGAAAAAGACTGCGATTTTAGCCTTTATTATCTCCTTAGCCGGAGGGATTCAACTAGGAAAGGCAGCAATCGTTAATGGTTCGGCGAGTGGTCTCACAAACGCTATGAGGACCTATACATTCGACGGAGCTCTGTATAGCCCTAACACGACCATCGCGAACCAATTTTCCTCCCAGGGTATTACGTTTTCACCTGCCCTTTTTTACGATGGAAACAACAATTATCAGGGCTGCAATTTCAACGATGAATCGGGAGATTGCTTATCGAATTTTTATGGAAATGGATCAGGCATATCTGGCCTTAGCCCCGTATTTTCCATTTTCTTCACAGCGCCTGTAACTTCTGCCGTGTTTGCGATTGTGACGGATGCAGGCACGAACAACACTACCTTTGCTGCCTTGCGGAATGGAGTCGTGGTGAGTACCTTTACTGGTTCCACCAGCCTGAGCAACACCAACAATTACTACGGTTTTGTGAATTCCACGCCATTTGATCAACTTCGCGTTACAACAACCGGGAGTAATCTGGCTGTGATTGACAATCTTGCTACTTCCACTTCCACTCCTGAACCTGGCACGGTGGGCATGCTTATTCTTGGCTTAGGTGGCATGGGCTACTTCCTTCGCAGGCAAAAAACTTCGTAGCTTCCGCCCCGCAGCATAGCTACTCCGCCCCAAGCCAAGCTGGCACCGCCAGCTTGGCTTTTTGTTTTTCCCCCTGATTGTTATAGTGAAGAATCCCCCATGGAACTTGAGAAAGTCTATGAGCCTCAACGGTTTGAGCCGCATTGGGCGCAGTGGTGGATCGATTCCGGCATTTTTCATGCTTCCGTTCATCCGGGCCGTCCGATCTTTTCGCTCGTCATTCCGCCTCCTAATGTAACCGGGTCCCTCCACATGGGACACATGCTGGAGCACACGGAAATCGATGTCACGGTGCGCTGGTACCGCATGCGCGGTTACAACACCCTGTGGCTCCCTGGCACCGATCACGCAGGCATCGCCACCCAGATGGTGGTGGACCGGCAACTAAAGTCTGAAGGCATTGACCGGTTTCAGCTCGGCCGCGAAGAGTTTGAAAAGCGGGTTTGGGCCTGGAAAGAAAAATACGGCGGCACCATCAAAGCACAGATCATCCGCATCGGAGCCAGTTGCGACTGGAGCCGGGAACGCTTCACATTCGACCCGGGCCTTTCCCGTGCCGTACGGGAAGTGTTTGTGGGCCTGTATGAACGCGGCCTGATCTATCGCGGCGAGTACATGGTGAACTGGTGCCCCAGTTGCATGACCGCCATTTCCGACCTGGAAGTGGTGCATCAGGAAACTGCTGGTTACCTGTGGCATATCCGCTATCCGGTGGCAGGCAGCGAAGAGCATGTTACTGTGGCCACCACGCGGCCCGAAACCATGCTGGGCGATACCGCGATTGCCATCAACGCCCGCGATAAACGCTATACCGATCTCCATGGCCGGTCTGTGATGTTGCCGCTCATCGAATCGCGAAATTCCGATCATTCTGGACGATATCGCCGACCCGCAGTTCGGCACCGGCGTCGTGAAAGTCACCCCGGCTCACGATCCGAACGATTTCGAAGCCGGCAAGCGCCACAACCTTCCGCGCATCAAGGTAATTGATGAGCATGGCCGCATGACGGCGGCAGCCGGCCCTTACGCTGGGTTGGAC
Organism: Bryobacterales bacterium; assembly: GCA_963791675.1. GTDB lineage: Bacteria > Acidobacteriota > Terriglobia > Bryobacterales > Bryobacteraceae > JALYXI01. The sequence goes on from CAWBTD010000022.1 coordinate 49,849, forward strand.
CGATTTGCAGCGCGCGGAAGCGCGTTGTAGCAGACTTGGAAGCAGCGGGATGGCTGGAAAAGGTGGAAGATTACACCTTGAATGTGTGCCGGTGCGATCGTAGCAAGACCATGGTGGAACCCCTAATCTCCACGCAATGGTTCGTGAAGACGAAGCCACTGGCGGACAAAGCCATTCAGGCAGTGGAAACCGGCCAAATCCAAGATCGTTCCGGAAAACTGGACCAAGACCTATAACGAATGGATGTACAACATCCGGGATTGGTGCGTTTCCCGGCAATTGTGGTGGGGACATCGCATTCCGGCCTGGCATTGCCAGAAATGCGCAGAAATCATTGTCAGCCGGGAAACTCCGGACAACTGTCCGCGTTGCGGTTCCGGGGAGTTGAAGCAGGATACCGATGTGTCTGGATACCTGGTTCAGTTCCGGGCTGTGGCCGTTTTCTACCTTGGGTTGGCCGGATCAGACAGCCGACCTTCGCGCTTTTTATCCGACTACGCTGCTGATTACCGGCTTCGACATCCTGTTTTTCTGGGTGGCGCGAATGATCATGCTGGGCATCGAGTTCATGGGCGATGTTCCGTTTCGCCAAGTCTATATCCACGGCTTGGTGCGCGATGCGGAGCGGCAGAAGATGTCCAAAACCAAGGGCAATACCATCGACCCGCTGGTGGTGACTGAGCAGTACGGCACCGATGCGGTTCGCATGGCACTATTGACGGCTGCCGCGCCCGGCACAGACATCGTGTTTACGCAGGAGCGCATGGAAAGTGCGCGCGCTTTCGCCAACAAGATCTGGAATGCCGCGCGGTTCCTGTTCATGAACATGGATCGCTCAGGCGTAAAGCCCTGGACGCCAAAAGACACTGCCTCTTACCTGCCCGAAGGCGGCGGCCTGGAAGACCGCTGGATCTTCAGCCGCCTGAACGCCTGCGCGGAGCAGGTGAACCGCGCCATTGAGCAATACCGCTATCACGAAGTGGCGCAATCGGTATGGCATTTCTTCTGGCATGAGTTCTGCGATTGGTATGTGGAGTTGAAGAAGCTCCGCTTCGTGGAAGGCTCTGGGCTTGAAAGCGATTGGCGCAATCTGCTGGTTGCGTTTGAGAGCTGCTTTGCGCTTGCTTCATCCGGTGATGCCGTTCTTAACAGAAGAGCTTTGGCAACGGCTCGGCACGGGCGGAAAATCGATTGCGCTGGCTGCTTTTCCGCAATATCGGCATGAGTTAACCGACCTGCCGGCGGAGCAGGAGATGCAGATATTGCAGGACATCATCTCGCTTTCCCGCAACCTGCGCGCGGAGATGAAAGTGGATCCCAAACTGGCACTGGAGGGCATGCTGTACTCGCACACCCGGCGCGGCTGCCATCGCGGCGACGCATGGAGATGCCATTCGGAAATTGCGAATGTGACGTTGGAGATTAAACAGGAGCATGCTCCCGCAGAATGCCGGGGCCGTGCGGTCTACACCGGAGTTTGATTTGATGCTCGAGCTCCCGGAGCTGGAAAGCCGGTGCTCAGCAAGCGCGTTTGGAGAAAGAGAAGGAACAGCTGGTGAAAGGATTGCCAGCCATGAACGCCAACTCTCTGATGAGACCTTCTCGCCAAAGCGCCGGAAAAGGTCATTGCGGGCATGCGGCAAAAGCTGGAACGGATACCGAACCCAACTCGGGAAGGTCGAAGTCGGGCTGCGTTAGGCGAATAACCATGGAGGAATCGTCGTCTTGCGCTGGAAGAGGATATTGGCGCCGGCGATATCACCACACAATTTGTGTTCCGGAAGATCGGCGCGCGCGTGGGATATTCCTGGCGCGTGAGTATATGGTGCTCGCGGGAACGGGCTGCTGCAGAGATTTACCGGGCAGCGCGGCGGCGTAGCAATCGCTAGGGGTTACGATGCAGGATGGGACAAGCAATGGGTCCGGAGAGACCATCGCGACAGTGGCAGGAAGCGCGCGAACACTGCTGGAATGCGAGCGCGTTGCTTTGAACTTCCTGCAGCGCCTCTCCGGCGTAGCGACACTGGCCCGGCAATTTGCGCACCGCGTGGCTGGAACCAGATGCCGCGTGCTGGATACCCGCAAAACCACGCCCGGCTGCGCGGTCTGGAAAAAGCGGCGGCGGCGGCGGGCGGGGTTACCAATCATCGCCAAGGTCTGTATGATGCCATTCTGATCAAGAACAACCACATTTCTGCTGCGGGCGGTGTGCGGCAGGCGTTGAAAGCTGCACAAGGCTCTGGCTTGCCGGTGGAGATTGAAGTTCGCACGGAGGCGGAGATGCGAGGAAGCGCTGGAGAGTGGCGCAAACGCATCTGCTGCTGGATAATCTGACTACCTGCTCAAGCCCGCGAATGGATCGCGGCCATTGCCGGCCGTGCTACCGTGGAACTCTCCGGCAATATCAACTTGAACACCGCGCGCGCGTATGCGGAAACCGGCGCCGACTTTATCTCCGCCGGAGCGCCATCACTCATTCGGCGCGGGCCATGGACATCAGTTTCCGGTTAACACTGTTGTGAGAGCGTGGGCGGTTTGTACCAAAATCGTATGGATCGTGACTGCCGCGGCATTGCTCCATGGCTGTTCCCGCACGCCCAAGGCATATCCGCCGCCACGGCAACTGCCGTTTGTAGCCACGGATCGGACAAACCTTATGCTCGTGGAAATGAGCAATCCGTTTGTTTGGGACTACATTGTGCGGGATATCAGCGAAACGCTGGAGGGAGGAGCATGGCGCTGGACGTATGAACGTCCCACTCTCCGGTTTTCTGTTCCGCAACGAAGGGGATTGCGAGTGTACTTTGAACTTTCCATGCCGGAAGCAATTCTGCAAGCGGACGGTCCCAAGACGATTCGTTTTTTTGTGGGGGATCATCAGGCAGGCATGATTCAGGTGAAAAAGCCGGGTGAGGTGAAGTGGGAAACTCCTGTTTTGCCGGAATGGATCGAGCCAGGAAAACCGACCGAGATTTCGGCCATTACTACGCCGATCTACGCTCCCAAATATGATATGCGGCATCTCGGCTTTATTCTGGTTCGTGCCGGATTTCGGAACTGAGATGCCGTTTCGCTCCGTGCTTTCCATCTTGTTTGGCGCTGGTTTTACCGTGGCAACCGGATATGCCACAGGAAAGCTCCTGCTCTCTCGTCTCCGGGTGCCACTCCATCGCCAAGAGCAGCATTTATTTTCTTTTATGGCAGGCATGGCTTGCTATAGCTTACTGATCTTTTTTCTGGCAGCGGCGCACATTGCATATTCCGCTGTGTTTCTTGCCGTGGGAGCACTCTTGATGGTGCTCGCATGGCGCACCAAGCTGCCTGCTGCGTCCTCGCTTCCTCCGTTGGGAAAGCTCTGGCAGTGGGTAGCTGCACTGAGCCTCCTTCCATTCGGCATTGTGTACTTTGTGAATGCGCTTGCGCCGGAATGGAGCCCGGATGGCAGCCAATACCATTTAGGGCTGGTGCTTCGCTACTTTCGGGCACACGGCTTTCCGCGAATCACCACGGACATGTATGCCAATCTTTCCGGGGGAATGGAGATGTTGTTTCTGAGCGCATTTGCGTTTGGACGGCATTCCGCCGCAGCCTTGGTGGAATTTTCTTTCTTGCTTGCGCTGCCCTTTCTGATGCTTGCTTGGGGTCGCCGCTTCGGGTTTCCGGGAGCAGGCGTATTTGGAGGCATCGCTGTATTTGCCAGCCCCTTATTTGGCATATCCGGAACCACTGCTTACAACGATGTGGCCGCCGTTTGCGCTATATTTTCTTTGTTCTACCTTTGCAAATTTGGGCTGCTACACGGCAAACGCCGCTGCTGATTCCCGCCGGATTGCTGGCGGGCTTTTGCTTTTCCGTGAAATATACACTGTTCATGGCGGTTCTGTATGCAGCAGGATTCGTGGCGTGGAAGTGTTTGGCACCAGCCATAAAAATTGGGCGCCTATCGCTATAGTGGCAGTATGTTCCACCTTGCTCATTGTTCCTTGGCTGGCGAAAAACTCGATCGAGGTTTCCAATCCTTTTTCCCCTTTTCTGAATTGCGTATTTCCCAACGCTTACGTCAATATTGATTTCGAACAGGAATATACCGATTCTATGCGTGATACAGGCGGGCTCGGGTGGAAAGAGCGTTTGGTGGATCACACCGTGCGAGGGGAAAAGTTTGCCGGATTTTTGGGGCCGCTGTTTCTGCTTGCCCCTGTTGCGCTGTTGGCATCTGCGCGATTCCACAGGGAGGCAAGTGTTGCTGGCTGCCGTGTTGTTTTTCCTCCCTTCCTTGAGCAACACACAAGCTCGCTTTCTGATGCCGTCCGCTTTGTTTGTGGCACTGGCACTTGGGTTGGTGTTGCAGCGCTTACCTCTTCTGATTCCTGCGCTGCTTCTGCTGCACGGGTGGCTTTCGTGGCCACTGACCGAACATGAATATCACTCAAGGTACGCATGGAAAATTCATGATTTTCCATGGGAGGAGGCTTTCCGAATCATTCCAGAAGAGCAGGCTCTCAGTAAGCGCTTGGGCGGCTATAACACATCGCGCATGGTGGAGCGATTGGTACCCAAAACAGGAACTCGTATTCGCTCTCACCGCGCCGCCGATTGCGTATACAGAGCGCAACATTCTGGTCGGCTATGAATCCGCTGAAGGGAAATTTGATACGGGAAGCGTTGTACTCCACCACCTACGGCGCTTACCAGCCAAACCGTCGACTGGTGTTCCGATTTGCGCCGCAACCTCTTCAGCAACTGCGCCTTGTGCAGACCACGAGCCACTCTTCCTTGCCCTGGAGCGTTTCTGAACTGCGTCTCTTTTCAAGGAATCAGGAGCTGCCGCGTGCTTCCCCGTGGCGTCTCCGTGCCTTTCCTGCGCCTTGGGATGTGCAACTGGCGTTTGATAACTCTCCGGTTTCCCGTTGGCAAACGCATCAACCCCGTAGCGGCAAAGAATGGATCGAAATGGATTTGGGAAAACCGGAGTTGCTGGATACGGTGGCATTGGAGTGCGTGGACGAAGAGAACGTCCAGGTACACTTGCAACGGCGACTTCCTACAGGGCAATGGCAGTCTTTGGGGCAGCAAGCGGAAGCGGAAACAAACACCGTGGCTTGGAACTACCGTCGAGCGGCTATTCTGCTGATGCGAAGCCGGGGCATCACGCACCTGTTTGTCAACAGCGACGACTTTTTTGCCAAAGATATACAAAACTACCCCGTTTCGTGGGGCGTGAAGTTAGTAGGGGAATCCGTTGGCAACAAACTTTATCAACTCGAGTAACAACAGAGAACCGGCGACTCCACTGATTCGCCTCCGAACTGTGCGTTCCACCATGGAAGAAGCAGCCCGTCTTGTGAGGGAAGGCTATCCACATGGAACAGCCGTAACCGCCGAAGAGCAGACTGCCGGAATCGGTCGCCAAGGGCACTCCTGGCATTCCGAAGAAGGCTCGGGCCTTTATGTTTCGATCCTGTTACGGTTGCCTTTAGCGCCAGATGTTTTGCCGCTTCTGACATTGGCATTGGGCTTGGCTACTGCGGAAGCCATTACCACCGCAACAGGAATTCTGTGCGATATTCGCTGGCCCAATGACATCATGGTGGGAAGCAGAAAAACGGCAGGCATTCTGGCGCAGTTTGTGGATTCCGCCGTGGTGGCAGGAATCGGCATCAACGTGAACCACACGCAATTTCCACCGGAGTTAGTGAATCAAGCTACATCGCTCCGGTTAGTCTCCGGGAGGAGGGAAGATCGCGAAAGTCTATTACTCTGTTTATTGAGCGCTGTGGAGAATGCTTGTGAAGCGCTCACGAATGGTGGCAGTGCAGCAATTCTGAAAATGTTCACAGAAGCTTCTTCTTATGCCTTCGGCAAACGGGTGCGCGTGGATCTAGGCGAGCGCGAAATTCAAGGTGTAACGGAAGGATTAACAAACGCCGGCTTTCTTCTGGTCCGCACTACGGAAGGCAATCTGGAAACGGTGATTGCCGGTGGCGTTCGACCGTTGGAGGCGCTCGTGCTCTTAGCACTGGATGTAGGAAATACCAATGTCACGGTGGGCGTGTTTGAAGGCGCGCAACTGATTGACCATCGCCGGTTGCGCACAGTGCGCGAGCAAACAGCAGATGAATGGGGCATTTTGCTGCGCAATCTGTTTACGCTGGCATCGCTCGACATCAAACAAGTAGATGGAGTGGTAATCGCCAGCGTAGTGCCGCCCCTGAACACTTCTTTAGCTGGCATGGCGGAACGTTACTTCCATACGCCCGCTCAGTTCATCACGCATGAAACGGATACTGGAGTTCCCATTCTCATTGACCATCCTCAGGAGCTGGGTGCAGATCGGCTGGTCAACAGCGTGGCTGCGTTTCATAAGTATGGTGGCCCTTGCATTGTGGTGGATCTAGGAACGGCCATTACCTTCGATGCCGTGTCTGCGCAAGGAGAGTACCTGGGCGGCGTGATTGCAGCGGGTGTAGGAATTTCAGCAGAAGCTTTATTTAGCCGCACGGCACGGTTGCCGCTGGTGGATTTCCAGCAGCCAGCACGCGTGATTGGCACTAACACAGTGGCCAGCATGCAAGCGGGTTTATATTATGGTGCGTTGGGTGCGATAGAAGGAATTCTTCGGCGATTGATGGCAGAACTTGGTCCAGGGACAAAAGTGATCACTACAGGCGGCCAAGCGGCACTGATGGCACGCAGTTCGGACTACCTGCAAAACATTGACGAACACCTGACACTGGAAGGGCTGCAAATCATTTGGCATCGGACGCATCCGCATTAACAAATTACTTCAACTACTTCACGGAGATTGAAGAGCATTTCCAGCGTGCGCGCGGCACCAGTCTTTTTTTGCTCTCCCCTCTGGATTGGGCGTTGATTGAAAGCTGGAAGAGTGCGGGAGTGCCTCTGGAAGCCGTGCTGCGCGGCATTGATGTCGCATTTGAAAAGTGGCGCGCACGGCGTGTAAAAACGCAAAGTGTAAACTCGCTGGCATTTTGTGCCCAAGCTGTTTTAACGGAAGCGCAACGGCTACCGGAAAACGCAGAAGGAGCAAAACCAGCACCAGCACCGTTCGCGGGTGACGAAGTGAAACAGTATATCCAGATCAATGCAGCGCTGATACGGAAACAAAAGGAAGCGTTTCATGAAGTGGCGCTCCGTTTGGAGCAGATTGCGGAAGCCCCCGGAGCAGATCTGGAAACACTGGAACAGCAACTCACTACGTTGGAGGAAAAGCTGATTGCCCTCGCTCGTTCCGCACAAACGGAGGATGCTGCCCTGGAAGCTCGCCGTGAATTGGAAACACAGCTTCGCCCATATCGTGGCAAGATGAGCGCGCCGCAACTGGCGATGCTGGAACAGCAATACCTGGAGCGGAAGCTACTGGAAACCAATCAGCTTCCGCGATTGAGTTTGTTCTACCTGCGATAATGAAACGCAATGCACAGAATGGTGATTTTCTTGGTTGCACTTTGCTGCATAGGGAGAGCCAACGCTCAACAACCTACGCCACTGGAAATTGCAAAATCAATTGACCTGGAAAGCAGAAATCTAAAGGACGCGCCAGAAGCTACTCGCGCAGCAGGGGTCAAGAAACTTGCTCTGCGCATCCGGCAGTTGCCTCCTCAGTATGCTGTTAGTTTAGCTACAAATCTGGCCATTGATCATTCGGACGTGGACGACCGCAACACTGTTCAATTCATTGCTGATACGTTGGTGCAAGCATTGCGTAGCGCGCCCGAGCGGAGCAAAGATACATCCCCCTATCGCACTCTTGCGGAACTATCCCGCTACAGCCAGATACAAGTTTCGCTGGACGACCCGCAATACTCGGCTGCTCTGAAGAAGCTGGATGGCGAAGAAGAGCAGCGCCGCAAAGCGAATTTCACGCTTACTGATCTTGAGGGGAAACAATGGACCCTACGCAGTTTGCAGGGGAAAGTAGTGCTGGTAAACTTCTGGGCTACTTGGTGCGGACCCTGCCGGAAAGAGATTCCAGCTTTACAGGAGATTTACCAACGTTTCCAGACGAAAGGCTTGGTGATTCTTGCTCTTTCTGATGAAGATAAGAACACAATCAGTCACTTTGCCAAGGAACAAAGCATTAGCTTTCCCCTTCTGTTAGACACTGGGCAACAATTGAAAAGAGCTTTCTTTGTGGACGGTATTCCCGCCAGTTTCCTCTATAATCGATCCGGGCAACTTGTTGCCCAAATGATGATTCCTCTTTCCACACAAGGCTTGCTCGACATACTCGCAAAAGCAGGTTTGCATTAAGCCTTTGCATTCAGACTCAAGTATGTCCGCCTTTCTGAATGATCAAGGCAACCGAAGCTGCATTCACGAAAACTTTGCGATGAAACCTTTCCCCCCAGGAAAGCGGCGTAACATCACGGTATTCATGCATCGTCTCTTCGCCATAGCCAGGGTGCAGTTGCTTGCGGAGCGATGCACGCACGTTGGGATCAGCACCATGGTCCAGCAACATCTCTGTTAGCGGGGCAGCCGCTTTCGAACTCTCTCTACATCGTCGGCCCAGATGGCTTCCACTAATTGGCAGGCAAGCGCCAGACGCGGCCAGTTTGGAGCCTCATAGCTACGCGCCAGCACAAACTGGGCATCGGCGAGTTTCGCTTTTTCCGATGCAACTTCTTTGAAGTGGTATCTTTTCAGGTCTTCCCCTGCGGCGGGATCACCGCTTCGGATTTGGTGTAACAGATCTTTCGCTTGATGCCTGAGTTGAAGGAGATCAGGAGAAACAGGAAGATGGCGTTTGGGCATAACAAACCTCCTTTGTGGTTGTGCCCGCAGCCTGCACGCATCGGCGAAAAGGAGATTCGTGAGAATCAGTTTTTAGTTCGGGTCAGGTGGACTCGGTCCTCTCCGCAGACTGGAGGCGTCCTCCACGCCACCCATAAAAACATTGTTTGCAAGACAAACGATTACTCATAAATAACCTTTTCTGAAGTTGATTAACTTAATTATGAGTACTCAACCATCTCAGCATTTTTTACACAATAAATTAAGCAAAGATTTTATCTGTTTTGGCCAGTGATTCATCTTGCCAGTCTTCCAATGTCTTGTTACCACCTTCTAGTTTCCAAGCAATACGTCCGCTTATAGAAATGCCTGAGACAACTTGTGCGGCAGGTGTTGGTGCAGTAAAAGAATAGTCTTGTGCAAACTGATATGAGTTTGAGTCTTGTTCAACAAGTACCTTGTTTTCGATTAGTTGTTGACGTAGATTCTTGTATGTTGCCTGCAGCGATGGAGCCTCTAGTTTTCTAGCTTTAGAACCAGATTTTACAATGAACTGGCCTGCATCGCTATCAATTACACAAGTCGCATCGAAGAATTCACCTGTATATTTAAAGGTAGGTTGCGTAGAGTTTTGCGCACTAGTTTGATTAGTTTGTGAACCAGGCCCTACTTAAGTTGGTTCGAACACATCGTATCCGAGTGCGCCTAACAAAAGACGAGCTTGAGTAATAAACTCATCCATTTCGACAGAATCAGTTTCAGGAAGTTTTCTCTGTTCTGAAGGATTCGCTACATTCATAACGGTTGTTCTCTTCGCATCGTTAGCCAGTTTAATTAGCTGCGCTTCTAAATAGCGAACATGCGATTTTGTTAAACTCTCATCCTTCGAGACCAGTAATACTGCTTCAGCCCAAAAATCTTTATCCGTGTCTTTATTGTGAGATGTGAGCCTTGTAAGAATTGTGTCACCCTCACCAATGTAGATCTTTTTTTGACCAGGATTGTCAGAATCCTTACCTACTAATACATAGACGCCAGTCTTCTGCACTTCACTGCGCTTTGTGGCTGCCTCAGAAAGGGATGCTCTTGGCACAATGAGGGCCTTTATAGTAGACAGCCCTAGTTCAGCAGTTCGCATGCCCGATGAAGTGCCGTCCACAAGAAAAATCCGAATTGATCGCCCAGGCATATTTATCCATAGTAATCCGACACACAACCAAGACCTAATAAGACTATTTTTGGCTCTCAGGAGCTTGATTCATCAGAAACGCAGCCGTAGATTCGAAATACTCAAACAGAACTGGCTCCACTTCGGCGGGCAGTTCCGCTTCCCGAAACGCGGCTTTCATCAATTCGAGCCAGCGGTCCCGCGCTTTTTCTCCGATGGAGAATGGCATGTGCCGCGCACGCAGGCGGGGATGTCCTCTGGTTTCCAGGTAATGCGGCACGCCTCCGAAACGGAACATCAGAAAATGCCGGAGGCGCTGTTCGGCCCCGGAAAGGTCAGCCGAAGGGTACATTGGCCCGAGAATATCGTCCTGCCGGACGCGGCGGTAAAATGCTGCTACTAAACGGTGAATTCCTTCATCACCGATTAAAGAATACGCTTCGCTCTCTTCCACTACTCTGCATCCTAGCAGGAGGCGCGATATGATCCATGCTGATGCTTTCCCGTTTTGTGCGTGCTTTGCCCTGCCTTCTGCTGGCTTCCTCGTTTGCGGCGGAAAAGACGCTTCCGCCTCCTGGAATCGCCGTTAGCGCCAGCGACCGCGCGGAACTGGAAGCCGGTCTTCTGCGGCTCGGAAACAGCATGGCAAAACTCCAGACCAATCCGCTGTATCCGGACGTGGCGGTGTATCACAAAGCAGTTCGGTTCGCCTTGGAAGGGAACGAATTTTACAAACCCGAGGAGATTCAAGCCGCAAAAAAATTGCTGGCCGAAGGGGAAGCTCGCGCCGCTGCGCTGGCCAATGGGTCGTCTCCTTGGGCAACTGCCACCGGCTTGGTGGTACGCGGTTACGTTTCCAAAATTGACCGGAGCATTCAGCCGTATGGGCTCGTGATTCCCCCGTCCTATGCTCCGGACCGGCCTCATCGCTGGCGGTTAGATGCCTGGTTTCATGGCCGGGGAGATACGTTGACGGAAGTCAGCTTCATCACGGGCCGGGAATCCAGTCCGGGTGAATTTACACCGCGTGACACCATTGTGCTGCACCTTTACGGACGCTACTGCAATGCCAGCAAGTTTGCCGGGGAGACGGATTTTTTTGAAGCCTTGGAAGCCGTGAAGAAACAATATCCAATTGATGAGCATCGCATCCTGGTGCGCGGCTTCAGCATGGGCGGAGCGACCACCTGGCATATCGCGGCGCACCATGCAGGGGAATGGGCGGCTGCGGCCCCAGGGGCGGGGTTCGCGGAAACGGCGGAATATTCTCCCTTGTACCGCACAGGCCAGGTGAAACCGGAGTGGTGGGAGCAGAAGCTATGGCACCTAACCAATGCCACCGACTATGCATTGAACTTTGCGCAACTGCCCGTAGTGGCCTACAACGGTGAGATCGACCCGCAAAAACAGGCTGCCGACATCATGGCTCGCTACATGGCGGAAGAAGGCATGCACCTTTCCCGTGTGGTGGGGCCGGGCACCGCACACAAATACCATCCCGATTCCAAAGTGGAAATCAGCCGCATTCTGGATGGCATTGCCGAGAAGGGGAATGATTTTTACCCGCGCACTTTACACTTCACCACCTGGACACTGGCCTATAACCAGATGAAGTGGATTACGCTGGATGGTCTGGAACAACATTGGGAACGTGCACGGATTGATGCGGAAATTCAGGACAGCCACACCATCACTGCCCGTACGCGGAATATCTCAGCATTGACCCTACACTTTGGCCCTGGCGGCGTGCCGTTGGACACGGCCATAAGAACCATTGTTGTTCTGGATGGCCAACAGGTAGCTCCGGAAGGACCTGCCAGCGACCGCTCCTGGACGGCACATTTCCGCAAAGTCAATGGAAAGTGGCAGAGCGGCGAGGAGACTGGCTTGCACAAAAAACATAACCTGCAAGGCCCGATTGACGACGCCTTCCTGGATAGTTTCATTATGGTTACACCCACCGGTAAGCCGTTGGCCCCTCCCGTGAGTTCCTGGGTGACTTCCGAAGAAAGCCGCGCCTTGCGGGAGTGGCGTCGCCAATTTCGCGGCGAAGCGCAGGAGCGGAAAGACTCCGAAATCACAGATGCCGAGATTGCCGGAAGCAATCTGATTCTGTGGGGTGATCCGGGAAGCAACAAAATTCTTTCCCGAATTCAGTCTCAACTGCCAATCCAATGGACGGCAGACTCCATCACGGTCGGCAATACTCACTTCCCTGCCGCGTCTCATGCACTCGTCATGATCTACCCAAATCCTTTGAATCCGCGTAAATACGTTGTGCTGAACAGCGGATTCACCTTTCGGGAAGCGGCTTACGCCAGCAACTCGCTGCAAAATGCAGCATTACCGGACTATGCGGTGGTGGATACGCGCGTGCCGCCTGATTCCCGCTGGCCCGGCAAGATTGCGGATGCTAACTTTTTTAGCGAACAGTGGAGTTTGCTACCTTCAGTACCCCATCAGAAATAATGGGTAATGAGTTCTCCGGTTTCGACACTTATAATAAACCAGTAGCATAGTACTGCTCTGGAAATTCCTTGCTCACGCAGTACCAAACCGGATATGACTGAGGCTCTCCAGGGAATTGAACGCTGTTTTCAGCTATTCATGGAGCACGCCACCATCGTGGCTTTCATGAAAGACAACGAAGGCCGCTACGTTTGGATCAATGGTACGGGAGAGCGCCTGTTTCATCTTCACCCTTCTGCTGTTATGGGAAAAACAGACGCAGACTTGCTGCCTGCTGAAATAGCCGTACAGTTTCGCAAGAACGATCTTCTGGTGCTGGAGAGCGGTCAGAGTAGGGAATTTACCGAGGTAATCCAGAACGAAGCCGGAGAGGCAAGCCACTGGGCGGTGAACAAATTCATTTTTGTGAATGAAACAGGCGAGCGTTTCCTGGGGGGAACGGCCATTGATATTACGCCCAGAGTGCAGGCAATAGAGGCGCATAAAGCAAGTGAAGAACGCTGGCAGCTTGCATTGCGCGGAGCAAATGACGGCTTGTGGGACTGGAATGCGGTTACCGACGAAGTATATTTTTCCGCGCGCTGGAAACAGATGCTAGGCTACAGCGAAGAGGAAATTCCGAACCGGAACCAGGAGTGGGAGGTCCGGGTCCATCCGGAAGATTTGCCCGGAGTTCAGCAAAAACTTGCCGCCCATTTTGCGAACGAAACACCTTATTATTCCGCCGAGTACCGCATGAGGCACCGCGACGGAAGCTGGCGTTGGGTGCTGGCGCGGGGTCAAGCCATTTGGGACCAACAAGGAAAGCCGCTGCGCATGGCCGGCTCCCACACCGATATCACCGAACGAAAACAACTGGAAGAACAATTAGCCCACGAAGCAGCCTATGACTCTCTTACCAAGATGCCGAATCGCAGACGGCTCTTGGAGCAAGTTCATCAACATTTTCAAAAAGCTCTCCTTTTCGGCCTGCCGCTCAGTATTTGTCTTTGCGATATCGACTTTTTTAAACAAGTGAATGATAGTTACGGTCACGCCGCCGGGGACCGTGTGCTCACTACATTTGCTCAGTTGATTCAGGAAGATCTACGATCTTGTGATTTTGCCGGCCGGCTCAGTGGCGATGAATTCTGCATTTTATTTTGTGAAACTTCTATCGAGGACGCAACTCAGCGGGTCGAAACACTTCGCAATCGCCTGGAGCACACGATGTTTACGGATCGCCATGGCAATCCGTATTCTGTAACGGCAACTTTTGGAGTTGCGGGAATGTCCGAATCTGCTCACGATGGTGAAGCCATTGTGGAAATGGCAGACCAAGCCCTGTACGAAGGGAAGCGGCTTGGCCGCAATCTGGTCAATAATCGTTATTCGCTGAACACCGCCCCGGAGTAATATGATGCATGGCTGCAACCGAGACGATCGTTCTTGAATACCAGAACAGGTTACAGGAACTGAACACAAGCCTTTCTCATGCTACTTCGAAACAGTCAGAAGCGTTATTCATAACTCTTGGCGCTGTTTTGTTGTTCCTTTTGCTGGGATGGATAGCAATCAGTAAACGGACAACTCCTCTTTGGTGTGCCGCTATACCGCTTACCGTTGCTGTCCCTTTTTTCCAGAAATACCGTCAATTTCGTAAAACATTTTTTGACTTTTCTCGTTTGAAGGGTATGTATGAAGACGGACTTAGCCGTATGCAAGGCAACTGGATGGGAAGTAGAGTAAATGGTGAAGAATATGCACAAGGAGGACATCTTTACGAGAAAGATCTCAATCTTTTAGGTAACAGTTCTCTATTTCAACTCCTCTGCACGACTCGAACGGAAATCGGCAGAAGCGGCTTAGCCTCTTATCTTTTGCATGCCGCTCCGCTCAAGGAGGCAAGGGCACGACAAGAGGCGGTAAAGGAACTACAACCCCAAATCACTCTGCGAGAGCAACTACGTTTGTTAGGTCATTATGAATTTCAGGAGAGCAGCCAGATAAAAATTAAAGAGTGGCTGGCAGCACCGACTCTCCCGGTGAACCGCTTCATACCGGTTCTTCTGTTTTGCTCCAGTTTCGCAATTGGGTTGCTCTTGTTAACTGGTCTTGTGACCTCTGTCCATTGGGTACAGTTAGCACCTATTCTGGTTCCTCTCTTGGCAGCTCAGACAATCATTGCCGCGTCATTCAAGGAACAAGTCAGCCTCACTCTAAAAGCCGTTCGTGCAATTGGATTGGAGTTGGCAGTGTTGCGTCAGGGGCTCAGCTTACTCAAGCAGCAGCGCTTCACTTCTGCAAAGCTGACAGACTTGGTAAATCGTGTAGGGGAAGAAGATGCCCCAAGAAGTATCCGGCGCTTAGAAACTTTGAGCAACGCAATTTACCAGCGAAACAACGATTGGTTTTACTGGCTTTCCTTATGCTTGGCACTTGGGACTCAGCTTGCATTCGCCACAGAACGCTGGAAAGCGAAAAAGGGAAACAATTTTCTGACTTGGCTTGAGACCTGGGCTGAGTTTGAGGCATTGAATGCTTTAGCTTGCTATGCTCACGAACATCCTGAAGATGCATACCCGCAGTTCATAGACAGTGAAATCAAATTTGAAGCGATAGGCATGGGACATCCACTTCTGTCGCAAACAGTTTGCGTGCGGAATGACATATGTTTGAATCAACATTCCCCTTTTCAACTAATCAGCGGGTCAAACATGTCGGGCAAGAGCACGCTTATGCGGGCTGTTGGAACGAACATTGTTTTGGCAATGATGGGAGCGCCTGTTCGGGCCTATAGCGCTCGATTGTCATGCTTGAATTTATGTGCTTCCCTCTCCCTAGTGGATTCACTCGCAGAAGGAAAATCCAGATTTATGGCTGAGGTAGACCGACTTCGGGAAATCCTGTCTACAGCTTCCCGTAGGCCCGTTCTCTTTTTAGTTGACGAAATTTTCAGCGGAACGAATTCTCGCGACCGAAGAAGTGCGGCGGAAGGCGTGATTCGAACACTGATCAAATACGGAGCAATTGGCCTCCTTTCTACACATGACCTTGCATTAACAGAAATCGCCGAACTTTCAGAACTACGTGGCATCAATGTTCACATGAGTAGCAGAAATAGTTCCGATCCCTTGGATTTTGATTACCGATTGAAAGAGGGCATCAGCAAGGAATCAAACGCTCTGGCCATTGCGAGGTTAGCAGGAGTTCCTGTCTAAACACCTTTCAGAACAAACCGATCAGCGTGCATAACGACGCGTCATCCGGGCACAAAACTCCGCAAATTTTTCGATCTCTTTTGGCGGACTTGTATGATCAGGACGCACACCTTCTGAGTTCGGAGTAAAGCAATAAGTCACAGTTACTTCAAAAGGCTCAACAAACGCATCTGATGATCGAACCATGCTTCCGCGTTTGGGCGAAGGCTGTCTGACCAACTCAGGCCGGTGCGCAAGTGGCGCACTCCCAACTCCTTCAGTTTGCAACAGCGTTTTCCAGACGATGATCTTCAAAGTGAAACCATTGGCAGATTCCGAATGCAGGCGTGTATTCGGAAAAGTGCCGCGCTGCTAGTTTTGGCGATCCATCTTCCTGCAGCAGGCCCATGTAAAAGTGCCGGTAATAAGAAGATCCTTCTGCCTCCCGATGGCGGGTGGTAGCAGGCCAGGCACGCGGCAAATCAAACAAGCTATACCAGTGGATTCGGTCTACTTGCCTGGTCAATAATTCCGCCGTTCGCCGCAAACCAAACTCCTGCACTTCTTCCGCGCCAAAAGTGGAAACGCCAACTTCGGAAATCCAAATGGGAAGAGCGGTAACAGCTCGGATTTCCTGGAGCTTGGCAGGCCATTCGTGAATTTGCCAGTGATTCCAATCCAGCGGAAACCCATGCACTGCCACAACGTCTAATTTTGGGAGAACCCCATTCTCCGCCATACGAGTAATAAAAGCGGGATCGATGGGCGAGATGCCTCCTAAGCACCCGCTTCAGCGCCGGGTTCTCCGCTTTCACCGCGTCGGCAGCGCCCTTCACCATTTCGCCAAAGATTTTCCATTCCGGGTCCATCTGGAAATCCCAATGGGAAAGGTTGTTCGGCTCGTTCCAAAACATTACTGCTTCAACCGGCAAACAAATACCTCCTCTTCAGGATGACTCAGAATCTCAAAACCCGCGCTCCGTAGCATCGCTTCCATGCAAGCCCGGTTCGGAATCCACCAATTGGTGGGATCTTCCGAGTAGCTGTTCTCGATAAAGTACATTTGCGGAAAACCTGGCTTTTCAAAGATGCCGGTTTCCGAAAACGGATAATCTATTTCGACACTTTCCACTTCCGTGGACCACGCAACAAAGATTGAAAGAGCAAGATGTCTTTCACTACGTGTTCATGCAGCAGATCTAGCGCTAGCAACGGATGCCGAAAGTGGTAAAGCACGCCCATGAAGATGACAAGATCGAACTTTTCTTTCAACTGCGCCACATCGTACACGGACATGTTGTGCAATTCCAGATTTGCTCCCGTGACTTCGGACGCAAAGCGCGCCTGCGCCAGATAGTCATCATCGGAATCGATCGCCACCACACGCGCCGCCCCACGCCGCTTCATCTCGATGGAATAAAACCCGCCATTGCATCCGATATCCAGCACCGTTTTGCCTGTCAGGTCGCGGGAACAGCGTGCGGCAAAGTTGCGCCACTTGAAGGTCGGATAGTCGCCCAGGAAATGGTAAGGAGCGGTTTGCACCCCTTGAGGTTGAGATTATGAAACCAAGGTCCTAATTGCTCCGCGCGCACTCGGATTTCTTCGCCGGTCATGCGTGTGCCAGCTCCAGCGCCTTCAATGCTTCTCGATATCCGTGCAGACGTCCCGACATCCAGATACGATTCACCTGCTCGCACCGCTCGCGCCTTGCCTCCGCGCGCCAGATATCATTCACCAGCGTGCCGATATATTCATCGGTCTCTCCGCGCTCTCGCCACAGGGCATGCAATTCATGAAACACATAACCCGGCATCTGAAACGCGCCCCAAATCCAAGACGAAGCTGGCTCGGGTTGCTTCACCTGAATCTCCACCACGAAGTCGTCCGTATCGGTGATCACAGCGTCGAAATGCCGCGGCTCCGCTACCGGGAACAGCAGGAACGACAACACATCGCGGGGCAGAGCTCGAAATGCGTCCGCCGGAAACCAAACCGTATCCGGCAGGCCGACCATCACCGGTCTCATCCGCGCCAATCAGCGGGGCCGGCCGGAACACCGCATCGCACAAGCCCGCGGGCCGGGGCTGCACCACGAAGCACGTGTGCGCGCCATCCACGCGGCTGCCATAGTATTCCAGAATGTCCGATTTGCGCGGCGAGATCACAAAGCAAATCTTCGTCGCGCCCCCCAACAGCAGCCGCTCTACCAGGTAATCGCTTACCGCGCGCGGCCTCTCGAACAAGCCGTCCTGCAAGCTGCCCACCGGCAGCAATTCCTTCGAAAAGGCAAGCGGCTGAATCCTGCTGCCCGCTCCCGCCGCCGGAATAATTCCCCACATGGTCTAAACCTCCGCTCCCGCTTTCAGAGTCCGCTCGAACTGCGCACGCGCTGCGCCGCCGTATGCTCTGCCAATGTCCGCTCCCGCGCGGCCGTCGCAATGCGCTTCCGCTCGGCATCGGAAAGCTCGAGCGCATCCATGGCATCTGCCGTAGTCCGCACTGTAACAATCTCTTCGCCCGGCGTGAAGAACTGATCCAACCCTGCCCAAACATCCGTCAACATCGGAACGCCGCAAGCCGCCGCCTCAAACAGCCGCCCCGATGGACAATAACCCATCTCGCGCATCGCGCGCCGCGTAACATTCAGCGTCATATCGGAAGAACAATAAAAATGTGGATGATCCGCCGGGGGAAGGTGCTGGCGGAAGTAGATGTTGTTGGTCCACGGGAAATCCTGCCTTGTATTGCGCGCCGCCCAAACAAAACTTCCGCTCTGGCGATCGCCGCGCGGGCTCGATAAAAAAGTCATTCCAGCGCCTGCTGCCGGTCCTCTGCGAAAGTCCCGAGATAAGAAAGTCGAAAATGCTGCGCCGCATCCGGCGTCACCGGATGGTGCACTTCCGGGATCGACGCTGCCATACAACGGCGCGACGCGCTTGGCTCCCAACCGCTCCCGCAACTGAGTCAGTGCTTCGCCGCCGGTGTAACTCAGCACCAAATCGAAATCGTGCAGCCCGCGCTCACTCAGGTACGCAACTGGCTGCCCCGCCCGCAAAGGCAGTCCAGCGTCACCGGAGTATCCAGATCATAGAAGCACCGCAACGGCAACGCCGGAAGACAAGCACCAGTTCCGAAGCCGCCACGCCATCCGGGCAATACGAAGTCACCATGCCCATATCCGCATCCGCCAGTTCCCGCGCGGCAGCTCGCGTACCTCTTCCCAACTGGGATAGAGACACAAGCGGCCGCCCGGAAGCTCCGTCATGTCGCGATGCGCCGCATAGTAATCGACATCCCGCTCAAAGAATACCGGCTCGTGTCCGCGTCCGCCAGCGCCCGGAACAATCCGCGCCAAAGCGTAGCATGCCCATTGCCCCAGGACGAACTGATGGAAAGACCAAAGATCACCAGCTTCATGTGATGTTCAGAGCGAGCAGCTTCGGCCCCCAATCGTTCAGCTCCAGCACGGATACGGAAGCCGGGCTGATCTCGATGCGCCAGAACAGATCCAGGCGCATCTCCAGTGCGTGCAGTACCACCGCGCGGATCACGTCGGCATGGCTACACCATAGCGACAGTCTCGCCTTCGTGTTTTGCGCGCAGGCTTTCCAGTTCGTTCACCATGCGCGTTTGCGCCTCGGCCATGGTCTCGCCGCCCGGAATTCTGGTCGCTCGCGCGATGCGAGTTGAAGCGCTGCCAAACCGGATCGTCCGCAAGCTCATCGATTCTCCTGCCCGTCCACTCGCCGAAGTCGAGTTCCGTTGCCGCTGCGCAAACCTGGAGCGGCATGTTCAGCGGAGCGGCCGTTTCCAGTGCCCGTTCGAGCGGGCTGCTGTATATTGCCTCGATCCGCTCCGTTTGCAACCTGCGCGCCAGGCGCTCCGATTGCCCGACTCCCTCCGCGCTCAGATGCACGCCCGTCATCCGCCCCGAAAGCCGATGCCCGACCATGTCCGTTAGCGCGTGCCTTACGAGAAGAAACCTGGTCATAGTGAAGCTTTCGAGTTCCACTGGCGCGGTTGGCCGCCGTATGCTTGCGCAGAATCGCCTCACGCGCCCGTTCGCCCATCGCCCGGGTTTCGGAGTCTTTCATCCGAAATGCTTCGAGTGTCTCGCCCACGACAATGTCCCGTCCCGGTTCAAAGAACTCCTCCAGGCCCGGCCAGTAGTCCGAAATGATCGGCACGCCGCACGCCGCCGCCTCGAAAAGCCGCACGCTAGGCGACCATCCGGCGCGCACCATCTCGCGCCGCGTCACATTCAAGGTGAAGTGCTGCGAATTGTAAAATTGCTCGATGCTCCGCGGGCGCCAGATGCTCGATGCGCTCTACATTCGATGGCCACCGAATCGCATCCGGATACTGCGGACCCGCAACCACAAAGCGCCGCTTCGGCTGATTCATCGCGCGGTCTCGATCAGCAGCTTCGCATCGCCGGTTGCCGATCGTCACTGTATGTTCCGAGATAGCCTAAATCCCACTCGCAGCTCATGGCGCTCCGGGATAGTAGAGCGCCGGGTCCACCGAGCAATACAACGCTCGCGGATGCGCCGCGCCATACAAACGGCGGATGCGCTGCAGCGTCGGGCCGTCCGGTGAAGGAAAGGTACAGATCGATAGCGCGCCGGCCAACTCCGGCGTGAAATATTCGTAATCGCCCGTTGGCCAGCTTCGCCAGCGTAACCGGAGTGTCGATATCGTAGAAGGCGGTGACTCCGCGCGCGTGCGCAGCACCCATTCGCCTACAGCGACGCCTTCCGGCACATAGGATCCGACCATCGTCAGATCCGCGCGCCGATCTCTTTGGCGAAACTGGTCCTTCAGTTCTTCAGAACTGCCATACAGTTCGGCTTTACCGTAGGGCGGATGCGCAGGTCGCGATTGTCCGCGTACCACGGAACATCGCTCTCCAGAAACAAGCACTTCGTGGCCGCGCTCTGCAAACCGCGAATCAAGTCCGCGATAAGTAGTAGCGTGGCCGTTACCCCATGACGAAGTAATGGAAAGCCCAAGAAAGACGATCTTCACCGCGACTGCTCCCGCCGGCAGGAACGCGCATCGAGCACTGCCTCTAGTTGCTGCCGCGCGATGCGCATAAGTGTGGTCGGCTAAGACGCGCGCCAAAGCAGCTTGCCCGATGGCGCGGGCCCGCTCCGGGGTGAGTGCGCGCAGATGCGCCGCCACTTCCTCACCATCATGTGCCACCAGGATTTCGCGGTTCCGGTTCCAGAAACTGCTCGATGCCTTCCCACGCATCTGTGATCAGGCAGCCACCCGCGCCCGCCGCCTCAAACACGCGCGTAGCAGGGGAAAAGCCATATCGCGCCATGCTTTCCCGGCAAATGTTCAGCACCGCGCGCGGCGTTACATTGAAGGCGTTGTGATCCCGCGTATACACATGGTCCAAATACCGTACATTCGCCGGCTTTGCCTTATCCCCCAACCACTGCCGCCAAAAAGAAACTTCTGCTCCGGGACAAAGCGCAGCGGCACGAAAAAAGAACTCATCCACACGTGCTTCCCGGTCCGGCAATCGATTTCCTAGAAACCCAGATCGCACGCAAAGCGCAGTCGGGCGGCACAGGATAATGCGTATCCGGGTCGAGCGCGTTATAGATCGGAATGCATTCACGTGCTCCTAACTCTCGGTATGCGTTGACCACAGGATCGCCGCCGCCGTAAGTAAGGATCAAGTCATAGTGCGGAATCAGCGCGCGCGAAAGGATCGCGCGGATTGCTTTGCACGCGGTCCAGCGTGGCCGGCGCATCCACATCCCAAAACGCGCGCAGTCCGCGTTCATCTGAAGCACCGCCTGTTCCAGCAATTCATCAAAGACGCCAACGCCGCTCGCCTTCACAACAAGATCCGCGCCGCGGGCTTGAATCGAGCGCCGCATGCGGATCGGAATAAACGACCACACTCGCCCAGGAAGGATCTTCGATATCACGATGCTTCTGCCGATCATAGGCATCCGGCTCATAGAACGTGACTTGATGGCCACGATCATGCTAAAGCGCGAATGATTCCGCGATAGTACGTGGCCGCGCCGTTCCAATAAGCGGATGTCAGACTGGAGCCGAAGAACGCGATATTCAGATCCCATCACTCTCCTTCCAGCGAACGATAAATCTCCAGCAGCTCATCGACGCGATGCGCGCACGTATGGCGCCCGCTGCACGGCTTCAAATCCACAGCGCGCATGCGCTTGACAAGCTTTCCGGATGCGCCAACACTTCCTGCATTTGCTCTTCATCTCCGCGCCGTTTTGCACGATGGTGAAGTCTTCGACATCGTGGAAGAGATGTTCCGTATCGTTCCAAGGCGCGCTAATCAACGGAATAGCGCAAGCCAGCGCTTCAAAAACCCGAATGGTCGGCATACCGGGAAGTGCCTTTACATAAGGACGCCGCGGCACATGAACCGTCATGCGGAAACGCGCAAACACCTCCGGGCAGCGGAAATTCGGCAGCCAACCGCCATACTCGATTCCCGCATCTTGCAAAGCGCGCTCAAAGCGGATTCCGGTGGATATCGCACGCCATAGATACTCGCCTTCAGTCCTAGCGCTTTCACGGGCTCGAGCAGGAATTCCTGCAACTCTTCCGCACGCTCGTCATCGCCCCAATTGCCGATCCAAACCAAATCGCCTTCGTGCCCTCAATGGCGATGCGGATGAAAGACGCGCATATCGGCGGCTTCATGCCACGTCCACGCGCGCTTGGTCCATCCATTGCTCAAGTACAGATCACGAATCACGCGGCCAAAGGCCAGCACGCCATCATAATGCGTCAGATCGTAAAGCGCCATCTCATCCGGCGCTGTTACGGAGCGATGGTGCGTGTCATGGAAGAAAAGCCGGTATCCGGTATGCGACGCGTGATGCTCGCCGATGGCGGCCACCAATTCAGGCTCATTCCATTCATGCACCAGAACCATATCCGCACTGTGCAAGCACTCGTGTAAATTATGGAGATCCGCGGATGATATCGTTCGGACATGGATGGTGGGATACGCGCGTGCGGAAACCTGCTAGCGGCGCCGTGCCTTCATCGCGCAATCAGATTGTCAAGGCTCCAGTTGTGTTCCGGTTCAGGACACGACACATCATGTCCGCGCGCAATCAGCTCCGCTGTGATGCCGCGCAGAAAATGCGCGTTGCCGTGATTCCAGTCGGACAGAATGGAGTGGCAAAAGATCAGCGATGCGCATAACGTAGCGACTTGATCCGCCTGGCGGTATGTGCTTTGGTATGCGCCGCCATACGTTGTCGATCGTCAAATCTTTCCAGCGCGCGGAACGCGCCGCTTGCGCCAGATTGTCGCGCATACTCGGATTTCCAGTTACTTCTTGAGCGCCGCAGAAAACGTCGTCGGCTCAGCAAAATCCGCCGCTCCATCCCAGTTTTCACGCAGACTAGGGATGTCGCCCAGAACCAGAGCGCATCCGGAAAGCGCGGCTTCCAGCACGGAAAGTCCAAACGGTTCGTATAAGCCGGCCACGCATAAATGGATGCGCGCGCGCATACCATCCGCCAACTCTGCGGGAGCAAGCAAGCCCAAAGACGAACCTTCGCCCTGCAATGCGGATAGGCCAAGGAAGCTGCGGCGCAATCCGCTCCAACGAGGCAAGATTCTTGGCTTCATCCCAGGCGCGGCCCGCCGCGAAAATAAACGGCTCCTTTCAACAGCGGAAGAAAGAATCCGGCGAGCTGGCCATTCGGAATCACATGCGGCTTCGCCCTTGATATCCATAATGCCGGCGCATGCTTGGGCCATGACCGCCGAAGGCGCGGTCACCAGCGCGGCAGCGTCAGCGGACCGTGCCACGCCGATCCTGATATTCTCCCATTCGGGGGCGCTGCATTCGCCTTTCACCGCTTCCCACCAGGAAAGACACACACGAATGCGCAGTTACCACCACCGGCGCATTCCACGGCAGATCGCATGTGCACCAGCGAATTCAAATGAACCACATCGGGCTGAAAACGTTGCCTCCAAGTGAAAGCAGCCACTCCCCGCGAGCGATCGACATCGTCCCAAGGCTCCGGCATCCATTCCAACTTGTAAGGGCTTTCTTCCACATGAAATGCGCGCTGCTTCCTCTTGCTGCGCTGCAGGTCAATTCGCGTCCCATGAGTGGCCAGTGATCACTTCGGCTGTTCAGAGAGCGCGCAAGCTCGAGCGCAAAGGTCCAGACACCGCCTATGGTGTCGGTTGTGAGCAAGACCCTCATCGCTCGATTTCAATCGAGCGGAGCGGGCGCTGCTCCTGCACATCGCTGAACGGAGTCGAAAGAGCCCAGATAGAATTCGTGCGCGCGCTCCCAGGCGCGGTCATCCGGCGTGCCCCAACGGCGCGTATAGTCGGGCGAACCGGGATAGGGAAACAACGGCACCGGCTCATTCGCCCATACGCCCGAAGCAATCAGATGTTCGCGCCACGCTTTCACTTCCGCAGGGTCATCATGCTGGGATTCCAGCAGATTTGCCTGCACAAACGGAACGCGTGCTTTGGCATAAATCAGGCGCGAAGCCAGATCATCCGTGGAGAGCTTGCAGTTCTTGTCCAGAATCTTGCGGCCTTCCACGGTGATGCTTTCCACGCCCGCTTCAATGGAAACACAACCGGCGCGGCCCAGCAAATCCAGCATCGGCTCATTCCATAGATCGATCGCGTCTGCATGCCGAACTTGACTGTGCGCTGCGCCAGGCTTCCAGCAGTTCTTTGTTCGGCAGAAAAATTTCATCAATGAAGTAAACGTACTCAACGCCTTGCGCAATCAGCCCATCTAGTTCTTCCAGAATCACGGGCAGTGGCCGGCGGCGGAAGTTGTTGCGGAAATTATCTTTCGCGCAAAAGGTGCAGTGATACGGACAGCCGCGCGAGGTTTCCATCTCCGCGCCCGGTCCTTGCGGCTCGGCATCAAAGCGATGGTGATGATGAGCGTGGCGGGCGATCGTGGCATCCGGCCACGTGAGCGCGGGCAAGCGCCGACATGTCGCACGGCATGGGGGCGGCCGGCAAAAGCGCGGCGGTCGCCGCATAGCAAGCCGGGGCAGAATCTCCTCGCATTCGCCCACGCATTACATAATCGGATTCGAGCTTGCGCGCGGTGGCTCGCGGGGTGGTGGACGCATGAGGGCCCACGACAACAGTGCGTGCCCGCAATATCGCGGACGTTACGCAAGCGTTTCCAAAGGAACCCGCAGTTCCGGAGGCGCGCATCGCCAGAACAAATAACTCGGCGCGGTGGTGACCACCGTGAAATCTGGCCGGAAATCGGCAACACGTTCCCGAATGTCTTCCGGAGAGAGCGCATACGATCTGCCCATCCGACAAACAGCACTTCATGGCCGGCACGCTCCAGCAGCGCCTTTGAATAGCCGTATTCCAGCGGAAGATGCGGTTCCCGGCATCCGAAATAAATGCTGCCCTCAAAGCTCCAGTTAGGATTGAGCAGTAAGTATCGCATGGGGTTGATGAGTGGCAGCCAGCCATTGATGCAGGCGGCGACACCGCCTTCGGGTGCGCTAACCGCTGGACTGCCAGCCGGTTGCCTGCCGAAACTTCCGGGTATCGGAAACGTAATAACGCTGGTCGCCTTGCGCCACGGGGCGAACTGGACATCCGGCCTCGCACCTTGCAGATCCGCCATCAGATCGAGCAGCTCCAGCAAGCTAATGGTGTGCGCGGGGCCTCCGCCGATGTTAAAGGCTTGTCCCGCTGTGACGGGTCATATGCGGACATGGCCAGCCGAAAGGCATCCAGAAGATCATCGACAAACAAAATATCGCGCACTTGCATGCCATCGCCATAAATGGTGATGTGCTCGCCGGCCAGCGCTCGCATCAGGAAATGCGCCACCCAGCCCTGATCTTCATTTCCGCACTGACGCGGTCCATAGATACAACTCATGCGAAATACCACGTCGCGGGCAGCGGAAACTGCGCGCATAATCCAGCACATACTGATCTGCCGCCCCTTTTGAACAGCCATACGGCGTATGGAAATCCAGCGGACGTGCTTCGGAAACTCCCAGCGGCCCGGTTCATCGCCGGGTTGATACCGCTTGCGAATGCCACTCGCATGGACATGTCATCCAGCGATCCATACACTTTATTGGTGGAAGTGAAAGCAAGCGGCGGAGGATCCGGCGCGAGCGCGCAGCGCTTCCAGCAGGTTGAACGTTCCGCGCACATTTGTCTCGAAGTCGATTACGGGCTGATCCAGACTGGTGGTGACAGCTACTTGCGCCGCGAAATGATAGACTTCGCTGGCATTACGAGTCAACGGCGCGAGGCCAGGCGCTTTGGACATATCGTCCTGTTCAAAAGGAGCGATCGCGGAATTCTGCACTCAGCCTCCTAAGATTGACTTTCAACCCCTTGACGGCTCAAATTGTCCAGAATAAAAACATGCTTGCCCTGCGGAAAGTAATCGGTGAGCCAGGTTCGAGCCGATAAAGCCTGCTCCGCCCGTGATCAGGACATGAGCTCATACCATCAGTCCGCGCGCCGCCAGTTCCGCGCGTGCTTCGGGACCGCGGTCGATCGCGACCTGTCCATCCAGCCAATCCGCAAGATTCTCGATTCCGTCTTCCAGAGAAACAGTGGGCCGATAACCTAGAACGCGGCAAGCGCAGAGCTAATATCCGCGAAACAATGCCGGATGTCGCCGGCCGGTACTTGCCTTTGATCTCCGGATCCAGATGCGGTTTTCCTAGCACATGCGCCATGCGTTCCGCCACTTCGCGAATGGTGAACGGTCTGGCCCGTGCCGATGTTGAAGACCTGTCCGGCCGCTTCCGGCAGTCTCCAAAGCAAGCGGCATGCGCGGGCAATATCTTGCACACTCACTAGATCGCGTTTTTGCAGGCCATCTTCAAAAATAACCGGACGCTGCCCATTCAGAAGCCGTGAAGCGAAGTTACTCAGTACGCCGGTATAAGGGTTCGAAAGGGCCTGATGCGGCCCATAAACATTGAAGAAAGCGCAGCGCCACGGCGGGCATCCCATACGCACGGCCCACCATCAGGCAAAGCCGCTCCTGATCGTATTTGGAAAGCGCATAGACCGAAGAAAGGCAAGGAGTTTTGGTTTCCGGAGTAGGCACGGGGTGTCAGTGTTTCGCCTGTTTCATCCCGGATTTCCCAGTCACCAGCACGCAATTGCTCAATGGAGCGGTCCACTGCCGCGCGAATGCTCCCATCCGCGGCACGATACAGTCCTTCGCCATAAACGCTCATGCTGGAGGCCACAATCAATCGGCTTACCGGTTTTTCCGTAAGGATTTGCAGCAGTGTAGCGGTACCCAGGTTATTCACGCTGGTGTAATCCGGCAATCTGGTACATGCTTTGACCGACACCCACTGAAGCAACAAAGTGGTACACCGCGTCAATACCTTTTAGAGCGCGCTTGACCGCCGCCTCATCGCGGATATCGCCAACAATCAGTTCCGACGTCTTCATGGAGATAGTCAGGTCGTTTTCTTCCCGGACCATGAACTTGAGGCGTTAGATTATCCAGCACGCGGACTGTGATATCCGTGCCTGATCATCTCGCTGCGCTACGTGCGAACCAATGAAACCAGCACCACCCGTAATCAACAGATGTTGCTTCATTTTTTGGTCGTATGTGCTTGCAAGATCGTGCATTCGTAACTTGGCAGTAACTTACCTATTAGAACACCACAGAAGCAAGGTAAGAAGCAGCTACAAAGATGATGATCTTCTTTCCCGAATGTGAATCAGATCACTTCTTACTTGATTTTTGGTAATATCTATCACTAAATTCAAATTTTTCCTGTTCACTAAAGTGATAATTTTCATGTTCTGATCCTTAGATTCGCTTTTGGTGTCAAAGAACTAGAGTTACGTCAGTTTCTTCCCACGCCACAACGGAAACTTAGACAGCACAGGAAGCAACGGCGCGTCTTACCTCTTCCAGGAGTTCTGCCTTGCCGTAAGCGCCCTTTTTCAATACTGCTTCTACCTGACCGTTCAAACGAACACGATCCTCTAAAGTTAAGTCTTTTGCTGTTAGTACAATAATAGGAATTTTGGACCAGAAGGGATGACGGCTCAGTTCCACAGAAAATTCAAATCCGTTCATGGTGGGCATCATAAGATCCAGCAGAATCAAGTCTGGTTTGTACTGCTCCATTTGTGCCAGCCCTTCTCTGCCGTTTCCTGCTTCCGAAATGGCCCATCCTTCCTTTTCAAATAAGGAACGTGCCAGCCGCCGCGCATCCTGATCATCGTCAATAATCAAGACGGAACAAGGCGGCGTGCCGCACTGATGTTTCGCTAGTACTGCGGTAAGTTGTTCCCGCGTTACCGGTTTTGTCAGATACGCGGAAGCTCCCAGAGCATAGCCCAGGTTCTTATCGTCCACCATGGTCAACAGCACAACGGGAATGTCGCTCAATTCCGGATCGACTTTCAGCTTGCTCAAAACCGTCCAGCCATCCATTTTCGGCATCATGACATCCAGAGTGATGGCACAGGGATGGTGTTCCCGCGCCATTTGCAAGCCTTGTTCTCCATTGCTTGCCAGAAGTGATTGAAACCCTTCGCGTGCTAACATTCGCTGAAGCAAATCCAGCGCTGCGGGATCATCATCAATCACCAGCACTGTGCCACGATGGGGGATTCCACTTACCTCGATTCGCGCGGCTCCATTCCCTTCGGATGGTTTAATGTCACGAGAGACATCTTGCGGAAGACGTATAGTAAACGTACTGCCCATGCCCGGTGCGCTCTCCACATAAACATCGCCACCCATTAAGCGGCAGAACCGCCTGGTCAGAGCTAATCCCAGCCCGGTTCCCCCAAATTTACGTGTGGTGCTTGCTTCGGCCTGGTGAAAAGGCTCAAACAGGTGATGAAGCTGTTCGGTTTCCATGCCGATGCCGGAATCCTGAATTCGAAACAGAAAGAAACCGTCTGAGGTGCGTGTCGCGGAAAGCTGCACTTTGCCTTGCTTAGTGAACTTTGCTGCGTTGGAAAGAAGGTTGAACAGGCTCTGGCGCACTTTGGTCAAGTCTGCGGTCGAATCTCTCCTAAACCAGCTTCCAGTACCACTTCCAGATGATTTCCGTTCTTTTCCATCAGGGGACGAACAGTGTCCGCTACATCCTGCAGCAACAGAGGAACCTCTAAATCTTCCAGGAACAGGTCCATCTTCCCGGCTTCGATTTTGGAGAGGTCCAGGACATCATTAATCAGGGAAAGCAAATGTCTTCCTGCTCCTCGGATGCGCTCTAAATCAGGAGCGATTTGCTCCGCACCGAGCGACTGCACTTCCTCCTGCAACATCTCGCTATAGCCAATAATGGCGTTCAAAGGAGTGCGAAGCTCATGGCTCATGCTGGCCAGGAACTGGCTTTTGGCTTGGTTTGCCTTTTCTGCGTCCTCTTTGCACGCAATAATTCTTGTTCAGCTTCTTTGCGAGTAGTGATGTCCCGTATCGTGGCGGTGAATAGCGCTGCCCCTTCCACGGGAATCCGTGTAACAGCTAACTCAATGGGAAACTTTCTGCCAGTAAAATCTATAGCTTCCAATTCCAAACGTTTGCCTAGGATTTTCGCTTCACCTGTTTGGAGGTAATGTTTTACGCCCTGCCAATGTGCCTGGCGGAATTCGGGAGGCATAATCAGCTCCGGCATTGGTTTGCCAATTACCTGTTCCCGTCGGTACCCGAATGTAGCTTCCGCAGCTGGGTTGAATTCCAAGATGCGGCTTTCCTGATCCACCGTGATAAAACAGTCCAGTGCAGTATTCAGAATGGCTGCTTTCCGTACTTCCCCCTGGCGTAGAGCCGCGTCATTTTGCTTACGTTCAATACCTAAAGCAATACTGTTGGCAATTGTTTCCAAAGCCTGCAGAACTTCCGGGCCTAACTGGTGCCGTGAGAACAATGCAACTACGCCAACCAACCGATTGTCAATAATGAGTGGATACCCAGCAAAAGCAATTAGCTTTTCCCGGTGCGCCCAGTCTTGATTGCTAACTGCCGGATCATGCACCACATCGTTTGTGAGATGCGGCTCCCGCGTGGCAGCGATTGCACCGATTTTGTATTTTCCAATAGGAACCCTGCTATGAGGACCATTCAGATGCGTATACATCCCGCTGCTGGCCTGAAGTTCTAGCACCTGTTCTTTTAGATTCGCAGTCCAAATACGAGCAAAGGCACAATCCAAGCGTTTCACAATCACGTCGGTGCACATTCCTAACATTTCCTGTAAGGATTGGCCTTGCGTAAGAGCAAATCCGATATCTGCGCCGAGAGCTGAGAGTCGTGCCCGTTCCCGGAGAAGCTGATTGATATCATTTCGTCTTGTGACATCTAAACAGGCGCAAAATACGCCTCCTACTTCGCCGCTTTCTTTGCGTATCGGGCTGTAAGAGAACGTGAAATAGCACTGTTCTTCCACGCCATTCCGATTCAGTGTCAGCGGGAAATTTTCGAACCAGCTTGCCTTGCCGGTAGCTCGAACCTCTTCCAACAGAGGGCCAATTACCGTCCATGATTCTGGCCAACATTCCCGTCCGGGGCAACCAAGGAATTGAGCATATTTAGGAGCACTCAGAAAAGGCTGAAACGCGTCATTGCAAAAGCGGAAATACTCTGGGCCCCACCAGATTTCCATCGGAAAACGCGATTCCAGGCAAATTCGAAGTGCAGAGCGCAACGTTTCTGGCCAGGTTTCCGTCGCGCCTAACGCCGTTTCTGCCCAGTTTGTTGAGCGCATTTGATGCGCCATTTCTCCTTCTCCGGCAAACACTTCCGTGCCAAGAGCATGGGACGGCCACCCTGGTTCCTCCCGTAAAGACATTGCTGCGTTTCCTTTCTTCTATTGTAAGAAGGGAAGGTAAAAGTTCGTTACCTCACAATTGTTGTCGCCGTGCATAATAACACCTGACATGGCGGAGGAGTTGACTTACTAATGACTAGAAAGAGCTGGCAAACAATGGCTTGGGCGGGTGGAGTTGCCGCAGGAGCATTTTTAGGCTGGCAAGCTGTTCAACGCCAACGAACCCAGCAGAAGCAGCCAAAAACCGCAGGCGGGCATATTGTGATTGTGGGAGGCGGCTTTGGGGGATGGGATGCTGCCGTGCGATGCGCGCGATTGCTGCCGGACAATGGCCAAAACATGATCACGGTGATTGATGAGCGTGATCATATGTTGTTCACTCCCATGCTGACCGAGGTAGCAGGCGGCGATGTGCAAAGCGAGCACATCACGAATCCGATGAAGCGGTTACCCTCACGCGTCCATTTCATTCAGGGGCGGGTGGAAAGCATTGATCTCCATCTGCGAACGGTGGCTCTGCAAGGCAAACCGGAAGAACCGATTGTTGCCGATCAACTGGTGATTGCGTTAGGGTCCAGCGCAAACTTCCATCACATTCCCGGTGTGGAAGACCACGCCATCACAATGAAAAGCAAGGAAGATGCTGAGCATGCGTGGCGCCGCGCACTGGCCATGCTGAAAAACACAGAAACGGAAACAGACCCGGCAAAACGCGCTCCTCAACTGACGTTCCTGGTAGCAGGCGGCGGGTACACGGGTGTTGAAACAATTGCCGCGCTGAACCATCTGCTTCGTGACCAGGCGGCACGGATGAACCATCCAGGCCGCGACCAGATCCAGACCATTCTGGTGGAACCGCTGGATCGGCTGATGAATGAAGTGACTCCGGACTTGGCCAGCTACTCCCAAAAGGAACTGGAAAAAAGCGGTGTTCGCGTGATTTTGAAATGTGGAATCAAGAGCGCAACGCCGGATTCCGTGGAGTTGGAAAATGGGGAAGTGATTCCCTGCTCCACTCTGATCTGGACTGCGGGAATCCAACCAAATACGCTGGTGCAGAAGCTGGATGCTCCCAAAGGAAAACAGCATGGCTTAGCCGTAGACGGCTGTTTAGCGGTACCAGGAAGACCAGGCGTTTGGGCCATTGGGGATTGCGCGGAAATTCCTTCCAGCGAAGGCAAAACCTATGCGCCTACCGCCCAGAATGCTACTCGCGAGGGCGTGCATGTAGCAAACAACATTGCCCGAGTTTTGCGCGGGCAAGCTCCGAAGATATTTGAATACGTGCCAATTGGTGAGTTAGCAGTAGTCGGAAAGCAGACGGGCGTAGCACGCATTTATGGCCACAACTTTTCTGGCTTTCCTGCCTGGCTCATGTGGAGAGCAATCTACTTAGCGAAATTGCCTGGTGTTCGGCGCCGCACTCAAGTATTTGGAGATTGGCTCCTGAACGTAGTTTGGAAACAGCACTCCGCAGCTCAGTCCTGATGCATTTTTAGCATGTCACAACAAATTTTCACTTTGTTTATATTGGCGATTCCAATTGCTTGTATTGCCTG
The DNA here is from genome assembly GCA_963791675.1 of Bryobacterales bacterium. Classification (GTDB taxonomy): domain Bacteria; phylum Acidobacteriota; class Terriglobia; order Bryobacterales; family Bryobacteraceae; genus JALYXI01. Next base: position 81,802 of record CAWBTD010000022.1, read on the forward strand.
GACTGTAACGCATGAAGAAGTGTTCCGGGAACCGCGAGACTGGTGCGCTACCATTAGCAAAACCTGCAACAAAATCTACAAGCGAAAGTTCTTTTATCTGTTCACGTGTGAATACTGCTTCAGTCATTACGTGGCAGCCGTTTTTCTTTTCTTCAGCCACTTTCACTTGCTGTATGAGGATTGGCGCGGCTATGTGGTAGCCGGATTTTCGTTGGTTTGGGTCGCCAATTTCTATATGAGCTTGTTTGGACGTGTCCGATTGGAACTAAAGCGGGAACGGGTAGAAATCGGGCTAGAGGAAAAGCACCTCGAAGCTATGGAAGAAAAACCAGCTAAAAAACCAATTGCGGTATAAACCTTATTGCAAGCGGTTGCCTGCGATCGAGTCAGGCAATCCGACCACGGGGAAACTACTTTTGTTGCTGGTCATTTTGTCCGCTGTGACCTGAATCCAATACTGACCATCGGAGAAGCCGGCAGGAACTGTAAAAACTAATTGGTCAAGCCCTGCCGTTCCCGCTATCAGTCCAGCACGCCGAACATCCAAGTTCAGGCCGGAAAGGCTCAGCGAAATATTTGCATTCACCGGCACAACGCCACTTGGCGAGGGTTGCGCGCCATCTTGCGTTTTTCCCAAACCAGTGAGGTAGACCAGCAAGTCTTCTCCCGCATAAGCAGGCCGAGCGGGATTCACAGGCACTCCGTCCATGTGGCGCACGGCAGAGGGATAGAGCGCAGGAGCAACACTGGAAATCGTGATAGTGGACGAAACTACCCCTGCCGCAGTAGACACTTGCAAAGTCACATCACCCGTCAGATCACCGGGAAGTTGAGCATTGATCTGCGTGGGGGAAACATAAATCAACGGCAGTGCACGACCATTCACCGTCACGGTGGCACCGCCCAGAGTGGTAGGCAAAGGGTAATTAGTGGGGGTAATTGATGAATCTGCCATTTGCCACCCAAAAATACTGATCTGGCCGCCAGCGGCCACGCGGGCCTGCCCGGAAGCAGCATCTAATACAGGTTTTTCCCGGAGGCCAGGAGCAGGATTGATGATGACGCGGTTCTAGAACTCCGCCATTCAACAGCAAACTGCTTAATTGCAGGGTGGTTCCTTGCACATTCACCGTCAGGTAGTGGTTTGCAGCCTGACCGGCGGCTACCCAGGGCTTCGTGGCGTATTGACAAAGCGTTCCACCGCCACCGCCAGAAGTGATGTAAACCGCACCGTTGCTGGCAGGCGTATTATTGCCTCCCCGCAGAGGAACCGTGCGCTGATAACTATGCTCATGGCCAGCCAGAATAAAGGGCACTCCATACTTATCCAGCAACGGAACAATGTACTTGCGGACCAACGCAGGAATTACTTCCTGGTCATGCTCTCCCACGGCATAGGGGCTATGGTGGAAGAAAGGAATCCGCCAGAATAACCGTGCTTGTTGGAGTTGCTGTTCCAGCCACTTCAACATACGAACTGCACGGTCAGCCAGAACGCCATTGTCATCTTCCGCTAAACAGTTGGAATCTAGGGAGTAGAAGTGGGCATTGGCCCAATCAAAAGAGTAATAGTATCCGGCATCCACATCCGGCACGCCTTGCGTGGGTAGCGCGTGTACCGTACGGTACGCAGCGCCGCCTTGAAAATACATATCGTGATTCCCGGCGCAGGGAAAGAAGGAGACCTTCTGCATCAGGTCACGATAAGCATCAAAGTATAAGGACTGGTAATTCTGATAGCTACCAAGGGGGTAGGCAATGTCACCGGTGTGGAGGGCAAAGTCGACATTTTCCTGGGCCATCATTTGGGCAAGCTGAAACTGTTCCGCGCAACCTTCGCCGCTATCCCCAAACGCTAAAAAGCGGAAGGAGGCTGCACCGGCTTGGGGAGTGATAAAGCTTTGCGCAGTTCCCGTGCTAACGATTTGTCCATCTAAGGAGACGCGGTAGGAATATTGTTGCCCAGCTTGGAGTTTCGGGAGTGTAGCAGAGTACTGGTAGACAGTATTAGTAAGCTGGGTATCAGCCGGGAGCAGAGTCTGTGTGGTGGCGGTCTGAGTGAGATTAAACGCACCTTTCGGACCGTATTCCACCGTAACCTTGCCGGCAGTTTCGCTCGTCCATACCACCGTAGCTTGGCTATTCGTAATATTTTGCAAATAGGGTGTACGGCTAGAAGTAGTCGCAGCCCGGCACAGAGAAGCCGCAGACAAGACACCTAAAAAGGTGCGCCGACTAAGTTGTGGGGATTGCAACGCGGTTAAATTAACACATTGTTAACATAGAATGCAAGTCTCAGGCGCAGATTACTGCGTTATGGAAACATTTGCACTACCCTGATCGTTAACACGTAAAGCAAGCGCATCCCCAGTTCCATTTAAAGTCCCCAGTTGCACATTTACTTGGTACAAGCCGATAAACCCTGGAAGCAGCCCGGAAAACACCACCTGATTCGAGGAACTTCCTCCCAAAACACTGGCAGTTTGGGTAAGGGAAACTACGGAAGTGGACGGCACGCCGGAAGTCTGTGCAGTTTGTACTGCTCCTAAGCCAGTAGCGTAGATCACAACCGTTTCTCCCGATTGGGCTGGTTTACTGGTAGACACTGCGGAGCCATCCGCATGGGTCACGCTGAAAATGCCGGGTGCACTGGGGGGCGTTCGCACAGTAAGCCAGTTACTCTGGCCCGTTCCGTTGGTGATCTGAACGCCAACCGTGCCTGGTATAACGTCCCAAGGAAGCTGAAAGGTAGCGCCTATGGAAGAGACGGAAAGCAGTGGCACAGCAACATTATTTACTAAGATGCTGACGCCACCCAACGAAGTAGCCAAAGGAAAAGTGCTGCTGGCGCTTGTGGTTCCTTGTAGCTGGAGGTTGCCACTATAGGTCACCAGCCCGCCTGGAGCAATAGCATCCTGACCAGGAGCCGAGGAAACAATGTTACCGGGACTAATGGTGAATTGCCCGCTTGTGGCAGAGCCCCCACGGAGTGTCTGTAGTTGCTGAAGGACTGCCTGGGCTCGATATTGGGCAAATTGCAAAACAACCTGTACATCCGCCTCAAACTCATCTTGGGTGCAGGTATGAGTTCCACATTGTTTAATAGGGTCATCCAGAGCGGCTTGCTCAATCTGCTGATATTCCCGTTGGGCTTCCTGATATAGCCAACCCGTGGTTCCATTCCCTGCCGCTGCGGCTGCATTGGCCAATGTATCCAGATACGCATTTCGCAGATCGGAGTTTGCCATGCCTCTGCGCGTAAACACATTGGTATCCGTATTCCAGCTAATCTGCCGCATTAAATTGTGGAAGGTGTAATCCTTGTCCCAGGCCAAGAACTGCATAAAGTCCTTGTCTCCCCTTCGGTACACATAGAAGTTTTCCATTCCGGCATCGCTCACCATGCCATCCTCTTCCGTCAGGAAATCTTCCATCGCCACATGCGCCATAAAAAGCCGCGGGTCACAGTATTGGGAGACAGCGCTTAGAAAATTACTATCTGAGGATTGGTTGATTGCCTGAATCATGCTGGCAAGCAGTTGCGGATTCGGATCTTTCTTAGGGCTGGGGCTGAATATGGTTGGCGTGTACAACGTGGGATCACTCCCTAAATCCTCGAAATGGTAGGAGTCATCGTAGTCATACTCATAGATGGTGCCGTTGTTGTTTCCGAGGTTTCGCTGCACGTAAGAAGTGTCAATGGATTCCACAAGTAAGAACAAACCCAGGTAAGATCCGTTTAAGTACACCTTGACATGAGCTTCACGGGGAGCAGGCAAACCCATGCGGCGAAACATTTTCATGCTCAACCGCTCCGTCAGCATGGAAGGCTCCTCCGATAGGTTTTTCATGTAAACGGTGGAATTGCCTAAGAACGATTGCTTGGAAACGTAGTAATCAAAGTCAACCTCAAGACCAGGCTTAATCGGATTACGGCTTCCGCTACCCCGTGCGCGAATGCCAGACTGAGTTACCGTGGTATTTCTCCACTGAAAACTAACCGGATAACGCGTGTTTTGCGTATAGTTCGCAAGCAGCGTGGCCCAGTCTGCGGGGTCCATGGTGAGTTGAACTTCCTGCAACACGCTGTCGTCATAGAAATCATCCGTAGTTTGCGCCCATGCTGCCTTACCAGCCAGCAATACACTGCAAACCGTAAAAAAAAGCACTCGAACAGAAAACCAAGCCGGACCGTGTTTGCCGCTTGCCATTTCTTAATCTGACGACAAAATGCTAAGCATTGTTTCAAAAATTGCATCACTAATGGCAATATTCCGGAAACAATGCTCTGTGCGATCTCCCATTCCAGGGAATCACGAAGCGTTATCAAAGCCCGCCGGGGCGCTCCAGGGATTCAGTCCAGGTTCCGAGGAACCCGGCGGACGGTGGGAAAACGGATTCCGATCCGGGATCGGGCTCATCATGAGGCCAGTAAACATTTCCGCGATCAACTGCTCTTCCCGCTTCTGTGCACTGGAACCACTCACGCCATTTATCTTTGCTTCTTCACGGCGAAGAGTGGCAAAAGCAGCCATAGCTTGGTGGAAAGCACGTTCATTGGTGGTCTGGTAACGAATCAAAATCGGTAATGATTTGGGTACTTCCCCGTCTGCCTGTTCCCATGCTTCATTCTGGAGACGGATGGCCCGTTGTGCCAGCCAATAGTGGCGAGCAATCTCCTGCACCAGCATCATCTCGGTGGGATGAGCAGGCTGATACTGCGACACCAAAGCAGACTCCCATCTTTCAAACTCTTTCTGACTTTCCCCTGTGATCACAACCTGGCCGGAAGCAAGGCCATGCTTAAGCGCATGTCGACGGGCCGACTTTTTGCCTTCACTCTGATTCAATGCTGTTGCCGTTCGCGATTTGCTACTGGTAGCGAGTGCCTGCGCGGCGCTGCACATATGGATCTCCTGCCCGCACACTACCATGCCGCGCTACGTTAACTCTTGTTATTTCTCATGAATTACGCAGGATTTTTGCTGTGAACGAACAACTGGCCGAGTTTTTCTAAGTAACAATGTGCAGCAATTTCACGTGCAACAATGTGGAAAATGTTGCATTCAGTGTTTGCGCCTCACGGAATGTGCATGATGTGGAACCAGAGGTTGATCTGGTTGCATGTGATCACAGATTCGTTAGTGGCGCTGTCTTACTACTCAATTCCGGCAGCTTTGTTTGTAGTTGCCACCAAACGCAAGAACAGTGTGCCAGTCCGGCCCCTTCTGCTCTTGTTCGGTCTCTTTATTGCATTTTGCGGAGCAGGACATGTGATGGACATTGTTTCCATCTGGCGACCCATCTATTGGCTGAAAGGATTCTGGAACGCGGGCACTGCATTGACCTCTGTGGTAACAGCACTGGTGTTGATCCCACAAGTAGCAGAGTTCGTTTCCATGCCGGAAAGAACGGAAGCACTGCGGCGCGAAAAAGCGCTTCTGGAAGAGAAACACGGGGTCTTGCAGGCGGTGTTGGAATCTGTTTCAGAAGGCATTCTGCTGGTGAACCAATCCGGTTTGCCGTTGACGCAGAACCTGGCGGCAAGAGAAATTTTAGGCACTGCTGGCCATGACGGTAGGATTCTGCCGGTGGACTGGCCCGGCCATGCAACGGTGGATCATGACATACAAAAGCTTCCTGATGGCCGCGTGATTGAGCGTTCCACAAAAGCAGTTCCCGGATTTGGGCAACTCTATGTGCTGCAAGACATCACCGAACGGCTACGGTCAGAAGAGTTGCGCCGTCGTTTGGAATTTGTGGTTCGCAGTGTAAAACAAGGCTTTGCTCTGGTGTCGTTTGAGGAGGGGGAAATTCAAATGACAAACCCTTCCATGGCTGCGCTACACGGGTACCGGGAAGAAGAACTGATTGGGAAAAATCTCTCTGAAGTATTCGCCGGCACACCGGAAGAACAGCAGAACATCCTGGAGATGCTTCGGGAGCTTTCGTTACGAGAAAAGTTCTGGGAAGGGGAGTTTTCCGGTTTACGGAAAGACCATTCCACGTTTCCTTCCTGGTTACGAGTAAACCTCCATCAGGACGGCGAGCAGAGATTTCTTTCGCTTTCTGAATTCGACATCACGGAACAAAAGCAGACGCAGGCTGAAACCGCAAAGCTACAAGACAAACTTCGGCAAAAACAAAAACTGGAGAGCCTGGGAGTGTTGGCTGGCGGAGTTGCGCATGACTTCAACAATCTGCTAACTGGCATCATGGGCAATACCAGCCTAGCTCTGGACCTGCTGGCTTCCGACAATCTGGCTCGCCCTCAACTGGAAGATGTGCTGATGGCCAGTGAGCGCGCTGCTGCTTTAACCAAGCAACTTCTGGCTTATTCCGGCAAAGGCCGTTTTGTGATTAAGCCACTCAACCTTTCCCAACTGATGCAAGAAACACAGAGCTTGGTAAAGGCCTCTGTTCCCCGCACGGTACAACTTCAAATGCATTTGCGGCAAGACTTGCCTTATGTGGAGGCGGACCCTACGCAAATGCAGCAACTCATGATGAACCTGGTGATCAATGCAGCGGAAGCCATCGGGGAGAAACCCGGAATTGTGCAAGTAACCACAGGCACCCAGACGCTGGAAGAACAGGATATTATTGCTGGTTTCTTAAATGATGAATTGAAACCGGGCCAGTATGTCTATGTGGAAGTGCAGGACAATGGCTGCGGAATGAGTGAGCAAACCAAGGCTCAGATCTTTGATCCATTTTTCACTACTAAGTTCACGGGTAGGGGTCTCGGCCTTGCTGCAGCGCTTGGAATTATACGCGGACATAAAGGCACGCTGAAAGTGTATAGCGAGCTTGGCTTAGGAAGCACCTTCAAGGTTTACTTGCCTGCTTGGCAAGGCGAAAAGAAAGAAACTCAAAAATCAACTCTATCCAAAAACCTTCATGGTTCCGGAACAGTGCTGGTGGTGGATGATGAAGACGTTGTACGTAATACTACGGCCAGCACCTTGCGGCGTTACGGCTATCATGTATTGCTGGCGCATAACGGTCTGGAAGGCATTGAGATGCTGACGCAAGCCGATTCGGAAATTTCACTCGTGCTGCTGGATTTAACAATGCCGGTAATGAGCGGAGAAGAAGCATTGCGACACTTTCGCAGAATCCGTCCTTATATCCCTATAATCTTGACCAGTGGGTTTAATGAATCGGAAGCTGTTCAGCGGTTAGCGGGCGATGACTTTTCCGGTTTTCTTCAAAAGCCATATACCTCATTGCAACTTGCCGAGATCGTGAAAAAAGCGATGGCGTGAAACGGCTTTTTTCAAAAGAGAGGTTGTCTTCTTTATGCAGGGTTGTAAATGGGCTTTCCAACGAGAGAGGTAATTTGCATGGTGGAATCGGGAAGCTCGAAGCGGTTAGTGGACCAGCCATAGGAAGCATCTGCTATTCCGCTGGTGAGGTGCTGCATCTCTTCCAAAGAATAGCTGCGCAAATGTGACACCAGCCCGTCCCATGCAATCGTGATAGGCAGAAGCGGCACTACATAGGTCAATAGCCACCAACTCAGCCGCATAGGCCGCATCTGAGGCATGAGCCAGAGAACCGCCAGGAACGTTGCAAAAGGACAAAGCAGCGTTTTCACGAATGTACGCTCGGTAATCTCAAAAATCGCAATTGGTTGTCGGGAGTGGTAGGCATCCGCCAAGATGGAGCGCGCTTCGTTCGGCCGGAAATGGTGAAAGGAGTTGAACAAGGTCCGCATGCCTGGAAGGTCGCGCGGAACGCTTGTGGCATCCACAGGAGTGAAACATGCCTTGATCTTTCCCTTCGTGCTTTGCTCCAGTTGCGTGAAAGCTTCGCGGTTCGGGAACTTATCCGTCACTGTGATGGAAACAGGCTGCCCGATCGCTTCCATAGACTGCTCCAAGGGGAGGAGGGGACCGCCACCACCGGAGCAAAGATCAACCATCTGTGTGGTTCGTGAATCGCGCATGAGTTTTTGCAGTAGGGGCGCCAAGGCTTCGTGCATCTTGAATTGATACGAAAGTGCGCGTAGCCATTCCGTAAGAGATTCACGAATGATGTTGGGGCACCATGGCTGGTCATGAAGTTCAAACCAGTGGCGGCGTGCAAAAAAATGAGAACGACCATTCTTCCAAGACCAGTTGGAAGTGGCGGTTGTCAAAGGAGTAGCCGAATCATCAGAGGGGGAAAGAAGGGCGGAGAAAAGATTTAGCACACAAGGGCCAACTTAGAACTTCTTCAGACAATTGCTTAGTTAAAATTTTACCTAATAATTCCTTAGGAAATAGGTTTTTTACTCGATTTTTACTTGATTTGTAATGGAGGAAGAGTTACTGGTACCCAAGTTAAGTACCTCAGCTTGGCGCGTTGCCAAAATGCTTGGGGTAAAATTCGGTTTGACCTTCCCTAAGCTTTCTCCCGTTTTGTTTGTTCCTTTGGCGTTGGCGCTTACTCTTTCGGCCCAAACAGTAACAGGCCCGACGGTTCGCTTCCACACAAACGAAGGTGATATTGACGTATTGCTGTACCCAGACACAGCACCCATCACCGTGGCGAACTTTCTGAAGTATGTTAATCGCGGCTCTTACAATAACTCGATTTTTCACCGTTCCGTAAAAGGCTTTGTGATTCAAGGCGGCGGCTACCAACTGGTAGATAACCAACAGGTAGCGATTCCCTCGGATGGCCCGATCCAGAACGAATACAGCATTCTCAACACTCGCGGCACCTTGGCAATGGCAAAGCTTGACACAGACCCGGACAGCGCTACTACGCAGTGGTTCTTTAACTTGGCAAATAATTCTACCGCCCTGAACCCCTCGAACACCCAGAATGGTGGCTTCACTGTATTTGGCAAGGTTACGAATACCGCTGGTCTTACCGTGATGGATCGGATTGCCGCTTTGCCACTACTAGCAAGTGATGGAGTAACTCCAGTTCTGTCTGTGCCTCCCGGCTATGTTGTAGTTACTTCCATCGAGCAGGTGGATACATTGCCGCCGCCTGCCATTAGCACCAACGGATTGATTACGGCTAGCAGTTTTGGCGCATACTCCACGGCTACCGCAGGTTCGTATTTGGAAATCTATGGGTCAAACTTTGCCACAACTTCCCAAACATGGGCTGCTAGCAATTTTACCAATGGTATTGCGCCCACTTCTCTTGGCGGGGTGAGCGTTACGGTAAATGGTCGGTCTGCTTACGTCAATTACATTAGCCCTAATCAAATCAACATCCAGGTACCTGCAAATGTTTCTTCCAGCGGGCAAGTGCCTGTAATCGTCACATCCAATGGATTAGTCAGCAGCGCAGCCATGCTCAACATGGCTCCTTTTGCCGCAGGCTTGCTGGCTCCAGCCAATTTCAATGTCAGTGGAAAACAATATGTGGAAGCGATTCACGCTGTTAGCGGGGCAGTGGTCAGCAATGGCGCTGTTTCCGGAGTGCCTGCCGCGCCAGCCGTTCCGGGGGAAACCTTGATCTTTTATGGAACTGGGTTTGGACCGGTCACAGCTAGCAATATCTCAATCGCGGGCCAGATTGCACCAGGCCAGACCACCCTTGCCACCGCCGTGCAGTTTCAGTTTGGTTCTTCCACAGCACAGGTGCTTTATTCCGGCTTCGCACCAGGGTTAGTGGGCGTTTACCAGTTCAATGTGGTGGTGCCGAGCGATGTTTCTAACGGTGATGTACCGCTGCAAGTGAAGCTGGGCGGAGCAGCCATTCCCCAGCAAGGCTTGCTGGTGCCGGTGCAAACCACTAAATAACGTCAGGCAGCTTCCTGCACCGAGCTAAGCAACTGATCCACGTAAGCGCGAAGCTCTGGCTCGGAAGCTGTGGCTGGCAATACATCATCAATGCGGCGCGCTTGCACGGATAAGGAAGGAAAGCCGGCCGGTGTGCCACACCCGATCCAACGGTGGACATCTTTGCTCAACCGGTCCTTATCAAATTGTCCTTCTGGAAGAGCGCGTAAAGATTCGCACTCCTGGCGAAAGTCCTGAAGAAACATCTGGCGCAATTGAGCCAGACGCCCCAAAGGAGCTTCCCGGGTAGGCGGCGGACTTTGCGGCTTTTCCTCCGCCATAGCGCCTGCGGGGTAGGAGCGCAACATTTGCAACAGCTGGCGTGCCTCTACGGGCTTGCCAAGATATTCATTGCAACCGGCCTCCAGTGCTTTCTCGCGGTAGGCTCCTTCCGTGTGGGCACTTAGAGCAATCACAGGGATCGTTTGCAAAGAGAGATTACGACGAATCATGCGGGTCAAATCCAGCCCGCTCATTTGCGGCAGTTCCAGGTCCATCAAAATCAAGCTGGGCCGGAACGTTTGCAGCATTTCCCACGCTTCTTCAGCCGTGGCGGCTCCCTGTACCTGGTAACCTTCCTTTTCCAGCCTAATCTGAAGGACCTTCCGGTTCAGAAGAGTATCGTCAACAATCAGCACTGAGGGATGTGACATAAGAATAGATTGCTCTTCAATGAAGTGATGAATTGATTTCTTGCCCTTGGGGCACAGGTTGCCGATCTCCGGAAGGCAGCAAACTGCGAATCAGCCGGAGAAGGTCTTGTTCCCGGAAAGGCCGCTGAATCACTGGGCGGCTCTCCCCCGGGGCAACATGGTGTTTTTTCGGCTCTGTTCCCCCTTCTTCCACCAGAATTACCTGGATTTCCGGATGGCTGGTCTGCAGTTCCCGCCATAACTGCTCCCCGCTTATCTCTCCATTCTCGGCTGGGGTAATCACCAAAGAGAGAGGGCCACCAGCCAAGTCACTCCAGGTTAAAGCCTCCTCCGGAGAAGCAGATCCCATTACCTCGTACCCTTCCGCTTCCAGGCGTTCCCCGAGCGCAGTGCGAAGCACAGTATCCTGTTCCACCAGAAGAATACCGGGCCGTTCTTCCAAAAAACTGCCAGCCAAATGTGCTCGCTCGGCATTGTCTCGGGAATCAGGAAACAACATCCGAAACACCATAGCCCCTTCCGCTACGGATTCCGCTTGAATCGACCCTTTGACTTCCTCCATCAGCCGATGCGCCTCGAATAAACGCAAGTCCAAGCTGCTATTTTTCCGCCGGGAAGGTTCAAACATTTGCTGCGCCTCACCCATGCTGCCATCCACGCCGGTACAATCAATGTGCAACTGGACGTATTGATCCTGTTTCTGAAAACGTCCGCGCTTGGAAGTTTCCAACTGGTTCGTGCGGACTTGGACCTTGCCACCGGGCTTGATATGCTCTAACACGTAGCACAGCAGGCCCCTAAGCACCTGTTCTGTGCGAGCAGGCTCGGCATACACCTGTCCGGCTTCCGGTGCCAGAGCAGTTGTGAGTTCCACAGGGGAAGCAATTGAAGCTTCTGCCTCCTGGCACAGCTTCGTAATCAGGGTATTTAGCCGAAACGCCACGGGAAAAGAAATGCGCCGTTGACTAATTCTGGCCAGTTGGCCGGAAAGGCGAGCAGCCGCTTCTATCTGCTGTTTTGCCGCTTGGAGAGAAGCCTGACCGGCATCGTTATCTGATAAGGAGCCCAAGGCTTCTTCCGTATCGTTCAGCGCCTCCCCTAACAACCCGGTCAGTTCTGTGCTTACAGTATTTGCTAAAACGTGTGACGGCGCTGTTTTTTGCAGCATGCCGGTTTTGCTCCTCTTGGGCATTGCGCAACGTGACATCCCGAAAGGTAAACACGGTTCCCATCACTTCCCCGTCAGCTTCGCTTAGGGCCACTTCTCCTTCAATTTGCCGGATATCACCAGAAGGAAGCGGCAACACTAAGTCCGAACCCAGATCCATCGTGGCTCCATGAAGAATGGCCAAAGAAACCAAGTCGCCTACGGGCCCCTTTCCATTTCTGTAGCGCAGGGGAATGATTTCGGAGAGAAGCTTTGCTTTCACGCTCTCCTTTTCCAAGGAAAGCAGTTTGCGGCACTGGTCGTTCAGGAACTCGATCCGGCCCACACGGTCGGTCACCAGAATAGCGTCGGCGGCACACCGCAGGGTAGTGCTCAGCCACGCTTCCCGCTGCCGGAGCCGCTGCTCCATTTCATGTTTATAAATGGCCGTTTCAATGGCACTTACCAGGTTGTCATCATTAATGGGTTTTACCAGATATCCAAAGGGATCTGTGTTGGTGGCCCTCAGAATGGTTTCCCGGTCACGGCAGGCGGTCAGGAACACAACAGGAACTGCCAGGGAAGCGCGCACTGCTTGGGCTGTTTCAATCCCATCCAACTCGCCAGCGATGTTGATATCCATCAAAACCAAATCTGGCGATGTATTCCGAATATTTTCGATCGCTTCCCGCCCTGAAGAAGCAACAGCCAGAACTTGGTATCCCAGTTCCAGGAGCCGCCACTCCAGATCGGCAGCGATCAACGGCTCATCTTCCACGATAAAAATTCTGGTTTTTGTTTCGTGCATTTCCCATTCAGAAAAACTAATCGTCACGAAAATATTTCTGTATTGCCTAAATTACATTAATCCATGATCCTTAATAATCTCAATATAAGCCCTTAAGCCTTGCTAGTACATAGGTAAAAATTTTCATTTTTTTGAAATATTTTTGATAAATATAAGAATTGAGCATTTGCAAAGCCAAGTTAAGAAGGTGAAACGGTAGTCATGGGTTCCGTACTGGAACGGCATTCCGTCCATATCACCGGCAAAGGTGAAAAGACGTTGGTTCTTGCCCATGGATTCGGGACGGATCAAAGCATCTGGAAGGCCCAGGTAGAAACGTTTGCTCCCTACTGTAAACTAGTTCTGTTTAATCTAGCCGGCAGCAAAGGACCAGAAGAACAAAACTACAATCCGCGCCGCTACAGCACCTTGTATGCCTATGCAAGCGATCTGGTGGAAATCTGCCGGGCATTGGAATTAGAAAACGCAATCTATATCGGTCATTCCGTGAGCGGAATGATCGGGCTATTAGCCTGCTTATTAGACCGAAAACCCTTTTCTTCCCTGGTCTTGATTGGCGCTTCCCCGCGCTATTTGAATGATCAGGACTACTACGGGGGGTTTGAGCAGGCTGATGTAGACTCCCTTTTCCAGGAGGTTTCCCGCAATTATTATGCCTGGGCCAGCGGTTTTGCACCGCAAGCCATGAAAAATCCCGAGCAGCCTGAGCTTGCTCAGCACTACGCTGCCAGCCTACAGGCCATTCGGCCCGATATTGCTGTCTCAGTGCTGCGTACTATTTTTCAATCTGACCATCGAGAAGAGTTAGCCAGGATACAGGCTCCTTGTCATATTCTGCAAACCGACGATGACGTTGCCGTTCCTGTAGCAGTCGGACAGTATCTGGCCGAACACATTCCCCAAGCCTCCTTAGTTCGTTTACAAGCTTCCGGGCACCTTCCGCATGTGAGCGCGCCAGAGGAAGTAAACCAAGCGATAGCCAAGTGTCTCATCCAATAGAACTGGATTTAAAAACCACGGATTACCAGCAGCAACTCGAAGAGTTTCTTCGAACTTTAGGTGCTCTGGAGGAATCGTGTGACTTCACCGCAACAGCCGTTCATCATACGCGTGAGATCACCGGAGCAGACTCCGTCTTAATCCTGCGGCAACTGGATCAGCATACGGCGGAACCGATGGTGTGTGCACCAACTGACAAGCTACTGGGGAGTGTCACCACTCCGGAAATCTTTCAGGAAGCTTTGCTCCGGCGGGAATGCATGTTTTTCTCCAGCTATCCGGCTCTGCCACACGCGAACCCGCTGCTGTTGGCGTGGGGAGTGCAATCCGTCGCCATTTTACCCATCCACCACCGATCCTTTCGGGGGGGAATTCTTCTGCTCTGGAAACAAAGACAAGAATTTTCTCTTAGTTTTGTTAGATTTCTTCAAGCATTGCGTGGCTATTTTCAGCTTGCGCTTCCTTCGTCACAAGCCAATTGGGAGTTGGAACGAGCACAGGAACAAATTAGCGCCATTCTGGAAACGGTGCCGCAAGGCATCATCTTTGTGGACGATAGCGGCGAAAGAGGCTGGATCAATAAAGAAGCGGCAAGGCTTCTATACCTTCCGCCAGGCCCCACGGTCCCACACACCATTTCAGAAGCGATGCACTACCTTCAAACGCGTGCTAAACGGGCGAACGGATTGCAAAAGAACGCGGAAGGAGTTTATCAGGACACCAGTTCGCAAATTCGCAATTGGATTTGGATTCTGGACGATCCCCCCACGCAAGTGTTAAGTGTGAGCAGCCGCGTCACCCAAGTACGAAATGTGAAAGGACGAGTATGGGTCATAGACGACATCACGGAACACTACTTCCTGGAAGCCAAAGTTCGGCAGTCCCACGATGAATTGGAAAAGGCCGTAACGGAACGCACCCAGGAGCTGCTCAATATCAATACGACTCTGCAAACGGAAATTCGGGAACGCCAGCAAACAGAATCGCACCTGCGTGATAGCGAAGCCCGAAAAGGAGCTTTGCTGGAAACTTCACTCGATCCCATTGTTTTGGTAGATCACGAAGGATTGATTTTGGAGTTTAATCCCGCAGCCGAATCCGTATTCCGATGCTCCCGCAATGATGTATTAGGGCAGTCCATGATTGACCTATTCAGTCCTCCGGATAAGTTAGAAACCTACCGCATGTTGTTCCGCAACCACTTTCAACATTCCGGAATGAATTCAGTAGGAGCACGCTTCGAATTAACTGCCACCGCTGCCAATGCGAGGCAGTTTCCGGTAGAGCTAGCCATTACCCCAATTCCATTGGAACAAAATATGGCTTTTGCTATTTACCTGCGGGATATCACCAGAAGAAAAAATGCGGAACGGGTTTTGCGCGATAGCGAAACCAGATTTCGTCTTCTGGTGGAAGCATTGCCTGAAATTGTCTGGTCCACTTCTGCGACTGGCGCTAATGATTACTTCAATTCCAGTTGGTACAACTATACGGGTCTATCGTCAGACAAGTCGCATGATGCAGGCTGGCAAGATGTATTTCATCCCGATGACCGGCCAAACACAATCGCAAAATGGCAGCACTCTGTAGAAACAGGAGAATTTTACACTCTGGAATACCGCATCCGGCGCTATGACGGAGTGTATCGGTGGTTCTTAGGCCGCGGTATTCCCATCCGGAACGAGCAAGGGCAAATTGAGAGATGGCTTGGCACTTGTGTAGATATTGAGCAGCAAAAGCAGGCAGAACAAGTTCTGCGGCGCTCCCATCAGGATTTAGAACATTTGGTGGAGGAACGAACAGAAGAATTGCTGTTAGAAAAAGACCGGGCCGAATCCGCAAATCGCACGAAAAGCGAGTTCCTGGCCAACATGAGCCACGAACTGCGGACTCCCTTGAATGGCGTGATCGGGTTTGCAGAACTATTGCGGGACGGCGTCGCAGGTGAGTTAAATGAACAACAAGAAGAGTTCCTGGACGACATTCTGACCAGTGGCCGTCATCTACTGCAATTAATTAACGACATCCTGGATTTAGCCAAAATTGAAGCTGGAAAAATGGAGGCAGAAGCGCAATGGTTCTCTGCTGGAGCCGTGGTCAGCGAAAGTGTGGAAACCTTACGCGGCATCACTTCCCAGAGCCAGATCCATGTAACCACAGAGGTGGGCAAGGAAGCTGCATTCATCCATACCGATATAAGATTTTTTAAGCAGGTACTTTACAACTACCTTTCGAACGCGTTGAAATTTACCCCGCCTCTAGGAAATGTTCACATCAGTGTCAGGGCAGATGGAGAAACAGCGTTTCGGCTTGACGTGGAAGATTCCGGCGTGGGAATCTCCAAGGAAAACCAGGCTACTCTGTTTCAACAATTTCACCAGGTAAACGGCGGCATGAACAAACGTTATAAAGGCACAGGGCTAGGCCTTGCCTTGGTAAAAAAGATGGTGGAACTGCAAGGAGGCGAAGTCGGCGTAGACAGCACCTTGGGCGTCGGCAGCCGATTTTGGGCGCGATGGAATTCTCTCCATGCCACTCAACCGCCTGATGGGATCATCCCATCAGGCGGTTTTAAGCAGTAAGTGCCAAGCATTAAAAGTTGAACTTCAAAGCCAACTGAATCTGACGCATAGGGCTTGATGTTCCAGTGATCGTTCCGAAAGTGGACGAGGGAGTAGGATTCGATCCGTTGTTCCAGCTTAACTGGCCCCCGAAGTTCAACAGCACGTGGTTAGGCGCGTTAAACATTTCCATGCGAAATTCCACGTTCTTGCTTTCGGTAATGGGGAAGAACTTAAAGACGGAAACATCCTGGTTCCCCATCCACGGTCCTCGCAAATTATTTCGCCCGCAATTCCCGAATGTCGCGATAGTCGGATTAGAGAACGCCGCCGGATTGAACCAGCCATTCTGGCTGTGATTGGGCAGAACTGGGTCTATGCCGGCATTGCAGTTGAGGCGGGTGGCATTGGAAATAAAGTTAGTACCCGCGGAATCCCATGATGATGTGTTGATCGGACTGCCACTTTGCAGGGTAGTGATCGTACTCGCCTGCCATCCGCCTACGATTTGGTTAATGACGCCTCCGTGATTCAGAAATGCTTTGCCTTTCCCGAAGGGCAGCGAGTAGATGACGGAAGCCACAAAACGATGGGGAATGTTGTAATCTGACGGGCCGTATTCACACCGCAAAGGGCAGCGTGCATCTTGGGGCGAGAAATCGCTCCCTACTGTGCCGCGAATGTTGCTGCTTTCATCCAGCGACCGGGACCACGTATATGCAAGCAAGGTATTGAGGTTGGATCCAAAACGCTGGGTAAATTTAAGAGCTAGAGCATTATAATTTCCATTCGCGTCCGCGTTCAGATATTGAATTCCCGAAGCTCCAAATTCCGGATAAGGAAGACGTTGCACTGCGGACAAGGTTGGGCTGAGAATACCCTGGTTCTGATTCGAAAGGTAAGCAAGGTGGCGGCTCAGGGAACCGGTATAACCGGCCTCCAAGGAACTCGATTGTCCTAGTGTACGTTGAACGTTCACGATGTACTGCATCGTGGTGGCGGTCGGCAGGTGTGGATTGGCTCCCCAAATCAGGCTGAGGGGAACAGTCACCGGAAGCGATGCGGTGTTGATGAAGTTCGTGTAGCTGAACGTCGGAACATCATAGTTGTGTTGCGACAGAGTGGTGGTCCGGCCACCCATTCCGCGGGCGAGATCAAAAATAGAATTCTTGCTTTCCTCCGAGTAGAAAATGCCGAAACCCGTGCGGATAGACCACTTATTCGAAGGGCTGTAGGCAATGCCGAATCGAGGCGCGAAGTTTCTCCAATTTGTGTTGATCAACCGGGCGCCTAACCGTCCATCTCGAACAGTTTGCAGCGGTGGGCCGGAAGCTGCTCCTGCGCCTTGCCAATAGGGGGCGTAGCGGAAATCGATTCCGTCGTAGAAATCTCCTGTGCCCGTGCGCACATAAACAGGATGCTTGCTCAGGTCCTGCACATTGGCGACGTTAGGAAGCGGCTGATTGAGTTGCACGTTGGGCTCTAAGCCATATTTGTCAAGCAAGGGCTGCGCCACTTCCCACCGGAAGCCTAGGCTAAGGGTCAGCCGCGGGCCAATTCGCCAAGTATCGTCGATATAGGTAGCCCATTCACTATTCCGAAAATCTGCTTTTGCCAGCGAGACCGCAATAATGGCGTCATAAGTATCGCCCAACATGAAGTCGGCTCCCGTATAACCGCCAGATGTCACAGCGGTGCTGCCGGACGGCGTGTAGACTTGTGTAAATCGGTTATCGAAGTAGAATTGGCCACGAGGAAATTCGTTTCCTAGCTGCGGAAACATGTTGTACCGGTATTCGCCGCCAAAGCGCAACGAGTGCTTCCCAATGACCCAGGAGAAATTATCCACAAACTGAAAATACTTGTCGTTGATCTGGAAAGGGCTGCTGGTCGGATTGCCAAAGCTTGTCAGGTTCTGCGCAAGCGGGATATTCGGTATGCCCCAGGAGTTCGGATCGGTGACTTTGACAGGAATTCCTAGCTCAGCATCCACATCTTCTTTTCCGGCTAGTTGCTGCGTGATGTTGTTAAACAGCGAGTTGTACCCAAAGCGAAACTCATTGACCTTCGTGGGGGAAAATGTCCGGACGTTCGACAACACCCATTGGCTGGATCGCGTAAACAAAACGTTTCCATCGTTCAGGCCCAGCGAAGGGTTAGCGGCAAAGCTGGATTCCTCGTCCCAACTGTAACGGCCAAACCACTGCGATTTCGAACTCTCGTTGAAGTCGATGCGCTCGGTCAACGTATCCTTGTCGACCGGAGTCGTCAAGCCATACTGATAATTGTTGAAGGGCAGCCCGGTCCCTGTCGGCAGATTCGGAGCCGGCATCCACTTCAGAAGAAGGGTGGAGCCAGGGCTAAGGCGGCTCTTGGGAATTTGGTTATTGGGAAAAACGTTCTGTGTGATATTCGGATAAGTCCCGGTACGCGAGTTCGGGTCCGCCAGAGGGTACTGCGGGAGAATGGAAGAGAAATCGCCGTTTCGCATTTCCGGCGTGAGCACTGTACCTAATGCGTTCACGGTCCTGCGGGATTTGTATCCTTCGTAGTTCGACATAAAGAAAAGTCGATTCTTGCCATTGAAGAGCTTCGGGATCTGAATCGGTCCGCTTAGCGTGTAGCCATATTGATTCTGGCGATATGGTGCCTTATTAGGAGGAGGGTTCGTGGCGCTGCGCTTGGCGGAGGCGAAATCATAATCTTTGGCGTCGAACTTGTCATTGCGGAGGAATTCGAACAGGGTTCCGTGGTACGTATTTGTGCCTGACTTGGTGGAAACGTTCACTTGCCCGGCTTCCCGGCCGAACTCCGCTGGATAGACCCCCGTTTGGACCTTAAACTCCTGCAGAGCGTCCACGGAAGGCTGCAAGATGTAAGTATTAAAATCGATATCGGTATTCGTGATGCCATCAAGCGTATAGTTCTGCCAAGTGGAACGTGATCCTGAGACGGCGATGGTAAGAGAGCCGCGTGAGCCGCCGAGCCGTCCAGCAGCCTGCGCGGCTGGAACGAATCCGTAAGAGACATTGGGACTCAAGGCGACCAGACTGAAAAAGTTGCGCCCATTCAAGGGTAGTTCCGTAATTCGCGCCTGCTCGATAACAGTACCGACAGTGGTGTTTTCGGTGTTCAGTTGCGCGGCATTTGCGGCTACCTCAACGGTTTGGGTAGCCTGCCCTAAGGAAAGCTGGAAGTCGACCCGCGCGGTCTGTTGTACCTGGATCTGAATGTTCGTCTTTACCATGGTGTCGAACCCTTGCACCGCAACTTTTATGGAGTAGACACCGGGCGTCAACTCGGGAATGCTGTAAAGCCCCGAGGTGTTTGTCACCGTTTCGCGCGAAACATTTGTTTGGGTGTTTGTGACTGTGACGGCGAGCATCCGCAACAACTGCTCCACTGGCATCCGTGACCTCACCCGTGATTGCTCCCGCAGTCTGCGCAAGCGCCGTGCCAGACGCTGTGTAAAGAAGAAAAATAGCTAGTAATAACCTTTGCATACGAGCCCCCTATCCGAGAAGACTGAAAGTGAAAACAGCCTATCACACTGAGAGGATGGATTTGCAAGTTGAGTGTCAGGAACTGGAGGGCATGTGAGTTGTCCGTGGTTCGAATGAATGAATTCGTTGATAGGGAAAAGTAAACTGGGTTGCTTCACGACTTTGAAGGAATGCACTCATTCGAAAAGCTCGATCCTTATGTAACCTTCGAGTGAGTGAAAGTATCAAAACTTCTTCTGATTACTAAATCCATGCTGTTGAATTCTGGCAACATCATCTTAATGAGAACTAATCATTGATCCAAGCAAAAGCTAAGCACGAAAATTCCAGATTTAATTGCGTGCAGGGGATGTTGTGATATGATCGCCCAAAGCCAATCCAAGTGGGATTGTGGGGGGATTTTTAATGAAAAGCTTTGCTGCGTTGCTGCGGTATTGCCTTGTCGCCTGTTTTTGCATATGTGCAGCCTTTGCACAGCGCGACCTGGCAACTATCACAGGAACGGTTACTGACTCTTCTGGCGCAATTGTGCCAAATGCAAAGGTAGTGATTGCCGAGCAGGGAACAGGCCAATCTTACGAAGTAACTACCAACTCAACCGGCGAATTTACTCGTCCCGCGTTGAAACCATCTACTTATAACGTCATCGTCACTGCAAGCGGTTTTAAACGGGCAGAACAGAAGAACATTATTCTCACTGCCGGCGAACGCACAGGCGTCAACATTTCTCTCACCATTGGTGATATCGGGCAAACGGTAGAAATTATCTCAACCGCTCCTGCCCTCCAGACAGAAAGCACACAAGTCGGGGCGGCCATTAACTCTAAGACCATATCGGACACGCCGCTTGGCGGGCAGCGCAATTTTGCGTATCTGGCCCGTCTTTCGCCTGGCGTTCTTCCTGCCGAACCAGGCGCGCGCGACGGGGCTAACGGTGGCATTTCTGCCAACGGCGTCCGCGGCAATGGCCAGAATAACTTTCTTTTGAACGGCGTGGATAACAACGTCAATACCATTGACTTCCTGAACCAGACGTCTTATGCAATCGGACCCTCCGTGGAAGCCATCGGGGAAATGACGGTGCTTACCAACGGCTACAACGCGGAATATGGTCGCGGAGCTGGCGTCGTCGTGAACGTCAACTTGAAATCCGGCACCAATCAGCTACATGGCAGCGTCTTCGAACTTCTGCAAAACCGTGCTCTGGATGCCAATACCTGGAACAATAATTTGGCCGGTGCTCAACGCGGACCCTTTGTGGGCAACCAGTTTGGCGGAACACTAGGCGGACCGATCAAGAAAAATAAGCTATTTATATTCGGTGACTACCAAGGTACGCGCATTGCCTCCTCTGGCGGTGCCGTATCGGGACTTGGCCGTTCGGGCTTCCTACAGATTCCAACCGCTGCCATGAAAACGGGCGACTTCTCAAGCTTGCTTGGGGCTAACATCACGGTAAACGATCCGCTAGGCAACCCTGTGACTTACGCTAAGGGCGCCATCTTTGATCCCAAGAGCACGGTATATGCTACGTCAGCCAACGCCACCGCGAACGTCCCTGTCGGCACGCCGCTTTCCCGCGTGCAGTTCCCGGGCAACATCATTCCCGCTAGCCGCTTTGATCCGGCATTCTCAAAAATTCTTCAACTTTACCCGAATACCAACCAAGCCATTCTTTTCGGTAATGCTCCTACTCGTGATTTTTACTATGTCTCCCCTGGCGGTCAGGTTACCGATCAGGGCGATACACGTGTAGATTACCGGCTGAGCGAAAAAGATAGTCTGTTTGGATCCTTGAGTTGGTCCAACACTGGCAAAACGAATGGCTCTCCCTTTCCCGGGCCGATTGACGGAGCCGATTTCGGCGGTGCACAAGAAACCGATCTCAGCCGCAATGCGCAACTTAGCTACACACGAGTCTGGACGCCTTCCATTATTTCGGAAACCCGCGGCGGCTTTACACGCTTAGTGACTTCACGCCTCGGCCTGAATCCTACCGCCGATTTATTTACGCAGTTTGGTATCGGTGGGTATAATCCGACCACTGCCACCGCTAATAACGGTGGCTTGCCACAGATCAGTTTTAGCGGATACCAGCAGACCGGTGCTAATGACTGGATTCCCACCAAGGAGTACAACAACGTACTCGATTTTGTGCAGAATGTCTCCATTATCCATGGCAAGCATTCCATCAAGATGGGCGCTGAGTACCGCCAAATCAAGTTCCCCTTCTTCCAGGTGCCTGATCCGCACGGCAATATCGGTTACAGCACGAACCAAACGGCCTTTCCTACTGCTAACAACCAATCTGGCGACGCCGTTGCCTCCGCGCTATTGGGCCAACTCGATAGCGGTAATATCTCCACTACGAACTTTGTGTCATCTCAGAAGACCGCTTGGGCCGGCTACCTTCAGGACGATTGGAAGATCACCTCGAAACTGACTGCAAACATCGGTCTTCGCTATGAACTTTGGTCGCCTGTGGATGAACGATTTGGACGCCAAAGTAACTTTGACCTCCAAACGCTCACGCTCTATATTCCTAAAGGCAACAACCAGGATGCTCCACTGCCTCCCAACTTTGCTACTGCCTTTCCCACGGTGAAAGTGGTGCGCGGAACAGTGCCGAGTACCTTAATTCCCTGGGACAAATGGGATTTCGGTCCCCGTGTCGGGCTTGCGTACCAGATAAGGGAGAAGATGGTGATTCGCGCTGCCTATGGCATCTTCTATGGCGGTGAGGAAAACCAGGGTGGCAGCCCCAATCGTGGGGAAGCGGTTCCGTTCAATGAAACCGTGAACTTGACTCGCACAGCGGGTGTGAGCAGCTATATTGGCGTTTCCGACCCGGCCTGCACCGGGTGCAATTACTTCCCGAACGGTCTTACTGGAGGCTATCCAACCAACGTCTTCACGCTGCCTGCCCCGATTTCGCTCTTGGGCGTTCAATCGGATTTCCGCAACGGCATGGTTCACAAGTGGAACTTCATCGTACAGCGCGAACTTCCCGGCAGCATGTCGCTGGAACTCGGCTATGAAGGGAATCATCAAGCCCATCAGCTCATCCTGCTGAACACAAACCCATGCCCGAACTTAGGTTATGTCAATAACCCGTCACTCAGCTGTGATAGCCGTCGCGTGGTGCCTACTCCGTTCACCAATGGGGCTGTTTCCGTGGGCAACAGCTTGAATGAAACTTCCTCGTTTGGCTACGGCAATTACGCCGCCGGTTCGGCGAAACTGGAAAAGCGCTTTTCACACGGCTTGCAGTTCCTGACTGCGTACACCTGGTCCCATGCTCTTGCCAATTCGGGAACACCGTTGAGCGGTTCCACCAACTTTGGCGCACCTGATCCTACGAACCTCGCTTCCGCTTACTCCTCGGCATCCTGGGATATCCGGCATAGCTTCACCACCTCCTTCAACTACGATTTGCCATTTGGGAAAGGCAAAGAGTTTGGCGCTAACATGAATCGCGCTTTGGATCTGGTTGCAGGTGGCTGGCATACTAACGGAATTCTGACTCTGCGCACTGGCCCGGCGTTCACCATTGCCGGCACTTCCTGCCAGGGAAACTGGGGACGATGCGTTCCTGATCTGGTTCCTGGTCAAGATCCCAATGCGGTGCCAGAAGGTGGTCGCACGCCCGGAACTAACGGACAGTGGCTCAATATCAACGCTTTTGCTGTAGCGTATCAGAACCCCGCAACCGGCGTTTACACCGGCGGTAATCTGGGTCTGCAGAGCAACCACGGCCCGCCTGCCCGTACTCTGGATTTTTCCGTGTTCAAGGACTTCTCCTTCACGGAACGCATCAAGATGCAGTTCCGCGCGGAAGCTATTAACATCGCCAATACACCCATCTACAGCACTCCTGATGCGTCGCTTGGCGATGCCAAGCTTGCTGCTACCGCAACCGCTCCGGCAATCAATGGAAATGGCAATTTCGGTAAGGTTTTGGGAGCGAGCGTCGGAACGGAACGCCACATTCAGTTCCAACTCCGCCTTTCCTTCTAATTCGGGAGAAATGGTCCGTCTCACACGAGACTGATTCTTTGGAAGCCGCGCTTCTCCAAAAAGAGGAGCGCGGCTTTTTGTTTTACCTAAGCGGCTTGCCTAGGAAAAATCGTGCTTTCCATTACTTCATGTATTGGCAAATCGTTTTTCGAAATTCCCGGGTATTAATTGGTTTTGTGATGTAGCCGACGCACCCTGCATCCAAAGCACGCTTCTCGTCTCCGAGCATGGCATATGCGGTAAGCGCGACCACGGGAATCTCAGCGGTGGCAGGATTTGCCTTTAGCATGCGTGTAAGCTCCAGCCCGTTCACTTCCGGCATCTGAAGATCCATCAGAACTAAATTCGGCTTGGTGGTCTGCAGAAGGAATAATGCTTCCTCCGCACCACTTGCCGTGTACACTTCAAAGCCTTCTGAACGAAGGAGCACGCTTGTTAACTTCAGGTTCATGGGCGTGTCGTCTACAACCAGTACCGAGGGGGAACTGTGGGGCAGAGATGACATATCCAGAGGGTGCCACAGAAAAGGCCACCAGAGCAGATTTCGATTTGATTTCGCCTGTGTTACTCTGTATTTGTAATAAACGAGAGAAAGAGAAGACTAGGAGCAGTATCCCTGTAATGGCGTTAGCAACAGATGTAAAGCGGCAGATTGTCGCAAAGAACCAGGTTCATAAAAGCGATACCGGATCCCCGGAAGTTCAGATTGCAATCTTAAGCGGGCGTCTTGCCCAACTACGGGGGCATTTCGAAACTCATAAGAAGGATCACTCCTCCCGCCGTGGATTGTTAACCATGGTTTCCAAGCGGCGTCGCCTTTTAACGTACCTGAAAAATAGTGATCCCGAGCGATACAAGAGTGTTCTTGTAAATCTCGGAATTCGCCACTAAGCATAATAGGGATCTCTCCGGCGCATTGCTGCAACATTGGCAGAATGCGCTGTTCCGTCCCGATGGACGGATGTAACACGCTTTGGACAGCCCCATCCGGTGATGCCCCCGGCTGTTCCCTCCTGTCTGCTCTCCCGCTCACAATAATGCCGGTTTACGCTGGCGGAAATGGAATGCAAAGAGGAATGTACCTCTTTTTGTGAAACATGGAGACAACTTTCGAGATTGACCTAAGCGGTCACAAAATAACGATTGAAACTGGGAAATTGGCAAAACAAGCCAATGGATCAGTAGTCGTGAGATCTGGCGATTCCGTCGTTTTGGTCACAGCTTGTGCCAACGAACACCCCAAGCCGGGTCAGTCGTTTTTCCCTCTTACGGTAGATTACCGGGAATATACTTATGCGGCGGGCCGCTTTCCTGGTGGATTTATCAAACGGGAAGGACGCCCTTCAGAAAAAGAAATCCTGACCAGCCGGTTTATTGATCGCCCCATGCGACCCCTCTTTCCAGAAGGGTTCATGTGTGAAACACAGATCATTGCCATGGTGCTGTCGGCTGATCCGGAACAGGATCCGGCGGTATTAGGCATTATCGGTGCGGCGGCGGCACTTGCCATTTCAGACATTCCCTTTCACCACCTAGTTGGTGCTGTTCGTGTCGCCTTTGTGGATGGTAAGCCAATGGCGAATCCAACCTACTCGGAAGGCCGTGCCTCCAAGATCAATATTGTAGTGGTTGGCACCAGCGATGGAATCGTCATGGTGGAAGCCGGTGCAAATCAGGCAACGGAAGAGGAAGTGTTGCAGGCCATTGAATTTGGCCACGAATGCTGCCGATCTATTGCCGGGGTGATTGGGGAAATGGCGGCCAAAATTGGCAAGCCGAAACGCGTTTTCACCTCGCCTGTGTTAGATCAGGAAATCACAAACAAAGTTTCTGAGATGGTGCTGGCGGAACTCACTGATGCGCTGGATACCAAGAAATACACCAAGATCGAAAGCTATGGCCGCATTGGGGAACTCAAGACCAAGGTCAAGACGACTTTTGAAGGCGAACAGCACGAGCAAGCCGTAAAAGCTTTTGAATCTTTGAAAGAACGCATTTTCCGGGACGAGATGCTGAAGCAGCGCCGTCGCCCGGATGGCCGCGCTTTTGATGAAATCCGCCCCATCTGGATTGAAACCAGCGTTTTGCCGCGCACGCACGGTTCCTGTGTCTTTACCCGAGGTGAAACACAGGCATTGGTGACAACCACCCTTGGCACCAAAGATGACGAGCAGAGAATTGAGCTACTGGAGCCGGGTGAGGTTTCCAAACGCTTCATGCTCCATTACAACTTCCCTCCCTTCAGCGTGGGCGAAGTCGGATTTATGCGCGGCGCTGGGCGCCGGGAAATCGGACATGGCGCTCTGGCGGAACGCTCGCTTTCTCCGGTGATCCCGGACCAGACCGCATTTCCTTATACGCTCCGCGTGGTGAGCGACATTCTGGAATCTAATGGTTCCAGTTCCATGGCCAGCGTCTGCGGAGCCAGCCTTTCCTTGATGGATGCCGGTGTCCCCTTGAGCTCGCCAGTGAGCGGTGTGGCCATGGGCTTGGTGAAAGAAGGCGATGATTACGCGATTCTGACCGACATTGCAGGAGCCGAAGACCACTACGGCGATATGGATTTCAAGGTGGCAGGCACTTCCGCCGGAATTACAGCGCTTCAGATGGATATCAAGGTTCCCAATGTGACCACGGCGATCATGAAAGAAGCTCTGGAGCAAGCTCGTCAGGGACGCTTGTTTATTCTGGACAAAATGAATGCGAACCTGGATAAGCCTCGTACTTCCATGTCCGAGTATGCGCCGCGTATCTACACCTTGAAGATTCCGGTGGATAAGATTCGTGATGTCATCGGACCAGGCGGCAAAGTGATTCGCGGAATCATTGAGCAAACCGGGGTCAAGATCGATGTGGAAGACGATGGCACAATAAATGTCGCCTCCAACGATCAGACGGCAGCCAAAAAAGCGCTTCAGATCATTGGCGATATCACGGCAGTAGCCGAAATCGGCAAGACCTATCTGGGCAAAGTGGTACGTCTGGTAGATTTTGGTGCTTTCGTGGAAATCTTCCCGGGAACAGATGGCTTGCTGCACATCAGTGAGATTGCAGAAACGCGCATCAAAGACGTGCGGGACGAACTCAAAGAAGGCGATCAGATTCTGGTCAAAGTGCTGGCCTTGGAAGGAAACAAAATCAAGCTCAGCCGCAAAGCTGTGTTGAAAGAACAGCGGGACAAATTGAAGCCGCAAGCCTGAAGCAAACAAGTTGAGAGCAAAAAGGCCCGGAGTGATCCGGGCCTTTTTGCTTAATACGCAGCCAGAAACTTTCCGAGCCGCTCCATGGCTGGCTCCAAAATGGACATATCCGCCGCATAGCAGATCCTGATCGAGCCTTCTCCCCCTGCTCCAAAGGCCACTCCTGGAGCTAACCCAACACGAGTTTCTTCCAGCAACCGTTTACAAAAACCGAATGAGTCTTCCAATCCGTTTACACGGGGAAACAAGTAGAACGCTCCTTCCGGTTTAGGTACGGTAATGTGCGGCATTTCAGAAAGGGCCGTCCAGCAGTAATCCCGGTTCTGCCGCAACCGTTCCAACATGTGGTGCAGTTCTTCTTCTCCGTGTTCCAATGCGGTTTCCGCCGCTTTTTGCGCAAAGGTTGGCGCGTGGGAAGTAATGAACTCATTCAACTGTGTGGCTTTGCGACCCAGATCACCGCGTGCAATCAGCCAACCCACGCGCCAACCAGTCATGCAATAGCTTTTAGAAAATGAATGCACTACCAGAACTGCATCTTCTCGCGTGGCTTTGCGAAGAATGGATGGAACCGGCGTTCCCATGGATGTTTCGGAGTAGTACAAGCGGTCATACACTTCATCGGCCATCAGCCACAAGTGATGGTGCCGCGCAAACTCAAGCAACCGGCGCTGGTCTTCTTCCGTTGCTACCCAGCCAAGCGGATTGGAAGGCGAAGTATAGAGCAAAAGCCGCGTGCGGGGCGTCACCGCTGCTTCCAGTGCATCGAAATCAATCTCATAGCGGTCACCGCGTAAAGGATGGGCAACCTGCTTTACCTGCGCGTTTGCCATCGCCACAATGGAAGAGCCATTCGGCCAGGCAGGCGTAAGCACGATTGCTTCATCTTCCGGGTCCAGCACGGCTCGAATGCCCACATTCAAAGCCTGCACTCCCGATGTGGTAACCACAATCTCACTTGCTGGATCTAACTCAACACCATGAAATTTCTGGTAATGAGCGGCAATGGCCCGACGCAAGGACGGCAAACCAGCGTTTTCCGTGTAATAAGTGAATCCATCGGTTAAGGCTTTGGCAGCAGCCTGCTTGATGTATTCGGGCGTAGGAAGATTGCTTTCTCCGAAGTAGAGTTTCAGCACTCCTTCCATTCCCATGGCGATTTCCGCCAATTCGCGGATACGGGAATGAGGAACCTGAAGAACGGAGGAAGCAAGATGGGCCGTTTGAGTACTAGTCAAGATTATATTTTGCCACTGAGCGAAGTATCTATGGCATCCTAAACGGGACAACAGGCGTAAACAGCACTCATGACTCTGATTGGTTATCTTTTCGCCATTTTTGCGGGAGCAATGAATACCGTACAGGCGGGTGCGAATGCACAATTACGAAAAAGTCTGGAGCAGCCTTTGCTGGCAGGAATGGCGGTCTATGCTTCCGGTTTCCTGGGTTTGTTGGTAGCAAGCATCTTTATGCATTTTGGCCGCCCTACGGGAGAAAAGCTGGCTGGTACACCGTGGTGGGCATGGACGGGCGGTATTTTAAGCATTTTCTCCACCATGGCCGGCTTGCTGCTGGCGCGCAAGGTAGGTTCCGCTGTTTTCACAGGGCTTACCGTTAGCTGCTCCCTGATTTGTTCCGTGCTGCTGGATCACTTTGGCTGGGTCGGCTTTGAAGCACACCCGGCAAATACGTGGAGAGTGATCGGCTGTGGTTTATTGGTAAGCGGTTTACTGCTGATTGCGAAGTTCTGATTGAGCAGAAAGAAACGCTCCTGCCATCAAGAGATCGCGAGTTTCCATCCGTTGATAGCGCGGCAGCAAACGAGGACGAATCTGTTCTACTTGGGACGAATCAATCTCTAGTTTTTCCGCAGGCTCTATCTCCGTTTCCATTCGTAGGTTTTCCAGCGTGCGCCGGTAATCTTCCGGCATCCAGCGATTTGGTTGGCCTGTTGCTTCGGCCATCTGCCGGTAAATGGAATCGGGAACAGTCAAGAATTCTAAAGGGTGGTAGCCGAAATTGCTGAAAAGACCATAATCCGTGAAGTCGAGTTTATGGACCATGCGACCACCCGGCTTCAGGAGTTTTTTCATATGAGCAAAGGCCTCGTCTAAGCGGTAAATTTCTTCAATTACTGCATTGGAAACAATCAGATCCACCAAGCCATAAGCCTTTAGGTCGTACAGCTCTCCATAGTGATATTGGATTCGGTTCTCGTCTACTCGACGATCTGGAATGTTTACGGCATCAGAATGAAGGCTCTGATACACAGCAGCATGGTAATCCGTAAAGGAAAAAGGAACAAATTTATCCACGCAGATCACGCGGGAAGCGCCAGCCGCGAGGAAGTGAAGCGCAACTCCCAGGTTCGGACCAGGGCCGATTTCCAACACTGTGCAGCCCGATAAACCGGCAATTCCGGGTTCAAAGTGCGCCATATACCCTGCAAAGGTTCTTCGCGCACGATCCCTGTCATGCTCGGCCCGTGCAAGCGGGGGATTGCGACGTTCTTCGACGGGATCAATTTGATGACGAATTACACCGGTTTTGCGTAGCCATCCGTGCACGATATGGGCAGCGATGATTCGCCACTTTGGTTTGGTGGTCACCGCACCCGGTCCTGATTAATGGAACGGCGTGGCAGTTTTTTTAGGCCCCGGCGGAGGAGCTACCGATTGGCCGACCAGTTCTTTCTGAATATGAACAAAATCGATTGGGTAATCGCCGGTATAGCAGGCGTAACAGAAATCGTGGTTTTCGTCTTTCAAAGCACGACGCAATCCGCTCATGGAAAGATAACCGAGACTGTCTGCTTCCACAAACTTCCGAATATGCTCAATGGTGTTGTTTGCGGCAATCAATTCATTCTTGGTAGGAGTATCCACCCCATAGAAACAGGGGGAAATGGTGGGCGGGCAGGAAATCCGAAGATGCACTTCCGAAGCACCGGCATTCCGTACCATGCGAACAATTTTGCGCGACGTGGTACCGCGCACAATGGAATCATCCACCAGCACGACCCGCTTGCCTTCCAGCAGGGCGCGAATCGGATTCAGTTTCAGTCTTACGCCGAAATCACGGATGGCTTGGGAAGGTTCAATAAAGGTACGACCAACATAGTGATTGCGAATCAAGGCTTGCCGGTAAGGCAAACCAGACTCGGAAGCGTACCCAAGAGCGGCAGCCACTCCTGAATCGGGAACCGGAACCACAATATCCGCATCCGCCGGGGCTTCCCTGGCTAGAAGACAACCCAGATCTTCCCGCGATTCCTGCACGGCACGGCCAAACACCAGGGAATCCGGACGGGAAAAATACACATGCTCAAAAGCGCAATGGGCCAAAGGCTGCTTCGGCGCCCAACGCTCACGCGTGACCCCTTCCGGGCCGACAATGATCATCTCCCCCGGCTCTACATCGTTCAGGTATACGGCATCGATCAAGTCAAAAGCACAGGTTTCCGAGGCAAACACGGTGCTGATGTGACCGCCGGAGAGTTCCATCTGGCCCATCGCCAAGGGACGGAATCCATGGGGGTCGCGAGCCACAATAATACGGTCTTCCGCCAAGAAAACGAGAGAGAATGCCCCTTCCAGTTGCAGCAAAGCATCCCGAAGGGCACCGGCTAACGTACGCTCAGCGGAGTGCGCCACCAGGTGAAGGATCACTTCCGTATCACTGTTTGCCTGAAAAATGGCCCCTCGGCACTCCAATTCGCGGCGCAATTCCCGCGCATTGGTGATATTGCCATTATGAGCCACCGCGATTTTGCCTTTATTGCAGTGAACGGAAAGGGCTGTGCATTCAGAATCGCCGTATCACCGGAAGTGGAATACCGGGTATGGCCAATGGCAAGATGGCCGGGAAGTTCCTTGAGCACAGCAGGGGTGAACACGTCCGCCACGTGGCCCATGGATTTATGTGTGAAAATCTGTCGGCTGTCGCTGGAGGAAATGCCTGTGCTTTCCTGCCCGCGATGCTGCAAAGCATAAAGAGAAAGGTACGTCAGTTTCGACGCCTCGGGGTTGCCGTAGATAGCAACGACTCCGCACTCTTCGCGAAATTTATCAAACATAAGTTGTCAAAGGGGAAGCGTAGGATGGAGTGCCGCGATGTCACAGTCGATCAATGTAACCGAACCGTTTTCTATTCGCAATTGAGTTTTCATTGTAACCCCGATCCGGAGGCATGGAACATCCAAATTTGCGGCGATAGCGGACACTCTCTCCCCCTGAGCGGTGGAAATGAGAATACGCGAAGGAGACTCCCCAAATAAAAGATGTTCCAGCCGTTCCGAGGATTCGAGTTTCACTGCTGCCCCTACCTGGAAGCAGCATTCGGCCAGCGTCACCGCCAAGCCCCCATCACTCAGATCATGCGCGGATTCCGCCAACCCTTGCTCCGCAATCTGCCGCATGGCGGATTGTACCCGTTTTTCCAGAGCCATATCCAACAAAGGCGGCAGGCCCCACAGGTGGCCGATGACGACCTTGGCGTATTGGGAACTACCGAACCGGGTGCTGTCGGTAGCGCCCAGGCCACCCAACAGGAAGATCTCCCGGTCAGGATTCTGAAACGCCAGGGGAAGAGGAGCCGCGGTTTTCAGCAAGCCCACAATTCCCAGAACCGGAGTCGGGTAAATCCCTTCCCCTAAGGTCTCGTTGTACAGGCTGACATTGCCGCCCGTGATCGGTGTTTCGAAAAATTCGCAAGCTTCCGCCATGCCTTCAATGGCTTCCACGAGTTGCGCCATGATTTCCGGGCGTTCCGGATTGCCGAAGTTCAGGTTATTGGTAGCAGCGACGGGCACTGCGCCCACTGTGGAAAGATTTCGGCAGCACTCAGCCACATTCAGCTTTGCTCCTTCGCGCGGATCGAGATAACAGTAGCGGCCATTGCCGTCCAGGGACATGGCAATGGAAATTCCGGCTTCCTTAACGCGCACAATGGCGGCATCACCGCCCGGACCGAATGTGGTGTTAGTGCGAACGGAATGGTCGTACTGTTCCCAGATCGGGCGCTTGGAACAAAGATCAGGAGAAGCAAGCAGTTGGTGGAGGTCGCCTTCCAAATTACTAGACTGATACTCCGGCCCCTCCATCGGCGCTCGGCGAAACGGCGCGACGTTATGCGGGCGATCATAACGCGGGGCTTCTTCGGCAATATCGTGATTGGGAATTTCCGCTTCCACCCGCCCTTGATGGCGAACGCGGAGAAGCCCGTCTCCCGTGACGACGCCGATGGTGACCGCATCCAGCCCCCATTTGCGAAACACGCGAAACACTTCTTCTTCCCTGCCCTTTTCGGCTACCAGCAACATGCGCTCCTGGGATTCGGAGAGCATCATTTCATAGGCAGTCATGCCGGTTTCGCGCTGAGGCACCAAATCCAGATCAATCTCAATGCCCACGCCGCCGCGGCTGCCCATTTCACAGGAGGAGGACGTCAGGCCCGCCGCGCCCATATCCTGAATGCCCACGATGGCACCTGTTTTCATGGCTTCCAGACAGGCTTCCAACAGGAGCTTTTCCAGAAACGGATCACCCACCTGCACATTGGGGCGCTTCTGCTTGGATTCTTCCGTGAACTCGGCGGACGCCATGGAAGCGCCATGAATGCCGTCACGGCCGGTTTTCGCGCCTACATAGATGACCGGATTGCCTAAGCCGGAAGCTTTTGCGTAAAACACATCTTCGGCTTTGCAAACCCCTAAGGCGAAGACATTTACCAAAGGATTGCCGTTGTAACAATCCTCAAAAATGCATTCCCCGCCCACGGTGGGAACGCCGAAGCAGTTGCCGTAATGGGCGATGCCCGAGACTACCCCTTCCATGATGCGGCGGTTGCGCGGGCCAGCGGTAGGGTGGTCGGGTGGACCGAAGCGAAGAGAATCCAGCACGGCAATAGGCCGTGCGCCCATGGTGAAAATGTCGCGGAGAATGCCGCCTACCCCCGTAGCCGCGCCCTGAAATGGCTCAATGTAGCTGGGGTGATTATGGGATTCAATTTTGAATGCGCAGACCCAGCCGGAGCCGATATCAATAATGCCCGCGTTCTCCCCTGGCCCCTGCACCACCAGTTTGCCGCGAGTGGGCAGCTTCTTCAGGTGAATCCGGGAGCTCTTGTAGGAGCAATGCTCGCTCCACATTACGCTGAAAATGCCTAGTTCCGTATAACTGGGCTCGCGTCCAAGGATGCCAACGATCTTCTGGTACTCCGCCTCAGTTAACTGATGAAGCGCAATCAGGGCGGGGGTAATTTCCACCGGGGAAAGGGAAGACATGTTCAGGCGACTGCGGCCTCTCCGGCCAGAGAGGAAAGCATAGATTCGAAAATAACGCGGCCATCCGTGGAGCCCATGAGCGGATCGCACGCACGTTCCGGATGGGGCATCATGCCCATCACATTCCGCTGGCGGTTCAGGATGCCTGCAATGTCATGCAGCGAGCCATTTGGATTCTGCCGATACCGGAACACAATGCGATCTTCGGATTCCAGTTCTTGGAGAGTATCCTCGTCGGCATAGTAACAACCTTCGCCGTGGGCAATGGGGAGGTGGAGCACCTGCCCTGGCTGTAGGTTTTTTGTGAAGGGGGAGTTGTTGGTGGCAGCTACCAGATCAATCTCTTTGCAAAGAAAGCGCAAACCGACATTGCGGATCAAGGCACCGGGCAAAAGACCGGCTTCCACTAAGATCTGAAATCCGTTACAGATCCCTAATACCAGACCCCCTGCGGCAGCAAACTGGCGTACCGCCGTAAGCACGGGTGAAAAGCGCGCAATCGCCCCGCAACGGAGGTAGTCCCCATAGGAAAACCCGCCGGGGAGCACCACGGCATCGACATTCCCCAAAGTAGAGGAATCGTGCCAAATCAGGTCTGTTTTGTGGCCCAGGTTATGACTCAGGGCATACCAAGCGTCATGGTCGCAGTTGCTGCCAGGAAAAACGATTACGCCAACATGCATGGGAATTTTCAGTTTAGCAACTCGTGTGGAAAGAACCGAGTTTGAGGTAGGAAGTCAGTTTGAAGTTTTAATAGACACAAGCCGACTTAGGGGGATCAATCGTAAGCGCAAAAGCCAATACCACCAAGAAATTGGAGCTTTACGAACGCTTCTTCTGCGCTAAAAGCGCATCTCCGATCTTCGATACACGCCAGGCCTGCACTTCACAGCTCTAGCGAATGCGGCGCTAAATGCGCTCTCCGAACGATAACCGACTGCGCTCGCAATGGTAGAAAGACTGTCATTTCCCGCCTGCAATAGTCCACAAGCAATCTGCATTCGCCAATTCATCAGGTAGTTCATTGGCGAGATGCCAACCCTCTTCTTAAAGGTTAGGGCGAATCCGGAACGCGACATATTTGCCAAGCGTGCAAGCTGTTCGAGAGACCAGTCCCGTTTGTAATTCGTCTGCATCGCTGTGAGGACCTTCGATAGCCGGGGATGCGAAAGCGCGACTAGCCAGTTCGCCTCTTTCGGAGCGGACAAAAGGTATATGCGCAAGGCTTGGAGCAGCATTATGGGCGCGAGATGACTCAGGATGAGCTTCCGCCCGATGCCATGGCCGCGCATTTCGGCAGTGAAACGATCAAGATTCCCACGCAACACTGCGGATTGGTCGGAACTTCCGTCGATGTAAATGGTCGATGGTAGTCGATCGAATAAAATCGAAGGCAGATGCCCTTCGAATCTGAAGATCGTTCCGACGACGATGAAGTCGCCGCCACCGTTGCACGAAAAACATGCCCATCCCTGGCTTTGTGAGAAAAGTTCTTCGGCGGGCGCCGGTTTTTCAAAAACAAGTTCGACGACAGAGAGAACTCCCGTCCGCCGGTCAACAGAAAGCAATCGCTGGCTTTGAGGCGCACCGTTTGCTGATCGCCACTTACGGAGAGCCAGCATTCCCCTTTCTGAACAACATTGAACGTAAATCCTTCGTACCAGGGAAATCGACCGCCCAGTCCCACCGGCGTCTAGTGCGACGTTAACAAAGGCCCTTAGGCTGATCCTCGTCAGCGCATCAGAAAGGGGATCGATCGCCTCAGATGCTCTGGTCTCCAACAAGAACTAGACTCCTCAGCATAGAATGTGGATTCTCGCAGCTTGATCATCGCATAGAACAATCCGATCATAGAGGCATGAGTAAAGAGTCTGCTCGCCGATCTTCTCCCGCAACGTTGCGCATCGCTGTGGTCGGTGTCGGCGGAATAGGAAGCACTTTCGCCTTTCAATTAGCCCGGACTGGCCATCATAACGTTACAGCCATAGCGCGCCCGGAGTCAGCGCGATTCGAACAACTGAAGCGCGACGGTGGCGTCGTCAACACGAAGAACGAACGTGCGGAACTGGGTGTCGCCGATAGATTGGACGAAGAATTTCCGTACGATCTCGTGCTTGTGACCCTGCCTGCTTATCAAGCGGAGGCAATGTTACCGGTGCTTCAGCGTAGCGCGGCCAAGTGGATTCAATTCATGTTCAATACCTTCGATCCCGAGCGACTGCGAGATGCTGTCGGAGCCGACCGGTGCTCGTTCGGGATGCCGTTCGTACAGGGGAGCATCAACCCGAATGGCAAGCTGAACGCAAAGATCGGTGCCGCTGGTCAGAAAACCAAGATGAACGACGAGAGGTGGGTCAACCTCTTTAATGCCGCGGATCTGCCTGCAGTCTTTGAACCTGACATGCTCCTCTGGCTTCGCTGTCATGTTCCGATGTGCATCGGATTTGAGAGCGTGTCCGTTGCAGGGATGCGGCGTCGAGGCGGTGCCTCGTGGAGCGAGGCGCTGACCATCGCACGAGGCTTGCAGGAGGGCTTCACACTGATTCAACGGCTTGGGTATCGACTTTACCCATCTGGGAAGGCGTGGCTCCACATGGCTCCGGCATGGGTGCCGGCAGCTATGTTGTGGTTTATGTCCCGCATCTCCTCATTTCGTGAGCTCCTCGCCACGGGATTAAACGAGTGTCGTGCACTGGTAGACGTGCTAGTGGCAAATTCCCAGCATGCAAAGCCTGCTATATCTGTTTCCACGATTGAGGCAATGAAGCCATCAGGAAGTTGAGGCTTCCCTAAGCGCGACGCAGCTTCGACTTGCTGCCATTACTGATTGTTACCGGGAAACGCGATTGTATTGGCTAATAGTTCAACTTAACCTAGTCACTCGAATTTCCAAGGAAACGAATAGCTACCCGTTGTAAAGATTGTGATTCAGGTACTGATTGCGGAATTTGCTGTTGGGATCGTACTATTTCAACAATGCCTGGAATTCCGGCAGTTTCCCGTAAAGCGATTGTAGGCGTGCAGGTACCATGGTGAACAGCTTTGCCCAGTGCAGCCTCGCGTCGAAGGGGGCTAACTGTTCCTCGATTTTTGGCGGCACCGCTTACACAGGTGAATATTCGGGCTGCCAGGAAAAACGATTACGCCAACATGCATGGGAAGTTTCAGTTTAGCAACTCGTGCGGAGGGAACCGAGTTTTCGGTTACAGAGTCAGTTTGAAGCTTGGTAACCACAAGGTGACTTCCCCTTATAAAACTCCGGCGGCACGTATACGTTCGATGTCTTGCATAGGCGCCACACCGAAGAACCGGCGATACTCCCGGCTGAATTGAGAGGCGCTTTCATAGCCGACATGCCGGCTCACTGTAGCCGCATCAAGCGCCTCAGAGAGCAACATCCGACGGGCCTCCTGGAGACGAAGCTGCTTCTGATACTGGAGCGGGCTCATGGACGTAACAGCACGAAACCAGCTGTGCATGGCAGAAGGACTCATGCGCATCTCGCGAGCAAGTTCTTCCATACGGATGGGCCGTGCGGCATTGCGCCGCAACCATGCGAGACCGGCGGCCACGCGCTGCACCTTGCCGTTGTCTGTAACCATGCGCCGCAATAAACTTCCCTGCTCGCTCAGCAGGAGCTTGTAGAAGATCTCCCGCCGGACCAGCGGAGCAAGCACAGCGATCTGGGCAGGCTTTTTCAGGAGCATGGTCAGCCGAACAACTGCATCCAGCAGATCGTCATCCATTGAGCCGATCATCATGGCGGGCCTAACGGGCGGCGAGATCTCCTGAGGAAGGGCCGCTTCGCGCATGAGGAAGACAATCTCATCCAAGTCGAGCACCAGACTTAACCCGAGAAACGGCTTCGCCCGGCTGGCTTCCTCAATCTGACCTACCAGCGGAAGGTCCAGCGAGACGAGAAGATATTTATTGGGGTTATAAACAAAGCGCTGCTCGTTCAGCAGAATACTTTTTGAACCCTGGGCGACGACGCAGAACACCGCTTGTTGAAGCGAGGTTCGCGGCACCTCGGATGTGGAGTATCGAGTAAGGAACAGTCCCTCGATCTCCGTGCCATGAGAGCCCTCACGTGGACAAAGCTGTTGGATCATGGCCGCTAATTGTGAAGTTGTGGGCAATCTTTTCTCTCTTCCCATTGGACGTCGCAGGAAGAGCTACGATCCGGCGATTTGGCGGAATAGGCAATACTTCTGTCGGATCATTCAATTCGACGTGAGGATTGCGGTCGTCTAACTAGCAGATCGAAATTGACAAGGAGTCACGAATGGGAAAGCTAGATGGCAAGATCACATTGATTACAGGCGGAAGCGAAGGCATGGGCTTCGCTACGGCGGCGGAGTTCATCCGCGAGGGAGCGTTTGTGTTCATAACGGGACGCAGAAAGCCGGAACTCGATAAGGCCATCGCGGCTCTTGGCGAAAACGCAGACGCAATTCAGGCAGATGCCGGGAGGTTGGAAGACCTGGATCGGATGTACGCCGTCGTGAAACAGAAGAAAGGCAAGCTCGACGTTCTTTTTGCGAATGCAGGTATCTACGAGCAGATGCCATATGACAAGGTGACGGAGGACTTTTATGACAAATGTGCCGACATCAATGCCAAAGGCGTGTTCTTTACGATTCAGAGGGCTATACCGTTGATGGACAAAAATGGCTCCATCATTCTGAACGGCTCGTTTATCGGCAGCTCAGGGTTTCCAGGCATGGCAGTTTACGGAGCTACCAAGGCAGCCGTCCGTAGCTTTGCCCGGACCTTCACGGCGGAATTGAAAGGTGTTGGTCCTCGCGTCAACGTCATCAGTCCTGGTCCGATCGATACGCCAGGCAATGCATCGACGCTCGGCAGTATAAAAGAAGTTCGCGAGTACGTGATCAATATGGTGCCTCGCGGTCGCATCGGAGAAGGCAACGATATTGGCAAGACCGCTGTATTTCTCGCATCAGATGACTCCCGCTTCATCGCCGGAGTGGAGTTGTTTGTGGATGGTGGCGTCAACGCTGTTTAGCAGTGCTGATGCGAGGGATGCGGCTGGTATCCCTCGCACCCTCTCGGTGGAGAGTCCGCCTGTGTGGGGCAGAGCATCGCCCTTGCAGGTGTAGGAATTGTGCCTAGTGGAAGTTAAGCAATTCCTGACAAGAAGCCGACCTGGGTACTAATCTGAGCCAGACAGGTCATCCACTTAGAGGTGGATCATCGCTTTCTATGCCGTAGGAAAGTATGCATCTTCTTGCACGAAGAAGGCAAAGCGAAATGAACGCGTTGCATCGAGACAGGAAATGCGAAAGACCCTTCAGACCTTATTAGACCGAGATGACGCTCGTACCACCTATACAGAGCTTCTGGATCATTTGCTCACACAAACGCACCGCCAAAGCCGGTGATTGAAGCCATGCAGCCTCCCATGGAAAACGGTTGTCCAGAGCTTACCAGAATGCGAGCGTGAATCTAAAGTCGTTGATTAGTCTTGCGAAACGCGCTTGTTTTGACTAAGGCTTCCATCTGACCCACCACTCGAATTTGCGGAAAAGCGAGTAGCTACCCGCTTGTAAAGATTGTGATTCAAGTATTGATTACGGAATTTGCCGTAGTGAACAGTTCCGCTCAGGGCGGCCTCGCGCCGAATGGCGCTAACTGTTCCTCAATCTTCGGCAGCACCGCTTGTACGGCTGGCCATTCAGGCTTTCAGGAAAAACGATTACGCCAACATGCATGGGAAGTTTCAGTTTAGCAATTCGTGCGGAAAGAACCGAGTCTGCGGTAGGGAGTCAGTTTGAAGTTTTAGTAATCACAAACCGAGTTCCAGGCAGTAATCTTCGCACAATCAGTATTTTGTTCGGATAGCGACGATTCAGAAGCAACTTGGAAGTTAAGCACTACGCCGTTACTCACGAGCGATCCATGCAAAACTATGGCTGGATCTCCACTCTCTTATTCCGGGAGCCATCCAGGCCGCGTGCTCGCACTACAATGAAACCAAGAATGCCATGAAGTTCCCCGCTCCTGTCCTGGAAATCCCCGCGAACAATGTGGACAAAGCCGCAGCCTACTATGTCGACATGTTGGGCTTTACCTTCGATTGGGGGGACGACCAGGGCGGCATTGCAGGCATCTCCAGAGAAAATTGCCGGCTTTTCATCACCAATTGCTCTTTCCGAGAGTCCTACGGCAACACGGGGCCTGTCCTTTTCTGGCTCAATCTCGACAGCAAGGCTGAGGTGGACGAACTCTTTGGGCAGTGGAAGGCCGCGCAAGCGAAGATTATTTCCGAGCCTGAGGACAAGCCTTGGAAGTTGCGCGAGTTTATAGCTGCCGATCTTGACGGCAACCTGATTCGGGTCTTCTATGATTTTCGGGGAGACACATAAGAGAACCACACATCGCGCAAAGTCGCCAAGGGACGGGCATAGAATGAAGAGAGAAGACCGTCATGGACGTAAAGCTGCCGGCGGATTTACGAAACCAGGTCGAGCAGGAACTTGCTAGCGGCCACTATCGGAGCCGCGATGAGCTGATCGAACATGCGGTTCGTCAATTCTTTGACGAGCGCCAGCGTAGCCGGCAACGGCTGGATGCGCTCCGGAGAATCGGGCAGGCGGTTGATCATGCTGGCCTGTACGAGCGGGTGCTGCTCCCCAGCCAGGAATGACGAGCTCGCCGCTCGTGGTCCTGGATGCCTGCGTCCTTGAAATTCAAGTAATCATAAGCCGACTTAACGGAACCGATCTGGTTTGAAATCCACAGTGCCACAATTGGGCATGGTGCCCCCACATGTTGCCCCCAACTGGATAGCCGCTTGGAATTCCCATCATTTGGACCGAGTGCTCGCGTTCTACACCGACGATTTTGAGATGTCGTCCCCACACATTGTGAACATTATGGGTGAGTTTTCCGGCACGCTACATGGCAAGCCTGCCGTCCGCGCCTACTGGGAGAAAGCTATGGGAATGTTCCCCGGTCTCCGTTTCACGCTGGAGACGGTCTACACCGGAGCGAACTCAGTAGTCATTTGCTACACCAACCAAACAGGCCGTCGCTGCGGTGAGATTCTCTTTTTCAACGCGGAGGGCAAGTGCTTCCGTTCCGCCGCGCATCATGCCTGAGACTCCCCTCTGACCGTTGTAAGGACGCACTTGGGTGAACACATCCGTTATCGCAGCAGTGGTCGTGGTGCTCTTGGATATTTACGTAGGTGCTCGCTATTGCACAAGGCTGATCCGCAAGGAAATTGCTCCGCGACTCGCCACATGGCTCATCTTCGAGATTGGCGTCATGATGAGTCTAGGTGCGTACTTTGCCTCGCACGACCATAGCCTGCTGAAAGCTGCGCTCAACATAACGGATGGCATCATGGTCACCGTCATTCTAGTGACCATACTGATCCAACGGAGGGGACAGAGCGATTCCTTCACCAGAAATGAGCAACTCTGCCTGGTTGTTGCTTGCCTCGCAACGGCTGGCTGGATCATCACGAGGACTGGGTGGATCGGGTTCGTGGGATTCCAGATGGTCATGTCCATCGCCTACTTCCCGACAATCGAAAGCGTGTGGCGCTGGAAACCTGAACAATCACCCGAACCCATCGACAAGTGGAGTATCAATACGATTATTGCTCTCGTCGGCGTCATCGTTGACATCACTGATCGACGCGATTACCTAGCCCTGGTATACCCTCTTCGGGCGCTCATCCTTTGCGTGATCGTGGTAGTGCTTATCATCCGATGGAACCGGAAGAACAAAGCATCCGTGTGCCGGAACTAGTCAACCGATGGAGCTATAGCTTCAGCGTCACTACGGCGTTATCGACTACGTTGGCCCACTTGGCATCTTCGTTGCCATAGACGTCGTGCCAGCGCCACCACTTATAGCGTGCCGTTTGTGGGTAGCCTTCCGGCGAGTCTTCCCAATCCTCCTGCCGTCCTAGAGGCGTAATGTCCAGGTAGCTCCATACGCTGCCCATGGCTTCATCGCCGCGATTATTGATGAAGTACGTGCGAAAGATTTTGTCGTTCTCGTCACGGAAGAAGACGTTGTGCCCGTGCCACTCATCGACGCCGAAGTCCTGATCGAAGTCGTCGGTGATGGTATACCAGGGAATCTTGTCCCAGCCCATGCGCTGCTTCAGACGGGCAATATTTTCCTGTGATCCACGCGAAGCGTAAGCCAGCGTAGTATCCCGCGCATGCAGGTGCGAAAGGTGCGAGACCTGGTCTGCTCCAAGCGAGCAGCCTACACATGCGTGATCAGGCCAGCCGTAGACGCCCGGCTCGTAGAAGGCGCGATAGAGTACGAGCTGCCGCCGCCCTTCAAACAGATCGAGCAGCGAGAGCTTCCCTTGCGGACCTTCAAAAACGTACTCTTTCTCCACCATAAGCCACGGCATGCGCCGCCGTGCTGCTGCCAGCGCGTCACGCGAGCGGGTATGCTCCTTCTCTTTGTGCAGCATTTCCTGCCACGCCTTCTGCCATTCTTCCGCCGACACGGCTGCAGGCTTTTTCATCTTTGCGATCTGCTCATTGCTTGTCATTGCTTCCTCCTTGTTCGCGCTCGCGCGTTTTCCTGTTC
The DNA here is from genome assembly GCA_963791675.1 of Bryobacterales bacterium. Taxonomy (GTDB): domain Bacteria; phylum Acidobacteriota; class Terriglobia; order Bryobacterales; family Bryobacteraceae; genus JALYXI01. Next base: position 123,344 of record CAWBTD010000022.1, read on the forward strand.
CAGATCTTTGCGACGGCGAGTGCGGAAAGACCGCCTGTCGAGACAACACCCGTCGCTATCCATATCGCGGTTCCCATGCAGAAAGGACACATGGCTACCTCCTTGCCCGTTCTCGCGGCTGCCGAGCGGATGCGTTCCATCAACTGGTTCCAGCCTGCTTCTACACCACGCTCCTGCTCCCCAACCCAGCCGATGGCACGGTGCACGAAGCGCATGCGCGTAATGCCGCGTTCTTCTGTCAGCCGATATTGAAGGTTCGAAACGGCGGGGTTGGACATAAAGAGCGGCCCCGAAATTTCGAGCAGCGATGGCTGCCTTGATGGCCTGTACCGTGCCCCAGAAGTGGCCAGTGCCGTTACTCAGATCGCGATACCATCGTCCGCCGGGCCACGCCTCAAGAACCATCGGCATCGGCTTTTCCGGTGTAGAGTTCAACGGTCCCATCTGTTCGAGGATTGTCTCGAAAACGATCTCGATAGGAGCCGCGATCTCCTCTTCCTTGACGATCTCAAAAGCCTGCAAAACGCCTTCTTTTACAATGGCTGCCATTACTTCTCCTTCTTTTGGTTTGTGTCATCATCCAAGCGAACCATGCGTTCCAATGCCTTGCGCTCGGCGCGTTGCTTAATTTGGTCGACTTGGTGCGTCCAGTAACGTTCGAAGTCTTGCACCCAGTCATGCACCGGCTTCAGAGCACTGGCATTCAGACGGTACATGCGATGCTGTCCGTGCTTGGTCATCGTCACCACACCAGCTTTGCGTAGCACACCCAAATGCTTGGAAACCGATGGCTGGGCCATCTTCATGCGAAGCACGATGTCATTGACGGCGTAATCCTGGCCGTCAGACAGCACGGTGATGACTTTGCGCCGCTGTGGTTCGGCAATGGCGCTAAAGACATCCGTCGGGATGGGCCATACGCGTCATGCATCTAATATATTCCCATTTAGGAATATGTCAAGACGCAAAATAAAACGCCTTTATCCTGCTTAAGGCTTCCATCGAACTCACCACTCAAATCTGTGAAAGAACGAATAGCTATCCGTTGTAAAGATTGTGATTCAGGTATTGATTGCGGAATTTGCCAGTGGGATCGTATTGCTTCAGCAACGCCTGAAATTCCGGCAGTTTTCCATATTGCGCTTGAATGCGTGCAGGTGCCATGGTGAACAGCTTCGCCCAGTGCGGCCGTGCGCCGAACGGCGCTAATTGTTCCTCGATTTTTGGCAGCACCGCCTGCACGGCTGGCCACTCGGGTTTCCAGGTAAAGTGGATTGCCATGGAGGCACGCTGATAAGCGGTACTCATCCAAAGCTCATCGGCGGCAATGGTCCGCAGTTCAGAAATCATTAAGTGCGGCGTGATCTGGTCCCGTAGTTTTTCCACGGCAAGAAGGGCCGCATATGCTTTCTCGCGCGGAACAAAATACTCCGATTGCAACTCGTCTCCGCTGCTGGGGGTGAAGTTCATGCGGAAATGCGGCAACCGTTCGTACCAGGGGCCAGGAATTCCCATCTGTTCCGTGCAATTTTCTGCCGAATGCCCAGCCAGGGGATGCAGTTTCTGTTTTGCCAGCTTCGCCCCGAAGAATTCCGGTTTTGGAGACGGAGGATTGCCTTTTTCTACACGGCTTTTGATCCACACTTGCGTGGCTTGGTGATTTTGCCAATCGGTAAACAGGCTCACGCTGTAGCCAGCCGCGAAGATTTCCTCCAGGTGCTGTTCTAATTGCCGGAAGGACAGATTTTCATACACCACCTGGCTCACGTTGTATGTGGGCTGAACATCCAGCGTGACTTTCGTGGCTACCCCGATTCCTCCCAACGCGACCACTGCTCCCCGAAACCGGTCTCCATCCTTTTCCCTGGTGAGTTTCACCAGTTCCCCATCCGCCGTTACGATATCCAGGGCGCACACAGCAGTAGCCAGATTGCCATTCTTAATGCCAGAGCCATGAGTGGCAGTGGCGCAAGCACCCGCCACAGAGATATGCGGCAAGGAAGCCAAATTGTGCAGCGCGTAGCCGTTTTCATGTAAGATAAGGAGCTAGCTTCCCATACGGCACGCCCGCGCCTACAACAACAGTGTGTCCCTTCCGATTCAACTCCATCTGATTCAGGTTCTTCAACGAGATCTGGCTATCCGTGCTATCCGCAATGCCGTTGAAAGAATGCCGGGTGCCCAGTGCTCTCAGCTTGTTGCATCGCTTCACTACCTCGCTAACTTCCTGAACCGATTTCGGCTCATATACATGCTGGCTGTGGTACTGGTAATTGCCTGCCCAATTCGTGTGCTTACCGGAGTTCCGCTCATCGGCCAATAAGCCAGACATCACGCCATCTGCCATAAGGGCGCCGGACGTTTTCAAGAACTGTCGTTTCGTCATATGGGTATCTCGAACAGGTTCGCCCAACAGTATATAGAAGCTATGCGGTTCACGGCGGTTTTCCCTTTCCTTTCGCACCACAATTCGCGCATCCAATCCAGCCCTTCGTCCACCCAAAAACGGCTTCCGTCGGTAAAAAAAGCCAAGCAACCAGTGGAACGATACAACAGGATTACAAGGAAACGATATGGAACTTCTGATGCGGATGATGCTGATCTTTCACATTGCCAGCGGCACCACGGCGCTGCTTGCCGGACCGGTGGCGATGACTTCTCGAAAGGGTGGACAGTTGCATCGCATTTCCGGAAGAGTTTATGCGTTTGCGATGCTGGGGGTGTTTATTACAGCGATTGCGATTGGCCTCTATAAGTCACTTGCTTTTCTCCTGATCATTGCGTTATTCAGCGGCTTCCTGGTCGCTTCCGGCTATCGCGCGATTTATCAAAAAAATCTTCGCCGGGATGGCGCTCAGCCGCTCGATTGGGCACTGTGCGCATTCGGGGGTGCCAGCGCAGTGTTGCTGCTGTTTTGGGGCGTGCGGGAATTCGCGTGGATGGGTCACTCGTTTGGCGTAGTTTCCCTGGTATTTGGAATATTACTAAGCGCTTCGGTATTCCGGGAAGTACGAAAGCTGGTCCATCCTCCACAAGACCCACGCCATTGGATACTGGCGCACATTTTCGGAATGGGAGGCGGCTACATTGCCACGGCAACGGCTTTCCTGGTAGTCAATAATCATACGCTGCCGCCCATCGCGGCATGGCTGCTTCCTACCGCTATTGGAATCCCTCTGATTAACCGAGCTTCTCGTAGATGGAAACAGCCGAAACCCGTTTATGCGGACTGAGCGTCATGGCGCAACGTAACGCGGAGTGATACAGTAAGCCTTCGATGACACGAACTGCATTCGCCTTTTTTGTTGTCTCCCTTACTCACATGCTTGCTGCGGATGGAAAAGTAAACATCACCAAAGTTTCCTGGGGTAATGCCGCCGGGAAACCGGTGGACCTCTACACCCTGACCAACGGAAAAGGGGTGGAAGCGGAAATCTCTACCTATGGGGCGACGGTGGTTCGCCTGAAAGCACCGGATAAATCCGGCAAGCCAGGAGATATCATCCTTGGATTTGACACACTGGCCGGATACCTTCAGGATGAGCCCTATCTGGGAGCCATTGTAGGCCGCTATGGGAATCGCATTGCTCATGGACGTTTCACGCTGGAAGGCAAGCAATACAACGTTCCCAAGAATGACGGCGATAACAGCCTCCATGGCGGCAAAAAGGGCTTTGACAAAGTGGTTTGGAATGCCAAGCCCTCTTCCGATACCAATGGCGCTTCGCTGGAATTGACATACCTGAGCAAAGACGGCGAAGAAGGCTACCCTGGTAACCTTTCCATGAAAGTGGTGTATACCTTGACGGCGGCAGGCGAGGTGCGGATTGACTACAGCGCTACTACCGATAAGCCTACCGTTCTGAACCCTACCAACCATACCTATTTCAACTTGTCCGGCGGCAATGGCGACATTCTGAAGCACAACGTCACGCTGTATGCCAGCCGGTTCACTCCTGTGGATTCCGGCCTGATTCCCACCGGCGAACTCCGCCCGGTGAAAGGCACTCCCTTTGACTTTCTTCAACCCCACCCGATTGGGGCGCGAATCGAAGCCAATGACGAGCAATTAAAGCTAGGGAAAGGGTACGACCACAACTGGGTGCTGGATTCCCAAAGCGGCTCCCTGGCAAAGGCGGCGGAAGTATATGAATCCACCACCGGGCGCGTGCTGGAAGTGTGGACCACGCAACCGGGTATTCAGTTCTACAGCGGTAACTTTTTGGATGGGAAACTCACAGGACGAGGCGGACATGTTTACCAGAAACATCAGGGTCTCTGCCTAGAAACGCAACACTTCCCGGATTCCCCAAATCATCCGGCATTCCCTACTACGGAATTAAAGCCAGGGCAGACATTCCACGCCACTACGATGTGGAAATTCGGCACTCGCTAGGGAATCAACGCTGACCGTAATACGCGTTTGCGCCGTGCTTGCGGAAGTAGTGCTTGTCCTGCACTGCTTGAGGCAAGCACGGCGCCTGCGGGTTTAACGTGTACGCGTAGTAGCCAATCGTCGCGATCTCTTCCAGGATCACCGCATGACGCGCGGCATCCATGGGGTCTTTGCCCCAGCAAAACGGAGCATGGCCAATCACCAGCACGCCGGGATACACAAGAGGGTCCATACCAGTGAATCGCCGGACAATGGCGTGTCCTGTTGCCACCTCATAGCCTTCCTCGATTTCCCGCGCGGAGAGATGCTCCGTCATGCGGCACCGGCCCATGAAAGTAGTCCGCGTGTGTGGTGCCCATACACGGAATTTCCCGCGAGGCCTGCGCCCACGCTGTGGCAAAGCGGGAATGCGTATGCACCACACCGCCCACGGCAGGAAACGCTTTATAAAGTTCCAAGTGTGTTGCCAGGTCCGAGGAAGGGCGCAGCGCGCCTTCCACAATGCGGCCTTCGAGATCCGTAATCACCAGATCGGAAGCACGCAGTTCTTCATAGGGAACACCGCTCGGCTTGATGGCCACTAAGCCTTGCTCGCGATCAATGCCGCTGGCGTTGCCAAAAGTGTAGAGCACCAATCCGCGGCGCACCACTTCCAGATTTGCATCCAATACAGCTTCACGTAAGGCTTCCAGCAACATGAGTTATCCTGCGCGGCGAACCTGTTCCGCAATGCGCCGCAACTGCGGCAGCACTTGACCGATACTGGCTGGTGCGGAATCCGGTACGCCGAGAGCGAAATAAAGATTTCGGTAATGGCTGTACAGTTCCTGGTATACGGCGGCGCTGCCCGCATCCGGTTCCACCACGCGATGCGGCGGACACAAGGCGGCCTGCGCTTCCTCAATGGAATGAAAAGTTCCCGCGGCCAGAAACGCAAAAATCGCAGAGCCCAGACTCGTCACGTCGCCGCGCCGGCACCAGCACGGGCTTATTCAGCACATTGGCATAGACCGATTCAGCACCTCATTGCGCTGCGGAATGCCGCCGCCATTGATCACCCGCCGGACGGGTGCGCCGTGTTCCTCCATGCGCTCCAGAATCACGCGGGTATGAAAGGCCGTGCCTTCAATCGCCGCGAACAATTCATCGCGTGCTGTTTGCGAAAGATTCCAACCCAGCGTAACGCCGCCCAGTTCCGGATTGACCAGCACCGTGCGGTCACCGTTGTCCCAGGTCAGCCGGAGCAGGCCGGTCTGCCCGGCGCGATATTGATCCAAGCCTTCGGAAAGCGCTTGCACCGTGGTTCCGGCACGGCGGGCAATCGCATCAAAGATATCGCCGGTCGCGGAAAGCCCCGCTTCAATCCCCGTATACGCGGGATACACGGAGCCCGGCACCACGCCGCAAACGCCCGGCACCAGTTGCACCGTGTCACTCATGCCCACAATGCAGGTGGAAGTGCCGATCACATTCACCACGTCGCCCAGTTGCAAACCCGCTCCCACCGCATCCCAATGCGCATCAAAAGCGCCTACCGGAATCGGGATGCCGGCGCGCAAGCCCAAGCTTCGCCGCCCATTGTCGCTCAGGTGTCCCGCTAACTGGTCCGAGGTCGCATACTTGCCTTGCATCTTGGCGCGTACGTCCGCCAGCAGCGGATCAACGCCGGTCAGAAATTCCTCCGAAGGCAAGCCGCCCCACTGCGGATTCCACATCCACTTATGCCCCATGGCGCAAACACTGCGGACCGCATCGTCCGGTTTTTGAATGCCGCAAAGCGTCGCCGCAATAAAGTCGCAGTGCTCAAAAGCGGAAGCAAACCGCGCCCGCCCGCCGGGATTGTTCCGGAGCCAGTGGAGCAGCTTGGAAAATCCCCATTCCGTGGAATATATGCCGCCGCACCACGCAATGGCTTCCAGGCCGGAACTGTTCGCGGCACGCGTAATTTCGCCTGCTTCGCGCCACGCCCGGTGGTCGCACCATAAGTAATATTCATCAGCGGCTGCATGGCTTCATCTACAGGGATGACGCTGGAGCCGGTAGTATCGAGAGCAATAGAATCGACTTGGCTGCCCCGCCACCTCGCTTTCGGTCAATGCCGCACGAGTCGCACGAGCCAAGGCTCCCAAGTGATCCGCATGGCTTTGCGTGGCAAAATCCGGATCATCCGGGCTGCGATGCAGCGGGTATTCCGCAATGGCCGAGCCTAAGCGGCCCTGCTGGTGATGAAACAGGGAAACGCGTACACTGAGCGTCCCGAAATCGACGCCCGCGACAATGCTCATCTAGGCTTCGCCTCTCCCATGCCATGAGACATCCCAGCCCAGGTACTTGGTGGTGGCTTCATAGACGCTGCCTGCCGTCCAGGAAAGGTTAGCGGCCACATGGTGCTCAAAGCCTCTTTCGCAGATGAAGTGCAGCAGATCTTGCAAGCGAGGGATGCGCACCACGCCCGCGCCGCCGAACGTATCCAGCGGATCGTCCGTAAATTCGCCCTTCGCCCACATAGCCGGTGATCTTGCCGTGGAAATCATCCGTGGAAAAGCGGGCGTAACTCATGGGCGCTGCTTTCACCAACCCAACACACGTGCCATACGTGTTTTCCTGGCCTACGGTACCCGCAATAATCTGCTGAAAATCCATTTTCACTTCGCGGAAAAAGTGCTTCGGCAGGTTGCTGCAATGGAAGCATACGGCTTTGTTGGGGTCATCGCCGTAGTTGTTGTTCCAGTCCAACAGTGCTGTAGGTGTTTCCGAAGCAAGGCGCAGTGCGTGCATGCCAATCACACCGGCAATATCCACTTCGCAAGCGCTGGAAAGCAGATTGTTGCTCATCATGCTCATCACCGTGCAAGGAACCACGCCAAAGTATTCTTCCATGGAGGTCCAGCACTGAATGGCACTGATATCCAAGTCCGCGCCACGCATCCAATTTTCGATCACGGCGCCGAGTTTTGCCATTTTCATCAACGCGGAGGGCGGAATGCCTTGCGTGGAAACATAGCTGTGGATGGCGTTCAGCTTTTCCTGCGCTGCCGGATCGTCGTCCTTCATGCGCTCAATGCGACCGAACAATTCGGAAAGGTCCAGCGTTTCCACGGAAATGCCATTCACTTCCAGCAATTTCTCGCTATAGCGAACCGTGTTAAAGGCCGTGGGACGAGCGCCTAACGCCCCGATCCGAAGCCGCCGCAGTCCCTTGGTCACCCGGCACACGGCCAAGAACCATTCCAAGTCCTTTCGAAATTCGTCCGTATTGGGAGCTACCGTGTGGCGTTTGGTAATGGAGTAGGGAATTCCGTATTGCTTCAGGTTGTTGCAAGCCGACATTTTGCCGCAAAAGCTGTCGCGGCGATCCCGGATGCTCATCAACCCAGGCGTGTCCGGGGTGGCCTGAATCAGTACAGGAACGTTCAGGTCAGCAATGCGAAGAGCATCGGCAATGCCGCGCTCTTCCCCAAAGTTCGGGAGCGTGACAATCACGCCGTCGAGTTCATCCCGGTGGGCATGGAACAGCGCTCCGCATTTCCGGCTTTCTTCCCGTGTTTCCACTGCACCGTACTTGGTCTCTTCAGGAGTGGGAGCAATCACGCGAATGCCGGCTCCTTCCAGCACCCGGAGCATTTCTTCTCGCCCGGTTTTTGCTAAATGATCCGGGAAGAATCCCCGATTTCCCACAATCAGCCCAAGCGTCATGGCTTTCTTTTTTGTTTCACTCATGATGATGAATTTTTACTTTCTGGTTCGCGGGTAAAACTTCACGGTGTAGAACAGGCCCATGAGCAAGATCAGGATGCCCCACCAGATTCCTGCATGGAGGTTAGCAAGCGTTGTGGTTTCCCCCTGCGGCTGAAGATAGCCATAAATGCCGGAGACTGTGATCAAAACCCCATAAGAGAGGAGCAGCACCCCGATAAAGAACCAGATGGAGATCATCCGATTGGTGTCCATAAGCGCTTACCAGAATATGACGTTCAAGAGAATGAATACCACAGCGACCACACCCGCCCAAAAGATAGGGCGCTGGATCAAAGGCAGATCTTGTTCCGAGGGAATCTGCGTGCAGCCATATACCAACCCGGAAAGCTCCGCAGCTGACTTGGGCTTGGTGAGGTAACTCACCACAACGGTAACCACTACGCAGATGATCCAGGACCAGAGCGCGCGATACATATTTTCCGCCATGTCTTTTGCCTGGGGGGAAAGCGCAATGATTTGCAACGCGGAAGGGTCAAGCTTTACCCAGGCCCACATGCCGATGGAAGAAAGCGTGCCTGCCAATAGTCCCCACAATCCGCCCGCCGGAGTTGCCCGCTGCCAGAGCATTCCTAGAAGCACGGTGCCGAACAACGGCGCAATAAAGAAGCTGAATAGCGCCTGCACATAATCCATAATGCTGGCAAACTGCATCACCAGGTAAGCGGTGCCAATGCTGACCAGCACACCGATGAGCGTACACCAGCGGCCTACGCTAACGTAATGTGCGTCCGGAGCCGACTTCCGAAAGGTGGCTTTGTAGATGTCATACGTCCAAACGGTGGCAAACGCACTTACATTGCCAGCCATGCCGGACATGAATCCGGCAATCAGCGCGGTGATTCCTAACCCAAGCAATCCCGGTCCGCAATAGCGCGCCAGCATCAGCGGCAACACCTCGTTATAGCTGTGCCCTGCCCCGGCTGCGGCAGCCGTTTCGCTCACCAGATGCTCAGGAAGTATGGCTAACCCCAGCAAGCCGGGCAACACTACGATAAAGGGCACGAACATCTTAAAGGAAGCGCCAATAATGGGGGCCAGTTTGGCCGAGCGAAGATCACGCGCGGAAAGCACGCGCTGGACCACCAGAAAATCGGTGGTCCAGTACCCGAAAGAGATTACCCATCCCAAGCCGAGCACAATGCCGGTCCAATGAATGCCCATCGGGTTATCAGAAAAGGAGCCGAGTGGGCGCCACAAATGCGTGTAATCGCCTTTGCCGAAGTTCTGGGAAATGCGCTGCACCATGCCATTCCAACCGCCTGCTTCCACTAATCCCAGGATCGGAATCAATGCCGCGCCTAACCAGATCAGAACAAACTGCAGAACTTCATTGAAAATGGCGGAAAGCAGTCCGCCCAGAAATACATAAGCGGCTACCGTCAGTGATGATACCCAAATGCTGAAATTGATATCCCACCCGAGCACCACTTTCATCACCAGCGCCATGGAATACATATTGATGCCGCTCATCAGCACGGTCATTACGGCAAAGGTAAGCGCGGATACGGTGCGCGCTCCTTCCCCAAAACGGAGTTGCAGATAGCCTGGCACGGAGTGAGTTTTGGAGATGTAGTAAAACGGCATCATCACAATGCCGAGGAACAGCATGGCGGGAATCGCGCCGATCCAATACCAGTGTGCGGCCAGAATACCGTATTGATACGCGGCAGCAGCCCAACCCATTAACTCCAGCGAGCCGAGATTTGCAGCAACAAAACTCAAACCGGCAATCCACGCCGTCATGTCGCGCCCAGCCAGAAAGAAATCCTCTCCCGTTTTTGTAAAACGCTTCAGGTAGAAGCCGATCCCGATCACCACCACAAAGTAAAGGGCGATCACCAGAAGATCGACAAATCCGAGATGAACGAGTTGGCCGGACAGGGGCGCGGCCCAGAAAGCAGCGAGGAGGGTATTCATAGAAGGGACGCGCAACTAGGGAGACGTCTCGGTAAGCGTTACCATGTGGATACTACTGAACAGGTCAGGGAGAAGTCAAGATTTCCCTGAAGACCGAACTTCCTGATTCTGCGGGAGATTTTTTGTCTAAAACAATTGCAACCGATGTAGCAGCAGTGATTTTTGATCTGGATGGCGTGCTGGCGGATTCTACTCCCATGGTAGAGCGGGCATGGCGCACCTGGAGCGCGGAATGCGGTGTGGATGCCGAAACCGTTCTGAAGCTGACACATGGGCGACGTAAGCCGGAAATTTTGGAAATGGCGGTTCCGCATCTTCCTCGCGAGCAGGCGATTGCACGCCTGATTGCCTTGGAAACCGAGCAAGTAGATGCTGTGATTCCCGTTCCGGGTGCCTCTGAAATTACCAAGCTTCTGCCTGCCGGCAAGTGGGCCATAGCCACTTCCGGTGAGCGGGGTGGCGCGCTGCTTCGTTTGCAGCGGGTTGGCATTACACCGCCTTCTGTGCTGATCAGCGCCGAGGACGTTATGAAGGGCAAGCCGCAGCCGGAAGTTTACCTCCGAGCCGCTGCCGGTCTTGGTGTTATGCCCCAAAAGTGTGTTGTGTTTGAGGATGCGCCCGCTGGCATTGAAGCAGCACTGGCAGCGGGGATGACCCCAGTGGGATTGGAAACCACGTATCCGGCCAGCGCGCTCGATCGAGCCGTGGCAACAGTGAAGGATTTCCGGCAGGTTGTCATTACATTGGCAGATGGCAATATCTCCGCTGTTTCCGTGGTTTGAACCAGTAAACTGCAGTTGCTGAGAGGTGCTATGCTACCCCCAAAGGCACTGTTTTGGTGGACGAACCCGGAAGAACTCACCTTAAGGACCTGTTGGCAGGGAAAGCAACTGAGACGCACCTGGACTACGCCGCCCTTTCCCTTGCCACTATCGAATTTCCCGGTTTAGCGATTTCCTCCTGCCTGGAAATGCTGGATGTGTACGCGGAGGAAGTGGCGCGCCATACTTCCCATGCCGCGAACGGACGCGAGTTTATCTCCGGAGCCAATCATTTTCTGTTTCATGAACTGGGATTGAGGGGCAATGCGGAAGATTATTATAATCCACACAATAGCTGCCTGAATGAAGTGCTGACGCATCGGGTAGGCATCCCGATCACCTTAAGCGTTTTATACATGGAGATTGCCCGCCGCCTCCAACGGCCTGTTTTTGGCATTGGTTTACCAGGGCATTTCATTGTGCAGTACGACGATGGACACTACTCCACATTCCTGGACCCCTTTCATGGAGGCGCACTGCTGACTCCGGATCAGTGCTATGAGATGGCACAGGTGAATGGAAATGATCCACGTGTGCTGCTACCTGTGGATAAACGGCAAATCCTGTTTCGGATGATCAATAATCTTCGCGGCATCTATTTTTCACGGAGATCCTATAGCAAGGCTTTACAGGTAATGGATCTTTTGATTGATGCCTCACCAAGTGTCGCAGACCATTACAAGCAAAGAGGCTTGGTGTACCTCCAGATGAAGCAGATGCGCGCGGCGAGAGCAGACCTGCAGCGTTATCTGGAAATGTCTCCTGAAGCACCAGACCGTGCCGAAATGGAAAAACAACTGCTCTCCATCATGCGCTGGATGGCAACACTGAATTAGGCGGGTTTGCCACGCCGGGATACCATTGAAGGTAGATAACAGATGCGCACGGGACCCCTTTTTGTTTTTCTTCTCGCTACGGTGGAAATCGGTTTCTCACAAGACGCTACACTGCAGAAAGCACGTAAGCTTTTTCAAGCGATTCCTTCCCAACCTACTCTTCATACGGCTCCGGTCAATATGGAACAAGCTCAGTTGGGCAAGATGCTTTTCTTTGATCCACGTCTTTCAGCCAGTTGGCTGATTAGCTGCAATACCTGCCATAACCTTAGCTTAGGTGGCGTGGATTCCATGGAGACGTCCATTGGACATGGCTGGCAGCGTGGCCCTCGAAACAGCCCCACCGTTTTGAACGCCGTGTTCAACATTGCTCAGTTTTGGGATGGAAGGGCAAAAGACCTGAAAGAACAGGCAATGGGACCTGTGCAGGCTGCTGTGGAAATGAACAGTAATCCCACGCGAGTAGTAGCTACTTTGAAAAGTATTCCTGGCTATGTGGAACTCTTTGCTAAGTCTTTTCCCGGTGAAGGGGAATCCGTCACCTTTGAGAACATGGCTCGTGCCATTGAGGCCTTTGAAGCAACGCTGCTGACACCTAACTCGCCTTTTGACCAATATCTGGGCGGCAAGGATGCAGCCTTGAACACGCAGGAAAAAGCCGGGTTAACACTGTTCATGTCCAAAGGCTGTTCCAATTGCCACTCAGGAGTGAACTTCGGCGGAACCGGCTACTTTCCATTTGGCGTGGTAGAAAAACCTGGCGCTGAGGTGCTGCCGCCTCAAGACAAGGGACGTTTTGCGGTGACCAGCACGGCAAGCGATCAGTATGTATTTAAATCCCCTTCTCTTCGTAATATTGACCTTACATCGCCTTACTTCCATAGCGGTAAAGTGTGGGATTTACGGCAAGCAGTGGCGATTATGGGTTCAGCCCAGCTTGGCGCGGAACTTAGCAGCACGGAGACAGATGAGATTGTGGCTTTTCTGAAAACCTTGACTGGTCGCCAGCCGCAAGTGGAATACCCGGTTCTGCCTCCGCATACCAAAAGCACGCCTTTGCCGGAACTCAAGGTAACCGTGTCACAGCATTAGCGCTTCACCAGAGCACAGCCGGTATGATGAGGAGTGATTCCCATGTTGGATGAAATCATGGACGTGCTGGCGAACCTGGGGTTGGTCATGCGTGACACTCGCGCCAAGAACGTTGCACGAGAATGGAGTGGCCTTTCCTGGGGACCAGAACAAGAAGGATTCGCACTTTCGATTCGTGCCATAGATCAAGACAAGATTGGAGTAGCGCTAAAAAATACAAGCTCCACAAAGACAGAAGCAACTCTTCCCAACTGGCTGCTGTTCTATCACATTACGATCATGCAGCCAGATCAATCTTTGGCAGTGTTCTCTCCTTATGGGCAAGGAGTTTTAAATACTCTTCAAGAACAGAAACCCTCGGTAGTGGAGTTTGCACCTGAGGAAATGAGAACGATAGACATTCCCATTGCGGCTCTGTTCCAGATGCGCCTCGCAGGGGAGTACCGAATCACGGTTACTTGTCCGGTGCCTCGCCCGTATAGCAAAAGCGTTCTTCAGTCAAACGAACTTCGTTTGGTCCGTTCCTGATTAAGCGCCCGCTTTATAGTTTTACCGGCCAGCCATCCATCAGGCCCGAATCCACCATCCTTTGGAAGGAATTATGATCCCGATCTTGGAGTTCAGGCCTGATCCTTGCGGCAGAGTGGATTTGAGAGGTCATCCCTGGATTGATGCTGTCAATACAGAGATTTTGCGGAAATACGGAGCTAGGTAGTGGCAAGGATGGAGCAAGCCGTGGTGGACGGCTGAGATCAATCGCCGAAAGGAGGTTACCGACATCACCGGAAACTTCTCGTGCAGCCATGGGCGGAATGTTGAAAACCGATTCAATCAACTGCAGAACTGAGGTGTGGTCAAAAACACTGCGGACCACTGAAGGGTGCAGTGGATTGCCATAGGTCCAAGGAGAAGCAATGATGCAGGGAACACGGCAGCCAAGAAGAGCTTTTCCGTGCACCAGATCGGGATCGATATTATTGGGAGCAAGCGCTCGGGGTGGCGCAACCGTGTCGAAAAATCCACCCCACTCGTCATAGTTCATGACAAAAACAGTGTTGGCCCAAGCCGGGCTGCTGGCAATGGCATGAAAGGTTTGTGCCACAAAAGCATCGCCATTCCGCATATCAGAATGAGGGTGATTATCATTGCCCACATTGAGCAACAACGTCAAGGAAGGGTCCAGGAAGGAGACGGCTGGCAGATCCCCTGAAGCGCAATCCGCCAGGAACTGACCATAACCAGCTACCAAGTCCAAATACCGAAAGCCAAACAAGGCAATGAACGGGATGTTGTTGAAGTAATACTTTGCGCTGACGTTCGCTGTCTTGAGGTGATCAAAAATAGTGGGCAACGTGCATAGGGAAATCGAGTCATCCAGCCGATCTGTTTGGCCGCATAATTGAAAAATTCGATTAGGGAAAGTAGGCCCGAGTACCGAAGGAAAGTAGTGGTCGCACACCGTGTAGTTGCGAGCGAATTGAGATAGAAACGGAAAGTCCTGCTCCTGGTAGTAGCCGATGGCGTAAAGGTCGTTTGAGGTCGGCTTCAGAAAGCCTTTCATGGTTCCGCCATCGATCTCCAGGCGAGCCCCGTTATAGCTGTGATCCGGATCAGGATGTGCGCAACCGGTCCAGTCTGGGGCAAGCGGATATGTGCTCTGCGCTTTCCCATTCTTATCCAGGTAGCTTAGCCCCTCCTGACGACCAGTGGAGTTTGGCAACCATCCAAGCAGATGGTCAAAGCTGCGATTCTCCATCATGAGCACAACAATGTGTTTAATCTGCCCAGAAGCGCCTTCCAGTTTAGAGGCAGGACCGAGCAAGCTACCCGCAGCGGCAACCTGACTGGTTGTTTTTAAAAAAGTTCTTCTGTCCATGATTCAGCTCCTTAGGGTCAGCCCTAAATTATAAAGCAGCACTGTTACAGATAAACAACAGGTTGTGCCTTCTTTCCGGCACTACAGCGGTTTGATGCGAATGTTTTTGTAATACACTGTGCTGCCGGGGTCGTGACCCTGAAGAGCGATGGTGCCTGGGCTGATTCTTCGTCCAGCAAAATTTTTTGTTCCGGCCCAATCGGCAGGCTGTTTCCATTCGGAAATTACCTTTCCATCCACCTTGATGGTGATGGTGTCACCTTTCGCAATAATGTCTTCTGTAAACCACTTATTGTCATCTGCTACTTTGCTGTTGTTATCTTTTACTTCGTACAGGCTGCCAGTCTTGCGCGGGTCTGTGTTGTAAGTGTTGTTGACTTGCACTTCGAATCCTTTTTCTGGCCAGCCTTCATTTTGATATTCCGTATCAATGAAGATTCCTCCATTCGAGCCGGGCAACGTCATGACATCTACTTTCAACTCAAAATCTTGGAAGGAATGCTGATGAAAATCACCCACATAAAAGCAGTGACTCCGCTTGCCGTGAGCCACAATGGCTCCCTCTTTCACCGCAAAGGTGTCAGGACTTTCATTCACTTTCCAACCAGTCAGATCCTTGCCGTTGAATAGCGAAGTAAAGCCCTTTTCCGCACCTTGCAGCAGAAATAGAGGGCACGCGATCCACACAATCAGCTTTTTCATCTTGCGGCCATGCTACTGAACCTAATGCGGCAACGCAACTAGTCCACCGGGGAATGCTTCCCCCAGGAGAACCTTCGACCCACAATTGCTTTCACCAATAGGTGGTCCGTAGAAGCAGTTATTCCGTACCCCACTCCAAAGTTGATCTCCCACTTGGGCGAAATGTTCAGGTCGGCAGCAGCGAAAAATTGTTGCTGTTGCTCGCGAATCGGGTCAAAGTCAAATAGGCGTCCGTAGTTAGCGTAATACTCGACTCCAGCACTGATTTTCTTTGTGAAGTCGTAATTCACTTTTAGTGCTGGAGCGAAACCAGTTCCGCCTCTTGTTCCGGGGCCATGCCAAGTTCTTTCCAGCGCCGGATTGGCTGCCAAATACCAGCGGCCTAGTGTTTTGTCAATAATCGGGCGAATCTCCCAAGTCCATGTATCGAGTGAGTAGGAGGTTCGCTGGTATCCGATTTCCGTGGAAACACTCACTCCCACTGGCCAGTGCCACTCAGAGGGAACGCGCACCCGAGGACGAATGTGGCTTCCTACCCATTGCGTGCCGTGGCCCACCTGCTCGCTAGTAAAAATGTAAAAACCGATTTCTGACCAGTCGTTCAACCCCGTCGTGATTTCTATGGTTTCGTGCAGTTGGTGGTTGGTGGCGTAGACTCCATTCTGATCAAACCGCATTCCGGAAACGGTGAAGTTGGAATGGGTTTCGAACATCAGGCTTTTGGGTGCAACGGTTTCCGAGCCGTAGACCTGAATCTCATAATTTCCCTGCCCTTTGAGGGATGGCACACACAGAGCGAGAGTGCTGAGGAAAGCAACCAGCGCGGCGGATCTAGACATAATCAAAAAGCATCATAAACCCCATATCCATATGGTCCTGTTGATGGCAATGGAATAATGTGCGCCCGGGCTGCTCGGCAACAAACTCCACTTCCGCTTCCGAATTCGGCTCCACCAGCACCGTATCTTTCCAGATGCCGCCTATTTCCCCTTTTCCTGCAAAGCGGCGAAGCTCGAACAAGTGTCGGTGTAAATGAACAGGATGGGGATCAGAACTGCGATTTACATAGCGTAACCGATAACGCTCTCCTTTTTGAAGGGGAATGGGAGTGGCTTTGGAGAATGGTTTGCCATTGATTCGCCATTGATCGAGTGCCCCATGTCCCGCGAACTTGGAATCGAATACGAGTGAAATCAGTTTTGCACTGCTTTGTGCAGGCGTTGTAGAAAACTGGTCGTAATTCCAAGCGAGGCTTTGTGGCTGGTCCCACTGAGCTTCTCCTTTCCGGCCTACATACTCCAACACCATGCCCATTCCACGTTTGCGAACATGCGTTCGGACTTCGCCCAGGACCCAAACACCGGGCTTAGTCATCTCGATAAAAGCACTGACTCGCTCCGCCGGAGCAAGGCGCAGCATGGGAACAGAAACCTCCCGGGGGACCGGATTTCCATCCAAGGCAATCACATGGAACTCATGGCCAGCACAGCTAATCCAGTGTGGCTCTGTCGCACTGGCGTTTAGAATATGAAAGAGAATGCGCTGACCTTGTTTTACACGCAATGGCTCTCCTGCGCCTAAAGCTTTCCCGTTTACAGTAGATACACTGTATTCCGGATTCATGGAGCCATCATCGCTCCCGACCAGCCTTCCCTTCCAGTCTTGAAGAGAGAGGAAGTGTTCCGCGTCATAAGCAATGGATTGTTGTTTTGATTCCACAAAAAGAAATCCATGCTGACCGCTGTAGAGCGCTCGTGTGAGGTCACGGCCAGCCATAGTATGCGTATGGAACCAGCGAAATCCAGCGGGAGTCGGCGAGAAGGTATAGCGTACCGTCTTGCCGGGCGCAATCATGGGAGTGCCTTCTTCCATGGCACCATCGACTTCCGGAGGGAGAAATAAGCCGTGCCAATGAACGACCTCAGGAAAACTGCTCTGATTGCTGACCTCGATTGTTACCGGACGGCCCTCCTGGAGGCGCAAAAGCGGACCAGGAACCTGCCCGTTGTATGCAGTCGTCCGAAGAGTCTGACGATCAGAATACTCCAGAGTGTAGGGAGCAATCACGATCCGGTGGTCAGGCGGCATCTCAGCCGCTGCCAGGCCAGACGCAAAAAGAAAGGTCCGGCGGCTAATCATTTGTAGATAATACCAAGGAGATTCTTGGGAGAATTTCTCCGCCCTTGAGCGGCATTGGTAAAATCGAATCGGTTCATGCCGACCGCTCGTACGCTTTCCATTCTGCTTTTTTTCGCCATTCCGCTGCTTGCCGGAAAAAAGAAAGACGAGACGCAGGTGCTGGAGTTGCCCAAGGAGCCACCTTTGGCGGTGGCAGCGGAAACCCGCCGTCTGGTATTTCACACTTCTCCGCTTTCCGCGAAAGGGTTGCTTTCCCAGCAAACCAAGGACGCGATCAAAGCCGTGCTGAAAATCAATAATGGAGCGACGGTGGTCAAGATCCGCGCGTTTGTGGCAGGCCGGGGCGATATGCGGCGTGTCCCTTCCATGGTGAGCGAGACGTTTACGGAAAAGAAGCTGCCTTTGCCGGCGGTAAGCGTGGTACAGGTCGGCGGACTTCCTTTGGAAGGGGCGCAGGTAGTGCTGGAGACCATTGCTGTGGCGAAAAAGGAGACGAATCCTTCCGGTGTTCTGTTTGTGGGCGGGCAGCTTGCTTCCGTACCTGCGGCCATGGAACCCACCATGCCCCTGGCGCAGAAATCGCTGGAAGCTCTGGATGGCAAGCTGGAAGGAGCCGAACCCCTGCGGGTGACTTGCTTTACTAGTTCCCTGGAGGAAGCTCCCAAACTTTCCGCCCTGCTCGCCAGCCGTTACCCGAACGCGGCTACGGATGTGGTGGAAGTACAGCGCGCCATTGCGCATAGCGCCGTGGAGTGTGAAGGCACCGCACGGCTTACAAAGCCCGGTCCTTTTACTGTGGAATACCGTAAAGGCGGTGGAGCAGTGGCTGTAGCGGCTTTTCAAATTGCATTTACCGGTACGCAGATCGCTTTTGGGCTGGAAGAAAAAGATGCACGTCTGGCTTTTCAACGGCTTGATAAAGCGCTGCAGCCACTCGGCACTTCTACCAAACAGACTTTAACAGCCAGCATTTACCCGCTTTCGCAATCCATTGCCGATTACCTCGGGGGCTTGCTGAAAGATGTGTTTCCGCCCCCGGAATCCCCAGCCCTCACCATGATTCCCTTTGAAGGATTGCCGTCCCTGGACGCCAGTTTCGCGGCGGACGTGGCAGCCGTGATACACCAGTAGTTTGCCTATGAACAAAGTTGTTACTTTTGGCGAGATCATGCTGCGCCTTGCGCCTCCCGGGTTTGAGCGCTTTCTGCAAACCTCCCAGTTCGTTGCCACTTTTGGAGGTGGCGAAGCAAACGTGGCTGTATCGGCCGCCGGCTTCGGATTACCTGCTTCCTATGTCACCGTGCTTCCAGCCAACCCCATCGCGGATGCCGTAGTGGCGGAACTGCGGAAATTCAACGTGGATACGTCCCAGATTCTTCGCGCCCAAGGACGCTTGGGAGTCTACTACGTAGAGGCAGGCGCAAACCAGCGTGCTTCCAAAGTGGTGTATGACCGGGATTACTCCTCCATTGCACTTGCCAAGCCCGGCGATATCGATTGGGCGAAAGCATTTGAAGGCGCGACGTGGTTCCATATCACCGGCATTACGCCCGCTTTGAGTGCTTCCGCAGCCGCTCTGGCAATGGAATCCGTGCAAGCTGCCAAAAAGCAAGGACTCACTGTTTCCTGCGATCTGAACTACCGTAAGAACCTTTGGAAATATGGTAAGCAACCCGCCGAAGTGATGCGAGACCTGGTCAACTTCGTGGATGTGATCATTGCCAATGAAGAAGATTGCCAGATGGCACTCGGCATTCAAGTGGACGTGGACGTTCATTCCGGCAAGCTGGACCATGCCCAATATCAGAAGCTCACGGAAAAAGTGCTGGCAGACTACCCAGGCACTCAAGCGATTGCCATCACGTTGCGGGAATCCAAAAGCGCGTCCCATAATGGATGGTCGGCTTGCATGAACGATCGCAAGCAGTTCATGGTAAGCCGCCATTACGAAATCACTCATATTGTGGATCGCGTGGGCGGCGGCGATTCTTTCGCAGGCGGCTTGATTTATGGAATGCTGACACAGGGTTCCCCTCAGGAAGCGTTGGAGTTTGCCGTGGCTGCTTCCTGCTTGAAGCACTCCATTCCCGGCGACTTCAATCGCTTCACTGTGGATGAAGTGAAGACGCTGTTGAAGGGCGATGGCTCCGGCCGCGTCCAGCGTTGATCGCAGATCGGCATGGAGCAAATTAAGCCCCCCATTGCGCGGATTGTTCCGCGTGCACTCACACTTCACGACGACGTCCGCCAGGATGATTACTACTGGTTACGGGACAAAAATTCGCCAGAGGTAATCGAATATCTCCAAGCGGAAAACGCTTACACCGAGGCAAGGATGGCTCCCGCAGAAAGCTTGCGGGAGCAGATCTACAACGAAATTCTCGGGCGCATTCAGCAAACTGATCTGGATGTGCCTGCCCGCCGTGGAGACTACTTTTACTACGTGCGGACGGAAGAAGGAAAGCAGTATCCCATCTTCTGCCGGAAACAAAGCTCCCTCCAAGCGCCGGAACAGGTTCTTCTGAATGGCAATGAACTGGCTGCCGGAAAAGAGTATTTTGCGCTCGGCTCATTTGCGGTCAGCGAAGACGGAACCTTGCTGGCGTACTCCGTGGACTATAACGGTTCCGAGCAATACACCGTTTCGGTCAAGAACTTAATTACCGGCGAGTTGCTGCCGGAATCCATTCCCAATACCAGCGAAGGAATTATTTGGGCGAACGATAATCGGACGTTTTTCTACGTCACCTTTGATGCCACCAAGCGGCCCGAAAAGGTGCATCGCCACATCATTGGGCGCGGCACTGAGTTAGACGAGGTAGTGTTCACGGAACCTGATCCGCTGTTCACCTTTCACCTAGGCAAAACGCGGAGTCGCCAATTCCTGTTGATCACATCGATAAACGCCAGCACCACATCGGAAGTGCTGTTCCTTTCCGCACATCAACCGGAAGGCAATTTTCAGGTATTTACACCACGACGAGTAGGCGTGGAATACTACACTGAGCATCAGGGCGACCGGTTTCTGGTGTGGACCAATCAGGATGGCGCCATAAATTTCAAGCTGATGGAAACACCAGTGAAAGCCACAGCGCTGGAGCATTGGCATGAAGTCCTTCCAGAATCGCCGGACAGCACGCTGGACCATGTGGATGCATTCGAGCATTACCTGGTATTCCAAACGCGTGAGCATGGCCTGCCCTGCCTTCGCATCACGGATCTCCGTTCTGGCGATTCTCACAAGGTGGAATTTCCAGAACCGGCCTACACCGTCGCGCCTCAGGCGAACTACGAATACGGCACCAGCCTGTTCCGCTTCGTGTATACCTCGCAAGTAACGCCTGCTTCCGTATTTGATTACGACATGGCAACGCGGGAACGCACGTTGCTGAAACAGACTGCCGTGCTAGGTGGCTACGATCCGGCGCGGTATGCCGCCGAACGCATTTACGCCAAAGCAGAAGATGGCAAAGAAATACCCATCTCTTTGGTTTACAAACGAGGCATGGAACGGAACGGAAACAATCCGCTGCTGTTGAATGGATACGGCTCTTACGGCATCAACAGCGACCCGGTATTTTCCTTTTCGGCGTTGAGCCTGCTGGATCGCGGCTTTATTGTAGCAATCGCCCATGTGCGCGGCGGTTCCGAGTATGGAAGACGCTGGTTTGAAGGTGGCCGTATGCTCCACAAGCACAACAGCTTTACAGACTTCGTTGCCTGCGCGGAGCATCTGGTAACAGAAAAGTACACATCGCCGGACCGTTTAGCCGCAATGGGCGGCAGCGCGGGTGGTTTGCTGATGGGTGCAGTGATCAATCTACGGCCTGATCTTTTTCATACCGTGGTGGCCCATGTGCCGTTTGTGGATGTAGTGACCACAATGCTGGACCCCACGATTCCGCTCACAACGGGCGAGTATGACCAATGGGGCAATCCGGAAGAGAAGCGTTACTACGACTACATGAAGTCTTACTCGCCTTACGATAACGTTCGGCGCACCGCGTATCCGAATCTGTTGGTCACAACAGGTCTTAATGATCCGCGCGTAGCGTATTGGGAACCTGCTAAATGGGTAGCCAAACTGAGAAGCCTAAAAACGGATAACAATTTGCTACTGCTAAAAACGCAAATGGGTGCAGGGCATGGAGGCCCTTCCGGTCGCTATGAGCGATTCAAGGAAACCGCATTTGCATATGCATTTATCCTGATGACGATTCAAGCTGCAAACAGAATTCCCTGATTCCGCAAACCGCTGATCTTCTCACTCGATCAACTTGCCTTCTTACGGGAAACCTGCATGCTGACGACCTCAACAAACCATACTAAACCGAACTACATTATAGGCCGGACAGTCAGAAATTACAGAAACGGCCCTGCGATGCTGATTCGTTAGTCGAAGTGTCCGGCCTCCTCTGTGGTCCGATTTAGCTTCAAAGCACCTTGAGTCAGATGAACGGTGATTGTGAAAAATGATATACGACTAAAGGTTTCAGCCGTATCGAAATGGATCCATTCCGGGACAGCGAATTTTCATCCCTTCCCTGCCCCACAACTTCGAAGGCGTGGGATACCGCTGAACAAAGTAGCGTAAAATGTGTTACTTAAAGGCAGCATGGGAAGGGAAACTGAAGAGTCGATACCGAATAATGCCTGATATCAATTCGTCTGTTAAGACAGAAATCGCTATTCGCGCCTTAGTACTGAAGTACGGTGCCGAGCTGAAATCAAAAATGAATGATCGAGTGCTAGAGATGGAAACTGATGATAACTCCCACTATCTTATCTATCAGGTTCTGGGAGTGTCAGATGAGGAAGGCAAATTGATTGACGTCTATCAGAACAAGGGACGATTTCTGTATAAGTATGCCGGGTCGTTTTTGGAGGATGCTGCTAAGGTGTGCTTCCTCGAAAAATTTCCCGAGTCCGGCTCTACACGTATTCCAAACACGATTGGACATCGCCCAAGGACCTTTGAGATCGATTGCCTTGTTGAAAAAAATCGTGCCATCGAAATCAAGTGGCGGGATGCCACCACAGACGGCGACCACATAACCAAGGAACATACTCGTTTACAGGCGATAGCGGCGGCGGGATTTAAACCTGTTGGGTGATGTTCTACTATCCGAATCGTTCCCAGGCAATTCGCCTCCAGCAGACATTGGAAACGCTTTACCATGGTGTCAATGGAGAGTATTTTTTCGGTGATGCCGCGTGGAAATACGTGCATACCGAAACGGATACCGATCTGAAGGGCATTCTGGAGCGAATTGCCAAAGAGAATCAAGCGAAAACATGAAGCAAGATCGCCATGTTCTCCGGTCTGGAGATGTCTTACAGTGCTCAAAACGCTTGAGACTGGTTCAGTGGACCTCTTCTATATCGACCCGCCTTTCTTCACGCAGAAAGTTCATGCGATGTCTACGAGGGATGGCAGTGCACGCTACTCGTTTAGAGATCTGTGGTCATCTCGTGAGGACTATGGCGATTTTCTAATCGACCGACTCCAAGAATGCCACCGATGTTTAAAGAACACGGGCTCTCTGTTCTTCCACTGTGATGAAAACGCTGGGCATATTGCACGGCTAGTACTCGATGAGATTTTTCGCCTAGATAATTTTCAATCGGAGATTATTTGGACTTTTCGGAGGTGGTCAAATTCTAAGAAGGGACTGATGCCGTCCCATCAAACAATTCTTTTCTATTCACGTTCTGAGGCGTTCAAGTTCAATACCGTGACCACCTCTTACTCAGAGTCGACCAACATCGATCAGATTCTACAGAAACGCGTCCGAGACGAGCGCGGCAAAGCCATCTACGCGAGGGATCATGCCGGTGAGCCGGTGACGAACGGTGCTAAGCGAGGTGTCCCTTTAGGAGATGTGTGGGAGATACCTTACTTGAATCCCAAGGCAAGGGAACGAGTGGGGTACCCCACACAAAAGCCCGTGCTGTTGATGGAGAGAATCATAGGATTATGTACGGACCGTGACGATCTCGTTGTTGACCCGTTCTGTGGGAGCGGAACAACCTTAGTCGCCGCCCAGTTGCTTGGTAGGTCAGCAATTGGCATTGACATTTCACAGGAAGCATTAGATTTAGCTGCCCAAAGGCTCGAAAACCCTATCAAAACCGAATCGAGGTTACTTGAGCAGGGACGTGAAAGTTACGTAAGAACCGATTTAGAACTCCTAAGGTGTTTAAACGGACTTAACTATCATCCTGTACATCGCAACAAAGGCATAGATGCAATTCTGGCGGAAGAGTGGTGTGGCAAGCCGGTCTGCATACGGATTCAGCGTTTAGACGAAACCATAGAAGATGCTGCGACAGCGCTGTGCAATGCCGCCGAACGTAAAGGGGGAGCCAAGCTGATACTCGTGGTTACGAAATCTCAGTGGGGATTACTGGGAAAGCAGAATCTACCCAACACGGTTACACTGGTTCAATCCACAACTGCCGCCATTCGCAATTGTCTCACCGAACCAAACGTCGAACGGCTATCAAACGGCTCTCCGCGCAGCGTAGTTTCGTAAAGCGTAGTTTCGTAAAAGGTCCATTTCGGGACGAGAGGCAAAGCTAAAGGTTGACAAAACAATTCAACCTGTTTTACTTTGTATTGCAAAGCGAAATGCGATGAACGATCTTTATCGAGCACTTGGCGATATCAACACGATTCGCCGGCAAGTCGCTAACACTACCGAATTCGGCGGGTATGGTCCGGCTACGCTGGCTAGTACTGCAGTTTTTGCTGTTCTCGCTGCCGTGGTTCAGCAACTTTGGTTACCGGATGCTGGTGATCACATTGCCGCTTATCTAACCATCTGGGTGTTTACGGCATTGCTTTCGGCTGTATTGACTGGTGTTCAAATGCATACCCGCGCGCGACGCATTCACTCCGCGTTGTCTGACGAGATGATCCGCATGGCGGTTGAGCAGTTCCTTCCTTCTCTCATCGCGGGGCTGCTGCTCACCATGGTGGTTCTTGGTTCCGTGCCGTATGCGGCATGGATGCTGCCTGGAATGTGGCAAGTTATTTTCAGTCTCGGCATCTTTTCGTCTTGTCGATTTCTGCCGAAGCAGATGTTAGCGGCTGGGGGCTGGTACCTCCTAACTGGTCTTACCTGCATCTCCCTTGGGGATGCTCGCGCGTTCTCGCCACTTGCCATGGGCATTCCTTTTGGAGTGGGGCAGTTCTTAACTGCAGCCATTCTATTTTGGTTTACTTCGGAGGAGCACAATGAAGGATAAATCTTCCGCCACAGAAGGACGTTTTGCGTATGAGGGACTTGATCGGGTAATTCACGAGCGTGCTCGCCTCAGCATATTGACCTCACTCCTCACCCATCCCAAAGGATTGACTTTCAATGACCTGAAACAACTGTGCGCACTCACGGACGGTAATCTGAACAGGCATTTGAGTGTGTTGGAGCGGGAAAAGTTTGTAGAGATTCTAAAACAACAGGATCAGAATCGTCCGCAGACACTCTGCCGCATCACGGCTTCTGGACGAAATCGCTATTTCACGTATCTCTCCACTCTGGAGCGTGTGATTCAGGATGCGGCAAAGGATAAAGAGAGTGAACTCAGCGGCAGTTTATCTCGACGAATGACGCCATCAA
Organism: Bryobacterales bacterium; assembly: GCA_963791675.1. Classification (GTDB taxonomy): domain Bacteria; phylum Acidobacteriota; class Terriglobia; order Bryobacterales; family Bryobacteraceae; genus JALYXI01. Next base: position 148,504 of record CAWBTD010000022.1, read on the forward strand.
AAGCGTAAATTTTTTTGACCGTTTACTTTGCATTGCAAAGTAAACAGAAGATGGAGCAATGTAAGTGAATCAACCACAAGTAACCGTTCAGATTGGGACTTCTTCCCGTTCGCTGGGTGTGAAACTGATCGTCATCTGCGGACTGGCTATTTTCATGGCCATTCCGTCCTTCTTTGTGAACGATCTGGTTTCTGACAGAGCCAAACGCGCTGCTGAGGTCACAAAAGAAATCAGCAGCCATGTGGGCGGCGCGCAGACCTTTCTTGGCCCAACTCTTGCCGTGCCCTACAGCATTCCAGCGCAATCGCCCGCCACCCTTGCGAGGAGCGGCGTTTACCTGGTTTTCCCTGCGCAAGCTTCTGCTGATTTTGGAACCGCAACAACAGAGCGGCATCGTTCACTGTTCCGAGTGCCGGTCTTTCAGGCTGATTTGAAGCTCGATTCCACGTTCGACCTAACAGGTGTTCCGGCTGCTGCTCCGCCGGGTGCGATTCTTGACTGGAGCCGAGCGGAGATCCTGGTGGGAGTAACCGACACTCGCGGAGCACTGGCTGATGCAAAGCTAACGACGGAGGATAAAACTGTAACGCTTGCTCCCTCTGAAGTTGCGGACAACATCGTTATAGGCGCGAATGACAAGGCGCAGCTCAAGATGTTTCTGTTAGGGGCAAAGATTGTCGGCACCAGCAAACCACAATCTCCGTTTCATGTGACATCCACACTGAAATTCTCCGGCGCTGAGCGGATTGCCGTACTTGCTTACGGCAAAACGACTCACGTAACGGCACATGGGGACTGGCGCAATCCGGGATTTGATGGTGGGTTCTTGCCTATTCACCGAACCGTCTCAGACCGTGGATTCAGCGCGGAATGGTCTGTACCCTTTCTCGCTCGGGGTGTTCGTGCTGAAGGCACAAGTGAGTCTATTGCCGGGCTTAACGCCACCACGCTAGGTTTGTCATTTATTGAAATGGCGGACGCCTACCAGTCGGTGAATCGATCATTGAAATATGTGCTTCTCATTCTCGGCTTAGTTTTTCTTTCTTATTTCGTCTTTGAAGCGACAACCGGCAAGCAGGTCCATCCGGCTCAATATGTTTTGGTCGGCGTGGCACAAATCATCTTTTACCTGTTGCTTTTATCTATCGCCGAGAGAATTGGTTTCGACTTCGGCTTCCTCCTGGCAGCCGTGGCAACGGTGGCGCTTCTTACTGCCAATGTCGGATGGATCTTTTCCAGTCGGCTTTATACAATGCGCGCCTTGGTCGTCTTTTCCATTTTGTATTTGTTGATCTATTTTCTGCTGCGTTTGGAAGACAATGCTTTGCTGGTCGGCGCAATTAGCAGCTTCCTTGCTGTGACTGCCGTGATGTACTTCACCCGGGGAATGAACTGGTATGGTTCGTTGCTTTCGCCCGGCAATGCGGAATGAGGCGTATCCGAACTGCGGAAAGAAACAATATAGGAAGAACTTCATGTCAGACAAGACCTCCATACAAAACGAAAGATACAAAGGGTTGCATGTGGCAGTCATCATGGATGGCAACGGGCGCTGGGCAACGCGACGTAGCTTACCTCGCATTTCCGGCCACCGCGCGGGCGTAATCGCCGTCAGACGCGTGGTGGAGCGGGCGGTGGCCCGAGGAATCGGAAGCCTTACGCTGTATGCATTCTCTTCTGACAACTGGCGGCGACCAGTTCCCGAGATTCAGGGCATCTTCCGATTGCTACGCATTTTTCTCCATAGGGAAGTGGAACGATTGCGACAGCATGGGATACGCTTTCAAGTAATTGGAAGGCGCGATCGATTGCCGGAATCCGTACTGCGAGAGATTGAGGAAGCAGAATTCATGACGGCACACGGTCGTCGTCTTCGTCTGTGCATCGCCATTGATTATTCTTCACGTGATGCTATCACTCGCGCGGCGACAAAGGCTTCTCTCACTTTCGTGAATCAATCTTTGCCGCTGCATGATCAGTTTCAGGCGATGCTGGCAGAGGCTTTGAATGCGGAAGGCGGCGATGTGGATTTGTTGATTCGCACTGGTGGCGAGAAGCGCCTTTCGGATTTTTTATTATGGGAATCGGCTTATGCGGAACTCCTGTTTACAGACCGTATGTGGCCTGAGTTTGATGAGACTGACTTTGACAATGCACTGGAACAATTTTCTAGCCGCGAGCGAAGGTTCGGCGGCTTGCCTGCACTGGGTTTACACGCCGCGAAGGCGGCAACGTGAGAACCTAATCATCTTCCAACTATGGCTATGAGGCAAATAGACCATCTTCGCCGAATTCGCGTATGGATCGTAATCTTCGTTCTAGGTTTGGTCTTGAGCGGCATTACCGCTTTTCCGATTGAAACCGAATTAAATGGTCTGCTTAAAATTCTACATGCAAAATCAGTGGAGCCGATTGGCGTATCGACTGGTCTGCTTCCCTGGATAGAACGTGTCACGAAGGCAATTGATGAGACGAGTAGCCATTATCCCTTTCTCGCCTATGGCACTGACTGGCTTGCATTCGCCCACCTCGTTATAGCCGTTGCTTTCATCGGTCCTTACCGTGATCCCATCCGCAATTGCTGGGTGATTACATTTGGCTTGATTGCTTGTGCAGGGGTGATTCCGTTGGCTCTCATCGCCGGATATGTTCGGCACATCCCTTTCGGCTGGCGGCTCATCGACTGCAGTTTTGGAATATTTGGCGCAATACCGCTTTTCCTATGCAGGCAACTGATAATGGAACTCGAACGCAAGCAGGCCGAACGGCACAAATTAAATTGCTACCAACCTTCCCAAACATAAGCCGCAAAACTGCGGACATGCTGAAAGCCCAAGCTGCGATAAAGACCTGCGGCGGCTCGGTTTTCGGAAGTGACGGTCAAGCTGGCTTTTTGGCAGCCGTATTTTTCCAGCAGTTCCAATGAACGCCGGAGAAGTTCATATCCTAACCCTAAGCCTTGGTAGTCTGGTGCCACGCAAATTTGTGTGACATGTCCGGAATGGAGGCCCACCATGCTGGTAAGGCAGATGCCACATAGAATCCCTTTTTCCGAATCAAACGCCGAAAGGGAGGCAAAGCGAAAAAATATTCCGCAGCCAGGGTACTGCACAATGTTGAACAGAAAACGTCTTGCCCCTGCTACGGAACGGTACTGGTCGTTGATCAAGCTATCCACATGGCCTTGGTAGGTTTGTGCAATCAGCTTTGCCGCATCTTCCTGGTGCTGTTCGGACCATGTCTCTACCAGCAGATAAGAAGGAAGGCGGCGCGGCGCAAGCAATTGCGAAACTGGCAATTGCACGGACAGAAACTCTCGTGGGTAAATGTTGAGATAGTCTTCATCCCGCCAGGGACGAATCACGGGAGTGCTCAACATCATTAATTGGCTTTCAATACGCTGCACGTATGCTGTAGCACGCAACTCGGCCAGCACTGCCGTAAGAAGACGCTGTTCATTCCATGCGGTCTGAAACGACCTCTGCACATACAAGTCTCCTACCAGACCTTTGTTCTCTTCCAACACATAGTACGCATAACCCACCGCAGTTTTCTGGTGCAGCAGGGCAAAACCATTCAGGGCACGAAGATCTACAAATTTTCTGACCAGTTCCACAGACTTTGTGAAATCCCAAGCCAATATGTTCTGCCAAGCCTCGGTTTCTTCAGCCAGCAAAGCAACCAGATCGCTGGAACGCAAATGGCGAAGATCACACAGTTCCAGCGGATGGCCTTGCAGTGGGGGTTCACTCAAGGCAGCCATACACAATCTCCTCCACATCACGAACCGAAATGGATTCCATGTTGGGCCGTGCGATTAAGTGTACATGCTTTCCACGTGGCGCCCAGACTGCAGGGTTGGAAGCACCGAACAATACCACGGCAGGCGTTCCTACTGCGGCGGCTAAATGCGAAATCCCGGAATCGTTTCCGATAAAGAGTCGCGCCGTGCTGAGCCAACAACCTAGGTCATAAAGATCAGGAATGCACGTTGCATTGGGAAGATTGTCTTCCGGCCCGCAACACCACCGCACTGGCATTCGGCGCTCCAAGCCGACGGCAAGCTCCTGGAATCGATCCAAAGGCCAATTCTTTTTGGTGCTGCCAGAAAAGGGATGAATCACCGCAAAATGGCCTTTCTGTGTTCCTTGGCACGAAATAGTGGGTGCTTGGCCCACTTGTCCACCTACCTGCCGAAGGAAAAAATCCGTAGCTGAGAGCGAGCATTCGGCGGGTGGAAGCGACCGGTGAAACACAAAAGGCAGTTGAGCCGACTCCACCAACTCCCGGAACTCGGGCCGATTCGTTCCATACCAGGAAACAATGGAGTCAAATGAGCGTAGGCGCTGCAGCACGTCCTCCGCTGGTAACAAACCTAAGCGGTCCAATCCTGCCGAGATAATGGAACGCGACCGGTGGGCAAAGTTGGCCAAAGGAACATTCACGCCAGCCGCCCAGACCTCTGTATCCTCTGTGAGAAGGTGCCGCATGGCTGGAATGGACACAATGAAATCTCCAATTGCCCCTGGCCGTATCAGCAAACGGCGCATCAGTGTCGTTCGGGGTACATAGAAGGATACGCTGTCCACATCTCACCTGCAATGTGGCGCGCATTCTCAATCTGAATCAACTCGCCTTTTCCCATGCCAGGGCAGTATTGCGAGGCTTCCTCCCAAGCCTTTGCATCTTCAATCAATTCCGGCCAAAACGGAAAAGTGCGGCATTGCGTCGGTTTCACCGGGTGAATGCTGCAACAATTATTCTGGTGAAAGTGGCATTGACGACCGTGGGGTTTACGAAGACGAAGCAGGCGCTTCGTCCGGTAAACATATGTGGCTTCGAATGTTTCCGGGTTCATGCCTGTGTATTCCGCCATACGCTGGAGGTCTTGCTCGGTTAGGTAAACCTCGCCTTCCACTTGGCAGCAGTTAGAACAGTTCGGCTGACAGGCAAAACGAAGGGACATGAGTTGTTTCATCATACCCGGACGGATCGAGTAAAGAGTGAAACTATGACAGGAAATATTCTGGTGACAGGTGCAGCAGGCATGATTGGCAGTGCGGTGGTATGGGCTCTGAATCAGCGTGGCCATCAGCACATCATTGCCGTAGATCGTTTGGGAACATCTCCCAAATGGAAGAACTTGTTGCCACTGGCCATCACTGATTATTGGGAAGCCGGGGAACTGCTGAGGCGTGTAGAGGAAGACCGGCTTCCTGAAATTTCCACTGTGTTCCACCTGGGCGCGTGTTCCGCCACTACCGAACAGAATGGCACCTATCTGATAGAGAATAACTTTGCTTATACTAAGCTCCTAGCAGAATGGGCTGTGCGGAAGGGGGTGCGCTTTGTGTATGCGTCTTCCGCTGCTACGTATGGAGCACTGGAAACCGGCCTTACCGAAAGTATTCCTCTGCACCATTTGCGTCCACTCAACCGTTATGGCTATTCCAAGCACCTGTTTGATGTATATGCGGAAAGTTCCGGTTTGCTGTCACATATTGTTGGATTGAAATACTTCAATGTATTCGGGCCTAATGAAGCCCATAAGGGCAGCATGAGGAGCATGGTGTTCCAAGCCTTTCACCAGATTCAGGATATCGGCCAAGTGAAACTGTTTCGCAGCTATCGAGAGGAATACCCGGATGGCGGACAGCGGCGCGACTTTCTGTATGTGAAAGACGCCGTACAAGCCACCATTCATCTAGCGGAAGCTAACACAAGCGGCTTATTTAATATCGGTTCCGGGCGTGCCCACACTTGGGTGGAACTGGTTAGCGCCGTTTTTGCCGCTATGGGGCGTGAACCTGACATTAAGTTTGTGGAGATGCCGGATTCCATACGGCACCAATACCAATACTTCACGTGCGCTGATCTTACCAAGTTAAAGGCGACAGGCTATTCCCACCAAGGGACAACGCTGATGGAAGCCGTGCGGGATTATGTTCAGAATTACCTAACTCCCGACAAACACCTGGGAGATGAAGCTGAGCACTAAGGATTAGAGACGTACTTACGCCAGCCGCCTAGTGCTGTGATTTCCGTTGCGGCAGGAATGGCATAGCCTTCACAAATAAAGCACTTCACCGTACTGCCGTCTTCCAACTCCGCCGAGCCGATGCCCAATGGCGGAGGCACTGCGGCCACAAAGCTGCCGAAATGTTGTTCAGGAACAGCCCACACTTCCACTTCGATTCCTGGTCCTTCCAGCGCAGGGTCACGAACTAATCCTGGTTTCTGCGGCACGGTGCCGCTCAACGCATAAAGGCGATAACCCCGAGCCGTGCGAGTGGTTTTCACCAATCGGGCGCCGCGTTCTGTGAGTTGCCAATTTAATGGCTGTCCGGTAAGGTGCGCGCCCACTACTGCACAAAGCACCGTGCCCGGCGGCGTAGTGACCGGAATGTCTTCTCCGCGTAGTCTTCCGGCTAGCGTGATCAATGCTTCATCCGTCCAGGCCGGACCGAGCAAAGTAACGCCAAACGGTAGGCCATTTGGACGGAATCCGGCAGGCAGCGCCACTGCTGCCAAGTCCAATAAATTTACGAAGTTTGTGTAATAGCCAAGGTTTGTGTTGAGTTGTATCGGATCGGCTTTCACCTGCTCAATGGTGTAGGTGGTTCCCGTCGTGGGAAGCAGCATAACGTCCATGAGGCTCCACTCGGCTGCTGCTTTTTCCTGTAAAGCGGCCAGTTTGTAGATGGCGGAGAAAGTATCCACCGCCGTCCAGCGTGCAGAACCACCGATAATCTTTCGCACGGTGGGGTCCATCTCTGCTTCATGCGCGTGGAAGAAATCCTGAATTGCGGTTAATCGCTCTGCTACCCAAGGACCGGCATAGAGCAACTCCGCCGCTTCCCGGAATGGCGTGAAATCAATTTCCACCTGTGTGCCACCGATAGCGGTTAATTGCTTTGCGGCCTCCTCAAACAACTTGGCGGCTTCCTGATCCCCAAAAAACTCCAACTGGCTCCCTGGTGGCACTCCGAATCGGAAGGAGCCGCCCAGCCAGGGCGAAGCTGTTTTTCCTTTGCGGGAAAATGGGTCGCGTGGATCATAGCTGCCGATCACGCGCGAAATCGCGAGTGCATCGTTGCTATGAAGTGAAAAAACAGAAACACAATCCAGCGTACGGCAGGCAGGCACCACGCCCGCAGTGCTCACCATACCCTTCGTTGGCTTCCAGCCAAACAGGTTGTTAAATGCCGCCGGAACGCGGCCAGACCCGGCAGTGTCAGTGCCTAATGCAAATGTTACTAAGCCACTAGCCACAGCCACGGCGGAACCGGAACTGGACCCGCCGGAAATATAGCGTGAATCATACACGCTGCTGCAAATGCCATACGGGGAGCGAACGCCTACCAACCCAGTGGCGAACTGGTCCATGTTCGTTTTTCCAATCAGGATAGCTCCGGCAGTTAACAGCAGATCAACCACGGTGGCAGAACGTTCCGGTATGTGGGAAAACGCAGGACATGCCGCCGTAGTAGGCATCCCGGCAACATCAATGTTGTCTTTTACGGCAAAGGGAACGCCATAGAGAGGCAGTTTTTTCGATGCTGGATCAGCTTCCAGTTGGCCAGCGCGGGCCAATGCCTGTTCTTCCGGCACTACCTCGATCCATACTGGTCGCTGTCCTTGTTTGGCAATGCGTCGATACACCTCTTTCACGGTGTCCGTCGGACTGGCATTGCGCAGAGAAGCAAGATCGAGGTTCATGGCCGAATAATAGCGAGGATCTGACCGCTTGTGACCATCGCCCCTTCTGCGCAGCGCATTTCCACCACTTCCCCGGTGAAAGGAATCGTGACCACAATTTCCATTTTCATGGCTTCAATGATTAAGAGCTTTTGACCGGCTTCCATGCGCTGGCCCGGTTCCGCATTCAGTTTCCAAATGTTAGCGGTTACGGGAGAACGAACAGCTTGGCAGCCTTCCGGCACCACTTCTTCCCCGGCTAGCTCCAGAGACGTTAATGGCTCACCGGCGTATTCGGCTTGCCCCGCAGCGGCCCAGCGTTCCCGCTCCGCATCGAATGCGGCTTGCTGTCGTGTTTTGAATTGCTCCGCTTCTGGGCGAATGGACTGCATAAAGACTTCGTATTCCGATAAGCGGAACTCCGATTCCTCCATGCGCACTTTGTACTTGCCTTGTGGAAAGTCTTCGCGCAGTTGCAGCAGTTCTTCCCCGCTGACCGGATAAAACCGAATCTGGTCAAAAAAGCGAAGCAGCCACGGATGACCAGGCACAAAATCACTGGTGGTTCGGTGCGTATTCCACATCTGAATGGTGCGGCCTACAAATTGATAGCCGCCCGGACCTTCCATGCCATACACGCAAAGATACGCGCCGCCAATGCCCACTGCATTTTCCGGCGTCCAGGTACGAGCCGGATTGTATTTCGTGGTCACCAAGCGATGACGCGGGTCTACCGGTGTAGCAACAGGAGCACCCAAATACACGTCGCCCAACCCTAACACTAGATAGCTGGCGTTGAATACGATGCGATACACATCGTCTATGGAATCGAGACCGTTTACACGGCGGATGAATTCAATGTTGCTGGGGCACCAAGGCGCATCTGGCCGCACGGACTGCGTGTATTTGCTGATGGCTAACTGAGTGGCGGGATCATCCCAGGAAAGCGGCAAGTGCACAATGCGAGACGGCACGGCCGCAGGTGGCGTGACATCGATTGCATCCAATGTTTCCAGTAATTTTTCCCGGCTTAAGCGTTTCGCATCGTAGTGAATCTGAAGCGAACGAATGCCTGGAGTGAGGTCCAGAATGCCGGGTAGCGGATTGCGCTCCAGCCAAGTCATCACCGCATGGGCACGAAGGCGCAATGAGAAATCGAGTTGATTGGGACCGAATTCAATCAGGAGATTCCGGTCACCATCCGCTCGCACGGTGGAAGCTGATGCTTGGCGCAGCACAGCAGGTTCCCCATTCACACGGCGAAAGCGAACCGTATCTCCCGCCTTGAGCTGGCCCATCTTCCAGAGTTCGTCATGAACAATGGTGGCCGGGCACACAAACCCTCCCAAGCTAGGACCATCCGGGCCGAGAATGATGGGCATGTCGCCAGTGAAGTCGATGGTGCCTACCGCATAAGCGTTGTCATGGATATTGGAAGGGTGCAACCCGGCTTCCCCGCCATCCTTACGCGCCCACTGCGGTTTTGGCCCAATTAGTCGAATACCAGTACGGTCTGAGTTGTAGTGAACTTTCCAGGAAGTGGCGAAAAACGTTTGGATGTCGGAATCGGTGAAAAAATCTGGCGCACCATGTGGCCCGTAAAGAACTCCGATTTCCCATTCATTTTGGTACTGTGGCGGCTCCGAACAAGGCTTCGGTTCCCCTTCGCTGGTGCCGAAACGAAGCAGATCTCCGGTGCGCAGTGTTCGCCCCGCATGGCCGCCGAATTTCCCTAGAATGAACGTGCTTTTGCTGCCCAGGTATTCCGGCACGTCCAGACCACCTTGCACCGCCAAGTAAGCGCGGCTCCCTGCCCCGATCACCGGACCCATTCGCAGCACTGCACCAGCGGGAACAGTGAGGCGCTCCCAACGCCGGACCGGAACCCCATCCAACGTCCCTCCCATATCTGCACCGGTAAGCGCGATAGTTTGCTCCACATGGAACTGAATGGCAGGGCCGACCAGCGTACATTCCAACCCAGGAGCACCAGGCTCGTTCCCCACAATTTCGTTCGCTAACTGAAATGCTAATGGATCAATCGGGCCGGAAGGGGGAACACCAACAGCCCAATAGCCGAGTCGTCCTGGCAGGTCCTGCACCGTAGTCTGCGTGCCCGGTTCCACCATTTCCATTGCTGCCGGAATGTAATGAATGGTAGAAAGAAAGCGCGTTGGGAATGCACCTTGCGCAAATACAGGGTTCGCAATCACAGTACGAAGGTAGTCGAGATTGGTTTCGATTCCATCGAACCGAGTTGCGGCCAGAGCAGCGCGGAGTTTTTCTACGGCTTCGGCTCGGTTTGCACCTTTTACGATAATTTTTGCCAGCAGCGGATCGTAATAAGGCGTTACTTCGCTGCCTGTTTCCACACCGGACTCTACCCGGGCCTCATCCGGGAAAAGAACGCGAGAAAGCTGGCCCACACTGGGTTGAAAGTTGCGATGTGGCTGTTCCGCATACACACGAACCTGAATGGAAGCACCGCTGACAGGTGGTTGCATGAGCGTTAGTTCCCCTGCCGCCTGCCGCACCATCCACTCCACCAGATCTATGCCGGTGACTTCCTCGGTAACACCATGCTCCACCTGCAAACGGGTGTTGACTTCCAGGAAATAGAACTCTTCCCGCTGGTTGTCATACAGAAACTCCACGGTTCCTGCCGATTCGTACTTTACGGCCTGCGCTAAACGCACGGCGGAAGCAAACAAGCGCTCGCGCACTTGATTCGCTGATGCCGGGGGCTGGTGTTTCTTCAATCACCTTCTGGTTGCGGCGTTGTGCGGAACAATCGCGCTCTCCCAGCGCCAGGACGCCGCCTTTGCCATTGCCGAAGATCTGTACTTCGATGTGCCGCGCTTCTTCCACAAAGCGCTCCAGGTAAATGCCGCCATCCTTGAAGTTGGCGCGACCCAAGCGCTCCACGGCTTCAAAGTTTTCGCGCAGCTCGGCGGCATTCCGGCATAAACGCATCCCAATACCGCCACCGCCTGCCGTGGCTTTCACCATCACGGGGTAGCCGACGCGCTCCGCTTCCCGTTCGGCAGTTTCGTAGTCCGGCAGCAGCCCAGAACCCGGCAGCAAGGGAACTTGGTTTTGTTCTGCCAGTTCTCGCGCCGTGTGCTTCATGCCGAAAGCCAGCATTTGCTCCGGCGTGGGTCCGATAAACACGATTCCTGCCTCTCGGCAAGCTTGCGCAAAAGCAGCGTTCTCGCTCAGAAAGCCATAGCCAGGGTGAATTGCTTCGGCTCCGGTTTCCCGCGCTGCCGCAAAGATTTTCTCGAAGGAGAGGTAGCTTTGCGCTGCGGGAGGCGGACCGATGGGAACCGCTTCATCCGCCAGCGCCACATGCCTCGCATGTTTGTCCGCTTCCGAGTAAACCGCGACGGAACCTACCCCCATGCGGCGAAGCGTTCGGATGATGCGGCACGCAATGGCGCCGCGATTGGCAATCAGGACTTTACGAAACATCGGCTATGCGTTCCACACCAACATCTGAACCGGCGTAGGGTTATACGCGTTGCATGGATTGTTTAGCTGCGGGCAATTACTCACCAGTACCAGCACATCCATAGCAGCACGCATTTCCACGTACTTGCCGGGTTCGGAGATACCGTCTTCAAAGGTCAACTTGCCTTCCGGCGTAACCGGAACATTCATAAAGAAGTTCACGTTATGGGCAATGTCGCGCTTTTCTAATCCACGTCCCCACGCTTCAATGGCTTTCAGGAAGCTTTGACGGCAAGCGTGCATGGGCCGCTTTTCAATGGCGTATCGCACCATGTTGCTTTCCTGGGCGCAGGCGCCGCCTAGCGTATCGTGCCGTCCGCATGTATCCGCTGTGATTTCCACCAGCACATTGCCACGTGTAGAAACAAGCCGGGAACCAGTGGTGAGATAAATATTCCCCTGCTGCTGAAGCGTATCGACGGCGCTATAACGATCGGTGTAATCGTGCGCGTTATAGAACAGAGTGTCCACTGCCTGATTGCCGTGGAGATCCACAATGCGAAAGGTTTGCCCTTTCCGCAGTTCATAAATCCATGCGTCTCCGGCAAGCACCGTAGCGCTGTGAACGGCATTTGCCGCATCAAGTTGGCTGGGAACAAAGTTTTGTGCGCTCATGGTTTGCTCCTAAAGGAAGTACCGCTCCGTTAACGTAAATCCGCGCCCATTTTCCGGGCAGGAGATTCGACAAGGGTCATCGGGTCCGGGTGCAGATACGTTTCGAACAGAAAGCTGAACGGGCTTAGGGGCGTAAGCAGGGGAAGGGTCCAGCGGATGTTGGGCAGTATTCAGAATCACCAACGTCTTTAAGCCGCTTCGCAGTTCTACATAGTTGCCGGGCTTTGAATTTCCAGGCTCCAGGCGCATTCCGCCGTCGAAATTCACCACCACTTTGCTGAAAAAATTTACGTTGGCCTGCAGATCACGCTCGCCTAAGCCATACTTCGCCAACTCCATCAGAAAGCTATCGCGTCCGTTCTGGTAAAACTCATTGCGAGCGTCCTGGTACGTTTTGGTGCCGTATTTTGCCTGCACGGTTGCTGCTGTGGAGTGTCCGCTTAGGGGGTCATGCCAGCCGCAGGTATCTTCCGTGATGGAGCACAGAATACGGCCCATATCCGAATACAACACATGGCCTTTGGTTAAACGCGCGGTGTGCTGTGCCTTCAAAGTATCTGGCATGTTGTAGCGTTCCACCGGAATTTCAAAGTTAAAAAACATAGCGCCGACATTGGCGTCCCCTTCCAAATCCGTGATCCGCAAGGCCGTACCAGGCTTCAATACATGGGACCACGTGGCTCCGCCAATCAGGAGTTCTTCCCACAAAATCTCTGTTTGCAAAATAATTCCTTTCTTATTCCGCCGGGCAAATACACGACGGGCAATGGACTTGAAAATTCTAAATTAACGATTTGGGGCCGAGAAAACTTAGCAGGAAGGGGGACCGCAGCAAACATCCATTGCAGTCAGGCGCAGGAATACGCGAAGGGAAATCAAGGCGCGTACTCCGTTCTCCATTCAGTGAGGATAACAGTTTACGAGGCTGGGTGGAAGCTGCGATTTCGCCGTGCCGCCAAGTTGCTCCCAATCCAGACTCCGATGGGAAAAATCACCAGCAAAGCCAAGCCGAACCAATGGGGAATTGTGTTCCAGAACATAATCTGCGAAAACACACCAAGCACTTCCCCAAAGATCATGAGATAAAGCGTAGCTTTGCGAAGGCTATTACGGGCAATCACCGCGCATAGAAAGCCGCCCGCGATGGCGTACAAAGTATTAGAAACTAAGCTGATGGCAAAGTAATCAGCCGGAGGCATAGTCATGGCGTCAAAACCGGGAATGACGCGGCTAAAAATTTGATCTGTTAGCGTGACCAGAGCTACTGACAGAGCGTAGCCAGCCAGAACAGCCGCTAGGATTCGGCCCATAGGAAATCTCCAGTGAGGGTGAATAGAGTACGAAAAAAGTAACAGGCTGAGTGTTTCATCGGAATTACGGCATCTGAAAAGAACCGCTTTTTAGCATCCTTGCAACCCAATCCCCGTGGGGAAGACCGCAACTAGACAGCGCTTTTTCTTCCCTTTCTACGTCATACTGCACGCGCCGGATGACGATATCGAATTCGTCCAACAAAAGATAGGAAGCACGGCAATCGCCATCATACGGAAGTCCAACGCTGCCTCCATTGGCCACCATCATCCCGGAAGCTCTTCGAACAAACGGGCGATGGACATGACCATAAACAGCAATCGGATGGTGAAGAGTGCCGTACACCGTTTCCAACTCCACATCGCTCGACTCTGGCACGGGTGACTGCCAAGGACTTTCAGGACTGCCATGCACCAACGCGATAGGACCAGACTTCTGGGCTTTGGGCAAACAAGAGAGCCAATCTAGCCGTTCCTCGCCTAGAGCTTCGCGAGTCGCTGCTGCCATTTCCCGGATCACGACAAAAAGCTGTTGGAGATGAGGTGATTTGGCAGCGAATTCTTCCAGCGACTCCGGTCTCGCCAGCATTTCATCCGTGTTGCCCAACACTCCTTGCCAGCCAAGATCACGAATCTGGTCCACAATCTCCACAGCGCTGGAGCCACTATCCGCCAGATCTCCTCCATGGAAAATAAGATCGGGCGAGGTTTGCTGAAGATCTGCCAGAACGGCCTCGAATGCGGTGCGGTTTCCGTGAATATCGGAGACGATTGCAATACGCATCGAAAAGTTCCCTGCCCTGGCAATCACATTCGCGGAATATGGAGATAGAGCTGAAAGAAGCAATACACCGTAACCAACACACACCCCAGGGCAGCCGCTCGCCAGAACTGCTCAGTGGCGGACTGGTCTCTGCCTGGAAGTCCGGCAAAATATGCCGCAGCAAATCCGGCAGCAAGGCCACCTACGTGGGCGGTATTGTTGATTCCAGGGAGCAAGCCAAATAGCAGTCCGTAGATGGCCCAGCGCACATAGTTAGAAGTAATTTGCTTTCCCAGGGAATTCCGAGTACGAATTCCAAGAGCGATCATCACCCCAATCAGGCCGAAGATACCTGCCGAGGAGCCCACGGAAGGGGCCGCGTTCAAATAGGCACTGGCAAGAAAACCCAGAACATTCGCGACAGAAAAGAACACAATCAGGCGAGCTGGCCCGAATAACTGCTCCACTTGGGCACCTAGGTCAAATAACACCCAGGAATTCATCAAAATATGAAGCCAGCCTCCATGGAGGTAGCCTGCCGTCACCAATCGGTAGAATTGCCGGTAGCCAAGCACAGACAGACGCGATTCCGCTCCTGCATCCATAAGCAAACCGCCACCGTTTGTCAGGGTGCCAGCAAACAAGGCAAAGTCGATTAGCAAAATAATCACCGTGACAAACTGGGCGCTTGGAATAAATCCGGCCAGCAGGTCACCCGCACTGCGAACATCCGCCGCACGCGGACCAACTTTTTCGCCGCAGTACGGACATACACGATCACTGGTGGAAATAAAAGCCCGGCAATGCGGGCACATTCGTCGATTGTCCATTCTGCGCCGTTGTTCCTGAAGATCTCTTTTCAGCTTAACGAGTTCTACCCCAGGACGTATAAAGACAACCTCCCTTTCTTTTCTGCCCACCTTTCCGGCCCCTCATAAGCGGACGGAAGGGAGCACGTCACCGTGAAAGAAAAAAAGTATCTCCATTGTTTTGAATAAGATCTCTGAAAATTTCGCTGGGGCAGTATTGAGGGGAATTAGCGTAAAGCCAGAAGCCGGGCGGAACATCGTTCGGCGGAAAGGAAAAAATGGGACCAGGACCTGTAATCATCGTTATCCCTGATCTGTTTTAGTCAGTTTCCACGCTAACAGAAGCGCGATTAATTATTAGTTGATTATGAAATCAACGCTCATTTAGAGCATTTATCTGGACAATTCTTTGATGATATGGTGACATATCATCAAAGAAGACCAGAGCTGCGTGCCACATATCCCAGCAACTATTTCCTTCTTTCTATTGAGCTGTTCACTGATGCTACCCTTGCACGGCTCAGGGCGACCCAAGCCCATAACTCCTTTAGTAACTCCTGACGATCCAGTATTTTCCAAACTTTCCAAAACAATTTACGACTTATATCAAAGTGGACATTACAGTCAAGCTATCACTTTATATAGCGATGCCGCCGAAAAAGCCAGTGAAGCAAAAAAATGGAAATATGCGAGTAAATTTCTAAATAATGAAGGCGCCTGCCAAATTGCTGTTTTTCAATACCGGGATGCTTTGAAATCTTTGGAGGCCGCCCGCGAGGTAACTCTCAAGACTGGAAATCTGGAAGTTCTAGCAAGCCTGGATCTCAATATTTCTAGCCTGTTCCATCAAATCAATAACGCCCAAAGCGCGGAAGCAGTTGCGCAACAGGGGCTCGCGTACCTTGGTCATCAGGAGCATTCGTCCACTCGGGCAAAGCTCATTCTCCAACTTGCTTTTGCCAGAGCTCGGCAGGGGGATTTTCCCCAAGCGGAAAAACAGTTCAGCCAGGCGATTGACGAAGCTTACGATGCTTTGGACGTTCGGACTGCAGCTTGGGCTTGGGATTACCTGGGGAATGAAAAACGCTTGGCAGGGTATCTGGATGAGGCGGAAAGAGCTTCCAGTGAGGCCCTGCGGCTCCGCAAGGCATTCCACCTTCCAGACAGCGAGAGCGCTCTATGGAATCTGGCAATGATTCAAGCAGCCCGGTTGGACTTCCGGTCCGCACGCGTGCTGATGAATGCTGCAGTTGCAGAATTAAACCAACCCAGCACGGTGACCGCGTCATGGAACATCTTTGGAGATCAGGGCAAGATCAAGCTCCAGGCGGGTGATCTGGCAGGCGCCCTGGAAGATCTGCACACAGCCCTGAGAACAGCACGAGCCTGGCGGATCGGAGTGATTGATAGCGATACCAACCGCATGACTTCGGAATCCGGTCTTTCTGGGTTATATGCGGCATTTATCGAAACTGGCAATCAGTTGTACCTCCAAACGCATAATCCAGCGCTTGTGCATGAGACGTTTGAAGCCGCCGAGGAAAACCGGGCTGCTAGTTTGCGTGCCATGGCACCGCAACCGAATGATTGGCGAAGCCGCCTCCCTGCGCACTACTGGGAACTGTTGCCAAAAATTCAACAAGCGGAACAAACTGTGCTTCATGATGATTCCTTAGAGAGCCGAGCCAATGTAGACCGCTTACGTGCGGAATTGGAGCGCTTAGAAGCAGCAGCAGGCTCCCCTACGGAAATAGATAGCAAAAAAGCTTTGGAAAAGACGCAAGCTGCCCTGGATTCCAGGTCAGCACTGCTCAGTTTTCGGCTTGGCGCTGCGCATTCCTGGCTGTGGGCGGTGACGCAGGATCATTATGCTTTATATCGCCTGCCGCCTCGATTTCGATTAGCTACGGCAATTCAGCAATTTCAAAGCGCAATTCGAGATCAATCAGGCTCTACCCAACAGGCGGGAGCCAGTCTTTATCAAGCGCTATTTAGCTCACTTTCCCCTGAATTCAAGGGGAAAAATCGTTGGCTTTTAGCTCTGGATGAGGATTTATTTTCTCTTCCCTTTTCCGCCCTTGTGGCAGGGGAAACCGAATCCGGTCCTCTTTACTTGGGAGAGCAGCACGCACTTCAGATCACTTCTGGCGCTATGATGCTCCGGCCGAATTCACAAACCAGAAGCATGGATGGTCCTTTTCTTGCCGTTGGCGACCCCATCTACAACCGTGCTGACCAGCGATGGACCGGTCCAGACGATGGTTCCAACGTCTTTTTCGGTTGGAGAGAGGCAAAAGAACCCACTACTTCCTTCGCCCGTTTATGGGGTACCCAAAAAGAAATTGAAACCTCCGCCCATTCCTGGGGGGCGAAAAGCAGCATTCTGTTAACGGGAAAAGAGGCAAATAAAGAACGTTTTTGGAACGAAACGCGCACTCATCCTTCCGTGATTCACTTCGCTACGCACATTTTGGAAGCAAATGAAAAGCTACATACCGGCTGGATCGCATTAAGTTTAGGGGCAAATGGGGAGCCAGAATTTCTAGCCCCTGCAGAAATATCCGCACGCATAGTAGATGCAAAACTAGTGGTATTAAGCGGTTGTAGTTCCGGTAATGCGCAAGTGCGCTCTGCCTCTGGTTTGATGGGCTTGACACGCGCTTGGATTGCTGCAGGAGCAGGAGCAGTGCTGGCTACCCGCTGGCCGGTGGTGGACGATAACGGCGCTTTGGTCAGTCTTTTTTACCATTATTTACGTCAAATGCCGTCTGGCGGCCCAGCTCAGGCGTTACAATTAGCCCAAAATGATATGATTCATTCTGGGAATGGCGAAGCAATCCTCGTTATTGGGCCAGCTATTTTTTAGTTGGCAATGATTAAATCATTTTTGGATTTACCAAAAATAGGAAAGTTATAAAATGGAACCGGTAGAAACAAGCGCCGCATCACAATCTGCAAATGCCCCGGCTGCAGATGGCAATCAATACGATTGGGCAGATTTGGTCCGCCGTATTCAGCGAAATGAAGAACCGGCCATGGAAGAGTTGTACCGTGTATTCTCCAAAGGCATCCGGTTTTATTTGTGCCGCCAGTTAGGCTCCCAGGATTTAGATGATCGCGTGCACGATTGTTTTCTGATTGTGATTCAGGCTATCCGGCGGGGAGACATTCGCGAGCCGGAACGATTGATGGGATTTGTGAAAACCATTGTGCGCCGCCAAATTGCTGGCCATATTGAAGTTGCGGTACAAAATCGCAGGCAGCAGGTGGATTTGGAAACCAGTGGGCCCATTCGGGACCGAAGGCTAGATCCGGAATCCGAAGCGCTAGGCAAGCAACAAGATCAGATTGCGGCAAGCGTTCTGAAAGGGATTTCCAAACGGGATCGCGAAATTCTGACTCGTTTCTACCTGGAGGAACAATCACAAGAGCAAATTTGCCAGGAAATGAATCTAACCGAAACACAATTCCGATTGCTGAAGTCACGGGCAAAAGCTCGCTTTGGGGAACTCGGGAAGCGAAAAATATCTCGCAGAATGACGGCAACTGTGCATTAGAGGCATGAGAATAATTCAGGCGATGCGCTACTTCAC
Source organism: Bryobacterales bacterium (assembly GCA_963791675.1). Classification (GTDB taxonomy): domain Bacteria; phylum Acidobacteriota; class Terriglobia; order Bryobacterales; family Bryobacteraceae; genus JALYXI01. The sequence continues at coordinate 166,802 of CAWBTD010000022.1, forward strand.
AGGCAAGAGGGATTAAGAAACGATGTACACAGCAGGTCACCCAAACGAAGATGTGCTCGAGATGTATGCAATGGGCAACACCTCCGAAGCGGAAACAGAGGCAATCGAAGAACACATTCTGATTTGCGAAAATTGCCAGAATTTATTGGAGGACACTGAAACTTACGTCGTCAGCATGCGCAATGCACTGCGCGAGGCTTCTCAGGAACCAGCGAAAGAATCTTTTTCGGTATCGGCTTGGATGGCGAATTTGTTCTCCACGCCGACGCCTATCTGGATTGCCAGCGCCGTTACCGTGCTGCTCCTGGCCTTTTTTGTACAAACCCGCAATCCAGGAAGCTATGACGCTCCAGTAGCCGTGGCGTTGTCAGCAACTCGCGGGGAAAGTTTCTCCGTTCGCGCAGATGGTCCGCTTGCGCTGGATTTGGATGCCCGGGGCCTTGCCTCAGGCAGCAACTACCAGGTGCAACTCGTCAATGGAACTGGCAAACAGGTATGGGAACAAAATCCAGTCTCCGTGAACAACGGGCATATTCAAGTGAATGTTGCAAAACGGTTTTCTGCGGGACAGTACTTTGTACGGATAATGAGCAATAATGCCATTTCCCGAGAGTATTCCTTGGAAATTCGTCGTTGAGCTAAAACACACGCCGTTTTAATCTCTCTACAGTAAATTTGGCGGTGTCGGCAATAGCCATCACCGCCATTACTCCTGCCTGTACCGGGTCACTCACCACCAAATCCGACACATCCGGAACACTTCCCGCCATATTCAGACTAATCACCAGCAGTCCCTTTTGTCGAACTTCCCGCACAGCATTCTCAATATCTCCCCCCATCAAAGATCCAGCGAGTACAAGAGCTTTTGCGCGGGGCAATCTTGCTACGGCGCGAACCGCGTCCGCCAGAATCTGCTCACCTACCAGCGGAATCGTATCCACAGAAATATGTTCGCCACGAATATTGTGGCGGTCCGCTTCTGAAACAGCGCCAATTGCCACTTGCCCTACCTGCGCGCCGCCTCCCATGATGATGATCCGTTTACCGTAAATTTTATCCAGGCTCTTTACCACCTCTACGTTTTTCACTACCGGCAAATCTGCCAAATCCTTCAACATGGGGGCAAGCACTGGCGCAACAATTTCGAAGTAGACCCGGGCATCCGCTTGATTTTGTTCCAGAATAGCAATGGAGACAATGTCTCCTGAGTGCGCGGCAATCACGCCGGTTAAAATATGGAGAATCCCGAGTCCGGCATCGGCGTGGATCAGAACTCCCGTTTTTTCTGCTGACACAGGATATATTTTAGTGGTGACCAGACGAACTTTACTCACCGCTGCGCTTCTTTCCCAGGCTCTGCTGGCCAAGAAACGCATGGATAAATCCCGAATCAGCGCTATCACGGATGAAATCGGGCTTACTCCGGAGGATGCCATTGCTTTCGCCAAGCAGTATGGCTTGCAGTGGGTAGAGCTTCGAAATGTTCCCGGCAGCAAGCCAGGGCGGGAATACGCCAAGCTTTCCGAAGCGGAACTGAAAGCAGCGGCGTCGACCTTTGCAGCGAGTGGCCTGAAGGTGTCTTTTCTGAACACCTCTTTGTACAAGTACGATTGGCCGGGAATGGAAGGGGTTCGCAGCAAGCCGGAAGCAGAAGAAGCGCGCAGCAAACGGTTAGCATCCGAGCAAAAACGGTGGGAGAAGCGCCGGGAGGAAGTGGCACAAGCACTCACCGCCGCTAACATTCTGGGCTGCGATAAGGTCCGGGTCTTTACCGGAACTCGCGTAGCGGACCCACTTTCCGTACGAGACCGAATCGTGGAGGAAATCGGCGGATTAACCGATCTTGCCGCGCAGCATAAAGTTTATCTGCTGGTCGAAAATGAATACTCCCAAAATATCGGAACGGCAAAAGAACTAGCCTCGCTGATGAAGCAGCTTCCCTCCCAGTGGATCGGCATGAACTGGGACCCAGAAAATGCAGTGCGTCTGGACGAACCGGCCTTTCCGGATGGCTATCGTGTCCTGCCGCAGAAAAAGCTCATGAACGTGCAATTCAAGGCATCCACCATCATGAACAACGCTCCCCGGAAAATGGACTGGGCAGCCATTATGGATGCGCTGGGGAAAGATAACTACCCTTATCGGGTGGGTCTGGAAACGCACATTTTTGATGGCACGCTGATTCAGGCAGCTCATGAATCCATGGAAAATATGCTGCGGATTGTGGGCTGATGAACAAAACATTTCTGGCTACTTTCGGCGGCGGTCTTCTGATTGTGCTGATCGTACTCGGGAGCGTTTTGTATCTGAAACAAGGCTCGCACCTGCAGCCGCATGGCTCCATACTCAAAACACGGATGCAGCCACTGGATGAAAACAACAGTTTGGGCGTAATGGATGTACGCCTGGTGAACGATTCCGACGTCGATATGGTTGTGCGAGAAATCGACGTGAACCTCGAAATTGCTGGCGGCCATCAGTTCTCCGGCACCTTGGTATCAGGCGCGGATGTTCCCAGCCTGTTTCACTACTATCCTTTGCTAGGGGAACAATACAATGAACCCCTTCGGATTCGGGATCGCATACGCCCGCATAGCACGGTAGATCGTATGGTAGCGGCTCGCTTCAGTGCACCGGAATCCGAATTGCAGAACAGGCAGAAAGTAATTGTCCGAGTGGAAGATCAGGATGGTCCCGTTGCGGAACTAACAGGAAAGTAAAATGCTTCGCCTCAGATTTTTCTTTGTTGCTGCTCTTCTTAGTTTTCCGCAGCGTTGGCGCGGAAATTCCAGCCGGTACCAGTTTGCAGATTCGCCTCACCACTGCCCTTTCTTCCCAAACCACAAAAGCGAAAGATAAAGTACAGGCGACTTTAATTGCCCCAGTTCTGGTCGACAACACGGTAGCGCTAGCGGCAGGTGATACGCTGAACGGCGCTGTGACAGAAGTGCAACCGGCGACGGAAAGTAATCCGCAGGCCAGCCTCACATTGTCCTTCACGAGTATCCAAGCAGGAAAAACTTCGCTAAAGCTTTCGGCTGAAGTGCTGGGAGTGGACAACGCACGGGAAACCGTGGAAGGAAGCGGAAAAATTCTGGGCATCAACTCTTCTACCGCGATCACTAGCCAGATTGACCAAGGGCTTCGAAAACTAGGGGAGAAATACGCTGGTTTTGCCGGGGTTCTGGAAACTGCAAAAAACGCTTTGGTAAAAGATGTAGATCCGAATATCTCCTACGATGTCGGTACGGAAATGACGTTGCGGCTCACCAAGGCGCTCACCGTGAAAGATACGCCTTCCACACCAGGCTTTGCTCCGTTTCCGAATCAACAAAGTCTGGAAGAAATGGTAAATCACCAGTCCTTTCAAACTTATGCGCAAAGTCCTGCTCGCCCTTCCGATATCACGAATCTGATGTTTATCGGCACCAAAGAGCAGTTGGAGAATGCTTTTCAAAAGGCTGGCTGGTCCAGCGCTACCAATTTAAGTGGCAGCACAAAGTTTGAAACCGCGCGAGCCATTATTGAGCAGAGAGGCTATAAAGAAGCACCCGTTTCCGTTCTGACGTTGGATGGGGCTCCGCCGGATCTGGTCTTCCAAAAGAGCAACAATACGTTCGCCGCACGGCATCACCTGCGCATTTGGCACAGCGCGGATACGTATCAGAACCAAGAAGTGTGGGTTTGCTCTTCCACGCACGATACGGGAATCGACTTTTCCGAAAAAAACAGAACGTTTATTCACAAAATTGATTCCAATATCGATGCGGAAAGAACCAAAGTAGTGGATGACCTGAGTTTTGCCGGTGCGGTACGCTCTTTTGTTTTGATAGATCGGCCTGAAGTGCCGAAGCACGCCATGAATGCCACTGGGGACGATATTCTGACGGACGGCAAAATGGCGGTGTTGCTTCTGCAATGAGTTTGCCCCAGCCATTTTTCCTGCGGGTCCGATTTCAGCCTGATTTATTTGTGAGCCGGGGAAAACTGACGCCCGGAAAAGTTTCCGGCACAGCGGTACATGCCGCCTCATTTCTCCGAAAGCGATTAGTTGTTTTGGATTGCAGCCTTCTTCGAGCTCCTCGTGAGTTGCGGCGCATCTGGTGGCATGAGTTGGCTCATTTCGTCTGGTGGCAATTAGGCAATCCGGTCCGCAAAAGCTGGGAAGCATTGTTGCAACAGGAGCGCGCTGCGCGTGTTTCCGGGGAATTGGGTTGGTCGGCGGAATCACGGAAGCAGGCACTGAAAGCACGCGATTTCCGGCAAAGAACACGCCTTTGGCGTGAGTACTGTTGTGAAAGCTTTTGTGATTCCCTAGCCTGGCTTCTTTGCGCCATTCGCTCTCATGGGGAAATAACGCTTCCTGCAGGGTGGCGGACACATCGGCGACGTTGGCTCCAGGAATTCCTTGGCTATAATCGAAAGTAAGGTTGTTGTGTCTATTTCCTTACCCAAACGCGCTGCTCCTTATGCTGCTCTCGCCATCGTATTAAGTTTCCTCGTTACTGGCTTTAGCTGTAGTTCCCCTCGTGCGGTCAATGCGCAATCGCTGAAACCTGATAAAGACCGAAAGCAAGCACCGGACTTCTCCCTGAAAGACGTGAATGGGCAAACCGTGCGGCTTTCCGATTTCAAAGGCAAAGCGGTACTGCTGGATTTCTGGGCTACCTGGTGCGGTCCCTGCAAAATGGAGATTCCCTGGTTTGTGGAGTTTGAACGTAAATACAAGGACCGTGGCCTCACGGTAATCGGCGTTTCCATGGATGATGACGGATGGGAAGTCGTAAAGCCATTCCTGAAAGAGATGAAGGTAAATTACCGTGTCGTAGTAGGAAACGACATGACGGCGGACTTATATGGCGGGATTGAAGCATTGCCCACGACCTTTATTCTGGATCGTGAGGGAAAAGTAGCTTCCGTTCATGTAGGGCTTGCTGGAAAGAAAGAGTTTGAAGATGCTATTGAAAAAATCCTGGACACGCCCGCTACGGAAAGCCGCGCTTCCGCTGCTCGCGGGAATGCTGTACGCACAGAGTAGCAGCCCGATGTTGAGCATCGCGCCTTCCGGTCAGGTGGTAGCGAAACGCGATCAGCCGGTTACCGTGAAAGTATCTGCAACACTGAACGAGGGTTTTCACCTCAACAGCCATACCCCTGCGGAAACCTATCTGATTCCACTGACACTGAAATGGAATCCTGGCGTGCTGGAAGCAGGTGACATTCAGTACCCGACGCCTCACATGCTGAAGGCGTTTTCAGAGAAACCACTTTCCGTTCTGACAGGAAAGTTTGATATTTCCACCAAATTCAAAGTACCGGCCAATGCCCCAGTTGGTGCTTCTACCGTGACGGGAAAGCTTCGTTATCAAGCCTGCAATGATAAGTCTTGCTTTCCCCCAAAAACGGTAGACGTCAAAATTCCGGTAGACGTTAAGTAGCAGATCCTACAATTCGGCAGAAGAACGACGAAGAAAATTCTGGATGGAGCGTGTGGCTTGCCGGATGCGATGCTCGTTCTCCACAAAGGCAAACCGAACATAACCTTCTCCATGCGGACCGAATCCGATGCCTGGAGACACAGCTACCAAAGCTTCCCGCATCAGAGTTTTGGCAAATTCCAGGGAACCAGCAGCACGGTAAGGCTCAGGAATCGGTGCCCAAAGGAACATAGAACCACGTGGCTTTTCCACCGACCAACCAGCACGGTTCAAACCACTGACCAGAACATCCCGGCGAAGCTGATACTGAGCACAAATTTTCTTGGTTTCCCCTTCGCATTCGCGGAGAGCAATAATGGATGCAATCTGAATAGGCTGAAACACTCCGTAATCCAGATAGCTTTTGATTCGTGCCAAAGCGGCGATCATTTTAGGATTGCCCAGGCAGAAACCGACTCGCCAGCCAGCCATGTTGTAACTTTTGGATAGCGAAAAAATTTCTACGGCAATTTCTTTAGCACCTTCTACCTGGAGAATACTAGGGGCCCGATACCCATCAAAGCAGATATCTGCATAAGCAAAATCATGAATGATGAAAGTACCGTGCTTGGCAGCTAGCCGAACAATTTCCTCAAAAAACGGAAGATCTACGCAGGCCGTAGTCGGATTGTGGGGAAAGGAGATCAACAGAATCTTTGGCCTTTCGCCCTGACGGTATATATCTTCCAAGTTGTTGAGAAAAGTAGGCGCATCCGGCATGGGCACCATGCAGGCATGCCCTTCGGACATGATTACGCCATATTGATGAATGGGGTAAGCAGGATTGGGGAAACCACCACATCGCCCGGCCCGACTGTGGCAAACAGAAGGTGGGCTAAAGCGTCTTTAGCCCCAATAGTGACAATGGCTTCTTTTTCGGCATCCAGTTCCACGCCGTAATTTGCGCGATAGCGTTTTACAATCTCTTGACGGAGATGAGGAATTCCTCGCGAAACCGAGTAGCCGTGATTACGGGGATGAGCAGAAGCTTCGACTAATTTATCTACGACGACTTGAGGAGTAGCACCATCCGGGTTCCCCATCCCTAAATCCACCACATCCATCTGGGCTGCCCTTGCCTTGGCCTTCATTTCGTTGATTACGCTGAAGACGTAAGGAGGCAACTTGCTGATGCGGTAGAAATCTTCTTGCACTAGGGACATTGCCCCAGTTTAGCCTTTTGAGTCTCCAGATGAAATCAAATCCGCATGAACCACAAATCGGCGTGGAGCCGAGCCAACATATTCAAAGGGAAAACAAGTTACCAGATTCAAAACCGCTTTGTCGGTAGGCTGCAACGACTGAGTATTATCAGGAGTGACTACGCTTAAACCGCTCACACGATAGCGATATGTCTTTTCATGGGATTGAACCAAAATAATGTCGCCCTTATGAACATCTTTCAACACACGGAAGTGAGTATCGCGGTGGCCAGCAATAACGCAGTTTCCATCAGAGCCGGGCATCACAGAACCCTCCAGATGACCAGGACCACGTTTCAAGTCCTTGTCATCGGTGCCTTCCAGAACATACAACACAGTGCTCAGACGTGGAATGGATAATTTTGCAATCGAGGAGCCTTTTTGTATCACTACTGATTTATGCTGCTGCGAAAGCTTGGCGGGAAGCACGTCATGGTCTTGCGAATCCACGGAGGGAATCGAATTTACTTGCTGCTCCCAAGCAAGAGATTCTGTTTTTTGGCCATCTACGGATTCGAAGTAGTCGGAAGCACCGCGCCACGCTAAGTAACCACCGCCTAATAACAGAATCCAGGAAGCCAATCTGATCAGAGCACGAAACATAGTTCACCTAAAAAAGACAAGCGGCTTAGCTAAGCTAAGCCGCTTTCCAACTACACTTACATTCCTTTATGAGCGCAGGCGGCGGAGCATCATGCCAGCGCCAGAAAGAACACCACCGCTCATCAGCATGGTCAGCCAGTTACCAGCGGTATGGGGCATTTCCGCAGGAGCTGGGGCGGGTGCAGGGGCCGGAGCAGGTTCAGCAGCAGGAGCCGGGGCCGGAGCTGGCTCAGGAGCAGGCGTGGTTACAACTGGTTCCGGAGCAGGGGTCGGTGCCGGTGCAGCAGTTTCCGTGGCAGCAGGGGCCGGAGCAGGCTCATACGTAGCGGCTACGCTATAAGGAGCCATCTTTTCACGTTCACGAGACTTCACAGCCGGAGGCAGCGGGAACTCATAACCATAGTCTTTTCCTTGGATCCAGATCTTGTCGAAATAGTAATCGTTTCCATAGTGATGCAAAATCACTTTGGTACTGGAAGGCGTATTGTTATCCAGAGCAGGAATGGTAAGTGCAGAAGTTTTCAGACGCATTCCGTTATCTGTAAAGACTTGCAGAACACGGCTTCCACCACCAGGGCTGTCAAGCTGGCGAATGACATAGTGACCTGGTTCCAAAGTTGTTTCGTTCAAAGTTACGCGATAGGGCAGATCCACAGTGACCTTGTCATACAAAGGCCCTTGCGCATTTACGGTAGCTGTTAGGCCAGCCAGAACGAGGCCGGCAAAAAAAGATTTGTTCAACATTGATTTACTCCCTTTCAAAATTTCCGTGTGGGCTGCTGGCTTCGTTCCAGTTTTTCTTTTCCCACCACTCATGCACAGCCTATTTGCACGTAGTGCGCCAAAGTTCGCAAGGAACTAAGAATAAAAGGGAGATTACAGATTTTTCATCCTTCCAGTGCGGTTGCCAGTACTAGGCATACACGGTAAGATGGGAAAGTCCTTCTGCACCTAGCGTCCCCATCGTCTAGCCGGCCCAGGACATCGCCCTTTCACGGCGGTAACAGGGGTTCGAATCCCCTTGGGGACGCCAAAACCTACCTTGGATTTGAAACTCCCACCTGCTGACACATGGAAAGTAATAGGCAACTGGAACATTTTGGCCGAGTACCTGTGCAGACAAATTTTCCAAAAGGCACTAAGCGTTCGTTAATTTCGATCCAATAACGCTCCGGCAATTTTTTGCCGAGTGCCACCATGCTTTGTTCCGGAGTAGAAGTATAGACATAGCCCCAACGATTCGTGATGCGATGCACATGAATATCTACGGCGATAGCAGGTTGGTGAAAACCCACTGCCAACGTAAGCGCCGCGATCTTTGGGCCAATGCCCCGAAAAGCGGTTAAACCTTCCATGGTGTCAGGAACTTTGCCGCCATGCTCCTCCACAATCTGTTGCGCCATGCGCTTCAAGTCTCGCGCCTTAGGTTCGGGAAAAGTAGCGCCCTGCAACAAGCGAGCAATCTCGACTTCCGGAAGAGCCGCTAACGTTTCCGGGGTGCGCGCCACAGCAAACAATCGCAGGGATACGGGAATGGTTGTTTCATCCAAAGTGCGCGCCGAGATCAGGCTGGCCACCAGTTGTTCAAAGGGTGAACTGTAGCCGCGATCCCGCAGTTCAAACATAGCGGCTTTGGGCAAAGCAACAGTGGCCTGCCGCAGGCGCCGGAATACTTCATCAATATCAAAAGGTTCTTTCTCAAGCATGCGGGTGTTCCCTTATGCTATCTTGCCGATGCCCAAGATGTTTGTGGTGGCCAACGCGCTGCGCACTGTAGATACCCGCATGGCCGGAGAACAAGTAGCTTACCAGCGAAGCAATTCCGACATAAATGCCTGCTTCTGCCCCAAACAGTTCCATGCCCATCAGCGTGGAAGCCAAAGGCGTGTTGGCGGCTCCTGAGAATACGGCACAGAAGCCCATTCCCGCCAGCAACGGTACCGGCAAAGGAAGAAGAAGGGCCAACGCATTCCCCAGGGTGGCTCCTATAAAAAAGAGCGGTGTGACTTCCCCGCCCTTGAAGCCGAAGCCGAGCGTAACGGCTGTAAAGAGGAACTTCATGGCGAAGTCCCAAGGCGGCAAAGGCTGCTGAAAAGCGGCCACGATGGTGGGGATACCAAGGCCGATATATTTCGTGGTGCCTAGGGCAAACACAGCAACACTCACAATCACTCCGCCGACAACAGGCCGAAGCGGCGAGTAAGAAATTCGGCGCTTGGCAAGACGGCTGATGGAATGGGTTGTTCTCGCAAACAACATTCCAACAATTCCAAACAGCACGCCTGCAAAGATGGCCGCGAAATAACCTGTAAGGTTGGGTGCTGCAATTACAGGAATGCGGTAAGCGGTGTGATGAATGCCCCATAAAGAAGTCACACGATCTCCCACCACAGCGGCCAGAAAACATGGCACCAAAGCACTGTAGTTCAACTGACCAATTTCCAGCACCTCCAGACCGAATACCGCCCCGGCTAAAGGCGTGCCGAACACAGAAGCAAACCCAGCGCTGATGCCCGTCATCAGGAGAATGCGACGGTCCGGCGGAGTGAGCCGAAGCGGACGAGTGAGTTGGTCCGCCAAGGAAGCACCGGTTTGCAGGGCTGTTCCTTCCCTCCCTGCGGAGCCGCCAAACAAATGGCTCATCGCAGTACCGAAGAGCACGAGTGGCGTCATGCGAGCCGGAATCACCTCTTGGGGGTTGTGAATTTCTTCCAGCAAAAGGTTATTGCCAGCTTCCACTGAGCGGCCAAAATGTTTATAAAAAAGCCCGACAACAAAGCCAGCTAAAGGCAAAAACGCAATCAGCCAGCGGTGCGCTTCCCTGGTTACGGTAGCCCATTCCAGAGAAGCCAGCAGAATGGCGGAAGCTGTTCCTGCTAAGACTCCCACCAACAGCGTAATGGCCGCCCACCGAAGCAGGTAAGGGATCAAAAGGAACTGTTCTGAAAAGTGTTGGCGTGAAATGCGACAAGTCTCCTCGTTAGATTCGTAGGAGTTATCAGCATTCCCGGAAAGAATCCGTGAAGCGGTTGACGGCGAACCCCATCGCCACCAAAGGTGCCTGCACTTTCAAGCTAACCAACTCACCTGTGGCTGTCAAGGCAAAGCAGCTTTTGAGAATGGAATCATGGGAGTTCATTGAGCGGCAGGGAATGAGAGTTTCACTTCCGGGTGGCCTAATGCTGAAGCTGCGAACGCTGTCCGGGACCGAGGTCTGGGCTATATTCAGTGAGTTCGGCTTCCATCCGTTTTCGCAAAGAGGAAGCCGAATCACGTAGCCGCTTCCGTTTGCCCTCAAACCTGTCCTTTCCCATCCAGACCCAAGTCTGTGAAGAGGACATTTCTACTTCGCAACGGCAGATGTTTAAAACATGGGATAGTTCATCACAAATACATGGTAGAATTGCCGAACCTGCTTTGAAACAGAAGTGCGATAACCGTGTCGCGCTGCAGGAAGGTAAACCCCAAATTTCGGCTCAACCACGGCAGGAGCTGAGGAGTGCACAAAACCTTCTGTGTCGGGGCGATCAGTAATCATCGCCCGTGCTGCAATCTTGTTCAGAGAGAAACAAAGGAGTTGTATCATGGGCGGTTCTGGTGTGCCATTAGGTCCTCAAGGAGAAACAATTTTGGGGCCGATAAACGACAGCTTGAAGGCGCTGGAGGGGACACAACTTGAGCCCCAAGGGTTAGCCTTCGCCCGACAATTTAGTCAACTGAAGGTTGAGTTCAAGAACCTTAACAACATAACCGGCCCTCAATTTACGACGGCCATGCTAAGCCTGACCAACGTCTTGCCTGGTATCACCTCTGGCGCTCTGCTTGCGGTGGAGGGCTTCAGAGATGGAGATGCACTTAGCGGCTCCCGGGGGATCCTGGACGTTTGCGCCGCGCTGGCGCCCGTAATTAGCGCTGGCCTCGGTCTTATAGCGGGGCCGGAGGGCGGACTGGTGGGGTACCTTGTGGGTTCCTTTGTGGCCTCCATTTTTAATATGGCCGGAGATATCCTCGGTTTCTTCGCCCCAAGAGCTGATTCACTGGCGAAAACAGTGAGTGATCTCCTGCAGAAGGAAAAGGCCGAAGAGGCGCAAAAAGATATCTGGAAGGTTCACAACTCATTCTGGGTCTATGCAACCGCTTTAAACACCGCGTGCAGCATGATGGATTCAAAGCTCAGCTCCGGTGGATTTCGACCCGGAGTAACGACCAAAATCATTGAGGAGTTAAACCTCGGGGAGGGCAATGCTATACGGGATTACTGGGACGTGATTGGTTGGCTGACTAAGCCAGATAGTCAAGATCACCGTCTATGGCCGCTCGTCCTATCCGGCGCGTGCAACGCCTATGCCGTATTGCTGGTAGCCATTGTAAGGCTCAAGTCCATCGTCAGTTCGACTGCGATGTTGGAGTGGCACAAGAACGCAGATGCAGATGGAAAGCGGAAGCTTCAGGACCTTTGGGATATCGCGGAAGCAAAGCTTACGCTTTACGGAGCCTGTAACAAGTTGAATTTAGACCAACTCACAAAACTTACTCCGGTAGCCCTGAACCGGGGAACGTTGTGGCGTATTACACGCAATTTGGAAGTCGGCGTCATGGACCCGAACATTTCATCGGTGCACCATGGCGGCGGGTTCGAGTTCAAAAAGATATCAGTGACCGTGTGCTCCCATGACCAGATCAAGCCAGAACCCGTTTACCAGTTATATGGAATCGAAATGGGTAATAAGCTCGTCCTTTGGAAAGTAAATTCCTATAAAACTGGTGCAAAAAAGCTAGCGGATTGGGTGGAAACCTCTACTTATTTGGATGATCGACAGATCAATGATGTCTTTGCGACCCCGGGAACCGACCTCACCAAGCAGAACCATGCCTGTGTTTACGAACTATTGAACGGCGGCCTCAAAATAGAAGGGAAGTACCGGGATGAAAACGGCAAGGCAATAGAAACATTTTGCACATTTCCTTCTCCGGAGTCTATCCTCAAGGAATACTCGATTAGCCCTATGACGTCCGTTCGTGCTGTTCACGATCCGTACGCGTACGCCGAGGATGGCTCGAAGAGCCACCTGAAAGACATCAAATCCATAGTCTATGCATTGGAAGGTACAGGAAGCCGAATTATCTGTGTGCTAAACGGTGGCACATTCACCTTTGTGCATTCGCCATTTCAGCAGACCCGCGGAATCGCGGTCGATCAGGACTACCTATGGGTATTTACAGATACGGAATTCGCGTGCGCCACGCACGCCTCGGTCATACACAGGGTGCGATGGAACCGAGAGGTAGACTGGTGGATAAAATCCACGCAGATTCCAGATGCGAAAAAAGGCATCCACTCGGTATACCCGTGCGACGATGGTTCCCTCGTGGCTATTGTGAAGGACACGTTTGACGTTTATAGCGCGCCGTACCGCATTGACCTTCAGAAACTCACTATTACGGCTTATAACAGCAACAATCCTCTAAAGTGGACAAAGATCCGGGATTATCGCGCGCAATCTCTCGAAAAGCTGCCCGTTTTCTGCTGGCCAGAGTTCGAAAGTTTGAGAGAAACACTGGAAACGTTTCAAAACACTTTTGGGCTTGATACGCACGCGAGTGCTTGAGAGACTACTGCAGAACTTCGCGCAGCCTAATCGTGTATTCTCACGAGTATGAACCCAATCTGCGTAACTTGTGGGACGCAGTTCGGAGAGATCGATTCCTTCCCGGAAAGCTGTCCAATCTGCGAGGACGAGCGACAGTACGTCGGGCTGCATGGGCAGCAGTGGACGACTCTGGATGACTTGCGGCGGAACTACCATACGATCATCACTGAGGAAGAACCACAGCTCACGGCGTTCTCGGTAGAGCCGAAATTCGGCATTGGTCAGCGTGCGTTTCTGATTCGAAGCGGTGGTGCCAATGTGCTTTGGGATTGCATCAGCCTGCTGGACGATTCGGCTATTCAACACATCAAGGAGCTAGGCGGACTCGACGCGATCGCGATTTCCCACCCTCATTACTATACGTGCATGGTGGAGTGGAGCGCCATCTTCCAAGACGTTCCTATCTACTTGCACACAGACGACGCGCAGTGGGTCATGCGTCCCGATCAGCGCATCCAATTTTGGGACGGAGAAACATGCGATCTTCCAAATGGGCTCAAGCTGATCCGTTGTGGCGGCCACTTTGCAGGAGCATGCGTTTTGCACTGGCCTCAAGGAGCGAGTAACCGAGGCGCACTGCTGACGGGCGACACCATTCAAGTCGTCCCAGATAGGGAGTGGGTCAGCTTCATGTACAGCTATCCCAATCTCATTCCGTTGCGGGCCAGGGACGTGAACAAGATTGTCGCAGCAGTTCAGCCGTTCGAGTTCGATCGTTTATACAGCGCATTCGCAGACATGATAGTAGCAAGCGATGGCAAACGTGTCATCCAGCGATCCGCGGAAAGATATCTAAACGCCATTGCATCTGATTGAAGCGGATCTCTGGTCGCCAAAGTTGCGATAGACTTCTCTACTATGCGTGTGAAGCTGAAGTTGCACCTTTGTTTGTTCGCCTTGGTTGCCCTGCCTCTCGCTCAGGCAGCCGTTAAACCCGAATCGGTTGGACTTTCCGAGGAACGCCTTTCTCGAATTCACGATACGATGCAACGCCACATCGATGCGCATGATATTTCCGGCGCAGTCACCCTGGTTGCTCGCAAAGGGCAGATTGCCTGGTTCGAGGCGCAGGGCCAGATGGACACGGAAGCGAACAAGCCCATGCGGAAGGACGCTATGTTCCGCGTCTTCTCTATGTCAAAGCCCATTTGCGGCGCCGCTATCCTGATGCTGCTGGAAGAAGGCAAGGTGCGCCTCACCGATCCCGTCTCGAAATTCATCCCCGAGTTCAAAGGTTCGAAGGTCGCCGTCATGCAGGATCGCCCAGCTGATGCACCCTCGTCCACTCCGCCGAAATACTACACCATTCCGGCCGCGCGTGAAATCACTATTCAGGACCTGCTCACGCACGTGTCCGGACTCGCCAGCGGCGGCCAGGCCAGCTCACGCGAATTGCCAGGCTTGATCGAGATGGTGGGGAGCCGAACGCTGGCCGACATGATGCCGAAATTCGCCGCTGCTCCGCTCGATTTCCAGCCAGGGTCGCGCTGGACATACAGCCCGCTCGCTGGATTCGACACACTCGGCCGCGTAGTCGAAGTCGCATCCGGCATGAGCTTCGATCAGTTCCTGAAACAGCGCATCTTTACGCCGCTCGGCATGAAGACCACCGCCTTCCATCCGGGCGACGATCGCTGGCCGAGCGTTGTGACCGCATATCATCGCGCTGACGGCACGCTGACGAAGACGCAGAATCCGAACCGTCTTCAGAGCAAGACCTACTTCTCCGGCGCGGGCGGTCTGGTTTCCACGGCTGAAGAGTACGCACAATTCGCGCTGATGCTTGGCGCGGGCGGTCAATGGAAGGGCAAGCGACTACTCAGCCCGAAGACAGTGGAACTGATGTCCTCCGTATTCGTGCCCGACACGCTGCCGGGGCGCGCGCCGGGCCGGGGCTACGGACTCAGCGTTGAAGTAGTCAGCGACCCCGTCGCCGCAGGCCGCCGCGTTTCTAAGGGCAGCTTTGGCTGGGACGGCGCCTACGGCACACACTTCTGGGTTGACCCGAAAGAGAAACTGATCGGCGTGATGATGATCCAGACCGACAACCCGGACCGCCAGGTGGACCGGGACTTCGAAAACGCCGTCATGCAGGCAATCGTGGAGTAAACCTCGACTCACAACTTTGCAACACGCTTACTGCTTTAACAAGACATGGGAAGCGTATGCTCGCAGTACCGCCAATCGCTCACCGGCTGATCGTCTATGATGATCGTCGGTTTTGGCAGAAAGGCAGTGAACAGATTTGCAATGCCAAGTTCTTCGGCTGACGTTCTCGCATACTCAGCGCCTCCACTGCTCCAGAGATATAGGGTCGCGCCGTCCAGGTGCAAGCGTCTCACCCGATTTACGACTCCCGGGATGGGAATGCGCTTAAGGCCAACCGATCTCACGAGTGTGTCGTCAACATCAACGTAGACAACTGGCGGCTTCGGACTGGTCATATCCACCAGTACATCATGCAAAGGGCATGAACGAAATGGTGCGTCAGAGCACGAACTCTATCTCGTAAGGGTCTTTGCGCAACACGCCTGAAACGCCACCTCCAGCGGTGTTGAAACGAAGACGGAGAAAATGGAAGAGTGGCATCCAGACCATACAGCAAGAAAATCGTTCTCCATACACCAGCGGGATATAGTCAGGCCCTCGACAATCTTGTTGAGCAGTTCATTGAGGACCGAGTAACCTTTGTTGGCGTTGTGGGAACTGACTGCTCAAAAGTCGAGGACGTCATCGATGAGCTTTGCGTTGGCGATGGCTCTCACCCATATCCGATTCTTACGTCTGCCCATCCAGAGCAGTCTTTGGAAGAGGCAGTCGCCTTCGCCAATTCGTTAACGGGTGAATTCCAGGGCGAAGCAGAGATCGTCGTCTTGTCAGATATGGCCCAAAAGGGTAAGTTTTGACCTATGGCCGTAGCGCAATGGTTTCAGCATCTTGCATGGGCCATAAGTCAAGGCAATCATTTAGGTATGAAATGCGGTTATGCCCCGCATCTTGACCGACAATCAGAACCCCGCCTTGAAAGAGACTGGATGTAAACGCTGCTCAAGAATGAGGAGCAGTCTGGCGAGACGCCGAAGTCAGAACCACCTTACGCCTTTGCATATAATTTATCTATTGCATCTATTGCATATGAAGATTATGCTTGAAGTAAAAGAGATCATCCATGGCAGTACTTGCACATTTTCATCGACATTCCGCGCCAACGGCGCAGGATGCTTCCCTGGCTCGCATTTCGGGGCAGAAACTGTCCAGTTTTGCCCGCCGTCAGAAGCCGTTATCGCTGAAAGTCACAGAAGCTGGACAGGAACAGCCGATAGAGTTGCCAGCTAGTGCCGTAGCACTCCTGATGGATATTTTGGAAGCAATGGCATCTGGACGTGGTGTAACGATTATCCCGGAAAACACAGAACTGACAACTGTCGAAGCAGCGAGTGTCCTAAATGTCTCGCGCCCGTATCTGATTAAGCTGCTTGATCAGAAGATGATCCCGCATCGCTTGGTCGGTAAGCATCGCCGGATATTGATCGACGATGTAGTGGGTTATAAGCAGCGCATTGATGCGGAACGTGAAGATGTATTGGCGCAATTGACGGCCGAAGCACAGGAGAATGGTATGGGCTATGCCCGCCCATGAGCCGTTATACGGCTTTGCTAGACGCCAATGTTCTGTATCCAGCGCCTGTACGCGATCTGCTCTTGCAACTTGCCGTTACGGATATATACAAGGCTAGATGGACTGCTGATATCCATCGCGAGTGGATAGAAAATCTGCTGGAGAACGAAACGCACCGTGAACGCGCCAAGCTAGAGCGGACGCGTGATCTTATGGATAAAGCGGCACGTGATGCCCTTATTACCGATTATGAAAGTCTAGTTCCAGCGCTCCAACTTCCCGACCCTAACGATCGGCATGTTCTAGCTGCCGCCATTGTTGGCCGTTGCGATCTCATCATAACCAATAACCTCAAGGATTTTCCTGAAGCAATCTTGAAATTGTTCGGAATCGAAGCCCAGCATCCAGACGAATTTTTCTGCCATCATTTGAACCTTGCGCAAGGATTA
Organism: Bryobacterales bacterium; assembly: GCA_963791675.1. Lineage (GTDB taxonomy): Bacteria > Acidobacteriota > Terriglobia > Bryobacterales > Bryobacteraceae > JALYXI01. The sequence goes on from CAWBTD010000022.1 coordinate 183,803, forward strand.
TTTTGTAGCTGTGTTCAGAAGGTTCGTCGGAGGCTGACCAACCCGCCTTACAAGATTGATGAATATCTTGAGACCTTGACTCGTAATGGCCTAGTTGCTACTGCGGCTGAGTTGCGTCCATTTGCCGATCTGCTGTAGTAGCTGGGTCCTTCACGACGCAAACTGTAACTGAACACAGATCGTTATTAGATGATTTCGAAACTGGCTCGTAAAGGTTCCTTTTGTGAGACAAGAGGCTCGGGTTAGCAGGCCTTAGACGGACTCCGCCGTAACAGTGCCTTGTCATCGGCAGGAGAGGAATGCAGTTGGGGGCCCGCCACGAGGGAAGTTGTTCATGAATCTCTCTATAGCTTCTGCAACTTCACGATGTTTGAAGAAAAGAACTGCTGTAATAGCGGAGAAAATGAGAAGTCTGAATATTTCGTTTCCCATACTCACGAATCTATCATTCTTATTCCATAAGTATGTTTCATACTTTCCAGGTAGCGCTTTCCACATGATACGCTCTCGGTTACGATGAGGCTTCTTACGTGGGTCGCCATTTTAGGATCTGGCAATCACGTACTTACTATTCGCACAGGTCCCTGCATCAGTTGAAAAGGCGGCCACGAAGTACGTCGCCGGAGTAGCTTGGCGACGCCACTCTATCATCTCCGGCAATTTTACTTGCCGGGGCCGGAAGGAACAGGCGATCTTGGGCGTTAATGAATCCGAGATCGTGATCGCCGTGTTTGTGAATGGTCTTAATACGCGGCCTGAAGTTTTGCGGTATTCAGGAAAGGCACGAAACCCGAAAACTGCGGAACTAACGATCGAGAACTTGGACTACGACCCCAAGGAGATGGTCGGCTCTGATCTGGACGGTTTCCGGCGCTCAAAGTCGTGCAAAGGACTTAACCTCTCGGACGGCGATACGGACTCCGCGCATATCTATTGGAACCACAAATCGCATCGATTCGAGGAATGGCAGCTCTGAGACCATTTAGGGCATTTTGCAATAGTTAAGTTTGAGGTTCCTAGCACAAACCCGTTGCTGTGTGACGCCGCCAATACATCCTGGTGAAACGCTATGATAAAGGAGGGTACGAAACATGGCAGGTCTTGAGTGGTCGCAGTGCCCGGTAGTAGAAAGCATTCCCGTCAAACTCAGTGGCGCATGGGTCTTAAAGGGAACCCGGACGCCGGTTAAAACTCTGTTCGAAAACCTCGAAGCAGGTATGAGCATTGACGAAGTTATTGAGCAGTTTCCCGTGAGCCGTGAACAGATCGACAGGCTTATGGCCTTTGTCGCTCGTTCGCTCGACAAAGCACCAACTTACGAATAACAGTCGATTCATGCGTATTCTTTTCGACAATGGTACGCCACGGGGCCTTACCCTTTTTTTAGCTGGTCATACCGTTGAAGAAGCGCGAATGCATGGTTGGGAAGAACTCGGCAACGGTGAGTTGATCGATGCTGCGGAAAAAGCCGGTTTTGACCTCGATGATCACTACGGATAAAACATCCGTTACCAACAAAACTTAGAAGGTCGCAAGCTGGCTTTAATTGTGCTGCAACATTCATAATGGCCGATGGTTAAGTTAGTCACGACTGACATCATTACTGCTGTTAACGCGGCTACGCCGGGCAGCTACCTTGAAGTGAAAGTACCGTTTAAAGAATAGCAGCCAAGTTCTAACGGAGATATGCAGGGGGTGCGCTCCCGGAGCACAGCGGCATCTATACCTGGATCGCTAAGAAATGCCATATTGTAGAACATCAGCGGGACGTCAGCCTAGCAGATCGTGACTCCGGGAAGCTCTTTCCACTCAAATCCAGGAAAATCAGTGCTCAATGCACGCCAAGCATCTTCGAATGCTGAACACTTCTTTCCTCATCGAGCACGCTATGTCCATCCGCATATTGTAAACTGACGACGTTGGCCTTGATCCAAACTAGGCTTACAACGGCTTTTCTGCTTGCCGTGGTTTGCCCGGTTCTTTGCTTTGCCATTTGGTGGTCGTGCCAAATGGCGAAGGCAGACTGGTTGGAGTCTCAGACAAATCTGGACGCTGCTCGGAAGGCAGTTGCGCTTACTCCTTCCAGTGCTTTTGCGCATCGCAATTTAGCGGTCATGCTTGGTTCGGCAGACCCTTTCAGCGCTGCCGATGAGAGGGAGTTCCGTGCAGTTACTTCCTTGAATGCGCGCGATTCGGCGGCTTGGATCGCGCTCGCCGGAAAGGCGGAAATCGCAGAGCACAACCGGGAAGCAGAGCAATATTTACTGGAAGCGGCTCGCATCGATCATACTTTCAAACCAGCATGGTCCTTGGCTAATTATTATGCGCGCACGAATCAGCCGGAACAGTTCTGGCACTGGGTTCGCCAAAGCCTGCTGTTTGTGGAAGCCGGGGTTCGTGCGCAAGGTACGTATGATTCGCAACCCATTTTTGACCTTTGCTGGCGCATGAGCAGCGATGCTGCCTTTATTCAGAAGACAGCCATCCCCCAGAAAGCTTTTGTTCTCCAAAGGTATATGTTGTATTTGGTGGGTGGAGGTCGCCTGGATGCGGCACTTGCGATTGCACAGGAACTTCGCCCTGTTGCCACTTCGCAAGATACTCCCTACTTACTGATTCTGTGTAATGCGTTGATTGCGGACAACAATCGCGACGATGCCGTAGCCGCTTGGAACATCTTGCTTGATCGGCATCTGATTGCTCACCAACAAAAGCTTGATCCCCGTAACGGTGTATCGCTCACCAATGGTGATTTTTCAAGGAAATCGGTTGGGCAGTGTTTTGACTGGTTTCTTCCCACCATGGCGGGCGTCTATGCAAATGAGTCCCAGGCCACGCACTCCATCCAATTTGCCTTTAGCGGAGATGAACCGGAGAATACTGACCTTCTCTCCCAAGTAGTTCCATTGCTGCCAGGGCAGAAATATCAGTTTCGCTTTCGGTATCGCACGGAGGACGTCACAGGAAGACCTGGTTTTCATTGGGCATTACTAGAAGTTCCCACAAACAAGAGCCTTGCCGTGATGTCTTCCCTGGCAGCTACGGATCAAGAAGTTCAAGAACAGTGGAACTTCGAAACCCCAGCGGATCTCGGCATCGGGCGACTTACGCTGCGGTATGACCGGGAATCCGGCTATACGCGTCCGAAAGGCACGTTGAAGGTATGGGAGACCGCCTTGGAGTTGCGCCGATGAAGGATAGGCTTGGCCCCCTAGCATTGATGGCAGTGCTGATTATTGCCACGCTCACCGCATGGACGCCTCAATACTGGGGTGCCACGGTGATTCATGCCGGGCTGTTTGGGCTTGGCGCGGTTTGGGCAGCAATCAGCGCTGTGCGGCAACGCATGCAATGGATATCCACGTGGCTCTATGTGCCGCTGGTTGCTGTTGCGATTTGGGGACCGCTTCAGTTAGTGCTGGGAACCACGGTGTACCGATTTGCTACAGCGCAGGCTTCTCTGCACTGGCTAGTGCCTCTGGTGACATTTACATTAGCCACGCAATGGCTCCAACAGCGTTCCGCACGGGAAACGTTTCTGAATGTGCTGGTGATCTTCGGCTTTATTTTGGTTGTGGTCTCCGTGCTTCAATCCATCACGGCTCCCAACCTGGCTTTCTGGCTATTTGAAAGCCCCTTTCGCGTGATTGGGCCATTTGTGTATCGCAATCAGTTTGCGGCATTCGTGGCGTTGCTTTTGCCCATCTCGCTGGTGCGCATGATGTCCCAACAAAATCAGAGCGTTGGTTGGGGCTTTATCAGTGCCACCATGTTTGCTGCTGTAGTGATGAGCGCATCGCGAGCAGGCACCATTTTGCTGGCTGCAGAAACTGTAACTGTTTTGGTAGCTGGCTGGAGTCGCGGTTTGGTCTCTTCGCGTGTTGCTGGGCTTCTGTTTTTGCAGATAACAGTGCTGCTCGGTCTATGTGTCGGTGTCGTGGGTTGGGAAGCGTTGGGATCGCATTTTCAAGATCAAACCTCAGGGGCTATTCGTACCAAGCTTTTTCAATCTACGCTGCACATGATTGGTGATCGTCCCTGGCAAGGGTGGGGCTTGGGCACATGGACCAATGTGTATCCTGCTTATGCGCTGTTCGACAACTCCCAAATTGCAAATGCTGCACATGCGGATTGGGCACAATGGACAGCGGAAGGCGGAGTGCCCTTTGCACTGTTCTTGTTATGGATCGCAGGAAGAAGCATTGGTTACCTATGGCGATCTTTGTGGGGTTTAGGCGTACTCGCCATCTTCGCTTACAGCTTTGTGGATTACCCTACGCGTGAACCGGTGTTGAGTGCCATCCTGTTTGCCTTGTTAGGCGCTATGGTAACCGCTTCTCAGGAACGCTCGGAAACAATACGTATCCGAAGAAAGCGGCAGACGGACATCCGAAGGAAACTTCCCATTGCCTCCTAAAGTAAGCAAAAGATTTTTAAATGAAATTATCACGAATTTGCTAATCGGAAAAGCATTCGGCAGGAGTAGTACCTATGCGAAAATTGTGAAGCGCGTATCGACAACTCAAGTCAAGAAGTACCTGCGGAGGTGTATATGCGGATGCTGTTTGTTCTTTTTCTTCTCTGTTTAAATGGTTATGGCCAAGAAAAACGGCCTGTGCCTTATACCGCTCCGCTGGATGGCGCGTTGCCGAACCTTCCTGCGCAGATCATTGGTCCGGATGACATGATTATGTTATCCGTGTATGACTCGCCTGAGTTTACGCGTACCGTGCGCGTGGGTCCGGATGGCCTGATCCGCTTACCCATATTGAAGCAAAGAGTGAAAGCTGAGGGGCTTCTTCCTGCGCAACTGGAACTTGCCGTGGCGGATGCATTGATGGAAGAGAAGCTTCTGGTAGATCCTTTCGTCACCGTGACCATCATGGAGTATCACAGCCGCCCCATCAGTGTTCTTGGCGCTGTAAGAAATCCAATCACCTTTCAGGCTGCTGGCCAAGTGACTTTGGTGGAAGCACTGACTCGCGCAGGCGGGCTTACGGATGATGCAGAAGGTGAAATTCTGTTAAGCCGCCCCGGAGCCGATAAGAAAACGGCTTTGGTACAGCGCATTCCAACCAAGCAATTGATTGACAACAATGATCCGGAATACAACATCCGGTTGGAAGGCGGCGAAGAAATTCGGGTCCCTACTGCACCGAAAATCGTTGTCGCGGGAAATGTCAAAAAACCCGGCGCTTTTTCCGTAAAAGACAATTCCGAAATGACGGTGATGAAAGCCATTGCCATGAGCGAAGGGTTGTCTCCGTACTCTGGCAACATCGCTTATTTGTATCGGCCGGATGATAACAAAAGCACGCGGGATGAAATTGTGATTCCGCTCAAGAAGATATTGGAACGGAAATCACCCGATATTCCGCTACAAGCGCGTGACATGCTTTACATCCCTGACAGCACCGGAAAGCGATCTTTGGAAAAGATTCTTGCCCTGGGCGGCGGTGTTGCAACTGGTCTGGCCATTTTTCACTAAACAACTTACTTCTTCCTTTACACATGAGCGATTTGCGATTGGAACCGGTTGAGCGCAATTACCCTGCAACAACTGGTGGCTACACTGTCGGAAATTATTACCAGGAGCCTGAGTCGGAAGAGGCTGGTCTTCCGGTCTCGCACTACTTGTGGATTCTGAAACGTCACAGGTGGAAGATTCTTTCCTTTGTCCTGACTTCCGTCATTGCGACCTTTATTTACTCAAAGCGGCTAACACCTATCTATGAGGCGGTGGCGACAGTAGATATTGACCGCCAGACGCCTACCGGAGCCTTAGGCGAAGAATCCATGCGGAACCCGAGTTCCGATGCGGATGACTTTATTGCGACACAGATGCGCCTGGTGCAGTCGGATTCCGTGGTTCGGCCCGTGGTGCAAAAGCTCCGATTAAAAGAAGTGGATAAAGCTTTTGCAAAAGAGTTGACGGCTGGAGTAAAGACCGGAGATCCGGAAGAAGCGCCAATGACCTTGAAGCGCCTTGCCGTCACTCGTCCACGAGACACATACTTATTGCTGATCAGTTATCGCGCTACTGACCCGAAGCTAGCCGCCGAGGTGGCAAACAGCATTGCTGCTTCCTACCTGGATCATAATTACAGGATTCGCTTTGAAAGTTCCGCCGGTTTATCCCGCTACATGGAAAAGCAACTGGAAGAGCTGCGCGCCAAAATGGAGCGTTCCAGCGCTTCACTGGTTCAATTCCAAAAAGAGTTTGGTGTTTTAAACCCGGATGAAAAAACCAGTGTGATTTCCAATCGCCTGCTGCAGTTGAATACGGAGTACACCAATGCCCAGACAGATCGTGTGCGGAAAGAAGCGGCATATAATTCCACAAAGTCCGGCAGCATTGAAGCAGCTTTAATTTCTACGCAAGGCGAATCCCTGAAGCGTCTCACGGATCAGTACAACGAAGCGGAACAGCGTTTTCAGGAGTTGAAACTGCACTTTGCAGCCAATCACCCGGAGTACCGTAAAGCCGCCACGCAAGTGGAGGAACTGAAGCGCCAGTTAACTGCCACAAAATCCAGCATTGGGCAGCGCGTGGAAATTGAATACCGGCAAGCTGTAGAGCGAGAAGAGATGTTGAAGCGAGCCGTGGCGGATTCCAAGGCAGAATTTGACCGAATCAACTCCCATTCCTTCAGCTACGATTCCCTAAAGCGGGAAGCAGACGCGGATCATAAGCTATATGACGAGTTAGTTCGCAAAGTAAAAGAAGCGGGTATCAATGCCAGCTTTCAAAGCAGCGCAGTCCGCATTGCCGATCTGGCGCGTCCTCCGGTGAAGCCGGTGTATCCCTCCATTCGCATGAATGTTTTATTGGCGTTGCTGGTTTCCAGCTTGTTGTCTGTGGGAGTCGCCATCATTAGTGATGCGCTGGATAAGACGATCCGAGACCCGGAACAGGCAAGCCGGATGCTGCAAACGGAAGTAATTGGAACGCTTCCTTCCATGAAATCCTGGAAAGGGCGGCTGGTCCCTCTTTCCTCGAACTCGAGCAAAGAATTAGTCTCGCTTTCTGATCTGGGGGAGAAAGGCTCGAATGGATACGATGAAGCAGTTCGAACGCTGCGTAATTCCATTCTCCTGATGGATTTCGACCGAAGGCTGAAGTCCATATTGATGACCAGTGCTTCCCCGGCAGAAGGAAAAAGCACGGTAGCAGCACACTTAGCCGCCGCACACGCGGAGCAAAAGCATAAGACGCTGCTCATTGACTGCGACCTTCGTCGGCCCAGTATTCACAAGTTCTTCCATCTGCCAGGAAAGCAAGGAATGTCGAATGTTCTGGTGGATAACCTCGCTTGGCGGGAAGCTGTGCAGGTATCGCCGGAGTGTCCGGAACTGCATGTGTTGCAGGCAGGCCCTCCTTCCCGGCGCGCTGCCGACTTGATCGGCAAAGTCTTGCCGCAGCTACTCACCGATGCGGAGCTGGATTACGATCTTGTGGTGCTGGATGCGCCGCCACTGCTTGGCTTCCCGGAGCCTTTGCAAATGGCAGCCGCTGTGGATGGAGTAGTGGTGGTAGCTCGCGCGGCTGCTACAAACCGGAAGGCCGTCTCTTCCGTGATCTCTACTTTGCATCGTTTACGCGCCAACGTAATTGGTCTGGTGCTGAACGAAGTGCACAAAGGTATGAGCGAAAGTTATTACTACTACGGCTATTACGATAAGTACTACCGAGCAAATCACAACCAAAGTGCCTGAGCTTCTTGGGAATGGTGCGCCTCCAGCGAAGTCCGTTTCTTCCGCCGCAGCCCTGGTCACTGCTCTTTACATACTGAGTCCTGCGGCAGGCTTGCTGGTGGAAATGTCTCTGGCGTGGAAGTTCGGGGCATCTCCCATGGTGGATGCCTTCCGGACAGCCTACCTGCTGATCGGCTTTGGCAGCCAGATTTTTGTGGGTTATCTTCTGCCGCATTTAGTGGTTCCTGTGATCTCTGATTTTCGCGTTCGCGGGGAGGAACGCATCGGATGGCAGGTTGCACTTTCCTTCGGCCAGATTCTCGGCATCGCAGGGCTGATCTTTGCTATTTGGGTCACACTGTTCCCTGCTCCGGTCACAACGCTATTTGCTCCTGGCCTTCCTCAGAAGGCGCAAACGGAAGCCATGACGCTGCTTCGGTTTTTTGCTTTTGCTTTTGTGGTGGTGCTTTGGTGCGGTGTCATCACCGGAATCTTGTATGTTCATCGCAGGTTTGTGGTGTCTCCCCTGTCTCAGGTGATTTGCAGCCTATGCATTGTTGTTGCTGTGGTGTGCTCCCCTCCCAAAAACATTCTGGGAGTTGCTGCGGGAGTAACGTGCGGCTTCGCTGCCATGCTGCTGCTTCATCTCCAGTTTTTGCTCCGCGTGGCCAAGGAAGCACGGATTCGTTTGAGATTCGTTTTCCCTTTTGCCCCTTCCGCTTCGGTAAAACGTATCTTTTTGCGCAGCATGCCTTTATTGACCATTGTGGCCGTTACAGTATGGACCAATGCTTTCCTGAACAGGGAAATTAGCCAACTTCCCCCAGGCAATCTGTCTCGCTTTGGTTATGCCATGAAGTTAATGGCGGTAACCGGCTTTGCGGCTACTGCTCTTGCCACCGTGATGTTTCCTCTCCTTGCGGAAGCCCATGCAGGAAAGAATGAGGTCCGCTTTCGTCGCCTGGTCACTCGTGGACTTCGCATGATTCTGATTCTGACTGTTCCTGTTTCCGGCTGCCTGTTTGTGCTTCGTGATGCATTGGTCCGACTCCTATTTGATCGAGGCGCACTCTCTTACACAGGCGTGGAGCAAGTTAGCTTTTTGTTAGGCATTCTGTTGGTGCAAGGAGTTTCCGGACCTTTGAACTTCTTTCTGCTGAAAGTCTTGATTGCGCGTGATGATACACAAGGGCCGGCTTTGTTCCATGTGCTCTGTGGCATCGGACTTTACTTTTTACTCCCTTTGGCAGTGGCACAATATGGCGGTTCTGGAATTCTTATCAGCTACAACATCATGTCCTGGATACTCACAGCTCTCATGATGATGTATGGGGCGGCACGGTATCGCATTCTGGAGTGGAAGCCGCTTTTTCCGTTTCTTCTAAAACTGGCAATTCCTTCGCTTGCAGTCGTGGTCACTTCTGCATCCATTGATATTTTGCTGCGTTCTACGCAGCTCACCGGCATTTTGCTTTATGGAGGAGATCTGTTGCTGGCATCCGCTGTTGCGCTTCCCGTGATGCTGTTGATGTCGCGTCTATGCGGCTTGGAGGAAACTCGCGAGATGGAGCAGTTTGCCGTTTCACGGCTGCGTTTTTTACGAAGCCGTTTCTTTCCTGCAACAGCAGGAGAAGCCATTGGATAGCCGAATTTGTTTCTTCCCTTGCTACAATTACACAAAACGAGTTTCTGATCGACGTTGAGAACATCGTTTGTTACCTCCGTGCTGCAACGTTTGTTGCAAGCCGGAACCATCCACACTTCGGATTCCCTTCTCGCCGTTTGTGCAGAAGATGGGGAAGCAAAACTTTTTCGAGCACTGGGGTTTCAGAGTGTCACTCTGGCGAATCTCGGAATTTACGGTTCATCCCTTGAGAACCCGTATCCGAAAGTGGTGGAAGACACCATGAATTTGAGCTTTGCAGACCGGTCTTTCGAGATCTGTTTTGTTTCCGATGGACTCCACCATTGCTCCTCTCCGCATCGCGCGCTGTTGGAGATGTATCGTGTTGCCAGAAAAGCAGTGATTGTTTTTGAATCCCGAGACAGCTTGGTGATGCGCTTGGCAACCCGTTTCCGTTTGTCTCCGGAATATGAATTGGAAGCAGTGGTGGACAACAAAACATTCGGGGGCGTGGATAACACCGAAGTGCCGAACTTTATCTACCGGTGGACGGAAGCCGAATTTCAAAAAACAATTCAGTCCTTTGACCCTACCGGCAAACAACAGTTTCAGTTTTTTTACGGTCTAAATCTTCCTCATGAGTCAGCCAAGAACCATCCGGTGAAACGACTGCTATTGCTTTGTGGAGGCCCCATTCTGAAATGGATAACCAAGCTGGCAAAACGGCAATCGAACTCATTTGCCATGATTGCCCTTCGCCCGAAGCTGCCGGATGACCATTGGCCCTGGTTGAAAGCGCAGGAAAGCGGCTTTGCATTTGATCACGTGTACGCAGCCAAACTCTTCCCCCGAAAATATGCGGAAGGGCAGCAGCCATGATGTCCCCTGTGGCCCAAGCTCTTCCTCGCCAGCGGGTACCCTTTTTTTCAAAAGAGAATCTCCATGCTGCTGCGGTCGGCCTGTGGTTCCTGGGCACATTTCAGTTAATCTCGCTGGACCCTTCGCCCCGTCATCAGGCACAGATTATTTTGATTGGATGGCTGTTTACTTGGGGAATTAGCCGCTTTGGGCTTAAGTTCCTCATCGGTCCAGCTTTTGAACAGGACGCCCTGTTGAAGGGCACTTTTATCCTGTTTGTCGGTTGGTCACTGGCGAGTTCCATGGTTTCCAATCAGGGTGTGTATGGCGTCGCCATGATGATTGCGTTTTGCGCCGGGTTTCTCAGTTGTGCTGGGGCGTGGCGATTTATCCGTTTTTACTCCTTGAACATGCTCCGCGCCTATGCGGTTTTGGCAACCTCGCTGGCTTGGTTTTTCTGGCTTACTGCCCCGGCAGGAATCATTCGGTTTAACTACATTGTTCATCCGAACCACTGGGGCGCGATCTGCTTTGTGGCTGCCGTTTCGGCTCTGGCGGTCCGATCCTGGCCAATACGAATAGGCATCATCGCAGCAGATATCTATATTATTCTGCAGGCGGAATCCAGAACTTCATTTCTGTGCGTTGCCACTGGATTATGCACATTCACTGCAGTCCGCATCTACCAACTGCGCGGCAGGAATCGAATGCAGACAGGTTTTTTCATTCTCCTGTTGATGGGTGCGGTTGTGGCGTCCTTGTTCTACCTTGACCGGATTGCAAGCGTATTAGATTCTGTGCTGTTTCTCCATGACAAGATTCGCGGCACAGGCTCTGGCTTCACCGGAAGAACAGAGTTCTGGAAAGCAACATGGAATCTTTTTCTGGACCATCCTGTTTTCGGCATTGGGCCTCGCGTAGTGGAGCAGATGCAGGTCAAAGACCTTGTGATGGTAGGCCACAATGGGTATCTGGTAGTTCTGGCGGATTATGGTCTTCCCGGAGCGATGCTTGCTTTCACCATGATCGCCATTCGCACATGGCGGCTTTGGGTGCTGGCAAAAACGGGTGACCGCGGAGCAACCATTGGTTTTTCCGTGGTGATCGGTTATTTGTTTTTAGGCATCTTTGAGATGCGGCTTTTAAATGTAGGAGATCCGATCTCCTTGATGGCCTGGGTGTTTCTGCTTATGCCGCGAGGGTATCTCAATCTGCCGATGCGCGTGGCGCAGCACACTCATCGGCAGCCGGTGCGTCCACGAATGCCTTATTACCAACCGCTACCGAGACGCATCTGAGAATTCCCGTTTCGGCTCGGCAACCACACGCTCCAAAACGTTACCTAAGTTTCTGGCCATGCGTTCCGGTGTAAACCGGGCTGCTTCCGCTTTTCCTTCTTGTGCCATTCGCCGCCTCATGTCTGGGTTGGCAAGCACGCGTTTCAAACCGGAAGCAATGCTTTCTACACTGTAAGGGTCAACCAGTTCCACGGCATGAGCGCCTACTTCCGCCATGCTGCTTTTTTCGGAGGTAACCACCGGACAGCCGAAGTGCATCGCTTCCAGCACGGTTAAGCCAAAGGTCTCATCCAAAGAAACCATTGCCATCACATCAGCTTGTTGATAAAGCAATGCCAGTGTTTCCGAACTGACCCGACCGGCCATGATCACGCGGTTGGCAATTCCGACTTCGGCAGCATGCTTCTTCAGATCGGTTTGCTTTTGGCCCCACGTATCAGCCCCGACAATGACTAACTGGTGCTGCGGGAAGTCAGCGGCAATCCGCGCAAATGCTTCCATCAGGCGTTCGTAATTCTTATAGGGATATAAAGCGGAAACACCGAGCACAAAAGGATGCTCGGTGATACTGGACGCCTGAGCTTCCGTCTCGCCCGCTGTACGAATCTGGGATTGAAGGCCATGGTGAACAATGTGGATGCGCTCTGCAGGTACGCGGAAGCGACGCTCGATTTCCCGGCGAGACACTTCGGAAAGAGCAATCACGCAATTCGCGCGCCGCATGGAATACGGCACCAACGCTTGCAAATACTTGCGGCGGGCAAATGGGTACATAGAAGCCTGCGTGAAATACTGCAATGACTGCGCTACCACCACGGTTTTGCAGGGAGCACGCAAAGGCAGTACATTATGCGTGCCCAGCCATAAACCTACCGAGTGTTGCCGCATCACTCGCGGAAGCACAAATTGTTCATAGGCCACCCGCAGAAAACGATTCTGGGGAACGCCGGAAAGAATCACTGTTTCCAGATTGGGACTGCTGCTGGTGCGAAATCGGGTGGACCAGTCAGAAGTGAATAGTTTGAATTTCCATTTTTTTTGCTGAGCGGGAAGAAAGTCCAGCAAATCCTGCATATAGGCCCGCATCCCGCCGATGGTTTCTTTGCTGGTGGAAAGACCCGGCGAGATATTATCGATGCCAACCACCATCGGTTGCTAGGGCGTGCGCTCCGTATGAGCTGAGTATTTCAGATGCTTGTAAAAGCCCAGGTCCTGACCAGTCATCATCTTGGTGACAAAGATGATCTGACCTCCGTGCCCGGAAAAATGCTCCACGACATGATAAATGGCTTCCAGCACCTTGATTTCGTAGTTTTGTACGCGAATCATTTCCGGTAAACGTTCCGGAGGTACCGATTGAATGACCGTGATGGCCTGCTCCACTGTGCGATGCAACAAACTCTGCAATTCAGCAACTGCCAAGCCGCCGGAAGCAGCAAACTCCGCATCCCGGTCTCTGGTTTGAGGGGCACCGCCAACGCCGGAGATCACCCACTGCTGCATGTTGCCACACAAATGCAGAACCAGGTTTCCTACGGCATTTTCATTGGCGCCGCCTTTGGCCCAAATCTGTTCTTCTGTTAATTGGGCGAGGCACTCCCCGACGCGCCCCGCCCCTTGCGTCAACTTACGGATCGAATAATCGAGGAAGATCCGCTCCACCATTTAGAGGACCTCTTCGGACCAGCTTTCCAATACAGATTTAATTTTGCTGGTGAACTGATCTGCCAAGGCACCATCAATCAGGCGGTGATCAAAGCTGAGGGAAAGGTACATGATGGATCGGATAGCAATCGCATCATCGACCACGACCGGCACTTTATCTACTGCGCCGACGCCCAGAATGGCTACTTGCGGTTGATTAATCACCGGGGTCGCAAACACACTGCCGAAGCTGCCGAAATTCGAGATGGAGAAGGTTCCTCCCTGAATCTCATCTGGCTTGAGTTGCCGCGAACGAGCCCGGGCGGCCAGATCCACAATGGAGCGTTGCAAGCCAAGGACGTTCTTCTCATCGGCTTGGCGAATCACTGGCACAATCAGACCATTTTCCAGTGATACCGCAATGCCGACGTTGATCTCATTGTGGTGAATGATGTTGTTTCCTTCCAGCGAAGCATTAAAGAGTGGGAAGGAACGCAGCGCTTCCACCGTGGCTCGCGTCACAAACGGCAGGTATGTCAGCGAGAAGCCATAGCGCGCCTGGAAATCTGTTTTGTGTTTCGCGCGCACTTTCGCCACCTTGGTCATGTCCACTTTGTGAACCGTGGTGACATGAGCGGAAACGGCCTGGCTCATAAGCATATGTTCGGCGATTTTCTGCCGCATGATGCTGAGAGGTTCTATACGAGTTTTGGCTTGCCCTGCTGCTGCCAGGGGAGTGCTTGGTTCCGCTGCCTGAGTGCGCGGTGGCGGAGGCGGTGCCTGCGGGGCGGGAGGAGGCGCAACAGCGGCAACCGGCGGAGGAGCAGGCGCAGCTTTGGGTGGTTCCGGAGCCTTTTGTTTTGCTAAGTACCCTTCCAGATCGGCCTTGGTGATTCTGCCGCCAGCTCCGGTACCGCTCACTTTGCCGAGATCAATGTTGTTTTCCCGCGCCATCTTACGGACCAACGGAGAAAGAGGACCAGCAGGGCCTTCTGCTTCCGCTTCGCCTTTCGGCTCTGGTTCCGGCTCTACCACCGGGCCAGGGGCGGAAGTTTGAGATGCTTCCTGGGCTGCACCTACAGCCGGATCAGGTTCAGCAGCTTTTGCTGCCGGCTCCGGGGTAGGAGCCTTGGTTTCAGCAGCAGGGGCAGCTGCGGCAGGAGCGCCAGCACCATCGCCAATGCGCGCTACTACTGTGTTCACGCCCACAGTTTGGCCTTCCTGCACCAGCACTTCGCTGAGTGTTCCCGCAGCGGGCGAAGGAATCTCCGTGTCTACTTTATCTGTTGAGATCTCAAAGAGCGGCTCGTCCCGCTCCACTGTATCGCCAGGCTTCTTGAGCCATTTCGTTAGTGTTCCCTCGACGATGCTCTCGCCCATCTGAGGCATTACTACGTCCATACGTCACGCTCTCCCGATCAAAGATTTTTGCAAAATGCCGGCCAAGCCGGTCCGTTACTTCACCAAAAGTGGCAACAACGCCCAACGCCCTCATCGACGTTACGGGCTTTGTTAAGCCGCACGGCACAATGTATTGAAAATAAGAAAGATCCGTGTTCACGTTCAGGGCAAACCCGTGCGAGGTGACCCAACGGCTTAAGTGAACTCCGATAGCGGCAATTTTCGCGCCGCCTGCCCAGACTCCTGTCAGACCGGCCACGCGTTCCCCGGAATCCCGAAATCCGCCAGCGTATCTATGATGGCCTGCTCCACGCTTCTGACGTATAAGTGGACATCGCGCTTCCATTCGTTCAGGTCCAGTATGGGATAGCCAACTACTTGCCCCGGACCATGATATGTCACATCGCCGCCTCGATTGGTCTCATGCAGTCCAATTTCCGCACGACGCAGCGTTTCCTTATCCACTAGCAGATTTTCCGCATGTGCGTTGCGGCCCATTGTGATGACATGCGGATGCTCCACAAACAAGAGCCGATCCGGAATCAGACCTTGCTTGCGTTCCGCAACGAGTTGTTCCTGCACGTGCGGCCGCCTGCTCGCCCACTCCAGCAAGCCCAGATCTCGATATTCCAGCTCGGGAATGTCCAGCTCAGACATTGATGGCGAGGCCGTAAACGTTGTTGAATGCCTCGCCGATAGCCTCATAAAGGGTGGGATGAGCGTGAATCGTGTTCATCATGGTTTCCACGGTTGCTTCGGCTTCCATGGCGGCCACGGCTTCCGCAATTAGTTCATATGCCTGCGGCCCAATAATGTGAACGCCTAGAATTTCCCCATACTGCTCGTCGGATACGATTTTCACAAACCCATCATGGTTGCCCAGGATGGTGGCTTTGCTGTTTCCCAGAAACGGAAATTTGCCAACTTTTACTTTATCTGCCCTGCGCCTTGGCTTGTGCTTCCGTCAGCCCGACGCTGCCGATTCCTGGTTCGGTGTAAGTGGCACCCGGAATACGATTCCGACGCAACGGGAGGGCAGGTTTTCCGGCCATTTTCGCCACGGCTACCATGCCTTGCGCTGCGGCCACATGGGCCAGTTGCGGCGTTCCTGCCACAATATCCCCAATCGCATAAAGGCTGGGTTCCGCGGTTTGCTGGTATTCATTTACCTTGACAAAACTGCGATCCAGTTCCACCTTGGTATTTTCCAAGCCGATGCCCGCTGTGTTGGGTGCGCGACCTACTGCAACCAACAGCTTCTCGGCTTCCACTTCTTCTTTTTTGCCGTCCGCCAGCGTCACAGTCATCTGGACACCCTGGCCGCCTTTGCGGATGTTTTCGCATTTGGCGCCAGTTTCCACGCGGATTTTTTCTTTTTTGAAGACGCGCTCCAATTCTTTGGAAACTTCTTCGTCTTCCACAGGTACCAGGCGCGGCAGCATTTCAAACAGGCTTACCGTTGCCCCGAATTTCCGAAACATGGAGGCAAATTCCACGCCTACTGCCCCTGCGCCAATAATGGCCAGCGACTTCGGAACCTTGGTCAGGTTGAGAATTTCAATGTTGGTGAGAATGAAATCCGGGTCCGGCTGCAACCCAGGAATCATGCGAGCCGTCGATCCCGTAGCCAGCAAAATGTTTTTTGCTTCGTGGACTTCCGTGCCTTTATCGGTTTTGACCTCTACCTTGCCGCCGCCCTTAAGCGTGGCAAAGCCCTTGATCCATTCGACCTTGTTCTTTTTCATCAAGAACTCAACGCCTTTGGCGTGTTTGTTGACGATTTTATTCTTGCGGTCGATCACTTTCGGAAAGTTCAGTTCCGGGTTCTGGCAGCTAATTCCCTCATCTTCGGAATGCTGAAAGTAATTCCAAACATCCGCTGTATGCAGGAGAGATTTTGTGGGAATGCAGCCAACATGGAGGCAGGTGCCGCCCAATTTCCCATCTTTTTCAATGATCGCGGTCTTGAGTCCATACTGTCCCGCGCGAACAGCCGCAGAGTAGCCACCGGGCCCACTGCCAATCACAATCAGATCGTATGTCACCAATTGCTATTCTACAGTAGGACAGGACATTAGCCGTAGGTTCCCATGTCTCGCCAAATTCTTCTTTCTTTCCTATTATTTACGCTTATTTTGACGGCGCAGCCGACTCAGTTCCCCCTTCGCTCCCTCGCGGTGAAAGGAAACAAAACCCTGAAGGGGGAGCCGATTCTTCAGGTAGCCGCGCTGCCGCTCAACAAGCCTGCCGGGAAAGCAGAGTTTGAAGCCGCACGCGACCGACTGCTCGCCACGGGGATGTTCGACACCATTGGTTTTCAGTACGGCCCATCCCCGGACGGAAAAGGGGTGACTGGTGTTTTTGACGTAGTGGAGATTCCCACCATGTTTCCGGTGGAGTTTGACAGCCTTGGCGTGTCGCCAAAGGACGTCGACGCTTATCTTCGAAAACGGAACCCTCTTTATGGTCCGAAACTGCCGCCAACCACCACAGTCCTGGAAGCATACCAGCGGCAAATAGAGCAGTTTCTCGCCTCCCAAAACCAGCCCATGCGCGTGAAAGCGGAAGTGGTTTCCCTCGGCAATGACGAATACAAAATCCTGTTCCGCTCCCAAGATGCCGTTCCGTCTGTTTCCTTTGTCACCTTCACCGGGAATAAAGCGATTTCTTCCACCACGCTACAGAATGCCATCAACAATGTGGCATTCGGTTCCACGTTTACCAAAGACCATTTCCGGCAGCTTTTAGAAAACCAAATTCGCCCCTTATACGATGCGCGTGGCTTGGTGCGGGTGAGCTTTCCCAACTTCACTACCGAGCCGGACCCCAAAGTAAAAGGCGTAATGGTTCACGTCACCGTGGAAGAAGGCCCGGTGTACCAGTTGCGCAAAGTGACATTAACTGGCGCGGAACAGGAACTTCTTCCTTTGGCCAAGATTAAAACGGGCGTGACGGTTAACTTTGATGAAGTCCATGCAGGTCAGGAGAAAATCAAGGCGGAACTGAAACGGGAAGGCTACCTGGATGTTCAGGACTCAGAACATCGCGTGATTGATGACCAAGCTCGCGCTGTGGATGTAGTGCTGCAGTTTGACCCCGGTCCGCAGTATGTCTTCGGCAAACTCACGATTTCCGGTCTTGACCTTCAAGGAGAACCAGCAGTGCGAAAGCTCTGGGGCTTGGGGGAAGGAAAGCCTTTCAACCCCAAATATCCTGATTACTTTTTGAGCCAGATTCGCCAGCAAGGGTTGTTCGATGGGTTAGGGGAAACAAAGGCGGTCAACACCGTCGATGACCAGCTTCATGTTGTGAACGTCACGCTTATGTTTGGGAAGTCTCCGGCACCGAAGCCAAGAAAGAGACCGGGCCAACAGGACGAAGATCCGGCGCAATCCACCAAGCCCGGGCCTCCTTGGAATTAACCACATCAAAGCTGTAGTACTGGCGGAACAAATCACGTGTCAAGCCGAACTGTTTCTGGATCTGCTTCACTGCTTCTAAGCGGGAAACGCCTCCTGGCAAATTAGCGCGAATCAGTTGGAGCCAGAACACGGTAAGCGTTTCATGGTAACCGCTGGTTTCCGTGTTGCTGCCCCCTTGCGCCACGTTGTAAGCACGAATCCGGTCACGCATTCGTGTTGTTGCTTCCTCGTCATTGCTGCTGAGGAGATAACAGACGGCCACTGCCAAGTGTTCCGCATGGTGGTATTGCGAAGCGGGAAATGTGCCGTTTTCGAAGTCGGCTACGAAGCGGGACAGTGCCGCTTCACTCGCTAGGTATTCGGGTGACGAAATTTCCATAAGATCTGGCGGAGAATGCCTAGCACCAGCGGCGCATCGCGAGCAGTGAAGTTCACACGCCGGAGAAAGCGGCGAATTTTCTGATTGGTTGAGGTAGCCACAATGCGGTTGGTATAACCACTCTCTTCCAATACATTGAGCAGCATCTGTGACATCTGCTCGGCATCAGCGGAGCGCATAGGCCGACGCACGCCCCATCGCGCCGTTTGCGCATTGTCCCGAATTACTTCATACAGAGTGACTGCCACTGCTTGCCCCAGATTCATGGATGGCGTCTGGTCCGAAGTGGGAATGCGAATCAGCCAATGGCAATGGCTCATTTCTTCATTGGTCAGGCCGAACTTTTCTGAACCAAACAAAATTGCAATGGGATGGGACGCTGCCGCAGCAGTCAGCAGCGGCCCTCCGGCATCCAGCCTTTGAATGGGATGCTGCAATTCCCGATGCCCCACTGCTGTGGTACCTACCACGAGGTGGCAGTCTGCCACTGCTTCCGCCACGCTGGCATACACTTCCGCCGCATGAAGCACAGGCGCACCACCTACGGCGGAAACCGCTTCCCGAAACGCCAGATCGTAAGGATCAACCAAACGAAGAATCGAACAACCAAAATTGCTGATGGCCCGTGCTGCCGCTCCGATGTTTAACGGATTGCGCGGCTGGCACAGAACCACACGAATGTTTGCCCGAAAATTCGAGCTTTCGTCAGTGGACGACGTTTTCCCGGTCAGTGGTGTTGGATTCCGGTCCTTCGGGCGCATGGAGATACGGAATGCCGTGCTCCATCCATGCCGGTTTAGGACCGCCTTTCAGTTCATAGTCAAAATACTGTGCCATGCGGATGGCGTAGTCTTTCTGGTTCGCGCGCCGTCGTAGATGATGCGGTTCGCCGTTGTAGGTAAACAGGTACACTTCTTTCCCCAGGCGACGCAGAGCCAGGTAGTATTCCACGCCCTGATACCACGGCACCGCATCGTCTGCATCATTATGGACCATCAGAAGAGGCGTCTTGACGCGGTCTGCCTTGAAGATGGGAGAGTTTTCCAGGAAGCGAAGCGGATATTCCCATAAGGTTCCCCCGATGCGGCTTTGCGTTTTTTCATATTGGAATTGACGCGGAAGCCCGGGTCCCCAGCGGATACCGTTATAAGCGCTGGTCATGTTCGCCACGGGAGCGCCGGCTTCCACGGCTTTGAAACGCGTGGTTTGGGTGATCATGTACGCGATCTGGTACCCGCCCCAGCTATGGCCTTGGATGCCGATATTCTTTTCATCCACAAAGCCTTTTGCCGCTACCGCATCTACGCCTGCCAGAACGGCTTTCAGTGCACTCTGGCCGGGATATCCGACCGTGTACACAATATCCGGCGTGAACACCAGATAGCCATTGCTGACATAGTAGGTGATGTTGATGCTGTCCATCGGCTTGGGATCTACGAAGTGGTTCATGTTTTGAGAAAGCTTTTCGTAGATGTAGACAATCATCGGGTACTTCTTGTTCGGGTCAAAGTTTTCAGGCTTGTACAGAACACCTTCTAGCGGAACACCATCCAGGTTCTTGAAATGGACCATCTCCGCCGTACCCCAGTTGTAGTTTGCCCGTTGCGCGTCGCCGTTGCTAACCTTTTGCAGATTCTTCATGGAAGAATCCGTGGTGTACAGATCCGGGTAATCGGTAAACGTCTGTTCCGTGAGCAACAAGACGTCAGCGTCTTTTGCTTTGATCGGAAATCCGACGTCTTTGGCCATCATGACCACTTTTTGCGGAGCTTCCTTGTTTTCGAGACGACCCGTATAAAAGCCACTCTCGCGAGTGAGCTCGTTTTCTACGCGCAACAGCACCGGTTTGGCTGTATCGATGAACTTTTCCTCTGGATCCAGCTTGACGTAGCGAAGTTCCAGGTTTTCCTTGCGGCCATAACCATCCGTGATGTTGACGGCGGAACTGCCATCAGGGGCAACTTTCCAGATATCGTAATGGTCGTAGAGCAGCACGTACTTCCCATCTTTGCTCCAGCCCGCCATGCCGTAAGGGCGCGGAGTGCCAGGAGTATCGTTGTCTTCCGTCCAGAACTTCACGGGAAGGTGAGCGGTCAGGTTCACGGTTTTGCCGGAAGGAACGTTGATGCTGCTCCAATCCGTGCCATCAAAACTCAGCGCATGACGGCCATCCGGCGACCAGGTAATGGTGCCCAGGTGTTTTTTCGCCAGCAATGTGCGTTTGCCGGTTTCGGTATCCACCAAATAGGAATCAGAGTAGCGTTCCCCGTATTCCACCATGGGGCGGTATTCCCGGTCATCCGTGCCTAATGCATAACGGCCTGCTTCGCTAGGCAGGAGTTCCGACATTTCCGTATTGGCCAATTGCAGGAATTTGTGTTCCGGCACAATGTACACCGCACGGAAGGAACGGAGCCGGTCAGCAGCAGCACGTACTTTTTGCATCGGCTGAATGTGGTCGTCTTTCCAGTGCCATAGGTCGAAAGAAGGTTCATCTTCTCCTACTTGGGCTCGACGTGCCGGAAAAGGAGGCGGCGCAGCGCCAAAGAAGATGCGCGTGCCATCTTTCGAGAAAGTAACCGGACCTCGTTCGCTCAGCACAAACCCTTTCTGGAAGCCGGCAGTGGTGCCAGAAACAATCTCTTCCGCTTTGGGAGATTTGGTGTTCCAGAGGTAAAGCTTATAGGCAGGCGATTTTGCGTCGGCAGTATCATGATTGCTTAGGAACGCCATCTCGTCCTGCTTCTCATCCCAGGCGAAATGCTGGTAGCGGCCTTTGCCAGCTAGAAGGGGGCGGGGCGCATCAGTACTGCCTGTAGCAACGGCAAACAAGCCATTCGTTTCCGGCTTCTGGGAGCCCACGGCAAAGACCAACGTTTTTCCATCTTTGCTGAGGTTGTATTCCAGCGCTTCCGGGAAGGTGCGCTCGGATTGGTCGGCCAGTTTACGCAGAACCAAGTCCGAACCAAACTCGCGTCCATTATTTCCTGCGGAACCACCACGTCCACCACGGGCGGCTCCGGCTCCACGAGCCTGATCCTGATCATCCTCGTCATCCACATCGGCTGGATTTCCTGCCGGGGCGGGACCGGGATTGGGGGGCGGAGGCGCTTTCTGATAGGCAAAGAACCCATTTCCCTTTTCCGGGACCTGGAAGCTGGAGACTTGCGGGACGCGGCTGGCATTCGCGGCCATTAAATCCACCACTACCAGTTCCGTGGGCAAGTCCGCGCTGCGGCGATTTTCTTTCTTTGCCTTGTCTACCTCCGCTTTTTTGGGATAGCTCAGAAACAGAAGCGTGTGGGAGTCTTCCGTAAAGGAGAGCTGAATTGTGCGGGCACGCGGCTGCTCCTCGGAACCGGGCTCCGGAGTTGCCGGTGGTGGCAGTTGTCCGGCATTTTCACGCCACTCTTTGCCCGTGGTGAGATTGCGGATGACGACCTCGCCGTCACCTTCTTGCGGGAAGTACCCATAGGCCACAAAATGCCCATCGTTGGAAATTCGCTGACCGGTGATGCTGCGCCAGGAATCGAAGTCCTGATGCGTAATCGGGCGCTTGGCAGCGAGGGCGGGAATCACAAAAAGGCAGAGAGCGGGAAGCAGACTACGGATTTGCATTTTCCGTAGTCTAGCGCTTTGAGGGAGTCCGTGCATGTTCCTTTAGTCCTTATTCCTTTATTTCAAGGTGTCCAAGATTTTGTTGAGTTCCGCCATTCGGGCATCCAGTTCCTTACGGAGCATGTTGTATCTTTCGATGGCATCACGACCGATTTTCTGGTCTGTGCTGTTGGTCATGCCGTACAGGTAAGTGATGTGAGTTTGCAATTCCGGCTTGCTGTAGCGAATTGGCGGCGTGATCAGTTGGGAAGCCAACTCCTTCAAGGCAGTGGCCGTGTTGCCGGTTGCCTTTGGCTGAGCGGCACGAAGACGCGCAATAGTCTTATTTACGTCACTAACCAGATCCCGTACGCGCATATTGTGCTCGAACTGTTCGCGAAGGTCGGAAACGGTAACACTATCTTTTGCAATACGCGGGTCTTCCACAAGTGTAAGGGGCTGCGTGGAAGTCCAGGAACCTGCGGTAAGCCGCACGGAGTACTTGCCGGGAATGGCTTCCGGGCCATTCGGACCTTCCGGGCGGTTTTCACTTTGCCAAGGTCCGGCATACCGCAAATCCCAAGTGAACCGGTGCATCCCGGTGGACTTATCCAAACGCGTCGCCCCGCCTCGCGCACGCGGGCCAGGCTCATCTTCTTCGTTGCTGGCGCTTTCCGCAAAGGTGCCAGGGCTATCCATCTCACCCGCGCCCGCGCTCGAAAAAGTGCGCACCACCTTACCGGCGCTATCCAGAATCTCCATTTTGAGATCCGCTGCCGAAGCGGAAGGGAGATAGTAGTCAATCATGGCGCCCGGACGAAGATACTGCAATCCAGCGCCGCCCCGCGCACCACGCGCAGGAGTTCGGATCGCTTCCTTGGGCTGAAACAGAAAGTTGTTCTTGCTGATCTGGTCATTTGCCTGATGGAGAGGCGTCAGGTTATCCAAAATCCAGAAAGAACGGCCTTGCGTGGCAATGGCCAGATCCTTGTGCGTTACTTTGATGTCCGTTACCGGAGTCACGGGCAAATTGATTTGAAACGGCTGCCAGTTCACCCCGTTGTTGAACGAAATGTAGATGCCAAACTCAGTTCCGGCATATAGAAGTCCAGCGCGGCTTGGGTCCTCCCGCACAACGCGGGTTGGCTCGTCCTTGGCAATGCCATTCATGCCATCTGTTAACCGAGTCCAGGTCTTTCCAAAGTCATCCGTGCGATAAATGTAGGGCGCAAAGTCCCCTAACAGGTAACGATAAATGGCAGCATAGGCGGTACCGGGACGATGCGGGCTAGGCTCCAAATTTTGCACGCGCCCTCCCGGGGGCAGACCGGCAGGAGTGACATTGGTCCAGTTCTTGCCGCTATCGCGGGTCACAAAGATCAAGCCGTCATTGGACCCGGTCCAGATCAGCCCTTTCTGAATGGGTGACTCACGGATGGAGTAGAGAGTGCTGTAGACCTCTTCTCCGGTAGCATCGCGTGTGATGGGTTCGCCACTTGCTCCTTGTGTGCCAAGCGGGTGGGCCGTAAGGTCGGGGCTGATGGTTTCCCAGGTTACGCCGCCATCACGAGTACGATGCAAAAACTGCGAACCATAATATTCCGTGTGAGGTTCATTGGGCGAGACTTCCATGGGAGCCACACGCTGGAAGCGGTAGATTAAATCCGTTCCCGGATTGCCGTAAAGAGATTGCGCGCCTACCCAGTAATTCTCTTCATTACTGGTGGTCATGTTTTGCCGGGTAAACTGCCCTTTGCAGCCGCCATACACAATCTGGGCATCCGCCGGGTCGGGAATAATCGGACCCGTTTCGCAGCCTGGACCGACGCGGAAATCCTGCCCATTTCCGATGGGAAGACTAGGCACGATTACGGTTGTGTTGTCCTGCTGCGCGCCATACAAGCGATACGGGTATTGGTTATCTACGGCAATCTGGTAAATCTCGGCAGTGGGCTGATTGTTTTGCGCGCTCCAGGTGCGGCCGCCATCCAGGGAAACGTTCGCGCCGCCATCGTTTGCCTGGATCATGTACTGCGAGTTTTTCGGATTGATCCAGACATCGTGGTTATCGCCGTGCGGCACAGGGGCGCGGCGGAATGACTTTCCTCCGTCCGTGCTCTTGAACCAGCCTTCATTGCCCACGTACACAATATCCGCGTTATTGGGATCGACCCCTAAAGTGTTGTAGTAAAAAGGGCGGGTGCTTAAATTGCCGGCACCATTCACCAGCGCCCAGGTGGTGCCCGCATCTTCGGAGCGGTACAAGCCCGAACCGGGTTTGGCTTCAATCAAGGCATAAATTCGATTCGGGGCGGCTGCGGAGATCGCTACATTGCTTCTGCCGAACAAATCATTGGGAAGTCCCCCGGCGAGTTTGTTCCAGTGTTCGCCGCCATCGGTGGATTTGTAGATGCCGCCTTCCTTTGCTCCGCTGATAATGGTCCAGGGCTTGCGTTCGCCGTGCCACATGGAGGCAAACACAACGTCCGGGTGAGCAGGCTGCAACTCCAGATCCGCACCTCCCACGGAATCCGAAACAAACAGCACCTTCTTCCATGTTTTGCCGCCATCCGTTGTGCGGAAAATGCCGCGCTCCTGATTAGGAGCAAAGGGATCACCCAGCGCCGCTACATAGACAATGTCGGGGTTCGGTGGGGTGGACGCGAACGGTGGCAATCTGGCCGACCTCCCGCAAGCCCATAAAGGTCCACGTTTTACCTGCATCGGTTGACTTGTAAATGCCCCGGCCAATGGAAACATTGCTGCGGATTTTGGAGGAGCCGGTACCTGCCCAAACTGTGTTGGGCGAAGAAAGGGAAACTTCCACTGCTCCCATGGAGGCCACGGAGAAGAATCCATCCGACACATTGTTCCAGGAGTGGCCGGCATCGGTGGTCTTCCAAACTCCTCCCCCGGTGGAGCCCATGTAAAACGTATAAGGTTCGGAAGGCACCCCGGTAACAGCAGTGACGCGTCCACCGCGTAGCGGACCGACCATGCGATACCGCATTCCAGACCACAGGGAGGACGGAGGCGTTTGCGCATGGAGAATAATGCCGAAGAAGCCTGTAAAAATAAGAGCTAGACTGCTGGGGAAGAGTCGAAGAGTGATTCTTTTCATGGTGCTATGGAGTGGCTTGTGGAAGAACAATCTACCTTAAGCCCGCGACCAGGAGGGCAACGGATCACACAACCGAGAGAATTTCAGGGTGTGGTGTGTCCTATCGATTTTAGCTTAACTCTTGCGGCGGCTCTTCGAAGGGCTTAGTTTGAAGGGAGCAAGTCCGCCAGGAAAACCGTGGCAACGCGGAAAACGGCCAGCAAGAATCCGAGGCGGGCTTCCTGATTACAGAATGTAGCGATTCAGCGCAATGCTAAACCGAAAGCTTCTTACGCCGTCTTAAAACCAGAACGACCCCGGAAAGGGCGGTAGCAAAAAGAGAAAGAGTTCCGGGTTCAGGAGTAGTGGTGACAAGAGCATCCGAGTTGTTGGGAGCAAAATCGGAAATAGCAGAATTACCTGCTGCTCCTGAGCGTGGCCAAAGGTTGACCATGTAATTAGAAGGAGTGAGGCCACGAGAGGGAAGAGCGCTTAAAGGAACAATACCGGATACGGTGTTACCGGAAACGGTGATGTTGGAAATAGTGGTGGTTGTGCTGCTGATCAGATCTCGAAGGGTGCTAGTGCCAGACGGATTGATGACGAAAACAGCATCAAAGGTCACACCAGGAGCGATGTCGGGAAATCCTACCGTACCTGCCCCGCGATCAATCCCCCAAACATAGATTCCAGTTGGGGTTTGACCGATAGGCCCGTTTTGCGTGCTGGTGAACAAGAAATTTATTCCGTCAAAAAAAACTTGTGCGTTTAGCACGTCTAAATCACCATTTTTGAGACCTGTATAACTAGGCAGGAAATCACCAGCCGGATCGGTGATCACTGCTGCCATAGAAGGAACCACGCTTGTGAGAAGAAGAACAAAAACCTTTAGGAAAAAAGAAGGAAATACCGAATGACCTGCCCGTTTAATTTTCATTGCACCACTCCTTTGGAATTCATAAGAACTCTGCAGACTCTTTTGTGAAATCCATTTCTGCAGAGGGTTCTGATGTCTAAAGCAATCCTATGTACTCTGGGGGAAAAACTTGTTGTGTAGTTGTAATTAAGCTGTAAGGGAATGCGGATTCGGAAATGGTGTAGCAGTTTCTTTTTCCCTAAAATCTGCCACTCTGGTAATGTACGCTGAGTTCGTAAAAGAATGCCGAACCTGCTCACTCCGTCTACGTTAAGCCTGATCGGCAACACGCCCCTGGTGCGCCTGAGTACCTTCCCCACTGGCCTTTGCGAACTCTACCTCAAGCTTGAGTCTCAGAATCCAGGCGGCTCCATCAAGGACCGTATGGCTGCTTCCATGATTGAAGCAGCAGAACGCTCCGGCATTCTCCAACCCGGGCAGACCTTAGTGGAAGCCACAGCAGGCAATACCGGCATCGGTCTGGCGCTGATCGCCGCCATCAAAGGCTATAAGCTGATCCTGGTCATCCCCGACAAAATGTCCTCGGAAAAGATCGCGCATGCCCGTGCGCTCGGCGCAGAGATCCATCTGACTCGCTCGGATGTGTCTCCCGGCCACCCGGATTATTACCAGGACAGGGCGGCTCGCATCACCCAGCAAACCCCTGGCGCTTACAACGTGAACCAGTTCGGCAACCCAGCCAACCCGCTGGCGCATGAAACCACCACCGGCCCGGAGATCTGGCACCAGATGGAGCACCGTGTGGATGCCGTGGTGTGCGGCGTAGGCTCGGGTGGCACGCTGACCGGCTTAAGCCGATTCTTTGCGCGTGTGAACCCCGCACTGGAGATGGTGCTGGCCGACCCGGCAGGCTCTTCTTTGTACGAGTACGTCCAAACCGGACGCCATGTGCCTTCCGGCAGCTATGCAGTGGAGGGCATCGGAGGAGCTTGCCCGCCTGCCATTGCTGATTTCTCGCGAGTGAAAAAGGCTTATGCCATTCCCGACCAGGAAAGCTTTCACCTCACGCGTGCCTTGCTGCGGCAGGAAGGCATTCTGGCCGGTCCTTCCTCCGGCACACTGCTGGCTGCTGCACTTCGCTACTGTCAGGAACAAACCACACCTAAGCGCGTGGTGACGTTTGTGTGCGACACCGGAGCCAAGTATCTCTCCAAGGTGCACAGCGATTACTGGATGATCGACCAGGGCTTCACCGAGCAGCCGCAAACCGGTGACTTGCAGGACCTGATTACGCGCAAGTACCGGGATGGCGCGGTGATCACGGTGAGCCCGGAGGACCCGCTGCTCACCGCATTTCAGCGCATGCGCTTAGCGGATGTGTCCCAAGTGCCGGTGATGGAGAACGAGCGATGTGTAGGCGTGCTGGATGAATCTGACCTTCTGCTCGGCGTTCATGAAGATAGTGCTCACTTCCGTGCCACTGTGCGCAAAGCCATGACCAGTCGCCTGGAAACCATCAGCCCGCAAAGCAGCATTGACCAGCTCTATGACATTCTCAACCGAGGGCTGGTGGCCTTGGTCGCAGAAGGGGATCAGTTCCTGGGCCTGATTACCCGCACGGACCTGCTGAGCTATCTGCGACGGAAGCTATAACGAAGCAAAAAGAAACGAACCTCCCTTATGCCTCATCAGTTCGGCACACGAGCCATTCACGCTGGGCAAGAGCCAGACCCCTCGACCGGCGCCATCATGACGCCCATCTATGCGACCTCCACCTATGTGCAGCAGAGCCCCGGGGTACACAAAGGCTTTGAGTACTCCCGCACCCAGAACCCGACCCGGTTTGCCTATGAGCGGTGCGTGGCCGATCTGGAAGGCGGTGTACGCGGGTTTGCTTTTGCTTCCGCGCTGGCCGCCACGGCAACCACGTTGGACCTGTTAGAGGCTGGCTCGCATGTGATCGCCACCGATGACCTGTATGGGGGAACCGTGCGGCTGTTCGAGCGGGTGCGGAAGCGCTCTGCTGGTTTGGAGATCAGCTATGTGGACCCGGCTCAGCCCGGTGCACTGGAACGGGCATTGCGCCCGAACACACGGCTGATCTGGGTAGAAACACCGTCTAATCCGCTGCTGAAGCTGGTGGATCTCCGAAACATTGCGGCATTCGCCAAGGCACATTCCCTGCTGGCGGTAGCAGATAACACATTCGCTACTCCGTATCTGCAACGGCCCTTGGAGCTGGGCTTTGACTTGGTGCTGCATTCCGCGACGAAATACCTGAACGGTCACTCTGACATGGTGGGCGGCATCCTGGTGGCCCGGGAAGGAGAGCTAGGCGAGAAACTCGCCTTTCTGCAGAATGCGGTTGGTGCAGTGGCAGGGCCGTTCGACTCATTTCTGGCATTGCGCGGGCTCAAGACGTTGCACCTGCGCATGGAGCGGCATTGCCAGAATGCGCAAAGTCTGGCCGAATGGCTGGAAGGGCATCCGGATGTGGAGCGAGTGATGTACCCGGGTTTAGCTTCCCATCCACAGCACGAACTGGCCAAGACGCAAATGGCAGCATTCGGCGGCATGGTATCGGTGCTGCTGAAGGGAGACTTGGGATTCACCAAGAGGATGCTGGAGCAGTGCCGGATCTTTGCGCTTGCTGAGAGCCTGGGGGGAGTGGAAAGCCTGATTGAGCATCCCGCGATCATGACGCATGCCTCGATTCCGGCAGAGAAGCGAGCGGCGTTGGGCATTGGAGACAACCTCGTTCGTCTCTCGGTGGGAGTAGAAGACGTGATCGACTTGCAGAACGATCTCGAGCACGCCCTCCAAGCCGCTCACTCCTAACTTAGGAGCTGCGATGAGTGGAAGCAAAATACCTAACCGCTTATATTCGTCATAAGGGCTCAATGAGCCAAACGGGACCAATGAGGCGATTTCTTTTCTTTTTTGTATTTCTCTCTAGCATTCCTTCTGCTACTGCACAACATTCCGCACAGGTTCTGGCCGATGTTCTGGCTGAGAAAGGAGTGATCAGCAGCATAGAGCGCCAACGAATCAAAGCAGCAAATCCTGCCGATGCGGTGGAAGTGATTGCTGCCTTGTTGCGGGATAAAGGCTTACTGAATAACACGGAAATGGCACGCATTTCCCCCATGCTGAGTCCTTCAGGTACCCCAAGCAGCACTGCTCCTGTTGTGGCTAATGCCCTAACGCCCTCTCCTGCTCCGGTAGTAAACGCCGCAACAGTGCCAGCAGAGCCGAAGGTGACCACGGGCAGCACTGTCAAAGTCTCCTTATATGGGACCTTGCTGCTGAATTCTTTTTACGATACAGCTCTGCTGAACAATCAAGATGTTCCTTTGTATGCCAACAAGCAGGGTAGCGACACCACAGGCAGTGACAAAAGCTATGGCATGACAGTGCGCCAGTCCAGATTCGGAATGCGATTGCAAGGACCCACTCTTTGGGGAGCACAAACCAGCGGCCAAGTGGAAATCGATATGTTTGCCGGAAATGCAACATTGCCGGTTTCCGTAGGCTTTGATGTGCCCCGGCTCCGTCTAGGTTTTATGCGAGCAGATTGGAAAAATGTATCGCTGCTGGCAGGGCAGGATTTTTCTGTATTTGCGCCACTCAGCCCCACTTCGTTTGCAGGCTACTCTGCCCCGGATATGACCGCTTCCGGCAATTTGTGGATTCGCTCTCCGCAGCTTCGGGCCGAGTTTCGCCACGCCATCACAGAGAAGCAGAAACTGCAGTGGCAGGTGGCGCTAACGGACCCGAATGTGGGCGATTACCCCAGCACGTTTTCCACGGTTCGCACACCCGGGATTGGAGAGCGCGGTAGAGGTCCAGGCTACGAATCCCGTTTGTCCTACACTGATGGCGGCATGACCTTGGGCCTTTCCGGACACTACAATCGTGGCAAAAACGCAGGCACCGGAGCTTTAGCCAACGTGCAAACCGGCGTAGATTCCTGGGGAGTTGCAGCGGATTACTTGGTTCCCCTTGGCAAGCGAGCGAACCTGTCAGGAGAAGCCTATCAAGGGCGGGCACTAGGGCTGTTTGGGTCCGCACAAGGGCAAACGGTTACGGCAGTAGGCACACCCGGCCAGCATGGCGCGGAATCCCGAGGCGGGTGGACGCAATTTCAGATGAATTGGACTCCCCGCTGGCAGAACAATCTGGCTTGGGGGATTGATTCCATCAACGCGCGCCAAGTGGTGGAGGGCAACCGAAATAAGACCCAAACCTACATGGGTAATTTAATTTATAAATGGTCGCCCAATGTTGTGCTTGCCTGGGAATGGAGACGGTTCTTGACCAACTTTCGAAACCAGAGCTCGGCAAACGAACAAGGCGACCATGTAAATATGGCGGTTGCTTTCGTGTTTTAGAAAGGCACGGCTGAGATAATGCGGTTTGAGTCTTCCGCCACGCCTTGAACTTCTCCATGCCCGTAAAACTTACGGCAACAACGGGCAGCAATTTACCGCTTTGCATGATATTTCGCTTCAGGCGGAAGCTGGCACAGTGACAGCACTGCTAGGTCGCAGCGGTTGCGGAAAGTCTACACTACTCAATTTGGCGGGAGCCATGGACTTTCCGACTTCCGGCGAAGTGCTGATTGATGGGCGTTCCACCTCTGCTCTTTCCGAAAGGGAATTAACAAAGCTCCGACGGACGGAGATCGGGTTTGTGTTTCAAGCGTTCCAATTGCTGCCTACCTTAACGGTGCTGGAGAACGTGGAACTTCCCTTGCTGCTTGCTGGAGTTTCTGACACGGCCAAGATTGCCGGGGAACGTCTCCGGTGGGTGGGGTTGGAAGATAAACTCCGTTCCGTCCCTCATCAGCTATCCGGCGGACAGATGCAACGCGTCGCAGTAGCGCGCGCATTGGTACACACACCGCGAGTTCTGGTGGCGGATGAGCCAACCGGAAACCTGGATACGGCAAGCGGAGAACTGGTGCTCAACCTGATCCGGCAGGCTGCCCGAGAATTAGGAGCAGCCGTTTTGATGGCAACCCACAGCGCTGAAGCTGCCGCCATTGCCGATGTTCAAGTGCATCTCCGGGATGGAAGAATCAGCACCTCTCTTTAAAGATTTGCCCATTACAGCACGGCAGTCACAACCGGTAGCAACGGCTATTATTGTGTGCTTCTTTTTTCCGTAAGCCTAACGCACAAAACCAGTTGTGATCTTTTTCGAGAAGAAATGCACTGCTTCGCAAGAAGTAGTGACGAATCCCTTGTCCGCTACCATGTGGGCGTTATGAAAAAGCTACTCGCGGTTTTCTGTTTCGCCTGGCAGATGCAAGCAGCAATCAACTCTGTAACGGTATCCGGAGTCACCAGCACGCAGGCCATTCTGAGCTATATCGCGCCGGATTCAGGAGCATGCACGGTGGAAGTGAGCGAATCCGCCACATACTCCCCGTTAGTAAATGATGTCGACCCAGCGAAGTTTGCTTCCGCCAATATGGATACGCGCCCAGGAACTTTGCGCACAGGCGTGGAAAGAACATTTGTGATCGGAAAGCGAGCAGCAGAAGTGGGGTTAGATACCATTCGCTACTCACGCGCACTGCAGACGGCTACGCGGCACTATTACCGGATTACCTGCCCCAGCACAGGAGACCAGGCAACAGGCCAATTCGATACCGTCAATATTCCGTTTGGTAACGGATACGCGGAAGCCCAAGCCACTGACCCGCAACAAGCAGGCAAATATGCATTGCCGACCTTAAGCAGCTCCGACCGAACGCAGCAGGTGATTGACCCCCAAACCGGGCTTTTGTTGAAACGGCTTGTGATGCCAAGAGATATCTACATCGATCTCTACGGGATGCCATTATCCACTTCGCGCAGCAATTCCTGGAGCAACCCAGGCAATGTAACCGGGTTTGATGGCAATGCTGCTACCGTTTCCGGCAACACTGGCGCTTTGTTTCTCGGCCTTGCCGTAGGCCAGCCTTATGGAGCAATTGCCTCATGGGCCACAGCCTACGGGCAAGTGAATATTGCGCTTGGATATTTTCAAGCTCACATCTACGCAGCGGTAAATCCGAATGGAACAGCGCCCACCAACCCGGAAGATCGTAAAGTAATCGCCTGCCTGACCATTGATGGCGTGAATTGTTATGAAGGAAGCGCTAAGTATGAAGCCACGTTGGGCACCTCTTATCAGGATCAGGCGTTTGGCAGCACCTCCACCATTGATCTTTGGCAGAAATCCCCTGGAGCACAAGTCCCGAACTGGACGCAGCAAGGGCCACGGCAGGGTTTGAGCATGTGTGATGGATCACCCGTAGTGCAGTACGCCAGCGGAGAACCATACGGCATTCATTGGGTTCCAGGCAGCACGATTAATATCAACAATCAGAACTACACCATCGCTTCCGTGCAGCATACGGGCCAGATTACGCTCACTACTAACTGCCCTTCCATGCTTGCCGGAGCAGCAGCTTTCGATCCAGGCTCCCGCACCTTACGAACACCTGTAGATACTTTTTCGAATAGCGATAATAACCGCACCATCGTGATTTATGGCGCTGGCGGCGGGGGATCGAATTTGATCACCGTGATTGACTTTGTGGCCGATGCCCGCACGATTGTGACGCATGACTTTCCGGCAGTGCAAGGAGTGAACACCACATTCGGGTATCCGGCCTACCATTACGCCACCAATTTCGGTGTTCTCCTGTGGAAGAAAACAACCAGCGCGGATACCATTGCGGTGGATTACGCGTCCGTCAATTACGAATACGATTACTACTTCCGTTTTCTGGTAGGCGGAGGATTTGAGTTATGCAGTTCCCAGACGTTGATCGGTCCGAATGGCCGTCCTGGTTACAACTGCGTGATGCCGGATAGCGCAGTGATGTACTGGATTGATGCGGAATCGGGAGAATCGCACCTGTTCAGTTCCGCCAACACGATCCCAAACGTTCGATGTGATGTGATCAACCAGTTCTTTGATGCGCAAGATCCGGATAAATACATTTGCGGCGGCACGGGTGTTCTTTACACAACCAAGTATTACGGCAACCATTCCGAACCAACCTCTTTGAACGGATCAGGCAGTCTGTTGATTTTCCAAAATCTCAATAACTGCAACACAGCCGCGCCGAACGTACCTCCTTACACGAATCAACAGCCCTGCCTGGTAAGCAAGATTACGACACCTGGAACCGATATCGGATCATTAACAGAAGCATTCACGGCGAACCCGGCATATGCGCCGCAGTTTAATAAGTCTTTGTTCACAAATCTGTTGGTGAAAGCAGTAGACCCTGGAGGCAATATCCTGATTCAGGTCTGGCGCGGCGGAGGAAACTCCGTAGGATGGAATCTTGTATTTAATCCGAACGCAACTTCCAATGCGGAAGGAGGGTCCAGCACCGGCCCAAGCGGGAATTTCGGATGCGTAGGAAATGGGGCTCCTGGTTGCGTGATTGCAGCTATGCCTGCATGGGCGCGTCCTGGTTGCCGTTGGTGCACGATCAAAGACAGCGGCCCCGCCGTAACAGGATGGTTCAGTGTTGCCACCTATGGATGGATCAACTATGGACCGGGTACCGGCCCTTATTACGTGCCAGTGATTGATGGCACAGCCGACGGCAACATCAACTATGTGGATGGGTCCAGCAGTTTAACGGATTGTCCCCCCAATCTGTTTGGGGCCTCCGGACATAACTGCACAGTATTAACGGTTGCGTCTGAGCCGCTCAGTCCAAATCATGGAGGCGGCGAAACAGGATTGCCGGGCGAGCTGGGGCCAGCTCAACCAGGAGATCGTTTTCAATTTGAAGTCCAGCTTCCGGCCAACAACACGGAACAAGCCATGTTGATCAATAAAGTTCCCGGCGTGCAGCCGGGAACATGGATCTACACCTTATGGCGCGATGTCAACCATGCCCACGGGCATTTTTATTACTCCACAGGCCCCAACCCAAACTTATATACGGTCTGTGCAGCAAATCAAATTCCGAGCTATCAGGGTGCGGGCAATACATGGCTCTGGAATTTTGTGGATGACCCTCATGGCATGAATCTGGACGGAACCACGATTCCCCCTGATCCCTCTTCCGTAAATGATCATTTCTTCTGGTCAAACGGAACCTGGGGAGCCACAGCAACAAGCGATGCGGAGAACCGCTGTGGCAGTGGAGAGAACTGCTACTCCATGCGATTGCCGGATGGTCGCCCATTCAGTCATGTGATTAGTGATCTGCCCTTAGCAGGTGTCGGGACCAAAAATGTCACCTTTGGGCAAGGATCAGCCGACTTGAGCAACATGCAGTCTCATCCCACCGGAGGAGGCACAATGGCAAGTCCGGAATTGGCTAAGTTTATGTTCGATGGTCGTCCTTACCGAGGCGGCTACTCTTCAGGATCTGGCGGAGGAACAGGAAGTAACCCCGCCACTTTGGTCAGCGGCCAGTTATATAAATTTCCGGCCACTTCCATGCCGAACATTGATTTGCCATTCCGGAAGATCTATCCCACATCAGCTTTCACAGGAAATTTGCCGCTGCTGGACATCAGCAGCCCGGCTACCGGCAATGTGCTGGGAACAGGGCCGAGTGATTCTTACAAATATTGTGTGGCGGCAGCCACCAATGAGTGCCGAACTGGTTCTTCCGCAGGGGATGTTTACGTGAATGCTCCTTATGTAAGGTATCCCTTCTGCGTCCAGGCACAACAGGCATACAACTTTCCGGATGAATACGACATCTGCATTGGGGGCAGCCCTGTCGTGCACGATGGCATCATGCAGATTGCCATGGATCGGGTGGATAACGAAGGCAGATTCCAACGGCTGCTCACCAAATTCAATCGGGCACGCGTGCTTTCCCCGTTTTACACTCCTTATGTCTTACCAAATGGCAAATGGATGATCATGGAGTCTCATCTGCCAGGGGATGCAAGCATAAACAAATCGTTCCTGCTCGCCAAAATTCCGCCTCCCGCGACACAGGATTCCGTGAACCGGCTGACTTTTGTGCCAATCACCGTGACTCTGCCGCCGGTAACGGGAGCAACGAACGCATTTGTCCGATTCGGATATGCGGAAAACGGGGACCCCGCCAGTTTATTTTGCACATCCCGAAAAGAATCCTGCGTGGTGGGGCAAGGGGATGGCGTAGATCCTGCCAATCCGTTTCATTTGGAAACAGTGGAAGCGGGATCATGGATAGGCACAAGCTGCGCTTCTGGCTGCACGCTCACGGTTCCGGCAATTCCCGGAAGAATTCTTTATTACCAATACGTTTACCGGAATGACACGGGAACAGTGTACACATCGCCTCTTACTGCACAAGCGGTTCCGTAAATACGGGTATGGTGAAAACATCGATAATAAGAGGCAAATGTTGTCTCTCCGATTTGTACCTCTCCTCGCGTTCTTGGTGATCTTTTGTGAAGTAGCGGCGCAAGCCCAGCGAACCACTCCGGGAGAGTTGGACCCACTTCGTGTAGCAAACAATGTGATCGGGTACGCTGCGCATCTTCAGCCGATGCTGCAGCAAATCAAGCCGAAGGATTGGATTGCGAAAGGAGCGCCTGACACATACGTTTCCCAGTGGAATTCCAGCATGGATCAACTGAAGGGATTATCGGCGGCGGCGCAAGCAATGGCCCAACATGCCGACCACCTGCCGGAAGTATTGCAACTATTATTCAGGATGCAGTCATTGGAACTAGCGGTGGGTTCTTTGGAGGATGGACTGCGCCGCTACCAGAATGCTGCTCTTGCGGAACTCCTCAATGGCACCCGAGCGGAAAACACACCTGTGCGGGAGCAGCTACAGCGTTATGCTCTGGATCTGGCTACGGACAAAGAACAGCAGTTTCAGATTGTAGATCGGGAAGCGCAACGCTGCCGCCAAAATCTTTCCGGGAGCGCTCCAGTACGAACAAAAACCGGGAAATAGCATTTCTGCCTTCGTAAAGTTCTAAAATGGAGAGGAATGCCTTTTTCGTGCAGCATTTGTGAAGAAGAATCTACCCGCATCTGCGTAAGCTGCACCAAGGACACATGCCGCAATCACCTGTGCGACAAGTGCCGATCCTGTAGCGATTGTTGTAATTGTGATATTCCCCTAGAGGAGCAGGCTATGGTTCGTCAACGTTTGGACTTTGCATTTCATTCTGATCCCGTTCCGAGTCCTCACCCTGGACCCGACCCGGACCCAGCGCCGGAACCAGAACCCATTCGCATGTAGGCAGCATCCACTTGCTTTCGAGCAAACTGGTAATCCTTGTTCACTGCTTCCAGTGCATTCTTGGGTGCGTATTCTATTCGAAGCGATATCGGACCCACAAATTTTGCCTGGGCCAGAGTACGGAAGAAAAGCGCCCAATCCACTACGCCTTCCCCAAGCGGGCAAGGCACTGCTTTTTGTTTGCCTTCCACCCCAGCAAGCTTATAGTCCTTTAACGCAACTGCTTTCAAACGGGGAAGCAGAGATTTTAGCTGGGCTTCCCAGTTCCCAGGGCGTGAATCGGATCGAAGTAAGCTCCTGCCCAGCGAGGATCCAAAACAGACAGCACATCTTTTACTTCCCAAGGAGCTTCTCCCGCGTCCTCTTCCAGATAGTTATGCAAAGCAATCCCGATCTGGTAACGCGATCCCAAGGAAACTAATCCGGCAATATCGCGGCGGTAGGTTGGGCTAATTGCATTTCCCCAATTACCGGGGCGAAACCAATCCACTCCAGATCTGCCAGAAAGCGCCAATACGGCGAGTGCCGTAGGATCAAACGGGGAAAGCAGAGCCGTAGTAATGATAGGCATTTCCAGACCTTCGCCCGTGATGCTTTCCACCGCACGCACCAAATCCACATTGGAAAGGCGAGGCTCCACATGTCCGCCCGGGCGAACGGTAAGGTCCACACCGTCAAAGCCAATCTGCTTTACAATGCTGCCGATATCTACATAGGAAAGATCAGCCAAAGCAGGGGAAAACAGGCAAAGCAACGGCATATTACGAGGAGGAGGATCTGCTCGCAAGCTCCCTGCTGCTGCCGCTGCTCCGATCGCGGTAATTGCCTGTCTTCGTGTAAGAGACACGGTGGTGTAAATCCTTTTCAGGCCGCTTCACCACGACCAGCGATGCCGGTCGCCTGCAAAGCAGCGAAAATTTCCGATGTTGCCGTACTGCGGTTCATTGTATAGAAGTGAATGCCAGGCGCGCCGCCATTCAACAAATCAATACATTGGGAAGTGGCATGCGCTACGCCAAGTTGTTGCACAGCACGTGGATTATCACGGCGCCGGTCTAGTTCCGCTGCTAATTTAAATGGCAGAGTCGCACCGCACATAATCGTCACACGTTCAATTTGGGAAGCGTTGGTGATGGGCATGATTCCCGGCACAATCGGCACCGTGATTCCACAAGCACGAGCGCGCTCCACGAACTCAAAATAAACGCGATTGTCGAAAAACAACTGAGTGGTAACAAAATCCAACCCCGCATCGACTTTGCGCTTCAGATTTCCCAGATCCACGGCAGGGTTAGCGCATTCGACGTGCCGTTCCGGATAGCCAGCTCCGCCAATACACACGCGATCGCCATGCCGTTCGCGAATAAAAGCGACCAGTTCAGACGCATAGGAAAAACCGCCTTCCACTGCTTGAAACGATTTTTCCCCTTTGGGCGGATCACCACGCAGAGCCAGGATGTTTTCCACACCGTTATCGACCAACCGATCCAAAACCTGACCCAGTTCTTCTCGCGTAGATCCTACGCAAGTCAGATGTGCCATGGCTTCAATGCCGGTCTCCCGTTTGATGCGGGTCACAATGTCAATCGTCTTTTCGCGCGTGGAGCCGCCCGCTCCATACGTCACGCTGACAAACGTCGGGTCCAGAACACGCAGTTCCGCAATGGTCCGTTCTAACTGCGCTGCAGCCTCGTCCGACTTCGGCGGGAAGAATTCAAAGGAAAAAGACGGTCGGCCTGCGGCCAGAAGTTCCCGGATCTGCATCCTTTTATTGTACTGGTCGCGAATGGAGGGTTTCTTACAGAAAAATACCTGCTTAAATCCCATGTGGATAACTTGTGGAAACTTTAGGAAAATGAGAGGAACACATCCGCATTACAATGCAATGAAAAGGAGTTACGAATCCACAACTAATTCTGAAAGTTCCCTTTTCTTTCAACAGGAACGCAGGTTAACGTAAACACGGCTTCCGATGTCTTCCTCCAGCACTCTTGCCCTGGAAAAAGGGCTTCCCTCTAATGTTGATGCCGAGCGGTTTGTGCTTGGGTCTATCCTGCTTGATGATTCGGCGTTTGTGGATGTAGCCGGCGTTCTGGTAGCGGATGATTTTGCTCTGGAAAAACATCGCAAAATCTTTGCCCGGATGATGGAGATCCATGAGCGTTCCGAGCGCATTGATCGCGTCACGATCGCTAATGAACTGCTGCGCTTCAACGAGCTGGAATCCGTAGACGGCCTGATCGTACTTAGTCTCGCTGGATGACGGGCTGCCGAACATTCCCAACCTGGATAGCTACGTCAAAATCATTCGCGATAAAGCAACTTTGCGCCGCATCATCACCGCGTCGCAGCAGTTGATGAATCGCTGTCTTCTGGCGGAGGATGAACCGGAGGCGATTCTGGCGGGTGCGGAAGAATCCATTCTGCAACTGGGTGATTCGCGGGCTGGCAAGGGACTGCTCACGCCGGTGGAGATCATTGAAAACTACGAAGGCGGCATCAATGCGTTTCTGGACCCGAGCAAGCGCTCAAAGGCATCAGCACCGGCTTTACAAAATTCGATGAGATGACCGGCGGCCTGCATGAGGGCGAACTGGTGATTCTGGCCGCGCGTCCTTCTATGGGAAAAACGGCGCTGGCTCTCAATATTGCCAGCCATGTGGCTACCAAAGCTGAATCAGAAGGTCGCCATTTTTTCGCTCGAAATGTCGGGGGAATCTCTGCTGACTCGTATGTTGTGCGCTTCGGCTTATGTGGATAGTCAGCGCTTCCGCGCCGGATACCTGAACGGAGAAGAGCGCCGGAAGCTGGCGCAGGCTTCGCAGAAGCTGGTGGAGTCGCCGCTTATTTATTGATGACACGGCCGGCGCTGAACCTGATGGACATGCACGCCAAGCTGCGGCGTCTGCAGAGCGGCGATCAGAAGCTCGGCCTGGTGATTGTGGATTACCTGCAGCTGATGAGGGGCGCGGCGCTTCGAAAACCGCAACCAGGAAGTCAGCGCCATTTCGCGCGGCATGAAGCTGATGTCCAAGGAACTGAAGGTGCCTATGCTGGTGCTCTCTCAGTTGAGCCGCGCACCGGAAACACGGCAGGGCGACCACCGTC
Organism: Bryobacterales bacterium; assembly: GCA_963791675.1. Lineage (GTDB taxonomy): Bacteria > Acidobacteriota > Terriglobia > Bryobacterales > Bryobacteraceae > JALYXI01. The sequence goes on from CAWBTD010000022.1 coordinate 223,028, forward strand.
CGCAGTTAAGCGATCTTCGCGAATCCGGCTCCATTGAACAGGATGCGGATCTGGTCGGCTTCATTTTCCGCGAAGAAGTGTATAAGCGCGATCGGGAAGATCTGCGTGGCCTGGCGGAACTGATTATCGCCAAGCAGCGCAATGGTCCGATCGGCAAAGTGGACATGGTGTATCTGCACGCGCATGACGAAGTTTGAGAACCGTGCGGAAGACCTGGGTGAAATCCCTGAGTAAAAATTAGACGAGTAATCCGTTGGTATGCTTGGGATACACTGAACTCCGGCGTGCTGCTCGAACTGAAAAACATTCAAAAACATTATGGTGGCGTGGCGGCGCTGCGCGACGGCAACCTTTCCGTGCAGGCGGCGAAGTGCATCTGCTGCTGGGCGAAAACGGCGCGGGCAAGTCCACGCTGATGAAAATCGTGGCGGGCATGATCGCAGCGCGACGGCGGGCAGATGCTGTGGAACGGCGCAGGAAGTACATCTGCGCACTCCGGCGGAGGCGCCGGCGCATTGGCATCGCGATGGTGCACCAGGAGTCACTGCTGGCTCCGCAACTTACCGTAGCGGAGAACATTTTCCTCGGGCCGCGAAGAGCGCCATCCATTCGGGATGGGTGGATCGCCGGCGACGCTACGGAACAGGCGCAGCAGCTGATCGAGCAGCATCAGTTTCCCCTTGCAGCGCGGAATGGCGAGTGGAAAAGCTCAGCCCCGCGGGCAAGCAGATGGTGGAGATCTGCCGCGCGATTCAGCATGGCTCCAGCCTGCTGATTTTCGATGAGCCCACTTCTTCTCTCTCCGGCGCGGAAACCGAAGAGGTGTTCCGCATCGTGCGAACGCTGCGCGAGCGCAAGATGGGCGTCATCTACATCACGCACCGGTTGGAAGAACTGCGCGCCATCGGCGACCGCGTCACGGTGCTGCGGGATGGGCAAACCGTGCACCAGGGCGCGCTGGCGCGAGCTTCCACACGAGCAAATCATCTGCGCACATGGTGGGGCGGCAAGTTGCGGCCATCTACCACGCGCGAAGCCATTCCGCGCCGGTGAGCCACTGCTCGAGGTGAGAATCTTTCCGTGAAAGGCAAGCTGCACGACATTTCGCTCACTATTGCGGGCCGGCGAAATCGTGGGCATGGCGGGGCTGATCGGCGCAGGGCGCACAGAACTGTGCCGCGCCATCTTCGGCATCGACCCGATGGAAAGCGGCACGCATCACCGTGGACGGCAAGCCCGTGCGCATCCAGTTCTCCGCGCGCTGCCGTGAAGGCGGGCATTGCGCTGGTCACGGAAGACCGGCAGATCACCGGCCTGCGCTGCCGCTGTCCATCGCCAGCGAACATGACGCTGGCGAATGTGGAAGGCGATCAGCCGCTTCGGGATTCTTGAACTATCAGCAGCAGAACCACGCTAGCGGACTGATTATATGCCGAAGCTGCGCATCAAATGCACCACTCCGCCAAGCACTCGCGGGCGACTGAGCGGCGGCAATCAGCAGAAGGTCGTGATCGCCAAATGGCTGTTCCGCGGCGCGCGCGTATTTCTGTTCGACGAGCCGACGCGCGGCATCGACGTGGGCGCCAAAGTGGAAGTATTCGAATTCATGAATGAACTGGCCCGATCAGGGGAGCCGCATCCTGATGGTGAGTTCGGAAATGCCGGAACTGTTGCAGGTGGCGGATCGCATTCTGGTGATGCGGCAGGGAGAATCACCGGCGAACTGCCGGGCAACACCACGCAGGAAGAGATCATGCGTCTGGCCGCGCTGGAAGCAGAGCCGCATGGCGTGAAATCCTTGCAACGGCTGCTGCCGTTTCTGAGCCTGATCGTTCTGTTCGTGGCGCTGGCGATCGCCTCGCCTTACTTTCTCACGCCAACAACCTTTCGAGCGTGGTGCGCCAGACGGCGGTGATCAACATCATGGCGCTCGGCATGACGATCATCATCATCTCGGGCGGCATCGATCTTTCCGTCGGCTCGATCCTGGGTCTGGGCGGGCTTGCTCGGCACCATGGCGATGGAACGCGGCGCTTCCATTCCAGTGGGTGTGCTGGTCGGTATCTGTCACGGGCCTGGTCTGCGGTTTCCTGAACGGCGTTCTGATCACCAGCCTGAAGATTGCGCCGTTCATCGTGACGCTGGGAACACTTGGCATTTTTCGCGGCGCTGGCGCTGATTATCTCCAACGGCCTGCCGGTGCACAGGATTCCGCCTGCTTTTCCTTCCTCGGCGAAGGCAACCTGCTCGGTATTCCGTTCGTCTGTGGCTGCTGGTGGTCTGCGCGGTTGCGGTGCACATTCTGCTGGAGCACACCCGGCTGGGGCGTTATGCATTTGCCATCGGCAGCAACTCCGGCGGCGGCCGTCTATGCGGGCATTCCGGTTGCCTTCCACACCACTGCGGTCTATGCCATCGGCGGACTGCTGACCGGACTTGCCGGAATGATCGAGGCCTCGCGGCTGATGACCGGGCAACCGACGGCCGGGACAGGGATACGAATTGCAGGCTATCGCCGCCGTGGTGATCGGCGGCGGCAGTTTGCGCGGCGGCGAAGGCAGCGTGGTCGGAACGCTGGTCGGCGCTTTCATCATGGGACTGCTCTCCAATGGCAGCGATCTGCTGGGGATTTCGAATTACGTGCAGCAGGTGGTGATCGGCGCAGTGATCATTCTGGCCGTCACCGTGGATGAGTTCCGCAAACGCCGCCTGACGTAATTGCTAACGCGGCACAATGAACTCCACGCGACCGGGAGAAAGCGAACGGAGCACGCGCCTGAACCCGCGTGACGGCAGAAGAGCAAAACTTTCTCGGATACGCGAGGCAATGGCTGGGGCCAGCGCCCATTCATACCGATCTGCTTCACGCCGGTAATCAAAGGTGACGTAAGCAGGGGCGGTTTCCGCACAAACGGTACCTAAAACATCCCAAAAGCTGTGACGCCTCAGCCACCGCCGCAGTGAGCCTTGTTCTCGCGGAATCTCCACGGAATGATTGCCGCTCCAAAGCAAAATGGAAACACACGCGGGAAAAAGAAACGGTCGGCTTGCATCAGCATCTGGAAATTGACGCAATGCCATTTGCAAAGCAAGCGATTCCACTTTCCATCCATTCCAGCGGTAACGCGTGCCGCCTGTGACCAGAGTTCCACGGGCGAGGCATTCTGCCACACGTCCTTCCTCTTTTCCAGTGATGGCAAGAATCTCTTTCAACAGATCTCGCATTGGCATTTGCTGCACCAACACGGGCGAAAGCGTAATCGCGCCTCCTTCTTCCGGACTGAGCTTTACTTGAACGGAGAACGGGAAGGAAGAAGAAGCCATTGCACTCACAGGTAGCATAAGACGTGAACGCACTCTCCGAATTACTTCGGGACGCCATTCGCCGGAACGGGCCGATTTCTTTTGAGCTCTTTATGGAAACAGCCCTCTATCATCCTGAACTTGGATATTATCGGACAGCGCGCGACCCGTTTGGCAAGGAGGGAGATTTTTTCACCGCTTCCCAAATGCAGCCGGTTTATGGAATGTTACTCTCCTCTCTCCTTTCGGAGTGGATGGAAGGGTGGGAAAATCCGGCAGTGCTGGAGTTAGGAGGCGGGAGACAGGAAATGAAGCCGGCCTTTGCATCCTTTTCTTACTCATGCCTTGAAATACACAACTCTGCTTTGCCGGAAAAGTTTCGTGGTGTTCTGTTTGCAAATGAATTTTTTGATGCTTTACCCGTACGCTGCGGCGTCATACGCAACGGAACACCCAAGGAGCTATGCGTGGAATGGAATGGGGAACGGTTCTGCTGGCGAGACGGAGATTGTTTTTCAGCAGCCGAAATCCACTATCTCCACCACTATTACTCTCCGTTGCAAGAGGGATCCCGCTTTGAAATCAGCAAGCGCACTATGGAATGGATGAGCCGTCTGGGAGGCACCTTGGATAGCGGATGGTTGTTAGCCATTGACTATGGTTTCACCAAGCAAGAATCTGTCGGCTTTCCGGAAGGGACGCTGATGAGTTACCGCCGGCACTCCGCTCTGCCGGACGTTTTGCAGCAACCGGGTCTGCAGGACATTACCGCACACGTAAACTTCACTGCTTTGCAAGCGGCGGGAATTGCCAATGGGTTTTCGGTGGAGCACTTTCAGCCGTTGAGTCGCACATTGCTTCGGGCTGTGGAGCGAAACCCGGAAGTTTTTCAGAAAGCTGTTTATCGTGAGCAACTGAAAACCTTGTTGTACGGATTCGGTGAGAGTTTTCGAACTGTGCTGTTCCGGAAGGGAGGGCCTCCAAATAAAAAAGGCCCCGAAACCGGGGCCTTGTGAACAACTCCTTATCATCCCTGTTCGGGATGCCGCAATTACTTCTTCTTCTTTGCAGGAGCTTTTTTCTTTGCGGCGGCTTTCTTAGTTGCGTTCTTCATCGATGTGATTCTCCCTAACGTTAAATTTAGCGATTCGAAAATCGCAATGTGATTCATATATAAGGTCGTGGAAAAAAATTGTCAAGGAAAAAATGCATGTTGTCTCGGGTAAAACCAATCACGGCGAGAGGAACTGCGCTCACAAAAGCCGCTGCAACATTTCATAGCAGAAATGTTCTTACCTCTTTTCCGCGCTTTTTCCATTTTTTGGGGTGCAAGGGCCTTTGCGCAAGATTCATGGCAGCCTCTCTGTTGCTTCAAAATCTCGTGTTCGTTTCGTTTGCCATAGAAGCGCGGCCTGATGGGCGAGAGATCATCCGTCAGTCGCTGGAAGCAGGAACCAGGAACGAAGAAGGAACTCATCACTGGATTTCAGAATCACGCGCAGAAGAACGGCAGCTTGATCCTGATGGATCTTTAAAGTCGGACCAGATCAAAATCTACGATTGGGTGCCGGTGCAGGGAATCTATATCCGAAAACTGATGGCCAAGGACGGTAAGCCGCTCAGGGAGGAGGATCAGCATAAGGAAGATCAACGCGTAGAGAAAATTGTGACTGCACGATTGCGGGAAACAGAGAGCCAGCGCGCGAAGCGACTGACCGCAGAAAAACAAAAGAAGGAAAAAGCGAGAAAGTTCAATCAGGAAATTCTGGACGCTTTTGAATTCAAACTGCTCGGCGAAGAATCCATCGCAGGACGCGCTGCCTGGAAGATTGAAGCGATTCCCCGCCCCGGCTATAAACCTTCTGACATGCGAGCGGAGATCTTTCCGCACGTCAAAGGAAAAATCTGGGTCGATAAACAAGATAAGTTATGGGCGAAAGCGGAAGCGGACGCTTTTGAGCCGATGTCAGTAGGATTTTCCTTGATTGCCAAATTGGAGCAGGGAGCACATTTGTTCTTTGAACAAGTACGCATGGAAGACGGCGTGTGGCTCCTGCGGCAGTTTGGTATTCATGCCGTCGCTCACGTGGCCGTGGTGAAACGAATCGGCATTGACCAAAGCACGACTTACCGCAATTTTCGAAAGCTGCCGCCACAAACCGTTGTAGATGATAGTCCACCGAAATAGCAGTTCCACACAATGCTGTCGCCTGCCTTAATATAGTTAGGCTGTAGAAAGACGAGTGGCCTAAGTAAACACATGACCCTGCTGGCCATTCTGCTGGCGCTTGAAGTTGGAGATGGAGAAGGCAACCTTGCCGAGCGCCTGCAGCGGAGAGATCCGCAAGCCTTTGCTGAGCTATACGACCGTTACGGGCGCTTGGTGTACTCCATCATTTTGGCCATTGTGCGGGACCGGGGCATCGCAGAGGACTTGGTACAAGAGACATTTCTGCGAGTGTGGAATCGCGTACATGCCTTTGACGTCACACGCGGCAGTATTGGACCATGGCTGATCGCGGTCGCACGCCACCGCGCCATTGACTACATTCGCTCCACCAAGGCTCGCGTGGACCGGAACACCTTTGAATTTCTGGACCTGGAGCACCCTGCTTTGTTTGTGGATTCTGAGAAGGATCTGATCACGGCTGACCGCGGCCGGAAAATTCAGGCTCTGCTGAACCAATTGAATGAGAACCAGAGAACCGTGATTTACCTGGCGTATTATGAGGGCCTTTCTCAAACGGAGATGGCGGAACACATGGGCCAGCCGCTTGGCACAGTGAAGAGTTGGGTGCGCGCTGCCCTGAAAAAACTCCGGGAAGATCTGGAAGACTGAACCACCAATTCGTTTCCTAATCCAAGTAGCATAAAAGGATGGAAGCGCCTGAACTTCGGGAGCGCGGCGGAATTCGCAATGGCCAGCCGCAGTACTCTGACAAACGACTCTTTGTACAATTGCTCGCTTTTGGTGCATGTCGCGATACAAAACCTTTAGTCGATGCCTTATCAGCCTCCGGGCTGGAGGGAGTTCTCTACCAGGATCTGAATGACATTCACGGTGTAGCGTTGGTGAGCTGGAGCGATGACCCCAATTATTTCGTGGATACTCTTCGCCCCTTGTTGCAGTCTCCCCCATTTGCGGAACTGGAAACCAAGCCGGAGTACAGCATGTTCGGACGCACTTATGCCTTGGGCCACGAACCGAACCTGGAAGACTGGCTGATGGAGCACTCCAAGCGCGCTGCGGCCAATCCGGAAACTCCTTGGGCCATTTGGTATCCGCTGCGCCGCAAAGGAGAGTTTTCCACCCTGCCTCCGGAGGAACAAGGTCCTATTCTCGCGGAACACGGCAAAATTGGTCATGCTTTCGGAGCAGCAGGCCACGCGCAGGACATTCGGCTGGCCTGCTTCGGGCTAGATAAAAACGATAATGATTTCGTGATTGCACTGACAGGCAAAGAACTCCACCCACTTTCGGCTTGTATTCAAGCGATGCGCAAGACCAGGCAAACCTCACGGTATATCGAGCAAATGGGTCCCTTCTTCGTGGGCAAGGCCGTCTGGCAGCAGAAAACGGCGCGCTAAAATAAAAAATCCATGAACTTTACTTTGTCCATTCCTGTGGGTGTCGCATTCTGCGCCGGATTGCTCATTTCTGCGCCGAGTCGGGCAGAAGTATTTACCGGGGTAGTTACGGATGCCATGTGCGGACGGGATCATTCCGCAATGAACATCAAGCCGGAAACCAAGTGCATCACGGAGTGCGTCAAGATGGGCTCCAAGTATGCTCTGCTGGATGGCTCCAAGGTGTATGAGTTGAGTGATCAGAAAACACCGGAAAAGTTTTTGGGACAGAAAGTAAAAGTCTCGGGGACGTTGGATAAGAAAACCATTCAGGTGCAATCCATGCAAGCCGCCAAGTAACAGGCCTGTTCTCCATGGACCCTTCTACTACTCCTTTACAAAAAACACCCCTGAACGAAGTTCACCGTGAGATGGGAGCAAAAATGGTGGACTTCGGCGGTTGGGATATGCCTGTACAGTATTCCGGTCTTTTGGAAGAACACCACGCCGTGCGCCGCGCCGTGGGAATCTTCGACGTTAGCCATATGGGGGAGATCGAGATCAGCGGTCCTGAAGCTCACCTGTTAGCGGAATATGCCACCACAAACAATGTGGCCAAGCTCAAACCTGGGCAGGCACACTATTCCGGCCTCTTATATGAGCATGGCGGTTTTGTAGATGACATTCTCGTACATAAAGTAGCGGAAGATTTTTATTTCATTTGCGTGAATGCCTCCAACCAGGAGAAAGATTTCACGCATCTGGAATCCTTGAATCAGTTTGATGCCCAGGTAGAATTCGCCAGCGGCCAGTATGCGCAGATTGCGATACAAGGCCCGTTTGCTCTTTCCACTTTGCAGAAAATCACTCCGGTGGAGTTGGCAAACATTAAATATTACTGGTTTGAGGAAGGCCCTGTTTCCGGAACACCTGCGCGCATTGCCCGCACGGGTTACACCGGGGAAGATGGGTTTGAAATCTATATTGAACCAGAAGATGCTCCGCGCATTTGGCGGGAGATTCTGGACGCCGGGAAAGAATTTGGCATTAAGCCTTGCGGGCTAGGAGCGCGCAACACCCTTCGCCTGGAAGCAAAGATGGCGCTTTACGGTCATGAGATTCATGCTTCCACGTCCCCTTGGGAAGCGGATCTTGCCTGGATTGTGAAGATGGACAAAGGCGACTTCTTCGGCAGGAAAGCACTGGCAGCACAGCGCGAACGCGGGTTGAAACGTAAGCTAGTAGGATTCGAGATGGCGGCCCGGGGAATCGGAAGAGACGGATATGAAGTGTACGTGGATGGCGCTCCCGCCGGTTGGGTTACCAGCGGTTCCCCTGCTCCCACACTGAACAAGAATATCGGTCTGTGTTATCTTCCCCTGGAACAAGCCCAAATCGGACAAAAAATTCAGATCATGATCCGGAACCAGCCAGTAGATGCGGTGGTGACCGGTACACCTTTTTATAAGAGGGCCAAATGAGCACTTTTCCTGAAACATTTCTTTACACCAAAGAGCATGAATGGGTAAACGCCGAAAATGGCGTTGCCACGGTGGGAATCACCGACCACGCGCAGCATGAGCTGGGGGATATTGTGTATGTCGATCTCCCCAAGCCGGGATCGCGCATTGAGCAGGGAAAGACCTTCGGTTCGGTGGAATCCGTGAAAGCCGTATCCGATATTTATGCTCCCATCTCTGGTGAAGTGCTGGAAATCAATGAAGCACTTACCTCCACGCCGGAAAAACTGAATGAAGATCCCCATGGCGCGGCATGGCTGATCAAAGTAAAGATGACGGCTGCCGAGGAAATAAAGAAACTTCTCTCCGCTACGGATTATCAGAACTATGTAGGAGCAGAATCCTAGTTGCGTTACCTTCCTAAATCCAATCTGGAACGTGAAGAGATGCTGGCCGCTTGCGGCCTCCAAACAGCAGAAGAGTTATACGCTCATCTGCCTGCCGAAGCAAGGCTGAATCGTCCGCTGAACCTGAAGCCCGGTGTATCCGAATACGAAATCATCGATTTCTTTAAATCGCAGGCATCGCACACCGCAGAAGGATACGCTTCCTTTCTGGGAGCAGGCGTGTATCGGCATTACCGGCCTGTATTATGCGACACCATTGTGTCTCGCGGTGAGTTTCTCACCTCTTACACTCCGTATCAGGCTGAGATTGCCCAAGGAACCCTGACCGCCATCTTTGAATTTCAAACCATGATCTGTCAGTTGACGGGCATGGACGTGGCAAATGCTTCCATGTATGACGGTTCCACGGCTGTTCCGGAAGCGGCCATGATGGCCGTGCGCGTTACCGGAAGAAGCCGCGTGCTGGTATCTCGCGTGGTACATCCCGAATACCGCGAAGTGCTGCAAACGTATGCCAAGCACCAGGGCATGCCGGTGGAAGAGTTCGGCTACAACGCGGAATCCGGTCAGATTGATCTCCAAGACTTGGAAAGCAAGCTCGATGATGATACAGCCGCAGTGATTCTCCAATCCCCGAACTTTTTCGGAGTGGTGGAGAACGTACAAGCAGCAGCAGACTTGGCGCATCGCCGGGGTGCGTTGCTGATCTTTACATTTACGGAAGCAGTGTCCTTGGGCATACTGGAGCCGCCGCGCGATGCGGATATTGTGGCAGGCGAACTCCAATCCTTTGCGATTTCTCCCAGCTTCGGGGGGCCGTATGCAGGCATTATCGCCGCGAAAGAGAAATTTCTGCGCCAACTGCCGGGTCGCCTTGTGGGCGAAACGGTGGATTCCAACGGGAATCGTGCATTTTGCTTGACGCTTTCCACACGCGAGCAACACATTCGCCGTGAAAAAGCGACTTCTAATATCTGCACCAATCAAGCTTTGATTGCCCTGATGGCAACCGTTTTCATGACGGTGTATGGAAAGGAAGGATTGCGGGAGTTAGCGCTGCAAAATCTTTCCAAAGCACACTATCTCCATTCCAAACTGAAACCAAGGTTTAGCGGACCGTTCTTTAATGAGTTTGTGGCAACTACTTCCACTGATCCCGACGAGATCAATGGAAATTTGCTGCAAAAGAAAATTGTTGGTGGCCTTCCTGTATCACGCTATTACCCGGAATTGGGCAACTCCATGCTGCTGTGCGCCACGGAAATGACGCGCCGCGCGGATATGGATGTTGTAGCCGAGGCACTCTCCCTATGATTCGAAAAGTTCGCTCTCACCTGAGCCAGAACGAAGCACTTCTGTTTGAGGAAAGCTCACCGGGCAAGCGGGGCTATCAGCTTCCGGAGTTGGATGTGCCCGCAGTGGACCCAGGCACGGCGTTAGGGAAAGGGAATGTGCGTCAGGAGATCGTTGACTTTCCAGAAGTCAGCGAAGTGGAAGCTATTCGGCACTTCACGCGCCTTTCCACCTGGAATTATGCCATTGACCTAGGGTTATATCCGCTTGGCTCCTGCACCATGAAATACAATCCGCGCGTGAATGAAGCAGTGGCGCGGCTGGAAGGGCTGGCCTGGGCGCATCCCTATCAGCCGGAATCGTTATCGCAAGGCGCAATGCAGGTGATTGCAGACCTGGAAGCGGCTTTGTTGGAAATCACCGGCATGGATGCCATCACGTTGCAGCCAGCGGCGGGAGCACATGGCGAGTTAACAGGCATTCTTCTGGTGCGGGCTTTTCTGGAATCGCAAGGCAACCCGCGCAAAAAGATTCTGGTGCCGGATTCCGCGCATGGCACCAACCCCGCTACCGCCAGCATGGCTGGTTACTCCGTCCAAAACATCAAGTCCAACGCCAAGGGAATGATGGATGTGGCATCCCTGGCGCAACTGCTGGAACAAGATACGGACAATGAAGTAGCCGCGCTCATGGTCACCAACCCAAGCACGCTCGGCATCTTTGAAGAAGACATTGCCAAAGTAGCGGAAGTGCTCCATGCCAAAGGCGCGATGCTGTATATGGATGGAGCCAACATGAACGCGCTGGTGGGCTTAGCGCGTCCGGGCGATTTCGGCGTGGACGTGATGCACATCAATTTGCACAAAACGTTCTCCACGCCTCACGGCGGTGGCGGTCCGGGCGGTGGTCCAGTGGCCATCAAGAAGCATCTGGAACCATTTCTTCCGGTTCCCCGGTTGCAGCGTGTTGGCGATGCGTGGCACTTCGATTACAACCAGCCTCAATCCATCGGCAGAGTGCGGGCATTCTATGGAAACTTTGGCGTGCTGGTCCGTGCGCTCGCCTATATTCTGGCGCACGGCGGCAACGGCCTGCGCAATGCCACAGTGGATGCGTTGATGAACGCCAACTACATTCGCCGGAAGCTGGAAAAATATTACGACTTGCCTTACCCCAGCCCCAACATGCATGAAGTGGTGTTCAGCGACGACCGGCAAGCGAAGCAGGGTGTCAGAACTGGCGATTTGGCAAAGCGCTTGATCGATTACGGCTTCCATCCCTATACCGTCAGCTTTCCCACCATTGTTCACGGCGCAATCATGATTGAGCCGACCGAAACCGAAAGCAAGCAGGAACTGGATCTGTTTATTGATGCCATGATCTCCATCGCTCAGGAAATTGAGAAAGACCCCAAAATGGTGTTGAAAGCACCGTACTCTACGCGCACCACGCGGGTAGATGAGGTCACAGCGGCACGTCGTCCGGTATTGCGTTGGAGACCGGAACGAACCTCCAGCAAAGCCGCAGATTGAAAACGGCTCTTCTCATCTTTGCCGTAGTTCTGCTGCTCCGGCTTCCGTTTCTGAATCAGGCAGTGCAGGGCGATGACGTGTACTACATCGCCCAGGCGGAACACGCGCAAATTGATCCGCTTCACCCTGAACACGTTCACTACTTATTTAATGGGCGAGATGTGGATTTTCGCGGCTATCCACATCCGCCGTTAAATGCGTGGTGTTTGGCGGCTTTGCTGGCGATAACCGGCAGTATCCGCGAAATTCCGTTTCATTTGGCATACATCAGTTTTTCCCTTCTTGCCGCATTTGCCATGTGGGTGTTGGCGCGCCGCTTTTCTCCTCATCCGATATGGGCCACATTGCTGTTTCTGGCAACTCCCGCCTTTGTGGTGAACGGCAATTCGTTTGAATCAGATATTCCGTTTTTGGCATTTTGGATGGCGGGAATTGCGGCATTCATCACCGGAACAGATCGCCGCAATACGAAACTCCTCGTTTTGGCTGCTCTGCTTTTCGCTATCGCTTCGTTGGCTGCCGTGCAGGTAGTGCTTGCCATTCCCATTCTGGCGGCATATCTGTTTTTGCAGCATCGCACTGCGCCTACTCCCAGAACGGCTTGGATGGTTCTGCTTGCTCCCGTGCTGGCGATTGCCGCATGGCAGTTCTTCGAGTATTTCAGCACCGGACAATTTCCCGCAGCTGTGGCGGCAGGGTATCAACGCTCTTACGGATATCAGCGGCTTGCCATGAAGATCAGAAACGCGGAAGCGCTGAGCGTGCATTTCTTGTTTCTTGTGTTTCCGCTTTTATTGCCACCTGCCTTTTGGAAAGTTTGGAAAAGTAGAGATCGCGACACTCTGTTTTTAGGGGCATGGATGGCCATCTTTTTTGGAGGAGCAGTGTTGTTTTTCTTTGCCGGGTCAGCACGCTATCTGCTTCCCCTTGTGGCACCGCTGGCTATTTTGGTGTCCCGGCTCCGTCCCCTTTATCTCGCCTGCGGATTTGCCGCGCAACTCGCCATTTCCGTTTCCCTCGCAACAGTGAATTATCAGCACTGGGACGCGTACCGGCAATTTGCACGCGTGCTGGCGCCGGAAACGCAGAAACGCCGCGTGTGGGTGAATGCGGAATGGGGTTTGCGTTTTTACCTGGAGCAGGAAGGCGCACGCCCCGTACCGGAACATCAGCAAATTCCTCCAGGCGACATGATGGTGGAAAGCGAACTGGCTTATCCGGTTCCATATGGACATGGAGGCAGTGTATTGGTGCCAGTCGCCAAGCGGGAAATCCGGTCTCGTCTTCCCTTCCGGCTCATTGGCATTGATACCCACTCCGGTTACTCCACAACGGAAAAAGGCTTGTTGCCTTTCGGTCTTTCCAAGGGTCCGATTGATCGTTTGCGGGCTGATGTTCTTCAGGCGCGTATGCCCGCTCGGGAAGATTTACCCATGAATGCGCCGGATGCAAACGATCAAATTCTTTCCGGTATTTATTCGCTGGAGCAAAACCAATGGCGATGGACGGCTCAGCAAAGCTCCCTCTTATTGAAAGCTCCTGATGCTCCCACTCCCGTTCACATCTCGTTTTATATTCCTGACCCCGCACCAGCCCGGCAAATTACCCTGACCCTTGACGGAGCCATCATTCTCCAGAAGACAGCGGAAAAACCCGGTTCTTACCAATGGGAAACCGCTCCGCAGCAGCCAAAATCCGCCACAACTGTTTTAGGGATCACCGTAGATAAAACCTTTTCCAGCCCTGGGGATGACCGTCAATTAGGAGTAATTCTGACCGAAGCCGGATTTCGGAAGTAGTATCCTGAAGCTATATGAGTTGCGGAACTGGCGGGCTCGGATCACAAGCCAATCAAGAGATTCCGGCGGGTGCCCGTCGTGTTTTTTGTGTAAAGTTTCAGCGGGAGATGGAAGGCCTGGAAGAAGTACCCTTTGAAGGGCATCCACTCGGGCAGAAAATCTACGAGAACGTATCCAAAGAAGCCTGGAAGATGTGGGTAGAGCATATGAAAATGCTCATGAACGAATACCGTCTGAATCTGGGCACAGCGGAAGCGCAGGAATTCCTGATCAAGCAGATGGACGATTACTTTTTTGGCGAGGGCGCAGCCTTGCCCGCCGGGTATGTCGCTCCGCAAGCAAAATAGCACTAAGCAGTGGATTGCAGTACCGGTAAGATCGGCTGAATAGTAAATTCGAGGCAGGCATGAGCCTGCCGTAAAGTCCGATCTACCTCTCCAGCGGTGATTCCCCGGGCAAATAAAAAGCCTAAGTAACTTGCGCCTTCGGGAAGCGGAATCAGGGTCTGCCCTGGTTTAGCGGTAATCAGAACAGAATCCATGCCGGGCACTTTTTGTGCATCAGCAACTCCGGTAACATCCTGGTAAACACCGCCGTGGGGAATTGGAATCATCATTACGCCGGAAGCGTACGGTTCACGTTGGATGCCCCGGACATCTTCTCCTAAAGCGTGTCGGATCAACAACTCTTCCAGGCTAATACGGTTTGTGAAGCGTAGTGCTTTGGCGCACAAGCCTCCAATAGGTCGTGCTGCGACTTCCAACATGAAAACACCGTTCTCATTTACGCGCATCTCCGCGTGAATAGGACCGTGCCATAACCCCAGTGCATGAACAGCTTTTTGCACCGTACTAGTGATTGCTTTCTGCACCTCCTTGCTTTCACGTGAAGGCGTTAGATAGATGGTTTCCTCGAAAAAAGGCCCATCCAAAGGATCTGGTTTGTCGAAAAGAGCAAGCCGAGTCAGCACACCTTTCGTCATCAGCCCTTCCAGTGCGAACTCCCGGCCCGGAATAAAGGTTTCCACTTGGAGGAAGCGGTTCTCCGATTCCCGAAAGCGAGCAACATCACTCCCTTGCAGAATGGCTCGAATGCGTAGAAAAGCTTCCCGAAATTCCTGCTCGTTATTGGCGCGAATCACGCCACGGCTTGCGGAAAGTCCCAACGGTTTCAACACGCAAGGAAATTCCGGGTATTCGTCCGGCAAATGTTCCAAGGAAATTAATCGCGATTCCGGTACCGGCAGTCCTGCATCCTGAAACTTTTTGCGCATCAGGTACTTGTTGTGGCAAAGGGAAACAGCCCCAAAAGGATGATAGGGAAGCTGAAGCCGTTCCCCTGCTAACGCGGCAACCAATGTCGGCCTATCAGCGACAGCCAGAAGGGCGTCGCAAGGAGGAATCTGCTCCGCTGCACCATGCGGATCTTCAAAGCGAATGGGAATCGCATGATCGCCCCAAGGATCATCCAAAATATGGCAACGATCCGTGGCAAGCATTAGTTCCACATCGAGCTTCGCGGCTGCTTCCCCAAAGGCACGCGTTTGATACCCTGTGGTAGCTGCCACCAGCACAACGCGCTTTTTCATATCAGAGCCACCTGCTCCAAAAAGTTCTGGCATAAACACACTCTCAGTATCCAGATCGTTGGATTTATGAAAGGCTATATCTATACGAACTGCATAAAAACGCTTACAGGAGATGGAGATGCTAACGTTTCAGCAATTCCTGGCTGAGTTGGCGAGAGAAGACGTTCTGCTCTCTCCTGCCGAATTGCAACAGATGAGGAAGCGTTTTGGAGAAAAGATTCTTCAGATGGGGCATATCGAACCAGACGGTTCCATGCTTGTCCCGGTCGATTGCATCGTGGAGGCAGCCCAGTCACTCGGAGCTCAAAAGCTGACCGAAGCAGCCGAAAGCATAAATAGTAAACAGGTAGCGGCTATGTTTCAATCCGGCGAAGCTTTAGTGGAAAGAGTGATAGAAGCTAGAGAGCGGAAACTGCGTGAACTGATTCGTAAATTCAAGGATGAGCCTGATGCCGACCAATCAAATCGCCAGTGGAAGCAGATCGAAAAAGAGGTCTTCGGCGTGGAGTACAACGACTGACGGATGCCGCGCATTGACTGGACGCAATTACCAAAAGCTATCAGACTTCACCTTCAACAGTGAGTGAAAGATCGCTCTATCACGGAAGACGACATGATCCATCTGGCAAACTGGATCAAAACAGATCCAGAAGTTCCGGATGGATATTGGTGCAAGGATTTCGGCACGTTCACTCTGGCGGGTGAAGGTGCAATTCCAGAGACTTTTCTGATGAAGGGACAGCCCTGCAAAGGAAAGCAAATCTAGGCTTCATATCAGAGCCACCTGCTCTGCCGTGGGTTCCGCTCAACAGTACCAAGGTTCGTTCAGGTAAGGCACCGTGGCCCGGTCAGGTAAAAGAAGAGTAAACGGCACCTCATTCGCCATTTCCCAAATACGCTGGAATACTTCAGGGCGTAATGCGCCCCGTTTATCAGCTAGCTCCACCATCTTTTGCAATTCAGAACAGAGTTGATCCATGGCCGGGTCGGGGTGCTGCCACGGATGCACCATAGTATCGGGATCAAATGGACCCACTAGGTCCTGCACTTCCGGCAGTTCCAGCAATCGTGAACCTGCTGGAATCAGCAAACGAATGCAAAGCTGAATGGGAGCGACATTCTCTACCAAGTTCAGTTCCACCAGAGAACGGAGCAGATCACAATAAGCTTCGCGAGTGGTCCAAGGAGTGAAGGTAACAAAAGTCGGGCTGAGCGTCAGGCCAGCGTCGCGCATCAGGTGCACGGTTTGATAAAAGTCTGCTTGGGTATGGCCTTTGTCCAGACGTGCCAAAACGGCGTCATCCAGTGATTCCACAGCACTGGTCACAAATGCACATCCGGTTCGGCGCAACGCTGGCAAAGCGTCGCGGTGTTTGAGCAGATGTTCTACTTTGATGGTGACGTCATACGTCACATCCGGAAATTCGGCGTGCATTGCTTCCACCAGAGGCAAAGCGTGCCCTACGCCGTTGAAGAAGTCCGGATCTCCGAAGGTGACATGTCCAGCTCCCGCTTCCACTTGTTGCCGGATATCCGCCAGAACAACGTCACGCTGAACAACACGAAAAGCACCACGGTACACCGGCACAATCGGACAGTGCCGGCACAGATGTTTACAGCCTCGGCTGGCTTCCGTATATCCCGAAAGTTTCGGCCCTTCGCTGCTGATCAGCTTGGCATACCGCTTCAAGGGAGGTAATCCGGTACGATCCGGCAACAAGAATTTCTGACGATGGAGGGAAACTTTGTTCGTTGCTTTCCCTGCCGCCCAGTCCACCAATCCTTGCTCAAATTCCCCGCCCAAAACGGCTTCCGCGCCGCTGGCACGGAAAAGTTCTTCATTCAAAGGGGCATACAGGCCGTAGCAGCACAACCGCGCTTCGGGATTAGCAATTTTGATTTTTTTGATGATTTTCAGCGCCAAATGGGCGGCTGTGTGCATCGGAACATGTATAGCAACTAGATGCGCATCTAATATTGTTCCAAGCGGCAATGTGCTGCGGGTTAGGTCGACAACCTCGACCGTATGACCTGCGGCACGGAGCCAAGCCGCAGGAGATGCGAGTCCAAACGGCTGTTTTCCCATCTCATAGGTAGCGAGAAGTAGGATTCGCACGGGTACTTCTCCATTATCAGGTGCATTAGAATAAGGAGGACGGCAGTTCCCACCGAAATGCTTGCTACACAAACGATTACCGAAGAAATTCTGGATCTGAAACGGGACCGGCGCGCCGTTTTGCTGGCTCACCATTACCAAGATGCCGAAATTCAGGAGCTTGCTGATTCTGTGGGAGATTCGCTGGAACTTGCCCGCACAGCACGTTCGTTTGACGGCGACGTGATTGCGTTTTGCGGGGTTTGGTTCATGGCGGAAACTGCTAAGATCCTGAATCCAGACCGTACCGTAGTTGTGCCTGACCGGAATGCTTCTTGCAGTCTGGTGGAAAGCTGCCCGGTGGGACCGATTCGGGAATATCGGCTTCGTCACCCGGATCATGTGATCGTAAGCTACATCAATACATCGGCGGACGTGAAAGCAGAAAGCGATATTATCTGCACTTCCCGCAATGCCGTGGATGTGGTGAACTCCATTCCCGCAGAAAAAACGGTTCTGTTTCTGCCGGATCGCAATTTAGGCGCTTATGTTCAGCGCCAGACAGGTCGCCAGAATATGAAAATCTGGCAGGGTGCCTGCATTGTGCATGCCACTTTCCCGGAACGGCGACTATTGGAAGCAATGGCGGCGCATCCTGAAGCGGTGGTAATTGCTCATCCGGAATGTCCGCCTCCTGTGTTGAAGCACGCGGATTTTATTGGTTCTACCTCTGCCCTGATCGATTTCTGCGTAAAAAGCCCAGCTCGCGCTTTTATTGTGATGACCGAGAGTGGTGTTTCCTTCTCCATGAAGCGATTTGCACCGGGCAAGGAATTCTATTTTGTAGCCAACGAAAACTGCAATTGCAGCGAGTGCCCGTATATGCGGATGAACACGTTGGAGAAACTGCGCGATTCCCTTCTGCACCTGGAGCCTCGCGTGGAACTGGACCCCGAACTGATGCGCCGTGCGGCTCTGCCGATTGAGCGCATGTTGGCCTTGTGACCCTGATCGACAATTTCGGGCGTATTCACGATAATCTTCGGATCAGCGTTACCGACCGATGCAATATCCGCTGCTTCTATTGCATGCCGGAAGAAGGCGTGCGCTTTCAACCTCGCTCCGAAATTCTGACCTTTGAAGAAATCGAGCGTGTGGCCCGGGTAGCAGCAACCAACGGCATCACCAAACTCCGTATTACCGGAGGCGAACCACTGGTTCGCCAGGATTTGCCAGTGCTGCTGGAAAAGCTGTTCCGCATTCCTGGCATCCATGATATTGCGCTCACCACGAACGCTGTATTGCTGGCGAAACACGCGGAAGCGCTCTACCAGGCGGGTCTCCGGCGGTTAAATATCCACCTGGATACATTAGACGCGGCTCGCTTTCAGCAAATGACGCGCCGGGATGATCTCGACCGGGTACTGGAAGGGATTGCGGTGGCGCGCCGTCTTGGTTTTGGGCCGCTGAAACTGAATGCCGTGGCGGTAAAAGGGTTGAACGAGCCGGACATTCTCCCCATTGCCCGGTATTGCCGGGAGAATGGCATTGAGGCTCGCTTTATTGAGTTCATGCCCCTGGACGCTCAAAGCATTTGGGACCGTAAACGCGTGCTCAGCGCCGATGAGATCAGGGATGAAGTTTCCGCACACATCTCCCCTTTGATTGAGATTCCTGACCGTGACCCTCGCGCACCTGCCACGGAATACCGCTATGCGGATGGCGGTGGCCATGTGGGATTTATTGCGTCTGTGACCAAGCCGTTCTGCTTGAATTGCAATCGGTTGCGGATTACCTCCGACGGAAAGATCCGCTACTGCCTGTTTGCGATAGAAGAAACCGATATCCGGCCTTTGCTGCGTGAGGGGGGAACAGATGAAGAGATCAGCGCGGCGTTTCGCCGGACCACGGCGGATAAGTGGCTAGGCCACCAGATCAATACGCAAGGTTTTGTGCCGCCACCTCGCCCCATGTATTCCATCGGGGGCTGAAGTGACATTCCTACGGGTTAGCTATTGCATATAGGTGATGAAGTGGGTCGAGCCAGACAATGTGAAAGACTTCCTCGATCAGTATGCCG
This sequence comes from Bryobacterales bacterium, assembly GCA_963791675.1. Lineage (GTDB taxonomy): Bacteria > Acidobacteriota > Terriglobia > Bryobacterales > Bryobacteraceae > JALYXI01. Next base: position 242,152 of record CAWBTD010000022.1, read on the forward strand.
TGAACACGTCCAATCTTTTGCGGCCAAACCTGGAATTGCCATCCATCTAATAGTTGCAATTGTGGATCAAGATGAGCAAAGCCTTTCGGCTCGGTGGTTTCTTGCCAGACAATCACATGCCGATGCGCGTAGTGGTCCCACTCCTTGAAGCCACTTACAGCCATGCCGCTCAACTGCTGCATTCTGAGGAGCAGATGATGCATGAAATCCCCATCACAGAAGGAGTAGTGAAACTTCGGGTTATGGAGATCGAGATGTTTGAACGAGAATGCTAACGGGCGGTCGTCAGCCAGGGGACGAGCTTTAGGAATGCGGCGTGACTGTCTATCACGCCGCTCGTCTCTAGTCGTCACCGAGCTTCTGCTCGTAAAAGGACTCCATTGTTTCCCAAGGAATCACTACTGTGGAAGGCTCATCACTCGGAATACCGTGTCGTGCTTTAAGCCAAGGTTCTTCGGTATGTGTAAGACGGGATAGCTCGGACGCCGTCAGGTCTCCATATGCTTCAAGAACCTCGTCAATGTGGTCCCTGATTTCTTCAGGTAATTCTACTGCGGTGACCTCATCTTGGATGGGCTGCCACATATTGTGCTTGTATTCGCCGAAGAGAGGCGGAACCACTGGCCCATGCAGCCAAGCCTCGATACGCTCAGGAAAAAGCGGAACGCCCTTATGGAAGACCAGATGCCAAGCTTGGGCATAATAAAGTAGCTTTTGCAGTTTCAAGTTGGTGACGTTCTCGCCACGCTTTCTCATAGCTTGGATAGTGTAACTAGCAACATCGCGTGCTGTGATGTTTGGCATCTCTCCCCTTTCTAATTTTTCGCCTTTTGTTCCCCTTTGTTCAGTATACTACCTGCAAATGAGGGTGCGAGTTCGCCAGTATTTAGCTACAGCATCACGCGCAACAGTAAGCTGACAGACCGTACCCATTCGTGTACCCTGACAGAATATCTTTTGCTCAGGAGGGCACATGAAAGTTTTCGCAGCGCTCTTGCTCATTTCCTTGGCCTTGTTCGCCCAGGCACCAGTCGGCAACATTTCAGGAGTGGTAAAAGATCCTTCCGGCGCTGCGGTAACGCCGGCGATTGCTACGGCAGTAAGCACCACCACCGGCACTTCCCGAACTGCCAGCTCGGATGACCAAGGTTTCTTCCTGATCCCTACGCTTCAACCCGGAATCTATCAACTAACGGTGGAGTACAAGGGATTTCAGCCTTACAAATCACAGATCACTGTGGAAGTAGGCCAAACCGCGCGCGTGGCCGTCAATCTTACACTTACTGGCGACGCCACCAAAGTGGATGTAGGCGCCAGCGTAGTCGATATTGATACGGAGCGCACCACGGTAGGCGGCGTTATCAATACCAAGCAAATTGATGAACTGCCCTTGAATGGCCGCAATTACCTGGAGCTAGCGAAACTGGAACCTGGCGTCGAGATTTCCGATGGTAAAGCGTTTGATCCCACCAAAACGCGCTATACCGGAATCTCTGTAGGCGGTCACCTGGGGCGTGAAGCACGGCTCACGCTGGATGGCGTGGATGTTGTGGATGAACACGTAGGAACCACCACGCTGAATATCTCCCAGGAAATCATCCAGGAGTTTCAGCTCTCCACCCAAAGCGCGGATGCCTCTTCCGGGTTGGGCGCAACAGGCTCCGTGAACATTATTTCCAAAGGCGGCACAAATGATTTTCACGGCACAGGCTTTGTATATGGACGCGGCTCCAACTACGCAGCGCGACCGGGTTTAGGGCCGCTAGATCCCGACTTTGATCGCCAGCAGTACGGGGCGGATGGCGGCGGACGATTGATTCGGGACAAACTATTCTTTTTCGGTGGCTTCGAAAATACGCGGGAAGCCTCCGCGATTTCTGTCTCGTCGCCATTTTTTCCAAGCCTGACTACGCAATCCGCGCCATACGATCAGAAGTCAGCCAGCGCCCGCCTGGATTGGGCTGTGAATCAGAAAAATCAGAGTTTTTTCCGCTGGACTCGTAATGTGGATTCCAACTTCGGCGGGTTTGGCGGAAGCTCTCTGCCCTCCACCGGCAACGTGAATACGGATAACACCAATCAATGGGCCACTGGCCTCGATACTATTTTTACTTCGCGCTTAACCAACAGCTTTCGCTTGGGAGTCACGCAGTTTCATAACCGGATTCTCCGCCCGGATGCCGCGTCGCAACAATTGGCCGTTCCCGGCGCGGAAAACTTCCGCATCATTGTGAATGATAATTCCCTTACCGCTGGCCCAGACTCCAACACTCCGCAAGGAACGGATGAATACTTCAACCAGTATCGTGATGACATCACATACACGCGAGGACGCCACACCCTGCGAGTTGGCGGTGATGTCACATACCGGCAGATCAGCGTATTCAACTACGCCTCTTGCTACCCTTCCATTACGGTAAATGCCCCTGCCACCCGCAATTTAGCAGATTTGTTGAACACCACCGTGGTTTCCGCCGTGATTGGAAACTGCAACGGCATTCGCATTCCGGGTACGCCGGACAATACACACCGCAATACCCGTTTATCCGGATATGCCCAAGATACGTGGCGCTTGCGGCAAAATCTGACAGTGAACGCGGGGCTGCGTTATGAAGTGGATACACACCCGCTGAACAACGACTTAAACAAACCAGCCATTCTGAGCACCATTCTCCCCAACGGCACGGCGCCTACTCCGATTGACAAAAACAATTTTGCGCCGCAGCTTGGCCTTGCCTGGGACCCTCAAAATAATCACAAAACTTCGATTCGTGTAGGTGCTGGCATTTATTATGCCGGGCGCGTCAGCAATCTGGTAACGAATGAGCGGGCCTCGATTGCACCTTACAATTCCGGCAACGATACCATTACACTCCAAAGCGGCCAGAACAATCTGTTCATGTTTTCGGGCGGCTCCAGCTTTGATTTCAACCCTGTTTACCAAGGCACATTGCGAGATGCGCTGCCTGTGATTGCCGCAGGTCAGGCTGTATACAAAGCCTCCGTGCCAGCTTCCATTCCCACGGTGCAGCAGACCTTAACCGGCACTATCATCAGCAATAACTTAGTGACTCCGTATTCGGTACAGACCAATGCCGGAGTGCAGCGCGAGCTGCCTTGGAACATGGTGCTGGATACGAACTTTTTATACTCTCGCGGCGTGCATGAATTTATGCGCGATGTTGATGCGGCCAATATCTTTCCGGGGAATGGAACCAGAATCCTGCTAGGCGGCGGTGTAGTACCCACCAAGCAAATTACGCTGGTGACTTCCGACGGCTTTTCCCGGTATCGCGCTCTGACGGTGAAGCTGAACAAGCGCTTTTCCCGCAACTTCCAATACACCGCTTCCTATGCGTTTTCCCGCACGGAAGCCACGGCCCCTGATGGATTCGGGCTTGGCAGTGCGCCCTTGGTGAACCGTAATATCAAAGCAAACTTCGGGCCTGCGGCGCTGGACCGCACGCACCGGTTGGTGCTCAATGGCATTGTGAACCTTCCCTGGGGCTTCCGCGCTTCCCTGATCTCCACTTGGTATTCGGGCTTGCCGCAAAATATCACGGTAGGCTCGGCGGACCTGAATGGTGATGGCGTGAACGGCTCGCTGCTGCCCGGCACCAAACGCGGTTCGCTGGGCCGTGATGTGGATTCCGTCAGCAAGCTGAACAGCCTGATTCAGCAATATAATTTGACCCGCGCGGGCAAAGCACTTCCACGCGGCGGCTTGGCACCTTACATCTTAGAACTGCCGGATACCACCAAGTTTGGCGACTCCCTGATCTCGCAAGACTTGCAGCTTTCCAAGTCAGTTACCATCAAGGAACACTTCAAGCTGGAGTTCACGGCACAGATGTTCAACCTGTTTAACATCTCTAATCTGGTCGGTGCGGCTGGCTTGCCGACCACGGCCTTCAGTGGCGTATTGACAACGATTGCTGCTAATACTTCCGGTTTGCCGACCAGCTTCACGCTGAACAGCAGCGGCAGCTTGCTGAACACTGCAGGAACAAGGGCGCTGGCGGGAGTTGACCGTTCCACCGCATTCGGCAGTTTCAGTGCAGTTCGTCCGTCTATTCCCACGGGTACCGGGTTACCTCGGGCCGCTCAATTTAGTTTTCGGTTTCGTTTCTGAAAGGAAATTTCACCAGAGTGATTTCTATGCGTAAACTTTCCCTCTTTGTTCTGGCCGCGTTGGCCGTGGCAGCGTATGCGCAAACACAGCAGCGCAGGCCCACCATGCCAGCGGACGCTACAACGCCAGCGAACACTTCCACCGGGAATGCCACGGACACCACGGTCAGCTATGTTCGCGAAAACTACTCCAAGTTCGAATACCGTGTTCCCATGCGTGATGGCATCAAGCTATTCACCGCTGTGTATGTGCCGAAGGATGTCGCCGCGGAAGGGAAAACGTATCCGATCCTGCTGGAGCGAACACCCTATACAGTGCGTCCCTACGGCGTAGACCAATTCCCTGCTTCGCTGGGACCTTCCAGTTTTTTCACGCGGGAAAAGTTTATTTTTGTCTACCAGGATGTGCGTGGACGCTATATGAGCGAAGGTGATTTCACCATTGCCCGCCCGCAAATCCCGGTCAAGAAAAGCCCCAAAGACACGGATGAAAGCACCGATGCTTATGACACCATTGACTGGCTGGTGAAAAACATTCCCGGCAATACCGGCAAGGTCGGCATTTGGGGCATTTCGCAGCCGGGCTTTTTCGCTACGGCGGCAATGATTGACTCCCATCCGGCACTGGTAGCAGTTTCCCCGCAGGCTCCCGTAACGGATTATTACCTGGGTGATGACGTCTACCATAACGGCGCTTTTATGCTGGCGGCGCGTTTCAACATGTATCAGGGTTTCCGTGCGCGAGAAGGCGACCCGGCACCTCCACCGGAGGCGCTGCCGTTCAACTATGGAACCCCAGACGGATATGATTTCTATCTCTCTTTGGGAACGCTAGCCAACGCCGATGAGCGGTACTTCAAACATGCCAACCCGTACTGGGACATGAATGTCAAAAATAGCACCTATAACGATTTCTGGCAGGCTCGCTCCGTATGGAAATATCTGACGAATGTGAAACCAGCGGTGATGGTGGTGGGCGGCTGGTATGACCAGGAAGATCCGCAAGGATTGTTCCGTCAGTTCGCATTCATGGAAAAGCACAACCCGCCCAAGGAAGCCACCATCGTGGTTGGCCCTTGGGTACATGGCGGATTTGCGCGGGGAGACGGCGACCGCGTGGGCAACATCAGCTTTGGCTCCAAAACAGGCTTGTATTACCGGGAGCGGATTGAGTTTCCGTTCTTTATGTATCACCTGAAAGGGCGCGGCGATGGCAAATTTCCGCGTGCCTGGGTGTTTCAAACCGGAGTAAACCAGTGGCGGCAATTTGACGCATGGCCGCCGAAAGAAGCGAAAAACAAGAGTATCTTCCTGGATGACAAAAGCGCTCTTTCCTGGGCTCAACCGGCAGCGGAAAAAGTAGATGAGTATGTTTCCGATCCTGCAAAGCCGGTTCCGTATATCGGCCATGTGCTGATGGGCGTGCGCTTTGACTTTATGACAGAGGACCAGCGCTTTGCTGCTACGCGCCCCGATGTGTTGGTGTACCGGACCGAACCACTCAAGGAAGATGTGACTGTGATGGGGCCAATCTCCGTGGACTTAAAAGTTTCCACTACCGGAACGGATTCCGATTTCGATGTGAAGCTGATCGATGTGTTTCCGCCGGATTACCCGGATTACAGCGCCACTCCCGCTCCCACAGGTGCACCTGCGGCAGTAACTTCCCGCAACCAGCCCGCAAACACGATTCACTTAGGCGGATACCAGGAACTGATTCGCGGTGAGCCATTCCGTGGCAAGTACCGTAAAAGCCCGGAAAAGCCGATCCCATTCCAACCCGGAAAGCCGGATCGGATTACGTTCCAAATGCCGGATGTCGCGCACACCTTCCGCACAGGCCATCGCATCATGGTGCAGGTGCAAAGCTCCTGGTTTCCGCTGACAGATCGCAATCCGCAGAAGTTTGTGGAAATCAACAACGCACTCGCCACGGATTTTGTGAAAGCCACGGAACGGGTATACCTGGGCGGCGCGGAAGGGTCTAAAATCCAGCTTCCCATTGTGGAGCGCGAAGGAAAATAAGCGGCTTGGTATGATTCCTACGAGTACGAATCATGAACAAAGAACACGCTCAGTACGCTGCGCAATTTTTGTCCGAATCTCGGGATGTGATGAACGAGTTCGCGCAGAATCCGGAGTACGCCGAAACTCTGGCTGAAATTTCGGAAACGGTTGTGCAAGCCCTGAAAAATGGCCGTAAGCTGATGATTGCCGGAAATGGGGGCAGCGCCGCCGATGCGCAGCACATTGCCGGGGAGTTTGTTTCGCGATTGATGTTTGACCGCGCTCCCTTGCCTGCCCTGGCATTGACTACTGATTCCACGGCGCTGACCGCGATTGGGAATGACTACGGATACCAGTACGTATTTGACCGTCAGCTTCGCGCCTTAGGGCAGGAAGGAGACGTTTTTCTGGGTATTTCCACTTCGGGAAAATCTCCCAATGTGCTGTGCGCCTTTGAATCCGCACGATCCAAGGGAATCACTACGATAGGGTTTACCGGCTCTCAGGAGGCTGGTTCATTTCAGCAGTTGTGCGACTTCCTGGTGGCAGCGCCTTCCACCAAAACAGCATTTATTCAACAAGTGCATATTGTGGCAGCGCACATTATTTGCGCTTGCGTGGAAAGGGCCATGTTTCCGGATAAAGCAAAGTAAGTTGCGGGAAAAGATTCTTTCCTTGGCAGCAGCAGATGCGTGGGTAGCGCAACAGCGCGCCCACGGGTTTCGCATCGGTTTCACTTGTGGCGCGTTTGATTTGCTCCATGCCGGGCATGTGGACTTCCTGGAGCGCGCTCGCGCCGTATGTGATTCGTTGTTGGTTGCGGTGAACTCCGACGAATCTATCCGGCAATATAAAAATCCCTTGCGTCCCATCAATCCCCAGCAGCAGCGCATGGAAGTGATCGCGGGACTGGCTTGCGTGGATGGCGTGGTGCTGATGGAAGAACAACGGCCACTCCGCTTCATTCAACGCTGGCAGCCTGATTTTTACATCAAAGGCGGCGATTACAGCGGAAGCGGGCTTCGCTCTGCCAGTGCCGTAGAAGCATATGGAGGCAAAGTGGTGTTGCTGCCTTTTGCCTGGGAGCAAAGCACCACGGCCATTCTAGAGAAAGCTGCACTGCTGCAAACACATGACTGCGTGTTTCTGTCAGCCGATGAATCTCAGCCCGTTGCATTCCTGGATCGCGATGGAACGCTGATTCGCAACGTGCCCTATCTTCATGATCCCCACAAAGTCGAGCTTCTGCCAGGAGTGGGCGAGGGGCTTCGCGAATTGCAGGATGCCGGGTTCCGGTTGGTGATTGTTACCAATCAACAAGGAATCGGGTTAGGTTATTTCACATTGGAAGATTTCTTCGAAGTGAATCTTGCGTTGTTCCGGCAGCTTGCTCCGTTTGGCGTCAAGATCGACAAGGTGTACTTCTGCCCTCATTCTTTCGCGCAGGAATGCGACTGTCGAAAACCAGGCAAAGCGTTGATCGAAAAGGCGCTACAAAACTACCAGGTAGCCCCGCAAGACTGCTGGTTCATAGGAGATTCCAAAATCGATATCGAGACTGGAAAGGCGGCAGGATGCCGCACCCTGTTGGTTTCGAAAGACGTTTCTTTCTCCGAGGCAGTACAGCAGATCTTACGCCAATCTGCTAGAAGCTAAACTTCGCGCCGAGCTTTCGCACCAGCAACTACAGCTCCTGAAGAATCAGAAACTGTGCCAAGCAGAGTTCCGTTTACTGCTTGAGCATAAGCAGAAGCCAGACTCAGACATAGCACAACAAGGAACTTCCATGTCACACGTGGAATTATGGAGAAACACTCCTGAAGGAATTTGACGTTTACGTTATCACAATTTTTCAGGCGTGCGAAGTTTTCGTAAGAAATGCAAATGCCGAAACCCGTGCAAGGTGGATTCTTCTAAAACCACACCTCTTCAGAGATATAAATGCCTTGGCCAAGCCTTGATCGGCAGCTTCCGCCTAATTGAGGCCCGGGTCCATTCCATCCAGGCAAGAGGCCAGAAGCAGGAAATCAGCAGCCAAGACCACTTGAAGGCTTCCGCTCCGAAGAGCAGAACAATTGCGCCTGTCATCACTACCCATTTGGCATATCGGAAGACACGACCACGGGAGCGGTTGTTGATCAGCAGGAAGAGTGCCGCAACAAAAGGGCTTACTCCTATTCCACAGAGGAATGCATCCCAAGCGCCTGCCACATGGCCCATCAAGAAAAGGACACTAGCTGCGAACAGGATGGCGGCAGGCACCGCCAGAAACAGCCGCTTCAGCCAGGGATGGGAGCAGACAGCATGAGATTCCCAATTTCCTTCGCGAAGCATTCTTGCCTCAGCGGAGGTCAACAGAACACGGCGATATTGGCAGTTAGCGACTTTTGCATCTCCAAGAGCGCTTACAGCACAATGTTCCGCATCCTCGCTTGCTGCACCGTTTGCAATGGCAGTGTCTCGTGTTAACTCGTAATGCTCCTGTATCTCGGTGCGAACTTGGGCAGCCGCATCCTTTGCCAAATGCCGCGTAGCTTGTCTCAACCAATTGTCCAATTCGGTCATTGTTGTGCCTCCCCCAGAATCATTGTTACTGCGCGTGAAAGCGCTCTCCACTCTTCACGATCTTTGGTCAGCATCTTGCGTCCCGCTCTGGTGATGTTATAGTAGCGCCGCGTCCGACCTTTTTCCATGCTGTCATGGGACTCCACCATTCCCTCGCTCTCCAGCTTATGAAGCGCCGGATACAGGGTGCCTTCTTTGAAATCCAGTACGCCTTCCGAACGCTCTTTGATATTCTGTGCGATACGGTAGCCGTGGCTAGGCTCATCGAGCAAGGCTTCTAGGATGAGTGTGGGGAGAGTTCCTTTCAGGTTCATTAATACATCGGATTCCTATGCATAGGATGCGAAAAAACACGCTTACTGTCAAGTACAGTTGCTACTCAACTCAAATTTTTGTGACAGTACAAGGGAATTCATCCGCACGGATCGTGTAGCTTACATTGTGTAGTGACCACGTGCATGTACCCCGGAACAGCAGAGGCAACAGAATACAATTCAAAAGATACAAATGGCCTTTCATGCTGTTTTGATGTTGGCCTACTGTAGACATTATGAACACGGACATTTATTTCTGGCCAGCAATCTGCCAGGAGACTACCACGGTAAAATAGAGATGATGTCTATCGACTTGGTCTCCGCACGGGTAACAGTGAACCCTCAAGTTCGCTCCGGCCAGCCGATATCCGCGGAACTCGAATCACAGTTTGGGACATTCTTGGCTGGCTTGGCGGTAGTTTTAGTGAAGCTGCCGTTCTGCGTGATTACCCCGAACTAGAACTGGAAGACATCAAAGCCGCCTTGCAGTTTGCTTGTTAACTCAGGGATAAAGTTACTCAAGGCGTGTAACAATCCTCATGAAAAACGCTTGAATTACTTCCCCATTCTCCTCTTGCTAACTACCATGCTGCCCGGTAGAGATCCATAATTTGCTGCGCAGTGGGAATTGCAGGATTGTTCTGCGGACTGCCTGAATCCAACGCATTAGAGGCCATTCGAGAGAGAACTTGCGCAAAGCGTGTTTTATCGCCGCCGCAGCAATCTCGTAAACGGGGAATTTGGAGTTCCTGATTCAGAGATTCCAGATATTCCACCAGAGCTGCACAGGCGTAGGCAGCATTGGTGCTTTCGGCAGAGATGCCCATTGCACGCGCAATCGCAGCGTAACGCTCCGGAGCGGCGGGCCAGGAGAATCGGGTCACTGCTGGCAGCAAAACTGCATTGGAAAGGCCGTGAGGCAACTTGAATAATAATCCTAAGGGACGGCTCATGCCATGCACTAAGCAGACACTTGCATTTGTAAAAGCCATTCCTCCTTGCAGAGCAGCAAGGGCCATTGCTTGGCGAGCTTCGGCATCCTCCGGATCAAGCCAGGCTCGACGGAGATGTCGCGCTACAGAACTCACGCACGCAAGTGCAAGCGAGTCTGTAAGTCCATTGGATTTTCGGCTCACGTATGCCTCAATGCCATGCGTAAGCGTATCGACACCAACGTGAGCAGTCAGCGACTTTGGCATGGACATTGTCAGTTCATAGTCAACGATAGCGACAGCAGGCATGAGCTTTGCGTCCAAGATCATCATTTTCACTTGACGCTCCGTGTCAGTGATGACCACAACCTTGGTTGCCTCGCTCCCTGTTCCAGCCGTTGTTGGGACGGCTAGGAGAGGCGCACCCGGGTCTGGAATTCTTTGATAACCCTGAAATGCAGAAAGCGGCTCGGCGTTGGCTGAGGCAATCGCAATCATTTTGGCAGCATCCAGGCAACTTCCGCCTCCGAAACCAATCACCGAATCGGCTCGGTGATCGCGGAAATGCTGTAAGCCTTCGTATACATTTATGTCGGTTGGGTCTGGTTGTACTGCAGAGAAAATTGAGCTCTCCAGTCTTCGGCTCGCTAGCTGAGAACTCATTTCCCCCAAACCGCTGCTTTGGAGCAGAAAAGAATCGGTAACAATCAGTGGCCGCTTCGCCCCTAGCGCCTGGAGTTGCCCAGCTAATTCATAACGAGCCCCACCACCGGTCAGGATTACGCGAGGTGCATCAAACCGAGCAACCATGAAAAGATTATCGAACAAGTCCGGCTGCAAGTAGAAGCGGGAGCTTCTGCTTACAGCCATAAATAGAGGAAGCTACTTTGAGGAGTGTTGATTTGTTTTGCTTCCAGCAGCATCGAATTCCGACGTATGCGCTTGGGGTGCTTGAGCCGCAGCGGCTATTGTGCTGCCAGCTCGAACGGCATACCAGGAACCGTTCAATCCGGCTAAGGTGCTGGAAATACCAGTCATTGCATTCTCCACATCATCTCCGCCGTACACGGCATTGTTGGAGTTGAAGCGCAGTACAATTTTGCCTTGATTTTCTAAATATTTGCCAGGCAATCCATTGACTGAAAAAGTGGAGTCACTGTTCAGAGCCATGGCTACAGATGTGTATGTTCCCGTGTTTCCCCAATCGAAATGAAGGGTCCAGCTTCCTGTTACGCTCATAAATGTTTTTCTCTTTCCGGAACGCCAGCGTTCCGTACGGGTAGTGTTCAGGAAAGAAAGAGCGTTTCGATTCTTTGGAGGTCCCGAACAAACAATTGGTATTCCCCCTGTCTTCGCACTGGGTCAGGCATACGGAGAATAGCGGAAGGGTGAATGGTGGCCATCAGTTGCTTGGCCCAACGTGTCGGAAAGAATTGTCCACGATCCGTGCTGATACGAAAGTCACGGCCCATCAAAGATTGCGCCGCTGTAGCGCCTAAGCAGACCACCAGTTCAGGCTTGATTGCGGCTAATTCTGCCTCCAGCCATGGCTTGCAAGCAGAGATTTCCGCTCCACCGGGCTTTTCATGAATGCGGCGTTTCCCACGCTCGGTGAATTTGAAGTGCTTCACTGCATTGGTGAGGTAAACCTGACTTCGGTCTACGCCTGCTTCTTCCAACGCTTCATCCAGCAGTTTGCCCGCGGGCCCGATAAAGGGTCGGCCTCCTAAGTCTTCCTGGTCACCGGGTTGTTCGCCCACCATGACCACACGCGCATTTCGCGGCCCTTCCCCAAACACCATCTGCGTAGCATGGCGAAACAGGTCACAGCCTTCGCAGCCCTTTGCGGCCGTTGCTAATACAGGAAGCTCAAAACTTTCTGGCACCCAGGGCTTGGCAGAAGGCTTTTGCTTTTCGATCATGGTCAGCACGCGGCTGTCGGCTTCCCGCAGGAGCTCATTCAGAATCTCCGCTTCCGGCAACGTGGCCCAATGCCGTACCGGCATTTCCGCCGTCATGGCGCGAAGGTTCAGACGAGCCGGATTAAAGATCGAACTATAATACGTGCGCCAAAGTGTTTCCAGATCATCCCCAGCGGGAGCAGAAGCGCGTGGTGCGCCAGGGCCAAAGCGAAGTTCCGCCGTATCCCAAAACGCGCTCTCTTCCGGTGTCAGAATGGCCCAACGCATTGCACCAAAGCGCCGCACAAAAAAGGGAGCGGTAGCGCGAAGAATGTCATGATCCGGGCGATGCCAGGCAACATATTCGCTTCCCTGCTCCGTTTGCACTTCGCGGAATCGCACAAAGGCCGTCATTTTGTGCATATCGCGATGCACAGCTTTTTCCATCATGCGAAGCCGCCGAACGTCATTGTCTACGTCCAGATGAAGCAAGTAAGGTTCACCGCCCTGCGTAAGCCGGTACAGAGTGCGATACAGCAGATTCCAACGCTCGCTATCACGGAAAAGCGAAGCCGCCGCAGCAAGTTTCAGGAATTCACGAGGCACTGTAACTGCCGGGTGGCATACTGGAAGAACGTCGGCAGGGCCTAATAAACCGTGCTGGCCTAAATGGGCATCCAGCAGTGCCACACCGGAAGGTTCCACACCTGCGCGCAGGAGCGCACGTGCTTCCGTTCTCCAGGATTGGTAATCCGCCACAACAACTTGAATCACAATTCCCCGGTTCTTGCTTCAAATAAGGCAAGTTGCTGCGGTTGCGGCACAAATTTCGAAGGGAGGCGCGGTGAATCGATTTGATGTGCTGCAGGGTTATGGTCCGCCGTACTGATAAAGAACTTTGACTTAGCGACTGAGATCTTGAGCTTGGCCAAATCTTCCAAGGTCAGCGCGCGATAGCGGCGAACCTGCAGAATGCGATCTACATTCCGAACGCCAATCCCAGGAATACGAAGCAAAGCAGGACGCGAAGCCTTGTTGACATCCACAGGAAAAAACTCGCGGTGACGCAATGCCCAGGCCAGCTTCGGATCTTTATCCAGCGGCAAATCTGGCGCATCAGGAGTAGTTAATTCCGCAGCTTGAAAACCGTAAAACCGCATGAGCCAATCGGCTTGGTAGAGCCGATGTTCCCGGATCATGGGAGGTTTCTTGATCGGCAACCCAGGGTCAGCATGGGGAATGGGACTGAAGGCGGAGTAATACACCCGGCGCAGCTTATGTTGCTTATAAAGCTGGTCGGCTTTGGAAAAGAATGGTGGCATCCGGAGCAGGAGTTGCGCCCACAATCATCTGCGTACTTTGCCCCGCCGGAGCAAAGGTAGGACTTTTCCCTGCGCGATTCGTTTTGTCTTTGGCTTCCTGAATGCCATGGTAAATCTGCACCATGGCTGTTTCGATTTCCCCATGCGTTTTGGCAGGGGCAAACTGCTGCAGTTCTGCATCCAGCGGCAGTTCGATATTAGCGCTCAAGCGATCTGCCCACTTGCCGGCTTCCAACATCAGAGCTTCGGAAGCGCCGGGTACCGCTTTCAGGTGAATATAACCGCCAAATAAATGTTCCGTGCGAAGCAGGCGTGCGGCGCGAACCATCTGCTCCATGGTGTAATCCGCATTCTGAATAATGCCGGAGCTGAGAAACAACCCTTCAATGTAGTTCCGCTTGTAAAACTCAATGGTCAGGAAGACCACTTCTTCCGGCGTGAAACGAGCACGGGGCGTATCGCTGGAAATGCGGTTCACGCAATAGCTGCAATCGTAAATGCAGTAATTCGTGAGCAACAACTTTAAGAGCGACACGCAGCGGCCATCTGGCGTATAGCTGTGGCAAATGCCCATGCCTTCCGTGTTGCCGATACCGCCTTCCACGCGGGCACGGCGAGAACCGCTGCTGGCGCAGGAAGCGTCATACTTGGCGGCATCCGCCAGAATTTTCAGCTTGTCGCGAATCTCCACAAGACTCCTTATGTTTTAGATGTGGCAGCTAAAGAAGGTGAGTCAAAATAGAGAGCAATATGGCCGAAACTTCCCTTCTCCGTTTCATTACCGTGGCCAAGCAACAGGGGGCGGAAGACCAGTTTCTAGTGAGATTGCTGGAAGCGAATGGATGGTCACAGAAGACCATTTATCGAGCATTTACGTCGTATTACGAAATCGCTACCGGGGAACAGGTTCCCGCCCAGGCAGGATCTGCCGAATCCGCTAAAGATGCTTTTGTGTACCTGTTAACGTTTTGCACGCTGGCGGTATGGGCGGAAGCACTGGGATCACTTTTGTTTACGTTGATCAACATATGGCTGCGAGATCCGATCTCACCCAATTACAATGTATACACAAATTATACTTTTGCTTCCGACATGGCCGCCATCATTGTAGCGTTTCCGGTGTATCTATTTGCCACATCGTTGACGTTGAAAGAGGTAAAGCGGCACCCGGAGAAATTGGAATCATCGGTGCGAAAGTGGCTTACCTATATCGCTTTATTGATTGCCGCAGGATTCGTGATTGGCGACTTGGTTACCTTCCTGACCTATTTCTTGCGAGGTGAATTGAGTTCGCAATTTATTGCGAAAGTATTGGTTGTATTGGCAATGGCAGGCGGGATTTTTGGGTACTATTTGCTCTCCCTTCGACGGCCCGTGCAGAAGCAGGAAAATGACCAGAGATAGAACGTTTGCCATCGGGGCCAGCATGGCAGTGGCAGCAGCGCTGGTACTCGGATTTATGCAACTCGGCTCGCCGGGAAAACAGCGACTGATGGAAGCAGACCGGCGACGCGTGCAAGACCTCCGCCGTATCTCCATCGCCGTGCATGATGCTTGGGCCACACCTGACAACAAGTTGCCGACAGCTTTGTCTGAGTTACCGGCAAGTTCCGTGCCACGCGATCCCCTTACGAAAAATGCCTATGAATACCGTGTAACCGGAGCAAGCACCTATCGGCTTTGTGCGACCTTTGCGCTCGACAACCAGCAGGGAGAAGAAAACAGGCAATCTCCAGAGTGGCAACATCCTGCCGGGTACCATTGTTTTTCCAAAGATGCGTCGAAAGGGAGAGAGCCTTTCTTCTGATTCCTCCTTATAAACCCACATAGGGAACCGCAGCGCCCCAAAGCAACATGCGGCGCAGGTAATCCACTTGACCGAGATGATAGGTGAGGTGACTATGGAGGTGCATCACGAATAGCCGAACCGACAAAGAAGCGCCCAGAACATTCTCGGGGTAGATTTCGTTCCACCTTTCCGCAGGAAGGTTTGAGAGCGTATCCACTACGATTCCCCTAACTTCCTCGATATGAGTAATCAACTCGGATAGTGGAACGTCATTCCGCGTAAACTCCTGGTCTCGATGTCGTTGATAAGGAACGTCCCCCAGTTGCCGTCCAATATACTCGCGCAGATTACCTTCCAAGTGGAGAGCGAGATTGCCAGCCGAATTCAGGGTTCCGGCCCGTTGCCATACTAAACGGTCTTCCGGGAAAGCCTGAAGCTGTTGAATCAGCCGTGTCAGGTCACGATGAAAAAGTGATGCGAGTTCCGCTCCGATGCTCATTTTCTACTCAGTTTCTCTAAGACCTCATTAGCAAGTTGTTTTGTCAGTTCACCAGCCGGAAGTTCACGAGCGAGCCGAGCGGATTGCCCCGACCATCGCGGCGAAAAATCACTTGATCCCGCTAACTCTGCCCGAGCACGCAACGGTGTGACTGCATCTGCAGCCAATGGAAAACTGGGCGCTAGTTCTGATAGAGGACCCACTTCCCGGATGAGGCGGTTCCACACGCCGCGTGCCGGGCGACCCGTGAAGACGTTGGTCAACACGGTGTTATCGTCCTTGGCAGTCTTCAGAACCTGGCGATAAAGAGGCGAGATGGTTGCTTCCGGGCAGAAGAGGTAAGCCGTTCCGAGTTGCACCGCTGACGCTCCTAATGCAAACGCAGCCATTATGCCTCTTGCATCGGCAATTCCTCCTGCGGCAATCACTGGCACCTTCACGGCATCCGTGATTTGTGGCACCAGCGCCATGGTACCCACTTGCGTTGCAACATCATTGCTCAAGAACATGCCACGATGACCCCCGGCTTCATACCCTTGCGCAATGATGGCGTCACATCCTTCCGCTTCCAGCCAGCAAGCCTCTTCCACAGTGGTGGCAGATGAGATAATTTTTGCTCCTGTCGCCTTCACACGCGCGAGCAAGTCTTTCGGAGGAAGGCCGAAGTGGAAGCTCACCACCTCTGGTTGAAGTTCGGCCACAGCATCACACATGGCGGAATCGAATGGTGCACGACGGGCACCTGAACTTGGCTCATTGGGATTGAGCGCCAGTTCCCGGTAATAAGGCTCCAACCGCTGCTTCCAAAGAGCCTCGCAATTTGGTTCGTTTTGCGGAGACACGTGGCAAAAGAAGTTGAGGTTTACTGGCTTTAAGGTCCTTTGCCGAATTTTTGCGAACTGTGTGCGCAATTCATCCGCACTGAGCATCGCGCAAGGAAGCGAACCAAGGCCACCTGCTTCCGAAACAGCAATTACCATTTCCGAACTGTTGGCTCCCGCCATGGGTGCTTGAATGATTGGAAATTCGATCCCCAAAAGTTGCTGGATTCTCGTATCAGGCCAAGCTCTCATGGTTGTGTTCTTCCACAGTATAGGCTCGGATTCGATATAGTCTATCTTCTATGAAAAGGTCCATCGGCGTGTTCCTTCTGCTGTGTTTCGCTATCACTACGTATGCGGCAAAGGGAAAGCAATTATTTAATGGGAAAGATCTGCAAGGGTGGCAGAGAATTCCTCGGCATGAGGACGCTGCGGCCAATCAGCAACCGGGATTCCGGATTGAAAACGGACTCTTAGTTTCCTTGCCGGATGCTCCGGAAGATGACTTGTGGTACACACCGGAAACCATTGGCAATGCCACACTGCGAGTGGTGTACAAAGTATCCGCTCCATCGGCTAACTCAGGCGTATTTACTCGCATTCCGGTGCAGCCGAAATCCGAAGATGATGCCATCAATCGCGGCATTGAGGTACAAATCGACGAATCTGGCGATGCGTGGCACTGCTCTGGCGTGCTGTACTCCATGACAGAGGCTAAAGCGCGACCTTACAAACCTGCCGGGGAATGGAACACGATGGAAATCACCATGAAGGGTTTGCGTACTGTGGTGAAACTGAATGGCGTATTGGTCACCGATTACGATGGAACCGCGCCGGTTCCCCCGAAAAAGGGACGTTACGAGCCAGAGCGTGGCCCGAGGCCGGAAAAAGGGTATATCGCGATTCAACACCACGGTGGCGCAGCAACGGTGTGGTTTCGGGAAATCAGCCTCCACTAGACATTGCTTTTCCGGGCGCGGCACTTTGGAGGGCGTGCGTGACCTTGGAGAGAACTGCCTGCGCGCTGTATGGTTTTTGCAGAAATCCGGCAAGACCAGCCGACGCAAAGCGGTGGGAAATTTCCGCTTCGTTGAAGCCACTGGAAAGAATAATCGGAATCTTCGGGTAATTCTCTTTTATGAGCGGGAGAACCTGCTCGCCGGTCATTACGGGCATGGTGAGATCCAGAATCACAACGGAGATATCGGCATGGGTACGAAGTTTCTCCAGCGCTTCCTCTCCGTTGGTCGCCACGACTACCCGAAAGCCTCGTGATGTAAGGGCTTTGAGTGTCATGCTCCAGACAATCTCCTCGTCATCCACGACCAACACGTTTTGACCACTCACGTGGGTAGCGGGCACGGAACTCGCCTGCTTGTTGGGCACCTCAACCTGCTGAGACGCGGGAAGCAGAACACGGAACGTGGTACCCCTTCCCCGTTCGCTTTCTACTTCAATGTCACCGTGGTGGCCCCTGATGATTCCGAGCACGGCGGCAAGACCCAATCCCCGGCCGGTGAACTTGGTGGTGAAAAAAGGATCAAAGATTTTCTTCAGAGTTTCAGGCTTCATGCCGCTTCCGTTGTCGCGGACTTGGAGGAGCACATAACGTCCGGAGGGCACGAGCGCCTTTGTTTGGGCACTGAATTGGGAGTCCACACGCTCTATCACAGCAGTGTGAACAGCCACAGTGCCGGGTGTATCGCCAATTGCCTCCGAAGCATTGATTAACAGATTCATGACAACCTGTTGCATCTGGGCGCGATCGGCTTCAATCCAGCATGCTTCCGGGCTAAGTTCCAGTTCCACAGTGACGTTTCGTGCGAGAGAAGCACGCAAAAGGGTGAGGTTTTCCTGAATCAAAGCATTCAGGTCAAGAATGTCAATAATGAAGCTGCCTTTACCGGAATAAGCAAGCATTTGCTTGGTCAGATCTGCGGCGCGTTCGGCAGCAAGCATGATGTTGCTGGCCATCTCGCGTTCTTCCCCCTCCACAATTTCCGTGAGAAGACTCGCATTGCCAAGAATGCCAGTCAACAAATTATTAAAATCGTGGGCAATGCCGCCAGCCATAATCCCGAGGCTTTCCAGGCGAGCGCTTTCACGGAGTTGTTCTCTGCCGTTCCTGTTCCTGCTTTTCCTTTTGTTTTCGTTCCGCAACGTCTCGCGAAGAACCGGCAACGGCTTCCACGGTGCCATCCTCGGCAAAGATAGGAGTGAAGATGTACTCGTATTGATGCTCTTTCCCGCTTGGGTCGTGAAATGTGGTTTCATCGCGGAGCCGCTGCCCAGTGGCAATCACCTGCTGTACTTGCCTATCTACTGTTACGGCCAGTTGGGATGGGAAGTTCAGTTCATTGAAGCTCTTACCCACCAACTCTTCCAGTGATTTTTGCCAAAGTGAGAGCAATGCCCTATTGCCGTAAAGGAAGCGGCGGTTCCTATCCAAGATATACATGTGGTCCGGCGTGTGAGATAACGCCGCATCGAACGTGCGCCACTGCTGCTGCAAATGCGTCTCCGCTTGCTTTTGGGCGTCAATATCAATATTCACGCCCACCATTCGTTCCGGTTCACCCTCTTTGTCATAGAAAAACTGCGACTGGCCGCGTAACCAGCGCAGGCGACCGTCAGGCAGCACGATTCGGAACTCATAGGTATGTTCCGATTCTTTTCGGGCGATGCATTTTTGAAATCCCGCAATGACCTGCTCCGCGTCTTCGGCAAATACCCGCTTGCTCCAGTCTTCGAGGTGTCCTTCAAAAGTGCCTTCCGGCAATCCATAAAGCGCTTCGAGTTCCGGTGTCCAGATGATCCGGTTTTCTTTCATCAACCAATCAAAGGTGCCAATCCGGCCCGCTCGCTGTGCTAGCCGGAGCCGCTGTTCACTCACCTGTAAGGCGCGGGTAATGCTTGCTCGCTCGATCGGATTCCCAGCATCGGTTTGCGACGGTCTGCATTAATTCCAATTCTTCCGGCAGCCACTTCCGCGGAGCCTGCTGATGTACGCCAATGATAGCCACGAGCCGTCCGGCCTTGTGAATCGGCACCGTAGCACGGGCACGAATCCCAATCTGACGGTAATTGGCCCGTACTTCAGCCGTAATTGGCTGCGCTCTCGATATCTTCCACGACCTGAGGCAGATTAGCCTTAAGCAGCCGTACCGCTTCCTCTCCAAACTGGTTGAGGGAATAGCGGCCTGCAATGCTCGGCACTCCGGGCCGGGTGTAGTCCGTTACGATTTCCAGCGTTTCCTGGTCAGGTTCCAGCGTGCAATAGCCGCACCTGTCTGCGTGGAGATACTCGCCCAGCAAACGGGCCGTCGTTTGCATAATCTCTACAGGGTCCAGCAAAGCACGCGTGGCATCATCAAGCCGCACCAGAAACCCATCCCTTTCGCTCTGCTTGCGCTCCGTCAGATCCAGCACAAATGCTGCTACTTCTATCCGGCCATTCACAGCTTCCAGAAGCGACGCTCCGATCAGGATAGGCACACGCCTGCCATTCTTGGCCACGTACGCCTTTTCATAAGGCACACATTTTCCTGTGGCGAGAACCTCCTGCCAAGCTTCGGCGTCCCTGGCTGAGAACTCGGGTGGGGTAAGTTGATTCCAACGCACGGATCCGGCTGCTATCTCTTCAGCCGTGTAGCCGAGAAGCTTAAGCGCGGCAGGGTTTAGGTAGAAAAGGTGGCCTTCCAGATCACCAATCAAGAGGCCAAACGTACTTGTCTCGGCAAGCTGATGAAAACGTATTTCGCTCGTCCGGAGCTGACGATTGGCGGTCAACGCCTGATTTTCGGACTGTACCTGCTTGGTGACATCCTCGACGTAGTGAACGATGTACTGCACCACTCCGGCGTTGTCGATCACCGGTGCATTCAGGGGTCTCCAGTAACGCTCCTCGAATCCGCCCGTTGGGTGCCTGATGCTGTATCTTTGCACCAGCATAGAGTCCATGTTTTTGGTCCCAATCGCTCGTTGCAAACTCATGCGGAGGTGGCGCACCCCGTTAGCAGTAGGATCATCAGGGTCATCCGGGAAAGCTTCAAAGAGAGGGCGGCCGACGATTTGCTCACGCTCGGTCAGTGTCGCCCGCAAATAAGCATCGCTTGCGCCCACGATGGTGAACACTGGGTCGTTCGGCAGAATGACCAGAAAGGGAGTGGGCGAGGATTCAAACAGGACACGGAAATCCGGTATATTTGGGGAGAAAAGAGCAGCCTTGCTCTGGCTATCGCGAAGACTTGCGATCTCACCTTCCAGCTCGGCGATGCGAGCCTGAAGAGCTTCCTGCGATAATTTCATTCCAGCATTTTTCCTGGCCGCCCTAGGGCTTACGCCTAGATTCTACAATGCGGCAAAAAATCCAGACACGCTTCCTGTTCGCTACCCCAGAGCAGAAGGGGGAAGAATCAGAAGCGTTCGGTTGTGACTCACCCTCTACCCCGAAACCGGTTCAACACACGGCGATCCCGCTTGGATGGACGGCCCTCCGGCAGCGCTTCAAAGGCCAGCATTGTTTTCCGCTCTTCCGCCAACTTCAGCCGTGTCTCCACGCTGGCTTCCGTTTCCCGATAAAGCGTCTGTGCCACTGCCGCCGGACCGCGTATTTCACTCAGAACCAGTACCTCCACTTGAAATTCGCCGCCTTCATTTTTGATCCGTAGTAGATCGCCGACGCGGACTTCACGCGCCGCTTTGGCGGGGTGTTCATTCGATTGGATTCTGCCAAGCTCGCAGGCACGTGCCGCCAGGGAGCGCGTTTTGAAAAAGCGAGCAGCCCAGAGCCACTTGTCGATTCTGACGCCGGTCATGCTCCCATTTTCGTACGGGAAGAGGTTTTCCGTGTTGGTAGCCGCGGTTACCACATGCCAATCACTTTCCACCAAAGCGGCCCGATGCCGAGCCACAACACAATATTTACTAAAGAAATAATGAATCCCAATCGCCACCAATCCGCCTGCGAAACATACCCGGCGTTGAAGTAAACCGGCGCGGAACCAGTGCCGTAGTGAGTTAAGCCAGCATTCAGATTCGAGAAAAAAGCGAGTGGAAGCGCGGCAATCAGCCCTGGCGCACCGGTGGCAACGGCTGCGGTAAGAAAGCCAGGGTAAAGCGCGGTAACGTGTGCCGTCATGCTGGCAAAGGCATAGTGGATATATAGATACACCAGCAGAATCACGCCCATGGCGGCCAGCCAGCTCCAGCCTGCTAAACCGCTGAATACCGAAGCAGAGAGCACCTTAATTACGCCAAGTTCCTGTAGGGCGTCTGCCATCATCAACAACGGGGCAAACCAGATCAGAGCATCCCAGGCGCGCCCTTCCCGGAGCAATTCGTCCCAGCTTAAAACGTTGGATAGGAGAATGGCGCAAAGTCCTGCCAGCGCAATAAACGTATTGGGGATGCCATGCCAGGAAGAGGTAACCCAACCGGCCATGACGGCTAACAAAATGCCTAAAAGCCAGCGTTCATTCCGCGACATCGGGCCCATGGCGCTGAGTTCGCGCCGTGCCATCACGCGTGCTGCTTCCGTGTCATGGATCTCTGGTGGGTAAAGCCGGTACAGAAGGTAAGGAACAATCAGCAGGGAGAGCAAGCCGGGCACGATTGCCGCTAAGGCCCAGCGTGCCCAGGTTAGTTCCACATGCGCGATCTTGAGGGCAAACTCCGCGATCAACGGATTGGCAGCCATACCAGTGAGAAACATGGCGGAACCGGTATAAGTGGCATGAAATCCTACCAGCACCAGAAATGAGCCAATGCGCCTTGCCGTGGGCCCAGGCTCGGAGTCAAACACTTGGGCCAAGCTGCGCACAATAGGAAACACAATTCCGCCACCGCGTGCTGTATCCGAAGGAATAAAGATGGCAAGCACCAAATCGGTTGCCACAATGGAATAGCCAAGCGTCAGGGAACTATGGCCAAACTTTTCAATAAACAAATACGCCATGCGCAACCCGAAACCGGTGGCTGTCACGGCACGCGCAAATAAAAACGCGGTGAAGATCAGCCAAAGCGTTGTGTTGCTGAAGCCGGTCAGCACTCGCGCGAAGGGCAATGTTCGGGTAAGGGCAAGCGCAGTCATGGCAACCAGAACGCTCACGCCCATAGGAACAGGACGGGCCACTAGGGCAATAATGGTGCCAAGAAAGATAGCTAGTAGATGACGCTGTTGCCCATTGAGTCCTGGCACGGGCAGAAAGTACAGAAGACAGGGCACCAGAACAATCGCCCACCGGTTCAACTGAGCACGATTCACGAGCCCGCATAGTAACATGCACCAGCAGGGTTTTTACACAAAAGTTTTACGTCTGCTTCTATGTTTGGCCAAATGGCGTCATAATAGTAGCCAAGAGGCAATGTGACAGCAACCATAATTGCGGACCTCCTGGGGGGTCGAAAAATTCTAGGCCGAATGGTTCATAAGTCTTCCGATCTTGCCGCCCTGGTGCGCCAAGGTTTGCCAGCACAAGCAGTCGCCATTTTGGCAGAACAACTCCATCTAGGGAAAGGGGATGTTTCCGAACGACTCGGCATTCCGCAAAGAACTTTAACCAGACGCCTGAGTGATCAGTCACGACTCACCACCGCTGAATCCGACCGAACTGTGCGGCTAGCACGCGTGTATGCCACTGCCGTGGAGATGATCGGCAACCAAGAAAAAGCCGTGGAGTGGCTTCGTACCCCGAATCGTGCATTGGGCGGTGAAAAACCGATTGATCAGATTGATACTGACCCTGGCGTGCGTGACGTGGAAGATGTGCTGGGCCGGATTGCTTACGGCGTTTATAGCTGATGCAAGTGTGGCGGATTTGCCGTAGCCGCTATGCCGACGAAGCATTCACCGGCGAAGGAGCGAGACTCTTTGGCGGACGTTGGAACAACAGGGGCACCCGCATGATCTATACGTCCACATCTTTAGCTCTGGCAGCTATGGAAGCTTTTGTGAACCTGGAACCAAATCTCCACCCGGATGATTTAGTTTTTCTGGAAGCAGAACTTCCAGATACTTGTTCCATAGAACAAATTGTTGCTGCTTCCCTTCCCACTAAATGGCGTAGCGAAGACTCAGAGCAACTCCGCTGCTTAGGAGAAGCATGGATTCAACGTGGGAAATCCGTTGCTTTGCGAGTGCCTTCCGCCGTGATTCCCACGGAATGGAATGTACTTCTCAATCCCGTTCACAAAGAAATAGAAAAGTTGCAAGTGCAGCCGCCGCTGCCGTTTGAATTCGACGTCCGAATGTTCCGGTAACGTTTTCCGTTCTCTTTTCACCACCTGCTGTCACCGATTCACGTTATCCGAGAGTGTTACAGATAGTGATAAGATGCTAGACCGAATTTGAGGGCATATGGAAACGGAAAATGCACTGACTCAGGAAGTCCGGTTTGCCGTCGTGCTGTATGGCGGCGTTTCCCTGGCTATTTACATCAATGGGGTCGTGCAGGAGATGCTGCGCCTGGTCCGCTCCACGGCTGATCCGGCAAAGCTCACCAAGCCACTCGATCCCATTGAAAAGGTGTATCGCAAAGTTGGTCAGGCGCTGGCGTACGGACAAGCAACACGCAGGGAGATCAAAGAGGACGATCCCGTGCGGACCCGGTTTCGGATTGACGTCATTTCCGGCACTTCGGCAGGTGGAATCAACGGTATCTTTCTGGCAAAAGCGCTGGCGAATCAAAGCAATTTGGAAGCCGTACAGAACCTGTGGTTTGACGAAGGAGCACTAGAGAAGCTGCTGAATGATAAGGATTCTTACGACGATCTCCCTTTTGCACCGGAGAGCGGCGCACGGTCTTTGTTGAATAGCAATCGCATGTATTACAAGCTGCTCCAGGCGTTTGATTCCATGCAGCCAGCAGTTTCCGGTACGCAAAACCCTGATGGAGCTTCTCCTTTGGCCGACGAAGTTTCTTTGTTTGCCACCACCACGGATATTGAAGGCGTCCCGTTACCTATTGAACTGTTTGACAGCATCGTGTATGAGCGGCGTTACCGGAACGTATTCCGCTTCCAGTACAAAAAAGAAGATGGTCAGCCTGCCCGGAACGACTTTCATCAGGATTACAACCCGTTTCTAGCCTTTGCGGCCCGATGTACTTCTTCCTTTCCGTTTGCCTTTGAACCTATGCGGCTGGGTGACATGGATCCTGTTCTTCAAGGGAATCCCACTTACAAAGCCTGTTGGAATGACTGCAATTCCAACGCAGGAAAATGGCAGCCCTTCTTTCGGCAGTACCTTACCGGTTCTGAAGCAAGTGTGGCGCAGCCGGATAATAGCAGCTTTTCCGGGCGTGCCTTTGGTGATGGCGGGTACCTGAACAACAAGCCCTTTAGCTACGCGATTGATGCTTTGATTGAAAGTGAAAGCGATCTTCCCATAGAGCGTAAGCTCATCTATGTGGAGCCAAGCCCGGAACACCCGGAATTGGACAAACAGCCGAAAGGGCCGCCCAACGCTCTGAAAAATAGCCTGGATGCGCTCGTTACCATTCCGGGATACCAAACCATTCGGGAAGACCTTTCCCGTGCTTTGGAGCGCAATCAATTGATTGGCCGTGTGAACTATGCCGTGGGTCAGATGGAGGGCGATATTCTTACGAGTTCCACCTTCACTGAAGAGTGCAGAAACTGCCAACCGATTCCGGAGTTCAAAGCGATTCAAGAAGAACGCTGCCTTCGCTCGTACTATCGCCTTCGTGCCAGCGACACCACAGACCAGCTTTCCGCTGTGGTAGCGCGAGCATACAACATTGAAGAAGGCACGGTACGCTATAAAGCCCTGCGGGCCGTTATCAGGACATGGAGGGTGGAGAACTATGAAAAGGAAGGAGCCCTTCCTCTCGCCTTCCTTCAAAAATTCGATCTTCCTTACCGCTTGCGGCGGCTTCGCTTTCTGCTTCGGAAGCTGGATGCGTACTCAGCACTCGGCGGACCTTCGGAAGATGAATCACAAGCGGCTGCGCTCTCAGCCCGGTTTGCGGGCCTTTCCGTAACAGCCGATCAACGGCCCGAGTGGATGAACGCGCTTCGGATCATACGACCTCGCATCGCAGCCAGTTACAAAGCACTTTTGAGCCTGCGGCGGAGGTTGTTAAATGACGAGCTTCCCTTAGCAGGCCCTTCCCACGAAGAAGGAGCAGCGAAAACTCCCAACAGCACAGTGCTGCAAATCGTTCGGGATGCGCTAGGAAGTTGGGAGCAAGTTGGCAGCGTGCTGGACCAGGTGATACCTACGGCACTGCCGGACACGACGAATATCGGCTCCAGGCAAAACATGGCAACCAAAGCCATTCTTCGGGAAGCCACAGACCCTCGCGACCTGGAAACGCTTTATAACAAAAAAGCCAGGGAACTCCTCCGGGACCAGGGCTCAGAACTCTTGAGCAACCTGAATCATATCGGGGATATTTTAGCGGCCCGTTTGGAAGTGGTATTTCAAGAAATTCACCAGAACATAGAAGCCGAACTTAGCACTGATGAAACGCCTGCGCAGGAGGCAGCAGCGCAAGCTATCCGTCCGTTTTATATCTGTTTCGATCAGTTTGATTCCACTACGTTCGCCATGCTGTATGGAACGTCCACAGGGGAAAGCGACCGTGTGGACATTGTGCGCATCAGCCCGGAAGATGCCTTTCGCTTACAGCCGGATGTCACCAAGCGCCGCAATAAATTGAAGGGATTGGCCGTAGGCCATTTCGGGGCATTTCTGGACCGCTCCTGGCGTGAAAATGATTTGCTTTGGGGACGTCTGGATACGGCAGAGCGCATGATCTCCCTCCTGCTGCCAAACACGGGTTGCATGGAACTTCGCAATCAACTCATTGACGAGGCACAGAAGGCCATCCTGAAGGATTTCGATGTCCAGAACAAAATACGGGAAATGGCCTTAGCCCGTGTTTCCGGCAAACAGCCAAATGTCCGTTTGACTCAAACCACGGCAAATTTGGTAGTCAGTGCGCTCACTCAGGTGCCTGCCGGAACTGTGCAAATCCAGAACCAAGACCTAATGGAGAACTGGACGCAATTGGTTCCTGACCAGATGGATCGGCACACCCTGTTGAAAGATCTGGCGCGCTCCAGTGAAATTACGGGAAACGTACTCAACGCCATTGCTGCGGATAAAAACACGCCCCCCTTTGGTGTGTGGCTGACGCGTGCCGGTCGCGTGTTGTGGGGTTTTACGGAACTTGCCGTACCTCGCAGTGCGTGGAAAGTGGCGTCACGCTATTGGGCTGAACTGTTGTACATAATGGCCATTTTGCTGATCTTGGGCGGCGTCATTTCCGCCTCAGGAGTGCTGACGCAGTTTGGTTGGTCGCTGCTAGGCATCACTTTTGTGGCTCAGGTCATCACTACATGGCTCAGTGCGTTTATGCAGGGACCGCTCTCCTTCAAAGCAGTGAAGGAGGCCACTTTGTTTGTGGCAGTGATGGCAGCGCTGATCTTAGTGATCCTCGGCGTTGTGCATTCCTGGTTGTGGATTGACCATTACGTGTCATCGATTGAGAGTCCCTTCCCAGCAGCCTGGGATGTGAATCTCCCTAAGTGGTTGAACACTGTGGTACGGAATCTTTGTTTCGCGGTGCTGGTGCCGATTCTGGCTATACTGCTCCACTTCCTCACCAGGTTCACTCGCTTTTTGATTAAGAAAACTGCTCACGCTATGTAGCGAGCAAACGAGCCACTTGTGCTGTTTGCGCGTGAATCGTCACGGTGTCTTCCACGCGGCGGGCGTACCCTCCCGCCAGCGTGATTCCGACTGCGGCTCCCTGCTGCAATGCACTGCCAATCACCAGTTCATCGCGCTGCTTTAATCCGGGGAGCGTGAGGCGCAAGCCCCCTAACTGGTCATCGTAGTAAGGGTCGGCTCCGGCCACATAAAGCACCAGTTCAGGGCGGAACTTCTCCAGCGCCGGAAGTACTCCTTCCCCTAAGCGCTCCAGATATTCTTCGTCTTCCACTCCGTCCGGGAGATGAATATCCAGATTGGACGGCGGCTTTTCCATGGGATAGTTGTGAAACTGCTGGATGGAAAGCGTAAACACAGTGGAATCATTGGCAAAAATGGCAGCCGTACCATTGCCGTGGTGGACGTCGCAATCGATCACCATGGCACGTTCTATCAGCCCTTCTCGCTGCAAAACACGGATGGCAATGGCCACATCGTGCAATGCGCAAAAACCTTCCCCGTGCGCCGGAAAAGCATGGTGAAATCCGCCTCCAATGTTGAAGCACGTTTTTTCCTGCAGCGCCGTGCGAGCAGCCAACGTAGTTCCCCCGGCCGCTAATACAAATCCTCTGGCCATGGCAGGTGACCAGGGGATTTCTAATCGTGCCATTTCTGCCGAAGAAAGTTTTCCTTGGAGGAGTCGATGGACCCAGCCTTCCGTATGAACCAACAGCAAATCTTCTGTGGGAGCCGGTTCCGGCTGAAGAATATCGCTTTCGGTGAACTCACCCTCCGCGAGCAGGCGCTCTCGAATCAGCCGGAACTTGGAAGAAGGAAAGACATGCGCGCCCAGATTGAGATCATATTCGGGGTGGTAGACAAGGTGCATCTCAGTTTCCTAGAAAGCGGCCATAGGAACGCAATTTAGGCACATTGTCGCAAATCGCTTTAATAGCAGCAGTGATAGGAATAGCAAGAATCAGCCCGGCGGCATTCCAAAAGAAGCCCCAAAACATGAGTGCCAATGTCACGATCAGCGGGTTGAGATGGACTCGCGAACCGACCAACTTGGGATATAGAAGATTGATCGCCAACAGGTGAAATCCGGCAACCACCAGCACAATCAAGGCAATTCCGGTTAAGGGCATCGCACTGCCTAACCCTGCTACGACGGGCGGCACCATGGCAAGCGGCAGACCCACATAAGGGACCAAGCTCAAAAATCCGCTCAAAGCGGCGGAAAGCAAGGGAAACGGAACAGAAATCATCCAGAACGCAACGGCACTCACGCCGGTAATCGACACTCCCAGCAGGAAATTTCCCACCACAAATGCGCGCACAATCTCCCCAATGGCCAGCAGGCTTTTGGCGGCAATCACGCGGTTTTCTCCATGAAAGAGCTGAAGAAAATTGCGATTTAGATGATCTCCCCAACTCAGCATGAAATACACCAAAAACGGCACAAAGGAAGCCATCAGCAAAAATTCGTATACGCTGCCCAGCCGAGGGTAAATAAAATCCACAATGGGGTTGCTGTCCTGGTGAATTCGTACTTCCTGAATGGCGGGAAGAGCGCTTCCTGCACTTTGAGAGGTTTTCCGGCGTTGCGCTGTTTTGGCCGGTGCAGGCGGAGGCGGAGGCGGCTGACGAGTAATCAGCTTAAGGGTAGAATCCTCCACACTGGACACTTTTTGCCGCACCGCATCCACTAAACTGCCAACCCTTTCCCCTAACTGGGGCAACTCTGCAATTAATCCTGCCGTCTGTGTGTATATGCCAAGCCCCGTTCCATAGATCACCAGGCCGGCAATGGACAGCACAATCACGGCAGCCAGGCTTCGCCGCAGCCGCGCCCGCATGAGTAAACGTACAAATGGCTCCAGAATAAAAGAGATCATGACCGCGATAATGGCGGTGATCAGAAAAACGCGCCCGTAATATAGGATGGCAAGCAACACCCCGAACGCCAGAATGCGAAGCGGATATTGACGTACGTTCTCCGGGCGGAGTTCAGACAATGGGGACTGCACAGATTGAAACGAACGGATACTTTCGAATCTACCACGCGTGTCTATAATGGGGACAAATTGCGAATACTGGCCTTGGATCTTGGGAAAAAACGAATTGGAGTCGCGGTAAGCGACGAACTGGGAATGACGGCGCAAGGTTTGGAAACAGTGCAATGTCGCAATAAACGGGCCGACCTGGCCGAACTGGCTCGTATTGCACGGGAACGCGAGGTATCGCTGCTCTTGGTAGGCAATCCACTGAACATGAATGGGGAGGCAGGGCCACAAGCTGCCTGGGTTCACGAATACGCGGCCACCCTGGAGCGTGAATTACGTCTGCCGGTAAAATTGTGGGATGAGCGCTTGACCAGCGCGGAAGCTTCTCGCGTCCTTCGGGAGAGCGATGCCCGTCCTGACCGCAAAAAGGGGATTGTGGACCGCATGGCCGCGACGCTTCTGCTTCAAAGCTACCTGGATTCGCTCCGGTATTCTTCCTTAGCGGAGCGTCTTTCATGAAATGGTTTCTCCGGTTACTCCTGCTTGCGGTTTTGCTGGCGGTTGCCTTAGGAGCCGCTGCTGTTTACATGATCAGCGCTCCCTACAAAGGGTTTTCCACCGAAAAGTACATCACCATTCCGCATGGCACATCCACCCGAACCATTGCTCAACTGCTACAGGGCAACGGCGTAGTGGAGCATGATTGGCAATTTCTGTTGGCACGGCTATTTTCTCCTGGCGCTAAACTGCAAGCCGGTGAATATAAGTTTGAAAAACCTGCCTCTCCGCTCCAAGTCTTTACTCGGATTGCCAAAGGGGATATTTTTTACTTCGAAGTCACCATTCCGGAAGGCCAGAACATGTTCGATATTGCGGCCAGCATCAAGAACCTGGGACTTTTCACGGAAGCCCAATTCCTGGAAGCGGCGCACGACGCTTCCAGTATTCGAGACTTAGACCCGGAAGCACATTCACTGGAAGGGTATTTATGGCCGGATACGTATCGGGTAGTGCGCACCACCACGCCAGCTCAGCTATGCGCAAACATGACCCATAAGTTTCGTGCTCGCTGGAAAAGCCTGAATACCACAGCAAATGTTCACAACACCATCACCTTGGCTTCCTTGGTGGAGCGTGAGGCGCGCGCGCCGCAAGATCGGGCGTTGATCTCCTCGGTATTCCATAATCGCCTCGAAATGGGCATGAAGCTGGATTGCGACCCGACCACTGTTTACGCGGCATTGCTGGACCATCGGTATCGCGGCACGATTTACCGATCTGATCTCCTGAATCCGAATCCTTATAACACCTACCAAAATGTCGGCCTGCCCCCTGGCCCGATTGCTAATCCCGGCCTGGAATCCATCAAGGCAGCTCTTGCTCCGGCGGCTTCCAAATACCTCTATTTTGTAGTGAAACCGGGAACCGGCGGTGCTCATGCCTTCTCGGAAACCCTGGCCGCTCACCAAGCAGCAACAGCGAATTACCGGCGTGCCCAAAACCAGTAAGCGTCAACAGTTAAGCGAGTATTTGGCGGCACAGAATTGGACTTCCGTTGGTGCGGCGGAATGGCAACAGCTCCGCGTGGATTTCCCGGAATGGAAAGAACGTTCCCTACGCCAATTGCTTCTGCAATCAGGGGCAGAAGTGCAGCAGCCTTGGGCCGGCGTCAATGCAAAATCATTGGAGCAATTAGAAGCATCTTTAACTGCAATGACCGAGGTATACGCACGTGATCCGGCTCTCGGTAAACTGTGCCGGAACTTGGTGATTGCCGCCAAAGATCAAGCAAAGTTTATTTCCCGCAATGCAAAGGTAGGTACAGAGAAGCGGGAGATAAAACAAGAAATGGTGGAGTGGATGCTGGTGTGGTTGGGAGATCCGGCGATGTTTCCCACTTGGGTCGGAATGCGAAAAGCACAATCACAAAAAACCGCCAGCGGGTGAGTTTGAAATCACTTCTGGCGTGATCACCCCGCCTGTTAGGGACGGCGACTCATTGGAAATGAGTGGTGAATTGGGATTCGCCACTGAAGCAGGTAATCTTGCTCATAGCTTCGAGCCTCCTGTCACAACCTCTTGAGAGAGCAATACGGGCGTAAGGTCAGGCGTTTGTGCCTCCATCCACTGTCAGGTTAGCGCCGGTAATGTATGCCGCGTCAGGACTGGCCACAAACGCTACCAGAGCGGCTACTTCATCGACATGTCCATAGCGATTAAGGGCCGTATTTGCCAACTGTGGTGCAGCCCAATCTCCAGATGCTGGATTGAGATCTGTATCGATAGGTCCAGGCTGAATGTTGTTGACCGTGATGCCGCGCCGTCCGACCTCACGAGCAAGCCCCTGAGTGAACATTTTTACCGCACCTTTGGTCGCTGAGTACGCTGTAAGACCTGGCGTCATGCTGCGCTCACCAACACAGGAACCGATGGAGATGATCCGGCCGCCATCTGGCATGTGCTTCAACGCAGCCTGTGTTGCGACGAGCACTCCCCGCACATTGATATCAAACATTCGATTGATTTCTTCTAATGTGGTCTCTTCAAACGGTTTGGGAATCGCAGTACCGGCATTATTCACCAGTACGTCAATCCGTCCAAGTTCCTTTACTGTCTGCTCTATCGCCGACCTCACCGCCTCTGCATTAGCCGCGTCGGCCTGTACGGCAAACGCTTTACGGCCGCTGCCTTGAATTGCCTTTACAACCGCATCGGCCCCTTTCGCATCCTTTGCATACGTGATGGCAATGTCTGCACCTTCCGCAGCCAGTCGCTTAGCGATTGCTGCGCCAATTCCGCGGGAAGCACCTGTAACCAGGGCTATTTTTCCCTCTAATGAATGAGGCATTCGGGTCCACCTTTCTAGTGAATAGATTGATTCCCTCCGAACTCCATAGACAAACTTCTTCTCGTGATCAGAGGACCTATTTCATTGAAAATAGCTTCTCGAGATGGCCAAAGGAAGTGCTTTGTAGGCTTACCAGCTATGCTTTTTAAGCAGAGGCACGGATTGGAGCTCAGACATCTTCGTTATTTTGTGGCAGTGGCCGAGGCCCGAAGCCTCAAGTTGGCAGCGGAAGAGAAGTTGCACACAACGCAGCCATCTCTCAGCCGACAGATCCGAGACCTTGAGAATGAAGTAGGAACGCCGCTTTTCCTGAGAGGAGCAAAGGGCGTGGAACTGACGCCTGCAGGCCGGATATTTTTGGACCATGCACGCGTAATGCTTTCTCAGGCTGAAGCAGCAGTGCAGTCCGCGCGCCAGATAGCACACCCAACAAAACCTGTTTTCGCTTTGGGCTTCATGATCGGCCATGATGCAACATGGCTTCCTGAGGCCCTGAAATTACTTCGTGACGAATTGCCCAACATCCATGTTGTGATCTCTACTCAGAACTCCCCACAGCTTGCCACCGCCCTCCTGGATGGCAGAATCGATTTGGCTTTCCTGCGCAGGGAAGATGGGGGACCCGAGTTGGACTTCAGGCTTCTTGTCGAGGAGCACTTCGAGGTATTCCTGCCTTCCGATCATCCTCTCGCCGCTAAAACCAGGATCGACCTACAAGAGATTGTTGGTGAGACATTTCTCAGCATCTCTGGAACGGCTCTCAGCATTTCGGGAAAGCCGCCCGCGTTGCGGTTTGCCATCGACAGGTATCTGAAAGACAACGGCATCCATATCAGGCCGAGTCATGAAGTGGACAATCTGGGTGGTGTTATGTCTCTTATTGCTTCCACTCGCGGCATTGCACTCCTTCCTGTTTATGCAAAGACCTTCCTGCCAGAATCTGTAACCACTCGCCCATTGCAAGGTCTCGGGCCGAAGATCGATTTATCGATTGGTTACCGCAAAACCAACACCTCTCCCATCCTGAAGCTATTTCTTTCCAGGGTGGAGCAACTGGTGCAAAGAGTCTCGAGAAGCACAAACGAAACCGGTAATGTATAGCCTGCTTCACCGCAATCGGTCAGTGTTCTGGGTGTTCCGAGCCAGAACTCCTGTTACAGAAGATTGCCCCTGAACCATGAAACCAAAACGTACTATTGTTTACTAATATCGACAACAATTAAAGCAACGAGGGTTCCCTGTAATTCACTTAAAGGATGAAGTACACCTTTTAGGGAGACAAATGTCGAAACCACTACCGAATCCGCTCGTCAGTGACACGTATTTGACCATCGCTAAGCGATTAGCCACCCTCAATCCACCAATCGTTATTGCAAACTATATCGGATCTAATCTGGTTGCGGGCCGGAACACGCTTCATGGAATCAGTTTCGTGACAAATGATCAGAACAAACTTTTGCACGCTCTCCGGATTGCAAAGGATGATCGTGGCAATCAGGCGTTCGCGGAAGGCAGCAAGGCAGACCCACAGCACTGGAATAACCAGGGCGATCCGAATAACTGGGCACTTCGAAAGTCCTTTTCAGAAACACACGGAATTGGTTTTCGCGAGATCTGGCGACCTCGTTTGTCCACCCGTCCATTGAGCCTTGACGATGTTCGACCGAATCGGGTTCATTCGAAACTAGTTAGCCCTATCACTGCAAACTTTAACGATTCTCTTGAGGATCGCACTTCTCTCCACTGTGCAGTTGCGCCTGATATTTGCAATATCCATATTGATCAAATGGGGTTTGTAATGATAGGGCCTGATGGAAAACAAGTCGTCGACCCGGATTTTTTACAACACTTGGTAAATGAACTATGGTTTAAAACCAAGTTGGACAATAAGCTGCCGGACTACCTGATCGACCGTTTCTCCCTTGAACTTCCAAACTCCACAAACGCTTACTCCAGAGTTGGAATCAGTTACGATCCCATACAAGCCAAAAATTATCGGGTGAGAGCCACTGGTTCGTGTGCTGTGCTAGGCCAAGTTGACTGCTCGGCCACACTCTCCATTAGCGGTACCTTCTGAGTTGTTAGTTTCCGGTAGGGATACGCAATGCGTCCTCAACGACAATAACGGGCACTTCTCCCCTGCGGAGGTTCAGCTTAAGTCCCAGTTGATTCTGAAGAACTCTCTGCCACATGGTGAAACCGTCGGTGCCTAATTCCGGTTTGAAATTTAAGTCGAAGTCATAAATTCCAGTAAGACCTGTTTTGTCCAACACTGGAACCTGAGAGCCGCCCGCTATAGCTGGACTTATTGGATCTGTGGGCGCTGGAACGGTCAACTGGACGGCTATTAAGTCAGCGAGTTGGTGCATATCCCCGTGGAAGTGCGACCCACGTCCTGACACCGGCTTGTCATCGGCTCTTGCAAGTTGGATCTTGGGACCGGTTTTATCGATAACAAGTTCCAAAACGCGCATGTTTCTTATCTCGCCGTGCTGCTTCAGAAGGAATCTTTCTGCAAGCAGGTTTCGTAGCATCAATGCCAAGGTTTTCCGTGGGCACCGAAACGCTCGCCTGAGCTTGCAGATCGTATTCGTTTTGGTCAAGCCAGCTTTGGCCGACTATTTGATTCAATTGCAGATGATAGGCTGCGGCGGCCAGCTTTCTTAAAGTTACGTTTCTCCCTGTTATCCCACGCGGTAAAAATGTTAGCTGATTGTTGTAATCCGGACCGACAAGACGTTGACTTGCCTTCACAGAAGCTACATCAAATGACATTTTCTGCGTAGCCGTTTGGCAGAACGTCACCGTGGCCACAAGCGCGAGCAAACCCGGGATAACCAGAGAACGCATTGGTCCTCAGTTTACGCCGTACTCAACGTGACCGGCGTGGCGCTGTTCGTCATTCTTTAATACACTCGCCATAAATTTGGAGAACTAGAAGCATATTTAATCGTCATGGCCGAGGTTTACGCACCTGTGGCTAGATGTAGCTATAATCAGGCCAATGGAAACTGGTATACGCGAATTAAAGGACAATCTTAGCCGGTATATTCGGCGAATGGAGGCCGGGGAGCGTGTGGTAGTCACTGCCCACGGGCGGGTTGTAGCCGAGCTTGTTCCGGCGGTCGCCGACCGGCCCGGCCGGACCAGCCAATTCGACCGCATGATTGCTTCTGGCGTGATCACCCCGCCTGTTGAGGAAGGTGACCCATTGGAAGATTGTCCGAAGATTGGACTTCCTGCGGGAACAGCAACCG
The DNA here is from genome assembly GCA_963791675.1 of Bryobacterales bacterium. Lineage (GTDB taxonomy): Bacteria > Acidobacteriota > Terriglobia > Bryobacterales > Bryobacteraceae > JALYXI01. The sequence continues at coordinate 277,222 of CAWBTD010000022.1, forward strand.
CCCTGATTGACCAGGACCGTGACGAAGCGTAAAGCGGTTTCGTCACGCCTCACTCGGCAGCCCGGTAGTTCCCCGGCTCCAGCCGAGGATGTTCCTGTCAGGCGCTATATAGAATCAAGCGCCCTGGTAGCGGCTTTGCTGGAAGGCGATACGGCAGCCAAAGCGTCAATTCGTGCGCAGGGCCAGCGCGTCACGTCTGCTCTGACCGTGGCAGAAGCCAGCCGCGCCGTACTTCGCGCCCGCCTCTCGGGCAGGATCACGGCGCAGCAGGAGCGAAAGGCAATCCTTACGCTGCAAAGATTTACTCGACGTTGTCACATCGTGAGCATTACCGAAGCAATCCTCGCTCACGCCGGACGCCCCTTTCCCGTGGAACCGATCCGCACTTTAGACGCCATTCATCTGGCTACAGCGGAAGCCCTGGGTGACCCGCCCGCTCTGGTGACTATCACCACACGCGATCTTCGCGTACACGACAACGCCATTGCGCTAGGCCATCCCGTGGAATGAGCGCTTAGAGAGGAACCGCTTGCATCCCACTCTACGCTGCCCGACTAGGCAGGAGGGAATCTCGGCGAAGCCCTTTCCGGGCTACCAACGGCACTGATATGAGATGGTGATGCCACGCACCGCTTAGTAGGCGTATTCTGAGTGTAAGCAAGGAGGACCGCCGTGAAAGCACTCGCACTGCTGTTGGCTTTGGCGAACGTGGTTACGGCGCAAGAGTTCGAAGTCGCGTCGATCCGCGTGGCAGTCGAGGATCACAACGCTACCATGAACGCCGAAAACGGTCGTTATCTGGTTCACAATATCGCGCTTAAGAGGCTCATTGCGATAGCTTGGGGCGTTGATGGCAGTGAGGTGATTGGAGGTCCGAACTGGATTGGTTCGGACCGTTGGGACATTACTGCGAAAATCCCCGAGGAGTACGCTACGCATCCGCAGGATCAGTGTGGCGCGCCGCGATATTTCGGGCCATCGGGTCAGATGGATTGCCGACAGTTCCTAAAGAAAATGATGCAGAACCTGCTGGCCGACCGGTTCAGGTTGGCTATTCATCGCGAAACACGCGAGGTGTCGGGCTATGCGCTGGCCATGGCGAAGAACGGATCGAAGATGGCCATCGCAGTTCCGGATAAGGAGGCCAGGCTTCAGGGAGACAACAGGCACCTCAAAGCGACGAATGTCCGGATGGAGGTGCTCGCCCAAATTCTTTCGGATGCTGGAAGGCTTGTCGTGGATAAGACCGGTCTGACCGGTGGATACGATTTCGAGCTCAATTGGGCACTGGCCGACGACTCATCGAGTGACCAGCCATCCCTCTTCGCCGCACTTCCGGAACAACTTGGCCTGAAGCTCGAAGCCGCGAAGGTTCCGATTCAGGCAGTCATTGTCGATCGTGCAGAAAAGCCGGACAAGAACTAACGAGAAACCGTACCACGCCCGACTCGTATCACGGTGAGGCATGAGACAATCGCTCGTAGTTGTTTCCGACATTCAAGATCGCCAGCTCAATCATGGGTGTCATTGTTTCCGCTGCATTGGCGCAGGACGGGTCACCCGCATTCCGCTCCAATGTCGAACTGGTGACCATCCCTTGCACGGTTGTGGATGCGAACGGTGCTGCCGTGAAAGACCTAACGCGTGGGGAATTCCTTGTTTATGACAATGGCGTTCGGAGGACGATTCAGAATTTCTGGATCGATGAAGATTTACCTGTGACTTTGGGTGTTCTGATTGATGCCAGCGCCAGCCAAGAGCAACACCTTTCGGAACACCGTAAGACCGCATTGGAGTTGCTGAGGCGTATCCTCCGCCCAGGCGATCGAGCTTTTGTCGTCTCTATAGCGGAGGAGGTCAGGACGTGGGTAGACCTCACAGAAGCGGACAGCGAAATCGATAGGCGACTGGCAGAGCCACCTGGCAAACTTTTTGGGCAACCGTGTGAAAAGCGCAGGAGCACAGCAGAGTTAAAACCGATGTCAGTATGTGGTTCGAGCCCGCTGTGGAATGCCCTTTACGACACTGCGAGAATGCAGATGCAGTCGCTGAAAGGCAGCAAGGCTCTGTTGATTCTTACTGATGGACTCGATAGCGGTAGTACCAAGACTTGGCGGCAGGCAGCTGATGAGGCAGCGAAAGCGAGCACCGTCGTGTATGCAATTCAGTATCAAAGTGCTTTTGGAAAAACCTTTGCGCCTGATCTCTACCGGTTCGTCGGAGAGACCGGCGGGACGACATTCCGGGCGCTGGGGAGTGAATACGAAACAATTGTGTCCCGCCTTGAAAAAGATCTGCGTCGTCGCTATGTAGTTGGGTTTCGGCCGGAGCGGCTAAGCGGCAAAGTTCGACACGAAGTGAGGGTCAAGGTGATGCGCCCAGATCTCACCGTAAGAGCGCGCAAGACTTATTTCTACGACCAGCCATAAACGCCTCTCTGTTATGCCGATGACCGAAAGGCCGCAGTGCGGGGGAGGCTTGAGCGTCGCCCAATCGAGCAGTCGACAGAAAATGATCAATGGCGCAGCGTTTACCAAGTTCAAACTGGCTATTCCCCCAAAAACCTACGCCACCCTGCCCAGCCAGTTCCTCGAATTCGCTACCCTGAAGAAGTGGAAGAAGAGGTTCTCGGCAAAGCGTATGACGGGCGGCTTATGCGGCGTCTGCTCCGGTACATGCAGCCGTATCGCGCTCGCATTACGCTTTCGTTAATTTGTCTGCTGGCCTATTCCGTATGTCAGGTGTGCGGTCCCTTGTTGACAAAGCTGGCGGTAGACCGGTATCTGGACCCGACAGGGGTTTCTACCCCTCTGGATCGCTGGCTTTCTCCTGATCCTTTTACTGGTCTTTCTCAGATTGCGTTGCTGTATTTGATCGTGATATTAGGGATTTTCCTAACCGAGTTTGGCCAAATGTACCTGATGCAGTACGTCGGCCAGCTTGCTATGTTTGATCTCCGGCGTGAGTTGATGAGCCATATTCAGAAGCTCGATCTGGCATTCTTTGACCGGAATCCGATTGGTCGCCTGGTGACGCGCCTGACCACTGACGTGGATGTGTTAAACGATCTGTTTGCGTCCGGGCTTGTCACTATTTTAGGCGACTTACTGACCCTAAGTTTCATTGTGACCGCCATGCTCCGCATGAGCGTTGGCCTTACTGTTGTGATGCTCGCCGTATTGCCTGTGGTGGTGTACGCAACTTCTTTGTTCCGAAAAACGGTTGCTGGAGGGTATCGCCGTATCCGGGTTGCTATTGCCCGCATTAACGCTTATTTACAGGAACACATCACCGGCATGGTGGTGCTGCAACTGTTCAATCGGGAAGCTCGCAGCAGGGAAGAGTTTGAAACCATTAACCGGGAACACATGGATGCTTACAAGGACACCATTGTGGCATACGGCTGGTTTTACCCCGTCGTGGAGTTTCTGGCTTACCTGGCACTTGCCATGATTCTTTCCTATGGCGGATGGCGGGTCAAAAACGGAGTGCTTTCCCTGGGCGTTGTTGTCGCATTTCTTCAGTACGGACTGCGTTTTTTTCGTCCCATCCAGGACCTTAGCGAGAAGTACAACATTCTTCAGGCCGCCATGGCATCTTCTGAACGAATCTTTCACTTGCTGGATACCCCTGTGGGAATTTGCGCGCCGGAAGAGGATTGTGTAAGCCCCGGCCAAGCGTCTGAGATTGTGTTTGACCATGTCTGGTTTGCCTACAAAGACGAAGATTGGGTGCTGCGTGATGTTAGCTTCACCATTCAGCCCGGGGAAACAGTGGCGATTGTAGGACACACAGGCGCAGGAAAAACCACACTGATCAGCCTGTTGCTCAGGTTCTATGACGTGCAGCGAGGGTCCATACGGATTGGCGGTGTGGACGTCAAGCAAATGGACCCGCTTCAGTTACGTAAACAGTTCGGAGTGGTGTTGCAAGACCCTTATCTGTTTTCCGGGACAGTAGCAGATAACATCCGACTCGGCACGGAAACTGTGACGGATGAGGATATACGAGATGCGGCGGAGCAGGTCAACCTGATGGATTTTATTCAAACTCTGCCGGAGGGGTTTGATCAGCCGATTCGCGAGCGCGGCACGTCCCTTTCCACAGGTCAGAAACAACTGATTAACTTTGCGCGTGCCTTGGCACACCAGCCTCGTTTTCTGATACTGGATGAAGCCACTTCCAGCGTGGATACGGAAACGGAATTCCGCGTGCGAGAAGCACTAACACATATGGTGAAAGGCCGAACATCCATTATCATCGCGCACCGCCTTTCCACTATTCAGCGTGCAGACAGAATCCTGGTCATGCACAAAGCTCAGTTACGCGAATCCGGCACCCATCAGGAACTTTTGGCGTTGCACGGCATATATTGGAAGCTTTACCAATTGCAATACAAGGACCAGGAAGATCGTTTTACGGAGACAACACATGACGAAGCTCTTGCTGGTTGAAGATGATGCGAGTGTCCGCACCACGATCACCACGTTTTTAGAATTTGAGGGATATCAAGTAGATGCGGATTCCTCTACGCGCACCGCGCTGGAGCGTTTGGCACAAAACACGTATCCGATCATTGTTTCCGATGTGTACGTAGATGACCGAACCGGGTTGGATATCTTGAACGCGGCACGCGCCCAGGACCCGGATTGTTCCGTAATTCTGATGTCCGCCCGCGGCACCATGGAAACCGTAATGGCCGCTACGCGAGGCGGTGCCTTTGATTACTTGGCCAAGCCGTTTGACTTGGAGCGATTGTTGGAAACCATTCAGCGAGCGGAAACCGTCCGTGCGCATCGTGAAAAGGAAGTCGAGATGGAAGACATGCCGGATACCGAAATGATCGGTGTTTCGGCAGGCATGGTGGAAATCTACAGAACCGTTTCCAAGGTGGCCCCCACGGATGCCACAGTGATCATTGAAGGGGAGACCGGCACCGGCAAAGAACTGATTGCCCGCATGATCCATCGCTATAGCAACCGGGCTTCGCACCCCTTTGTGCCGGTGGATTGCGCCGGAATTGCCCCAACACTCATTGAAAGCGAGTTGTTTGGAGCCATGCGTGGGGCGTTTACCGGAGCGGATCGTGATCGTGCAGGCGTTTTTGAGACCGCAAATCGCGGAACCGTGCTGCTGGATGAAATTGGCGAAGTGGATTTGAACTTCCAGTTGAAACTGTTGCGCTTTCTGCAGCAGCGGGAAGTTCGACCTGTTGGCGCGGCCCGTGCGAAGCCGGTGGATGTGCGTGTGATCGCGGCCACCAACCGGAATCTACAAAAGAGGGTGGATGAGGGTAAATTCCGCGAGGACTTATGGTTCCGGCTCAATGTGGTGAGAATTGAGTTGCCACCCCTGCGGGAACGCCGCGGCGATGTGCCATTGCTTGCCCGCTTCTACCTGGACTATTACAACGGGAAGTACGGTCAGAATGCCCGACTTATGGATTCCGGCGTAAAGACTATGCAGGAACAAACATGGCCAGGAAATGTAAGGCAACTGCAGCACTTAATTGAGCGGCTGACGATTCTGGCTCCTGGCGGGTTCATTACCAGCGAAGCCGTTCATGAAGCACTGGCAGCGATGGAGCCACGCGACCATAACGTGGAAACTTTGGCTGATGCCGAACAGGACCAGATCCGTCGCGTTCTGGCCGCCACGGGCGGAAACAAGAGCCGTGCGGCTCAAATTCTAGGAATCGAACGGAAAACGCTGTATCGCAAGCTGGAACGGATGAAGTTATAACACCAAGTTATTTTCTGGCATAGTCGGGATCTTCCGGCAGAGGCAGCAGCTTTCCAGGAAGCGGCGCTACCGTGGGCCACCCGTTTTCCCACTGAATGGTGGAAATCTTCAGGTATGGTTTTCCTTCCACGCCATCGTAAGAATGAAACACCATGAGGTCTGGCCCGCCGGGTTGCATCAGCAACCCTTGATGGCCTGGGCCCCGCCATTCGGTAGTGCCGGAAATCACAGGCGTTCCACCGCCTTTCATCATCTGCACTCCTTAGGCGTCCACATATTTTCCTGTGATGGTAGGAGGATCGTCCTACCACGACGTGGTAGTTACTATTCACGCCACGGCAGCAAAGGTCAAAAGAAACAAACAGGTAGTAAAACGAATCATGCTTCACAATGAACGGGGCTTCAATGGAGTTTGGGTCTTCCGGTCTTCGATACTGGGAAGTCCATTTTGTCTTCTGGCGATTTGCTAAAGAATAGAGCTTTCTGTCCTCTGAGGAGAGTTTGCCTGTTTCCGGGTCAATCCGGCGCATCTTGATGCCACTCCAATAGCTTCCAAAATCTAACCACTGACGACCTTGGTCATCCATCACAAAGTTTGGATCGATGGCGTTGAAATCATCTCGATCCTCAAAAGTCCGGTACACCATGCCTTCATCGACCCATCGGTAATCCGGACTCGCCGGATTCATGGTTTTGTTGGTAGCTAACCCGATGGCGGAATCCCGATGCCCCAAGGTGGATATTGCGTAATACACGCGAAATCGTCCGTTGTAAAAGGAAAGATCCGGCGCCCAGATTCCCCCTTGAAAACCCGGAATTTCCTCTCGAAACCAACGTGGGTGCCGTCGAAAAAGCTGATCCGTAATTCTCCACTGATGAAGGTCCCTGGATTGGCGGATCACGCCACCGGAGCCCATCACATAGTAAAATTCACCTTCTTTGATGATGGCCGGATCGTGAACCGGCGTGACATTTCCGCTCAAAGGAATCAACTCCGCCGCAGGGGAAGCAGCGAACGCGGCAAGCAGCCAGAAGGCAAACAGCAGAAAACAAATAAGCCCCAACGGTTTTCTCAGAAAACTAACCTCAATCGAACTCTTTCCAGCAAAACACTTACCGCTTTTGAGGTAGATCGGCAATGAAAGTGCTATCTTCTTGGCGGTTGAAGCTCAACTGAAATAAAGGAGGAACATGTTTGGCATCATTGGATGGATTATTTTCGGATTGATCGTAGGCGCAGTAGCAAAGCTATTGATGCCCGGGAAAGACCCTGGCGGTTTTCTGATCACCAGCATTATAGGAATGGCGGGAGCAGTTTTAGGCGGTTACCTAGGGCGAATGCTAGGCATGTACCAGGAAGGCCAGCCCGCTGGCTTTGTAATGGCGGTAGTGGGGGCGTTTCTGCTGCTCTTGATCTATCGCATGATGATTGGAAAACGAGCAGCCTAGTTCCTTTCTTCCCTTCCTCTTAGCTAACAAAAAGATTTTGCCATCGCTTGTCGGGGTCCATGCGTAACTAAGGGTGTGGACCTCGGTGAGCTGGTGCAGGAGCACCAGCAGATGGTGTTTAGTTTGGCTTACCATTTTCTTCGCAATCGTGCGGCAGCAGAGGATTTGGCACAAGATGTATTTTTGTACCTGTATCATAAGCTTCCGGAACTGCAATCTGCTGCACATGTACGCTTTTGGCTCCGCCGTGTCACTTCTCACCGCTGCATAGATTACTCTCGTCGGCATAGCAAAGATATAGCAGTGGAACCTTCTGTGTACGAAGAGTGGACCTCGCCGGATACTTCCACGGATATTCTTCTTTCAGAATCACTTCGTAAACTAGTGGCCTCTCTGCCGGAACACGCCAGAATTGTGGTGATTCTCCGTTACCAGGAAGATTTGGAACCTATGGAGATTGCGGAGATTCTGGAAATTCCCGTGGGCACGGTGAAAAGCCAGCTTCACCGTGCTTTAGCATTGCTTCGCGGTAAGTTGGAAAAGGTTTCGTTATGAGTTCTGATTCTCTTGAAGACGACCTGCGCAAAGCTTTGCGTCGAAAACCGCCATCCAGGGACTTAACACCTCCTGTGATTCCTTGGTGGAATAGATGGAAATTGGCGACGGCAGCAGCACTCATGGTAGCTACTTTAGGCTCCTTGGGATGGCAACACCACCAAGCACAGCAGCAAAAGGAAGCCGGAGAAAAACTCCTTTTTGCACTTCAACTCACATCGGAAAAGCTGCAACGAACACAAAATCAAGTCCAGGTTATTTTTCGGAGGCACACTCAATGAAACTATTTCTACTCTTCTTATTGCCTGCTTTTGTCACGGCTCAATCGCTGGATCTGAAATCACTGGAACCGTTAGCGGCAAAAGCGACGGACTCATCCGATATCAACCTGGACGGCGCTGCGCTCCAAACTGCCTCCCAATTCCTGACCACCCAAAAATCAGCGGATGAACGCGTAAAAAAGCTGATTAGCGGTATCACAAGCGTGAAAGTGAAAACGTTTGAATTTGAGAAAAAGGGACAATACTCGGACGCTGAACTTCAGCCCATACGTGCTCAACTGCAAGGTTCCGGTTGGTCACGTATTGTGGATGTGAAAGAAAAACATGAAGAAGGGGTTGAGAGTTCCCAAATCTATTTGAGGTCCGGCAGCAACGGCCAGGTAAACGGGTTAGTGGTCATCAGCGCCGAGCCAAAAGAACTGAGTATCGTGCAGATCATGGGAACTGTGAGCCCGCAAGACTTAGCCTTGCTGAACGAAAATCTCGGCTTGCCCAAAATGAAGCTGGAGATGCCGCACCAAAAGAAAGACAACTAAGCCGGAACCTTCCGGCTTAGTTTCCCTCCCTCAACGTGCTGCTACAGGTTTAGGCATCGCGTCTTTGGAGAAACGAGGGACCATTTCCTCCATGTTCGCCACATGCCAAACTGCCGCCGCCACAATGGCAGCGGCTTTCTTCACATCATCCGGAATGATCCGCTCATACGTATCCAGGTTGGTGTGGTGCGTCATGGTGTTGTATTCGATTGGGTCCTGAGAAAACCCGACTCCAGGAAGTCCGGCGTTATTAAAGGAAGTACTATCCGTTCCGCCTGTGGCGCGGCTGTTCGTGGTACTTACGCCAGCGACGCCCCATTCCTTAAATTGCGCGAACACAGGGCGAAGCACCTGGGCGGCTTCCGGCGGTCCAAAAACGCCAGCGCCGCGAATTCTTCCCGTACCAGTGTCTACATTAAAGTAGGCGTCTAACTTTGCCCATTCCGGTTTCGGATTTTCCGCCGTGCCGAAATGTTCCTTGACATAGGCAAGCGATCCAAGAAGCCCTTCCTCTTCCCCAGACCACAAAGCCACTCGAATCGTGCGGCGCGGTTTGCCGCCCATCTTCTCAATTAACCGTGCGGCTTCCATCATGATGGAGCAGCCAATCGCATTGTCTGTTGCGCCGGTAGCACTGTGCCAGGAATCCAGGTGTCCCCCTAGCATCACCACTTCACTGGCTTTGTCAGTTCCAGGAATTTCGGCAACGGCGTTATAGCTGGTCTTGCCTTCGGGATAAACCTGGTTCACTACCTCGAACTGCATTTTCAAGTCTTCTCCGTCTGCCAGCAAACGTTCCACGCGTCCAAAATCATCATTGCGAAGAATCACGGTGGGCACCGTTTTGGAAGGATCATATGCCCGGTGCTGCTGCGCCACAATAATTCCTTCCGGGCGAGCCGCATCATTGACGCGCAACACAGCGCCACCCGCCAACAACATGGCATCCAGCTTTTCCGCCGTTTGCACAGCGGTTAAACGATTTGGATCAGCCGGAGGACGCTCGCCGCCGCGTGCTCCCTGCCCGAACCCCCCGCGTGGGCCGCTTGGGTTCGCCGCATCGTATTGCGCATTTACCTGATCGTCAGGCCGCCGCTTGGAGACAGCATCGAAGCTAACCGGGATCACCGCCGCTTTCCCAATCAAAACAATTTTGCCGCGCACCTTTTCCTGGTTTTCCGCCACCCACTTTTCCATCTCTTCTTTTGTGGGGCCTAAGCGAGCGGCAGCACCGCGCGGCCCTGCCCCTCCACCGCGAGCACCGGCAGGAGCCGGAGCTTCAGGACCTTGTGGCGGTATGAGTTGAATCGTGGAAGCGTTCACCACCCCATTCGTGGAAGGAGTCCATGCCAATACTTCAAATTTCAGATTTTCCTTTACAGGAGCCACAATGAATCCGGACGCCCGCTCATTCAGCCAACCGGGATGGCCGAACGTCCATGGTTCCAGGTGACCGTTCTGCATTCCCCATTGGGTCATTTCCGCTACAGCCCATTTGGCTGCCTGTTCATGGTTCGGCGTACCAGTCACGCGAGGTCCATAGCGGTCCGTCAGCATGTGAAGAGTATGCATAATTTGCGAATGCTCCAGCTCTTCGCTGCGCATCCGGCCATCCGTAGCTTCATCAACCTTGCTCTGTGCAAAAACCAGAGCAGAACCCACAAAAGCGACGACCAGCTTTTTCATAATTGATCCAGAATAGCTCAAAGTGACCGTGCTCGTTCAGTTCCTCCAGACTTCGCACTGCAATCGAACCTGTTACGCCCGCGCCTCAGCAAATGCACTCGACTGCCAGACTGGAAGCGTTTTCTGATGGAATGGCAGAACTTTACGTGATCGTTCCGATTCTGCTGATTTACCTACATCCCCATGGGCAATGGCAGCCATTGCGTTTGTGACAGTTATTTGGATTATTCTCGGTTTGAATGTTTCCGAAGAAGGTAAAAGTAACTACTGGAAAGTAAGACAATGTTCCAGTGCATGAATACTCACGTTTCCCAGTTACTAGCGGCGTGGGAGTTGCTATCGTTCCGGACGACAATGTTCAACTTTCCCATTCAGCACCACACAGCGGAAGTCAACAACTTGAAAATGCATTATGTGGAGGCGGGAGAAGGTCCACCTGTGTTTCTACTCCATGGTTTTCCCGAAACATGGTTCTGCTGGCGACACCAGATTGCCGCGTTAGCTTCCAATTACCGAATCATCGCTCCAGACCTGCGCGGGTATGGCGCAACAGCGAAACCGCAAAGTGGATACGACAAGCGCACCATGGCACGTGACATTTATGAGTTGATGCAATACCTGGGATACAACAAGATTGCCATGGTGGGGCATGATCGCGGGGCACGAGTAGCTACACGATTCGCCAAGGATTATCCGCAATCCTTAGAGCGCTTAGTGGTGATGGATAACATTCCGACCCGAACCATTTTTCAACGCATGGACGCTAACATCGCGCGAGGGCACTGGTTCTTTATCTTCAACAACGTACCGGATCTTCCCGAGGCATTGATTAGTGGAAGGGAAGAAATCTGGCTTCGATTCATTTTTGAAAGCTGGTGTTACAACCCGGAACTCTTCACGCCGGAAGAACTCGCTGTATATGTGGCAGCATATTCCCAACCCGGCGCACTGCGTGGAGCATTCAGCGATTACCGCGCAGGTGAGGAAGATGTGGCGCAAGATGAAGCAGACAAAAACTCGTTGATCAAATGCCCCACATTAGTTCTCTGGGGAGAGGACTTTGCCATCGGCGGCAAGATGTGGAACTTTCGCGAAGTTTGGGCAAAAATGGCAAAACATCCGGAATTTGTTTCTCTCCCTCAGTGTGGGCATCTTCCTCATGAGGAAAAGCCGGAGCGGGTCAACCAGGAATTACGGAAGTTTCTGCAACCTTGGCAAAGATCCGACTAATAGCAGATACCTTTAGGTTTTCGATTCACGGCTCACCATAATACGCGCATATACTAACTGAAATCCGGCCCGTTCGTAATTGCGATGCGAACTAGTACCCGGCCAAACGGAAGCAGAAGCCAGATCACAGCCAAGCTTCGCAGCAGCGTGAAGCCGATAGTAGATCAATCCAGATTGAATGCCACGTCGCCGGCCCTGGAGAAGCGTGGCATCTCCATAGAGGGTGGCAAGCTTTTCATGGATATTCATCGCAGCCGCGCCAACGCCCTCGCCTTGCTCACTGCACAAATAAGAGTGTTGATGGGGCGGCACAACGGACATCATGGCACCGTAATCTTCGGGAATCACTTCTGTTTCCAGAAAACCTTGCATTACCAGTTTTACCCAATGGGAAATACCATCAGGAGAAACAGCGGAAATCTGGAAAGAGGGCGGCGGCGCAGCAAACTGCTCATCAGAAGCAAGACGCCTGACCAGAACATTGCTAACTTCCCGCACGGCGTAACCACGCTCCTGCACCAATGCCCAGATACTTTGATGAGCAAGCGTACATAAGTCCAGCACAGCCGGGGAATCACGCTGAAAAAAGAATTTCTCTAAACAGTCCAACTCTTCTGCCAGCACCGGACCATTCATGCCGATGCCGAGCGCTTGTGTAGCGGGCAGGCCAACTCCCTGAAACATCGCCCAACCACCTCCCACCGCTTCCGCGCTAGCTACTGAATCCGGGTGTTGCTGCTGGTGAGCTTGCACGAATCCCAGACCCGAAGCAACATGCCCTTGTTCCAATCGTTGTGCGAGCGCCATATCGGCACTGGAGAATAGGGGAGCCACAAACAGATTTTATATGCGGTGGAACGCCTTCAGAATTTCCCGCGTGCTGTACTGCATGGCGATCGGTCTTCCATGCGGGCACGCCATGGGGTAATCGGTAGCAGCCAATTCCCGCAGTAGCCACTCCATTTTGCTCTGGTCTAAGCGTGTGTTGATTTTGATGGCAGCGCGACATGCTAACGACGCGGCAATGCCCCGGCGGAGATCCGCTAAGGAGACTTTGCGCAGTTCCGTTTCGGATACTTCCAAAATCTCGAATATGGCTCGCTCCAAATCAGCAGGGCTGACGGCGGCTGGAGCGGCTTTCACCGCAATGGTGCCACGCCCGAACGGTTCTGTTTCAAATCCCGCCGAAGCTAACTCGTCCGCAATACGTGCATATTCAATCTGCTGGCTTGGCGTAAGGGATAGCACCAGCGGCAGCAGCAAGCTCTGTGCTTCCACTTTTCCTGCTGCTTGTTGCGCCAACACTTTTTCGAACAAAATGCGCTCATGGGCCACATGCTGGTCCACAATCCAAAGCCCATCGCGGCCTGCGGCAATGATGAAGCTTTCATGCAATTGCCCTAAGGGCCGCAGATCGCCCAAGCCACTCAGCGACGCGGCAGGAAGCGAGTTCACGGGAAAAGCGCCATGTGTATCGGGCGCTTTCAGCTTTAAAGGCGTGGTTTCTGGTGCGGCAGCAGGAGTGGGAGCTAGTGGCTGATCCCATTGGAAGCGGGGTGCGGAACCGGGTTCAGGGCGCAATGCAAACACTGGCGCGGTGGTTGGAGAAGTCGCGGAGAGGGAAGGGATTGGGGAAGGCTCTGCCAAGTTTTGGTTTTCTAAAGCCTGTGTAAATTCGGAGTAAGGCAGCTCCGCTGCCGGCTGTGGCGCTCTCTGTGGAATAGGAGATGTCACAAAGGCAGGAGCAGGGCGGCTCAACATCAGTTGCTCTCGTATGGCATCCCGAACAAAATCATGCACAAAACTTCCGTGGCGAAATCGCACTTCCGTTTTGGAAGGGTGGACGTTCACATCCACCTCTTCGCTGTCGCAATCCAGAAACAGCAGCGCAAAGGGGAAACACGCGGGCGGCATCAGATTGTGATAGGCCGCCGAAAGGGCGTGCAGCAGCAACTTGTCCCGAATCAATCTGCCGTTCACAAAAATAAAAATGGAGTTGCGATTGTTCTTTTGCACCTGCGGCCGGGAAACAAATCCGGTGAGCCGAAAATGCCGGTCCCCTTCTTCCGGCAATTCCAGTTTGCGCTCCGTACCGGGAAGTTCGATTAACTCTTCCAAAAGAGTTGCGCCGAATACCTGAAACACGCGCTCCCGCAAGGTATCTACCGGCGTGGCATGTAATAGCTCCGCCGTGCCGTTGAGCAGCTCAAATGTTTTGTCCGGATGCGCCAGGCTGTAGTGCGTTACCAAGGAAGCAATATGGGCAAGTTCCGTTTGTTCTGAACGTAAAAACTTCTTGCGCGCCGGAACATTGAAGAACAGGTCGCGCACGGTAATCACCGTCCCACGCGTTGCTCCAATTTCTCCCACACTCAGAATTTTTCCTCCTGCAATCTCAATCCTGCTGCCTGTGGTTTCCTCCTCCGAACGCGTTTCCAACAGGAGACGGGAAACGGAAGCAATGGAAGGCAGCGCTTCGCCGCGAAATCCTAGCGTCGCAATGGAAAGAAGGTCTTTGGCACTATGGAGCTTGCTGGTGGCGTGTCGCTCAAAAGCTAACAGTGCATCATCACGGAGCATGCCGCAGCCGTCATCCACTATGCGAATCAGCCGCCGCCCTCCGCTTTCTATCTCGACGCGAAAGGAAGTAGAACCCGCATCCAAGGAATTTTCCAGTAGTTCTTTCACCACCGAAGCAGGCCGCTCCACTACTTCTCCAGCGGCAATCTGGTTGGCTACGGCATCCGATAAGACCCGAATACGCCCCATGCTTAATTAATAACAAAGCAACGGAACAGGATTGTGTCTTCAGTCATTCTGTTTGGTCTGAGTGGGGATTTCGTAATTCATCCAAGCGCTGATCCACAGGCTCCAGCAATTCCTCTGCTGTTCCAGGCGAGATGAGGCCATCGTTGATGGAACGGTGGATCGCATGTTTCTGCGCTGAGATGATTCTTATTTGAGCGGTTCGAATCTCCTCCTGGACAGCCGCCGGCTGAGTGGCTTCAATTTGCGCTAATTCGCTTTGCGCGTTGTTTACGCTGCTCTCCAGTTCTTTTTCCAGATTTTGGTAAGTGGACTGCGTCACAATGCTGTTGTGCTGCAACAATTCCAACTCTTCCCGTGCTGCTTTCAAGGCAATCAGCTTCACCCTGGCGCGATCAAACTTGCCTTCGCGTCTCATTTCGATATGAAGAAACCGGAGCACCGGCTTCAGGCTGAGCCCTTGCACAACAATGGAAAATGCGACCACCCCAAATGTCATTTGGAGAATGGCTCCGCGCCCTGGAAACGTTACTGGCAAGCTGAGGGCTAAAGCGATGGAAAGGCCGCCGTGAAGACCGCCCCAAACGATCAGATGCTGCCATTTGGCGGGAATGCCCTGCCCGGCGAGCCTGCATACGGGCGATAAGGTATAAACAGCCAAAGCACGGCCTGCCAGCACCATTGCCAAAGCAGTTCCCACAGCCTTCCAAGAACTAATCAGGTCACCGATATGCACTTCAATTCCAACCAGAAGGAACACCAGGGAATTGGCAACAAACGCGATGTAATCCCAATACGCCCAGATGGCGACTCGCGTGCGGGCACTCATGCCGATTTCCGCACCAAAATTGCCCACCATCAAGCCTGCCACCACCGTGGCAATCACTCCGGAAACGCGGAGGTGCTCCGCGAGCAGGTAGGCAGCATAAGCAAGAATCGTGGTAAGCGTAATCTCGATTCTGGGTTCATCGACTTGCTGAGTAATTTTACCCGCAAAGTAGCCAAGCCCAAAGCCCAACCCCGCTCCTCCCGCTACCACCACCAGAAATTGTCGAATACCGTCCCCCACTTGGATGTTTCCACTCGTCAGCGCTGCCGCTGCCAAAATCTGAAACAGAACCACCGCGGTTCCGTCATTGAAAAGGCTTTCGCCTTCAATCAGAATGGCAAGCCGTTTTGTGATGCCAAGATCTTTAAACAAGGCCAGCACTGAAACAGGATCTGTCGCAGAAATCAAAGCACCAAAGGTCATCGCGGAAAGAAGCGGCAATCCAATCAGCCAATGCACCGCGATTCCCACGGAAGAAGTGGCAATCAACACTCCCCCCACAGCCAGCAGTGTAATTGGCAGCACGTTCGCCCGAAGTTGCTGGATATGGAGGTTGATTCCAGCTTCAAATAAGAGTGGCGGCAAAAACAGAATAAACACAACGGATGGGGTAAGAAGATGTGTTTCTGTGCTACCCCCCTGGCCAAGAATTTTCTGGATCGGCACATGAAAGAAGTCAATGCCGAACCCACCCAGAACCAAGGCGATTGTATAGGGAATGCGAAAACGGTTAGCAACTACCGCGATCACGGAGGCGGCAATCAGCAGAATCAACAAAAATTCAACAATAGCCGCAGGAGTCATGGAGATATGCCATCCGGTTCACAAAGGAAGGATTTCCGCATCCTTCAGCGCTAACTCCCGTTCGCTTACCAAAGCGTGACGAAACTCCTCGCACCCGGCATATGAAAGAACAAACGTAATCCGATTAGAAAGATGCTGCAATACGTCTCCATTTTCCTTGGCAGCATGGCGAATGGCGGAAAAAGCCGCCTGCACTACCTCCTTATAGGTCACCACTTGGGCGATAACGCGGAGTTGGCCTTCCTGATCACGGTAGTAAGGCCGTGGAAGCTCTTTGCTGGAAAGCAGACATAATGCAGCAGAAATGCGGTCCAGGCAACTAATGGCGGTAAATGGGTCGTTGATGCCTGGGGAAAGCGCGCGGACGGCAATCTCCGTCAACTGCAAAAAACCAAACTCAAGATCCTGCTCCGGGGTACGTTCCGATCCCATGTATAAAGCCGACTGAATCTCCCGTCCCCTGCGTTCGGATAGGGATTCTGCTTCCACCATCACCAGCGGCATTTCAGCCACAATGAAATCGCCGGGCTTCACAGGAATGCGGAGCAAGCAGTTATGTTTCGCGGCAATCCCCCCTAAACTTTCATAATCTACATGGAGCAAGTAACCACCCTGGCGAGCAGGTATGGAATGAAGAGAAGTGCTTCTTTTTTGTTGCTCGCTAAAGGCGAGATCATTCGAATGGAGTTCCCCCAGGCTGCCGCACGCCGGGAATTTGTGGATAATCGTTTCCAGTTCCCGGCCCACGGAATCAATCAGCCGTGAAACCTGGATGGAAGCGGCTGCATGGTGAATAAAGAAGATCAAGACCGCCAGGCTTAGGCAGGCGAGCACAACTCCCAGGGTTACGGAAAGATGCGGAACATACGTATCCTTTTCTGTGCCGCGCACTGTCCGCAGAACCAGCAGGCAATAGAGAAATGTCGCAATAAAGGTGCCAAGCACGATCTGGTTCCCCGTGTCGCGCCGGAACGTTCGCAGCAAACGCGGTCCGAATTGGGAAGAGGCTAGCGAAAACGCGGCAATCGTGATGGAAAATGTGGTGCCAGCAACTGTGATCACAGAACCAGCAATGGTGGCAAGCACTGCCCGCGCACCCTCCGGGCCGCCTGCATATATCCATCCCAGTTTTGCTTCCACGCTGCCGCGCACGTATTCATCCAGTTTCACGGAGCCGAAGGCGAGGGCAATTGCACATAACGCCATCAAGCTGGGAACAAACCAATAGGAACTACGAAGGTTAGACCATAGTGCAAAGATACGGGTGTGCAAAGTTACTCGCTCTTAGCCTTGCTCATGCTTCTATCATAACGATCCATGCGCTGTTCAACGGCGTGCTATCTTCGGGACGGTGGGCGCTGCACTCAATCTCCATCTGGAACACTACGAAGGTCCTTTGGACCTTCTGCTGGACCTGATTCGTAAACAAAAGATTGACGTTCGAGACATTCCCATTGCCACCATTACGGCCCAATACCTTCGGTTTCTGGAACAGGCCAAGGAACTGGATATTGATCTAGGGGCGGAATTTGTGTTCATGGCGGCTACGCTGATCCACATCAAATCACGGATGTTGCTGCCGTCGGACCCTGCACTCGACCCTGAAGGAGGCAAGGAAGATCCACGCCGGGAACTGGCGGAACGGCTGATGGAACATGAAAAATTCAAGAATGCCGCTCAGATGTTGCAGCAAAAGCGCTTCATTGAAGAGAACATCTGGTCGAATCCCCAGCTCAAGAAGTTTGTTGCCAGCGAAGAAGAGCCAGCGCTCGCCGTCAGCTTGTTTGACCTGGTGCAATCGTTCGGGCAGATTCTGGAACGGGCCAAAACACGGTCCGTCATGGAGATCACTCCGGAAGAAGTCAGCGTGGCGGATATGGTTATGCATCTGCGCCACATGCTGAAGCAAGCACGCCAAGATCGTCCGGTGCGCATTCTTCCCCTGCTGGAGCAGCAGCGTTCACGCCGCGCCATGATTGCCTTGTTTCTGGCAGTTTTGGAACTGGTGAAAATACAAGCGGTTGCCCTGGCGCAAAGCGAACTGTTTGGGGAAATCGTCTTGGAAAAGCGAGAGAATTTCGACGAAGTTTTCCAAGCTACCGACCTTCTGCCTCCAGTGGAAGACGACTACCAATAAAATAAAAGAAATGGAAGAAACGGAAGTAGCGGCGGTTGCCGAACCGCTACCCATGGAAGAAATCAGCGCGGAGCAGTTATTACCAGACTCACCGGAGCCTGAGGCACCGCAAGTAGACGAAACGCGGCTGCGGGCCGTGATAGAAGCCATGGTGTACCTGACCGAGCAGCCGCTTACCGTGGAGCAGATCTCAACAGCGTTAAGCCAGTCGCGAGAAAAAATCAAGGTGATTCTCCGGGAACTGATCGCGGAATTTGACAAGCCCGAACATGGCATTGCTTTTCGCGAAGTAGCAGGCGGTTTTTCCATGGCGACCAAGCCGGAGCACCACGAGGAAGTGCGGGCATTTGTGCGCAATATGCAGCCGCCCGTAAAACTTTCTCTGGCCAGCCTGGAAACTCTGGCAGTAATTGCGTATAAGCAGCCCATCACCGCTCCGGAAGTAACGGAGATTCGCGGCGTACAAGGAGCAAGCGTGCTGAAAACCCTGTTAGACCGCAAGTTGATTGCTGTAGCAGGAAGAAAAAATGTAGTCGGCAAACCGATCCTCTACAAAACGACTCGCGAGTTCCTGGTTCACTTTGGCTTGAAGGATCTGAGCGAATTGCCTTCCATCAAGGAATTCGATGAGATCCGCCGACTTTCTATCCCAGACGAAGAATTAGTTCCCATTTCTCCCGAACCAACCGAGGCTCTCCCCAATGGCGCTTGAACGGCTGCAAAAGATTGTGTCTGCTGCAGGAGTAGCATCCCGCCGCAAGGCGGAACAGATGATTGTGGAAGGCCGAGTTACAGTGAACGGCGCTGTGATCACGGAACTGGGAAGTCGTGCCGACCTGGATACGGATCACATCAAGGTAGATGGCAAACTCCTTCATCGCCCGAAACGGCTGGTTACCATTGCCATGAATAAGCCGACCAGTTATGTCACTACCGTGACGGACCCGCAGGGCCGCGAAACGGTGATGGACCTGCTGCGTGGCGTGAAGGAACGCGTGTACCCGGTCGGAAGGCTGGATTACCATAGCGAAGGATTGCTGCTGTTTACCAATGATGGCGATTTTGCTAATGATCTTACTTCCGCAGTCAACCATGTGCCGAAGACCTACCTGGTTAAAGTGAATGGCACATTATCACCAGACCAGGAAGAAGCCTTTCGCCATGGTTTGCCTATTGAAGGGCGCATGACGCGACCGGCAGGATTGAAGCTGATGCGCCGTGCGGAAAATCCCTGGTACGAAGTGCGACTTTTTGAAGGGCGAAAAAATCAAATTCGCATGATGTTCCGCCATTTGGGACTGCTGGTGGAAAAACTGAAACGCGTACAGATTGGGCAATTGAGCTTAGGCTCGCTCAAGCCGGGCGAGTTCCGTTACCTAGAAACGGAAGAAGTGGAAAGGCTCAAACGAAGCCTGCATTCCAAGGAGAAACGAGCTTGAAAACACCTGAGGAACTACTGCGGACCACCCGCGTGATTGCCGTGGTTGGCCTTTCCAGCCGCCGCTTTCGCGCCAGCTACGGAGTTTCGGAGTATATGCAGAAAGCAGGCTACCGCATTATTCCCGTGAACCCGCAGGAAGAATCCGTTTTGGGAGAAAAGGCGTATCCGACACTGGATGATGTGCCGGAACCGGTGGATATGGTGAACATTTTCCGACGTCCGGAGTTTGTGCCGGAA
This sequence comes from Bryobacterales bacterium, assembly GCA_963791675.1. Taxonomy (GTDB): domain Bacteria; phylum Acidobacteriota; class Terriglobia; order Bryobacterales; family Bryobacteraceae; genus JALYXI01. Next base: position 296,915 of record CAWBTD010000022.1, read on the forward strand.
ATTGTGGAGGCCGCGATTCGCAAAGGGGCTTCCTCCATCTGGATGCAGGAAGGCGTAGTTCATGAAGAAGCAGCGCAGCGCGCCAAGGAAGCAGGGCTGGATGTGGTGATGGACCGCTGCTTACTGAAAGAACACAGCCGCATTCGTTTCTGATGACTAGCTAGGCCGTGGTAACGGATTCGAGCTTCGGAGCGTTTGGCGAACGCAAGTGCCGGACATCCCGGATAGGTGGTTGACCAAACAAGCGGCTGTATTCACGATTGAACTGACTCGCGCTTTCGTAGCCAACCTCAAAAGCAACAGTGGCTGCATCTACATCATCGGCAAGCATCCGTGCCCTCGCGGCCTGCAATCGAATCTGCTTCTGGTATTGAAGCGGACTCATTGCCGTGAGCGCTCGGAAGTGATGATGCAGCGTAGTAACCGCCATGCCTGCCACGTCTGCCAGTTCTTTCACGCGAAGCGGCCTGCCGTAGTTTGCCTTGATCCACGCAATTGCTTTGGCCGTGCGGTGGCTTTGGTCCCCCAGCGTCGCAATTGCGCGTAACCGTGTACCTTCCGGTCCGCGCAGAATTCGATACATGATCTCGCGTTCAATGAATCCGCTCAGAAACTGAATGTCCTCAGGACTTGAGAGCAAGTCAAGCAGCCGGCACCACGCGCTGAGGAACTCCACCGTGACCGGACCAGTGGACATGGCAGGACTATCCAGCGGCGCGTCAAACAGGTGGAACTCGTCGCGGCTGAGGAACTCACGAACAATCGAGATATCAAGTTTAAGCGAGACGGCGAGGCAGGGGGCAGCGTCGCTTGCCTCAGCCACTCTGGTCACGGTTGGCAGATCGACCGAAGTAAGCAGGTAACGGGACGAATCATAGGCCAGAGTATTTTTGCCAATTTGTACCTCTTTGCGTCCTTGAGCGACCACAATCACGCTTGGCTCGTAAGTGACGTGGCACGCAGCAGTGGGAGCCGTTCTTTGATGCAATGTCAGGCGAGGAATGGCAGTTGCCTGTTTCTGTGCCGAGCCAATCAGCCGGGCAATCTTAGAGGCCAGTTCAGCTTTTAGTTCCTGCGCTCGGTCCAGAGGCACGGCGGCTTCGTCCTTGGTGTTCTTCCCCATAGAGTCTTCATTTCCTACCTAAGAATAATTGCAAATCGCGGCAGGGGCGCAACAGCGGAGGCAAGATTCGGTAGGATCAGGCAATCATCCGGCAGGATCAGGATACCCTTCCCTCCTCCTTTCTCCATAATCTGGTTTCAGACGCAATGCATAAGCGCAAACTCGGAAAAAGCGGAATTGAAGTCTCAGCCCTTGGGTTCGGCTGCATGGGGCTGAGCGCCAATTACGGACCACCGACGGAGCGGCAGGAAGGCATCAAAATCATTCGCGCCGCTGCTGAGCATGGTGTCACGCTTTTTGACACGGCCGAGGCGTATGGTCCTTTTACCAACGAAGAACTAGTGGGGGAAGCGCTTGCGCCTTTCCGCGACGATGTAGTAATCGCCACGAAGTTTGGATTTGGCATCCACCCGGACGGTACTCGCTATGGTCTTGACAGCAGGCCCGACCACATCCGGCAGGTCACTGATGCATCGCTTAAGCGGCTGCAGGTGGAAGCAATCGATCTTCTTTATCAACATCGCGTAGATCCCCAGGTGCCGATTGAAGATGTGGCGGGAACGGTGAAAGAATTGATCGAGCAGGGTAAGGTAAAGCATTTCGGCCTGTCCGAGGCGAGCGCGGCAACAATCCGTCGGGCACACGCTGTTCAGCCGCTTGCAGCCGTCCAAAGTGAGTATTCGCTCTGGACGCGCGATCCCGAGCAGAATGGCGTATTAGCCGCCTGCGAGGAGTTAGGAATCGGTTTTGTCCCGTTTAGTCCTCTTGGCGCTGGATTTTTAACTGGAAAGATCGGGGTAGCCACAGAATTTCATAGCACCGATTTTCGCAATCGCTCTCCGCGTTTTGCGCCTGACGCCCGCACGGCTAATCTCCTTTTTGTTGATTTGCTGAAGAGCATTGCTGAAGAAAAACATGCGACACCAGCACAGATTGCGCTGGCATGGCTGCTTAGTCAGAAACCATGGATTGTGCCAATTCCTGGAACGCGAAAGCCGGAGCGTCTTGTGGAAAATCTCCATGCCACCGCAATCGAGCTCACGCCGGGCGATTTGCGCAAAATCACAGATGCCGCCTCAAAGATTACGATCCAGGGAGCACGGCTCCCGGAAGAAGTCTTAGCGCTGTCAGGGCGTTGAGCACAGGAGGAATTTCATGATGACACTCACTATCAATGGCAAGCCGCAACGGTATGATGGCGATCCTGAAACGCCGCTTCTTTGGGTTCTTCGTGATGAGTTGAACCTCCAAGGAACCAAATTTGGGTGCGGCATGGGACTTTGCGGCGCTTGCACAGTTCACGTGAATGGCACGCCTACCCGCTCATGCGTAATGAAAGCATCGGACGTGGCCGGTAAGTCGATCACGACCATTGAAGGCATTTCCCCTGATGGTTCCCATCCCGTGCAGACGGCGTGGGTAGCCATTGACGTGCCACAGTGCGGGTATTGCCAAGCTGGCCAGATCATGACGGCATGCGCCTTGTTGGCGAAAAATCCAAATCCATCAGACGCCGAAATCGACTCTGCCATGAAAGGCAATCTTTGCCGGTGCGGCACGTACATCAGGATTCGCGCTGCCGTGCACCACGCGGCACAATTGCACAATTCCAAGCCGAGCTACTCCATCAAGCGCCGGACCAACACGAGGCGGGAACAAATAGGAGGCGCTATGAACATGGACAGACGTTTCTTTCTGCGCGCCTCGGCTCTGGCTGGCGGCGGCTTTATGCTTGGCATGTACTCCGAACCTGAACTAAAGGCTCAGGGCTTTCCAGGCGCAGAATCAGGCATTATCACCCGCAGATTTTGTCAGCATCGGGCCGGACGGCACGGCAACCATCGTCGCGCGTAACCAAGAATTGGGACAGGGCACTTTAAACCTTCTGCCCATGATGGTGGCAGAAGAACTCGACGTGAATTGGAAGGCAGTGAAGGTCGTGCGTTCCGATGTGGCGTCGAAATACGGCGCGCAACTGACGGGCGGCAGTGGGGCAACCCCGTCCGGTTGGGTGCCCATGCGTCAGATTGGCGGCGCTGTGCGGCACATGCTGATTGCCGCTGCAGCGCAATCCTGGGGCATAGCGCCGGAGGAATGCTCAACTGCGGACGGCATCGTTTCCCATCGTGCATCTAACCGCACGCTGAAATATGGCGAACTGGCGTCGAAAGCCGCCACCATGCCGGTGCCGTCTTTTGCTTCGCTCAAACTCAAAGACCCCAAGGATTATAAGATCATTGGCAAAGCCACGGTCGGCGTCGAAACAAAAGACCTGGTAGTCGGCAAACCGCTCTTTGGAATTGATGTGACCGTGCCGGGTATGCTGTATGCGGTGTTTGAGAAAACGCCTGTGCCTGGCGGCAAAGTGATCAGCGCGAACCTCGACGCCATCAAGGCAATGAAGGGCGTCAAGCACGCTTTCATTATTGAGGGCATACCGCTTTCCAGCAGCTACCCGAATTACCTTTTTGAAGGGCCGGGTTTCGAGGCTGGCGTGGCGATTGTGGCCGACAAGTGGTGGGCAGCGCAATCAGCGAGACGGAAGCTTGAGGTGAAGTGGGATCTCGGCAAATGGGCAACGCAGGACAGCAATGAGCATGCCAGAAAAGCGGATGAACTCTCCAAACAATCTGCTGGCAGAATCTTGCGCCATGACGGAGACGTGGATGCGGCTTTTAAGCGCGAAGATGTCAAAATCGTGGAAACGCGCTATGCTTTCCCCTTCATCGCGCACGCCACGCTGGAACCGCAGAACTGCACGGCGCACTACCAGGACGGCAAGATGGAGATCTGGTCCACCAGCCAGTTTCCGGCACCAGGGCGAACGGCGGTGGCCCGCCTGCTCGGCATTCCCGAAGGTGGCATTACGATTCACATGGTGCGCGGCGGAGGAGGGTTTGGCCGCCGGGCATACAACGACTCGATGTGCGAAGCGGCTTGGATTTCCAAAACCATCGGAGCCCCTGTTAAGTTGCTGTGGAGCCGCGAGGACGATCTCAAGCATGACTACTACCGTTGCGGCGGTTTTCAGTATCTGAAGGCAGCAGTGGATCGCACCGGAAAAATTGTAGCGTGGAAGGACCATTTCGTTGCTTATGGCGAAGGAAACGCCTTCGTTCATGACGGTGGGTTTAATGCCAGTGAGTTTCCCGCCGGTTACGTAGAAAATTTCCTGGTGCAGGCATCCACGATGCCGCTCGGTCTAAAGACCGGCGCGCTCCGGGCTCCTGGCTCCAACAGCATGGCTTGGGTGATTCAATCTTTCCTGGACGAACTCGCCAGCGCTGCCGGCAAAGATCCCGTGCAGTTTCGCCTGGACCTGCTTAAGAGCCGTGTAGTACCGAGGTCGGAAGCGGCACCGGCAGCAGCGCCACAAGTAGCACCGGGGAGTCAACGGATATTGGGCTTCAATGCGTCTCGAGCGGCTGACGTCATCCAACTCGCGGCGGAAAAGTCGGGATGGGGCAAACGCCAACTACCAAAAGGCACAGCACTCGGATTTGCCTTTCACGTCTGCCAGGGAGGCTATTTTGCCGAGGTGGCGGAAGTTGCCGTTGTTGAGAACAAGAAGCTGAAGGTCAACAAAGTGTGGGTCGCGGGAGATATCGGCAGCCACATCATCAATCCGAGCGGGGCCGAAAACCAAGTGCATGGCGCCATCATGGATGGCCTGAGCGAGATGATTCAGGAGATCACGACCAAGGAGGGCCGCGTCATGCAGTCCAACTTTCATGAACATCCGATGCTGAGAATCTCGCAAGCACCGTTGATTGAAGTGCATTTCCTGAAGACCAACAATTCGCCGACCGGACTGGGTGAGCCTCCGTTGCCGCCGATTCTTCCCGCGGTCGCAAATGCAGTCTTCTCGCTTACTGGCGAACGGATTCGGACGCTGCCCATTACGAAGCAGGGCTTCAGTTTCGCATAGCAACTTGCGGACGGCAGGCGGGCGCAAGGGGGTTTCTCATTCCTGCTCCATCGTTACTGGCATTGGCCAGCACAGGTAACTACCGAAATGTAGCAAAATGAGTATGATGCAGCGCTTCGATCGAATTACGTGGAATCCGAATCAGATGAATGGCCAGCCATGTATTCGGGGGATGCGGTTAACAGTGCGACGCGTAGTGGAGGCGGTAGCCCTATACCCTAACCGGGATGACCTCTTTCGGAATTATCCGGAACTGGAGCCGGACGATGTTCAGCAGGCATTAGAGTTCGCCGCAGCCTTCCTGCGTGAACGGGGACATGAGTGTATCCACGTCGGCGAGATTGGGATGTCAATGGCTACAGAGTAGTGGATCTGATTCAAAGGGTAATTGCCGATTTCGCCGATGCGTTATCTGTTGGATCTCTGGTCACCATCAAAGCAAACAAAACGACTTGTCACAAATTGCCTATCGGCGGCGCGGATTGAGACAACACATGCATTTGCCGTTCCTAACCCAGCAAATACAACGTGGCCGGAACATCGATCGCCGACTCCATAGCGTTTAAAGATTCAAGTTGACGAGAAATCGCTAGCCATAGAAGTGCCTTAGTCGGATCACGCGCCACTAGGAAAGTGGATCGCGCCACCAACTCGCTTGGCCATTCCGCGCGAGGAGCTCTGCTACTGGTTTATGGAATCAGCTTAACCAGCAAATGCAATAAACTGGAAGTAAAGCCTCCATGCGTCTACTGACCGGGCCTCACGGTTCCGGTAAAACCGAATTGATCTTGCAGGAATTCCGCGAAGCTGCGGAAATGGGCCGCACCGATTTGCGGCTGTTGGTACCCACGGCTACGCTGGCCGAACACTACCGCCACAAGATGGCACGCAGCGGAGTGGTGCTGCGTCCCGAACTGATTCAGACATTCGCCCGCTTTACAGGGACCTTTGCGGATCATTGGCAGTTAGCTTCCAAGCCGATGCTGTATCTGCTGGTGGAAGAAGCCTTGCTTCGGATCGCGCCTCGTGAGTTTGAGGGTGTCCGGGATGCGCCTGGCTTTCCGGCAGCGCTGGCACAATCCATTGAAATGCTGGATTCCGCTGGCTATCGGCCCCTGATGGTGCCGCAGTGGCGTAAAGAAGCACCCCTGCTACCGCCTTTAGCAATGGTGTGGCAATCCGTAGAAGAAGAACTGGCAAAACGTGGGATGCTCACGCGGGCGGGACTGCTGCGCTATGCAGCAGAACAGGTGCAGGCGCAACGAAGAGTTCCTTTTCGACATTTATACTTCGACGGATTCAGCGCATTTTCTGATCCCGAGTTACGCATGGTTCATGCGTTAGGCCAAGCAGTGAATGTAGTAGTCGCTTTACCGACCAACGCTGCGGCGGCTGCCACGCGCGCCCGGTTTAAGGAGCTTCGATGGAAAGAGCAGGTGTTGAGCGGCACAGCAGCCTCGCCCGCTCGCATTTGTCGCTTTGCTGCACGCACATTGGAACGCGAAACAGAAGAGGTTGCCCGGCGCATTCTCCAGCATGTCCAACAAGGAAAATCTTTTGGGGAAATCGGCATTGCATTCCGAAACACAGACCGCTATATGCCGGTGCTCGAATCCACGCTGGAGCGCTTCGGGATTCCGGCACGTTTCTATTTCGGCACTCCTTTGCTGCAAAACCCGGCAATCCGCTTCTTGGCAGCAATTGTGAATGCGATTCAAAATGGTTGGGACCACAAACTGTGCCTGGCAGCGCTCCGGCTTTTGCCACAGGTCGGTGCTTCCCATGCCATGGATCAATTTGATTTCCGGGTGCGGGAACAATTGCCAAATCGTGGTTTGGAGCCATTGGAAAAGTTGGCCGGAAACACGCCCATCCAAAAGATTTTGAGCGAATGGCGCAAACTGGAGCCTTGGCGAAACCGCCGCGCTACTCCAGGTAGCTGGGCAGAGAGACTGACAAAACTTCGGGTTCTGTTTCAAGCGGGGCTGATGACACCGGGAGAATCCTGGGACCGCATCAACATGCACCGCAAGGAGGCTACTGCGCTGACCTTGTGGGAAGCGGCCATGCGGGAAGCAGCGGTGTGGTGGAGCGGACGGCAGGGGGAAGTGAAGCTTTCTGAGTTCTGGCATGTGGCATGGGCGACCATCCGGCTGACCCCCCTTCGCATTGGGGATCAGCGCCGCAATGTAGTACATGTGATGAGCGTGCATGAAGCCCGGCAGTGGCGTCTTCCGGTCTTGTTTCTATGTGGCATGGCGGAAGGGGAGTTTCCCTGCCGCCATGCACAGAATCCATTTCTGCCAGATGCGGCAATCCGCCGCATTCAGCGTTTCAGCATGCGATTTCCCACCTCAGCAGAGCGTGATGCGGAAGAAGAACCATTGTTTCTTGCCGTGCGGAGTCGCGCACAACAAGAATTGGTATTGAGCTACACCACGGAAGGCGACAAACTGCCCTCCCCTTTCTACGTCGCAGAAGCGGCAGCATCGGAAGAAGGGTGCCTGCCTGTGACTCCTGCTCCTTGGGAAACGCCTTCCCGCTGGAAGCCGCCTGCAGCAATTGTCAGCAAAGATCTTCTTACCATTCTCCATTCACGCACAAGACAAGTCAGTGTCACGGGCCTGGAAAGCTATCTTCAATGTCCGTTTCAGTTTTTTGCAGAAAAGATATTGCAACTGCGGGAAGCACCTTGCCGCCCGGAAGATCGACTGAACCGGTTGGAAGAAGGCAGCATTGTTCATGAAGTGCTGGCGAAATGGTTTGATGAACGGCCGGCCGTGGAACCGCTTTTTGAACAGATCTTTGAGGAACATCGCAAAAAGTTACGAATCCCTCCGAGCTACAAAACCGAGATGCTGCGTCAGGCCATGCGAAATGAGCTGAAGCGCTTTGTGGAGAATGATAGCTGGCCGCGTGGCAACGTTGTGGAGGTGGAAAAAGAACTCACGTTTGAGATTGGGGAAGGCATTGTGGTGAATGCACGGATTGACCGGATGGAAACATTGGAAGACGGTTCCGCCGTGATTGTGGATTACAAATACAGCACTGCCGCGAGCACGAAATCAAAAGTAGACGACCCGACCCGGCTGCAAGGTCCACTCTATGTCTTTGCCATCCGCAAACAGCAGGAAGTAGCGGCCATGGTGTACCGGAGTCTTCGCCGTGCTTCCCCCAAAGGGAAAACAGAAGTCTTCGGGTGGGGAAGTGTGCCTGGGCTGGAAGTGGAACTCAATGGATTGGAGCATGACTGGGTGATGCAGGGTGTGGCCGAAGCTCTTCGCGCTGTTGCGGAATGCCGCACCGGACGCATGCATCCGCGTCCGCAAGAAGAACAGGGCTGCCTCATTTGCCGCTTCCAGGAGGCGTGCCGCCAGGAAGAAGAAACAGAAACGGCAATAACGGCGGGAGTGTAATGCCCCAGTTCAGCGCCGAACAGCTTGCCGCCATTGACCTTACCCGCTTGGGAACGGACGCCTGCGTGGTGGCCGGACCAGGCTCGGGAAAAACCACTGTGTTGGTGGAGCGATACCGACAGCTGGTGGAATCCGGCATTGATCCCCAACACATTCTCGCCATCACGTTTACGGAAAAAGCCGCCAACAATCTGAAAGTTCGACTAGGCAAAAGCGCTGGCTTAGAGAAGCAATTAGGGAACGCCTATGTTTCCACCGTGCATGGGTTTTGCTCGCGCCTGATTCGGGAAAATGCTGTACGCGCAGGCGTTGATCCTGGTGTTTCCATTTTGCAGGAAGCGCAGAGTGCGATTCTCCAACGCCGGTCTTTAACGGATGCGCTGGACAAAACTTTAGAAGAACAGCCGGAACAGATGTTGCGGTTGATGCAGAGCTTAGGTGACCCAAAATTGGATCTTCTGGGCGTATATGACGCGATCCGTTCCGCAGGGGTATCGATTTCAGAGTTGCGGAAACAAGCCACTCCTTTCTCTGTCGCGAGCTTGGAAAAAATTCATTCCCTGATTGAAGATGTGCGTGGCGGCGTATACAAGACCCCGCTGCAACGCACCAAACTTACTACCCTTCTGGAGTGGGGAGAACGGCTACAAAGCTGCCAAAATAACGTGGTCTTTCTCCAACTCTGCAACGAATTCAAAATTAACTTAAATGGCGCTTCTGATGCTTTCAAAGAAGCGGTGCGGGCTATTCAGGAGCAGATCAAGTTTTTGCAATCCGCAGCCATCACGAACTACTACTGGCAAGAAAGCGAAACGTTGTTTGATGTGTTAGAGCGCTTCGACGAACTATACACCAAACGGAAGCGCGAACGTGGAGGACTGGATTTTTCGGATCTGGAATACTACACGGTTCTGCTTCTCCAGAAGCATTCGGATCTGCGCGCTCGCCTCCGGCAGCATTTTCGGCAAATCCTGATGGACGAGTTTCAAGATACAAACCGGCAACAAAGCCGCCTATTAGAACTGCTGCGTGCGCCAGGCGCCTTTTTTGCCGTGGGCGATATCAATCAATCTATCTTCAGCTTTCGGCATGCTGACCCGGATGTGTTTCGCGAGTATCGCGATAAAATCCGCAACGAAGGCAAACATCACACCGAGTTAGTGGAGAACTGGCGCAGTCGACCAGAGATTCTGCTGGCTACGGAAACGCTGCTGGAAGGAGCAGAGGGCATTGAGCCGCGTCCGCTGGTGGGGGCAAGCTCGCGTTCCCCTAAAGCTGAGCCTTCCGTGGAAGTGATTGCTTTTCATCTGGAAAAAGACAACGACGTAGATAAAGATCAATTGGAAGCTCAGTGGATTGCCCAGCGCATGACGGAGCTGCGAGGAACGCTTACTCTGGGCGAAGCGGAAAGGCGGCGCAAAGCAGATTGGGGTGACATGGCGGTATTGGCCCGCAACTCCAGCATTTTTGATGCACTGGCGCAAGAGTTCAAAAGCCGAAGAATTCCTTATGAACTCAGCAAGCAAAAAGGCTGGCTGGAAACTCGCGAAGCATTGGACCTGATTCATCTTCTGCGTTCAGTAGCGAATCCCCGTGATGAGGTCAGCCTGGCAGCCGTGCTTCGTTCTCCGTTCGTGCGCATCTCCGATGAGGCGTTGTTTCGCCTGAAGCTCCATTGTGACGATCTAAGCGAAGCGCTAGACCACCTTTCGGAAATTCCATTGCTTGCTCCGGAAGACCGGGAAAAGCTCCAGCACTTTCACCAACATTTTCAGGCATGGCGAGAACTACAGCCCTCCATTGGATTGGATCTTCTCTTGTTGCGGGCAATGGATCAGTCGAACTATCCCTGGAATCCGTACAGCGAAGCCGGAGTGAATATTGAACAGTTCTTGAAGCTGGCCCGGCTCTCGGACGCCACGCTGGAAGAATTTCTGGAAGAGTTGGAGATTCTTCGCGATTCTCGCCGGTCGCAACCGGAGGGTAGTGAAGACCGAACCAATGCCGTACGCATCCTAACGGCACACTCTTCCAAAGGATTGGAATTTCCTATCGTGTTCGTGGCATCGCTCCACAAAGGAGTGAACACGCTAGCAGGATCTTTCTCCTTCACCCCGGAATTTGGTTTAGGGGCAAGATGGTTGAACCCTGCAAACGGGGAAAGCGCGGATGATTCGGTACACAGTGCGAATAACGCGCTAAAAGCGGAGCGGGAAAAGCAGGAAGGAGACCGTCTATTCTATGTCGCGCTGACACGGGCAGAAGAACATCTGGTGCTCTCTTATGCCAAAACTAGGCAGCGTTCTGATTGGGCAAAACGTGTGGAAACCATGCTCGGAACCCTGGAAAGCGTGCCTGATGGGGAACCGGAGGAAGTGACTGTAGAGGCGCCAAATGGACGGCCTTTCTCTGTTCGTGTGATCACTGCTGTTCATCCGCCTCAGCATCTACAGCGCATATTTTCGGTGGAGCAAAAGCAAGAAATAACGGTATTGCCCCGTCCTGAACTTCACGATCAGGCGGAAACAGCAGTGAATGTAACAGCGGTTTCGCTGTTTGCTAAAGACCCGGAACAATACTATCGCGAACGTTACCTGGGCTGGTCGCAAAAGCGGACCAAGCGCCTTGCAGATTGGGAAGAAGACCCTGTAGAAGAGGAATCGTATTTGAGCGCCAGTGAACTCGGCACCCAAGTCCATGCACTGCTTTCTGGTGAAATCTTGGAAGAGATTGACCCGGTCACACTGCGCTTGGCAGACCGGTTCCGCCGAAGTGAACTCGGTCAACGAGCGGAACGGGCGCTGAGTGTGGAACGGGAATTCAGCTTTCTGGTGGATATCGCGGGCGTTTTGGTACGTGGGCAGATTGATCTGTGGTTTGAGGAAGGCGGAGAGTTGATCCTGATTGATTACAAAACGGATGATCTTCCGGCAGCACAAGCAGAAGCAAAAGCACAGCAGTATGCCATGCAGATTCATCTGTATGCCTGGACTTTGCGGAAAATCACCGGGCGTCTGCCAGACCATGCCTATATCCACTTTCTGCGCTGTGACCAACTGGTGCCGATTGTGCCGAACCCGGAGTTGGCAGAAGCTACCGTGCTGCGGTTAGCAGCAGCGCATGACAGTGGTCGCTTTGTAGCTTAACGAGTTAAATTATTCCCTGAAGCATGCAAGCCAACTACTCTGCCCCGCCGATATTGAACATCAATCCGTAGATATCGAAAACTCCACCCTGCACTGGATAGTCGGTCGCTGTTTGCGGCGAGCCACCAGGGTAGTAAAAATCGTTGTATGGAACAAAACCTTGGCTCTCTGCGGGCAGACTTGCTGCTGCTGTTACTGCAAACCGGCTGAAATCGTTCGGTGCCAAAAGATTGCCCGACTCTGGCGCATCGTGCTTAATTGCCACAATCGAAGTGATGGGTGCGTTGACGATGTTCAGGCCATTATTTGGGTCTGAGAAAACGCCACTGATTCCGGTGACCTCAAAGGCTTGGGAAATTTCGCATCTGTTGTGGTGCCATACACAAGCTGGACCGTAGCCCTTACACCAGGACCTGCGAAGCTGAATTGGACGGTGCTGGCGTTTGCTGCCTGCCAAGGGAGGGATGCCATTAAAAACATCGCCGCCGAGATCACATTTCCTTTATTAAAACTAAGAAAAACTATTGTTTATAAACTCCAAGTTGCAATAGAATATTTTACTGATTTAGAGAGCTATTCCGCTAATCACAAAGGATTATAGCCCAGCCGAATCAGGGAATACGTTATTGCTGAGAACACAAATGCGTGCTACCGTTCCAGCGTTAGGAGATGGTTCTGGGAGCCAGGCAACTCGGCAATCCGGATCGCGTTTCGTCGGAGCACCTCTGCTGCAATTGCCGTGGGATAGTTACAGGAACGCAGGATAACGACATTAGCGGTGGGAGCTTGGCTCAACAACTTTTCGAAATCACTATCTGTCGAGACCAGGATGAAGCCATCTGCTGAGGCGTACTCAAGAATGTTGAGATCGCCTGTGCCAGCAAGTCCGTTTCGAAGCGCACTTTGTGATTCCGGGAAAAGATCACACAACAACTCAACGAGTCTTGGGGAAAGACTTTCATCGAAAAGAAGTTTCATCCGCCAGAGACTTTGCGCTCTGCTGCTAGTTCGGCGGCAAATCCATATACAGCCCGGAAATCCTCAGGCTGTAATTGAGGGTAATCGATTAGAATCTGCTGTTGGGTTGCTCCGCTAGAAAGCCATTCCAGAATCTCTTGAACTGTGATGCGGTGCCCGCGAATACACGGCTTTCCAAATCGCACTTCAGGGTTAGTCGTAATTCGTTCCCGGAATGAAACATCAACTGCCGACATTTGCGTATCTCACCTAATTGTATAGCGGTCCTGGGCTGCTCAAGGAGTAGAGTCGATTATAGCTAGATTGGCTAGCTATAATCGACTCTACGCATAGTCTCAGTTCCATGTCGTTTTTCATCCGTTATCTCAAGAGGCCCTATACTAATCCCATAACATGGCTTCCAGGCTTGCTTCACTTTTCTGCCTTCTTGTTTTTCATCTCAGTTCGCTCTACGCACAGCCCAGCATTACCTCTGTTGTAAATGCTGCCAGCAATGCTGACCCAGCCGCGTTGAACGGCCCCATTGCACAAGGTTCCACGTTTATTGTTTACGGAAGTGGACTCGGCCCAGACATAATCGCCGTCGCCTCTTCTTACCCGTTGCCGACTACCCTCAGCGGCACCACTGCTACAGTTTCCATCGGAGGTTCAACAGTGAATGCCATTCTGCTTTACAGTTTGTCGACGCAGATTGCGGCAATTCTTCCGTCCTCCACACCTATCGGTACCGGCACCATAACAGTTAACTATGGAGGCCAAGCGAGTGCCGCATCCCCCATTACGGTAGTACAAAGCAGCTTCGGCACATACACCATCAGCCAAAACGGCACAGGTGTTGGAGTATTTACATTCTCTGATTACAGCCTTGTTACGAATACCAAAGCAGCCAACCCGGGCGAAACTCTTCTGATCTGGGGAACTGGCTTGGGTCCAGTGACGGGAAACGAAGCCAGTGGGCCGCTGCCAGGAAATATAAGCTCCATATCCACAAAAGTATTTGTAGGCCTTACCCAGGCAGCAGTAACGTATCAGGGCCGCTCTGGTTGTTGCAGCGGTCTGGATCAAATTGCCTTTGTTGTTCCATCGGGAGTAACAGGATGCACGGTTCCAGTGGCCATTCAGACCGGAAGCGTAGTCAGCAATTTCACTACGATTTCCATCGCCGCTAGCGGCCGTACCTGTAGTGATCCCAGTACCACTACCATCCCGCCGATTCGCATCAATCCGGTCCTGCGGCTTGGCGAGATCACCCTATCCAGGTCTTCCGGCTTGATCTACGCTCCCACAGGCGGCACTTCGCTAGCCACAAGCACCTCTTCCATTGGTTTTTTTGTGAATGAGTCAGTTCCAGCAGGCACGCCATCTCCGGTCGCAACAGGCACTACCATACCGGCTGGCACCTGCCTGGTTTCCAGCGTCTCCAGTGGGGCACTTGACCCTACGCCCGTTGCACCAACGGTGAAATATCTAGATGCCGGGAAAGTAATCGCAGTAAGTAGCGGTGCAGGCGGATGGCAAATGCCCTTCACTGCTGACGGTCAATTGATCTACTACATGGCTCAGCCAACAGGAGATTATTCAGGGGCTGGAACGTACACCTTCACAGGAAGTGGCGGCGCTGATGTGGGAGCTTTCAACGTTTCCATCAATGTTCCGCAGGCACTGGCATTAACGAATCAATCCACTTTGACGACCATTGACCGTTCTGTTCCCCTTACTCTTTCCTGGACCGGCGGAGCCGCAAACTCAACGATAGATATCATTGGATACAGCACTGCCAACGCCCAGCTTGCAAGCAGTGCCATGACATTTGAGTGCACTGCACGCGCTGATGACAAGGCGTTTACCATCCCAACATTTATCCTGCAAAGCTTGCCCCCTACTGCCACTTCGAGCGCTCCTCTTGGGCAGTTGGTGCTGATCAACAATGATTCGCAGAAGCCATTCAACGCCACAGGGATTGATATAGGGTTCATCACCAGCAGCAGTGGCACATCCAGTACAGTGACTTATAAATAACCCTTAATTGGCGCACGGCAGGGTCACTGTAAACTTTGAGCCCTTGCCTACTTCGCTATCCACCGCGATAGAACCGCCGTGCTGCAGAATAATCTGCTCCACAATGGAGAGTCCAATGCCTGTTCCCTTTTCACCCGACTGTTCGGCAGTTTTCGTCCGATAGAATTTTTCAAAAATGCGCCGTGCCTCTTTGGGATCAATCCCGATGCCCTGATCCTGAACTGAGACTTGCACGCGGTTCCGTTGCCGCTCGCCGGAAACGGTTACGGTGGTGTCAGGCGGCGAATACTTCACTGCATTGGTAAGCAGGTTATAGAACGCGTATTCCATCAGTTCACGATCACCGAGTAAATCTTCCCCTGGCAAATCGCCTATGCGAATCGCAATGGATTTCTGGTCTGCCACAGGCCGTACACGATCCACACAACGAACCACAATTTCTTCCGGCGAGAAGGGTTCCTGCTTCAACTGCATCTGCCCGGCAGATAAGCGCTCCACGTTCAGAAATGTCTCAATCATCTGAGCCAGCCGTTTCGATTCCGCATTGATCATGTTCGCCATCTGCTTCCGTTTGTCATCCGACATGGCGTAACGGCTGATCAATTCACTGGAGCCTTGAATGGCGGTTAACGGCGTCTTCATTTCATGGGTGACAAACTGCATGGTTTCCCGATATTGCGCACGTGCTGTTTCTGATTGGCCCAGCATCCGGCGCACCACCACGTGCTGCCATGCCGCCGCCGTCACCACCGCCAGCCATGCGCAAACCACCACGGACGCGTAGGGAAATACGATGTTTGCACCAAACAGGAAATAGGGCAGCACATGCGCTGCCAGCAACAGAAAAAAGGCCGATGCATTGGCTTTCCACCCCTCCAGCCATGCAAAGATCAGCCCCGCGATCGCTACCGCCAAAGCACAAACCAGACAAACCAAGGAAAGAGGAGCGCTGGTCAAAAAAAGACGGTGGGCAATGGTTTCAAAGGCATTGGCGTGGATCTCCACGCCTGGCGTATTCAGCGATGCGGAAAAAGGGGTCATCCAGCGGTCTCCCGCTGCTTGGGCAGTCACCCCGGCAAAAACGACCTTGCCGCGAAACCGTTCGGCGAGTTGCGGATTTTCTGCGAGTTGCTTCAATGAAATCTGCGGAATTCCGCCCATCTGCGGGGTGGCGTAACGCACGCGCATGGTTCTCCCGGAGCGGCTGGCGCTCGGAATGGTGACATTTCCTACCTGAAGGTTATCTGGCGATTCCAGAATTGTGGCATCGCGACTGATGCAAAATGCCTCCAGCGCCAAGGCCCAACGACGCACGTTCCCCGCTACTTTCTCCAGCCGAATCTCCCGGTTAATAGCGTCTAGTTGATCCGGTTCGGCATGAACCTGGCCAACGGCAGCGGCCCATCGACGAAAGCGCGGCAAGGGATCAATCCAGTGAGTCCCCTTGCTATCCAGGTGGCTTTCCAGTACCAGATGCGAAGTTTCGCGGAAAGCAGATTCCAAGGCAGCGTCTTCGGCCTGATTGCCCGGTTCGGCAAGAATCAAATCCATGGCCACTGCTGCCGGATGCGCCGGTCGAATTCGATTTAGCCCGTCGGCAAATGCCTGCCGCAACTGGAGAAGTCCCCCAAACGCGGCAAAGGATTCGTCATCCTCGGCCAGAATGATGGAATCCGGAGTCCAGGGGTGCGGCTGGCGAAGACGGAAAATGAAGTCGTAAGCATCACTATCGATCTGCTGCCCAAATGCCGTCCAACTGACAACCATTCCGAAGAGGAAGACGCCGGTAAGAATTGCGACATAAACAAACCTCTGCGCCACTGTTTACCAGTGTAGTCAGCCTGAGCGGGCTATAATTTGTATCGAAGGGAGAATCACCCAATGGCAAAAGGCATGGACCGTAAGAAAGAAACCAAAAAGCCCAAGAAGGCAGCAAAGTAAGTCTAAGGCAGGCTCGCCGCGTGAGCGCCACGCCTGCCTTCCATTTCCCTTTACGATAGTAAATAATGCGCACACAATGGGCGGAAGCCCGCAAGCTCGATTCGATTCGCACGCAGATGCACTATGCCCGAAAAGGCGTAGTCACGGAAGAGATGGAGTATGTAGCCCGGCGTGAAAAAGTGACGCCGGAACTGATCCGCTCCGAAGTGGCTCGCGGGCGTATGGTCATCCCCGCGAATATCCACCATACGCGGTTAGAACCCATGGCCATCGGTGTTGCTTCCAAATGCAAAATCAACGCCAACATCGGCAACTCTTCCACGACTTCGGAAATTTCGGAAGAACTGGCCAAACTCCAGTACTGCGTAAAGTACGGGGCGGATACCGTAATGGACCTTTCCACGGGCGGCGATATTCCCCGCATCCGGCAGGCCATTATCGACGATTCCCCGGTGCCGATTGGCACAGTGCCCATCTATGAGGCACTAGCCCGCGTTCGGCGCGTGGAAGACCTTACGATCTCCATTTTGCTGGAGGTAATCGAAGAACAGGCCCAGCAAGGTGTGGATTACATGACCATTCACGCCGGAGTGCTGGTGCAGTACATTCCGCTCACCACCAAGCGAATCACGGGCATTGTGAGCCGTGGCGGAGCTATTCTGGCGGAGTGGATGGTCAAGAACCATAAGCAGAATATGCTGTATGAGCATTTCGAGGAGATTTGCAAAATCTTCCAGAAATACGATGTGACGTTCTCTTTGGGGGATGGCTTGCGGCCTGGTTCCATTGCGGATGCCAGCGACGCAGCTCAATTTGCCGAACTGAAAACGTTAGGGGAACTCACCAAGAAGGCTTGGGAATACGATTGCCAGGTCATGGTGGAAGGCCCCGGCCATATTCCGTTGGATCAAATCCAGTTGCAGGTGGAAAAGGAAAACGAGCTTTGCCATGAAGCGCCGTTTTACACTCTTGGGCCGCTGGTGACCGACATTGCGCCTGGTTATGACCACATCACATCGGCGATTGGCGCTGCCATGATCGGCTGGCACGGAGCTTCCATGCTTTGCTACGTCACCCCGAAAGAGCATCTAGGATTACCCAATCGGGAAGATGTGAAGCAAGGCATTATTGCTTACAAGATTGCGGCGCACGCGGCAGATATTGCCCGCCACCGTCCCGGTGCGCGAGACCGTGATGACGAACTTTCTCGCGCTCGCTACCGCTTTGACTGGAATAAGCAGTTTGAACTTTCGCTCGACCCGGAAACCGCTCGCGCCATGCATGATGAAACATTGCCGGAAGAAGGCTTCAAAGATGCTGCTTTCTGCTCCATGTGCGGGCCGAAGTTCTGTTCCATGAACCACTCTGCCAAAGTAGAAAGTTTCACCGCGCAAGACGCGGAAAACGTTCTGCTCCAGATTGAATAGATTTTCTCCTGTTGGTCCCTCAGAACCCCGGTGCTTTTTTATACCGGGGTTATTTTTTTTGGTAGCGAAATTGCGCCTACTTCAGTATGAAAATTTATAGGCGAACAGTTAGCCGCGTCGCTCCTGTGCTGCTTTTGGCTTCTGCTTCTGTGGGGTTCCTCCCTGAAGCGAAAGCATTTCAAAAAAGTGGTTCCCGTGATGCAGCGCAAATGAACAACCCTTCCATGTCGCGATTGGCAAAAGAAGTCCGGCACGAATTGGTGATGCTTCCTTATTACGGAGTATTCGACGACTTAGCGTTTCGGATAGACGGAAGGACTGTGACCTTGTTAGGCCAAGTTACACGGCCTACCTTGAAAAGTTCGGCGGAAAATGTGGTGAAAGGAATAGAAGGCGTGGAAAGCGTAAATAATCAAATCGAAGTGCTGCCGCTTTCCCCAAATGATGACCGTATCCGAATGGCAGTGTATCGGGCTATTTACTCCGCTCCAACGCTTTCCACTCGTTATGGATTTCAGGCAATTCCGCCCATTCACATTCTTGTCAAGAATGGCAACGTTACTTTGGTAGGAGTGGTGGCGAATGAAGCCGATAAAACCATTGCCAATGTTCAGGCTAAAGGTGTCCCCGGCGCTTTTTCCGTTACCAATAATCTTCGGGTAGAGAAGTAGTGGCAGTAGACGTGATGGATCAGATAAAAGGAAACGCCCAAAGCGACTGCGAATACGGCGTTGGCTGCTAGGGCAGCAACGGAGGTGGTTAAAAAGGAAGCGGCATCTACCCGGCGCATCTTCCCTAATCGCCGCCACATGCTCCATTCCATCAGGCGAATTCCCATCCAGGCAGTTACTCCCGCTAAAGCAGCCAATGGTAAATGCTTGATTAACCCTCCTGCTTCGGTAACAAACAGAACCAGGAATCCGGCATGGATCAGATTAGACAACCGTGAATTACCGCCGCATTGGACATTCGCCAGGCTCCTGGCGGGAATTCCGACGCTCATCGGAGCGGCAAACATCCCCGTAGCCAGATTTGCAATGCCGTAAGCCCCCAACTCCCGGTCAGCATCCGCTTTTTTCATGGCTTTGTGCCGCCCACGGAAGTGTTCCACTACCCGCGAAGTTACCAGCAAATTCACGGAGGTCACGAAGGCCAGACCGAAGGCTGCAGGGAGTACAGTGTATACATCCGAAGGACGCCATGCAAAGCCGATGAAGGGCGGCACAGTGGAAGGCAGGGAACCGACTTCTTTCGATTGCCACCCAAAAATCGCCGCTATGCCAACAGCAGCCACAATCCCAATTAACGGCGCAGGAAGTTTGTAGGAAATCCGGGCTGCCAGTGACGAAACGGCCATCACAACTACAGCAGTCAAGGTACTGCTCCAGTGCAGAGTAGGAATGTTTCTGAGGCACTCCCCTAATTGATCCAGCAAAGAAGCATCCGTTAAAGCGGATTTGTAGCCCAGAATGGTGTGGAGTTGTGAAACCACCATCATGCCGCCGATCCCGCAGGAAAATCCGGCCATTACCGGGTGCGGAACCAGAGACACATAGCGCCCCAGGCGCAACGTGGAAAACACCAGCATCAGAACAGCCGCCACCATGGAGACTTTGGCGGCTCCGCCAAGTCCCTGGTCTTTCACAGCCACCAGGATAAAGGGAACCGTAACGGACGAAACACCGCCAATCATGACCGGGTTTCGCCCCAGCAGCGCAGTGATGGGCGCGGTCAGGATCGAAGTAAATACGCCCAGAATGGGGGGCAATCCCATCAGCGAGGCCATAGCCAAGCCGTAGGGAAAAGCAATCAGCGAAGCAATAAATCCGCCGAAAATGTCCCCACTAAGCGCACTCCACGAATACTTCGGGAAGCGATCTTTGAGCATGGAATAAAAAACAGGCCCGGAAGAGGAACACTCCACCGGGCCTGAATCGGGAAAACTAGTAATTTAGCCCAGAACTTTTTTGGTCGCTAGCCATGAACTTGGCCATTTCTTCCTTGGTGCCTACCGTGATACGGCTACAGGTCGGCATGGAAGGCCAATTACGGCCCACATATACTTTTTCCTTGGCCATAGCAGCCATGTAGTCCTTAGCAGGCTGCTTCACATCCAGCATGAAACAGTTGCTGTCCGAAGGAACGAACGTGTAA
Organism: Bryobacterales bacterium; assembly: GCA_963791675.1. GTDB lineage: Bacteria > Acidobacteriota > Terriglobia > Bryobacterales > Bryobacteraceae > JALYXI01. The sequence goes on from CAWBTD010000022.1 coordinate 317,047, forward strand.
TTGTTCTTCGCCAGGAAGTTGAACACGTCCTCGCGGACGGCACGCATGTTCTTGCGGCGTTCCGGAACCAGATTCTTCACCTTTAGGCTGGCATTTGCGCCCACCATGCCGGTGATCGGAAGCGCTCCAGCGGAATATCCTTTCATCTTGGTTAGCAAGTCAGGGCGTCCAATTGCTGCGCCAGCGCGGAGACCAGCCATGCCGAACAGTTTGGAGAAGGTACGGAGAACAATGATGTCCTTGTCCTTCGCTACTAAATCCGTGCAAGGAGTGGCGTCGGAGAAGTGAAGGTATGCTTCGTCCAGCAAAAGGAGGGAACCCTTTGGTTTATTTTCCAGCGCCCATTCAATATCGGAGCGCTTGGTGAGCGTACCGGTCGGGTTATTTGGATTGCAGATGTAAATCACGCCCGCATTCGGGTCGGCGGCTACCATGGCCTTTACGTCATGGGCATAATCTTTGGTCAGCGGCACGCCAACCACTTTGGCTCCCACGAACTTAGCAGCGCGCGCGCCAGCTTCATAGCCAGGGTCAGCCACAACAAAGCTCTTGGTGGGGGAAGTGAATGCCATCACCGTGGTGTGCAACGGTTCGCTGGAACCGGCATAAGGCTGCACATACTCCGGCTTTACGCCTTCAATTTCGGCCAGGGTATTTGCCATATCAAAGGTGAGGTCGTATTCATAGCGGCCACCCTTCTTTACGACACTGTAAATTGCTTCGGCAGCTTCCGGGCAGGGACCCAGAGGATTTTCATTCGCGTTGATTTTTACCGCATCCGCCGGCATGTTTTTCACCATGGACAACTGCGCCATAGCGGATTCGTTGTAGAAAGGAAGCGCTGCACCTGCGGTCAGCATGGTGGCAAAACGGCCTAAAGACCTGCGCGAAAAACCTCTTTTCAGAATTTCATTTGCCTGATCGGAATTCAACATATTCATCGATATCTCTCTTAAGGGGTTGGATGGTACGTTTCAACTATGAACCGTTGGAATTCCGGTTCAGCCTCTGTAGCCTAAAAATGAAGCTGCGCCGAAGCACCGACGAGCTAAAAAGTTAACAGTCTAAAATTTTGTAGAAGCGTAGACCAGAGACTCGGGCGGGAAGCGACATAGATTCCAGAAAAGACGTCGCGCTAACGAGGCGGACGAAAATAGAGGAAGCCTCTTAGCTCTCAATCATACCTGAGGTGAAAGCAATCCACAAAATAATTTTCGGTGCTTCCAAATTATTTATTGTCTCCGGGGAAGACTTCTGGAAAAGCATACCTCTCTCGATATATGAGGGAGTTGCATTTTGTCCTGACCTAATTCTTATGGTTCATTCCTGACCCTGGCAGAGATTTCAGGTATTCCACTAAAGCCCATCGTTCCTCTGGCGAGAGTGCCGGGCCAATTACACCTTTCCCGCGCGGCCCGTCTTTGAACTCATGCCCTTGGTTGCTGTTGCCGGTGTTTTCCACTTTATACAGGTACCCGCCTTTCAGCTCGGAAGGATTGTATCCCACCTTTACGGGATCAAACTGCTTGGTTCCTAACCAGAAGCTCCTGGATCGCTCCGCTTGCGGCGAAAGCAGTTCATACAAATTTGGTACCGACCCGTTGTGCAGGTATGGCGCGGCAGCCCAAATCCCATTCAGCGGACGCGCCTTGTACACGGCTAGCGCACGCACTGCCAGATCTGCCGGATCACGATAGCCGCTGTAGGCGAGCTTCTGCTCGGGCGTAAAGCTCGCTTTTTGAAAGAAATTATTCGCGATTCCTTTTGTTACCGTGTCCAAGCCGTTCGCTGCGGAAAGACGCCCCTGGTTGAGAGCGCCTGAATCCGCCGTGCGGGCCTTGAAGTCTTCGGCTTCCCGGGGATCGGTCCCAATTTCCTCCAGGGGAACGTCTGTGACCTTCAAAAATTGCTTGCCTTGTTTGTTCTTCCACCAGTAAGCGGGTTGCTCGGAGTGAAGATCTGCCAGCAGGTTCGGCACGGGAGGAAGATGACAACCCTGGCAGTGCTGCTGGTACAAATGTGCCCCCTGTTCGGCTTTCTTTGCGTCAATGGGAGGAAACACGGCAGGCCACTGCGGAGAATGCAATCCTTCAAAGGGTGCTGAGCCAGCCAGCAAATCTTCTAGTGTCTTCAGGCCATGAACACTGACGCTATTCTCAAACGCACTCGCATTATCGCCATACAGCTTGGCCATGGCCCGCACGCCGAGCGCTTCACCGATGTTGCGTATCAGCGGATCTGCAATAGACGAGTTGTACTGAACCCAGGTAAACCAAGAGGCATCCCAGATTTGTGGGTAACGCACGGGAGCATTTGACTTCACAAAGTTCGCATTGTTCTGCATGTCAACGGCAAAGACTTGGTTTCCGATGCGAGCTAGTGCGTCCGTGCGGACAAAACCTGCTTCGTTGGCGTAAATCTTCTGCTCTTCGGTGGCGTCTTTTTCAGCCTTTGCCAGCTTCATGAAGGCATGGAAGCTATCTTTTAAATCCTTTTTCTCGGCATCTGTGGCATTTGGGCCGAGCACCCGGCTTTCGAACCGCTTGTAGCGGAACGGAAGATATTGCGTAAAAGCCATTGCTACGCCCAGAGCCTTTTGAAACTGCGTGACCTCAATCATGGCTGGCGCTCCATCCACCACAACGGTGTAGCCGCCATACTGCAACGCGCCGGTATGGCAGGCAGCGCAGGTCAAGCCCACTGCCGGGTACGTTTTTTGCGCGATCGGATCGTGAAAATCGTTCTGAAGGGCAAAACCAATCGGCAACGTATCCGGGTTTAGTTCTGCATCCTGTTGGCTGGGCAGAAAGCCAAAACGGCTTAAGTACTGCTTGTCCATAAACAGTTCACAGCCAAACAGGCGGAGACAAGGCTGCTCTAAAGCGCGAAACCAGGCGTACGGAATCAATCGTGTTCCTTGCGCAGTGTGGTGGAAGCTCAGGCGCTGCGCATCTGACCAGCCTTGGTCGGCCCACATCAATTTACCAAGAGGCTGGACGCCGGGAACAGTGATGCGAAGCTTCTGGTAAGCGGTAAATGCAACTCCACCCAGAACCAGCAAAACGGCGATTGCGGAAAGCGCAAAAATTCGCTTCATTTCTTACCTTCTGTTCTGTAGGCATACATAAGTGAGCTTGTATACACTACAGCAACCAGATGGTGACCGCAATCTCTTTTTCATTACAAAGCTAAAAGATAAAGCGCACGCCCATTTGTAGGAGCCTGGGGAAGTTTGCCTGGTACGTGATCTTCCCGAATGCCGTGCCGCCTGGAATGTATTGCGTATTCGGATTGGAAAACTGTGGCGAATTCAAGGTATTTAGCGCCTCCAGCCGGAACTGCCCGGTAACGCGCTCCCAGATTTTGAAATTCTTGAACAAGGAAGCGTCCCAGTTCTTCATGCCAGGACCGCGATAGTTAATGGTGCGCGACACATTCCCGAACGTAAATGCAGGAGCAGCAGAAAAAGCAGCCACATTGATATATCCGTTGAGCCGTTCTTCCACGCTTCCCGATACTTCCGGACTAATGCCGGTTGCGTTGGGGCGTTGCGCCTGTGTGCCGATGACGGAGTTCTGATTCTGCTGGTAGATCGCAAGCGGGAAACCTGCCTGGTAAATAGCCGTCCCATTGATTTGCCAGCCTCCGACAACATAATCCAATGCGCGATTTCCGCTCAGAAAGCGCTTGCCTTGGCCGAAGGGCAAATCGTAAGTAAATGCTGCCGTGTAGCGAAGCGGCGTATCGTTCACAGCCAGGGAATACTCGTTTCGCAAATTGTAGTAATCCTGCGCTGAGGTGGTGGAACCGCTCAGAAAGTTTCCGCTGCCAAATTCATTATCCATATTCTTAGACCAGGTAAACGTGGTCAGGAACGTAAGACCAGCGGCAAAGCGCTTCTGTGCCTTGGCAATCAGGGAATCATAACGGGCGTAAGAGGGGTTAGTCAGAATGCCAATCGTGTTGTATTCCGGAAAAGGCTTCAGCAATTGTGCCCTGCTCACGGTCGCCGACCCGATCACCCCGGTTCCGCCGTTGCCATAAAAGGGGTTTGCCACTGCCTGATTTAGCTGGCTCCCCAAGCTCAAGTAAGCACTGGGAACTTGATTGATATTGATGGAACCCGTGCCGGTAGAACTGGGCTGCAAATGGTGGGAGTTCGACCCGACGTAGCCGATTTCAAAGCCGATGTGCCCTGGCAGTTCCCGTTGGATATCCACGGAATACTGGTATACCAAACCGGAAGTCCGGTTTTGATCAATATAGTTGAAACTAGAGCCGACTCCCGTTGATGCACCTAGCGAGTTTCCGACAGGCTGGCCAATTCCGTTCGGAAAGGGGTTGCTGATGTAGTTTGCCGGAGTGGAGTTTCCGTCGTTGCTGGCTACGTAAGTGGTGGTTTGCGTGTATCCCAATGCAAGGCTGGCATCATCCGCGAAACGAATCGGCGCGTAAAACACGCCAAAGCCTCCCCGGATGGTGGTTTTCTCATTCCACTGGTATGCCACGCCTACACGCGGCCCCCATTTAGTGGTTTGCGCTCTTCCGGCTGCAGTCGGGTTGCCGTTCAGGCCTGCATACTGGATTACGCCGTTTACGGTTAAGCCGGTTACCGCAGACTGCAACGGGTTGGGAACGGATTGGTTGAAGCCCACAACGTAATGGTTATTGTCCTCATTGATGCCGGTTTCATATTCGTACCGCAGACCCATGTTAATCGTCAGCTTATTGCTTATGCGAAAGTCGTCATGGACATAACCGGCGTAATAGTTCACATAGGTATAGAGCTTGGTTGTGGTGTTCGCGGAGCCGCTGGAAGGAGTGCCGAGCAAGGCATCCGCAAAGTCCGCGCCGCCGGAACCGGAAACAGTCGGGTACTGCCTGGTAAACACTCCGTTAAACGCAAAAATTCCCGCCCCGTTGGATTGATTCAGGAAGTCTGTTTGGATCTTGCGGTAGTCAAACCCCGCCGTGATGCTGTGGCGTCCGGCAACTTTGGAAACAGTAGCCAAGAAGTTATTGGAGTGAAACACCGTATTGCTGACGGAAACGTTGCTGATGCTGTTGTTGATGAAATCAATTTCCGGGAAGTAGCGGGCCTGTAAGCCGTTCACATAATTGGAGGGGAAACCAAGTGTGGCAGGATTAAAACCGGCTGCGTAGCTGGCGCCTTCCGTGAAATTCGGAAAGCGATTGAACCCGTACCGGAGGCTGACAACGGTGGTGGGCGTAGGCGTCATGATGCTGTTCACCACCGTGGAGTCCACTTTGCGAAACAAAAGATAAGGGCCGTTGCTGCTGCTGCCCGGCACTGTTCCTAATGTGTTACCGCCCGGTTCCCGGCTCTTGTAATGCATATAAGAGGCATTCATGCGCCACCAGGGCAGAATTTCCTGGTCACCTTTGGCCGTGTATTGATCGGCGCGGTCCGCCAAGGTATCGAAACCGGTGAAGTTATAGCTATCCGTTGCACCCGCACGACTAGGAAGCGGCAGGTAAGAAAGAATCGACTGCCCTACCGGATTCAGGCGACTGGCGGGGATCACGTTGTTTGGGAATTGTGAACGGACCACCGTGACACCGTTCGGGCAGTTATCGGCAGCGACACAGGCGCGAGAGGTGAGCGGGTCAAAGATCTTCACCGAGCTTTGCGAAAAATCGCCGGTCCGCTCCAATGCTGTTGGCAATGCATATTGGTCGGAAAGCGGAGACTGCTGGCGATAGCTTTCCGTGCTTAACCAGAAAAAGGTCTTATTCCTGCCGTTGTAGATTTTGGGAATCACAATCGGACCACCGATGGAGCCGCCCCAGGTGTAATACGGCGTATCCGGCCTCGCTTTTCCGGTGGCATTGTAGAAAAAGTTATTGGCAAGCCAATCCGTTTGTCGGGTGTACCCAAACAAAGAACCATGAATGTCGTTGGTGCCGGAGCGGAGCAGCGTGTTAAACACTCCGCCTCCGGTGCGGCCCATGGTGGCGTCATAGGTTCCTGTTTGCAGCTTCATTTCCTGGGTGGCTTCGATGGAGGGAATGATAACGGCGCGATTTACCGAATCTGTTACAGGAACGCCATCAATTAAATAGTTATTTCCGCGCACCGGGCCGCCGGCAATTGAGATTTGCGACGAACCACTCTGATCCTGAAACCGGTTAAATCGAGGATCACCCACAGGCACTACATTGGTGGAGAGTTTTGCCAGCAAAAATGGATTGCGCCCTAAGTTAGGCAAATCCACCAGCTTCTGGGTGTCCAGTACCTGCCCGTTGGAGGCATTGGCGTTTTCCACCAAAGGTGTTTCCGCCGTGACTTCCACGGTGTCACTGACGTTACCCACTTCCATCCGGATATCGACCGTAACAAATTCCTGAGTGGCAACAATGACGTTTTTGCGGTCGAATTTCTTAAAACTCGGGCCTTCCGCCACAACCGAGTAAGTGGCAGGGTCGACTAAGTTAAAGCTGTATTCTCCCGATCCACTGGTAAGAGTGTTCCGTGAAATCCCGGTCGCATCATTGGTAAGCGTAACTCTGATGTTTGGAATAGAAGCGCCTTGAGGATCTGTGATGACTCCGCGTACGCCTCCCTGATAGGACTGCGCCCAAAGTCCGGCGCTTGTCAGCAGAAGAAAGAAGGAAAAAGAAAAACCCGTTTGCCAAAAACGCAATGCCCGCAAGATAATTGCCTCCTGAAAGTTCAGACCCCAGAAACAAACGGAGTTTCAGAAATGGCAACGCAACTCGGCGTGGCACTGGTTTACATTGAATTCCTCACAGGGTAGCGTGAATTCCAGTCATAAGCCAGAGGTTTTTTCGAATGGGAAAAATAAATATCTGCTGTTAACGATCGGAAGCTACTTCACCGCTGGTAACCACAGGTTCTCCTTCGCTGGCGAGCACCATGCGCGAGCTTACTTCCCGCAACCGCGAAATTTCCTGGTCATGGAAGCGAAAGGCAGAATTGGTAAGGTCTTTTCGGGTGTGAACAGAACAAGCGACGCCGCTTTTGGAGTGTTCCGTGGTTTTTACCAAAATATGGTAAAGTTCGTGCGCCACAACACGCCCCAGAGCTCGTCCATAAACGGTGTCCCGTTTCATGAGATTAGTCTCTGTTATGTTTGGCCCGATATACCGGCGCACCTGATCACAAAAGATATCTGTAAAGGGAAGAATTTGGCCATCAGAAATGGCAGTGAAAGCTAAGGTCTTCACCTCCATACCAGGTCGCAGTTCGCTGTATTGATTGGAATCTGTAACCTGACAGGAGCCTCGGAATCGAAGCACCACAAGGTCGGGAAAACTTTCGCCTACTTTACGATCCTTCAGAGAGTGCCAACTAATTTGGAGACCAGAAGGCTTCAGAATCGCTGAAACCTCCTGTTCCATCTCCGAAATGGATGTAGCGGAAGGTAAGTTCTCAAAATCCGCAAACATAGCAATCGGGGCTACATCTGCCGCAAACAAGGCGACGGTGGGCAGCAATGCCATAGCTGCCATAACAACACGTTTCAACATCTTTTACCTCACAGCTTCGACTAGGAGCTTTTTCAGCACTCAACAGAGGGTGCCGACATGAGTATAGAAGATTTCTATTGCCTAGATAAATACCCCAAGGCAGTTTTTGGGGAAGAATTGGCACAAAAACTGGATTCTGCGCTTTGTAGAAGCTTTTAAAAACTAGAATTGTACGAATTAGTACTTATTTCACAATGCTGGCTAAATAATAGCCAGGGCGGGTCCGCGCGCTATATTCAGGACGGTCCAGCCGAATTTCAATCTCGTGAAAACCACCTTCCGTTTTGTTATTGGGATTGTAGCTAATCATGTATTGGCTATGAATTTCATCGCTGATCCGCTGAAGCGCATCTTCCAAGCCCCGCTGCTTATAAAAAGCAAATTGAGTGCCCCCTGTCTGCTCTGTAAAAACAGTAGCGGGATTATCGACAAAGATCCCTTTTGCGTCCTGGTAAAGCTCCTTAATCAGCGGCACTACTTCCACGCGGTTTCCCAACATGGTGTAATGCTCCACGGTGGTGGGCGTGTTTGGCTGGCCACCAGGCAAATTGCGAGCGGCAGGCAACAGCGGATCCGGGCGAGGGGGCTGGGGTTTCCCCGTCAGGCTAGTCACCATATGGGAAATGTTGACGCTGAAGATCGTGACGTTCGATAGCTGAGCGTCAATCAGAGTTTCTTTCCATTTCCCCTCGCTGGCCTGATCGCGCGTTTCACTTACCAGCAGAATAATTTTGCGCCGCGAAGCGGGGCGGGAACGGAGCAGGTAAACGGCTTTATCTACAGCGTCAATCATCCGGGAGCTGGACGTACCCGCATGAATTTTTCGAATCGCGTCGGTGATTTTATCGGGATCACTGGTGAAGCCCTGCATTTCCCGAATCCGGTGATCAAACGCCAGCACTGCCGCTTCCCCATTTTCCCCGATCACTTGAGGACCAAACATAGCTCCGGCTTTATTGATCTGAGAAAGTACCGATTCCGTGCGGTCACTGCATTGAATAGCAATTACCAGGGAAAGCGGCTGACTGGAAACGTCCACCTGAATATCCTGCTCTTTGCCGTTATCAAATAATCGGAATTGATTCGGCTGCAGGCCATTCACCAGCGCTCCCGATTTATCCATCACAGTAACGGGAGCCTGCACCACACTTACCGAGGTACGCACAATAGGAGCATCCGGAATAGTTTCCGCTAGATCCACAGGCTTTGCGGCATTTGGATTCGAGGGAGGAATAGAAGGGGCAGGAGCGTCTTGTGCTCCTCCCGTAATTGCCAGCGCCGCTCCCAGAAAAGAAGCGGCTAAAATACCTTTTTTCATGCGTGCTCCGAGTTCACTTCTTTGAGATGAGTTACTTCTGTGTTCGGATGCTTGGTCCGGCCAGCAAGCAGATCCACAATATGGGGCACCAGATCCACAATGGCATCCAAGGATTCCACTGCGCCTTTAGGGGAACCCGGTAAGTTCACAATCAACACTTTGCCGCGCGAACCGGCTAAAGCGCGGGAGAGCGGCGCGGTGTTGACCGATTTCCGGCCTTCCGCCCGCATCACTTCTCCTAAACCAGGGATTTCCCGTTCCACCACATCCCGAGTTGCTTCCGGAGTCACATCCCGGAGCGCAACCCCCGTACCGCCCGTCGTGAAAATAGCGGACACCTGTTGGTTATCTGCCCAGGATTTCAAAATATTGCTGATGGAATCGCGCTCATCCGGTACCACGTCTCTGGACTTCACTTCGTAGCCAAGCTGCTCTAATCGATTGCAAACGGCAGGGCCGGAGCGATCTTGGCTCGTATGGGACGAAACCGAATCACTCACCGTCAGCACCGCCACCGGAATCATCGGACGTAGTCTCCACCTTTCCCACCCGTTTTCTCAAGCAAGTAGAGGTCCTGAATTTCAATCGCTTTATCAAGCGCCTTGGTCATGTCATACACCGTAAGGGCTGCGATGGAGGCTGCCGTCAGGGCTTCCATCTCCACGCCGGTTTGCGCAGTGGTAGAAGCTTTGCTGGTGATCCGGATGCCACCCTCTTCCTGCTTCACTTCTACATCGATGTGAGAAAGGGGTAGCGGATGGCAGAGCGGGATCAGTTCCGACGTTTTTTTGGCCCCCATGATGCCAGCGACGCGCGCAATTTCCAAGGGGTTTCCTTTCGGGTTGTGCGCCAGATCCCGCAACACGGCCTCGCTCATCTTCACAAAGGCGTGCGCCCGGGCGGAGCGGCGCGTTTCAGATTTTTCGGAAACATCCACCATGCGCGGCGTGCCGGCGTTATCAAAATGCGAAAGTTTGCTCACCTTTAGAATCCTTCCTTCCACAAAATTGGCATGATTTCTCCGGCCTCCCACTTGGAGCGATCTTCTGCACCAATCAGAAAACAATTGGCCCGGCATACGGCGGCAACGTCGCTGGAGCCTTTGGAAGCAACCGGCGTCAGTTCCCCGTTACCGTGCAACCGCGCCGGCATAAAACGGACTAATCCCGGTTTCTGAGCGTAAGACTCCGTTAAGCGGCCAAGCATAAATGGAGCCACTTCCTCAGCGATACCGCCGATTCGTTCCAGTGCCAGACGGGCGAACACTTCAAAGGTCACCATGGTGGAAACCGGATTTCCCGGCAACCCAAAGAAAAAACGGGTTCGGGCTGTGCCAAAAACAACGGGCTGCCCAGGTTGAATCCGAACGCGATCAAAAAAGAATTGTGCTCCCAAGGAGGAGAGCACCTGCTCCACAATGTCGTATTTTCCAGCCGACACACCGCCGGAAAGCAGCAGAAGATCAGCTTCCAATCCGCGCTCGATCAGTTCCCGCGTAGCCTCTTCCCGGTCAGGAGCAACCGGAAGCAGTTCCGGAATTCCTCCACAGCGTACGACCTGATGAGCCAGGGAATATACATTGGAGTTGCGCACCTGATAAGGCAAGGGAGTTGCCGCAATCTCTACCAATTCATCGCCCGTAGCTAAGATGGCAACGCGCGGCTTGCGGTACACCGAAACATGCGTATGCCCGGTGGCGGCCAGCATTGCCATATCGCTGTAACTGATGCGCTTGCCAGGGGAAACAAGTTCCTGACCCAGCCCTGCTTCTTCTCCGGCTCGGGCAATGAACTGACCGGTGGAAGCCTCACGGTCATATCTGACTTGGTCACCCGTACGCACCACATGTTCCACCATCACCACGGTGTCTGCGCCAGAGGGAATCAGAGCGCCCGTCATGATCTCGGCAGCTTCGCCTTTCCCTACGGAGATGCACGGAGACTCCCCTGCCCGCACTTCCCCAACCACTCGCAGCGGCCCAGGTAGGTCCTGTGCTCGCACGGCATATCCGTCTCGAACAGAGCGGTCCACTGCCGGAAAAGGCCGGTCTGCGTAGGCGGCACGCGCCAGCACCCGCCCGCCTGCCTCCCCCAAGGCAACTTCCTCCGTGCCGCAGGATACTCCGACTTCCCTGCGAATGGCGGCACGAGCTTCCTCAAAACTAAGCGTCACGCCTTAGTGTACTTTGGCGACTTGCACGGACTTCTGCGCAGATATCGTATCTGCTATAGAATTGGCGACATCATGTGGCGCATTCTCCTCGTGATTCTTGCCGGTTTTCTGCCAACGGTGTTGAGTGGTCAGGTGATAGGAGCAATGATCTCCTCCGAACCACCTCTTTCTCCAGCGGAAATTACACAGTGGGAAACCAAGCTGCAGACCAACCCAGCAGATAAGGAAACACGGCTACAGCTTTTACGGCAATACAGCCGGTTTGCTCCTTCGCAACCCGGGGTACGGTCACCATTTCAGGCTGTGCGGTTAAACCACATCCTGTATTTGGTTGAGAATCTTCCTTCTGATTCAGCATCTTCCAGCCCCCTTACCTACGTACCCTCAGACACCGGACCCTTTGCAGATGCAGCGGATCATGCGGCTGTCCGTAACGCATGGAACAGGGCTGTAAATGAACACCCTAGCGACAGTAGCGTGCTGCTGAACGCGGCTCGCTTCCTTTATCAGGAGCATCCCCAAGACGCGGAAGAATTACTGACTCGCATGGTGAATCAGGAACCCACGAACCGGAGCATTGCGGCAAACCTTGGTTTCTTGTACGCCATGGACATTCTGGGAATCACAAGCCCAGTGGGACACTCCAGGCTGCGCCCATTGTCAGAACAGAGTGCCTTGCGAGAACATGCCCGAAGCGAGTTAGACCGTACCTCCAACGTATTTGTACTCATGGGAGCAGGAAGTGCTTTGCCCAACTTGTTTCCCACGACCGAGCAGGCTCGTAATCCAAATGGGGACCAAACAGTTTTTGAATTGGCAGCCAGTTTCGTGCGCCGCGCTCGTGAGATCAGCCCTCAGGAGCCTGAATTCATCGGGCCGATGCCACTGATACAGGAGTTCAAAAAGTTTCAAATCACGGCGATGCAGTCACCTTCCCGAACAGCTTTTCCTGCGCCGCAGGTACTATCGCCCAATGCATTCCAAGTGGCCAGCATTGAACAAGCCTCTAAACTTTTGGAAAAGCCGGAAGCGATCTACCCTCCTCAAGCAGCCGAAGCAAGAATCCAAGGAGTGGTTCGCTTCGATGTGGTGATTGGCGTAGACGGCAGTGTGGAGAATATAGCCTTATTCTCTGGCCATCCAACGCTGGTGGCTGCGGCGATGGATGCAGTGCCAAGGTATCGGTATCAGCCGACTCTGTTGAATGGAAAGCCCGTTCGGGTCAAGACGCAAGTGGAAGTGCGATTCACGCTATCCAATTGAAAAGATTATGTCCAGTGCGATGGGGGATCTCTGTGAGATGGTCAGTTGTATTTACGCTTCTACTCATCCGAACCATACTATCCGGGCAGGCTCCGATCAATCCTGATAAACCGGTCGTAATGGCAAAACCGCCTTCGCTACCTGCCATTACTCCTGATGTTCTCCCGGGTGAAGGTTGGACTCCAGGCACATACCCATTACGGGGCCGAGCAGTCTTCTATGACACCTGGAAGTTACACCGAAGGCGTGTCGCAGTGCTGGAAACAGGAACCTCAATCACACTGTTGTCAGGCTTGTGCGAAGTCAGTCAACCTGACCTGATTACCCTTACCTCACCTGTTTCGGAGCTAAAGCTGAGAGCAGGTGACAGAATCCTCCGCTTCACATATCGAGGAGAAGGGAACGCAGATTTCTGGGCGAAAGGAGAGTGGTATACCAACGCTGACTTAGGATTTGTCACGAATGCGGATGGGAGCGGATGCGGGTCAGGCTGTAAGGGCCGGGAAGTGCAAGCAGGGCAAAAGCGGTGGTGGTTCCGTGTACGTCTCCCTGATGGTCGTATTGGCTGGAGCGATGCAGTGGATAGTCTCAGCCCGAACTAAGCGCTTTAGCAAGTACTCTCGCTATATCTGTACTTTTCGCACTACCAGCGCCTTCCAGTTCCCTTCCGTTACTGTTTCGATAGGGTTCACCGGAACTTGATCCCACAATTCCAGCCCGCTGAGGATGGCATAGCCGCCCGGCTTCAGAAGCCTCGTCCACTCTCCAGCCATCTCCGTGATCGCTTCAGGACTGATGTTTGCCACCACGAGATCCGCCCTGCCGGAGCAGAGAGCCGGTGCAGAACCAGCAAACACTGCCACCTCGACTTCTGCGGCAATCTCTACGGCGCTCACGTCGATATCGCAGCCTACCACCAGTGCAGCACCCAGCAACTTCGCGGCTTGGGACAAAATGCCAGACCCCGTGCCAATATCAAAAACCGTCATGCCGGGGCGGACATACTTTTCCAGCAAGCCAAGACACAGACGAGTGGTTTCATGGGCACCCGTGCCGAACGCCAAGCCATTATTGACTTCAATACGAAAACGGCCGGGAGGCGTCCGGTCATTGCGCCATTTCGGCACCAGAAAAAATCGCTCGCCTACGGTGATGGGTTGAAGCGATTCCTGGGCAATGCTGACCCAATCCCTGTCGTCTGCCGGTTTCGGTTCCCCGCCAAACCGGTTCGCCATGGCCTGTGCTTGCTCTGCCGTATCGAAAAAAGCGCACAAGGCGGTATCGCCCAATTCCGAGATCCCGGTAGAACCGCCTTCCCAGAGTTCCGCGACCAGCAGGTCCTTTTGCTCTTGCGTGGATTGAAGATCGAGAGAACATGGAAGATTGATGAAGTTGCAAGGAATTTTCGCGGCCACGGCCACCCCGTTTGACTACCAGGGCGATCTGTACAAAGCCAAGGTACAGCACAACGTAGAAAAATGGAACAAGGTAGCGCTGGCTGGCTATGCAGTGGGCACGCCGGAAGGCGAAGGTCCGCTTTTAATGGCCGATGAAAAGGCCGAGTTATGGGACTTGGTTGCGCAATACACGGCTACTGGACGGACACTGATCGCGGACATCAGCGCGGAAAGCGTGCGGGAAAGCATTGCGCTTGCGAAACGCGCCGCCAGTGCCGGGTACCATTTTTCGCTTTGCGGAATGCCACGCGTTTACCCGAAGCAGCCGCTTTATACAGCCGCGCTGTAGCGGACCAATCCCTTTTGCCGGTGATTCTGCGTGATCCCGCAGAACCGCTGGTGCATCCGAATCTGGCGGCTACGCTGACCAGCGGCGTTGCCGGCGCTCAGCAACTGTGCCGTTCCGCAGCGAACGTGTGGGCTTCCTTGAAAGCCGGTTCTCTGGGCGCGGTTCTGGCTTTTGCCAGTGCCGACCCGTATGCAGCCATCGCGGTGTGGGAAGCGTTTCGCACCAGAGAAGAAGAAGCAGGCATCGATTGGCAGGCCCGCTTAGTGGATCACGCTTCCATTCCGGCCCTGAAGGTAGCCATGGACCGCAACGGCTATTACGGCGGTCCGCCGCGTCTTCCGCTTAGCGCAATTCCCCAATCACCGCGTTGGTAACTTCCTCCGTGGTGCTGGTTCCGCCCAGATCCGGCGTGCGGATTTTGCCTGCTGCCAGCACACTCGCGATGGCTTTGTGTACCTTCTGCGCTGCTTCCGGCATTTCGAGATGCTCCAATAGTTGCGCGGCGCTGGAAAAGGTTGCCAGGGGATTCACGATGCCCTTAAATGCAATATCCGGCGCGGAACCATGCACCGGCTCAAACATGGAAGGAAAGCGCCGGCTTCAGGTCGAGATTGGCGCTCGGCGCTAACCCCATGCTGCCTACCAGGATGGCGGAAATGTCGCTCAGAATATCCCCAAACAAATTGGAAGCCACCACCACATCAAAACTTTCCGGACGCCGAATGAAGTTCATTGCTGCTGCGTCAATTAGTAAGGATTCCGTGGAAATATCAGGATATTCGGCAGCCACAGCCTGAAACGTACGGTCCCATAGCACCATGCTGTATCCCTGAGCATTGGACTTGGTAATGGAAGCGACGCGGTTTTTCTGCTTTCTTTTACGGGCAAGCTCAAAGGCAAAGCGAATGATGCGCTCCGTGCCCCGGCGCGTGAAAACAGAAGTCTGAATGGCAACTTCGTCCGGCTGTTCCTGATACACGAAACCACCCACCTGGGCATACTCGCCTTCCGTGTTTTCGCGCACCACTACCATGTCAATGGTTTCGCCCTTCCGAAGAGCTAACGGCGATTGCACACCCGGATAGAGAATGGCAGGGCGCACATTGGCGTACTGGTCAAAGCGTCGGCGAATCGGAAGCAGCAAGCCATTCAATGTGATGTGATCCGGAATCCGAGGATGACCCACCGCGCCTAGAAAGATCGCGTCGGATTCGGCCAACTGGTCCAGGTAATTCTCAGGAGCCATGCGGCCGTGCCGAAAATAGTATTCAGATCCCCACTCATAATCGGTGTATGCAAAGGCGCCAAACTGGTCCAGGAGCTTCTTGCCCAGAGGAATCACTTCCTGCCCAACGCCGTCACCCGCAATTACAGCAATCTTGTGCTTTTTCATCGTACTTTTTACTATAAGGGTGGAAGCACTTTTCCCCGCCCGGAACGCGAACCTGTTTCCCCTTCGCTATGCCGCTCTCCCGCCGCCAGATTCTTTCCCTGATTCCCTTCGCTCTCACTGCGCAAACCCCGGACTTCAGTTGCCCGATGGACCCGGATGTACGCTCCAAGAATCCGGGCAAGTGTCCCCGCTGCGGCATGAAACTGGAGGCACGAATTGCGGATCTGGTGGAGTATCCGACCGAGTTTCGCTTTGTTCCGCCTCAACTTCCCGCAGGCAAGCCGGTAGAAATTTATATCACCGTGCATGATCCGAAAAGCCAGCAGGCTGTTACGCACTACGAAGTGATGCATGAAAAGCTGATGCATTTGTTCTTATACTCCAGTGACCTCAGCTTTTTCGCCCACCTTCACCCGGAACAGCGCGGCGAGACCTTTGTGCTGCCTACCGTGCTGCCAAAGCCAGGGATTTATAAACTGATTGCCGATTTTTATCCCGCAGGCGGCACGCCGCAGTTTGCGGAAAAAATTGTCACCACGGCCGGGTATACGCGAACGCTGGAAGAGTCGCTGGCTTCCCCGCCTGCCGATACGGCTCCCCAGCATGGAACCAATCTGGATGTGGAGTTGCGCATGGACCCGCCCACACCGGTTCCAGGACGAAAAACCATGCTGTTTGTGAAGGTAAACCCCGCGAAAGGCTTGGAGCCCTATATCGGCGCGTGGGCACACATGCTGGTGGCCAGCAATGACTTGCTGGATAGCATTCACGAGCACCCGGAGTTTGCCGATGGCGGCCCGGAGATGCAGTTCAACGTTTTCTTTCCACGTGCCGCGACCTATCGCATTTGGATACAGTTTCAGAGGCTCGGCACCGTAAACACGGTGGCATTCACGGTGCCGGTGAAACCGTTAACTAACCTTCTTTGAAAAACCGCGCTCGGCCAGCCAATCTTTCAAACGATCCGGCCATGTCATTACGGGAGCTTGCTTCTGCGTCGGCCGCCAGAGCAAAGCCATGTCCCCCGTAGGTATAGATGTGCATCTCCGTTGGAATGTGGTTCTGTTCCAGTTCCAGGTAAAACTTAACCGTAGGCTCCACATGGGAGCGGTCATCATCGGCGCACACCATGAAAACAGGGGGTGCATCTTTGGGAATGGGAAATAACGGAGTGGTATCAGTGCTGGTGGACGCAGCAGCAGGCGTTCCCGGTCTCGGCGGTACGGAACCGGGACGATAGTAAGGATAGACCAGCACGGTGAAGTCCGGGCGCGAACTGGCGCGCTCAATGGGATCGGATGCATCCGGCTTGCCGGAATCGAATTTCGTTTCGATCATGCCTCCCACTTCGCCGCCTGCGGAAAAGCCCGAAAACCCAATGCGGTTCGGGTCCACATTCCACTCCTTGGCGCGGCTTCTGACCAGGCGCATCGCACGGGCAGCATCCGCATACACTTCATTTGGCAGCGTGTATTTGGAGCCGGCCGCTTTTGCCAAACGGTACTTCAGAACAAAGGCAGCAATGCCGTTGCTGTTGAGCCAATCGGCAATTTCCCATCCTT
The DNA here is from genome assembly GCA_963791675.1 of Bryobacterales bacterium. Taxonomy (GTDB): domain Bacteria; phylum Acidobacteriota; class Terriglobia; order Bryobacterales; family Bryobacteraceae; genus JALYXI01. Next base: position 334,013 of record CAWBTD010000022.1, read on the forward strand.
CTTTTTCCATTACTAAATGCGTGTGGCCTCCACCAGGAGCGACCACCATGGCTGCTCCCGTGGCTTTTTCCTTGGGCGGGAGAAACACGTACAGAGTGGGGTAGTGCGTCACCGAGTAATCTCCCGGCAAGGCGCTGTTCTTGGGGTCGGTGGAGGGTTTAGATACTTCGGTGGCGGTAACACCCTCCGAACCCGGCGCACCGTTGGGCCACAAGCGAATCTCCTGGCCCCGATCCGCCGAATATGCTATCCCGGCGAGTAAAAGTGACGGCAATACAAATTTGAAATGCATATGGTAAAGCGGCAACTTTATCATAATCTGCAAATTGAGACTGCTTTGCTGAACGATGCCTGGGAGTACAACGAACACTATCCCGTGATTAAGATTTGGCTGGCATTTTTGGTGCTGACTGTTTAATTGCTTGCGACCAGATAAGCATCACAATCGAACCCGGCCTACCGCCCGACATCACTGAATAGAGCAAGGCATATCCGAAGTATTTTCTCGTTCTAACTCTACCGATATAAGCGTATTGTCTCTTCCGTCTGACGCACAGCCCAGCCTTCCTGCTCCAGTTCCGGGCAGTGCTGTTCTTTTTCTGGATATCCCAGGCAAAGATAGGCGATCAGTTGCCAATGGGGTGGGACTTCGAGCGTGCAACCAACCTGATAAGAGTCCAGAATGGAAACCCAACCAAGCCCGATACCATTCGCACGTGCTACCAACCAGAGCGTATGCACAGCGCAAACGGCAGAGTAAGCTAACATCTCCGGCATTGTTTTTCTTCCAAGGCCATGACCGATTTCCGTTTCCGGATCGATGAAGACGGCCAGATGGACAGGAGCTTCGGCCAACCCTGCCAATTTGAGCTTGGCATAAAGAGCAGCCCGGTCATCTGAATAATCAGCAAGAGCCTGTTGATTACAAGCACGAAAATTCGCCAAAATCTCAGCCCTGCGTTTCGGGGTCTCAACGGTTACCCAACGCCAAGGCTGACTAAATCCTACGGAGGGGGCCAAGGAAGCAAGCCGCAGCATGTCGTCCAGCAATCCTGCAGGCAACGGGTCTGAACGGAAACGGCGCACATCACGCCGCCAAATTAATAACTGACTTAGTGTGGTGCGGAACTGATCATTGAATTGAGAAGAGGAAAGGGTCAACATTCGATATCATTACGTGTTTAGCGCTTTCCAATGGTGAAAGCGAGTAGAAGGCAAGATCAAGGCTACAGATTGCGAAATCTGCGCGGAATAAAATTTCCACAATCTACCCTAGTTACTGTGCCTGGTTTGCCGGTTTCGAGTGCGGTGACGATACTTTCCACTCTTTGTTGTATGGTTGGCCAGTGATTTGTATTCAGCAATAATATTGAAAACGAACGTTGCAAAAGATTTTGATCGAATTCAAGTCGTTTGTCATTACTGATAAAAGCATTAAATCCACCAGCCTCGATTGCGAATAGTAACTTTCCGTTCTTGGTCCCTTTCAGACCCATTTGGCGCACGCTTTGGACATCATGACCCGGAAGCCGGCTAGAGAGATCCTCCGGCACACCTTCATCAAGAGCAACTCTCAACGCGTGAACTGCGCTTCCCGTGCATGTTGATATGCCAGAACCGCACGTATACCTTCTGCGCCGCCTGGTATAGTTGGGAAGCTCTCCAGCGTAGCTTCAATGGCCTGCTCTTCCGACATGCCAGAAAGTTCCATAAATGCTTCGACGTTATCCGTAATAGTAAAGGCAGGTAGGCGTGTCCCTTTAAATACGGGTTCACCGTGAACAATTTCCGGATCGCTGTGAATCAGCGGACAGTCCTTCCAGAAGTTATCTGCCCATTCCATAACAGCTATTTTACCGCCCCACTAATTTTTTGCGGCTCGCCATAGGAGTTCCACACCGCCAATAATGCTGCGACCCGGCTGCACTATGCCGGGAATCTCCTGGTAATCCGTATTGGTGAGATTTGTAAACTGCAAAAAGGGATGTACGTGGCCACGAAGTGCTGCGGAAAGGTAAGCATCCCAGACTGCATATTGCTCTTTCCCTACACGTTGGAGCACTCCTAAGCGTGTGCGCCCAATGAGGTGATGCCCCAAGTCTCCTTGCCATGCGGCAACGCCGGAATGAACAGGATAGTTAAATAAGTAGCGGGAAACCGTGCCGGGCTGCGGCGCACGATTGCCGTGGAGGCCCGTATACCGGAAATCCAGTTTGCCGCTGCGGCCTAACTTTTTTTGCACGGAAGCTTCTACACCTGTGAATGCCAGATCTTGAAAATTGGTCGCGCGAAACAGTTGATTGGGAGCAAACTGCACGTAATCAATCACGTTGGAATCCCGCCGATGAAACACTGTCACATCGCCTTCCCATCCATGAGAGGCGTGCCAATCCAGCCCGCCTTCATAGCTCCATGCCGTTTCGGGCTTCAGATTCGGAGAGCCGATGGTTGTAGGGTCCTGATAATACAAATCGGTGAATGTGGGAATGCGGAAGGCGCGGCTCACACCCGCACGCAGCTTTAACCAAGGCAGAAGCCACGCTGCTCCACTCACATTGGGACTGAGCTGATTTTTGGTGCCGCTGTAGATATCATCTCGAAGCCCGACATTGAAAGAAACCCGCTTCCATACACGCACATCATAGGCAAGGTAGACGGCTTCACGATTCCGTGCATGGTTGCCCAGGTTGTTGCTTTGGAGGGAATCCGTGAAAACTTCCGTTCCGTAGTGAAGCTTTGCGCCCCAGGGGAGATCATCGGTACGACGCACAGACGCTTCCCAGCTTTCATCGGCATGGCGGTTGGTGTATCGCTGCGGATTATCGCGAAAAAGCACAAATAAGTCTGTGTGGCGGCGAAAGGAAACATCTGCTTCGGTGTTATCTCCCCAGTTTTGATGTCCGGCAGCGAACCAGCCTTTGGTGCGTTCCCAGGAAGGGTAGTTGCCGTAGAACTGATCTGCCCCATAAGGCCGGTCGCTTAACGAAAGCAGCACTGTGGCTGGACCGAGCGGATCTTCCAGCATGGAAGTGGAGCTCAACTGGAGACTCCGGTAATCACGATCAGGCCGGAAGCCGGTGGAAAAATCTCGGTTCACGGAAATTAATTCAGAGATGTTGCCAAGTGCGCCTCCCGCCGTAGCGCGCTCTTGATTTTCCCCAAAGCTGCCCAAGCCGCCACGGAGCAATAGTTCCGCATGGCTCGATTTACGCGGCATGATGTTCACTACTCCGCCTAAAGCATCCGCCCCATATTGGGTGGAGCCGGTTCCGCGCAAAATTTCCATTTGCGCAATGGCGTCCACGGGCACCGGAATATCCAGGTTGTGATGCGCGGACTGCGCATCGTTCAAGCGCATTCCATTGAGCAGAATCAGCGTCTGGCCGAATGTGGAACCGCGAATGGAAAGGTCGCCTTGCACTCCGCCGGGTGCGCGTTGCTGAAGGTCAAGGGAGGAGTCCAAGCGAAACAGATCGGCCAAGGAGCCGGACAGCAAGGACAAATCGGGCGTAACTTCCACCACATGAATTGCCCGGTCTGATTCTCCCAGTGGCACCGGTCCCGCAGAGCCTGTCACGGTTACGGTTTGGTTAGTGGGTGGAACTTGTGCTTGAGCGCAGCACAAGGGCAGAAGAATGAATAGGGAAAGAACTGCTGGAATCACTCGCATGAAAAAGTACAGTGTTATTTAGTATAAAAGCCCTGCTTCTGCGGGCCACTCCTGCGAGTGTTATGCTCCGGGTAGGGATTCCACACATGAGATTCGGAAAGGCGTTCCAGGGGATGGGTTTAGGCCTTCTCTGCCTGACTGCCATGTACGCGTTCCAAAGGCCATTCCGGCAGTTTCCGGGTGTGGAATACGAATCTTTTGAACTCACCTCAGACTGGCAGGAAAAAACAGAATGGGCCTTTGCCCGTTTGATGTTTCCTCCCGGTCCCCTAGACGGTTACGCCGGACGCTTCGACGGAGACTGGCGGCAAGGGCTCTCCTTATGGACGCAGGATTACCCACGGGCGGACCGCCACTTTTCTCAAGCACTGCGCAGGCTGACCCGTATCCATGTGCGATCCGTGGAACAACCAGTGAATCTGGAAGAGGGTGATGCCTATGACTGGCCTTGGCTTTATGCGGTTCAGGTAGGGGAATGGGGACTCACGAAACATCAAGCTGAGCTGATGCGGGAGTACCTCCTGCGCGGCGGCTTCTTTATGGCAGATGATTTTCACGGCAATGAAGAGCGGGCTTTCTTTGAAGGCACTATGAAGATGGTGTTTCCAGAGCGACCTATTGTGGATATTGAAGACTCCGACCCTTACTTTCACACCGTTTTCGACCTCGCTGAAAAGTATCAGTTGCCCGGTGCGGCACACCTGCGGGAAGGTGCGAAGTACCCGAATAATGGTGGACGTGGCGCACACTGGCGCGCCATTTATGACGACAAAGGCAGAATCATGGTCGCCATTTCCTATAACTCGGATGTGGGAGATGCGTGGGAATACGCAGACGATCCCCGGTATCCGGAAAAGTTAGCCACGTTCTCTATTCGTTTAGGTGTGAATGATGTTGTCTACGCGATGACGCACTAACTGGACAAATTGTCTGAATGGGTGACAAGCTGTCCAGTTTCTTTGGAACTCATTTCTTTTCAATTGCATCCCTCTGTTTCAGGTTAAAAAAACGTGACTGGAGGTCAAAGTGTCCGTTTTCCCATTCCTCTCTGATTTCCTAAAACATTGATTTCAAAGCTATTTACATTTTTTCTATTTGGAATTCTGAGTGTTTTTACGGAAGCATGCACCAGCCACGGAGAAACAGTTATGTTCTGCTTGCCAGCTTGATGGCAGGCTTTGCCACGCAAGCGATTGCCGGAAGTTCCAAGATCGCTGATGATCTTAGCCGATTTGACGCTGACTCACCCATTGAAGTGATTGTTCAGTACAAACATGTACCCAATCGCGCCCATCACCGCAAGCTCGCAAAAAAAGGTGGCGTGCTCACCAGCGAACTTCCTGCCATCCAAAGCGCTTCTTATCAGATTTCCGCTAAACAGCTTGCTGATCTGGCAGCCGATGACGAGGTGGTTCACATTTCCGCCAACCACACGATACATGGCGCCTCAACGCCTTCTTCACAGGGATATGACTACACACCGCTATCGGTTGGCGCTTCTAGCCCGACAGCAGGCGCGGGAATCGGGGTTGCGATTATTGATAGTGGAATCACTCCCAATGCTGACCTGCTCAATCCTGCCACGGGGCAAAGCCGCGTTGTGTATGCAGAAAGCTTTCTTCCGCAAACCTCAGATACAACGGATCAATATGGCCATGGAACCCATATCGCAGGCACAATTGCTGGAAACGGCGCCAGCTCAGCAGGAACCCGGTTTTATCATCAAGTCATCGGGATTGCTCCAGCCGCTAATCTGATTAATTTGCGCGTGCTGGATGCGAACGGGGTAGGCACAGACCTTCAAGTGATTGCCGCAATTCAGCGTGCCATTGCGCTGCAGCAGACTTACAACATTCGCGTCATCAACCTTTCGATTGGCAGGCCAGTGTTTGAGTCCTACCTTGCCGATCCTCTCTGCCAAGCGGTGGAAGCGGCATGGCAGGCGGGAATCACTGTGGTTGTCGCTGCGGGTAATGAAGGACGCAACAATACAGCAGGAACGAATGGCTATGGAACCATTACCGCTCCTGGCAACGACCCTTATGTGATCACCGTAGGGGCGATGAAGACGGAAGAAACGTCTACTGCTTCCGACGACATGATTGCCAGCTATAGCTCAAAAGGGCCTACGGTGATTGACCACGTGGTGAAGCCGGACCTGGTGGCGCCGGGAAATCGCATCTACTCGCTGGTTTCTGCCAACAGCACGCTGTTTACTCAAAATTCCACCAACTTTGTACCCGTTTCTAGTTATGCCAAGGCACCCTACGCCATTAAGACTTCCAATTACTTCATGTTGAGCGGCACCAGCATGGCGTCAGCCGTTACCAGCGGCGCAGCGGCCACACTCCTCTCGCAAACTCCTTCATTGACACCGGATGCGGTGAAAGCACGGCTCATGCGGTCCGCCAGCAAAGCTTTTCCCTCGGTGTCACAGGCAACGGTAACAGATCCCGCTACCAACCAGCCGGTTACGTATACCAGTCAATATGACCTTTTCACAATTGGTGCCGGCTACCTAAATCTGCCCGCAGCCTTGGCAGATCAATCCACACCTTCTCTGCCCGCTGCTTCTCCTATCGCACAGCAGGATGCGTCTACGGGAAATATCTATGTGGTGAATGGGCTATCCGCCGTGTGGGGGAGCTCCGCTGTGTGGGGCAGTTCCGCAGTGTGGGGAAGCTCTGTGTTTGTGAACGGCACCAGTGCGGTGTGGGGTAGCTCCGCCGTGTGGGGCAGTTCCGCTGTATGGGGTAGCTCTGCGGTGTGGGGAAGTTCTGCCGTATGGGGAAGTTCGTCAAACGTTTCGCCTTCCAGCAACGACGTAGTGGCAAGCGGCGAAAAATAGTGCCTGCTGCGCCCGGACTTCTCCTAAAGGAGTCCGGGCATTTTTCCGATAGATCTACTGAGAGCAGGGCCTTCTCTGGCTCACCATAAAATCAATGTCGTTACGCGCTAAGGCATATATCGGGATTCACATCCTGGCAGGAATGTATATAGCAGCGACAGCACTGCCCGCCTGGGGACCTGATCACATAGTTCGCTTTATTCTGTACCTTGCAATTGCATGCTTAGCTTCCAACCTCAAGGTGCAATTACCTGGAATCACGGGCACTTTATCCGTTAATTTCGTTTTTATTCTGATCAGCATCATGGATCTGAATCTGCCGCAGGTGTTGGCGGTTACCTGCGCGGGGATTGCCGGACAATGCCTGTTCCGTGCCAAGAGCCGGAATCTGGTTCAATTGTCGTTCAATCTTTCCAGCAGCATCCTTTCTACCGCATTTTGTTTCAAAATCTACTACTCGCCCATGCTTCGCTCCATTGATAGCAGCGTTCCTTTGCTGCTGTTTGTGGCCTCTACAGGGCTATTTCTGAGTAACACGCTTTCCATCTCTGGAGTGATTGCGTTGGTAGAAAAAAAGAATGTGTGGGTGGTATGGCGTGATGGGTTCTGGTGGACAGCTTCGCACCATTTGGTAGGCGCGGGCGTAGCGGCTGTGTTCGATATGGAAGAAACGTATCTGGGATGGGAAGCAGTGGTTCTGACGCTGCCCGTGATTTATTTCGTATATCGTTCCTACTCCCTCCATCTCGGACGATTGGATGCCGCCCGTCAACACGCGCGTGAATTAGGAGATCTCCATTGGAGAACGATTGAGGCATTGGCGCTGGCCATTGACGCGAAAGATGAGACTACCCATAGCCATCTGTTGCGGGTCAAAGTGTATGCGACGGAAATCGGCAAAGAGCTACAGCTAGGCGAAGAAGAGATGCAGGCCGTGCAAGCTGCTGCTCTGCTGCATGATATTGGAAAGCTGGCCGTACCGGAACACATCATTTCCAAGCCAGGAAAATTGACTCCGGAAGAGTTCGAAAAAATGAAAGTGCATCCGGTAGTAGGGGCCGAAATCCTGGAGCGCGTTCATTTCCCTTACCCTGTGGTCCCGATTGTTCGAGCACACCATGAAAAGTGGAATGGCAAAGGGTATCCAGCCGGTTTGCGCGGCGAAGAAATTCCAGTAGGAGCCAGAATTCTGGCAGCGGTAGATTGCTTGGATGCTTTAGCTTCCGATCGTCAGTACCGCCGTGCTCTGCCTTTGCCCGAAGCAATGGCCATTGTGAAAGCAGAATCCGGCGCCAGCTTCGATCCCAAGATCGTGGAGATTCTGGAGCGCCGTTATGTGGAACTGGAGCACATGGCTACTTCTGCTCCTTGCGAAGAAGAGCCAAAGCTATCGAAGAATATCAAAGTGGATGCGGGTGATGGTCCGGCTTCAGGCTATGCCGATACCCGGGAAACGGATGCCAAGGGACCGATTGACTTTGTTGCTTCCATTGGCGCAGCCCGTCAGGAATTTCAATCTCTGCTCAAAGTGATTGAAGGCCTTGGCAGTTCCTTGAGCGTGGATGAAACATTGGCCCTGCTCACCGTGCGATTGAAGAGCATGGTTCCACATGAAACAGCCGCTATTTTTATTCGGGAAGAAAAGAAGTTACGGCCTGTCTATATCAAAGGCGAAGGCGCAACACTGTTTTCACAAGACCAATTTCCTGTAGGGGAAGGGCTGACAGGCTGGGTGGTAGAGAACAGAAAGCCGATTGTGAATGGCAATCCCACTGTGGAACACGGTTATCGCGGGGCTCAGGATGACAAATCACTGCAGTCAGCCTTATCTGTGCCGCTGGAAGTAGATGACGTCGCCATTGGTGCGTTGACGTTGTACAGTAAGCAACCAAATGCTTTCACCAGCGATCACTTGCGGTTATTGCTCTCTATTAGTCCCAAAGCAGCTCTTGCACTTACCAATGCGTTAAAGCATCAGCAAACTGCTGTTTCCGCCGCCACGGATGATCTCACCGGGTTGCCAAACACAAAGTCGCTCCTGCTCCACATGGATGCGGAGTTAACGCGAGCAGAGCAGGAACACTCTTCCGTGGCCGTGTTGCTGGTTGATTTGGATGGATTTAAAGGCGTAAATGACCGGTTTGGCCACTTAACAGGAAACCGCGTACTCCAAAGAATCAGCGAACAGTTGCAGGAACACTGCCGGGAAACGGATTATGTTGCTCGTATTGGCGGGGATGAATTTGTTCTGGTTTTACGAGACGTAGATCCGGTGGATCTTCAGCAGTTAAACGAACGGCTCAACGCTGCCGCCATAGAAGTAGGCCGACGGGAATGCGGATACGCCATTATGAGTTTAAGTGCGGGAGAGGCATTTTACCCCAAGGACGGGAAAAATGCAGAACAACTATTAGCGCGGGCAGACCAACGCATGTACCGTGTCAAGGAAGCGAATAGTCATGCCCGCAAAAGCTTTGCCGAGCCGCCATTGGCAGCCGCAGTGTAGCTTAGCCACTCATGGACGACAGGAAATCGGCGTTGGCTCTCGTCTTGCCTAGCTTATCCAGCAACAATTCCATCGTTTCCACGGGACTGAGCGGGTTTAAGACCTTGCGCAGAATCCAAACACGATTCAGTTCTTCACGCGGCATCAACAGCTCTTCCTTGCGCGTACCGCTCTTGTTGATATCGATGGCCGGGAACACACGCTTATCCACCAGCTTGCGCTCCAGGTGAATTTCCATGTTGCCGGTACCTTTGAATTCTTCAAAGATCACATCATCCATACGGCTGCCCGTATCAATCAGCGCAGTGGCAATGATGGTGAGCGAACCGCCTTCTTCAATGTTTCGTGCCGCTCCGAAAAAGCGCTTAGGACGTTGAAGAGCATTGGAATCCACACCGCCGGAAAGCACCTTGCCCGAAGGAGGAACAATGGTGTTGTATGCTCGCGCTAAACGGGTAATGGAATCCAGCAAAATCACCACATCTTTTCTGTGCTCGATCAAGCGCTTTGCTTTTTCGATCACCATCTCCGCTACTTGAACGTGACGTGTGGCAGGCTCATCAAAGGTCGAAGCAATCACTTCTCCTCGCACAGAGCGCTGCATATCCGTTACTTCTTCCGGACGTTCATCGATTAGCAGAACGATCAGCGTCACTTCCGGGTGATTCGCCGTAATGGAATTGGCGATGTTTTGGAGCAACATCGTTTTACCAGTACGGGGCGGAGCCACAATCAAGCCACGCTGGCCTTTACCGATCGGAGTCAGCAGATCCATCACACGGCCTGAGAAATTATCCCGCGTGGTTTCCAGCTTCAGCCGCTCATTCGGATAAAGCGGAGTGAGATTGTCAAAGAAAATCTTGTTGCGGGCTTCCTCCGGCGGTTCAAAGTTGATCGCGTCTACTTTGATCAACGCGAAGTAACGCTCGCCTTCCTTGGGAGGCCGGATCTGCCCGGAAATAGTATCGCCGGTGCGCAGGTCAAAGCGGCGGATCTGTGAGGGCGAGACATACACATCGTCCGGGCCGGGAAGGTAGTTGTACTCAGGAGCGCGCAGGAAGCCGAAACCGTCTGGCAGACATTCCAGTACGCCTTCCGAGAAAATCAGACCACTCTTTTCGGCTTGCGTTTGAAGGATCTTGAAAATCAATTCTTGCTTTCGCAAACCAGCAGCGCCAGCGACCTGAAGATCCTTGGCAACCTGATTCAGGCGCTGGATATTCATGTCTTTGAGCTCGACCAGATCCAGAGTAGGCGAACCGTTCTTGGCAGTCTGGCCGTTTTTGCTTCGGCGCTGCTGATGGTGTGCCATGCCGCCGCCCATAGGAGCAGCGACTGGCGGAACTCCGCCTTGCGCGGCACCGGTAAGATCTGCGTTCCGGGCTTCGGAATCGTACGTATCGACGGCTCGTTCTCCCGGCGAGGAAGCGGTCTGGGCCGCCTTTTCTGCGGAAGCTCGTTCTGCCGCCATTTTCAGCGCAGCATCCCGCAGAGTCTGCGTTGGTTTTTCCGCTACGGCAGTCTGTTCTTGCGAAGGGGATGCTACTGGTGGTGTGTTTTCGTTATCGCTTGCCAAATTTCCCTCATTCCTCGGCCTGTCACGGCCGAGAACGGCAGCGGGTCTGGCGTAATCTTACTGAATGGCCGCCAAGCCCCGCTGTTGTTCTGCTTGATTCAACTTATCCATCTTGGTCACAACGACCAGGTATCGCCGGTTCTCCTTTTCGAGCCAGCTTTTCAGTCGAGATCTTTTTCCATCCACCCACGCCGGGCATCCAGCACAATAAAGCAGAGCTGACAGCGTGCGCCGTCTCGCAGATAGATCTCGATCAGCTCTTTCCATTGGTCCTGAAAACCTCGTGGAACTTTGGCATACCCATAGCCCGGGAGATCGACAAAATAGGAGCGCCTTCAACGCGGTAAAAGTTGATGGTCTGCGTGCGTCCTGGCGTGCTGCTGGTAAACGCCAACTTTCTTTGGCCGACGAGCGCATTGATTAGGCTGGATTTGCCGACGTTGCTGCGGCCTAGAAAAGCATACTTCGGAGAGCCCATCCGCCGGAAACTGCTCCGGCTTGATTCGCGCTGACTACAAACTCCGCTTCCAAGATTTTACAACAGGAGGGACGCGATTGGTTCCCGTGCCCCTGACGTTCGCCTTCTCTGTCTGCAAAGGCTACTTAATGCGCCCGTTTTTCATCAACCGGGCGTCATGTAATCCATGGCCGTTGGAGCCGGCAGACGGCAGCGCGATCAGCTCCCGCTCCAGCGCGATTTTCAGCACTTCATCCATGGACTCCACAAAGTGGAGCTTCATGACATTGCGAATGTTCTCCGGAATATCCGGCAGGTCCTTCTCGTTGTCCTTCGGCATGATGGCTTCGTTGATGCCGTGGCGATGCGCCGCCAGCAGCTTTTCCTTCAAGCCGCCGATGGGCAGCACCTTGCCGCGCAGGGTGATTTCGCCGGTCATGGCCACATCGCCGCGCACCGGAATGTTGGTCAGCGCGCTGCAGATGGTGGTGGCCATGGTGATTCCCGCGGAAGGTCCATCCTTCGGAATGGCGCCTTCGGGAATGTGCAGGTGGATGTCGAGATTGCGATAGAAATCGCGCGGCAGACCCAGCTGGTGCGCGCGCGAGCGCACGTAGCTCATGGCCGCCTGCGCGGATTCCTGCATCACGTCGCCCAGCTTGCCGGTGACGGTGAGCTTGCCTTTGCCTTCCATCAGAGTGGCTTCCGTGGTGAGGATCTGGCCGCCCACTTCGGTCCAGGCCAGACCGGTGGCCGCGCCGATTTCGTTCTTCTTGTCGGCTTGCAGATCGCGGTAACTTGGCCGGGCCAAGCAGCTCGGTCAGCTTGTCGGCATTGATGACGACCGTGCCGCGGCCTTTTCTTCTTGGCGCCTTGGGCGGTGACGAACTTGCGCGCCACTCTTGCGGCAGACATTTCCGACTTCGCGCTCCAGGTTACGGACGCCGGCTTCGCGCGTATAGTACTGGATCAGGCCGGAGATGCCTTCATCGGTGAACTCGATTTCCTTGGCGGTCAGGCCGGTCTGCTCCATCTGCTTGCGCACCAGGAAGCGCTTGGCGATTTCCTGCTTTTCCAGCTCCGTATAGCCGGAAAGCCGGATCACTTCCATGCGGTCCTGCAGCGCCGCCGGAATGGTGTGCAGCACGTTCGCGGTGGCGATGAAGAACACCTGGCTCAGATCGTACTCGACATCCAGGTAGTGATCCACGAACATGTAATTCTGCTCGGGATCCAGCACTTCGAGCAGCGCCGACGAAGGATCGCCCCGGAAATCCATGGCCATCTTGTCGATTTCGTCCAGCATGAAGACGGGGTTCTTCGTGCCCGCTTTCTTCATCATCTGGATGACCTGTCCGGGCAGCGCGCCGATATAGGTGCGACGATGGCCGCGAACTTCGGCTTCATCGCGCACGCCGCCGAGCGACATGCGGACGAACTTGCGTCCCGTGGCTTTCGCAATCGACATGCCGAGCGAAGTCTTACCGACGCCCGGAGGTCCAACGAAACAGAGAATCGAACCCTTGGGATTCTTCACCAGGCGGCGCACGGCCAGGAATTCCAGGATGCGGTCTTTGATCTTCTCCAGGCCGTAGTGATCGCTCTCAAGCACCTGTTCGGCGAACTTCAGATCGCGGATTTCCTTGGACTTCTTCTTCCACGGCACCGCCAGCAGCCAGTCGAGGTAGTTGCGCGACACGGTGGATTCGGCCGACATCGGCGGCATGTTTTCCAGCCGCTTCAGCTCCGCCATGGCTTTTTCGAGCGCGTCCTTGGTCATGCCGGCGCATTTCGATGCGCTTCTTCAGCTCATCGATTTCGCTCTTCTCGCCGCGGCCCAGTTCCTTCTGGATGGCCTTGATCTTCTCGTTCAGGTAATACTCTTTTTGCGCCTTCTCCATCTGGCGCTTGACGCGGCCCTGGATGGTGCGGTCGACATTGAGCTTCTCGATTTCGATATCGAGCATCTCGGCCACGCGCGTCAGGCGGTCGATGGGATCGAAGATTTCGAGCAGTTCCTGCTTCTCTTCAATGGTGAGCTGCAGATTCGCGCCAACCGTGTCGGAGAGCTTGCCGGGATCGTCCACGCGGATGGCGGCGATCATGGTCTCGTAGTTCAGATTCTGGCTGAGCTTGACGTACTGCTCAAACAGCGTGGTGACGCGGCCCACCAGAGCTTCCAGCTGCGCGCCCGGCTTCAATCTTGAAGTTGAAGGTGCGCACGACGGCGCGGAAGAAGCCTTCATCGTCGGTGACCGAAACCACTTTGGCGCGCTCCACGCCTTCGACCAGAACCTTGATGTTGCCATCGGGCAGCTTCAGGCTCTGGACGATGTTGACGACGGTGCCGACGTTGTAGATTTCGTTGGGCTGGGTTCATCGATGGAGGCGTCGTGCTGCGTGGCAAGGAAAATCTGCTTGCCGCCGGCCATCGCTTCTTCGAGAGCGCGAACGCTCGATTCCCGGCCCACCACGAACGGCGTCATCATGTACGGAAAAATGACGACGTCCCGGATGGGCATCATCGGCAAACGTTTGGTGTCGGATTTTTCTTTAGAGGTAAGCATGGATTATTCGAAATAACTCGGGTGTGAGGCGCGAACGATGCGGACCAACCGGGCTTCGGCGACGGCCCGACCGCTAGCCCGCCTTTTCCAACAAGGTCAGGCTGATTTTCTGCGACAGCACCATTTCCCTGGTCACCAGAAATTCCCGCACCTTCTTGTAGGAAGGCAGGTAATACATCAAGTCTAGCATGAGATCTTCGAGGATCATGCGCAGGCCGCGCGCGCCCACTTTGCGCTCCATGGCCAGCATGGCGATGGCTTCCAGCGCTTCATCGGCGAACTTCAGCCGCACGTTCTCGAACTCGAACAGCTTCTGATACTGCTTGATGATCGCGTTCTTCGGCTTGGTGAGAATCTGAATCAGAGCCTGCTTGTCCAGATCTTCCAGCGTGGCAATCACCGGCAGCCGTCCGATGAATTCCGGGATGAAGCCGAACTTCATCAGATCGATGGGCTGCAGGTGCTGCAAGCAGATCCAGGTCGCGATGCCCGCTGATCCCAATGGCGCTCGAGCGGGCGGTGACGTCGCCGTGCTTTGCTCCTCATTCAGGAAGCCCATCGATTTCTTGCCGACGCGCCGCGCGATCACCTTCTCCAGACCCACAAACGCGCCACCGCAGATGAAGAGGATGTTCGAGGTGTCGACGGGCGTGAATTCCTGATGCGGATGCTTGCGTCCGCCTTGCGGCGGAACGTTGGCGATGGTGCCTTCCAGAATCTTCAAGCAGAGCCTGCTGCACACCTTCGCCGGAAACATCGCGCGTAATCGACGGATTTTCGTCCTTGCGGCAGATCTTATCGATTTCGTCGATATAGATGATGCCCTGCTGGCACTTCTGCACGTCGCCATCGGCGGCCTGCAGCAGCTTCAGGATGATGTTCTCGACATCCTCGCCGACATAGCCGGCTTCGGTCAGAGTGGTGGCGTCCACAATGGCGAACGGCACATCCAGAATGCGCGCCAACGTCTGCGCCATCAACGTCTTACCGGTACCCGTAGGGCCGATCAGCATGATGTTGGACTTCGACAGCTCCACTTCGGAGTTGCCGCATCTTATTCATGTGGATGCGCTTGCAGTGGTTATAGACGGCCACCGCCAGCTTTTTCTTGAGGCATCCTGGCCGATCACATATTGATCCAGAAACTCTTTTACTTCCAGAGGCTTGGGGAGCTTCTGCGGACCGGCGGAGGGCTGGTCGGTCTTATCGTCTTCCAGAATGGAATTACAAACCGCAATGCATTCATCGCAGATATACGCTCGCGGATAATCGCTTGGGGAGGAGATCAGCTTCCCGACGACATCCTGGCTTTTATGGCAGAACGAACAGCGCAAAGTATCATCCGATCCAGCACGCTTCACGCAGTTTCTCCTTCATCGTCCGTCGAGTTGTCGCTGAACAGCGACTGCCAGATTTCGCTGGATTTACGGCTATCTATCCGCACGTTTGAGCAGCTTCGCTTATGCATGTGTCTCCAAAACCCTGAACTCTCCCTCATTATCACCCGAAGCGGCACCGTAATCAATGTTACTTATCGGAAGGGGGATATCCGGCATTTGCCGTCTTCTCGGCATGATCGAACAGGAACTGCAAGGTTTTTTCGGTCTGAATATGCGACGCAATGCGGTCGAGGGTGCCATCTTGTTCCAGCTTCGGACGCAGCGCCAATACCGGCTCGCGGCGCTGACGGGCCAAGACGCTCCACTTCGCGATCCACTTCGTCCTTCAGCGGCAGTTCGATATCCTCTCTGTTCCGCTACTCGCCCCAGCAGCAAGGAAGCTTTCACTTCCCGCGATCGCCCGCTCCCGCTGCGCTTCCTTAATTTTTTCCCAATCCAGATTCAAGATTTCGGGGTCAACGCCCTGCTCAGCCAGGCCGCGCAGGCTCTGCTCCAGGCGATTGCGGATCTGCCGCTCGACGAAAACCTCCGGAACCGGGAAATCATGCTGGTCCACCAGAGCATCCACCAGCTTGTCCTTGGCCTCGCGCTGGGCTTCATGCTCGCGCTGCTGGAAAATTCCTTTGCGAACGCATCTCGCGAAGCTCGTCCACGGTCCGGTAATCGCCCAAATCCTGCGCAAATTCATCGTTCAGCTCGGGCAAGTTCCTTGCGCCGCACACCCTTCACCACAGCATGGAAACGGACCGTTTTCCCCGCCAGCTTGGCTGGCCGTATTCGTCGGGGTAAGTGAACTTCGAAATCCTTTTCCTCGCCGGGAGACATGCCGCGCAGATTTTCGCTGAAGCCTTCGAGCGTGTCCTTGCCGCCGATTTCGATGGTGATTTCATCGGTTTTGACCGGCTCATCGGTGCCGCCGATGCTTTCGAGCGCGAGCACCGCGAAATCGCCATCCACCAAGGGGCGGGGGTCTTCATTCACGAAAGTGGCTTTTTCGTTGCGGATCTGCTCGATGCGGGCGGTGACATCGTCGTCAGAAACTTCAGGATCTTCGATACGGCACCGGTCATGCCGCGGTAATCGTTCAGCTCGACTTCAGGCACCACCTCGAATTCCGCTTTGAAACCGCAGCGGCTCGCCGGCATGAAAATGACATCCACGATGTTGGGCTGGCCCACCACCTTCAGATTTTCCTGCTGCACCTGACTGTCGAAAAACTTGGGGACCAGCGATTCCAGAACCTGCTGGCGAATATCGCCTTCAAAGTGCCTGCGGATCATGCTGGCCGGCGCTTTGCCGGGCCGGAAACCGGGAATGCGCGCCTTCTTTTGGAAATTTACGACCACTTTGTCGGTTTCCTGCGCGACAGCGTCGACGGGAACCGTGACTTCCAGCGGAATGCTTACAACCTTCTAACAACGCAATTCAAATTTACCTCAGAGGATGAAAACTAACTTTCAGAATAACACTGCGGAGCGGTTACAGCGTCCGAAATGGAAACCGCCATCGACATTGAGAGACCTGCCCGGTGGAATAATCCAGCAGGCCGTGCAGCGATGGCGCGGATGCAGCCGGCGATATCGCGCGGCTCGCCCATACGGCGCTGCGGAAGCAGGCCGCCAGCGATCTTTTCTTCGTAGACATGCTTCTACTTTGGCGATCATGTCGGTGCGGATAATGCCCGGGCGCACTTCAAAAACGGGAATGCCCTGCTCTGCCAGGCGCGCCGCCCACAAGGCGACCGACATGCTAAGGCCGCGCTTTGGAAATGCAGTACTCGGCGCGATTCGAACGACGCCGTATAGGACGAGATGGAAGTAACGAAGACGATGCGCCCGGAACCCTGTTCCGCCATCCAGCGCGCGGCCAGCTGGGTAAGAAAATGAGGGCCTTTCAGATTGACCGAAGGATCTCATCGAAGCTTTCTTCGGTGGCCTCTAGAATGTCTTTGCGTTCGCGATGCGCGATGCCGGCATTGTTGACCAAAAGGTCAAAGCGTCCGAAGCGCTCCCGTGTAAAAGCAATCAGATTTTCACGATCCGCTTTTTCCGAAACATCGCATGGAACGATTTCACAACTCGTTTCCCCCTGCAAGGATTCGGCTGCATCCTTGCGCCCTTTATAAGTAGCTACTACGTGATGCGTTTTTGCCAGTTCCGAGGCAATTCCGCGCCCGATTCCTCTGCTAGCTCCTGTAACAACAGCTACCAGTTTCAATGCGAATAGTTTCCTTTGTTCAAACCCGAACCGCGTAAGACAAAATGAATACTAAACGCGTTTCCGAAGGAATCTTAACACGCTGCCCTTTCCCCACTTCCTGAGCACCTGTCCCAACAGCTGCACCAGAACCTGCTCCAATGGCAGCTCCGCGTCCTCCTCCGGCAATTCCACCAATAATGGCCCCTAAAGCAGCGGTGCCACCAATTACTTTGCCACTGCGCGCCGTGCGAGAACCGCTCTCCTTGATAACATCCTGCGTGGTGACATCTACCATGCGTCCATTCACCTGAACGGAAGAAAGAACCAGCTTCAACACCGTCTTTCCAGCCAGTTTTCCGGATTTGTCATCTTCCACTAGCTTTGCCACTACATCTGCTCCGCGAGGAATCACAACCTGCCCATTCATGGATACGGGTTCATCCATGCTGGCATGGAAAGTATCGCCCAAACGAGCCGTTTCCGAATCCACTGCATCAATCATGCGCACCGTGAGTTGCGTTCCCGAAGGAAGTTCAATTCCCCCTACAGGAGCTTGTGAATCCAGTCCAGGTCCGGGACCTTGGGGAAAAGAGTCATCGCTCCCTTGGCTTCTCTTCAAATGCGGTCTGACGTCGGAATCATTGTTGTTATAGGATGGCGGCTGATTCTGCGGTTGCGAATAAGATGCCTGTGGCGATCCACCGCCAAACTGTACGGAGTCTACGGAATCCACGCTAAACGTTTGGACATGGTCTCCTAGATCCATTCGGATTTCGCGAGCGGTACCTCCAAGGTAAGTCCCTTGTACGGCATTCCCATTTTTCAGCCTGATCGTATCGCCAAAGGCCAGCGAAACCAGTCCGAGCGCTAATCCGGCGCTCAACCCCTTTGTCAACTTCGTCATAAGTGTATTTCTCCCGTTCCCGGCAAATATTCAACAGTTTCGTTGTTGAAGTGGACGGATCAACTCTACGCCGCGTTGCTTCGTTTTAATCCTGCAAATAGCTGCTGCACTACGCCCTTGCCGCGCTCGAAAGCGACCTGATAAGCTTCCTTACGAGCAGATCGGTCAAGCCCCACACCAGTGCGGTAGAAACGTTCCAGACTTAACCCCACCACATACGTTCCGGCAAATGAGACCGCAGCTTTCGGAATCAAGCCCCCTCCCAAAGGAATTTTTCCAATGAGTTCTCGGGCAATGGCACGCCACCCAAATGCACCAGCGGCAATGGTAGCTAATTCTACCTTTTGGTCTCCATATCCCACCGTTTTGCCATTGGCGGCAGCAATCAGAAACGCCATTCTTACCTGATTCATGGTCAGAAACGCGGTATCCGTGGCAAATTCTCCCACAGCCCAAGGTAATTCCAGAAAATTGGGAACCACATTCGGCAGTGCAGTAACCAGCGAAAACATGGCGTTTTCGCGAGAAGTACGCTGAATAATGCGGTGAATCACAGGCTGACGAAAGGCAAGGAAATTCCGCGCCAAAGGCACTTCCAACTCCTGATGCTTTTCCAGCACCTGCTCAATCGCCTGTTCGGAACGCTGGAAGGGGAACACAAAAGCATTCTGTGGGCAAGTCATACCCTGCTCGCAAAAGATCAGGTCATATGGGGCTGGGCCAGATGTGTCGGAAACCGGTTGAAGAACGCCTAAATTGACGGGGCCCAGCAGCTTTTCCATGGCCGCATAAGATTCCGGGCCGCTGGTCACCAGCCCTACCGAAATCACCCGGTGGGACATATCGCGAACATCTCCGGGGTTCAGATGCGCATAAGCAGATTTGATGTCTTTCAGGATGTTGAGCGACATAGGAGATTCCGACCTCTAGCTTTAGCAAATGAACGCCCAAAGCTAAACTCCAACTCCGTTTAAATCGCTTGGGAACAGCCTTGTCGACCCTTCCTAGGCCGTCTGGGAGATTGCCGAGTATTGCAAAGGTCCAGGTGTTTGCCATGCTGGAGTTTCTGCTCTTGGACCTGGAAGGGTAGCTTTTGGAGAGGTTTTGAGCCTCGACTGAAAGACCCGGGTTCGCGGCCCGGGCCAGTCAATCTTAGGCAGAACGGAAGGTGATGCTAATGCGTCATCTATCGATCAAGATCGTCTGGGCTTTACTAGCCCTCTCGGTCACAGTCCGCTACCGTTCCTCTAAAGGACGGAAGTAGGCTGTAAAAAGCCAGCCGTATCCAGCGGCTGGCTTTGTCGTTTTCAGTATACTAAAGAATGAAGTTTCAGCCTGTCTAGGACATTGCCGAGTATTACACGGTTTATGAATTGAAGAAATTGGTGCCCAAGAGAGGACTCGAACCTCCACGGAGTTGCCCCCACTACGACCTGAACGTAGCGCGTCTGCCAGTTCCGCCACTTGGGCTGACCAATTCGTATTCTAGCTGAAACAACGGAAATTTCCTACGCGGCGTGTGGAAAGTATTACGGCCAGATTTCGTTCAATACTTCCGCCAGGCGATAGCCGGCTTTTGCAATCTGCTGTTCCACAATGGGAGCAGCCTTTTCTTCATAGGTCTGTTCAATGTGGAGATGAAGTGCAGCATTCTTTTCGTTTTCCAGCTTGCAGCTGGGCTTTGCCTCGAAAGTTTCAGGCACGATCTTTGGCCTGAGATCTCCGTAGGTCACTTCCTGAGCGATTTTATGGCTTTCCCAAACCCATTGCTCAAATTCGACGCCATGTTTGGTCCAACTGTCGCGCTTCGCTTCAAAACGTCGGTTTAACTCATCCGCCACGGCGGGTAATGGATGTTGAGCAATGGGGAATTGCTGATTAAAAACCATTCCATCCCACACGCTGTGAAGATTGGTTGTTTTGGGTTCTTGGAAAAACTGGAGAGGAACACAATTCCCGCCTTGATCGTTGTTTGAGGTGGTGTGCAAAGGCTGATGGAGATCGCCAACCAAGTGAATCAGGTAGCGCAAAGCCATCGCCTTCTCGGCATCGCTTTCCTTAGGATCATGGAGAATGTTGAGGTTGTACCGCAAAGCGCTGAGCAGGCATCCGGATCGCAGGCTGTTGTTGTGGGCAGGCCCCACAGGCTCGCAGTAGGGCGTCAGATCCCCATGTTTCATCCCTAAAGGAAGGTCCATGTAGTGCCATGTCTCTGTCTTCTCTGTTTTTTTCACATCATCTGCCCAGGTGGAAGCGTCCGCCATTAAGCTATTCACGGCGGTCTTGCAAAATCGATTGACGGAAGGATCAACCGGGTTCGCTTTCAGCAGGGAGTTCACAGCAGCCAGGGCGTTCGTTCCCAAATGGTTCTCTGCAATCAGAGCCACCACCTGGTGACCCTCACACCACCAACCATAAGCAGGGGAAACAGCAAGTAAGCAAAGCAACAAGAAGCGCATAGCAGACCTTCTGTCAGAGTAGGCGAACCGGAGGGGAACGGCAACCAAAGCCGCAGACTGGCAACTACGGTAGTTAGCCCATAGGGACGTAGAATGAGGTGTGGGCAGCGTGACGCATTCCGAAACACTGATCAGCGAGCAGGAGTATTTAACCGCCTCTTACCGCCCTGACTGCGACTACATGAATGGCGCCTTGGAGGAGCGTAATTTAGGAACATTTGACCACGGGGATCTGCAACTAGCAATTGGTGCTTGGTTTCGCGCACGTCGTCGCCAACTTGGGTTGACCGCTGCTACAGAAGTTCGCGTCCGCGTTGCACCAAGCCGCTACCGTATTCCGGACGTTGTTGTAGTAAGGTTGCCAAGGGCAGACGAACAAGTCTTAATTACCCCTCCTTATATCTGTGTAGAAGTTCTCTCCCCAGAGGATAGCTTTATGAAACTCCGAGCGCGGGTGGAGGATTACCTGGCTATGGGGATAGAAAATATCTGGGTGCTTGATCCGGAGACACGCTGCGGCTGGTATGCCCTGGCAGAAGGCTACAAAAAGGCAGAAGAAGATCGGCTAGTCACGCGTGATTCTCAGGTTACTATGCCAATCGGAGAACTATTCCTGGAAAATGATTAGTCACCCAACCTTACCCTTTGGCCCGGCGCAAGGTAAACAGGTTAGGCGTCATGTTCATCTGTTCCAGCCGCTTTAAATCATCGTGGACATTAATGATCTTGCCGGAAATATGATTGGAGCGCTCGGAAGCCAGGAACATGGCGAACGCCATCTGCTTTTCCGCTGCCATGCCGCCCGTCATGCGAATGCGTTCTGCTTCTTCCCGTTCGGCGTTACCGGCCAGTTCGCCAGCGGATAAAATTTCATCCGTCATGCTGGTGTAAGCGCCACCGGGAATCAAGCAGTTAATCTGCACATTGTGGTCATGGACTTCTTCGGCAACACTTTCTACTAGCCGACCCAGGGCAGCTTTGGAAGCCGCATAAGGAGAAAGAGCAGGCCGCGCGTATGTTGCTCCGTCACCACTGATCACAATCACCTTGCCGGAACGACGCTCCATCATCTGCGGCAACACCAAATGTAAGGCATTCATTACCCCGAGAACATTGGTACGGAGCAATTCCTCCCAAGCGTCCGGCGAGTTCTTCACAAAGGGCCCAATCGGGCCGGGAACGCCAGCAGCGGCGACCAGCAGATGAATGCTTCCGTACTTTTTCGTGATCCGCTGAAAGGCATGTGCAAGTTGCGAATACACCTGCACATCTGCGCAAAAGGGAAACGCGTGACCCTTTGCCTGATCGATTTCTAGCTTGGTAGCATCCAGTTCCGCCGAAGTGCGAGCAATCAAGCCAACGTTTACTCCAGCCCTGGCAAAACCAATTGCTAATCGCTTTCCAATTCCACGACCAGCGCCCGTGATCAGAGCGCATTTTCCACTAAGAGATCCCAAAGTTTAACAATCCGTATAAATGGCGATATCCCCTCCGCCTATTCAGAGCAATAGGCGGAACCGCACGTATCTGCTATTTGTAAGGCATACACCCTAGTCTTTTGCGTCATGAAGATTATCCCAGTTTGTTTGCTGCTCTCCAGCAGCCTGCTCTCGCTTCTGCTTCAAGCGAGCAGCATTGGGGGTCACGCCCATTATATCGGTGGAACCCTTTCCGAGATTCCTCAGAAAGCCGAAGGATTGATTGAAACGACTGACCCGGCGGCTATGCTGTTTGCGGCCAAACGTGTCACGGTACGCGTGCCATATGAAAGCATTACAAATTTGGAATACGGGCAGCGTGTGGCTCGCCGGTATGCGGAAGCAGTTTTGATCTCCCCTCTTTTAATCCTGAGCAAAAAGCGTTCTCATTTTCTGACGGTTGGGTACACCGATGGTGAGGGCCATCAGCAGGCAATTGTGTTCCAAGTCAATGGCAGCGATGTGCGTTCCGTGCTGGTCAGCTTGGAGGCTCGTACCGGGCGCAAAGTAGAGTATCAGGATGAAGAAGCAAGAAGGGCAGGTAAAGGATGAAACCTCTCTGTTTGCTTCTCTTATACGCAGCCTGCCTCCTGGGGATGGAACCCAAAGAAGATGCCAAGCCTGGTGTGACCCTGCTCACCATTACCCGGGTTTACGTGGACCGTTTTGGTGGCGGGCAAACCGCCTCACAGATACGGGACATGGTCATTAGCAGCCTGCAAACCTCACACGTTTTTCAAATCACGGAAAACGAGGATCGGGCAGATGCCATACTGCGCGGCT
The DNA here is from genome assembly GCA_963791675.1 of Bryobacterales bacterium. Lineage (GTDB taxonomy): Bacteria > Acidobacteriota > Terriglobia > Bryobacterales > Bryobacteraceae > JALYXI01. Next base: position 356,860 of record CAWBTD010000022.1, read on the forward strand.
CCGGGGAAGATCTCGTCTTTACGGAAGAGCACAACTACAGCGACAATCTCAGCATTCATGCCAATGTAAACGGCAGCAATGCAGATTATTACGGCAACAAATCGGCTGCCGGTAAAGGTCTAGGGGGAGGCGAAAACGAAACAAGCCACATTACGGATCGCAAGCACGAAACTTCTGTGGCCGTTCGGCTTGTGAATCGGGACGGAGACGTCATCTGGGCGGCAACCAAGGAAAGCTTGGGAGGCAAGTTCCGAGGAGCAAGCTCTGACGTGGCGGATAAGCTGGCCCGCCAACTCATTCAAGATATAGAAAAAGCCAAAGCCTCTGCTTCTAAACAGGCAGGAAATCCCTCCCGGTAAGTTGGATACCGGAGAGTGATGCCTAAACGGCGACGAATCGCCGTCCCGTCCACACGGCGATTTGCGCGACGAGTTTCCCCTAATGTTTCTGGTGCCCCTTCCGGAGGCATGGGAATACTAAGAAGCACGGCACAAAATTCGGCAGCTTGCCGCGAAAGGCAAGGTTCGTCATCGGCTACCGGATAAAAGCCTTGCAAAGGAGACAAGAGAGCAACGGCAGCAATACGCGCTAAATCTTCTACGTGAATACGGCTGACATAGTTCTCGCCGTTACCTTTTAACTGGAATTGCCCAGCACGCATGGCGGAATGCATTCCCCGCCCGGGGCCATAAATAGCCGCCGGACGTAGCACAAGAGATGACCAAGGCCCGGAAGCAATCGCCTGCTCGGCTTCCCATCGTAATTGTTCACGCTCTGTATGGGGATTTGGCGGAGTGTGTTCATCTACTTCAGGCGTCTCGCCATACACGCCGGTGGTGGAAAGATACACCAGCCGTTGCGGTGGAACTTCGGCAAGGGCTGCAGTGATTCTCGGCGTCGCTTCCCATAAGCCACCATTTCCTTTCAGAGTGGGAATGGAGTGAAGCACAAGAGTTTCTTGGGTAGCGGCCGCCTGCAGTTCACGGTAATCCTCTTCTGCAGCATCAAAATAGACTCCTCCAGGGGGAGGGTGACGACTCGCACAAAGCACGTGGTGACCATAGGATTTCAACAGCACGGCCACCCGGCTGCCCGTGAACCCACAGCCTAAAATCAAACAATGAGCCATGCTGTTGGGCTTTACGGCACAATGATCTTGGAAGTCGGTTTACGCCAGTCTGCCGACCCTAAAAACAGTGCCAAAGCAGCACCCAGGCTTAAGCCAATCAGTAAACGGCCTGCACTACTCCCCGAGTCTGAGGTAGCCTGCGCTGTTCCCATACTCCTTACGCCCGTACGAGCCTGCCCATAAGGAGCACGAGCAGCGTCTAAGTTGACTGACTCTTTCGCCAGTTGCGTCAGGCGGGCGTCCATGGATTCTTCTTCCTGCAAGCTAGCTTCTAGCAAACTGGCCACTTCCTCATAGCCAAGCAATGCAGCATGGGTCCGCGCCGCTCCATACCCCGCAATCTCAAAGTGCTCTACTTTTTGTGCGGCAGCAATCAAAGCAGCATCCTTGATGGCACTATCCGCCTCTGTATGGATTATCTCGTCCCCTTTCAGCAAAACTCCTTTAATAGGGTACGACTTTGGCTTTTGCGGATCTTCCCCAAGAAGCTTGAAAATCTTCTCCAGCCTGATGATCTGGTCTTTGGTTTCTTTTTTGTGTTCAGAAAAGGCTTCCTGTAAACTTTCATGGGAAGCAGACTTTATCATTTTAGGAAGCGCTTTCAGTATCTGCTGTTCCGATCCGTAGAGTTCGCTCAGCTCTTGAACGAAAAGATCCTCAAGTACATTCAGCTTCATATCTGCTTCCATAAGGCAATTCTGCTTCCATCTACTTGCAGTATTCTTAGGGAGGAACTTAGAAAGGTAAGGAGAGAACAAATCCATTATGGCGGAACCAGCCACACCCGTGCCGGAAACCCCGAAAGACCCAGGACGATCAAAAGATGAGGTTGCTCTGGAAATGATGAAGTTCATCGCGGTGACCACTGGCTACGGAAAGGGCGCCACCAGCGCAACCGGATTTTCCGGCAAAGCAACACGCAGCCCAGAAGAATACGCAGAATCACTGATGCAGTTATTCTTGCGGTGCCGTGAAGTAATTAGTCAATAAAAAGGTAAGCCGGTCACCGCCCTATAGGGTTCGTGACCGGCTTTTCCGTTCCATTTTTTGCTTTCTTATCTCTTCTTGGTAGCTGTTTTCTTCACTGCGGCCTTTTTTACCGCCCCTTTTTTCACGGCTGCTTTCTTCACTGCCGTCTTTTTCGTAGCGCCCTTCTTAGTCGCACCCTTTTTGGTCGCGCCTTTCTTGGTCGCTACTTTTTTAGTAGCTGCCGCCTTCTTGGAAGGCAGTGAGGACTTCTTCACTGCTGCTTTCTTGGTAGCTCCCTGTTTTGCGGAACTCTTCTTTGTGGTGGCATTTTTCATAGAAGTCTTCTTTGTAGATACTTTCTTAACTGCAGATTTTTTACTAGGGGCTTTCTTTGTAGCTACTTTCTTAGTGGCTGCTTTCTTAGTGGCCGCTTTCTTAGTGGCCGCTTTCTTCACCGCCTTCTTCAGTGGTGACCTGGAGGCAGAAGAACTGGTGGAAGCAGTCTTCGCCGGTTTACGAGAGGGAGGTTCTTGTTTTGGAACAGATGTTTCATCAGAAGGCTCCTCAACGGGAGTGGAACTACTACCCTCCGGTTCTACAGGCTTGTGAGTATGAGAAGAGTGTTCGTGATGAACGTGAGTTGACTTTGGTTTGTCTCCCTCATCTTCGTCTTCCTCTTCATCGTCTTCGTCATCATCGGTATCGTCGAGCTTGGTATCCGATTCGGACTCTTCATCGTATTCCTGAAAATCATCTATCTCGTCTTCATCACGGCCGGCGAGATTTAACTTATCAAACATTTTCTACACCTCCTGTTTCGGCACAGACTTCCATAGCATAACTCTTTTCATGAGCTTGCAACAAAAGAAATCGTTCTGTGTCAAGAGAAAACAAAAGAAAAGCCCGTCATAGACGGGCTTTTCTGAAGAAAGCTGGAGGAAGTGGATCGATCTAACGGGATTTTGCGAGAAGCGCGGCAGAGCTGGAATGATGAAGGGAAGGACGTTGAACAGACTTGGACTGCGTTGCGCGACGGCCACTCGTGGTGGCACGAGCAGCATCCGTGCGAGTGCTAGTGGGAATCAGCAGAGTAGCACCTGCTACCAAATCATTGTTGTTTAATTGATTTGCATCTGCAATGCGGCTTGCAGCAGAACTGTACCGGTGCGCAATGGAGGCCAACGTATCGCCAGCTTCTACACGATGAATGCGCCAGGAAGCACGCTGCATAGCTGGAACACGGTCTAAAGCAACCAACAGATTTTCACCCGCGCCTTTGGGAACCCGCAGAGAATACCCTTCAGGAGCAATGTTGCGCAGCAGAGCCGGGTTCATCGCCGTCAGTTGGGAAACAGGTGTATCGGTTAAGTCACCAATCAACGCCAAGTGCGTAGGAGCGGTGACATTCACCGTGTCGTATTCCAACGAAGCTTCCGGAACCACCTCTGTCAATCCATACTCAGCAGCATTCTTGGTCATGATAGTCATTGCCAGAATGATCGGAACATAGTTGGTGGTTTCTGTGGGAATGGCATGGCGAGCACGCAGTTCCCAGAAGTCCGCATAGCCAGTTCGTTCCACTGCTTTCTCGATATTGCCGGGTCCGCAGTTATAAGCCGCAATGGCCAGGTACCAGTTACCAAACTCTTTATACAAATCCCTCAAATGACGGGCCGCTGCGCGGGTAGCTTTTTCCGGGTCCAGCCGGTCATCCGTGTAAGCCGTCTGACTCAATCCATACTCTTGTCCCCGGAACTTCACAAACTGCCACATCCCTGCTGCTGCCTTGTTCGATAAAGCTCTCGGCAGGAAGCCGGATTCTGCTTGCGCCAAGTGAATCAACTCTTGCGGAACACCCTCTTCCGCTAAGATCCGCTGAATCATGGCTCGGTACTTCCCAGCCCGTTGCAACCCCGCCACAATGGTGTTGTGACCGCGTCCGGAGAAGTAGTTGATATAGCCAAGAACGGTATCGTTCATGATCAAAGGCAACTGCGAAGCCGTTGCGGTTAACTCGCCTTGCACTTTGTGCTTCAGCTTCGGGTCCACTGGAAAGGTCATTTGGAGAATGTCTTCCAAAGGCACTTTCTCATACTGTGGCTTATCCGAAGAAGGAGCTGCTGCTCCTAAACCGGCAAGATCCAACCGGTGGATGGAATCCACCATGTCATCCATTTTGGCTTCATACAGGGGGCGATCAGAAGGATTGTCAGAGGCCTGCAGCATCAGGTCAATCGCAGCATCGAACTCAATTCGCGCCCGATCAATATCCTTGACTGCGTACAAAGCGCGCCCTTGTTGAAACTTCCGCTCTGCTTGCTGAATCACTAGATCGGAAGAGGTAGGGCGGAATCGCTGATCTGAGTTATGTTCGCTTCTGGAAATCATCTCCAGATAAGAAGGAGTGCTGAGGTCTGTTACGGAGTTGCTGTTGGTATCAGTGCTATCTGTTTCTGAGGTATTTTGGAGACTTAATTGCTGAGAGTATAAGTACAGTTGCGCGTTAAGAATTAGAAAGCAAAAAAGACCACCTCGGAAGAGCCGCAGAAAAATCATTCAAAGTCCTTAATTTGAATTCACTAGAATCAGAGCTAACTAGGCTGCTGCGCTTACAAACACCTGCCTAGAATACAAGAATTCATATATAGGGTCAACCATTTTGTAATATTTGTGTCCCTCGAAATGGTTACTTGTGTTGAAATGACACAGTGCGCAAGCAGATTCCAATTTTTGTAGAGTTTTTTTTGGAGAATCTACTGCAAACGTGTGGTAGTCTTTTCACTCAAAAGATTTTTCACAAGCTGGTCCACGTCTTCCGCTTGCGTAGTGTTGAATTTACCTGTTACTAATCCTGCAAAACCAGTGTGAACCGCTCGCACACGTCCATCCCGCCCCAGAAAGAAAGTTGTCGGCCAGGAATCCAGGTTCTCGGCTTGCGGAATCTTTTGATGTACCTCTTCAGGGTCACCTGCCAGCAGCACGGTATAGGTAATGCCATATTCCTTTACAAAAGCATGCAGACGGGTGGGATTGCGAAGCTGATCCCCCTCTTCGAAAGATAACGCAACCACCTCTAAACCCTTACTGTGGTATTGCCGGTATAAGTTCTCCAGGTACGGGGCTTCATCATGACAGTTCGGGCACCAACTGCCTCCTACTGCCACGATCACTACTTTTCCTTGAAACCGGGAATCCTGATTCGAAACAGTTTTGCCATTCAGATCTGGAGCACTGAACCGGAAGGCTTCAGAGGAATTCCTTACGGTTGTGTGATGGAAAGGGTCATCCGGCTTGGGAAGTCCCTGCGCTGTTGCTTGCTGCGAACGAACTGCAGTGAAAGACGTCTTATCATTTTGCAGCAAAGATAAAGTGCCATTGCTGTTTGGCTTGATTTCTAGGCGGATCGGCCTTGCTCCGGAGAAGTGCCCCAGCACAAACTTTTCGCCATCATACTGGCCAGTTAAAGTGCCTGTATCTCCATCAATGCGGAGAATCACTGCCGAAATGTTCGGCCCGGATTGTTGCACCATCAGGTGCCAGGCAGCTTCGCCCTTCTGTTTTCCTGTGGGTACAGTCCAATTCCCATTCAGGGGAGGGCCTTGGTAGGTTGGTCTCTTTTCATTGCTGATAGGGGTTGCCTGAAAAGGAACAGGATCATGGGCAGCACGGCTATAAATTCCCTCCCACCTTCCATTCTTCCAAGTGGCATCCAAAGAAGCAGCATACTGCTCAAAGCGGAGAAGCAGATGATCCTGGTGACGCTCTCCGCGTGTGGAAACAATCTTCTGATCGCCGTTGAAAAACCAGCCCTGTACTTGCGAACCTTTCTCGGAGAAACCGATCCGAAACGGAACTGTTACTCCGTCCACAACTACGCTTCCATTCCATAAACCATTGAGGGGAAACGAGTTAGCCGCACAAAGCGTTAAAGCGAAACAAAGGGGAGGAACAACGCTTCGAGCAACCCGCGACAAGTACATAATCAATTCTATCAACAATCAGGTGATTGCAGATTAGGGCTTCACAACAGCGTTGTAATGGAGAACGGAATTGAACAGCATATTGAATTCCCCAAAGTTCTGCCAGCGATAACAAGGGTTTGTCGCAAACATCAGAACACGGCCTTTGCCAACAGGAACATCCACAATCGCAGGGCGATTCCTGGTTTCCGCCACTCCCTTCATCAAGCCGCTAAGAACAGATTTCTCCGTCCCCGGATAGCGCATCAGAATCCATTGCTTCTGCTCATCAGGAACGCGCAGCAATGGGCCATTGGCATAGCGGATCGGTACCGTTTTTTCTGAATACCCATAGAAGAGGGGATTGGTAGGCTGCACAATTTCCGCTTCCACAATCGGCCCTGGAGCATAAAAAGCAGGAGAGGTGCGTCCAGCATCTACATCCCGAACCAACCCAAAGTCCGCAGGCAGAAAACTAGAAACGCCAAGAGTGATCAGCACTCCGCCTTCAGCCACGAACTTTTCCAACTCCTGAACGCCTGGTAAACCCATGCCCCCGGTGATGTCGTCTGACTCTCCATAGGCACCCAAGCTCGGGAACTCCGCCGATTTTTTGTAATCCAACGCCTTGCCCTTGGATTCAATGTCATACACCAGAGACTTGGAATTGCGCCCCTGGTTCGGAATCAGAATCACATCATAGGAAGCACGAAGAGTTCCTTGACGAACACGTTCTTTGTAAATCAGGTCATAGCGCACTTCGAACTGGTCAAACGCATGGCGCACCCAACCCACCTCCTGCGTGCTGCCCCATGTGCTGAACACGGCCAGCCGTGGAAGCGTTACAGGGTGCTTTGCCACTGTCTGGCGCGGAAGAAAGAGCGACCGCTTTCAGGCCAAGCTTTTCCACTTCACTCTTCACCTGAGGGGTTGCTGCTACCAGAAAAGTGCCGGGGGAAGAACGGTATTGCCTGACTTGGTTTCCTTTTCAATGGCTTCCACTTTCGCATCCCCTAAGCGGTAGCGAAGCGTAGCCATGGCATTTGCTCCGTTGTGGAGAATCGCCAGCATCGGCCCGTTGCCTTGTACAGTGCCTTGCGCTTTCCAGGTATCCACCGGCTCTGTGGATACGGCGAGCAGCGCCTTATCGGCAATCTCCTTCACGGTGGCATGGCTCATCAGCCCCATGGTCCAGCCTGTGTCGTCATACGTACGGAGGTTCGGGTCGGGAAACTTTTGCACTTCCAGAAGGATTTTTGCCAAGCGCCCATAAGGCTGATCTCGCTTCACCACAAACGAGCCTGATGGGAAGGTTCCCTCTTTCAGCTGAATTTCCCCAGTGGAGCGCCCTACCTCAATGCCTTGGAGGCGAAGGGCATTTACGATCTGGCCCACGCGAGTCATATCATTCTGATTCGCCGGAATCACATATCCAAATGGTGCTTCCGTTTTGCCTGTTTCCACAGAATTCCGGCTCTTGCGATAGAAATTCTCCAGCACGGTGGAAGGAAAGCTGGAGGTGAGTTCCAGCGCGGCGAGGACCCCCGTTTCCATGTAGTTCGTGTTGTTGCGCATGGACCACACCACTTCCTTATATGGCGGTGATGGCCGATACCATTCGCGTGTGGTTTGCGCTCCGCCGCCCCCTTCCGGGGAACCCACGGTACGTTTCATGGTGTTGGCGCCACCGTTGCCGAACGTCTCATACATGCGCAACATGCCGTTATGGTTAGACGACATAAAGCCCAAGTACCCAGGCGACCACATATCGACATACCCGTGCGTCCAAACGCCCGGCATGCCATAGCCGATCATCTTGGTCATCTCGAAATTAGAAAACCAGGGAAGCTCGGAGTATAGAATCGGGTCCAGCGTCGGATTCTGCGGGGCCTGTCCACTGAAGGTATACAGAAACGGCACGGATTCATGAAGGTCATGAATAATCGGCGGGTGCCATTCCAAATAAAATTTCAGCCAGTTCCGCATGGTGACCTGGGAATAGTTAATGTCGCGGTTGTTGTCGTGAAAAACGTACTTCCCCCAGTAAGGAGGCCCCGCCACGCGGTCGGATTCTTTTTCCTCGCTCAGCTTGTGATGGAGATACCAATCCACGTAGCGATCGCGTCCATCCGGGTCCCATACAGGGGCAATCATCACCACAGTGTTTTGCCGAATCTGATGGAAGAGTGGTGTATCTTCTGCGGTCAGCCGGTACGCCAATTCCATCAACATTTCAGAAGGGCCGGTTTCCGCGCTGTGGAGGCCGCCCCCAAACAGGTAGATCGGTTTGCCTTGGGAAATAATTTGTTTGGCTTCTTCCTCCGTGGTGTGGCGCGGGTCAGCTAAGCGAGCGAGTTGTGATTTGTATTCGTCCAAGTTGCGGATGTTCTCTTCGCTGGAAATGGCTACAATCACACACTCACGGCCTTCATCGGTAGCACCCACGGAAAACACTTTGACTCGCGGCGAAGCGGTCGCCAGGGCCCGGTAGTAGCGATATGTATCGGCTGCGTGCGTCAACTTCTTTGGGGTACCAATGTGATACCCAAGCACTTCTTTTGGCGAAGGAATTCCGGACACTTTCGGCAAGTGATCCACCAAGGGACTCAGAAATTCCGGGCGCGTGGTCCACTGCTTCACCGATTGGGCAAAGTCTGCATCCTCGGCTTGCGGAGGTGCGGCCCATAAACACAAAGAAGCCGCCAACAACAAAGGGAGCGCAGGAGAAAGGCGCAACATAGCTCTCGATGGTAGCAGAAATAACATCGGCTTCCTCTTTGCTCAAGGAAATCAGCGAGGAACAATATGCCTGCAGAACAACCACAAGCTTCGCGCCCCGGCCACGAGTCGGAGATGCAGCAGAAGCCTAAGTCAGACGATCCCCAACACAAAGGTAGCGGCAAGCTCCAAGGAAAAGTGGCGCTGATTACCGGAGGCGATAGCGGCATTGGCCGCGCTGTTGCAATTGCCTTCGCCAAAGAAGGCGCAGATATCGCCATTGTGTATAAAGACGAACATGAAGATGCTCAGGAAACCAAGCGCCTGGTAGAAGAGCAAGGAAGACGAGCCGTCATCATGGGCGGTGATGTAGGAGATGAAAAATTTGCTCAAAAAGCCGTAGAGCAAACAGTAAGCGCGCTTGGCGGTTTGGATACGCTGGTCAACAATGCCGCCGAGCAGCACCCCCAAGAGAGCATTGAAGACGTATCCGCTGAGCAACTGGAAAGAACATTCCGCACAAATATCTTTGGGCAGTTTTTCTTTGTGAAAGCGGCGTTGAAGCACCTGAAAGAAGGCAGCGCCATCATCAACACCACCTCGGTTACTGCCTACAAAGGCAGCCCTCAGTTGTTGGACTACTCTTCCACAAAAGGAGCCATTGTCGCCTTTACCCGCTCCCTTTCCCAAGCCTTAGCCAAGAAAAAGATCCGCGTAAACGGAGTAGCGCCCGGTCCTATTTGGACGCCACTTATTCCTTCTACATTCCCGCCGGAAAAGGTGGAAAAGTTTGGGAAAGATGTTCCCCTGGAAAGGCCGGGGCAACCCGAAGAAGTTGCTCCTTCCTTTTTATTCCTGGCCTCAGATGACTCTTCCTATATGACTGGGCAGATTCTTCATCCCAATGGCGGATCTGTGATTAACGGCTAACGTCCTACCACGCCGGTCATGGGGCTGGAAGCAGTGGCATAGAGTTTCTTCTCCATGCGTCCAGCCTCATAAGCCAATCGTCCAGCTTCTATTGCGAGCCCCATCGCACGAGCCATCTTCTCCGCATCGTCCGCCGCAGCAATCGCGGTGTTCATCAGCACGGCATCCGCACCCAATTCCATCGCTAGGCTGGCATCCGAAGCCGTACCCACGCCCGCATCCACAATCAACGGCACGCTGGTGATCATTTCCCGCAAAATGCGAAGGTTGGTCAGATTTTGAATGCCTAAACCTGAGCCGATCGGAGCGGCTAAAGGCATCACCGCCGCAGCGCCAGCGTCCACTAACTTGCGTGCATTCACCAGATCATCCGTGGTGTAGGGCAGCACCACAAAGCCTTCCTTCACCAATACCCGCGTTGCTTCCAGCAATCCTTCATTATCGGGAAACAGTGTTTTTTCATCCCCGATCACTTCTAATTTGACCCAGTTGGAAAGCCCGGCTTCACGGCCCAGGCGTGCGGTGCGAATGGCATCGTCTGCCGTAAAGCAGGCTGCCGTATTCGGAAGAATAAACATTTTGGAGCGGTCAATGTAGTCCAGAAGGGATTCTTTCGAACGGTCTCCCAGGTTGACCCGGCGAACGGCAACTGTGACTACTTCCGCGCCGGAAGCAGCATGGCATCGGGCCATTTCATGAAAGCTGCGGTACTTGCCAGTGCCTACGAACAGGCGAGAAGAAAATGTTCGTCCGGCGATTGTGATAGAGGACATTCCTCTTTCATTTTACGCGGAGGGCAAAGCGCCAATGGTTAATGCGCAAAAGGGCTGAAATTTGTATGGGAATCAAGGGGGTCGATTCCTTCCCGTCGCTTCAGGAAGTTCACAACGGCATAAGTGAGCGGAGTTGCCAAAATTTCGTACACCACCTTGAAGACGTACCCGGAGAAGATCACATGGAGAATGGTAGCCAGAGGTTGATTGTAGAAGATGAAGCAAACCACAATCGTGGTATCTACTGCCTGCCCTACCACGGTGGAAGAAACGGTGCGAGTCCATAGGTATCGGCCTTTGGTGAGCACTTTCAATTTCGCCAATACGTAAGAATTGGCGAACTCTCCAAACCAGTACGCAATCAGACTGCCCGTTACAATGCGCGGCACTACGCCGAATACCGTTTCAAATGCCGCTTGGTTTTTCCAATCCGGTGCTGGAGGAAGCCACACAGCGAACATCCCCATAAGCGCCATCAGAACCGAAGCAAAGAACCCGCGCCAGATTGCCTTTCGTGACGCTGCATAGCCATACACCTCGGTAAAAACGTTGCCAAAAATATACGTAATGGGAAACAGCAGTTGTGCAGCGCTCACCAGCAACGGGCCAAAGGTTGTGAGCTTAGAAGCAATCAGGTTGGAAACCAGCAGAACCACCACAAAAATCTGAATCAACAAATCCAGATACAGGTACTGTCTTTGGGAAGCGCGGGGCGTATCTGGTTGCGGCTTTTCCACCATCTTCAGCATTTCAAACACTCTCCCACTTCACGCTGTGGTCAGCAGTGACTGCCAACGTTTGTTGCGGCGACTCCAAATGAAATAGCGACCACGGACCTGGTATCCAAGGGTATTGATCGATGACAGATTCGTTAATCTCCACGCCAAGCCCCGGGTCGCGAGAGATCACCAAATCTCCTTTCTCAATTCTTAACGGTTCCTTCAGAATTTCAGAAGCAAGCGGAAATGGATACAGTACACCTTTGGCATACACCGGGTATTCCAGCCAGGAGGTAACATTTTCCGGCCAACAGATACCCAAGTGGGCAGCCGCAACCACTTCCAGCGCTGTGCCCCAACTGTGAAACGCAAAACGCAGCCCTTCTTTTTGGATCTCGCCTAGCAAACGGCGCGCCAGGGAAAAGCCTCCTTGGCAACAGATGTCCATTTGCACGTAATCCACGGCTTCGGTCAGGATCAGATCCAGAAATCTTTCCTCATCCGGCTCGTGTTCGCCCCCGGCAAGCGAGACGATATCTTTTTCTTTTAAAGCCAAATAGCCTTCATGGTCTTCAGGAGGAAGCGGTTCTTCCAGCCAAAGAATGTTTTCTTGCGCCATGCCTTCGGCCAACTGTTCCACGGTCTCCAGCGAATAGCTGTGATCGCCCATGCGCCACCACGTATGGGCGTCTACCATCACATCGATATCTGGTCCTACCGCTTTACGAATCTGTTGGACTGCCTTTAGATCAATATCCGGCCCTAAACCGGGCCGCATTTTATAAGCAGGAAAACCAAGCTCAGCAATAATGGCTGCCTCCGCTGCATACTGTTGTGGCGACATGTACATGCCTGCACTGCCATAAAGCTGAATATGGTCTCGCAAGCGACCTCCTCCAGCCAACTCAGAAACCGGCACGCCAAGCGCTTTGCCCAGAACATCAAACAGAGCAATTTCTACTGTGCAGTAGACCTTAGCCAGCTCTGGCCGTCCTCGTCCTGGCCCTTCCAAGAACTGCACCCGTAAAGCATCAGGATCAGCTAACGTGCGTCCCTCCAGAAAAGGAGCAATAGTTCCTGTGATCGCCCTGTGCATGCGTTCGCTTCCTAAACCGGGAGCCCAGCCGACCAATCCTTCCGCTACGGCAACGCGAATCAGCATGGCGTCTCGCTTCAAGATCGTTCGGTGACCTCCATGAAATGGCAGTTGCAGCGCTTCAGGCAAGGGGCAACTAAGAAGATATGACTGAACTTTAGCGATTTTCATTCAGCGTGGTAATAACAAATCAGCATAACAAATGCTTTCTTGTGGTGATGGAACTTAAAAGAAAATTCGGGGTTCGATAAAGTTACTGCTAGTGCAAATGAATCGTAAGCCGCGTATTGGTGTTACCTTCTCAGACGAAATCAAAGTTGAGCCTTACTTGAAAGCATTGGAGGCTCATGGCGCGGAAGCCATTCCCCTAGCGCCGGATTCCCTTCCTTCGCTGCACGGCTTTGATGCCTTGATGTTAGGCGGCGGGGTTGATCTGAATCCTATACTTTACGGACAACCCAAAGACCCGATGACAGAAGATCCAAATGACAAAAGAGACATTTTGGAAAAATCGCTTCTGGAACAAGCTCTTGTGAAAGATTTACCGGTACTAGGAATTTGTCGGGGAATGCAGATGTTTAACGTGGTGCATGGAGGCACACTTTTTCAACATCTGGCCCGCCATCAAGATCATCAAGTCTATGGGACGGATAAAAGTACACCTGCCCATGAGGTATTAATTAAGAAGAACTCAAAATTACATGCCGTGCTCGGAACAGAGCGGGCGGCAGTGAATTCGCGCCACCATCAAGCAGTGGACCGTCCTGGCCATGGCTTAGTCATCGCAGCGCTGGCTGAAGATGGAACAGTGGAAGCTCTAGAAAACCCTGATAAAAGATTTGCTCTTGCTGTGCAATGGCATCCGGAAGACCAAGTTCCAGGTGACTTGCTACAGCAGAAACTGTTTCATCAGTTTGTAGCAGCAGCTCGTCAATAAGTCTGTTTCAAGCTTAAAATTTTCAAAGTAGGACTAACCTGATTTCATAATGTGCTAAATTTCACAAGAATATGTTACAGCCGTAAAAACAATACAATTCGGAACTCAGATAACCCCCTATGCTCTTTTCTTTTTCGAGATTTTCCGCTTTTGCTGGATTGTTTTTTCTAGCCACTCTTCCTGTTGCTGCTACAACCTGGAACCTCAAAGCAGGAGATAATCTACAGGCTGCTGTAAATAAATCGGTCGGTGGCGACGTAATTGTCCTACCTACCAATTATGTTTGGTATGGCAACTTGGTTCTTCCTAACCGCTCAGAGAATGGTTGGGTAGTGATTCAATCAGCAGCAGTTTCGCAGCTTCCAGCGAACATTCGGGTGAGTCCTTCACAGGCTTCGCTCATGCCGAAACTAATTAGCCCTACAAGCGATCCCGTAATTCAAAATGACTATGCGTCCCCAATTCACAGTAATCGACCCGCACATCACTATGAATTTATTGGCATTGAGATTACCACTACATGGAGTTTGAATTGGAATTTGGTTCTGTTTGACCCAGGTGATAATCCTACGGTTGCAGATATTCCAAGTTACATCGAGTTCATGCGCTGTTACATCCATGCAAACCCGAAGGGGGGAGAACAGATTCGCGGCATCATGGCGAGTGTTCGTAATTTCATCGCGCAAGACAATTACATGAGTGGCTTTGCGGCCACGTTTGTGGAAGCCAATGCGATCAGCATGATCAGCTCGCCTGGGCCGTATCGAATTCTCAATAACTACTTGGAAGCGGCAGGCGAATGTGTCATGTTTGCAGGCGTTCCTTCACCTATTCCTGGTTTGATTCCTTCAGACATTGTGGTTCGCCATAATTACTTCACTAAGCAACTTGCGTGGCGTGGTTCCCCTTACATAGTGAAAAATCTATTGGAGTTTAAGAATGGCAAGAACATTACCATTGATCAGAATGTATTTGAATACAATTGGACCGCTGCGCAATCCGGTGCCGCGATATTATTAGTTCCCCGTACTGGAGGCGACGTACAACCGCTGAACACGATTCAGCAGGTCACGTTCACTAACAACATTGTGCGGCATGTCGCAAAAGTGCTTGCCATTAGCGCCTTTGATGATGCGAGCGCCTTACCGGCCTCCAAAGTTGTATGGGGAACAAACATGGTATTCCGCAATAACTTTTTTGATGACGTATCAGGGGCAAATGGGGCGACCGAGGTGAAGGATTTCAGATTGAGGGGCCTCCTACTTCTCTGGTGATTGACCACAACACCATTCGATTTGGCGATACCTTAGGCAGCAATCCCACGCTAAATGCTAGCTGGTGGATTATGGGAGGAGCATTACCCTCCAACATGGTAGTCACAAACAACATGTTCGGCTGGCAGTTGTATGGAGACGGCTTGGTAGGTCCTGAGGCTGTTCTTCCGGGCACTGTGTTCCTTAACAACATCGTGTTGAATGTGGAGCCCTGGCGTCAGACAGCTTGGACACAGAAGTATCCCGGTGTCAGCTTTGCGGATAATGGCACTATTGGAGCGGATGTGAATGGGCTTCTAGCTGGGGAAGCGAAGATCAAGGCAGGAACTAACTAACCAATCACTATTCATTCCGGTCCGAATGCCTTACATCCTCAAAGCATTCGGACCGAAATGAATTCCAAAAACGCTCCTTAAAGTCCCGGAGCCCAGGCGAGTCCATCCGCATCGGGACCGGCATCAATGATGGTCTGCACCTTCCAGTCTGAAAGGCTTATCACCGCAACCTTTTTGCTGGCAGAACAGGATACATAGGCAGTTTTGCCATCCGGCTGAATCAGCACTTCTTGTGGGGAATTCGGCACATCAATCGTCTTGGCAACCTTCATGGATTGAAGATCCACCACAGCCACTTGCTTGGTGGATGGGACAGCGACCAATAGCCAGCGGCCATCTTTAGTAGGAGCAGTGCCATAACCGCTCCCCGGCAAGGGAACCCATGTCTTGACTTGGTTGGTAGCGGTATCAATTACCGCAAGCTGCGGTTTGGTTTGGTCTGAAGTGAAAACCATTTTGTTATCCGGGGAAATGGCAATACGCTGAGTTTGCCCGGAGATGGGAATGATCTTGATGACTTTCTTCGCATCCAAATCCAACACGGAAACCGTTCCCGGTCCGACATTCGCGGTATATCCGCGCTTCCCGTCACTGCTGATCGTCAGCATATGAGACTCGGCTTGGCCAGTCGGCACAGTGCCCACAATTTTCAGTGTTTTCGGGTCCACAATCGAAATGGTCTGGTTGAGTTCCGTGGTGACGTACAACATGCCATTCTTTGGTCCCAAAATCGGGCAATGTGGCCGTATAGGACCAAAATCTACGCTTCCCACCACCTTACGGCTTGGAAGGTCGATCACCACCATTTGGGTGCCGTTCGAACCCGGCTTTCCTACTCCCGAATCTCCATAGATCGGCACATAAGCACGCTTTCCATCGGGTGACGCAATCAGTTCATGTCCCGTTTTGCCGCCTTCTGGAATGCTGGCCAGCCTTTGCCCGGTATGGGGATCAAATACCCCTACCGCCTCTTCTCCTTTCACCGCAACCAGGAGTTTGCCGCCTCCTTCAGCGCCAAACAATGGCAGAAGAGCAGAGAAAACCAGCGGCGACACAATCGCGAAACGTAGCATAACGAAATCCTCTTAGCACAGACCGGGAGTTAGCATCTTCCGGTCTGAGGCTAGTGTATCGCTAAAATAGCTAAGCTACATGCGGCCATCGTCCCTGTCTGTTCTGATTCCGCTTTATAACGAGGAAGAGTTCATCCAAGCTCTGCTCGCTAAAGTGCTCGCTGCTCCTTACCCGGAGGGCATGGAGGTGGAAATAATCATAGTCAATGACTGTTCTACGGATGGCTCAGCAGAAGCAGTGACCCCTTTTCTGGCAAACGAATCCATCCCTGTGCGGTTAGTGCACCATGAGCAGAATCAGGGAAAAGGAGCAGCCATCCGAACGGCTATCCATTTTGCTCGCGGCGAGTTTAGCCTGATTCAGGACGCGGACTTGGAATATGATCCCCAGGAATACCCAAAGCTACTCGGGCCATTACTAGGAGGCAAGGCAGATGCCGTTTACGGCTCACGATTCATGGTGGCAGGCGAGCGGCGCGTCCTGTATTTCTGGCATTCCCTTGCCAATCACCTGCTGACTCTAATGTGCAACATTGCCGCGGATTTGAATCTGACGGATATGGAAACGTGCTATAAGGCCTTTCGTACTTCACTGGTGAAAACCATTCCGATCCGCAGCAATCGTTTTGGCATTGAGCCTGAGTTGACCATTAAACTGGCCCGTCGCCAAGCGCGTATTTACGAAACCCCTATCAGTTACCACGGACGCACGTATGAAGAGGGAAAAAAGATCGGCTTGAAAGACGCTTTTGAAGCGTTCTGGGTCATGCTGAAGTACCGCTTCTCCAATGACCTCTACAACGATGCAGGCTTGGAAATTCTGGACGCCTTATCTTATGCCCCCAAATTCAACCGTTGGATGGCAGATACCATTGCGCCCTTTTTAGGCGACAAAGTGCTGGAAATTGGTGCGGGGACAGGCAATCTAACGCAACACTTGGCTCCTCGCAAAACATATTACGCAGCCACTGATATTGGGCCTGTTCATCTGGAAGCACTCAAAAATCGGTTTGCGCATCGCCGCAATCTGGAAGTGCGATATTGCGATATTCAAAGCTCAACCGATATCGAGTATTTCACCGGAGGAATGAATTCTGTGATTTGCCTGAATGTACTGGAACATGTGGAAGATGCGGACCAGGCGGCGCGGAATATGTTTCAGGTACTCCAACCGGGCGGTCGGGCCATTGTGCTGGTTCCCCAAGGCCAGGAAATTTACGGACAGTTGGATGTGGTGTTAGGCCATCACCTTCGGTATTCCAAGCAGCAATTGCAGGAGCGATTGGAGCAAGCTGGATTTCAGGTGGAACAGATCATCGACTTCAACCGGGTCTCGCGGCCCGGCTGGTACATCACTGGAAAAGTTCTAAAGCGTTCTACTCTGGCACGATTTCCGATTCGTTGCTTCAACGCTCTGGTTTGGTTATGGCGGAAGATTGACAACAAGCTACCTTGGCCCGCTGTCTCCATCATCGCCATCGCTCGGAAGCCCGGTCCATCCTAACTGCTTCTACTTTCCGGTATAGGTAACGCGCCAGATGGCTTTATAGCCATCGTCGGTAACCATTAACGAGCCATCCGAAGCAACGGCAACCCCTACCGGTCGACCCCAGACCTCACCTTTTTCCGTGACAAAGCCGGTCAGAAAGTCTTCATATTCTCCGGTAGCGTGTCCCTCTTTCAAGGGAACTCGTACCACTTCATATCCGGCGCGCACGGCCTTATTCCAGGAGCCATGCTCGGCAGCAAACACATCTCCGCTATATTCTTTGGGAAACTGCTTGCCGTCATAGAAGGTCATCTCCAGCGAGGCGTTATGCGGTTGCAACAAAACGTCTGGCACAATCACATGCCCCTTCAGTTCCGGGTGAGTGCCTTCCAGGCGGGGGTCCTGATTGCTGCCCATGTAATACCAGGGCCAGCCATAAAAACCGCCTTCCTGCACATGGGTAATGTAGTCCGGAACTAAGTTATCGCCCAGCATGTCGCGCTCATTCACCGAGCACCACAACTCTCCCGTTAAAGGGTTGATCGCCAAACCCACAGGGTTCCGGATTCCCGCACCGTATACCTTCACAAACTTGCCTTCCGGCGTATATTCCAAAATGTTGGCGCGATTCTTTTCGGCAGGATGGGTATCCGGGTCATCCACATTGGAGCGGGAACCCACAGCCACGAACATTCGTTTGCCATCCCGGGAAAACACAACATCGCGAGTGGAATGGCCACCGGTTGGCAATTCAGGAATAATGGTCTCGGGCTTACCCGTCGCCTGCAAATCACCATTCTTGTAAGGAATGCGAACCACGGAATTTGTGTTTCCGACATAGATCCATTTCGGATTGCTGCCAGCGGGGTAAAACGCAATTCCGAAT
This sequence comes from Bryobacterales bacterium, assembly GCA_963791675.1. Taxonomy (GTDB): domain Bacteria; phylum Acidobacteriota; class Terriglobia; order Bryobacterales; family Bryobacteraceae; genus JALYXI01. The sequence continues at coordinate 375,147 of CAWBTD010000022.1, forward strand.
GGCTGATGGAGACCTGTGGCAAAGGTGCTGGTTTGTTCCGGTTTCCCATCCTTGGTGATGCCCCGAAAAATTTTCAGTTCGCCCTTCTGCGTCTCCGCCACAAACAAATCCCCATTGGGAGCACGGCGGATCAGCCTGGGGTAATCCAGACCGCTGGCATACAGTTCCACTTTGAACCCTTGTGGCGCTTTGGGCCATGCGTCGGCAGGCTTCGCCACCACTGTTGGCCCGTTGGAAACACCCTTGGTGGCGAAGGGTTTCGGAAGCGCATCGGCAGTCACCTTGCGAAAAACGCCAGGCTGCACTGTGTGGTAATCCGCAAAAGCCTTTTCCCCGGTCAAGATAGTTTTCGAATCCACTTTGTCAGCGGCCAACACAGATCCGATGATTCCAGCCGACAGCATGGCGGCTATTCCCACGGTAGGTAGTGTGCGCATCTTCGTGTTCCTCCTATTTTAGCGTTGCCGATTCTCTTCCCTGAGCGTGCCTCAAAAAGCAAAGGCGCAGTTTGCGCAAAGCTCGCCAACCAAGCGACACTAACCAGCAAAGCGTATTGCAGGGAAGTGGGGCATGATCAAGTCTCCTTATTTTTGGGGCGTCACATGGATCAGGGCGCCGGGATTGGCGTCTTCCAGCATCCACAGCGAGCCATCGGGGCCTTCTTCCACATCGCGGATGCGGTGGCCCACATCCCAGCGCTCGGCGGCTTTGGCGCCGCCATGGCCGTCAAAGATGATGCGGTTGAGCGACTTGGTCGCCAAGGCCGCTGATGAAGCCGTTGCCGTTCCATTGCGGGAAGGTCTGGGTGCCGCGGTAGAACATCAGATTGCCCGGCGCGATCACCGGCACCCAATAGATCACCGGCTTCGCCAGGTCGGGCCGCGTGTCGGGCTTGGGAATGGGCACGCCGTTATAGTTCTTGCCGTAGGAGACCAGCGGCCAGCCATAGTTCTTGCCCTTCTCGATCAGGTTCAGCTCGTCGCCGCCGCGCGGGCCATGCTCGACCTCCCACAATTCGCCGGTGGGCGAAAACGCCAGGCCGTAGGGCGTGCGGACGCCGCTGGCCCAGGTTTCAGCCGGCGTCAGGTTGGGGCCGGGAAAGGTATAGGTGCTGACCACCTTCGCGGTCTTGGCGGCTTCGGTGTCACGTGGGCGGATCGATCAGCGGAATGGTGGCGGCGCCGGTTTTGCCGAAGTTGGGATTGCCGGGGGCGGGTTTGCCGTCCAGCGTCAGGCGCAGGATCTTGCCTTCGGGCTGGTCCGGATCCTGGGCGGGGGTGATGCGCTGGCGGTCGCCAACCGTGAGGAACAGATACTTGCCGTCGGGCGAGAAGGCGATCTGCGCGCCTTCCTGGCCGCCCTTGCCCTTGGGCATCTGGCGCCACAGCACCTCGAAGTTTTCGAGTTTGGCCGAGGTGGCGGTGATAGTTCAGCTTGGCGCGGGCCAGCGCCAGACCTCCGCCATAGTCGCCCGGCTCGGCATAGGTGAGATAGATGCTCTGGTCGGTGGCGTAATGCGGCGAGAGGAAGACGCCATGCATGCCGTTCTGGCCCTGCCAATAGACAGGGGGCGTATTGTCCACCTGGATCTTCTCTCCCTGCTGGGACACCAGCCAAACGGGCCCGACCTTTTCGGTGATCAGCATGCGGCCATCGGGCAGGAAGGCCAGCCGCCAGGGCAGTTTAAAGGTGGCCACCGTGGTCATGGTGAAGGGCAGGCTGGCTTCGGGCTTCTGTTCGCCCACATTGACCTGGGCCCAGGCCGCCACCGACGCCAGGGTGAAAAACACCGCCATTTTCGCTAGTTTCATGGGGATTTCTCCGTGCCCCGATAAGAAATTTTGGGAATTACTGCTTCAGAGCTGAGTGGCAGCAATTTCCTTCCTGAGCTTCCTCACTATTGGCACGTAAGAAACAGAGTAACGCATAATAGTTTTTGTAGTGCTTTGGGCCACATGTCGGCAGGTTGCGGCAGATACCAATCTACACAGGTTGTTTTACATTCACGGCGTGTTTTTTTACCCAATAGACTTTGATTTCACGTTGACTCCAGATTTTCCATTGGCCGTTCACGGGACGCATCACAAATTCTTCACGTGATGCTCCGGCAAAACGTGTACGAGCCTGAAAATCCCAAGCTTTGTCGAATGAGACAACGGCCCATTCTGAAGTCACGCGACTGAATTGGAGATTAGAAATTTCAAATTGCTCCACTGTTCCCACTCGGGAAAGGACGTTTTGCTCCTGACGCTTAAGCTCTTCCTTTGACAAATTATGTTGACCATAGAACCTGTCAATCAAGGGTGCGTAGCAATCAATTTCCTCCTCCAGATTATGGTTTCTTTTTCCCTCAGCCCAGCGGTGTAACACGATTGCGATTTGCTGCTCTTCGGCAGGGCTAGGTGCTTTTTGCTCAGAGGGACGAGTTTCGGGTAGCGCCCGCACTACTTCAGAGCGTGGTACATTGATGGTCCCAGTTTCAGGATGTACTCGGCGAATTGGGAATACAAATCCTGCAATAACGGCAACCACCACTGCCAGGATGGCCCCAGCCAGAATAGGCACACTGCTCCTCGGGAGCATACGCCTCACTGCCTTAGGCGGAGAAATCGGAGATTCAGCGGTTGTCGAGGGTCGAAAAGCTTGCTGATTCGGTGTTTCCGCTATTGCTTCTCTCGGAACTTCTACGGGTTCCAAGACAGGTGGTATAAATTCCTCTGAAGTGGCGTTGTGATCTCCTGAAAGCCTTCTAAGAAGTTCCTCAAGGGAAGCCCTGGTAGCCGGATCGGGATGCAGTGCAGCGCGCACAACGGAGTTAAAAGGGGAAGGAACGCCCTGCATACCTTCTGCTGAAACCACGGCTTTCCTGATCACCGAACCTAGCGACCAGACATCCCAAGCTGGTGAAACGAGTCCCTCATTTGCCTCGGGTGGACACTCATATGCAGCAGTGGTCAGAAGCTTTCGCGTTTCCTGTGCCGGGTAATTGCCAGGAACCCGAAGTTGGCTGTAATCCCCCAGCTTCCAAGCCCCGTTCACGCGCCAAATACCCCCTGCGCGAACAGCACAACTTATCAGGTTTTCGGAGTGTAGATAGGCGACACCGGCAGCAATTTGGCGAAAAAGCTCAGTTGCTTCCTTCACAGTTAAAGGCTGGCGCTGTAACTGTTCCGTAAGATCAGAGTCGGCAGTTTCGGTAACAACATAGATGAATTTCTGATCGCCATGAGTGCCACGTCCAGCGGCTAACACACGTACTAGACTAGGGTGACTTAGAAAAACGGCTTCGCGATAGCGGTCGAAATCCGCAGCGGTTGTAGGCTGATTCTCGTTCTCCACAAACAGGAGAACGTTTGTAGAGTTTTGTAAGTCATAGGCATGACACCAAGCACCATGGCGGTCAGGGTGCAAAAGATCTCCGGCTTGGAATCTGGATTCTAAGACTTGTCCTTTTAGGAAGTCCCAGGTGTTTCTGTCCACACTCAGCCCCTCTCCAGGTATTTCCACCGTTAACAAATCCTCATTATCCGATATGCAACTTTCAGGCCGTACCAACGTCATAAAAGATCATAAGAATGGAATTGATATTGCCTCAGGAAATAAGTACCACTGAGGACAATATGCCTGAATTGAAGCAATATCCGGTATTTGGCGAACATGGCCGTATTGGAACACTGACTGCAGCCGCCCGTTTTCTGGATAGCCGGACAGAGAAAACGATTCACTTGGAGGAAGGAGGAGAGCTCGTGGTCCCTGCTGAATCCTTGACAGTTCAGTCCGACGGCTCATTTCTTCTTCACAATGGTCCACAGGGAATTAACCAATTCGGGCAGGGACCATTGAAAGTGGCAGCGGGAGCCTCTCAAAACGAGCCGCTCCGGCCACCTTCGGCAGACACAATCCCCACAACTCCTCTTGGTTTCCCAAATGGGCAGGCCGCAGACACCAGAATGTTTCGAAACGGATATTCCATTGAGAGGGTGCCAGTGAACCGGATTGTGGCTGAATCGCCCTCACAGCGTCAGGAAGGCGACACGTTGGTATTACCAGTTGTCGAGGAGGTCATCGTTGTAGAGAAACGACTGATGTTACGAGAGGAGATCCGGATTACACCCCACCGTGAGCAGGTGGAGCAGGTGCAAACAATCGATTCCACACTTCAACAGAAGTGAGTATTCGAAAAAGGCGCGAGTCATGTTAGAAATTGTGCCGTTCATGCCTGTAAAAGATACCTTGTTTGTCGCTGAGGCAGCAGGCTCAAAAAGTATCTTGTTCCCTGCTGGGCTGAGTGAAAAGCTGCGTGTCGAAGCGGTGGAAGCACTTCGAAGCTTACCGAAACGAGGTCTTGAGATTGGCGGTCTGCTGCTAGGCAGCACAGATGGTTCGTTAGTGATTCGGGATTTAGTTGCAGTGGAAAGCGAACATCTATATGGACCACGCTACGAGTTGTCGGAAAAAGACCGTACTGCGTTTCAAGCGAAGTTAGAGGAATTGTGGCATTCTCCCACAGGGGAAAGCATTCCCGTTGGGCTATTCCGAACCTATACGTTGGGAGAGGCGACGGCAGATCTACGCGACCAGGAAGCACTTCAGCTGCACTTTCCCCAAAGTGATGGGGTGTTGCTTTTAGCTGGACCAAAACTAACAGGTCGAACCACTGTTTCCTGCTTCTATTGGGACCAGCAGAATCTGATTCCCTGCACAGCAAAAATACAACCGAGCGTGCCAGTCAAAAAATCTGACTCCGAGAATGCAAGACAATAGTTCCCGAACCGGAAGCAGCAAACTCCCTTGTGGCAACCTCCAACTGCTCCTTCAGCGGTGCGGAAAGATCAGTCTAAGGTTTCCTCGCGCAAGTTCAGTAAGCTCAGTGAAGCTAGTGATTGCTGGCAGTTGCAGCACTGATTGTATTTGTTGCTGTGCTCCTGCTGCACCATGAGCCGGCTTCGGCAGTTATAACGCCTGCAGATCCGGCAGTGTCAAGTTTTGCTGGAGGCAAGACTCGTGTCTACCTCTAGCGGTACAGAGGTCATTTGGAACCGTAGTTCAGATCTGGTTCGCCACGCTTTAGGAGCTTTGCTTTCCGTAAAAGCGGAAGGCGACACGACAGATCTTCCGATTAGCTCTCTCTGAGCTGGAAAGCGGATCAGTGTTCTTCGGCCCGCCAAGCCAAAAACATCTTTCTTGTTAACTATTTACGCAGCAGATGGAAGCCAAACGCAGGAAAAGCTGACCGCTGAAACAACAAGTGCGGCGGCGACCAAGCTTCCGTAAAGGCTGCTCGCACTCCTGCTTCACAGAAAACACATAGGGCACCAAGAGGGCGCACAAAGGATCGCACTCAAACGCTGGTGTTGCCGCCGCCTGTCACTCCGGGATCGGGTCCTATCTTCGGGAGACCATGATTAAACTCTTATTAGTTTTGCTGATTGGCAGCATGTCCTTACAGGCTGACTTTGAAGCGGGCCTGCGAGCATTTAATGCTAAGGATTACGATTATGCCGTGACACAGTTCATGCCGGATGCAGAACGTGGAGATGGACGAGCTGAGAATGCTTTAGGGTATTTGTACGAACGCGGTCTTGGGATCTCAAAAGATGACGAAAAAGCAGCTCAGTGGTACCGGAAGTCTGCTGAGCAGGGCTATGGACCCGGAGAATACAACTATGGTCTGGCTTTCTGGCATGGCACTGGTCTTCACCAAAACGACACTGAAGCAGTGAGGTGGTTGGAACATGCGGCAAGCCATGGAGTGTACGAAGCGGAGTTTGATCTAGGCAACTTTTACTACAAAGAGGGCAAGGGAGATGCAAACCAAGCGCTCTCATGGTGGCGTAAGGCAGCAGAGCACCACATTCCGGCCGCTGCTTATAATGTTGCCTACCTGTATGCGGAAGGTGTTGGGTTCTCACATGATTACAGGGAAGCAGCACAGTGGTATCGCGAGGCTGCCATGCAGAACTACCCTCTGGCACAATATGCATTGGCGCTGCTTTACCGATCTGGCAAAGGTGTGCCAGCAGATCCCACAGAAGCATGGATGTGGCTAGAGCTAGCTGCGAAAGGCGGCGTGGCGCAGGCCCGGCAAGAGATGAGTTCCCAGAAGTCTTCGCTGACCTCGTCACAGCTAGAGGCGGCGCGGCAGCGGGCAGCGGAATGGAAAGGGATGCAGCAGCGAGCGCCGAGCATGACACTAAACGCCTTTTAAGCCGAGGGGAAAAGGTTGCCAGATCTCCTCTGGCTGTCCCGCGAATTGTGAGCGATCCGGGTCCGGAAACGGGCAGCAAGCCTCAGGGAGCGGCAACTGGCTTTTTTATCAATTCCGAGGGAGGCGTGCTGACAAGCCTGAAAACCGTGAAAAGCTGCCCAGCAAATCACCGTTCGGACATTTCAAGGCGAGAAGCGTGCCGAACTGGCAGGCGAAGATGCACAACTTGGTCTTGCGGTAGTTGCTATTCAAGGAGGCGGTGGAAGTAGCTTAGCGATCACCGGGGAACGCGAGCACGAAGCATCCGCCATAAAAGTGGGATATCAATTGGTGGGCAACACTGCTTCCGAGAATTCAGCCTTGGGTAAGTTCCGCCAAGATACACAAAAAAGCGAATTTAATGCAGAACTTCCCCCGGACCCACCACTGGCCGGTGGGCCGGTTTTGAACGCAGCGGGGTATGTGGTAGCTGTTGCAGTGGCGGATGAAAAGACGCCTGGAGTGATTGATGGGGGGAATCTGTTGCGGTTTTTGCGAGCGAATCGTGTGCCTTTAGATGGAAGAGTAACGTGAGACAGGAAATCTTTCCGAGATTGCCGCCACAGCGAAGAAGAGTTTAGTGCTGGTGGAGTGCAAAGCGACGGAACCTCTACGTTAACTAGAATCTCCGCTTGCTAACATGCAGTAAGATTCATGTACTGAGATGACTGCCAACTTGAAACGATTCCCTGCCCTTTTAATCCTCTCGGCATGGAGCCTTCTAGGCCAAACAAATCCCTTGCAGGAATTGATTGAGGCCGCCCGCACGCATTCTCCCAAACTAAAGGATTTGCTGAGAAGCGGACTGCCCGAACTTAAAGGACGCGATGGCGTTGCCGTGTGGGGGCAAGAATTCTTGTTTGCTGTGGAATCCGCAAAACCAGCTACGGTGGTGATTGACCATGAAGCTCCTGTGGTGCTCACCAATGTGCCCGGCACTAATCTTTGGTATAAGCTCCTGATGCTCCGGCTCGGCACCACGCATAACTACACGTACTTCGCGGAAGGCAAGCCCATTGGTGCGTATGCGGTGGCAGGGTATAACCCGGATTCCTATCCGATGCCGGGTGTCCCTCGTGGCACATTATCCGAAAAGAAAACACTGGCCAGCAAAATCTATCCGGGCATGTCGTCTAACTACTGGGTATACGTCAATCCTGGCGTGGACCTCACTCGCGGCGCGCCGCTCATGGTTTGGCAAGATGGGGAAACCATTATCGGCAATCAGGATTTACTCCGACTTGCGCCTGCAAATCGTGTCGGACAACTTGGTTGCCAAAAAGCTGATTCCGCCTATGATCCATGTGCTGATCCAGCCAGGAAGCGGCGGCGAAGCTGAAGGCACTCGCATGCGCAGCATTCTGTATGACACAGTATCTGACCGTTACAGCAAATACCTGCTGGAAGAAGTGCTGCCGGATGTGGAGAAGACTTATAAAATCCGTCATGATGCTTACTCCCGTGCCGTAGCAGGTGCTTCTTCCGGCGCTATCTGCGCGCTGAATGTGGGGTGGTATCGGAGCGATCAGTTTAGCCGCGTTCTGTCTCACATCGGCAGCTATGTCGCTCTTCAGTGGCATCCGGAAAAAGGCTTGGACGGCGGCTATATTGTTTCCACCAAAATCCGGCATGACAGCAAAAAGAATCTTCGCGTCTGGATGTCCGATGGTGCCGAAGATAACGAAAGCCTTGCCGGAAGCTGGCCGCTCAACAATATTCAATTGGCTAATGCTTTGAAGCTGAAAGGGTACGACTTCCATTTCCGCTTCGGCGAAAGCATTCATGCCATTGCACAAGGTGCCATGGACTTGCCGGAGTCGTTAACCTGGCTATGGCGTGATTATGATCCGGCCAAAGCAGAGCAGACGTTTGAAATGGAAGAAACCGAACGCACTAAGCCGCTTTACCGTGTCAAGATCGCGAACCGGGAAGCATGGTGATGAGGCTATGCGCCATCTTCCTCATGACGCAGGCCATATTTTTCGATGCGATAAATCAAGGTGCGGCGGCTGATATCCAGGTAACGTGCGGCTTGCGTCTGGTTGCCGTGGAACTTATCTAAAGCACGAAGCAGAAGTTCGCGCTCCACTCCTTCCAGGCTGATGCCGTTTTCCGGCAGTTCCAGCAGCAGCGAATCGCGGCGTGCAGGCACCACTCCTTGCCGAATCTCATCCGGCAAGTCGCGCTCCGTCAACTCTTCCCCGGAAGAAAGCACCAGCATGCGCTCGATTACGTTTTCCAACTCACGCACATTGCCCGGCCAGCGATACCCGGAAAAGTAAAATTTCAGTGAAGGCGACATGCGCGCCGTGCTCATGCCATGCCGCTCTTTCAGCTTGGAAAACAGGTGCTGCACCAGTTCCGGAATGTCTTCCTTGCGCTCACGCAACGGCGGTAATTCTAAGGGCACCACGGCCAGCCGGTAATACAAGTCTTCCCGAAACGTGCTGTCCTCAATCATGGCTTGCAGGTTCCGGTTCGTGGCGGCAATCACACGGACATTCACGGTGTTGTGGCCGGTGGCTCCGACTTTTTCAATTTCCCCTTGCTGCAAAAGCCGCAACAGCTTCACTTGCATCTCTAAAGGAAGTTCGCCAATTTCATCCAGAAACAGCGTGCCGCCATCGGCCATTTCAATCTTTCCCACTTTGGACGTATGCGCGCCCGTGAATGCCCCGCGCATAAAGCCGAACAACTCCGCCTCCATCAATTCTTTCGGAATTGCGCCGCAGTTGATGGTGACAAAGGGCCTGCTCTTCCGGCGGCTGTTATGGTGAATGGCGCGGGCCAGCAGTTCTTTGCCAGTGCCGGTTTCCCCTCGAATCAGCACCGTGGAATCGTGCTGCGCCACGCGGGAAGCCATTTCCAGCACGCGCAGCAGTGGTTTGGAACGGCCCACAATGCTCTCAAACCCATACCGCTGGTCCAGCGCGGAGCGAAGGTTGCGTACTTCTTCCAGCAGGTTTTGCCGCTCCATGGCGCGATGGACAGCCAGCACCAGCGCATCGTAATCAATCGGCTTCATTACATAGTCATACGCGCCCGCTTTCATAGCTTCCACGGCGGTTTCCACGCTGCCGAATGCCGTAATCAGAATCACGGTGGTTTCCAGATGCTCGTCCCGAATCTGCCGCAGGAGATCCAGCCCGCTCATGCCGGGCATACGCAAGTCCGTGATCACCAGCTTGGGGCGGCGCTCATTGATAATCACCTGCGCCTGCTTGGCATCCTCTGCCAATGCTACTTGGTATCCGGCTTCTTCCAACTGCATTTTCATCACGCGGCGGACGCTTACGTCATCGTCCACCACCAGTACCAAGCTTGCGCTCATCACGAACGGCTCCGGTCAAGCGGCAGTTCCAGCCGGAACGTCATACCCCGATCCTGGTTGTTTTCCGCTTCTAACCGGCCTCCGTGCTGCTCCATAATGTTGGCGGCAATGGCCAACCCTAAGCCTGATCCGGTTTCTTTTGTGGTGAAAAAGGGATCAAAGATGCGATGAAATAACTCTGGCTCGATTCCCGCGCCTTCATCCCTCACCGTAATCCACACGCGATTCTCTTTAGCGGAAGCTTGGAGCAAAACAACGCCACCCGCATAGGAAGCCTGCACAGCATTGATCAGCAGGTTCAACAGCACTTGTTTGATCTGTTCCGGGTCGCATTCCACATCGGGGAGAAGACCCACTTCGCGGCGAATTTCCACATTATTCAGGTTTGTGGCGTGTACCGCCATAGATGCTACTGAGTCAATCACGGTTTTCAATTCAGTTCGCTGGAAACGCGGGGCACGGGGCCGTGCAAAATCTAGAAAGTTCGTCAGCAGTTTATTTAATCGCTGTGACTCTTTCTCAATAATCTCCAGGCACTCTCCTACATTTTCGCTGGAAGCATGCCCTCGCTTCAAAATGCCCGCTGCTCCGGAGATGCTGGCGAGCGGATTGCGAATCTCATGCGCAAGACTAGCGGAAAGCTGCCCAGCAGCATAGAGCCGTTCTGCTTTCTTCAGTTGCTCAATATTTTGCTGCAACTCCTGGTAAACATGTTCCAGTTCACGCTTGGTCTTTTCCAGATTCCGGCGCTGTCCCCTCTCCCGGTCGGAGAGGAAACCAGTGACAATGCCAGCCATGCCAAAAATAGAAAGCTCAATCACCTGGTCCGTTGCTTCAAATGGAGCAGGCACCCAGGCACGCCAGATATGAACACTATGAGCGGCAATAGCGAACAACGTACAGAACCCGGCGATTCGCCACCCGAACAGCATACCTGCCATGGTGAGCGGGATGAAGTTCAGATGATGGAGAATGTTGTGCGTCTGTACATCGGAAGTTGGCACAATCCACGACAGTACAGCCAGAAACACAATGCTGGCCAGAATCACTCCGACCTGCCACCGGGCATCTTTCAGCCATGCAAAGGTATGCCCCGATAGGGGAGGAGAAGCGATTCCAAAAATGGCGCTCATGGTTTCATTCTGTGCAATTTACTCCCCGGCGCTAAGCTATTGAAACCGCGAAATCGCTGTCCCATATGGAACACATTCCGCCTGTGACGCTGCTGCATTTGGAACGCTTTTTCGCATTGGAGACCCATTTTCAATAGCTTAGAAGCGGACTCCGGCTTGCCTTCTAACAAGGTGTGATGTTTCGCGCCGCCGGTCTGCTGATGGCCACTTTTCTGCCCTTAGCAGCCCAAACCGCACCCCCCAATCCTGCCGCAAGCCAAGTGTTTACCCTGCCGCAGGCACTTGCTTTGGCTAACCTGAATAGTCCGCAACTGCGTGCGGCCTTGGCCGGAAGAGCGGGTGCCAGCGGAGCAGTAACCACTGCCCGCGCCTACCCGAACCCTATCTTTAACACTCTTGCCGGGCACCAATACGCCAGACCCATTGCCACACCCGGTGTTCCAGGATTGCTGCAACATTACAGCGTAGATCAACTGCTGGAGTTGCCCGGCCTGCGGCAATCCCGCATTCAAGCCGCCGAAATCGGCCAGGAAAGTCGATTGTACGCTCTGGAAGATGTCCAGTTAGCGGTGACTGCTTCTGTTAAGCACGCGTTCTACGACGTACTGCGGCGAGAAGAGGAAATCGAGCACGCACAGGAAAACCTTGTGCTGGTGCAAGACCTTCGCCGACGCATTCAAGTGCAGGTGGATGTTGGGGAAGCGGCACGGCTGGAATTAACACGCGCCGATGCGGAGATTGCCATTGCCCGTACGCTAGTAAAAACGGCTCAGTTGGAGTTTGTGGTTGCCATCTCTGCCCTGCGTGCCGTGGTGAGTTCTCCGCTGCCGGAAAACATCAATCCGGAAGGAGATCTGGACCAGCCGATCACGCTGCCTCCTTTGGATGTATTGCGTGAACAAATTCGAACCACGCATCCCGCCATTGTGCAGGCAGAAACGGAGGTGCGCCGCTCTAAAGCATTGCTGGGTTATGAGTACCAATTGCGTAAGCCGCAGCCTGCTGTTCGGGCAGAATATGAGCATCAACCGGATTTAGCTTTTTATCGTTTTGGGGTATCCATTCCTGTTCCTGTGTGGAACCGGCGGGAAGGCCCCATTGCAGAAGCCAAGGCGCAGATCACACAAGCGGAATCATTTGCCACCTTGCGGCGGCTGGAAATTACGGCTGCCCTGGAACGGGCATATGGGCAATACCAACTTGCCGATCAGCAGATTACTTCGTTTCAAACCGGCGCTCTCCGGCAAGCAGAATCCGCGCTGCGAGCAGCGGAAGCGGCGTACCGCTTTGGAGAGCGCGGAATTCTTGAGGTACTCGATGCACAGCGCGTGTTACGCAGTGTTCGGGCAGATCTGCTGGATGCGCAGTTTCAACGCCAAGCCGCCTTGATCGACCTGGAACAACTTCGCGCAATAGAAGGAGCAAAGAAACCGTAATGACCAGACCGGCAACCTATGCAATCACGGCAGCCACGCTGCTGTTGCTGGCGGGCTGTGGCACGCATGGCGCCCAAGAAGCGAAAGCCGAGCCCAAAGCAAAACGCAACCCGATGGAAGTGACCGCTCCCGCCAGCCTGCGGCAGCAACTCAAAATAGGGGAACTGCACTGGGCGGAAGTGGCTCCGCTGCTGCGCGTAGCGGGCCGCGTGGAAGCAGACGCTACGCGCCTTGCCCGTGTTGGTACGCCTGTTACCGGGCGATTAACAGACCTTCTTGTATTGGAAGGGGAACAGGTGAAGCGCGGGCAAGTGTTAGCCACGCTTCGGAGCACGGAGCTTTCCGACGCGCAGTTTGCGTTTGTCAGAGCCTACTCGCAGCGGCAGCAAGCTGAGCGTGCGGTGAACCGCGCTAAACAACTGGTGAGTGCGGACGTGATCGGCACGGCGGAGTTGCAGCGCCGGGAAGCCGAGCTTCTCCAGGCGAATGCGGAGTTAGCCTCTTTGCAACAGCAGCTCAAAGCCTTGGGCGTTTCCGATGAAGCGATTCAACAACTGGAAACTACGCGAAGGCTGAATTCGGAATATCCGGTGGTGGCCAGCATCTCCGGCACTGTACTAGAAAGAAAGGCCACCGTAGGTCAAATTCTGCAACCGGCGGAAGTGGCGTTTCTGCTGGCAGATCTTTCCAGCGTCTGGCTGGTAGCGGATATTCCCGAACAGAGTGCGGGCCATCTTCGCGTTGGCAGAACGGTAGATGCCGAAGTCCCTGCCCTGCCCGACGTCAAAATTCACGGAAGGCTTTCCTTTGTCAGCGCCACCGTGGACCCGGACACGCGAACGGTACGCACCCACATGATGCTGCCGAATCCTCGCGGCTTGTTCAAACCAGCCATGCTCGCCACCATCTCCGTGCGTGGTGACCAAGTCAAACGGCAGTTGATACCGGCCACGGCAGTGGTGCGCGAAGAAAACCAGGACTACGTATTTGTACAAACGGGAGACGACAAATTTGTGCTTCGCCCCGTAACGCTGGGTGCTGAGTTTGACGACCAAAGAGTGATCACAGATGGCGTGAACACGGGTGAAAAAATTGTGTTGGATGGGTCGTTTCACCTGAATAACCAGCGCAAACAGGCTGCTTTGCAAGGAGGCGCATAAACGATGATTCGCTCCCTTGTGCAAGCTGCCCTGAAGCAACGGCTGGTGGTAGTTGTGGTTGCCGCCGCCTTACTCATGCTGGGCGTGGATGCCGCGCGAAAGCTTTCCGTGGACGCTTTCCCGGATGTCACAAACGTTCAGGTCCAAATTGCCACGGAAGCTTCGGGACGGTCACCCGAGGAAGTGGAGCGCTTCGTTACAGTGCCCCTGGAAATCGCGATGACAGGGTTACCCGGCATGACGGAAATGCGCTCCCTGAATAAACCCGCCCTTTCCTTAATCACCCTTGTTTTCGATGAAGGCAGGGATGTGTACTTTGAACGGCAATTGGTGATGGAGCGCCTGGCGGAAGTGCGCGAGCGCCTTCCGGAAGGCATCACGCCAGTGCTTGGTCCTGTTTCCAGTGCATTGGGTGAGGTTTACCAATACACGCTGGAAGGCCCAGGTGATGGGGAACGGCCTCTGACCAAAAAAGAATTAGTGGATCGACGCACCATTGAAGACTGGGTAGTGCGGCCGCTGCTGCGTTCCATTCCCGGGGTGGCGGAGATCAACTCCACCGGCGGTTATGTCATGCAATACCAGACTCTGGTGGACCCGGCGCGGCTGCGGTATTACAAACTGACTTTAAACGACGTTCGCAATGCCTTGATGCAGAACAACGCCAACTCCGGCGGCGGCATTCTTCCTCAACATGCGGAGCAATACCTGATTCGAGGTGTCGGCCTGATCCGTGACCTGGATGATATCCGCTCCATTGTGTTGAAAGAAGTCGGCAGTACTCCCGTCTATATTCGCGATGTAGCGGATGTCCGCTTCGGCGAAGAAGTTCGCTACGGAGCAATGGTAAAGGGCGGTTACACTGAGGCAGTCGGCGGCATCGTCATGATGATCGCCGGAGGCAACGCCAAAGCGGTAGTGACCAAGATCAAGGAACGCGTAGCGGAGATTAATAAATCAAGCGCCATTCCGGACGGCTTGCAGATTGTTCCTTATTATGACCGCTCGGAACTGGTGGACGCTGCTCTCCATACCGTCAGCAAAGTGCTGGAAGAAGGCGTAGTGCTTGTGGTGGTGATTCTGTTCCTGTTTCTGGGCGACCTTCGTTCCAGCGTCATTGTAATTGCGACGCTGATACTGACGCCCGTCATTACCTTTATCGTAATGAACCACTATGGCCTTTCCGCCAACCTGATGTCGTTGGGCGGTCTAGCGATCGCAATCGGTCTGATGGTGGATGGCTCCGTTGTGGTGGTAGAGAACGTCTTCAGCAAGCTCGGCCATAGCAAGGGAAGCCGCATGAAGATTGTGCTGGACGCGGTAATGGAAGTCGGCACGCCCGTAATTTTCGGCGTCAGCATTATTATTGTGGTCTTTCTGCCCTTAATGACCTTGGAAGGCATGGAAGGCAAAATGTTTTCTCCCCTTGCCTATACCATTGCGATTGCTCTGGCTGTTTCGTTGGTCCTGTCGTTAACGCTTTCCCCGGTGCTGGCCTTTTACCTATTGAAGGGCGGCGCGGAACATGACACATGGCTGGTCAGGATGCTGAAAACGCCTTATCTTCGTGTTCTCCACTGGGCTATCGGCCATAGCAAAACAACAGTGTTTGCTGTTCTCGTTCTGTTTGTGTGCTCGGTTTCCCTGTTTCCGTTCCTGGGAACCTCGTTTATTCCGGAAATGAAGGAAGGCTCCATTTCCCCCAACTTTGACCGGGTGCCAAACATCTCCCTGGAAGAATCGCTCAAGATGGAGATGCAGGCGATCCGAATCATTCGCGGCGTTCCGGGGGTCGGAAAAGGTAGTTTCCCGATTAGGCCGTGGAGAATCACCCGCTGATCCGGCAGGCCCAAATGAAACCGATGTGATGGCTTCGCTTCTGCCATTGAACGAACGGCCGCATGGCTGGTCGCAGGATCAGATTGCCGACGAAATGCGCAAGCGCTTAACGGTTCTGCCCGGTGTCAATTTAGTGATGGCACAGCCGATTTCTGATCGCGTGGACGAAATGGTAACCGGCGTACGAGCGGATGTTGCCGTGAAGCTGTTTGGGGATGATCTGGACGTGCTCATCAAAAAAGCAAATGAGATTGCGGAAACGGCGAATACCATTCGCGGCATTCGCGATTCCCGTGTAGATCGCGTAGGCGGCCAGCAATACCTGAACATCACGATTGACCGGCAAGCAATTGCGAGGCATGGCTTAAATGCGTCGGATATTCACGATGTAATCGAGATGGCCATCGGCGGTAAAGTGGCGACCACCGTTTACCAGGGCGAACGGCGTTTTCAAGCCATTGTGCGCTTGCCGGAAGATCTGCGCAACAGCGTGCAGGAGATTCACCAGCTTCTGATCAACACTCCGGAAGGCGCAAAGCTACCGCTGGAAAGCCTTGCTCATATTGCCGTGGTGGAAGGCCCGGCGCAAATCAACCGCGATATGGCGAAACGTCGCATTGTGGTCGGCGTCAACGTACAGGACCGCGATCTAGGCGGCTTTGTGAAAGAGTTGCAGGAGAAGGTGGCCCAAAACGTACACCTGCCTTCCGGCTACTACCTAGAGTGGGGCGGCCAGTTCCAGAACATGACCCGCGCCCTTCACCACCTCACCATCATTGTGCCCATCACCATTGCGGCGATTTTCTTTCTCCTGTTTCTGCTGTTCAATTCGGTCCGGTTTGCGGCCTTGATTATTACCGTGCTTCCGTTTGCTTCCATGGGCGGCATTGTGGCGCTTTATTTCAGCGGCGAATACCTTTCGGTTCCCGCCTCGGTCGGGTTCATCGCGCTATGGGGCATTGCTGTGTTGAATGGCGTGGTGCTGGTTTCTTACATTCGCAAGCTGAGGCATGAAGGAGCGGATCAGATGCATGCTGTGGTGGAAGGCGCCAGCCTTCGGTTCCGGCCTGTGATGATGACCGCTACCGTGGCCGCGCTTGGACTGGTTCCGTTTCTGTTTGCGAAAGGTCCCGGTGCAGAAGTGCAGCGGCCGCTCGCCATTGTGGTAATCGGCGGACTGATTACTTCCACGCTGCTGACATTGTTAGTGGTGCCGACGCTGTATGGCTTCTTTGAAGGCAAAAATGACGTGCTCCCGGACGAAGAAGAGGACCAGGAGCACGCTGAAGAACCGGGAGCCGTTGTTACGGCTTGATTCCAGCAACGTTCAGCCGAACACGGTACACGCTGGTGCTGGCCGTGATGTACAACGTCTTGCTATCGGCATCGCCGAACGTCAGGTTGCCGCAACGCTCTGGCATCCGGATGGTGCCGATGTGTTTTCCTTCCGGGGAGAACACCCAGATGCCACCAGGACCCGTGCTGTACACATTGCCTTTGGTATCCACTTTCATTCCGTCCGGCCCGCCTACGCCTTCTTCAGTGGTTTCCGCAAACACTTTGGCTTCCGCTACCGAGCCATCGGGCTGCACACGGTAGCGCATCCAGATTTTCTTCGGGCCGGAATCGTTCACGTACAGATACTTTTGGTCTGGAGAAAACGCGATTCCGTTAGGCCGTGGAAGATCTTTGATCAGCAACGTAACTTTATCCCGTGCAGGAGCAGCACCGGGTTTCTGGTCGCGTGCGCCTGCCACTCGGTAAACGCCGCTCATCTTGAGCTGGCTTTCCGGGTCGTTCTCGCTTTGCGTCACCAATCCATAAGGAGGATCGGTGAAATATAACGAACCGTCTGACTTATATACCAAGTCGTTCGGGCTGTTGAACTTCTTGCCCTGGTACATATCTGCCAGTACGGTGACTTGCCCATGCGGGTCCATAGTTTCCAGGCGGTACACATTGCGTCGCGCATGCCCGGCTACGGTGACGCGCCCTTGGGAGTCCAAGGTCATTCCATTGGAACCGGATTCCACTCCCTTGAATGGCGCGGAGCCTTGGTAACCGCTAGGGTGGAGAAACACGCTGGCCCCTTTACCGGGAATCCACTGAATAATGTTGTTCGCAGGGATTTCCGCAAACAGCAATGTGTTGGCATGCGTCCAGACGGGGCCTTCCGTCCATTTATTAAAGCCAGAAGCTATTTTTTCGATCTTGGCGTTGGCTGGCGCGATCTGGTCCATGGCGGGGTCCAGCTTTTGAATGGACTGGGAAAAAAGCGGAACAGCCGACATGGCAAGAGGCAGCACTACATGTGGGAGCAGCTTACGGTTGAGCACGGAAGAATTTTATAACACTCCGTTGCCTATGCGGTTGCTGTTTTCTGTGTCATCTTATCGGGATAGCAAAATATGATCGGCAAAGTGCTGCACCACAAACTTTCCGGACAGCATCAAGGCGTTCCCTGGCGCAGTCATGAAGTGCTTCGCATTGAAGCGCTTAGCGATGCGGTATTTGCCTTTGCCGTGACACTGCTGATTGTTTCCCTGGAAGTGCCCCACACATTTCACGAACTGGAACAAATGATGCGGGGGTTTGTGGCATTTGTGTTCACTTTTGCCACTCTGATTCAGGTTTGGTATTCCCAACACATCTTCTTTCGCCGCTTTGGGCTGCAAGATAAAACGACGATCCTTTTAAACGCAACGCTGCTTTTTGTGGTTCTGTTTTATGTCTACCCACTGAAATTTCTTTCCAGCTTCCTGGTGAGTCAATTCACTGGTGGCAAAGGCATGGTGCAATTACCGAACGGACACATGGAACCCATGATCGGCAGTGAAGAAGAAACCCGCCAGATGATGATGATCTACAGTTCCGGTTTTACGGCGGTGTTCCTGATTTTTACGCTGCTTTATCTTTACGTTTGGCGCAACCGGGACCCGCTGGAACTCAGCCCCCAAGAAAGATTTGATTGTGGAGACAGTATTATAGGCAATGGCTTGCAGGCACTGGTGGGCCTGACCTCCTTGCTATTTGCATGGCTCCTGCATAGTGCCTCCCTGGCAGGCTATGTGTATCTCTCTATCGCTGTGCTGCAAACCCTGCACGGCACCATTGCTGGCACAAAACGCCGAAAGCGCTTTGAGGGGGTCGCAGTTCAATCCACCCACTGATACCCATTTTCGGCAATGGGCATCAACAAGACCTCTGCCTTAGGGCCGTGCGCCAGAAACGTATGGCGCACCAGTTCACAACAGGGGGAACAGCCACTTTCAAAGAACACCAATACCGAAGGGCCAGCACCGCTGAGCACGCACCCCAGCAGGCCAGGAGCGCGCAAAGCCAGAATTTCTTTCAAACCAGGAACCAAGCTGGCACGGTAAGGTTGATGCAGGGCATCATCCAGAGCAGCGGATAACGCCTGACTATTGCCGGTTGCCAGCGCGGCTACCAGCAGCGCCGTGCGTTGGAGATTAAATACAGTGTCGGCGCGGTTATAGCATTCGGGCAGAGCCGCACGGGCTTTCGACGTGGGCAATGCAAAATCCGGCACCACCACGCCTACGGAAACATTAGGGGGCAACGAAATCCGCACCGCTTCCGTTACGCCGTTGCTAGTGGAGCTTGCCACGATGCCGCCTAGGGCGGAAGCTGCGGCGTTATCGGGATGCCCTTCCAGCCGGGCACACTCGTTCATGACTTGTTCCCGCGACCAGCCAGGATTGCCGATCAAAATTCCCGCCATCAAGGCAGCCGCACTGGAGCCTAAGCCTTTTCCTAATGGAATATCGTTGTGGATACGCAACCGCAGAGGGGAAGGATCATACTGGGCGATAGTGCGCCAGATCAGGTTGCTTTCATCGGCAGGGATGCACTCGGCATCACGACCCTCGACATGAATTTCTAGCTGATGACTCGGCTCCCATTGACACTGCAAATAAACTCCAAGAGCCAGACCAAGCGTATCGAATCCGGGTCCCAGGTTAGCGCTGGAACGCAGGAACACGAATTTGCTTCACGAAGTCTGTACCGCAGTTTCTTCAATGGTCAACTGCTGCTGGTCCGCGTCCAAAGTAGCGGTCAGGCTTAAGGGAATGGTCACCTGATCGATGGTATGGCCAAAACTGAGCCCATACAAAACAGGAATGCCCAAGTCTCCCAATAAATAATTGATGACTTCCCCCAGTGAATAAGCCGAATCATGGCCCGGCGGCGGACAGTCCTTACACTCGCCAATCACAATGCCCGCAGCCGCCTGGAGCTTACCCGCCAAGCGCAACTGGGTGAACATGCGATCGATGCGGTAGATATCTTCCCCGATGTCTTCCATCAGAAGAATGCGGCCACTGGTTTCCACTTCATAAGGCGTTCCCAGCGTGGTGGAAAGCAGCGTTAAGTTGCCGCCTACCAATGTGTCCGCGTGCTTTTCCGCCGCGCACAGTCCGCAAAGTATGCGCAGGCTGGAGCGGGTTGCTCTCCGGCGGATTGCCGATCAAGCCGAGCGGCGCGGTTTCAAACAATGCTCTTTGCAGATGCTTCTGCGACCATGTGCTCAGGTGGCTTAATGACACCGGGCCGTGAAAAGTGACCAGCCCTGCGCGGCGACCAATCGCCGGAATGAAGGGCCGTGATATCGCTATACCCTAAAAATACTTTTGGATTTTTCCGGATCAGATCGTAATCCAATTTGTCCAACATCTGCGCCGAACCATAACCACCCCGAACGCAGAAAACTCCTCGAATTTCCGGGTCCTGAAACATGGCGTGGAGGTCATTCACTCGCTGCTGGGCAGTGCCGGCTAAGTAACCATACCGCTGGCCGACGTTTTTGCCATATTTACATCGCAGCCCGAAAAATTCACAAAAGCGACGGGCAAACGCCAGTTCGTCGGGATCAGAAACGTAGCTGGAAGGGGTAATCAGCCCGATGGTGTCGCCGGACTTCAACGGCTTGGGTTTCAACAACTTGGGGGGAGGAGGAACGGCAGCAAGCGCCGCGACGGTGGGGATAAATTCGCGGCGCCGCATCATCCCTAGACTGCCATAATTTCTTTTTCTTTGGTTTTTGCCGCGCTATCCAGCTTGGCGATATAGGCATCCGTCATTTTCTGGATCTCGGCTTCAGCAGCGCGTTGATCGTCTTCCGCAATTGCCTTGTCCTTTACCAGTTTTTTGATCTGATCGTTAGCATCACGCCGGATGTTGCGGACAGAAACACGGTGGTCTTCCGCTACATTATGGAGGCGCTTCACAAACTCTTTGCGACGCTCCTGAGTCAATGGCGGAATTGGCAAGCGAATGGCTTTCCCGTCATTTGCAGGATTCAGGCCGATATCGGAGGCGCGAATCGCTTTCTCAATCGCGCCAATCAAGGAAGCGTCCCATGGCTGCACCGTAATCAGGCTCGGTTCAGGAACATGGAGGTTCGCAACCTGGTTCAGCGGGGTGGGGGTGCCGTAATAATCGACGCGGATATGATCCAGAAGGTTAACGGAAGCGCGTCCTGTACGAATGGAAGTCATATCGTGTGACATGGCGGCAAGAGCCTGTTCCATCTTGGATCGGGATTGCGCTTCGATTTCTTTAACGGTTGGCATGAGATGAATTTCAGTTGCCGAATAGGATTTAGCGGATCACGGTTCCGATTGGCTCACCCATCGACATTCGCATTATATTGCCACTGGTATTCAGGTTAAAAACTAAAATCGGCAGTTTGTTGTCGCGGCACATGGCAATGGAGGTGGAATCCATCACGCCGAGCGACTTCGACAAAACCTCCGTATAGGAGATTTCCCGGTACATCACTGCATCCGTCGTACTTCATTGGGTCTTTGTCATATACGCCATCCACCTTAGTGGCTTTGGCAATGACTTGCGCGCGAATTTCCAGAGCGCGCAAGGTAGCCGCGGTATCGGTAGAGAAATAAGGGTTGGAAGTGCCAGCAGCGAAAATCACGACCCGGCCTTTTTCCAGATGCCGAATAGCGCGACGGCGAATATAGGGTTCGCACACCTGATGCATCTCAATCGCACTCATGACGCGCGTATGAATGCCCATATGCTCCAGCGCATCCTGCATGGCCAATGAGTTAATTACGGTGGCCAACATCCCCATATGGTCGCCGGTCACCCGGTCCATTTTGCGTGCCGCGAGCGCAATCCCGCGAAAAATATTGCCGCCGCCAATCACGAGGCCGACTTGCAGGCCTTTTTCGGCAATCGCGCCGACTTCCCCGGCCAATGCCTTTACCCGCTCGGGATCAATTCCAAAGGTTCCGGCACCGGCCATGGCCTCGCCGCTCAGTTTCAGGAGGATGCGCTCGTATTGCGCCATTTATTCAGCCGCTTGTGGTTCCGCTACACCTGTTTCGCCGACTTTGAAGCGAACGAAACGAGCCACACTGATATTTTCACCTAATTTGGCAATCTTGGTTTTGACCAGCTGATCCACGGAAAGGGTGCTTTCCTTGACGAAAGGCTGCTCGTATAAACAGACTTCCTCGTAGTACTTGGCCATGCGGCCTTCCACGATCTTGTCGGCTACTTTTTCCGGCTTGCCTTCGTTGATGGCGCGGGCACGCTGGATTTCCTTTTCCTTATCAAGCGATGCCTGATCTACTTCTTCCTTGCGAATAAACTTCGGATCGGCGGCTGCAATATGCATGGCCAAGTCGTGGACTAGCTCTTGGAAGTCCTCTGTACGCGCCACAAAATCCGACTCGCAATTCACTTCAATCAACACACCAAGCTGTCCGCCCGGGTGGATGTAGTTCGAAATCAAGCCTTGCTTGGTTGCGCGGGATGCTTTCTTGTTTGCCGACGAAATTCCGCGCTTTCGGAGCACCACTTCGGCTTCGGCCATATCGCCGCCGGATTCCGTCAGAGCGCTTTTGCACTCCATCATGCCGGCGCCGGTGCGTTCACGCAACTCTTTTACTTTTTGTGCGGTAATTTCCGCCATAACAATCACAATTTCCTTCTGGAGTCAAAAAGGGACAGGCCCCAAGCCTGTCCTTCCATTCTTCTGAGCCAGCCGTGTTAACTGGCTGTTTCAATCGCTTCAGGATTGTTGTCTGCTGTTTCCACAGCAGGGCCACGACGGGAAGGCAACTCTTCGCCCATCAAGCTTTCCGCCATGATTTGCTCGTTAAACTTCGGATCCACGTATTCGGTGTACTCGGGGATTGCTTCTTCCGCCGGAGTTTCATCCGTGATGATCTTCTCGGCCACGAAATCCTGCTCGGTAGCCAAGGCGCGACCTTCAATTACCGAATCAGAAATCTTGGTGGTGAAGAGGCGGATGGCGCGGAGAGCATCATCATTGCCAGGAATCACCCAGTCCACTTCGTCAGGATCGCAATTGGTATCCACAATGGCCACCACAGGAATGCCTAAACGGCGGGCTTCCTTGACCGCAATTGCTTCCTTGTTGGAATCGATCACAAACAGAATATCGGGCAATCCGGGCATGTCCTTAATACCCGCCAGATTGCTTTCCAACTGCTTCCGTTCCCGTTCCAGCCGGATCACTTCTTTCTTGGGACGCGCTTCATAGCTGCCGTCCGTAGACATGATATCCAATTCCTTCAATCGTTTGATGGACTTCTGGACGGTGGTCATGTTGGTCAGAAGGCCACCGAGCCAGCGCTGATTGATGTAATACATCTGGCAGCGGCTTGCCTCTTCGGCAATGGCTTCCTGCGCCTGGCGCTTGGTGCCGACAAACAGCACGGTTTTGCCTTGTGCGGCCATCTCCCCGACAAAACGGGCAGCGTCCTTAAACAGTTTCAGGGTTTTCTGTAAATCAATGATGTAAATGCCGTTGCGTTCCCCGAAAATGTACTCTTTCATTTTGGGGTTCCAGCGCTTGGTTTGGTGCCCGAAGTGAACACCAGCTTCCAGCAGCTCTTTCATGGATATTGCGGGCAAACGAATTTCTCCTCTAAGTTAGGGGAAGGCGTTGGAACCTTCCGGGTTGACAGTTGGCAGTCTTAGGACCTGAATCTTTTCAGGCAGAAAGCCGCAAAACAAGAGACGCCGCAATGGGCAGCGGCGTCCCCGAATCAGAAAAACAAAACAGCAGCAGAAATTAGCGTTTGGAGAACTGAAAGCGTTTCCGAGCGCCTTTTTGGCCGTACTTCTTGCGTTCGTGCTTGCGCGGATCACGGGTTAAAAAGCCAGCCTTCTTTAGGGGCAGGCGAAGCTCCGCGTTGAACTCCACTAAAGCACGCGCAATACCAAGCCGGATCGCGCCTGCTTGGCCATTGATTCCACCACCATTTGCCAGAATCAGAACGTCAAACTTTTCCAGGTTTTCCGTTTCCAGTAGTGGCTGTCGGACCGGCGTACGCCCTGCTTCCGTGGGGAAGTAGTTTTCAAAAGCGCGACCGTTTACCGTAATCTGGCCGCTGCCAGGACGGAGGAACACACGAGCAATTGCCTTTTTACGCCGCCCTGTTCCCAAATACTGAGTAATTTGCCTTGTTGCCAAAACGATACCTTTCTTCCGCTACGAAGCTTTGCGGGCCAATGCGAGGCCAACAGGCTGTTGGGCGGCATGCGGATGCTTGTCGCCAGCGTACACTTTTAATTTCCGATACATCTGCTTGCCGAGTTTGGTTTTCGGCAACATGCCAAAAATAGCATCTTCGATCATGCGCTGAGGGCGTTCGTTCCGAACACGCTTGATGTTCTGCTCCACCAAACCACCTGGGTAGCCGGTGAAATGACGGTACACCTTGTCATTGCCTTTTTTGCCGGTCAGAGCCACTTTGTCAGCGTTTACTACAATGACGTGATCGCCGGCATCAATAAACGGTGTATAGGAAGGCTTATGCTTTCCCATCAAAATGTTGGCTGCCAAGCTAGCGACCTTACCGAGAACAGCGCCGTTCGCGTCAACTACATGCCACTGCCGGGGAATCCCGTTCTTGGACGGGAACTGGGTACTCATGAAAACACACTACTCCACTAGACGTTTCTTACCTATTTAGACTAGCCGACCGGTTTGGGGATTGTCAAACCTCATTTTTGTTTACGTAGCCTTTCGGGATATGTTGCTCAACCCCTTTCCCATGCTACGCTTTGGGGTTTCTTCCCTCCGCCCGTGAAACTAATTCGGACCCTCTTTTTCCTACTCTGCGTCGTCGGAACAGGAAAAGCACAATCTTCATTAGGTGGCTTTACCTGCACAACCACTTCTGGCACGCCAATGGATGTGCGTTCGCAAGGCTTGACAGAGTTGATTTCCGATGTGGTCCTCCAGTGCAACGGGGGAATGTTTGCATTAGGCGTAACTAACGTCAACATCAGTGTTTCTTCCAACGCGCCATTTACTAGCCGCACCCTTGGAACACAAGGTGGGAGCGAAGCACTGCTGATGATAAACGAGCCGCTACCAGGTCACCAGCTTCTTTGCGCGGCCAATACCGCCTGCATCGTAACCAATGGAGGAACTGTTCAATATGATGGTGCTCCAGGCCATCCTAATGTATTTCAAGGAACTCAGATAAACCGCAATCAGATTACGTTTCTGAATGTTCCCATCCAACCACCAGGAATTGTGACCAGTCCGAACACAGCACTTCCTGTTCTTACCATGCGGATCACCAATCTCCGTGTTGCTGCTGGTGGATTAGGCATTTCGTCCGACTCACCTGCTGGCGCAACTGCTCCGGTTACTGTTACGGTAAGTTCCAGCGCAGGATTTCCCATTTTCGGTGTAACCCAGCAGCTTGGCACGGTGCGAAATGGTCTGAGTAGTAATGTAGTTTCGAACCAGTCCTCTTTCTTTTCCTGCAGCAGTCAGACATTACAACCGGCTTTCACCCTAAATGTCGGAGAAGGTTTTGCAACGGCCTTCCGGCAAAGAATTAGTAGTTCCCCTTCTCAGCCAGCAAATGTGACGGGGTTTGAATCAGGATTTGTGCCCAGTGACCAACCCCTTTTGCCTACTTCACCGGGAGTAGCAGATTCCGCGACACGCATCAAAGTTACTTTTTCGAATATTCCTTCCACCGTCACCCTGTATGTTCCCTTGGTGATTGGATCAGGCATTTTCGTGGGTTCAGGTGGCACTACTCAGTCCCTTACGGCAATCCTCACCGCTAGTGAAACAGGACCATTCACCGCTCTTCCTGCATCGCCCGGCACAAACGGAACTTTGGCGGCTGTGACTAATGGCGTGGCTATTTATGAAGTAGTTCCCGGTAGTGCGCTCGCCCAAATTATTTCGTCTTCCAGCATTGAATCCCTCTCTGTTCCTGTTTTCCTTAGCTATGAGGCAGGAACTGTTGGCTTTGTTATCGGAAGTGTGTCAGTGGATTTTGCACCTTGGAAGTTTGGTGTAGAGGCAGGCCCTGGCCCGATTCCGGCATTTACTTTTGACTCTCCTACCCACCCAGCCTTTTCCGTGGCAAGCTGCAGCGGGATTTCCTTAAGTGCAACAGCGGGAAATTCCCAATCCGCAGTAGTGGGTAGTGCCTTCGCAAATACCCTTCAAGTTACAGTTCGTGATGCCAGCAACCAGCCAGTGAATGGAGCATCGGTTACTTTTTCTGCTCCTCCGACCGGTGCAAGCGGCACGTTTGCCGGTTCCATGACGGTGATCACGAACGCGCAAGGAATTGCGACTTCCCCTCAGTTTATTGCTAATAGTGTTGCTGGTTTATATACGGTAAGTGCAACTTTTGGCGGTGTAAGTACGAACTTTAGCCTTGCCAACACTCCAGGAGCACCGGCTATGATTTCCGCAGTTGCCGGTTCTTCTCAAGTCGCAGCAGTGAATCAAAGTTTTACTTCGCCTCTCCAAGCGAAAGTAACAGATGCAGGTGGTAATCCTGTACCAGGAACCAGCGTCACGTTTACAGCCCCTGCTTCAGGGGCAAGTAGCACCTTCTCCGCGAGTCCCACTGTGATCACCAATAGTCAGGGCATCGCTACATCTCCTGTGCTCACCGCCAATAGCATTACTGGCTCTTACGCAATCACCGCTGCTACAGCAGCACTTCCGCCAGCCAGCTTCAGCATCACCAATTTGTCCGGACCAGTTTTTAACTGTGCTGCAAATGGCTCTACACCGCTGGATGTTCGTAAGGAAGGCCTCTCGGAATTAGTGGAGGATATCATTCTGCAGTGTACGGGGGGCTTTCCTACACCGGCAGGGCAACCCGTGCCGACCATGACATTTAGCATAACGGCAAACGCGCCGATCACTAGCAGATTGCTCAGTAGCAGCGGACAAACAGAGGCCTTGTTGGTTGTGAACGAGCCAATCCCTGCTTCGCAGTTACTCTGCCCAATTGGTTCCGTTTGCCCCCTTGTGGCCGACGGAAACGGAGGGGCAAGTGGAACTGCTGCTTATAACGGCACCCCTGGACACCCGAATATTTTTAGCGGAGTTCGAACCTCTCCGAACACCATTACGTTCTCCAATATTCCGATTGATGCGCCAGGTTCAGCAGCATCCACCCCTCTAAATACTCCCGGTATATATCTCAGGATCGCGAATATCAGGGTTGCTCCAGCTTTGCTCTCCCTTGCCCCTGGGGCTGATCCGTTTTACATCACTCTGACTGCGAGCAACAATAGCGGAGTTACTATTGCGAATCCGGTGCAAATCGTTGGGAGTTTATACAGTCAAGGGCTTGGATCTTTTCATGCAACTCAGCCAGTCACTCTTTCGCAGTGCTCTGCTCAAACACTGCAACCTGCATTTAGCATCACCGTGAAAGAAGGGTTTGGAACGGCATTTCGGATGCGCACAGCCGCTGCGGGCACTTCTCAAGCTAACTTCACCGGTACTACGGAATCCGGTTACCGCATTAATGGTCTGCCGGATTCTCCCACTTCGCCGGGAGTTGCCGACTTTGGTACTCGCATTCGATTTAGCTTTCAGAACGTTCCGGCCGGTGCTACGATCTACGCTCCAGTAACCTTGCAAGTTCCTTCACCTTCTGGAGCACCTTCTATGGTGGCGACCCTGGTTGCTGGCGAGCGAGCTGCTTTATCCGATCCCCTTCCAACACCGGCAATCAACGGGTATGTTGCCATTTCCAATGGAACCGCTGTGTATGAAATCACCTCTGCAACGTTGGTTTCACTTGCGACGCTAAACAGTTTGGAATTCGGCTTCCAGTTGAGCTATCCAACAGGAACATCGGCAGGCACTACCACGGTTGCTGTAGACTTTGCTCCTGTAAGTTCCGGCACCGCGGCCGTATCGGTGGAATCTATCCCAGTGTTTGCTGGCGGTAATACCCCCATTCCGGCATTCACGATTGACGCTTGTACCCCCAGTAGCACTGCATTGCACATGACATCCATTGGCAACCACGTTTACGGAGATTCCCCAATTCCGTTAAGCGCATCCAGCAACTCTCCTGCACCAATTACCTACAATGTGGTTTCCGGTCCGGCTGTGGTGAATGGAAACATCTTGTCTATCACTGGAGCAGGATCGGTTACGGTACAAGCATCGCAAGTTGCCACCGGTTCTTACATTGCTGCTTCAGCCACACAAACATTTATCGTGGCAAAGGCTACACCAATAATTACTTGGCCGGTTCCTGCCGCGATTTCGGCCACTCAACCTTTGGATGCACGGCAACTCAATGCTACGGCGAACGTGTCTGGCAGCTTTGTGTATTTTCCGCCTGCAGGAACTTTCCTTTCTGCTGGCACAAACCAGACTTTGACGGCTACTTTTACCCCTACCAATACCGCTTCTTATAACACCGCGACTGCTTCAGTAAACATCACGGTAATGGCAGTAGCAATGCCGCAATCTATCACCTTCCCGCAAATTCCCGATCACGTTTCCACGGATGCTCCCTTTACCCTAAACGCAACTGCTTCCTCCGGTCTGCCTGTGACTTACACAGTGATCGCCGGTCCGGCGAAAGTTTCGGGGAACTTGGTTTCCTTGACAGGAACCGGGCGAGTCATTATGGAAGCCACACAGGCCGGTAATAGCGCGTTTGCTCCTGCTGTGCCTGTAGATCAGAATTTTCTGGTGCTCGGACCCGTTCCTGCGGTGACTACGGTTGCTAATAGCGCCACTAACCTTGCTGGGCCGTTGGCACCTGAAAGTTATGGCACCTTGTTTGGAACCAACTTGACAACCGCAACAACGCCAGTACAAACCATGCCTTATCCTGCGCAGATCGGTGGCGTGACTCTGATCCTTACCGACGCCAAAGGGGCAGCTACGCCTATGCTGTTGTATTATGTATCGCCAACACAGATCAATTTTCTGGTCCCAGCAGGAGTGGCAATGGGACCAGCTAAGTTGGCGCTTAGCACAGGAACGGGACAGCGAATTGTGGTGGATACTTCTGTTGCTGCCACTTCTCCGGGTTTGTTTAACGCGCAGACTATTCCTGCACAAGATCAGATTTACTTAGTGCTTTATGGAACCGGGTTCCGGAATGGGAAGAACATTTCCATTACCGTTGGGGATGCTCCTGGCACAGTGGTTTACATGGGAGCGCAGGCAGAGTTTCCCGGTCTGGATCAGTTGAATGCCCGTGTTCCGTTTGCGCCATTCACTTTCGGAAGTAAAGCGAATGTGAAAATTTCCGTGGATGGAACCGACACGAATATGGTCTCTGTCACAGTTCCAAACAGACCTTGAGAATAGAGGAAAGAAGTATGGTGGCCAGGGACGGAATCGAACCGCCGACACGCGGATTTTCAGTCCGCTGCTCTACCAACTGAGCTACCTAGCCGCCAAACCGTTAGTTTACCAGATCACACGGTTTGCAGTTCTGCCAGCTTCTCGCCGGTTGTCTGCAAAACGTCAGCATGGAGGCTATTGCCATGCGAATCCATGGTCACGATGGCTACAAAATGATTCGCACGCAAGTGCCACATGGCTTCCGGAATGCCGAACTCCATCAGGTGAACGTCTAATACTTTTTCAATCGTCCGGGCGTAGTACTGCGCTGCGCCCCCGATGCCGTTCAGGTATACTGCGCCATGCTCCTTCAGGGCAGCCAGCGTTTTTGGCCCCATGCCGCCTTTGCCGATCACCGCACGAACACCATAGCGGCCAATCACATCTGCCTGGTAGGGTTCTTCGCGAATGCTGGTCGTGGGACCAGCAGCCTTCACCACCCAGCGGTCGCCGTCCTTGAGCATCACCGGGCCGCAATGGTACAGCACTGTGCCATGAAGATCCACCGGGGGTTCGTGCTTCATCAAATGGGCATGTACGGCATCGCGTCCGGTGTACATATCGCCATTGATCAGCACCACATCGCCTACTTTGAGGGCGCGTACCGCTTCTTCGGTTAGCGGCGGCGTCAGTACGATTTCGCGGCCTGTGAGGGGAAACCCTTCCGCCTCTGTCATCCGTTCCAGTTTGCGTTCCGGATCGCGGTACAGCCAACTCGTGATGGCACCGCTTTGGGCATCCAGCCGAACACCTAAACGACGAAAGGCCCAGCAGTCATACGCTACCGAAACGAAGAAACTGGCAGGCAGGCGGTTGGCGGCCATTACCTTGCAGCCGATTAGCGATGCTTTGCCGCCAAACCCCATTGGTCCCACCCCAATGCGGTTTGCTTCTTCCATTACTTCCGCTTCCAGATGCGCCAGTTCCGGAATCGGGATTGAGGTCGTCTAGCGTGCGGAACAGTTGCCCTTTGGCGAGATCATACCCATGGGCGCGGTCACTGCCGATGCACACGCCGATGGCACCCGGCGCGCAGCCCTGGCCTTGCGCCTGCCAAACGGCATGGAGCAGGCACTTGCGAACTCCTTCCAGGTTGCGGTCCGCACGGCCCAGGTGATCCAGATTGGCAGGCAGCGAGTATTGAATATTTTTGTTTTCACAGCCGCCGCCTTTCAGAATCAGCTTCACTTCAATGTCATCTTGTTCCCACTGCTCGAAGTGAATCACGGGTGTTTCCACGCCCAGGTTATCGCCGGTATTTTCTCCGCTCAGGCTATCTACAGAGTTCGGGCGCAGTTTGCCGCGTTTGGTTGCTTCCGCAACGGCAGCACGAATGGCGCGGCGGATATGAATCTGGTTCACGCCTACGGGCGTATGAACCACAAACGTCGGCATCCCGGTGTCCTGGCAGATCGGCCCCTCGTCTTCGGTAGCCATATCGATATTGGAAAAAATAATATTGAGTGCCTGTGAGGATTGCGTATTGGGAATTTCGTTCATTCCCGCAGCGCTCATGGCCGCCCGCACATCCGGAGGGAGATTGGTTGAGGTTTGCGTAATCAGTTCCAGCAAACTGTTCTGAAGGAATTCCATGGTGGCGTATTTATTTTATCTGCACTGTTACCGTGCAGGGGGAACCGGGGCGCAGGGCCGGATTTCTGCTTTCAAAATCGGCAGCTACGGTGCCCTCTTCCACGCTGCTGATCACCGCCGACATGGTTACGTCTCCAGCATGTACCTCCACACGTTCCCCTACCCGCATGGAGACTTCTTCCACGGAATTCACTTCAAAGGAGGCACGCAGAAAGGAAATATCGGTGGCGATTTCAAATAACCCCTTGGCGTTCTCCGGGCCGATTTGCTGCCCTGGCTCCACGTTGCGAGCCACCAGCAACCCGGCCACAGGAGCATGCACTTCTGCCGTGGCAAAGCTGGTACGGGTAGCGTCCGCTTTTTTCCGGCTTTCCACCACTGCCTGCTGCGCAGCTTTCAGTTCATCCGTTTCCCGGTAGACTAGGTTTTCCGCTCCCCGAACGGTTTCCGCCAAAGCTGCATATTCCTTTTTTGCGGTTTCCCATTGCTCGGCAGCTTGCTCAAACAGTTTTCGAGGAGTTGCGCCTACTTCATTCAGCGCCCTTTGGCGTTCATATGCTTTTCCCGCATCTGCTACATGCTGCTGCGCGCGCTTGGCATCGGCTTGCCGTTTTTGCAACTCCAAGCGAGCCGATTGGAGCGAGGTTTCCGCCACATTTACTTTGTTTTGTGATTGCTCGGCTGCGGACTCCGCCTGATCGCGGGCGTTTTCCAGATCCGCCGTAGAAAAACGAGCCAATAACTGCCCTTCCGTAACGGCTTGCCCTACATCTGCTAGAAAAGCATCCAGTAAGCCATACGCATGGGCATCTACGGAAACGGTGTGCTGTGCGCTGAGCACGGCAGGAAAGGTGCGGAGCGCGGTTTTGGGCGTGGTCGGCAAAGCTGCTTTCGGGGCTGGGGGAGCAGGGCGAGGGGGAGGCGGCGGTGCCGGTTTCCAGGCCCAAAAAAAGCCTGCGCCCACAATGGCAAGTGCCACTGCCCCGATGGCGAGCTTTCGCCCCGAAGTCACAACAGTCTCGCTGCCGCCTTGGCGAAGTAGGTCAGAATGAAATCCGCTCCTGCCCGCCGAATCGAAGTCAGGCTTTCCATCATGGCTCGGTCATGGTCTATCCAGCCGTTCCGGGCGGCGGCCACAATCATGGAAAACTCGCCCGATACCTGATATGCCGCCAGCGGCACATTGAACCGTTCCCGGGCATCGCGAATCAGATCCAGATACGGCATGGCTGGTTTTACCATGATCATATCCGCTCCTTCTTCCAGATCCAGCGCAATTTCACGCATCGCCTCGCGCCCATTAGCAGGGTCCATCTGGTAGCTGCGGCGGTCGCCGAATTGGGGCGCGGAATCAGCCGCGTCCCGGAAAGGCCCGTAAAACACGGAAGCATATTTGGCGGCATACGCCAGAATCGGAATTTTCTGAAAACCGTTGGCATCCAATGTTTTCCGGATTGCCGCCACGCGTCCATCCATCATGTCGGAAGGTGCCACAATGTCGGCTCCGGCACGGGCATGGGAAAGCGCTGCTGCAGAGAGCCAATCTAACGAGGCGTCATTGTCTACATCGCCGTCCACAATTTTGCCGCAATGGCCGTGACTGGTGTATTCGCAATTACAAACATCGGTAATCACCAGCAGATTGGGCAAAACCTGTTTGAGGGCACGTACGGCCCGCTGCACAATGCCGGTTTCGGCATAGGCGCCCGAGGCTTCTTCGTCTTTGGATTCCGGCAGGCCGAACAAAAGCACGCCCCCTAAGCCAAGCGATTGTGCTTCTTCGCACTCGGTGATCAGTTCGTCCACCGAAAGCTGATAATTGCCGGGCATGGAGCCAATTTCGCGACGTACTTTCTCCCCCGGACATACAAACAGCGGAAGAATCATCTGCGAAGGAACCAGCCGCGTTTCCCGTACCAAGCTTCGAATCTGTTCGCTGGAACGGAGACGCCTGGGGCGATGAACAGGAAAGGGCATTGCTTAGGATTTTACCGTGACCTTTTCGCTCTTCCGGTGTTTATTCAGAAAAGAGAAAAAGAGTAGCCTGGAAAAGACACCCAATTGCGTTCCCCCTCTTGACATAGGAACGCGGATTATTAGAATAAAACCTAGTTTGTATGTGTGATCATCTCCGTACTGAAATTATTGCCCGGCGTGACGGCGTCGATTATGTGGAATGCCTGGATTGCCGACAGGTATTTGAAGCTGAGGATTTAGAACCAGTTCCTGCCGAGGAAGAAGAAGACTAATTTTCGCCTTTCCCTTTTCGCTCCCCTTCCCCTTTTTGCACTGTTAGCATTGTTTCCATGTACGATCTTGCGTTTTTTCGGGCCAATTTTGACCGCATATCCGCGCGTCTTTCCGCTCGCGGCGGCCAACTGTCGCTCGATGGCTTTCGTGAATTAGACCAGCGGCGGAAGGCTGCGATTCAGGAATCCGAGGAACTGAAAGCAAAGCGCAATGCCAGCAGCATGGAAATTGCCAAGCTGCGGAAACAAGGCGTGGATACAGCAAGCGCGCAGCAGGAAGTACGCGCGGTGGGGGAGCGCATTAGTGCGCTGGATGAAAATGTAAAATCCCTGGACGAGGAATTTCGCAATCTTCTGGCAGCGATTCCCAACTTGCCACAAGATTCCGTACCAGAGGGCAGAAGCGCGGAGGATAACCAGGAAGTAAGGCGATGGGGAACGCCTCCTGAATTTTCCTTTCCCGCAAAAGCACATTGGGATCTAGGACTCGAACTCGGGATTTTGGACCTGGAACGCGCTGCCAAAATCACCGGAGCGCGGTTTGCGGTCTACTTTGGCTTAGGGGCTCGGCTGGAGCGTGCCCTTTCCAACTTCATGCTGGATGTTCACACCGGGGAGCACGGCTACACCGAAGTGCTGCCACCCTTTGTGGTGAATTCTGCCAGTTTATACGGCACCGGCAATCTTCCTAAATTTGGGGAAGACCTGTTTAAGCTGGAAAAAAGCGATTACTGGCTGATTCCCACCGCGGAAGTTCCGGTGACTAACCTGTTTCGCGATGAAGTGTTAGACCCTTCCCTGCTCCCTCTACGATTCTGTGCCGCCACTTCCTGCTTTCGAAGTGAAGCCGGTTCTTACGGGCGCGATGTGCGCGGCGTGATTCGCCAGCATCAGTTCCAGAAAGTGGAATTGGTCAAGTTCACCACGCCGGAACAAAGCAACCAGGAACACGAACAGTTGACCACCGATGCGGAAGAAATTCTTCGTCGTTTGGGCCTGCCCTTTCGCACCGTATTGTTATGCACCGGCGATATGGGTTTTTCTTCCTCCAAGACCTATGACATTGAGGTCTGGCTGCCAGGGCAGAATGACTTTAAGGAGATTTCCTCCTGTTCCAACTTTGAAGCCTTTCAGGCGCGCCGCGCAAACCTCCGTTACCGGGGAGCCAAAAACAAGGCGGAACATCTCCATACCATTAATGGCAGCGGACTCGCCGTAGGGCGTACCTGGGTGGCCATTGTGGAAAATTACCAGCAGGCGGATGGCAGCATTGTGGTGCCGGAAGCTCTACGTCCTTACCTGAACGCGGAAAGAATCACCAAGCAGGGACTGATTTAGTAAAAGTCCGAACAGCTTAGATAATAGCCGCAACGTTCGCAAAAGAGCTTACACTTGCGCTCGCACAGCCGCAAAGAACACACCGGGCAGAACAGCATGTGTTCTTCCTGTTCACCGGGCGCAGGCTCTTGTTTTCCGGTTGTTTCTTTCACGCTTCTTATTGTAAGGGCCGCAATCCCGTACACTGGAAGCAACATGAAGAGCAAACTCTCTTTGCTGCTGCTTCTTATCCTCCCTGCTGTTCTCCTTCTGGCGCAACGCAACTATGAACATCCGGCGCGTTTTGCGTCCCGGGGAATACACGGTGCTGTTGCCGCAGGCAGTGATTATGCAACCGATGCCGGAATGCGCGCCTATTACGCGGGCGGCAATGCCGTGGATGCCGGTGTTTCGGCGATGTTTGCCGCTTCGGTAACGGAGTACTCCCACTTTGGCTTCGGAGGCGAAGCGCCAATTTTAATTCGCACGGCGGATGGCAAAGTTCACTCCATCGCCGGGGTAGGCACGATGCCGAAATTGGCCACTGCAGATTTGTACCGGCATCGGCGCTTGCAACCGGGCGAAATCACCTCTCCCTTGGAAAAAGGCGGTTTGAGTGGAATGGTGCCAGTAGCAGGAATCATGTCTGCTCTGGTTCCGGGCATGGTGGATGCGGCTTTGGTGGCTCTTCGTGAATATGGCACGCGATCTTTTAGCGACACCGTGGTTCCTGCGATTGAGATGGCTGATGCCGCTCCTATTGATGAAATGCGCTCCAGCACCATTGCCCAGAGCGTTTCGTTTCTGGAACTCTGGCCCACGTCCTACCAGCATTTCGTTCCCAACGGCAAAGTGCCCATGCCCGGCGACATTTTCCGCCAGCCGGATTTAGCCCGCACGCTGCGTGGCATGGTTGCCGCTGAAAAGCAGGCGCTTGCTTCCGGCAAAAACCGGGTGGCTGCGATTGATGCCGTACGCGACTATTTTTACCGCGGCGAAATTGCCAAGAAGATTGACGCATTCAGCAAGGCGAATCAAGGATTGCTGCGGTTTGAAGACATGGCCGCGTTTCACCTAGCCCCGGAAGACCCGGTCTCCACTACTTTTGACGGATACCAGGTATACAAGCCGGGCTTTTGGAGCCAGGGTCCTTCCATGATCCAAACCCTGAACATTCTGAATGGCTACCACTTGGCTCGCATGAAACTGAACTCCACGGAGTACATTCACACTCTGGCGGAAGCATTAAAGCTGGCCTATGCCGACCGCGATACATACTATGGCGATCCGAAGTTCTCGAAAATCCCAGGCGAGCAACTGCTTTCCATGAAGTATGCGGACGAGCGCCGGAAACTGATTGGCCCGGAAGCATCACAGGAATTCCGTCCGGGAAAGATCGGCGAGCATCCGCCATTGCACCCTTCCGAAGCAGATGTCACGCGGCTGAAAATTGACGATGCTCTGATGGCGAAAGACACCACCTGCATAGACACTATCGACAAGAACGGAGTCACATTTTCATCCACGCCTTCCGGCGCATGGCTGCCTTCTGTGATTGCAGGCGATACGGGCATTCCACTCACCGAGCGCGCCCAAAGTTTTCTGCTGGTGCCGGGCAATCCCAATGAACTGGCTGGCGGCAAACGCCCTCGCGTGACACTGAGCCCCACCATTGTGACCAAAGATGGCAAAGCTTTCCTGGCGCTTTCCACTCCCGGTGGCGATAACCAGGACCAGTCATTGCTGCAAGTGTTGCTGGATGTGATTGAGTTCCATATGAATGCGGAAGCAGGCGATTGAAGCGCCCCGGTTCCAAACCCGGCATCTGGTATCGAGCTTCGATAACCATGCGATGAACCCAGGCGATTTGCTGCTGGATGAACGAATTAACCCCGGTGTAATGGGTGAATTGGGAGAGCGTAAGCATCGGATTGGGACGCGCTCTCGCTGGTCCAGCGGAGCAGCGCCGGTGTTGGTCCGGGTTCTGCCGGACGGAGTATTGGAGGCGGGAGCCGACCCGTACGGCTATCGTTCGGCACGCGCTTGGTAAGCGGATCGCTGTTTGACGAACCTTCGGATCTTTGATCGGGATGAGTTTGCGGCCCGGCTTCAAAAGCTAGCCCGCGAAGGCATTCTGATCGGCGGAAGTTCCTGGAAATACGAAGGCTGGCTAGACCAGATTTATACGCGTTCGCGGTATTACTCACGCGGAAAATTTTCCAAAAAGGCTTTTGAAGAGCACTGCCTGGAACGAATATGTTTCCGTGTTTCCGACCGTGTGCGGAGACTTCGCTTTTTATCAATTTCCCAGCGAAGATTTCTGGCGGCGTTTGTTTCAGCAGGCACCGCCGCCCTTTCAGTTCGCATTCAAGGTGCCGGAGCAAATTACCTGCCGCGTGTTTCCGGCTCACCCTCGCTATGGCTCCCATCGTGGAGAGGAAAACTCTGCGTTTTTGGATGCGGGATTGTTTTTAGACGCCTTTCTGCGGCCCTTGTTGCCTTACCAAAAACAGACGGCTTTGTTGATTCTGGAATTCGGCGCATTTTCCAGAAGCTCGTTTGCTCACCCGGCTGAGTTTCTGGATGTGCTGGACCCGTTTCTGGCTCACCTGCCACCGGAGTTTCGTTATTGCGTGGAGATCCGCAACCAGAATTTTCTAGTGCCGGATTACTTTGCGTGCCTCCGCAGCCACGGGGTTGCGCATGTGTACAACGCGTGGACACGGATGCCGGAATTGCCGGAACAAGTTGCCATTCCTGATTCCCGCACGGCGGATTTTCTGGTTTCCCGTGCTTTGCTGCGGCAAGGCGTGCCATACGAAAAAGCTGTGGAACTCTACAGTCCTTATACGGAGATCAAGGAACCGAACGAACGAACCCGCGAGGGCTTGCGGGAAATCATCGGCATTGCCCGCGCCAACAGGAAGATGGCTTTTCTGTTCATCAACAATCGCCTGGAAGGCAATGCCCCTGGCACGATTGTCGCCATCACGGAGTGATATACTTTGAGTTCCACCCTCTGTGGGCTCTTAGCTCAGTTGGTTAGAGTACTTCCTTGACACGGAAGGGGTCAGTGGTTCGAGTCCACTAGAGCCCACCATTTACTGCTTAGAGTGATTCGCGCCATCCTTTTTCGTAACCCGGACCGTGCGTCCGCAGATATAGCGCGTAGAGTGATTCCAGAAGCCAAGATCGTAGGTCACAAAAAGCTCTCCGGCATTGGGAGTCTCTTCTATCGCCATGTAGTGGGTGGTGGGCACGGCGGAAGTTATGCGCACCACGTTGCTCCAGGTGTTCCCCCTGTCTTGGCTAAACGCCAGGTAGTTTCCGTTCCAAGGGTGCTGAAAGTTCGGCCAGCATAATTGCTGGGGAATGCGAATGCCAAAGGCTGCAGCAAGAGTGCCGTCGCGCATTTGAATTAAATCAGGATCTACTACCGACCCCTGAAGCTCATCGGGGTTGTTTTCGTCCAGCATGCGGCCAGTGCGGCCACGCACGTTGCGAAACATATCGACCCAGAGTTCAGTGCGGTGGATATCCAGCCCGGCAAAGATGCGTGGGCGGGCTGTGGACCAGGTTTTCCCCTCATCCTCTGAAGTAGCCTCATACAAGTCTCGACCAGTGCGCATAAAGCAGAGGAGGCGACCTTTGCCCTGTGGTCCATTGGCGTGAGCGAGAACGGCTTCCCCAAATCCTTCCGTGCCAACAGCGGGGTTCACGGCAACAGTGGAAACCAGGCTCCAGTGCTGACCACGATCAGTGGAACGCGCCAGCAGAACACGGGTTCGCATCATGGTAGGGCGGTACGCGGCGGGAGTCTTGTCACCCTTTACAATTCCGTAGATGGTGGTCAGAAGATCACCATTCGGCATTTCCAGAATGCGGCGATGGAGGCGTGCGGCAGCGTAGGGACGGCCGCCGTCATCTGTGGAAGAAAAGAAATCAATTCCAGGCAGTTCAAAGACGACGTCTTGCGGACCACTCAGTGTACGCCAGTCGTCTGTGGAAGTGTAGAGTTGACCCGTTCCTTGGTCTGGCCGAGAGCCGGGAACAATGTATGTATCCAGGGCGAGAATGGTGCCATTGCGAAGCTGGACCATGCCACCTTCGAGATTGACGCCATTCGATCCGGGTGCGAGCGGGATACGCGTCCAAGTTTGCCCTGCATCTCGGGAAATCACAGTGCCCATGGCGGAAGGGTAATGCATGCGCGGTGTCTCAACAGGTTTTTCCGGCATTTGCCCTTGGGCGACCAGCGTGCCTTTTGCTGTGCAGAGCAAAGAGGGTTGAAGGCCACTAGGGAGAACCATGTGCTCTTTGCCGAAATCGAAACGGAGCTGCCCATCGGCCTCCACCATGGAAGGAAGATTCTGAAAGGGGATGGCTTCCTTTGCCTCCGTCGATTGCGCCGATGCAAAACCAGGAGCAGCCGCAGCAAGAGCAGATACCTTAAGAAAAGTTCTTCTTCCGTGATGCACGAAGGAAGCGTATCACGCGGATTTTGGCGGCACTGGTTACCAAGGCAGTGCCCGTACAACAGAGTGGATCGAAGTTGGTTCTGCTAAATAGTGGGCAGTTGCGAGCAACCAAACACGGGATCATCGACCCGAACACTTACCGTATTGCTCTTTCTTCCCATAAAATCCGTGACGGAGAGGGAAAGATTCGCATAATGCCGCGAGAAGAAGTTATTCGCCAAAGCAGGCGAAAACGTGTACTGCACCTGCCCTGATGTTTGCCCGGGACGGATCAACGTGGATGATTGATAAGAACTCTGACAAGTTTTTGACGTATTCCCGACATAGTTGATCTCAGAAACCGAGCTGTTGAGCAAACTTCCCGTAAGGAGCTGCACGCCGGGCGAGGCAAAATTGAAGGAAATGATGTTGGAGTTGACTGTGAGATTCGTCAGAAAGGGGCTTAGAGAGGCCGGGTCCAGAATCGAGAATTTCAGCGCCGGGGTGGAAGTGCCGTAAGGTGTGGTTACCCTCAATTGCCTGTCGCCTAATGTTGCCCCCTCGTCAATTTTTAGATCAAAGGTAATTTTTGTATCGGTGACGTTGAGGTTGGAAAGGGTGAGGCCCTCCGCAGGGCTGATGCTGACACCAGTGGCAGAGGCAAGGTAATCACCCCAAATCGTGAACTGCTGAATCGTCTGTCCACGGATTCCTGTATCAGAAGAAAGCAATTGAGCCAAAGGAATAAAGTCCGGGTGAATGATCCGGAATGAGATCTCGTTGGATTGTGCCAAGCCTGAACCGGACGAAGATAAGAGGGAGAGAGTGATATCGCCAAATCCACTTTCAAAGGCGCCTGTTGCATCACTGGCTAAAATGGGTCCGATGTTCACCTGATCCAGCCCCAGGAATTGTCCCTGCGCACCTATATAGGTAACAGGAAAGGGACGGGAGCCGTTCAGCATGGCTTGAAAACTTGTTGCCGGAAGAGAATGGAGGCCCGTCCCGAACAGAGTGATAAAGGTTTGATCTCCGGGAACGCCTAGGTCAATAGGCTGGGAGACAAAACGATTCAGACTGGCATCGTAAACCGCGAGGGGAGTAGTTACCACTATGCCATTTGCTCGAAATCGCTGCGCATAGGCTGCCGCCGGTCCGTTCCCGCTTGCGTTCGCACTGAAAAGGCCGAGGGAAGCCACATTGATCTGAACGTTGGCGATCGTGGTAATCGTTCTATCGCCACTAGTCACTCGGATGGTGGCGTTCCCCAATGCCACTCCTTCCGGAATGAGGTGATTGACCTGGTTCGGGGATACAAAAAACAAAGGGCAGAGTTGTTCTCCGCCTTTGCTATCCACAATCGCGACGGTGGTTCCACCCAACGTGGTCGGCAGCGTTTGATTAGGCGGTGCTGACGCGGTGGTTATAGCGAGATTGGAACCAAGCGTTGTGGCAATGGAGCCAGGAGCTAAACCGACAGAGGCAGAGTATGACGCGCTGGAAACGGTTTGAGCCGAGCCAGTGGAAGTCTGCGAAACCGCCGGAACAGCCCACAGGAGAGTAGTGGAAACAAACAACTTTACGATGAAATTCTGCATTTGGTAAGCGGTTTCTCAAACAATGGTATACCCTCCTAAATTTTGGTGGCAGACCTTGTTTTAGCTCCAGAACAGACGTGCTTTCCCATCCTCTTTTCCCGTGTTTTACTGTTTTTTCCTGTAGCAAACAAATATAATTCCTCCCTATATGGAAACCGTTGCGCCGGCTCCTTTAGAGCCTGTTTCCCCCTCTGCTACGGCTTCGGGAAGTTGGAGCTTTCCGTTACTCCTCGCCTTCCGTTTTGTGTTCTGCTACTTTCTGCTGTACGTTGCTCCCACCGTAGCAGGCTTGCTGGATTCCGTTTTACGCATGCTGTATCCCCCTTTAACAGAGGAGTGGTTTACAGAGCTTTATCTTCGCCCGTGGCACTTGCTGGCTCCTTGGGTAGCAACCCGTTTCTTCCACTTAAGTGGCCATGCCGTTACTTACTTCCCCACCGGGAGCGGCGATACCACGCTTTCGTATATCGAAAGCGTGTGTTACTTGGTAATTGCTTTAGGAGCCACAATTCTCTGGTCCGTGCTGGATTGGAAACGGATCGAGTATCGTCGACTCCGCTTCTGGCTTCGTATTCTGATTCGGTATGTGCTGGGATCCACCATGCTTGCCTATGGGTTTGTGAAAGTTTTTCCGCTGCAGTTTCGCGCACCGGGCTTCGATAAGCTGCTTGAAGTCTACGGTGATTTCTCTCCTATGGGAGTGCTTTGGAATTTCATGGGAGCATCCACGGCTTACATCATGTTTTCAGGTGTACTGGAAGTGCTGGGTGGCTTGCTTCTGTTCTTCCGGCGAACCACGTTGTTAGGAGCATTGGTGTGTACGGCAGTGTTGGTAAACATTGTGGCCCTGAATCTTTGTTATGACGTCCCGGTAAAACTGTATTCTTTTCATTTGTTATTAATGGCTATCTTTTTGCTGGTTCCGGATCTCCGTCGTGTATGGAATGTTTTGTATCTTCACCGGGCATCTCAGGCCGTGGATTTGGACCCTTATCCATTCCGCCGGAAATGGATGCGCACCACTATCCTCAGCGTGAAATGCCTGTTAGTAGGCGTTCTCCTCATTGGGCAGATCTGGAGTGGCTGGCAAGGCTATCAGACAACAGCAAATGCAAAGCATCCTCCCTTGTACGGAGTATGGGAGGTCGAGCAATTTACCAGAAACGGGCAGGAGTTGCCACCACTGCTTACGGATTCGTTCCGCTGGAGAAAGTTGGTAGTGCAGTACCCGCAGTTTTGGGTTGCCCGCCTCATGAACGACTCAGCAAGCGGCTACAACACGGAGTACGACACTGATAAACACACTGTTGCTGTCAGAACACAAGCAAACGGCAAAAAAGAGATTCTGTCTTATGCCAGTCCTGATGCTGACCATATAGCATTAGAAGGCACTCTTCAAAACAGTCCGGTTGTGATTCGTTTGCGGAAAGTGGATCACACCAAATTTCTATTGGTGAGCCGGGGATTCCATTGGATTACGGAAACCCCGTTTAATCGCTGACTATTCCGCTAATGTGGCAATCACCCGCTTGGGGTCGATTTTCCAAACAGTGCCCTGTCGAACATTGGAAAGCCAGATCGCGCCCGTGCTGGTAAGAATGCTGCCGCCGCCTTCTCCATAGAACTGCTGCATCACCTTTTCCTCTTCCATGTTGATCCGGGTCAGGGGGAAGCCAGTCATCGTAACCCATAGAAAACCTTCTCCCAAAGCGAGTTGGCCGTCTGCATTTGGCACATTCAGCTCGATTGTTTTCGAGACCTTGTTGGTTTTCGGGTCAATGCGATCAATCTTGCCTTCTTTGCGTCCCAGCACCCATATTGACCCTGATCCGGCAACCATGGATTGCGGTTCCGCCACTACATCAATGCGCTTGGTTACCACATTTTTTTCCGGATCAACCCGGTACACCTTGTTTTCGGAGGGGCAAAGGAGCCATAAGGAAGTTTCCGCAAACAGGAGATTTTTGCATCCAGTTGGCAAACGCATCTCCGCAACCACCTGATTTTGATCCGGATCAATACGAGATAAGGTGGTTTTCTTATCCGTCAGGAGCCACACGCTATCGGCATCTGCAGCGATTGCGCCAGGAACATCTGCTACTCCG
Source organism: Bryobacterales bacterium (assembly GCA_963791675.1). Lineage (GTDB taxonomy): Bacteria > Acidobacteriota > Terriglobia > Bryobacterales > Bryobacteraceae > JALYXI01. Next base: position 417,284 of record CAWBTD010000022.1, read on the forward strand.
CTCGCGATCTTCGGTCCTGGTTTCATGGAACGTGCGTTCAAGCGCACCAGCGAACCGTCTCCACAGCTTGGCACCCATAAACTTCCGAAAGCAGAAATCATGCCTGCACACGGTTTGCCTACGCCAGCCACCGGATCACCGGGCTTGCCTGTTTTGGCATCTATTTTTTCCAGATTGCCCTTTTCTAAATTAGGAGTGAACAAAGATTGCGAGAAGAACAGCCATTCCGGTTTTGTTGGTGCCGGAATTTCTGTTTCCGCTTTTAGGTTGGCAAACGGAATCTGGACGCCTGGCGTTTTTACTCCCCCTGTAGGACCGGCAGGCTTTTTGGCCGGCTTCGCTTCCCGTGGTGCAGCAGAAACAGGAGGGAGGATGGCTATGAATAAAACAAAGAATAAATTCAAACGACGCATAGAACGAATTTCCTTAATAAAAGTACTTTGGAAAGCCGAACAGGGGCTAGGCAACAGGCGGGACGCGCGGCCCGCGAAAGGCAAGCAGAAAAAGGGCCTAAAACTGTGCCTATAAGTATCTCATTTCAATACCCTTTCAGTCATTGACGAAATACAAAAAGAATGCTAAAACTCTATGTAACAGTCGGTCCGGATTTTGTCCGTTGACGGATGCCTGCGCCCTTGTCAGCCGCGCAGATTGGGTCCCCTAGTAGAGTTCCTGATCCCGAGTCTGTTGAGTTCTTTGTGCCGTCTGTGCACAGTTCCATCTCAACCTTAAAGTTAACCCAAAGGGGTTTATGCACTGTCTGACTCGTTCTCTCAGTACCTCGATTTTTCTCACTTTTTCTGCTGCTACCCAGTTTTTACAAGCGCAAACTGTTCCTGCTGCTTCTCCTGATTACTTCGAAACCAAAATCCGGCCTATTCTGGCCAATAACTGCTATGGGTGCCACACGAACTCGGCACTTGGCGGGCTGCGTTTGGATAGCTTGGAGGCGATGACGAAGGGTGGAGCGCATGGCGCTGTCCTGGTGCCTGGCGATCCCGCCAAGAGCTCCATGATTTCGCGGCTCAAGGAAACCGATCCCAATGTGCGAATGCCGATGGGCGGCAAGCTAAAGCCTGCTGATATTGAAGCTCTGGAAGCGTGGGTTAAGGCAGGTGCGGTATGGCCCAAGAGCGCCGCTCCAGTGTCGGCTGCCAAGGATGGGAAATATGTGATTTCCCAAGAGCGCCGGAATTTCTGGTCGTTCCAGCCGTTAAAGGATGTTTCTGCTCCGGCGGTGAAAGACACGAAATGGGCCAAGGGTGATATTGACCGCTTTGTGCTGGCTCGCCTGGAAAGCGAAAGCTTGAAGCCGGTTCACGCTGCGACTAAGCATGACCTGATCCGCCGCGCCACCCTGGATCTGACTGGGCTTCCCCCGACGCCAGAAGAAATTGCTGCTTTTGAAAAAGATGCTTCCCCGAACGCGTTCGCCAAGGTTGTGGATCGCCTGTTGGCTTCTCCGCATTATGGGGAGCGCTGGGGCCGTTACTGGCTGGATGTTGCCCGTTATGGGGAAGACGATTACCGCAGTTTGCAGCCGAATCCGCGTGGCTATCGCCCCTATGCGAATGCATACGCTTACCGGGATTGGGTGATTCAGTCGTTTAACGACGACCTTCCTTATGACCAGTTTGTGAAAGCGCAGCTTGCCGGTGACCTGATGGACCCCAAGGTTCGCTATAAGATGCTCCCGGCCACCGGTTTCCTGGGACTTGGCCCTTGGTACTACGACAATGGCTCCAATGAGGTAACACGTGCGGATGAGCGTCATGATCGCGTGGACGCGGTAACGCGAGGCTTCTTAGGGCTTACAGTTGCCTGCGCTCGCTGCCACGATCACAAGTACGATCCCATTCCACAAACCGATTACTACTCACTAGCGGGTGTTTTCTTCAACACGGTCTATCAGGAATACCCACGTGCTCCCAAAAAGATCGTGGATGAATTCACTAAGCTGGAAGAAGACCTGGACATGAAGCAGAAGATTGCCCAGGACATGAACCAGAGCCTTTCCAATGAACTGTCCCGTTCGTTAGCCTTCCAGACTTCCAATTACCTCCAAGGGGTTTGGGAAGTCACCAGCAAGCAGAAGAAGGATAAAGAGCAGGTAGTGGATGCCCGCAAGCTCGACTACGAAATTCTGGATCGCTGGATCAAATACATGGAAAAGCCCACCACCAAGTACAAGAACAAGGATGCGTGGCAGGCCATGATGAAGAAGGGCGGCGGCACCAAGGATCAGGCAAAGAAACTGGCAGATAAATTCCAGGAAGAAGTAGTTGCCGCGATGCTCACCAAAAATGAGATTGACGCGGAAAACAAGGTCATTGCCGATAAGGATATGGAAGGCACGACCCCGAAGAAGCGTACCGATAAGCCGAGTAACTTTGTTTCCAACCGCGATTTCAACCCTGGTTCCTGGCTTCGCTTGAAGAGTCTTCCGGAAGAAGAGAACAACTTATGGACGGAAATCTTCCAGCGGGAGTTAAAGGATGCGGAAGATCCGGCTGCCATGATGGCCGCAGGTGGCCGTCAAGGAAATCCAGGCGTGCTGATGTTCCGTGGGTGGGGTCTGGAAAGCCGTTTGGGCTCGGAAGCGCAGGCGCATCTGAAATCCGTGCAGGACGATATCACTGCAGCCCGGAAAAAAATGGAACAGGCTTACCCTTACATCCATGGCGTGAAAGATGCGGAAAAGCCGGTTAACATCCCCTTGGCTATTCGGGGTAATCCGGAAAGCCTGGGATCGGAAGTGCCACGTCATTTCCTGACTGTGTTCTCCGAAAAAGATCCCGCTCCCTTTAAGCAGGGAAGCGGACGCATGGAACTGGCGGAAGATATTCTGAAGCAGCCAATCGCTATGCGAGTGATCGTGAATCGCATTTGGAAGGGCCACTTTGGCACAGGCATCGTAGACACTCCCAGCAACTTTGGTTTTGGCGGGGAGCGTCCAACCGATCCCGAATTATTGGAATACCTGGCCAATGACTTTGTGAAGAATGGCATGTCCATCAAGAAGTTGCAGCGGGAAATCATGCTGAGTTCCACGTACCAACTGAGCACGGAACTGGACAAGGTAGCCTTCGCAAAAGACTCCGGCAACCGGCTGTACTGGCGTGCTAACTCCCGCCGCATGGATGCGGAGCAACTTCGTGACGCTGTTCTTCAGGTAGCAGGAAACCTGGACGATTCCCTTGGCGGGCCTCCGGAAGAACTCACTCCTTCTTATGAGCGCCGTACCGTGTATGGCAAGGTAAGTCGCTACAAGCTGGATGCGTATCTGCAACTGTTTGACTTCCCCAGCCCGAGCCTGAGCGCCGAAAAGCGCTTCACCACCACCGTGCCGTTACAGCGGTTGTTCCTGATGAATAGTGATTTCGTGCAACTGGAATCGGAAAAGCTGGCGTCGCGCGTAGCTTCCGAGCCGGATAATCGGTCTCGTATTCGCAAGATTTACATGCTGGCTTACGGACGTGAGCCCAAGGAAGAGGAAATTCAACTCGGACTCGAGTATTTACGCGCTGAACCCATGCGGGAATACGAAGAGAACAAGAAGAAAGCAGCGGAAAAGCCTGCTGAAGGTGGTGGCCAACGCCGCCGTCGTGGTGGCCCGAATGGCGGAGGGGAAGCTGCTCCCGCTGTGGTGACGGATGCTGCCAAGCCGGATGGCAAGGCACTTGCAGAAAAAGCACTTGCGGAAAAGGACGTGAAGACAGAGGGAGATAAATTGCCCGAAGTGAATGCCAAGGCTGATCCTGCCGTGAAAGCAAAAGAAGATGCTGGCGTGGAAGGTGCTCCGCAAGGTGGCCTGAATGACCAAGGTGGCGGACAAATACCGGAAGCAATTGCCGGACAAGAAGCGGAACCAACCCCCATGGGAATGGGCATGATGCAAGGCATGGGTGGTATGGGCGGCGGTATGTTCGGTGGCATGGGTGGCGGACGCAGAGGGCAGCGTCCTGGTGCTCCTGCTGACGTGAAGTATGAAGCTACGGCATGGGGCCGCTATGCCAAGATTCTTTTGAGCTCTTCGGAGTTCATGTTCATCAACTAGTAGCGGGAATATCCAAGGGAAAACACAATGTCTTTTCATAAATCCAGAAATCCGGTAACGCGACGGGAAGCTCTGCGAAAGGTTGGTAATGGTTTCGGCATGATGGCTTTTGCCGGTATGCTGGGCCAGTCCATTAACCGCGCGGGTGCAATGACGCTCCCCGATGGCAGCATGGGGATTGCTAAGCTGGACTATCCTCAGCGAGTCAAGCGGGTCATCTTCCTGTTCATGAATGGCGGCCTCTCGACAATCGATTCATTCGACCCGAAGCCGATGCTGGAGAAGTATGATGGCAAACCGCTTCCCACAGGCGATATCAAAACAGAGCGCCGCACGGGCGAGCTGATGAAATCGCCATTTGCCTTCAAGAAGTATGGGCATTCCGGCATGGATATCAGTGAACTCTGGCCGCATCTTTCTGGAGTGGCAGACGACATTTGCTGGGTTCGCTCTGTTTATACGGAAATTCCGAACCACGAACCTTCCTGCTTGATGATGAACACAGGCGGCAACCAAGCGGGCCGTCCGTCCATGGGTGCTTGGTTGACGTACGGTCTCGGCACGGAGAACCAGAACCTTCCTGGCTATGTTGTGCTGTGTCCGGAAGTCCCTACTACTGTAGGACCTCCTCTCTGGGGCAATGGATTCCTGCCAGGAATCAATCAGGGAACCTTTATCGCCAACAAAGCGGATGCCGGCCCGGAAGAAGGTATGGATGCCGCTGACATGCCGATGGAGATGGAAAAGGCAGAAAAAGGCAAGGACGGCAAAGAGAAGCTCAAGAAGGTTGTGATTGAGAAGAACTTTGACCCTAAAAAAGTACTAGGGTTTGTGAATAATCCAAAGTTCGCCATGACCGAACAGCGTCGTGAGCTGGATCTTCTTAACAAGTTAGAAAAGATTCGAAGCATGGATGCTGGTTCCGATCCGCAAGTGGAAGGCGTCATCAAATCCATGGAAGTTGCCTACCGGATGCAAACGGAAGCGCCTGATGTGTTTGATATCCGTAAAGAATCGCAAGCCACGCTGGATATGTATGGTCCAGGAAATGTGGCGCGTGGTGCTTTGATGGCCGTTCGCCTGGCAGAAAAAGGCGTGCGCATGACTCAGGTGTACTATTCCAAGGGCGATCCATGGGATGCGCACGGAGATATTTTCGCTCACAAGGTAAACGCAAAGAATTCAGATCAGGCATTCGCCGCAGTGATTAAAGATTTGAAGGCACGCGGCTTGTGGAAAGATACGCTGGTGGTTTGCGGTTCTGAATTTGGTCGCACTCCAGTACGCGAAGTGGGCGGAGGCGGTGGCACCAAGCGCGGTCGCGACCACAACCCATTTGGATTCACCATGTGGCTGGCAGGCGGCGCGGTGAAGGGTGGAACCATCTATGGAGCAACAGATGAGTTTGGTTTCAAGGCGATTGAGAAACCAGCTCACGTGCACGACATTCATGCCACCATTCTGTACCTGATGGGCATTGACCATACAAAACTGACTTACCGCTACAGTGGAAGAGATTTCCGGCTTACTGATGTTGCAGGAAATGTGCTCCACGATCTGATTGCCTAGAACTTACTACTAATTTCTAGTACCAAAAGGCAGGCTGAAAAGCCTGCCTTTTTCATTGTGGATCGGATTCCTTGACATACTTTAAGCAGGTCTTCTAAGCTAACTAATTACCATCATTACCGTAAAAAGGGTGCTCTCTAATTCAGGAGAGCCAGCACTCAGTGTAGAGTTGTTGTCTTTTTACCCCGTTCCTGTTCCTCACGCTTGTTTCACCCTCCTTGTTGAGCCTTACTACCCGTTCGAAGTCCTAAGGAATTCTCAACATAGATGAAGCGAAACATACTTGCATTGCCCTTATTTCTCCTGCTATCTGCAGGAGGCACTCTCTTCGCACAGACAACTTCCCTGCAAGGGGAAGTCACGGACTCACAAGGAGCCGCTGCTCCCGAAACTGCTATCACCATCACCAACAAAGAAACTTCGACGCAGCGCAAAGTATTAAGTACCGCGAAAGGGGAATATACTTTTTCGCAAGTGGAACCGGGCGAATACCAACTGGAAGCAGTGAAGCCCGGATTTCGCACGTTTGCCTCCAGCATTCGGCTCCAGGTCAGCACGCCTGCCACTCTGAATATCCGTTTGGAAGTAGGGCAAGTAACTGAAACCGTGAACGTGGAAGCACAAGCTGCCGTGGTCAATACGCAGAATGCCACTGTGGGTAACGCCTTCACCGAAACACAGATCAAGCAATTACCGCTGCAAACGCGTAATGTGGTGGCGCTGTTGAGCCTCCAGCCGGGTGTTGCTCCTGGCGGTCAAGTATTGGGCGCGAAAAATGATCAAAATAACGTCACTCTGGATGGAGTCGATATCAACAACAGCCAGACCGGAAACTATGTTGCGGACAGCAGTCTTCCGAATGGCAGTGGCTTTAATGCTGCACTGCCGGTTCCTTTAGATTCGGTGGAAGAGTTTCGTACCACAGTGGCAGGAGTAAACGCCGACCAAGGCCGCTCCTCCGGTGGGCAAGTCACGCTGGTAACCAGAGGCGGCACCAACAACTTCCACGGCACGCTTTACGAATACAATCGCAACACAGCTTTTGTTGCCAACAACTGGTTTAATAACCGCGCTGGCACGGCTCGTCCCGCATTGGTTCGCAATCAATATGGTGCCTCTATAGGAGGCCCGATCAAGAAAGACCGAGTTTTCTTTTTCTTCAACTGGGAAAGCCGGAAAGATCGTAGCGCAGCAGCGGTCACGCGAACTGTTCCTTCAGAAACTTTCAAACAGGGCATCATCAAGGTCCAACTCACAAATGGCACCATCGTTTCCCTCAATCCTTCTCAAGTAGCTGCGATTGATCCTTTGCACATTGGTGAAAGCAACTACGTAAAGAACCTGTTCTCCTCTTACCTGGCGGGAAATGATCCTCAATCTTCAACTGACAAGGGCTTAAATTATTCCACACTCCGTTTCAATGCGCCAAACACGTTAGATAACCGGGTGTACGTGGCCCGTATGGATTTCAAGATCGATCCTCAAGGGAAGCATAACCTGATGCTTCGCGGCACCCTGAACAATGCGGCTAACGATTCAACGCTGGCGCAATTTCCCGGTCAATCAGCCGCCTCTCGCGCTGTTGATAATTCACGCGGGCTTGCAGCACGTGTCACTTCGGTGCTCTCTTCCAATCTCGTGAATGTAGCCGACTGGGGCTATACACGCTATGGAAGTGCCGCTACCGGCAACCAGAACGTCATTCCTTCTCTGTTTTTTACGAATCTCTTGCCATCCACGCGACCCTCTCAGCGAACCTCTCCTACCACAAACTTTGTGGACGACCTCACCTGGACCAAGAATCGCCATACTGTTCAATTCGGCGTAAATTTCCGCTTCATCGAAAATGACCGTAATGCATTCGATAACCTTCCCAGCTATAGCTTAAGCAGGAACACTTTGCTGGGGCTGGGTGCGGATATTAATGCTGACGTGGTCAGCTATCTCCAACAAAATGGATACCCAGGCGCTGCGCTGTCTTCGGGAACGAATGTCACGAATGCCTTTGGCGCGATGTTGGGTATTATTAACAGCTACGGCGCTACCTACAACTTTGATAAGACGGGCACGGTAATTCCTTTCGGGACCGGCTATACTCGTGCCTTCGAAAACCACGAATTCGAAGCCTATGTGCAGGATGCGTTCAAGTTTCGTCCGAATCTTACCTTAACGTACGGATTGCGGTACGGAGTCTATCCCGCTCCCTACGAGATCAACGGCACGCAGGTAGTGCCTGTGACCAATTTGGATCAGTTCTTCGCGGACCGTGTAGGCGGACAGGCTTTAGGGATTCCGAGTTATGCATTGCCCACCGCCCAACTCAGCTATGTTCTTGGCGGACCTGCAAACAATGGGGCAGCCTACTATAAGACAGATAAAAATAACTTTGCCCCCCGTTTAGCATTGGCCTACTCTCCCGAAGGAGATGGATTGCTGGCGAAACTGGCAGGTAAAGGAAGCGTGTTCCGTGCTGGCGCAGGAGTTCTCTATGATCGTTACGGCAGCAACATTGCGGTGGACTTCGCTAATAACGGTTCTCCTGGATTAGCTACCAGTGTTTCTCAACCGCTCAATACAGATTTCACCAGTGCTTATCGTTATACGGGTGGCACGAATCTGCCTGCTTTGCCTGCGGCTGGCGGTGGAAGCTTCCCGATTACGCTTCCGACCATTGTGGGAGGATTCACTTCGTACTCTGGCATCTCCACTAACTTGAAAGCTCCTTACCAATACTTGCTGAACGCAACCTACGCCCGGCCACTGCCCAAACAAATGAGCATCGAAGTCGGATACGTAGGACGTTTAAGCCATGCTGGCATTTTGCGGCAGGATTACGCCCAGCCGCTCACCAACTTCAAAGATCCCGGTTCCGGCCAGACATGGACACAGGCGAGCGGCATCATTCGCGCCGCTTATGACGCAGGCTTAACCCCTGCTCAAGTCAAAGCGAATCCAGGCTTGTTGCCTACTGTTCCTTTCTTTGAAAACATGTTTGCGAAAGCAAAAAACCTTAACTTCAATGGTAGTGCTACAGCAAATTATTTTTATTCCGTGTACGGCACCTATGCCGGTAGTGATCTGGATGCCTTGAATGGCATGGATCGCCTAAGACAAGCAGATGGAACCTGCATTTCAGCACCGGGCTGCAACACATTTTTTGCCTTGCAGAGTGCTGGGCTCACGGCTTGGACGAATGCAGGTAAGGCAAACTACAACGGTATGATTTTGGTACTGCGTCGTGCGTATTCCCATGGTTGGGGTTTTGACTTCAACTATACTTGGTCACACTCCATCGACAACGCTTCTGGTTCGGAAGGTGCTGGTGGCAGCTCACTGCAGGATGCCTTCAACCCTTCTGCTTTCCGTGGCCCTTCTTCCTTCGACATTCGACACAACATTACCGCGAATGTTGTCGCGGAAATTCCAGTAGGTCGGGGTAAGCTACTGTTCAGTGGAATGCCTGGCTGGTTGGATTACGCGGTAAGTGGTTGGCAACTTTCCGGCATTGCCACTTTCCGCACTGGGGTGCCGCTCAATATCAGTAATGGTGGTATTTATCCTACAAATTATTTGAACTCCGCATTGGGAATTCTGAGACCCGGCATGACGATGCCTGCTTCTGCTGGTTACGACCAGACAGGTACACCGAGCGTATTTGCCAGCACAACAGCTGTAAATTCCTTTGAAGGGCAATATCCCGGCACGGTAGGAACGCGCGGTATTCTGCGCGGGCCAAACTATTTCAACACCGATTTGGCCGTGGTGAAGATGTTCCGCATGCCTTGGGAAGGCCATCGTCTCGAACTCCGGGGCGAGGCGTTTAATTTGTTCAACAACGTCAACTTCCTTACTTCGGGCCTTCAGTTGAGCTTGGCCACGCCCACCACGTTTGGCCAATTCAGCACTGCGGCCGATGCTCGTGTGTTGCAGTTGGCACTGCGTTACGCATTCTGATCTGTTGTAAACCGCGCCTGCTCAGGCCAACGTGAATTCAAGGCACGTGACCGAAGCAGGCGCAAACTTGTACACAAACGGTGAACCACCGCCGTTTAGCTTTTCTTCCATGGGCTCTAAGGCGCGAGGATGCTCAAAATCATTACGAGCATTCAGCGCCTTTGCTTTTAGCACGGTAGCTTTCACCGGAGATAAACGGCCCGTTCCCCGAAAATCGATTTCTGTTTCCTGCTCATTCGCATGGTCCGCATTCACCACTGACAACACCACACGGTTGCCATGAACGGAACAGGAACCGGAAAGCCCGGATAAGCCTTTCCCTGTTTCCGCCGCTAAGCGCGGCGCAGAAAACTCGGTTCTGACCGACATGCCGCCTTTGTGCGCGGCGTACATCGCGAACACGTGAAAAACCGGCGTCACGGTGAACTTATCGCCCATTGCCAGGAAAGAAGTATGAATGTTGTTGATCATCTGGGCGGCATTCGCCATGGCTACTTTGTCAGCGTGCCGGTTAAAGGTATCAAGTGAAATGCCGGAAACCAGAGCATCCCGCAATGTCGGAAAGTAAGCCCATAAGTAACCCGGCCCTAATTCTTCCACCTGGTGCCATGCACCCCATTCATCCACAATCAGCTTTACCCGATGATCCGTATCAGTTTCCCCAAGAATCTGCCAGTGGTTTCGAATCAAGTCCTCTATCCGATTGGATCGTGCCAGCAAGGTGTACCAATCCGCCGTGGAGAACTCATCGGCCTTGCCGTTTCCGGTGGTGCCACAGTAATAATGCAAAGCCGTGCCGTATACGTTTCTTAAAGGGCCCTTGCTTTTCTCCGTCAGCTTGGAAAAGAAGCTGCGCGTCCAGGCGTAATCGCCTCCGTTGGGACCGGAAGCGACAAAAGAAAGGGGCGTGTCGAATCGGGGAACCCACTCCACAAAGCGCCGGAATTCCACAGCGTATTCATCGCCGGTGAAGTTGCCGCCACAACCCCAGCTTTCATTTCCCACTCCCCAATAGCGAACGCGAAGCGGTTCCGGGGAACCGCCAGCCGCACGAAGGTCGGCCAAGGTTGTGCTCTTTGCGGGAGAGTTGCAATACTCAATCCACTCATAAAAATCTCGCGCCGTGGCACTACGGAGGTTAGCCGCAAAATAGGGCTCTGCACCCGTCAACTGGCAAAGGCGCGCAAAGTCATTCGTGCCGAATTGATTCGTGTCATACTTCTGCGGACTATTGGGAAAGTTCTTGAAGAATTGATTGTTGGCCCAGAAGTTGGTGCGTTTTGGCCGCTCGGCGCGAGGTCCTACGCCATCCCGCCAGTTGTAGCTGTCCGCGAAGCAGCCGCCCGGCCAGCGAATCACTGGTGGTTTCAAGCGCTTCAGGTTGTCCACCAACTCTTTCCGAAGGCCGTTGTAATTCGGGATTTTTGAGTTTTCTCCTACCCAGATTCCGTCATAGATGCAGCCGCCCAGGTGTTCCGTAAAGTGCCCGTAAATATCAGGATTGATTTCCCCAATGTGTTCATCGGCTAGAATTTCGATTCGCGACGAAGCAGCACGGGCGCTGCGAGGTGCCAGCAGGCTTGTGCCCGCCGCTGCCAGAAACGTTCTTCGGTTAAGACTCATGCAGGTTCCCCCTCAACGTTGCACTAGACATGCTATCAACCTCCTCAGGGAGCTATCTAACCGCCTTTGTTGCTTATTGTGGTTTCGGTGGGTTGTTCAGGATCTCGCGAATGCTTTCCGTCAGTGCATTTGCTGTATATGGCTTCTGGAGAAACCCGGAAATATGCTGCCCGGAAAAACGGCGCACAACCTCCGCTTCATGGTAGCCACTGGAGAGAATCACTGGGATCTCCGGGCGAAGCTTACGAAGTTCATTCAATGTTTCTTCTCCGCCCATCACTGGCATTACCATGTCTAAAACAACCAAAGACACTCGATGGATGTTCTTCTGGAACAGGTCCAGCCCATTCTGCCCATCCGTAGCTAGTATGACTTCATACCCCATACCTTCCAGGCTGACTCTATCGACGCGGCGGACTATTTCTTCATCGTCGATGATCAAAATGGTTCCCTTCCCGCTCCATTTTTTGTGCTGCTGCTCAGGTGCTCGAACGGAAGATTGTTTCACGGCTGGCAGCCACACCCGAAATGTGGTGCCTTTCCCCAGAGTGGAATTCACGCGAATGGCCCCTTTATGACCGCGTACAATTCCGGACACTGCTGCCAGCCCTAAACCACGACCAGTGAACTTTGTTGTGAAGAAAGGATCGAAAATTTTTGCGCGGGTCGCTTCATCCATTCCACAACCGGTGTCTTCTACCTGGAGACAAGCATAGAGTCCGGGAAGGAGATCCTGGGCACCAAGGAGCCGGGAAGCAGCCTCATTATCCAGGTTCACAGCATTTGTGGTGATCGTGACGGAGCCAGGCTTTCCTTGCAAAGATTCCGCTGCATTAATCACCAAGTTCATGACTAGCTGCTGGATCTGCCCTTGGTCGGCTTCCACGCAAGGCAGTTTTTCTGCTAACGCAAGTTGAATTTCCGCCCGCCGGTCCACCATGGGCTTAATCAACCGGAGAATATCCCGCACCTGCGAGGAAAGGTCAATTTCCTGAATCAGAAACTTCCCTTTGCCTGAGTAAGCGAGCATCTGCCGGGTTAAATCCGCTGCTCTTTCGGAAGCTTTCACAATGTCTTGAGCAAGTTCCCGATCCAGGGGGTCCGGCAGTTCCGTCAGCAGGCTGGCATTCCCTAAGATGCCGGTCAGCAGGTTATTGAAATCATGCGCAATTCCACCGGCCATTACTCCCAAGCTTTCCAGCTTCGCTGTTTCCCGCAACTTTTCATCCATTTGCCGGCGTTCCCGCACATCCCGAAAGTAAACGGAAAGACCGATCTCCGAAGGGTATGCATGCACTTCCGCCCATAAATCAAGCGGGGCAAAATACGCTTCGAAAGTGGTTGGTTTCCCACTTGCCAGCGCTTCCCGGTAATGATGTTCAAACGGGGTGCCTATAGCCTCCGGAAATTCTTCCCAAAGTCCTTTCCCAATCAAATTATTTTGGTGCCGGGCCAGTAACTCCTCTGCGCGATGGTTGATATAAGTAAATTGCCAATTCTGGTCCACGGCAAAAAAGGCGTCCGAGATGCTTTCCAGAATCTGTCGCGAGCGTGCTTCTAATTGTCGGAGGTTTTGTTCATTTCGCTTTCGCTCAATAGTGGCAGCAATTCCGTTGCTGATGGAGGAAAGTGCCAGATGGCTAGCTTCCGTGAAGGGGTTGCGTGAAAACAACGCCAGCACTCCTTCCAAGTTGGCGCCTACAACAAGGGGATACCCAGCGAACGCAACCATGTTCTCTCTCCTTGCCCAATCCTGGTCACTGATATTGGGATCTCCCACAACGGAGTTGCTTAAGTATGGCCTACGTTCCTCCGCAATCCGACCCACCTTCAAATGGCCTACAGGAATGTGGCTGTGAGGTCCATCCAAATGGGTATATTGCCCTTTGCTCACGTAGAGTTGGAGGACGTTATCCTTATCCAAAAGCCAGATGCGGGCAAAGGCAGCCCCTAAGCCAGTCACCAGAAGTTCAGCACACTGATTCAGCGTGTCCAGCATCTCGAAACTCCCGGCTGTCAGACTTCCAATCCGGGAACTCAGGAGCGAAAGGGATAGCAGGGCCTCTTCCGCTTTTTTGCGTTCCGTAATGTCTTCTGTAATCCCGACAATGTTCAGGGGATTGCCAGCATCATCGCGCCGTAGAGAAACACTGTTCTTTACCCAAACAAGCGTCCTATCTTTTCGCACGAACTGTTTTTCCAGAATGAATCCTGGAATTTCTCCGGAGAGCAACTGACGAACGAGACTCAGACTCGGTGGGAGGTCTCCAGGGGAGATTACGTCATAGTGGGAGATTTCGAGAAGTTCCTGCTCGGTGTAACCGAGAAGATTGCAGTATGCGCGGTTGACCTGAAGGTATCTTCCTTCCGGGTCCGTCAAGCTTACGCCTGTGGCGGCGTAAGCAAAAGCATCCCGAAACAGTTTTTCGCTTTCCCTGCTGCGCTGGTGCAGCATCTCCGCTTCTGCCCTGGCCGCCTGCTCGCGCTGGAGCAGTTCATTCCGCTCCTGGTCGGCCAAGTGGCGTTGCGTGGCATCCTTCATGATTTTGGAAAAACCAATCAGGGTGCCTTCGTGATTGTGGAGCGCGGTTAGCACGCCATCAATGAAAATACGGGTTCCATCCTGACGGAGGTGCCAGCGCACGTCCGCCGCATGCCCGGTATTTCGGGCGGTTTCGATTTCTTTCTTATCCTCGTGTTGAGAACGGTCTTCCGGAGTGAAGGTCATGGAGGACGGCTGGCCAATAAATTGTTCAGCGGAGTAGCCAAGAAGGGCGCCAACCCCCGGATTCCAGGTGCGCAGAACTCCCTCAGGGCTGATTAAAAATATCGCGTAGTCCCGGGTCTCTTCGATATGCAAACGGTACAAGGAAGCAAGATCCATGCTCCCCGAAGCACTAGATAGCGCAACAAAATCTGGAGAAGAAGGTGTGTGACTCATTCCATTCTCACGAGAGGCTGAAGTGCAATGGGCGAACAAATCAGACTCCGTGGAGTTTCGACCTGTAGTATAACCTGCCACTTTTCTGAAAACGAGTACTCCTCCACACTGTCGCCGCCGTGTTACCCTTCATCCACCAGATGAAAATTCATCGATTTGCTTTCCTGTTTCTCTGTGAACTTCTGCTGGCCACGGAGCCGAACGCGGCAACCCGGCGTTGGTGGTCGCATGTGGTGGCGCTGTCAAACGATGGCCTGCAAGGCCGCGATACGGGCAGCGAGGGATATCGCCAAGCAGCGAAGTATGTGGCAGCCGAATTTCAAAAGTTGGGTCTGAAGCCTGCAGGGGAATCGGGTTACTACCAAACCGTGCCGCTCCATGCAGTGCGGCTTCAGACAAATCAGTCTTCTGTGGAACTGGTACGAAAGGAAGGCACGCAAAAGCTGGAATGGCTCAAGCAGATTACCATTCCGGCACGTCTAGGCTTACCTGAAACACTGGAAGGGGAGATGGTCTTTGCTGGCACGGAGCAAAACCTCAGCGGCATGGACCTCCACGGCAAGATTCTGGTGCAGCTTGCTCGCGCACGTTCGCGTTCCGCACCCGCTGCTGGCCAGGGTGGTGCTTCTTTACCCGAAGGCTTGGCGGGCATCATCAGCATTGATCCGGTTGGCGGACCGGAACCGCCCCGCTGGCCTGTTGCCTATTCTGTTGCAATGACTCTGGCAAGTACGCCGCTCCCTTCGGGAAGAGCTGTGCCTGCGTTCCGTTTCAATCCTGCCGAGTCCGAAGTTCTGTTTGCGGGCTCAGGCCATTCCTACAAAGAACTTGCTGCCATCGCTGCGGAAGGAAAGCCGGTTCCCTCTTTTCCGTTGATGGGAACATTCCGTGCCCGTATGCACGTGGAAACAACGGATCTCCAATCCGACAACGTTTTAGCTACGCTTCCTGGCGCTGACCCACAGCTGGCAAGCGAGTATGTGGTGGTTTCCGCGCATCTGGACGGCTATGGAGTCGGGGAGCCATGGAAGGGGGACCGCATCTATAATGGCGCATTCGATGACGCGGCTTATGTAGCTACGCTGCTGGACCTTGCGGAACGTCTCCACGACTCCGGCAAGAAACTGAAACGGTCTTTATTATTTGTGGTTGTGACAGGAGAAGAAAAAGGCCTGCTTGGCTCACGCTATTTCACCCAACATCTGACTGTTCCCCAAGGGAGCATGATGGCGAACATCAATCTGGATCAGCTTCGCCCCATTTTTCCGCTCACCTTGCTCACAACGCTGGCCGTGAATGAATCCACATTGGGTGACACCGTGAAACAAGTGGCTGCTCCCATGGGCATTCGCATTCAGGAAGATCCGGAGCCGGAGCGGAATCTGCTTCGCCGTTCTGACCATTACAACTTCATGCAGATTGGCGTGCCTGCTGTGGGCTTTATCTTCGGTTATCAGAAAGGCTCACCGGAAGAAGTGGTCTATCGCCGCTGGTATGCGGACCGCTACCATAGTCCCGCAGACGATTTGAATCAACCCTGGGACCCGGCTGCCGCAGCAAAGTTTAATGACTTCTTTGATCGCGTAGTGGAAACGCTGGCAGACGGAGCACAAAGGCCGCAATGGAAGCCGGGCAGCAGCTTTGCGCATGCAGGAGGGCAGTAAGTGAAGGGTTCCCAAAAACGAAACTGACACGTCATGCCGGTTCGTTCCCATGGCTCTTCACACCGCTAGCAGCCTGGAGTTCAAACACCTGAACTTGAATCTGTTTGATCTCCTTTAGAATGTCCACCCGTGCTGTGTTGATATGTTGCTTCACGATCTCAACTCCGCCCCAAGTAAAGAAGATGCATGCCAGAAAGGGGCCACGCGGAAGGCGTGCCGAATCTGCGCTGAACCAAACATCTTCAGCGCACGTAACCATGTCTCCTGAAGCAGGTCCACAACTTGGTCCTGATTGTGAACCAGTTGCAGCAAGTAGAAGAGGAGTGGTCGCTCCACTTCGGCGATAAGCGCTTCAAACGCACTAGGTTCTAGCCCCTGGCACCTCAGCGCTAACCACTCATCTCGAGATCTTCTTCCCGCATCCATTCAGTGAGTATGTCGAAGCGGGGGCATAGGATGGTTCAACTGTTCCTTGGAATTCTGCAATCCCTAAGGCGTTTAGCTGTACAATTCTCCAGATGGCAGAAAGAATTTGCCCGAAGTGTAATGATCAAATGGAAGAAGGCTTCATACCCGACATGACTCGTAGCGCTGTGGAAGTATCCAAGTGGGTGGAAGGACCTCCGCAGCGAAGCTTCTGGTACGGAACCAAGGTTCCTATCGAGAAAGTCCATGTGGTAAAGACTTACCGATGCTGTCAGTGTGGTTACCTGGAATCTTATGCGAACTGACAGACAGCTTGAAATCTAATTGTTGGAAGGCTTCAGCGCACCATCCACAACAATGATTTCTGCAGGCGCATTCCGTGCTTCCAGTTTCAACCCTAACTGCTCCTGAATTGCTGTGAAGATGTCTGGATCGTTCCTGTTGCCGGCTACCGTAGTACCGGTTCCTTGAAGCTGGTCCGCATCTAGTTTCCAACTAAGATTCAGATCAAAAGTTCCCATCAGACCGGTTCTGTCCAGCACGGGACGACCGAGCACCATTGCTCCTAGCTCTTCAGCGAGAACCTTTGCTGAGACGTTTCGGCCTGTTGCCTTTGCTCCTTGAAAAGTCAGTCGGGTTGTTTCCCCTCCATCTCCCTCCATCCTTTGCTTCATCTTTGAGCCACTTTTTCCAAGGGTTAACACATATACGGGCATTTCTCTGGTTTCTTGATGTGTCCGCAACTGAAAACGGGTTATCAGAAGGGCGCGCAGCATGATTCGAGCAGCATCGCGGTTGAGCGGCCCTTCCTTTTCGGGCTTTCCAAGAATGTCATATCGGTCTGAGGCAAACCACTTGGGTCCTCCAGCGATTTGGCTGATATCTACTTGGTACGCAAAAGCGATAAGATCCTTCAGAGTGAAGCCGGTGGCCGAAAACTTGCCACCCGAGAGGCGGATTAAAATTCCACCAAAAGCTGGATCAGTCGGTTTAATTGTCGCTACCGCAAACTCAGCGTTTGCTGGATTAGTCTGAGCAGGACACCATTGTGACCCCAGTACGTAGATACCGGTTGCTAAAGTGCTGCGTCTGATCCAGTTCGCCATTCTGATTTCTTAGCGTCAAGTGTGGCACAAACATGCGCAGGTAGGTCAGAGTCCTTTCAGAAGACACCAACACCCAGTGAAATCGAAGTACCACTCCGAACCGCGCAGCACCTATGTGGTGGATTACGCGATCCTTCCACAAACGAAGGATATGTATACTTGCCGGGCAAGACGGATGCAGTATATCGAAATAACACTTGGTTAATTTACCGAGGGGTGGAAGGCAACTGGTTTCATGCCTGGAGTGCATGGGAGAACCTTGCACATCCACTGATTGAGAAGGCTCGGAACATACATTAACGAAGTTCGTTCAGAAAACCTCGTTATCTTTCTCACGTTTTTACCTTACAATCAGAGTTACATTTACATAAAAACAAACCTTAACCGGGTCTAAACAGGAAAATATTTGACTCCAATTGGGTAGCCTGTTATTTATACCAGTGCCACAGGAACGATTTTTTATTCTTGGGTGCCAGAGAACAGGCACAACTTTATTGCGTCTTATTCTGGAAACCCATCCAGATTTAGCCTGTTACGACGAAATTCACGGATATGAAATATTGCAGAATTCAACAGCAGATGACTACCCTGATGCGCAGCTAATTGGGTTTAAGTTGCCTCGCTGGGCAGAGCAATTCCGCAATGCCGTTTTGTGGGATGAGGGTCTGTCAGGAACTTGCCAGAATTTCTACCAGGGCGAGAAGATCCTGTTTTTGCTGCGCGATGTGCGAGACACCGTCGCCTCCATGTTGAAGCTGAAAGTCGGCGAATCAACTTGGTGTGAATTTTGGGTGCCCCGCATTCTGGAAGCCAAGCTTGCCAAAGAAGAAGCTTTTGCTAAACGATATGCGAAAGAGTTAAAGAACATTGCGCATTGTGGTTCGCCACTGATTGGCTTGGCAGCATTATATTGGAAGTACAAGACGCAAGCTTTCTTTGAGTATCGTGAAAAAGCTCTGCCGGTGCTTGCTGTCCCTTATGAACGATTAGTGACAGACCCCCGGCTGGTCTTGCAATCCGTTTGTTGGCACCTTGGAGTTTCATTTGACGAAAATCTCCTATCGCATAATACGTTTCAGCATACTGAGGTATTTGCAAGCGGCTTAACTTTGGGCAACACTGATCCTCAAAAACCAATTCAAGCCGACTCAGTGGGACAGTGGAAACAGTTTCTGTCAGAACAAGATGTAAAGATCATCGAGCAAGTCGCAGGTGATCTTTCCGCACAGGTATCAGAGTTTACTCAGAACATTGCTGTGCGAACAGCAAGAGAGTAGTACGACATACTTATCGCTTCTTCGTTGCCGCACTCGTGCGTTCCTCACTCAAGGACAGGAGAACTTCCTTAAGGCGCGGCTCTACTTCAGCCCAGGTGAACATCTGGCCTCTTTCCACAACAACACTGTAACGGTCAACCTCTACACTCGCCACTCCCGGAAGTTCATAGAGCGCCTTGCCTACCGGACCTAGCGTGCCAGCCTTCGAGGATTCAGGCTTGCCTTTGATCAGCTTCGCACGCGTGTGGTAGTCACGAATACTGTCGTTGCCTGAGTACAGATCAACCTTTATCGATTCCTGCTTTTTCACCATTTTGATTTCTTTACCGTACACTTTTGCTTCTACGCTGAATCTGCAGTTTGACACACCAGTGAAGATCATTGGGAATCAAGCGACAAGGAAGAGCCAAGCCAACAAGCAATGTGCGGTTCCGAGACACGAATGCGCACCAGCTCACAAAGGGAGCCCACAAGCTTCGATTCTTCCCTTCCGGCGTCGCCTGATTGTAGCATCCGTGCTAACGCAGCGCCGCGCCGCACGACTCCCGAACCACCAGTTCGCAATCAAGAAGCACATCCTGAGTCGGCGTCTTCGGATGCCCGAGCCGATGGAGCATGACGCGAAGCGCCGTTTCCCCAATATCCCGGCAAGGCTGGTGAACCGTGGTCAGCGGAACAGGCAAAAGGCTGGCGTAATGGACATCATCAATCCCCACAATGCGCACGTCTTCGGGAATGCGGATGTTTTGTGCCAGCAAGGAGTGCATCAACTGGCCTGCCAGCCGATCATTGGCACATACAAAGCCTTCATAGTTCTTTGCTTCTGCGGGGAGCACGAGCCGGTCTTGTTTCTGGACGCGAAAAATAGCAGGCTGTGCATTGGTACCTTGCTGAGAAAACAAGGCGCTTTGGTAACCGGCAATTCTGGCATTTACCGTGGAAGCCTGGTTCTGGTAAGCCATGAATCCGACACGCTCTGTTTTCAACCGAAGCAAGTGCTCCGTCGCCAGGTATCCAGCACGGTGATTATCAATGCCCACCAAGTCACATTGTGCGCGGGAAGGAAATGCATCCGGGCGGCTATCCAGCAGCACCACAGCAATGGCCGCTGCTCTTAGTTCTTTCAATACCCGTCGATTCACTTCATCACTGTGGCGGCTTAGTTCCAAGGGTGCGAAAAAGACGCCTGCTACGGAGCGCTTTATGCACTGTTGGCAAAGCTGCAGCGCCTGCTCTTCCCTGCTGTTTGCGCCAGCGGAAGCGTGCGGCCATAGAAGCGCGTGTCCTTCGGCTTGTGGCGACGCAGCAATGCCCTGGCAAATTGGCTCAAAGATTTCTGTTTCCCCTAGATCAGGGATGATCAACCCGAACACTAATCCTTTTCGTTCCTGCTGTGCTGTTTGCCGCACAAAGGTTCCTGAACCAGCAACACGGTCAATCAGGTTTCGCTGTTGCAACTCTTTCAAGGCATGGGACACGGTAATCCGGGAAGCGCCAAAGCGCCGCACCAGCGCCGCCTCGCTAGGAAGCTTCTGCCCAGGCACATAATGGCCCCGCGTAATGTCGCGATGCAGTTCTTCAAAAATCCTTTGGTATAAAGGCTGAGAAGCGGCTTGAGCCATGCAAAAGCTGTTATATCAGCTTTCTCTGTTTTAGGGAAACTTGTTATACTGAAAGCTCATCTGAATAGGTGAGTCTGCTTTAGGAAGCGACTCCCATCCTCCGATTCGCCAAGTGGCAAACCGGCCCTTAGTTCCCGCTGGCCGGCTTTCGGATTACCAAACGAAACGAAGAAGGAGTGAAATGACGGATATTCACGCTGTTTCTAAAAACTATTTATTGTTCTCTGATTTTGATCAGACCCTCAGCTTTCATGATTCCGGGCGCGTATTGAGCGAAATGCTTGGTATACCGGCCTTTGAAGAGCGCGTAGCAGGGCTTTCTGACATTCACCTGGTGCAGCAAGGTGGTGAACTTACTTATCTGTTGCTCCATGATCCGGAGTTCCGCTGCGTACGGAAAGAACATTTATGGGAGGTGGGCAAGCACATCCGGTTAAAAGCCAACATTGCTCTTCTGCCGAAACTTTTAGCAAATCTGGAAGGGCACCACTTCCAGTTTTATGTGGTTTCCGCTGCACCGGAAGAGGTAATTCAATCCGCGCTGGAAGGCATAGTAGCCAAAGATCATATCTATGGAACCCGCTTCCGCTACGATGAGGCGACCGGTGAGATCAAGTCCATTGTGCGCCTGCCTGCCGGTTACGGAAAAGTGGCCGTGGTGGATCAACTGCGCGCCAGTATTCCGGTGAGTCAGAATCGCTTGGTGTATGTGGGAGACGGCAGTTCTGACGTCCATGTGATGTTGCACGTCAACCGCCTGGATGGGCTCACCATTGCTGTCTCGGAAAACCGCTACATCACACCGATTGCAGCGCGTACCATCTTGAGTGATGACGCTCTGAGCGTACTGGTTCCCATTCTGGAAGATGTTTTGAAATGGGATAGCACGAAAATCAGGCTGTTTTTTGAAGCGAATGGTTTCGCGTTGCGCGAGTGGAACAAGATTCGTACGGATGCCATCACCATCTTCCCGAATGCCACCGAACCAGCAAACCCCTGGCTGCCTGCATAACGTTTGCGGGAGAAAATGAATGGAGCAAGTGATTGAAAGCGCCGAACTGCAGTTAGCCAAAAATGAGGGAAGGGCGTTGACTCTTTCGCTCGTGGAAAAAACGCGTGCTTTTTGGGGCGTGATGCTTTGTTTTTTAATCCATGGCTTAATTACTTCCACATGGGTATCGCGGATTGCGGCAGTGAAAACAAACCTTCATCTCAGTGATGGTGCTTTAGGATTTTCGCTATTGGGCACAGCGATTGGCTCGGTGAGTGCAGTTCCCTTTTGCGGCAGACTGCTTGCCCGGTTTGGCAACAAACAGACTGCGCAATGGACCAGTGCCGGATTTTGCCTGGCGTTGTTTCTGCCAGGGCTGGCTTGGAGCAGCACTTCGTTATTTTTGTTTTTGATGATCTTCGGAGCTTTCGCCGGTGCCAATGATGTGGCCATGAATTCCCAGGCAGTGGCAACGGAAAAGTTGCTAGGCAAGCTGACCATGTCACGATTTCATGCCATGTTCAGCCTGGGTGGCATCATTGGAGCCAGCCTCGGCAGCATTGTGGCGGCTCGCAAAATTGCGCCGCTGAATCACATGAGCGTTGCTGCCATTCTTTTCCTGCTTCTCACGGCAGTGGCAGCTCATTTCACTTTTGACACGCAAAGCGGAGCAGAAGAAAAGCCCAAGAGTCGCATTGGCCGTCCGCCGATTGCCATTGTGGCGCTGAGTGCCATCGGGTTTTGTATCTTTCTTTCGGAAGGTGCTATTGCGGATTGGACCGCTGTTTACTTAAAGCAGGTGCTCCACGCGGCGGAAGGGTTGGCCGCTGCCGGGTATGCTGTGTTTTCCGTCACCATGACCATTTTCCGCTTCAGCGGAGATGCCATCACCGCGCGGATTGGCCGAGGCTGGATGATTCGCTTGGGCGGCTTGATAGCCGCTGTTGGACTGACCATGGTGGTCCTGGCGCCTTCTCCGTTTCTGGCGATGGCAGGCTTTGGCGTTGCAGGGATCGGGTTCTCCTCCATCATTCCCTTGGTGTTTGCTGCCAGCGGTCACATCCCCAATGTCAGTGAAAGCGCAGGTGTTTCGTTTGTTACCGGATTAGGGTACATCGGGTTCCTGGTTGGCCCTCCCATGATCGGATTGATTGCACAATTCACTTCTCTCCGCTTTGGACTTTCGACTTTGGTCCTGTTGAGCGCTTCCGCAGCGTTGTTGATTGGGCTAGCCGAACGCTCTGTCCCGAAAACGGCTGCACGGTAACATGGGGAGTTCATGGCGGAATCATCAGTTCGTTTTCAAAACAAGGTGGTGCTGGTCACCGGAGCCGGACACGGCATTGGGAGAGCGATTGCGGAACGCTTTGCGGCGGAAGGTGCTCGCGTTGCAGTAAACGATGTTTCTGAGCAGCGCGTGAAGGAAGTCGTGCAGGCGATTGGGCCTCATTCTCTTCCTTTAGTGGCAGACGTTTCTCGGAAAGCTGCTGTAGATGAAATATTTGACCAGATTCTGGAACGCTTCGGTACCTTGGATATTCTGGTCAACAATGCCGGGCTGATTAATGAAGCACGCCATTTTTTGGACGGTGATGAAGCATGGTGGGACCGCGTACAGAACGTCAATCTGAAAGGAGCGTTTCTGTGTTCCCACCGTGCCGCACACATCATGGCGCGACGTCGCGCGGGGGTGATTCTCAATGTTTCCAGCGGTGGCGCAACCCGCGCTCATCGCGGCAATGTAGCGTACGATGCTTCCAAAGGAGGTATTGAAGCAATGACACGCGCCATGGCGCTAGACCTTGCTCCTTACGGGATTCGCGTGAACGCCGTAGTGCCCGGGGTGATTCGCACCTATGACCTCTCTGATGAAGCCGCCCATGAACGAGGGCAAGTAGTGCCGCTGGGCCGCATGGGCAATGGGGAAGACCTGGCAGGGCCTGCAGTGTTTCTGGCCTCTGATGATGCTCGATATATCACAGGAGAATGCCTGGTAGTAGATGGCGGCGTACTGGCACAGCAACGTTCTGTTCCGGTTGATACCTTTCCCGTAAGCCAGTTTCCGAAGATTCGATAGAGGCTCTTCCCCTCCGGCAAATCTGTAAAAAACCGCTCGTAACGTTGGTGAGCTTGGAACAACAAGTGCAATTCACTAGGCATTCTTCACGTTAAGAAGTAAAACCAAACACAACGTATCTAGGTAATTCATCATGGCAGCAGCGCTTCGCGCAGTATTCGGATACTGCTTTCTCATTCTGATGGTCCGCATTGCAGGAAGGCGGCCTGGGAAACAAATTGTTCCTTTTGAGTTTGTGCTGATCTTTTTTTATGGGAGGCGTAACTTTGACGGCAATGGTCGGAGATGATCCCTCCTTGACCAACGCCTTGATTCAAATCATTTCTGTTGCGGGTACACATTTTCTACTCGCCTGGCTCAAGCAAAGGTCAGAGTGGTTTGGCCGCTTGATTGACGGAACTCCCTTGGTGCTTTTGGAAAAGGGGCAATGGCATACAGAAACGATGAGGGAAATGCGCATACAAGACGACGATGTGATGGCCTCTGCCCGCGATAAGGGCTTAGAACGGCTGGACCAGATTGAGTACGCCATTCTGGAACGCAACGGTCAAATTGTGGTAGTTGGCGGATCCGGTCAATAGATTGGTGTTCGCTTGCCTTTACTGACAAAAACAGCAAATCACAAGGGAAAAGTGAAAACGAATGCCTGTACAATCTCCGACAAAACCCGTAGAAGATACTGTTCCAAAGGTCAACAACGAACTTGCTGTTGGCACCGACCTTGAGTTTCAACGCCGCTGGTGGCGTTTTGAAAAAGCAGTTTGGATTTTTTTTGCTTTAATTATTCTGCTCGATTTACTGGGGTGTTTTGGACGCGGGCACTTCGCGAAAACGCAACGCCTCACACAGAACGGAATGATGGATGTGCAATACGAAAGAATAGAACGGTTTACCGCTCCTTCCAGGTTGACGATTCACTTCGGTCAAAACGCCATCCACGACGGCAAGATAGAACTTTGGGCAAGTGAGAGCTTGGTGAAAGCCCTGGGCAGTCAACACGTCACTCCACAACCAACTTCCTCCGTTGTGGGCCAGGGAGGAACTTTATACACCTTCCCTGCAACAATCGTTCCTGCCGCCGTACAATTTGCCTTGGAACCAGCCGCGATAGGGCCTACTCATTTACAGCTACGCATTCCCGGTGCTGATGAGTTAGCGGCCAACATCTTTGTCATGCCGTGAAAAGGAGAAACAAACAGCATGATTTCAGTGATCTACGCTATTATCGGGTACTTTTTTCTCTTGATTACTCTGCGGCTTCTCAGCCGACGACCTGGCGCGCAGATGACACCCTTTGAATTCGTAATTATTTTCTTGATGGGTGGGATTATCATTCTCGCAACAATGGGCCACGATCGGTCAGAAACAAACTCTGTGTGTACAGTTCTCACGATAGGACTGATGCACAGACTTGTTTCTTCCTTGAAACAACGATATCCCCGTTTCGGGGCTGTAGTGGATGGCATACCATTGGTGGTCCTCAAAGATGGTCAGTGGCAAACCGAGATTATGGAGAAGATGAGATTGCACGACGATGATGTGATGGCTGCAGCTCGTAACAAAGGAGTGAAAGACCTGTCACAAATCAAGTACGCCATTCTGGAACGGCAAGGCGCTATCAGCATCATCAAGAAAAAAGAGTAGCCATAAAGCACTCACATGGCACTGAACCAGCGGCGTTCCATGCAGCCTTTTTACGCCTTATTTTGCAGAGATTCCCAATGCTGCTTTTCTTCCTGAATCGAGTAAGCCACCAGGTTGCGGTATAACTCTTCGATGACCGAGCCATCCAATCCTGCCTGCTCCGCCCACTCTCGGCGGGTATGGAGCACGGCCTGCACGCGGTCAGGCGCGGCAACATCGGTGGCAGTGGTTTTGAATCGGGCAGCAGACCGCACATAGAATACCCGTTGCGCAATCAGGCGAATGATTTCCTGGTCGATCAGGTCCATTTGCGTTCGAATTTCAGTTAAGCTTTCACACTTTTCAGGCGAGGTGAGATTGAGGTCAGGGGTTGGCATCGCGTCTCCAGCTTTCTGCATGGTAACAGCCCGGCTTTCCGAAATCTTTCCCGCTGGCCTACAATGCGACTGATGCAAAAGTTTCGGATTGGCGCCATCACAGACGAGTTTTCCCCAGACCTGGAAGTTGCACTCCGTTCCATGAAAGAAGTCGGTATGGAGGCCGCTGAACTGCGGATGCTGTTCGGCAAGAACATCCTTGATCTCACGGATGAAGAGGTAGACCGGGCCGGGGAACTGGTCCGCAACGCGGGCATGAAGGTGGTTTCCATTGCCTCACCTTTGCTGAAATGCACGCTTCCCGAAGCACCGGACGTGGATGAGCGGTTCCAGCAGGATATGTTTGCTTCCAAGCACACTTACGCCGATCAGCCTCGGCTAACAGAGCGTACGTTCGTGATTGCGGAACGGCTGGGAGCCAAGATCGTTCGTGTATTTTCCTACTGGCGCGTAGTGGAACCGGATGCGGTATTTGAGCGCGTTGTGGAAGCACTGGAAGCGCTAGGGCAACAAGCAGGGGAGCGTGGACTGATTATCGGCCTGGAAAATGAACACGCCTGCAACATTGGCACAGCGGCGGAATCAGCCAAGGCGCTGGCGGCCATCCAGTCTCCGCATGTGCAGTTAGTGTGGGACCCGGCAAATGCTTACGTCGCCGGGGAAAATCCATTTCCCTATGGTTACTCGCTATTGCCTCACAAGCGCATCGTTCATGTGCATGCGAAAGACTGCAAGCTGGAAGGGCATAAGCCATTGTGGGGACCGCTCGGAGAACAAGACGTAGACTGGCGTGGGCAAATTGCGGAGTTGGAAAAAGACGGTTACCAGGGATACATCAATTTGGAAACTCACTGGCCCGGTCCCAATGGAGACAAACTCCGGGCCAGCATGATTTGCGGTGAGAACTTGCGAAAACTGGTCAGCAGCTAATCTACGTGGAATACTTCTTCAATCAGGGTCCACCAATCACCGGGGGCAGCCGTATCGATAGGCTGCTGCATGGGCATCATGATGCTCCACCATTCCTGCATTTTCGGCTCGGCTGCCATTTTCGCCATGTCCGCCGCGAAGTCTGTGCCGTGGTATTCGTAATAGGCGAATAGCAGGCCATCGCGCAGAAAAATGGAGTAATTGCGGATATTGCTGGCGGCAATGATCGCCAGCACTTCCGGCCACACTGCCTGATGGTAGACCTTGTATTCCTCAATTGCTTCCGGCTTCACTTTCAGAAGCGCACCGTAACGTTTCATGTTGGGATTATAAGCCGCCCACCTTGGTGGTAAGCACCAGAAAAAGGCTGCGGTCTGCTTGATCTCGCGTGATCTTTCCCAAAACTAATTTCTGATTGTCTTTGATCACCAGATCCGTGCTGATACTGCTGTCCTGAAAATTCGTGTGGTTGTTTTGTGTAATTGGAATTCTTAAGGCAAAATGAAAATCAGAAATTTCTGTCGCTTTCTGGTTGTCTCTATAGGCGATACTCTTATAACTGCAGCGATACGAGGCGGCAAACTCCGATTGAGTGCCTGATTTTGCCAATACTCCATCCGACTCCAGTTTTGAAAGTTCTTTACCTTGTAAGAAAATAGTGTCGAGTAAGTTGTACGCCTTGTATCCGAAAGTGCCTCGCATTTGCGTTACTGTGCTTTTCAGAGCAGCCGGAATGCCTTGATCGCTTTCGCTATCGTTTATGCCCTCAATCAAATAGATCATGATCTCAACCTCGTGAGGCGGTGTAATTAAGGGTGTCTGCCCAGGAACGTCAAAGCGCTTCAAGATTGCTTCCGCAGAGTCAACATCCTCCTTTGATCCTTGCAAAACCACTACTTTCAATGCAGGGTCATCTACAATATTGATGTTCCTTCCAACCATCAAGCTCCGAACCAGCCTAACTGCCCGACTTAGATATTCTGGATTTTGACTCAGGTACTTAAATTCTACAAATCTCTGTTCCACCTCTCTTTTTGCGGGAGCGGGTTTTTCCTGAGCAGCAAGAGCACCCACAATTGTTAGCACCATTAACGAGCAAGAAACAAAGCGTTTTTTCACTGCACACCTCCTATTACTTCGGGAACCAGAAGAATTTTGACATCAGGATCTTTTGTTGCAATCGCAACCACGTTGGAGTTGGATACTGCTGATATCGAAGGAGACTCTTGCTTCTGATCAGTCGCAAGCAGAGCTTCCAGTAAGTCAAGGTCTAAGGGCGGCTCCACAGCCTTTTGTACTTTTGGCACTGCTTTGTGAGGCCTCAATAGCTTTGCCGCACTCGGTTTCGAGACTGCGAGAACCGACAACACAGGAACTTCCGGCGCTCGGGGCGGCTTCAAAGCCAGATGCTGCGGCTGAAAATGGAGCATCGCAGCAATGAATAAAGAAGCGGCCAGTGCCGCTACCCATGCGTAACGTCCGTAGCGTCTTACGGGAATGCGAGCCATCACCGCTTGCCGAACAGCGACATACACTTCCTCCGGAATTTCCGGAGCGGTTTGCAAAGCACACTGGTCGCGACGCAGTTCTTCCAGCAACTCCGCACATGCGGGACACTGGGCGGCGTGGGCGTTCCACCTTCCCTCCAAAGATTGCGCCAGGGCTTCCAGACTGGGGCAGTTTTCCCTCACGGTGTTCCTCCCATTTGCTTCATAATTTTTCGTAACTTTACGCGTGCCGTGCAAATCTGCACTCGCACGGTGGCTTCGGCTGATCCTAAAATGCTGGCTACTTCCGCCGTGCTCAAGCCTTCCATTTCGCGCAACACAATGGCGGCGCGCTCCCGTTCCGGCAACTGCAGCAGGGCTCCATTCACCAGTTCCTGATACTGCCGGTCTATCGTGCTCTCCTCCGGGTTGGGCGCAGTGGAATGGTAATGGGTGAAGTTATCCACCACTGCTACCAAACGTGAACTTTTCTTCTTCCGCGCTAAGTCCCAGCAGAGATTCACCGTGACTCGATAAAACCAAGCGCTTAACTGCGACTGGTCCTGAAATTTGCCGAGCCTTTCATGAAATTTCAAAAACGCTTCCTGGGCAATATCTTGGGCATCGGGAAGGCTCCCTGTCAGCCGCCAAGCCAAGCGGAGCACAGGGCGTTCCTGTTGCTGGATTAACTGTTCAAAGGCGGCTACATCGCCTTTCACGGCACGGCGTAAGAGGTCGCTTTCCGGGGAAAGGAGCCCCTCGTCCGCCATGGCTAAGATCACAAGCCCGTTTCCGTGCACGCAACACTATAAACGTGGGAAAGGGCAATTGTGTTTAGTCAGTGCGCGCTGTTATTTTTGCTGCTACTAATTCTTCTACGCTCACAAACGCCGTGCCGGGTTTTTCCACCACAATGCCTGCCGCAATGTTGGACCACATCACGGCTTCCCGTAACGGAAATCCGGCAGCCAGAGCAACGGCAAGGGTAGCAACGGCGGTATCACCTGCTCCCACCACATCAAATACTTTTCGGGCCGTGGTGGGAATGGTAACGGATTCCCGGTTGTGCTCAAACAACGCCATTCCTTCCGGGCCGCGAGTAATCAGAACGCTGGTTCCTGGCAAT
Organism: Bryobacterales bacterium; assembly: GCA_963791675.1. Classification (GTDB taxonomy): domain Bacteria; phylum Acidobacteriota; class Terriglobia; order Bryobacterales; family Bryobacteraceae; genus JALYXI01. Next base: position 446,155 of record CAWBTD010000022.1, read on the forward strand.
TGCTCCATCAGTTTCGCGCCTGCTTGCTCAAGCGAGGCACTGGAGTGAATCGGAACTCCAGAAGCCAGGGAAGCTTCCGACAAGTTCGGGGTAATCACCGTACAACCCTCATATTTTCCGAAATGCTGGGCTTTCGGGTCCACAATCACTGGTTTGCTAAGTGAGGAGGCATATGTGATCACCTCCCGACAGAGAGGTTCCGTTAAAAGCCCTTTCGCATAATCCGAAAGCACCACCACGGTGCAGTAGGGAAGACGTGTGCGAATCCTGTCAACTAAAGCATTTTGCAGCGATATTTCAATTTCTTCTCGTACTTCGTGATCGATCCGGCAAATCTGTTGTTGCCCGGCCACGATCCTGGTTTTGGAGATAGTTCCTCGCTCCCCGGCGCTGATGAGGGAATCACTTGAAATCGCATTTTCTTTTAACAGGCGAGAAAGCGTATTGCCCGCTGTGTCATTTCCTGCCAAACCTACTAAATCTACACTCGCTCCCAGATGCACTACGTTCATGGCCACATTAGCTGCTCCGCCTGGAGCGGCATAGCGTGAGCGGACATCCAAAACGGGCACCGGAGCTTCCGGGCAGATGCGGGAAACTGCGCCGACTACATATTCATCCAGCATCACGTCGCCTATTACCAAAATCCGGGCTGGTCGAAATCGGTCCGCAAGGGAAAGCATCGTTTTATTTTCCCCGGAATCCGTCGGCACCTTCAGCTTGCCGAAAGAGCCTGGATGATATTCTGAAAAAGCCGTGGACATTGACCTGGATACTCTTAAGAGTGAAATCTTGCAATATTTAGATGCTTCCGGGTTTGCCGTTTTCCGAAGCCACCCTGGTGGTTTGGAAGGAAACGCCCTGGTTTGCTGGGATTGCGAACGTTTTCCAGATTACCGTATGTTTCTGGAAACGGCGCAAAAAGCCGACGCCCGGTTGATTCTGTTCGCTTCCCGTGAATTTGAGGCGAGCGAGATTGATGAGGAATTAGAACAACTAGAAGATTGCGACCTTTCCCGGGAGGACCGCCGCGAGTATGAGCGCCGCCTGCGGGAATTTCGGGTACGGGAAGGACAGACCTGCTCGCTGGAGCTGAGCTTCGACCATAGTTCGCGCATGTACGTATATGAAGTACGGCCAGACTGGTATGAGCAATTTCTGGAACTTTGCGATGAAATCGCAGAGAACTTTCCTGCCAGCGAAGGAGATGATGGCGACGAATCCGGCATGAGCGGGTTTTACTCGAATAACTGAGTTGTCCACTCTCGCTACACCGCATCGCATTCGCCGCCGCTGGCTCTTACCCCAAACAGAGCCAGCAGCTCCCGCACTTGCACGCGAGCTTCACATCTCGCCTGCTGTTGCACACCTTCTGATCCGCCGTGGGCTGGGGGAAGCACAGCAAGCGCAAGCTTTTCTTTCCCCTAGGCTGGAAGATCTTTACGCCCCTTCTGCTTTGCTGGATTTGGACAAGGCCTTGGAACGCCTGCAACGCGCGATTCGGAACAAGGAAAAAATCCGGATTCATGGGGATTACGACGTGGATGGCACTACCTCCACCGTGATTTTGAAAACTGCCATTGAAATGGCAGGCGGCGAGGTGAGCTTCCATATTCCCCATCGCTTAAAAGAAGGGTATGGCATTCCGCTCAGCGCCTTGGACCAGGGTGCAGCAGATGGCGTTTCGCTGATCATCAGCGTGGATACCGGCATTCGTGCTACGGAAGTGGTGCAGCGTGCAGCAAAGCTGGGCATTGATGTGATCATCACAGATCACCATCTGCCGGAATCCGCGATTCCGCCTGCCTTAGCTGTCATCAACCCCAACCGCCCCGGATGTTCTTACCCCAATAAAGATCTTTGCGGCGTAGGAGTGACGTTCAAGCTGGTGGAAGCACTGCTTTCCTCTTTAGGTTGGGAGCCGGCCAAGTTGCGGCGCGTGCTCCATTCCTTTTTGAAGATGGTAGCGATCGGCACTGTGGCGGACGTGGTGCCGCTTACCGGGGAAAATCGCATCATTGTGAAGCATGGTCTAGCGGGACTGCGCTCGGTTCGCAATCCAGGCTTGGCTGCACTGATGGAAGTGGCGAAGCTGGATCCAGGTGCAATCCCTACAGCGCGGCAAATTGCGTTTCGCGTTGCTCCACGTATTAATGCCGCTGGACGCATGGCCAGTGCTTCCGCCGTGGTGGAACTATTTCTGACGCAAAACGCCGACCGAGCGCGTGCTATCGCTGCGGAGCTTCATGACCTGAATACAGCCCGCCAAGCGGAAGAAGCCGCTATTGTGGATGCCATTCTCCAAGAGTGCGCAGCGGCTCCGATTACGGATTCCCATTCCGCGCTCGTATTTTCTGCGCCTCAATGGCATCGGGGTGTTCTGGGAATTGTGGCCAGCCGCTTAGTGGAGCGCTTTCACCGTCCGGTGTTTGTGCTGGGGGAAGAAGATGGATTAGCGCAAGGCTCTGGAAGAAGCATTGCAAATTTTCATTTGCTGGATGCGCTGGATGCCATGCCGGAACTGTTTGTGAAGTATGGCGGCCATAGCCACGCCGCCGGATTAACCATTGCGGCTGACTCTGTGGCTACCTTTCGCCAGCAATTGAATCAGTACGCGGCGAATAAGCTGACGGCAGAAGATCTACAACCATCTCTTTCAGTAGATGCAGTGGTTTCTTTTTCTGAATTGAACGAAGGTTTGTTTGGAGACCTTCAGGCATTAGAGCCTTACGGCGCAAGCAACCCTGAGCCGGTTTTGGCTGCGCTGGAAGTAGAAGTGGCGGCACCGCCCATTCTGATGAAAGAGAAGCACTTCCGTGTTGCGCTTCGGCAAGGCGTAAGAGTGATCATGTTTAAGGCTTTCAACATGGCAGATCGCATTGGCGAATTTACGCTAGGTACAAAACTGGACGTTGCTTTCACCCTGGACGAAGACCGTTTCCGCAATAGTTGGTCCGCCGTGATCCGCGACGTTCGATAATCGAACCAGGGTAAAACAATGAATGATCTTTTCGAGTATGTGCCTTGCGCAGTGATGGGCAAGGTTTCCGGCCTGCGGACATTTACTTCTCTTGCAGTGGTGAGCCGTGCTGCTGCCAGCAACTCTTTTCCCGTGAATGAACCGCTGTTAGGTTTTTTGCGCTCCCCGAAAACAGCCACAGCCCTGACTATTTTGGCTGCCTTAGAACTGATAGGAGACAAGCTTCCTTCTACTCCCAGCCGCCTGAAGCCACCAGGACTGATTGCCCGGCTTGTATCAGGAGCGATTTGCGGCGCAGCCATAGCATCGGCCAAAAAAAAAGATGTCCGGCAAGGCGCAATTATAGGAGGCGTAGGTGCTTTGGCCGGCGCAATTGGCGGATATCAATTGCGGCGGATGATTGTGGAAGACGCTGATGTACCGGATTTCGTAGTGGCTCTGGCGGAAGACACCATTGCCGTTGGTACGGCTATGGGAGTAGCAGTTTCCGTCAGCCTAGCCACTGCTTCACAAGATCTTCCGGCTTCCCGGTAAGGTCAAGCAACTCCGTCTGGGTTTCCTGGTTCTCTTGCAAAAATACAGCTTGAATGCCATTGGGAGCGGGACGGAGTTCCAGTTTCTTTTCCCGCGCTTCTAATCGCAATGTAGTGCCAAGCCAGGCAATATAGACCTTGGTTCGCATGCTATAACCGGCGCGAGTAGCTTGTTTCAGAAGTTCTTGTGTATAGGTCCCGGTTTTCAGCTTTTCCGCCCAGGGTGCGGCAGCCAGCGCGGCAGTTCGATCTGCATTTCGCCTTTGCCGATTGTCAGCGGCATTCTCCTCTCGCCCTTCCAGGCTTTTCAGACTGTTCTCCAGATTATCGAGAAAACTCATTGGGATTACGCTAAGTCACTTTCCAGAGCAATCGTATCTCCGGGAATCACGGTTCCCGGCTGAATCACCCTGGCGTAGAATCCACTTTTTGCCCACAAAGGAGAGTTGGTGTCGCCACGCTTCACAGCGGCATCATAGATGGCGTTCTGGATTTTGACTTTTTCCCTATCGTGCCCAAAAACATCCAGGGTGCGGCAGGGCGTTCGGACCTTGGTCAACTCAATCATGGCCGAGCCGATGCGGTATTGCTGGCCCGCACGCCACCACTGCGGGTCCAAACCTTCTGTAGTCAGATTTTCCCCCAATGCTCCTGGATACACCGGATAGCCACGTGCTGCCAAAGCTTGGATTGTCTCCAGCGCAATCAGTAGCACTGCCTGTTTCGGACCGCCGTGGAACTGCGGATGCGCCCAGGAATCTCCCTGAAAACCGCGAGATTCGAGCAGCCCTTCGGGAATAGGCCGTTTGGGTATGCCACCCGGAGAAATATTGACTTGCACCACACGTCCATTCATTTTCTTTAGCGTACACACAGAATTCCCCTCAACTGTTGCGCAAAGCCGCCGATACAGTTTTTGAGGCTAGATACTTCGGGCATCCAAGCGACGGAGAACCCGAGACCGGCAAGACGCTGGGATGTATCTCCTAGCAAGGTACATAGAAAATGTCGATCTCTTTTCAAACCAACGTTACGTCCCTGATTGCGCAGAACAACCTCCGCGTGAATACCCAGTTTCAGAATCAAACGATTCAGCAACTCACTTCCGGCTACCGTATCAACTCATCCGGCGATGATGCAGCGGGGCTTGCTGTGGCAAATAAATATCGCAGCGACACAGCGGAATTGACGCAAGGTGTCCGCAACGCCAATGATGGCATCAGCACCTTCCAAACGATTGACAGCGGCCTGAGCAACATTTCACAGATTCTGGATCGGCTCAAGACACTGGCCACGCAGTCTGCTTCTGCTACGTTCACAGGTGACCGTGGAACATTGAACACCGAATACCAGACGCTATTAGGAGAAGTAAATCGCCAGGCATCTAACATCGGCCTGAATAGCGGGGGCACCTTCAACACCAACTTAAATGTATATATCGGCGGCGGAAACAACGCCACCAATGCTCAGATTTCAGTGAACCTCAGCGGCGTGCAAAACACGGTAGATTCCACCGGGCTAGGAATCAATAATTCCAGCATCGCAGGCGGCGGCATCAGTTTAGCCAGCAACACTGTCCGCTTGGATAACACTGCTGTATCGTTCTTAACCTCCAATAACAGCACGCAGGCCAGCCAAGCTTTCACATTTAAAATTACGGACTCCAACGGCAATAATTCTTCTGTCAGTGTAAGCGTGAAAGGCAACACAGACGGCACAGGCGTTTCCGGCCAATCTGTGATTGATCAACTCAATGCAGGTTTGCAAACCTATGGCATCAATGCTGCCATCGGCAGTGATGGCAAGGTGCAATTTAGCGGCTCCACTGCATTTTCCGTGACGGCGGGTGCATTGGCTGATACCACACACGATGCTAACGCCGTGGCCACTGCGACTTCCAGCGCAAACAACACTTCCAACTACACGGCAGATGGCGACCTTTCCACAGTGGTAGATGACAACAGCGGCGCAACTCCAGAAACCTTTACGATTCAGAATGCTGGCAAATCCTATAACCTCACCTTGGATGCCACCACAGGCGGTTCGGTGAGTGCTGCCATTACTTCCCTGAATACACAGCTAAAAGGTTCCGGCATCTACGCGGTGCAAAGCGCAACCACAAACCACATCAGCTTCCAAAGCACAAGCGCGTTCAGCATTGTCCAAACGCAAGCCGCAAACGCCGGTGGATTGTTTACCGGCACCGGTGCGCAAACAGTGACTGCGCCTGCCACCACAAACACCACAACAGGCAGCGCTATTTCCGCATTGGCCAGCCTGGAACAGGCAGTAAGCTCATTAGGGCAGATTCAAGGCCGCGTTGGCGCTGGCGAGAACAAGCTTTCTTATGCGGTCAACCTGGCACAGTCACAAATCACTGACTTTTCTGCCGCAGAATCTCGCATTCGCGATACGGATGTGGCAGCGGAAGCAGCCAACCTGACCAAAGCACAGGTATTGCAGCAATCCTCCATTGCTGCCTTAGCGCAGGCCAACTCGGCTCCCCAAGCCATTCTCAGCCTGCTCAAAGGATAATTAGGAAACCCGAGTGAAAGCCCAGGTCGGACCTAATCCGGCCTGAAAGGAAGAGAAGCAAAAATGAGCACCACCGCAAACGCGATCTTTACAGGAACCAGCCGTTTCTCCACTGATTTTCAACAGGTGATTACTCGTGCTGTTTCCATTGCTTCTCTTCCCTTAACTCAACTAAATAATCAGAAAACAGCGCTGGGCGACCAAGCTACAGCGTTAAGCAGTCTGGATAATAAGTATTCAGCCCTGCAATCTACCCTGACTTCGCTTCAGACCGCAACGGGGTGGAACTCTCTCAGCAGTTCCGTTTCAGACGGCAGTATCGCCCGCGTCAACATCGCCTCAGGCGCTTCTCCAGGCGTATTTACCTTGGAAGTAACAGACTTGGGTTCTTACACCAACATGCTGAGCGGCAGTTCGTTCACAAGAGTGTCTGATCCTTCTGTAAGCAGCCTGAGCACTTCCCCCAATTTCACGCTTACGGTAAACGGCACAGACTTCAACATTTCGCCGAAAGCCAATACCCTGCAGAGTTTGGTGGAAGCCATAAACAACACAACAGGAAGCGGAGTGCAAGCTTCCTTGGTGAATGTAGGGCCGAACTCCTCACCGGATTACCGGCTGAACATCACCAGCACAAAACTCGGACCAGTCTCCGTTCAACTGAACGATGGCACCACGGATATTCTGGACACCTTGAATACCGGCACGCTGGGTAGCTATAAAATCAATGGACTCAGTACGCCGATCAGCACGGATTCCCGCACAGTCACGCTTGCTCCCGGCGTCACCGCCAACCTTTTGGGAAAAAGCTCCAGCGGCGCGGCTGCCACGCTTACGGTGTCTCAACAAAACTCTAATGTAAGCAATGCTCTCTCGTCTTTTGTGAGTGCTTTCAACTCCACCGTAGATGAATTGGCGACGCACAGAGGAAAAGCTGGCGGCGCACTTTCCGGTCAAAGCCTTGTGGCACAGTTGAGCAATGGATTAAGTAAGCTAGGCTCTTACTCCAACGGTTCCGGGTCTATCCGTTCTTTAGCGGATTTGGGAATCACGTTTGATACGAGCGGCCATCTTAATTTCGATCAGGCAACGTTTAATTCGGTTGCTACCGGGCAGCTCAGCAGCATTACCGCGTTTCTGGGCAGCGCAACCGGAGGCGGATTTCTGCAATCGGCAACCAATCTCATTTCCAGCGTAGAAGACCCAACAAAGGGATTGCTGCAGAACACGCTCAACACTGTAGACACGCAGATCACGCATCAGCAGGATTTAATTGATCGGAATCAGGCACGCATTGATCAGTTAAAAACCGATCTTCAGAAACAACTCGCAAAATCCGATGCACTGGTTGCCTCTTTAGAACAAAGCTATACCGTGCTAACAGGCATCTTCAAAGCGCAAACCACTGATCAAAACAACTCATGACGCTTTCTCAACTTACGCAACAGATTGTGGACCACCTCCAGTCAGGCTGTCTGGACGAAGCTCTGCGGTATTCCCAGGAGTTGGAAAAGCGAATAGCAGCTCTTGCTCCAGACGGAGATACCCGTATCGCCCTAGATACTTTACGAAATGCACATATGCTTGCTTCCGTTCAACGAAGCCAGTGTGCACAGAACTTGCATACCCTGACGCGGCAAACTCTGTATGCCGCTGTTGGTACAACTCTCTCGCAAACATGGCAGATCGACGGCTAAAGCGGCATTATTTTAGCGCACAACAAAAATCTGCCGCACCCCGTTTTTCTAAGTTATAGAAATTAAATCAAGAATCCTGGCGCGCAGCGTGCACTCTTCCTACATCATGCTTGAAAGTGTAGGGGGCAACCTCGAACGCTACATGGACCTTCTGAGCGCCCGTCAGAAGGTGGTGGCTTCCAACATTGCCAATGCCGATACGCCAGGCTACAAAACCAGGGATATCGATTTTCAAACCGAGTTTCAGAACTCGCTGTTGTCCGGTGCTTCTCCCCACATCTCCGAAGTGGAAGGCCTAAAAACCAAGAATGATGGCAACAACGTCAGCATGGATCGGGAATCACGCCTGCTGGCGGAAAATGCGCTGCGCTTCAACATAGCCGCTCAATTAGTGAAGGTACAGGTGCGCACACTGCAAACCGCGATCCAGGAAGGGAAATCCGGATGAGCTTATTTTCTGCCATCTCTGTTAGTGCCTCCGGAATGGAGGCGCAACGCACACGCGCCGAGCTATTGGTAGAGAATCTTGCCAATGCCGATACCACACGAACACCGGAAGGCGGCCCATATCGCCGTAAAGATGCTGTGTTCACCACGCAATCCCCGGAATTGCCGTTCCACTCCTTATTTGCTTCCCAGATGGAACAGGATACCCCTGGCGTAGCGGTTTCTGAAATCACTGTAGATACACGCGATCCGGAAAAACACTACCTTCCGGGGCACCCCGACGCGGACAAGGATGGTTATGTCGCTACGCCTCGGATTAATCCTGCCGAAGACATGGTAGACCTGATTGCCTCTTCCCGCACATACCAGGCAAACGTTTCCGCCATGTCCGCCGTGAAAGACATGATCCAGCATTCCATTGATTTATTCCGATAGGTAGTAAACCGTTATGGCTGCACCCATTTCTTCGATCACACCGATATCGGTTCCGGATATCAGCACCAGCATCACAAAATCCGCTTCCGGCAGTGGGGAGTTTCACAACCTTTTGTCGGAATCCATCAGCAACGTAGAACAACAGCAGAGCAATGCGCAAGTTGCCGTGAACAGTTTTTTGACGGGAGAATCGGGAGAACTGCACACAGCCGCTATCGCCACACAAAAAGCGGAACTTTCCCTGCAACTTTTTATGCAAGTTCGCAACAAAGTTGTTTCGGCGTATCAAGAAGTCATGCGGATGCAGATGTAAATGTTGGATCAAGTCAAGAAAATCATTTTCGCGCTTTCCTGGAAACAGCGTATTGCCATTCTTGTGACGGCAGCGCTCGTGGTTTGCGGCATGTTAAGCCTTTCGCGATGGCGCAAAGAAAGTGATTTTCGCCCTCTTTATTCGGGTTTGGCTCCGGAAGATGCAGGGGCGGTTGTACAAAAGCTGAAAGAAACCGGTGCGGAGTTCCGACTCTCGGAAAACGGCTCCAGTGTACTTGCTCCTTCTGCACGGGTAGCAGAGCTACGTCTCGAACTGGCGTCCGCCGGTTTGCCTAAGAGCGGACGAATCGGTTTTGAGTTGTTCGACAAGACCAATTTTGGAGCTACGGAGTTTGCCGAACATGTGAACTACCGCCGTGCCCTGGAAGGCGAACTGGAACGCTCCATTATGTCCGTTTCCGAAGTGGAGCAGGCACGGGTCCATCTGACGTTTCCCAAAGACTCCGTGTTTCTGGAATCCCGGCAACCTGGTAAAGCCAGCGTGGTGCTTCGCCTGCGCCCCGGCGCAAAACTTTCCGCCCAGAGCGTGGTAGCGCTCACCAACTTAGTGGCGAGTGCCGTGGAAGGGCTTGGCCCGGAAGCAGTAACATTGCTGGATACCAGAGGCAACCTCCTGGCCCGTCCGAAACGCCCGAATGAAACCGATTCCGGCCAACCCTCCGAATCCACCATTGAATACCGGCAAAAGCTGGAAAACGATCTTCTAGCCAAAGTGAATGCCACGCTGGACCCGCTGTTAGGCACGGAAAAGTTCCGTGCCGCCGTTTCCATTGATTGTGATTTCACCAGCGGCGAACAAAGCGAAGAAACAGTGGACCCGCAAAAATCGGTGATGGTGACATCGCAGAAAACAGAAGAAATTTCTGGCTCTGCGGGAGCAGGAGGCGCACCGGGCACTGCGTCCAATTTGCCGCGCCCGCCCGGAAGAGCAGGGGGAACGGGCAGCGGATTATCTCGAAAAACCGAAAATATTGCGTACCAGTCCAGTCGCCTGGTGAAGCATGTCCGCTTATCGCAGGGCGACATTAAGCGAATCTCGCTTTCCGTGCTGGTGGATAATGATCTGCGCTGGGAAGGATCAGGAAAAACGCTGAAACGTGTACTGGTTCCTCCTTCCGGAGAACGCTTAAAAGTGATTCGGGATTTAGTCACAGGAGTAGCTGGCCTGGATACTGACCGTGGCGATCAGTTGGTAGTGGAATCACTACCTTTCGAATCCACGCTTAGTTCGGAGCCTCCGGTGAATACTGCACCCAATACGCCAGCCAGTGACCCTCGCGTGCCGAAGTGGCTTGCTCCCTTGCTGGCGAATCCGAAACTGATGGTAATCACTGGCATGGCAGCGGGAGCTATTCTGCTGTTGCTCGGGGCATTGTTCTTCTTTGTATGGAGGAGCCGCAAGGGGAAAACAGCACCTTCCGTGGAGCAAGGCGCTGAAGCTCTCCCCACTGTTGCCGGTGGAGTGATCACAGAGGGAGAGAAACAACTCCAGTGGGACGCACAGAAGAAAGAGCAGGAGGAACTTCAGAAACAGATGGAAAACGAAATTCTGGAACAACTCAAGCTTCCGGCTTCCACCAACAAAAAAACGGAAGTGTTGGTGAAGCACCTGCGCGAAACAGCCAAAAAGGACAACACTGCGATGACCGATATTATTCGTACCTGGCTGAACGAGCCAACCAGGAGTGAAGCAAAATGAACGCCTTGATTGCAGCCCCCGAGGAAGTGATCTCAGGCCCTCGACGCGCTGCCATCGTTCTGATTGCCTTAGGAGAACAGGCAGGGGCCGAGATCATCAAGGGATTGAACGAAGATGAAGTGGAGCTTGTCACTCGCGAAATCTCTCGCGTCACGGCAATCAGCCCGGAGCAGGTAGATACCGTGATGGAAGAATTTCACACCACGGTATTGGCACGTGATTACGCCGTAAAGGGCGGGCTGGATTATGCGCGCAAGATGCTCTTCAGTGCCTTGGGATCGGAAGAAGCCACACGCATCTATGAGCGGCTGGTCCGAGTAATGGGCAGTGACATGGCGAATTTTGACATTCTTCGCAAAGCGGACCCGCAGCAACTGGCAAAGTTTGTCCATAGCGAGCACCCGCAAACCATTGCTTTGATTCTTTCTCACCTGAATCCTCCGCAAGCGGCAGCTTTGCTGGTTTCGCTCCCTCCGGAAATGCGCTCCGATGTGGCCCTTCGCATGGCAAACCTGGATCAGATTTCTCCCGACATCATTGCCAAAATTGCAAGCGTGATCGGGCAGAAACTGCTCGCGCTTGGCGAGTTCAGCCGAGAATCCTATGGTGGCGTGCGCGCTGTTTCCGAGATGTTTAATCGCCTGGATTCCACCATCAGCAGAGAGATTCTGGACACCATTGAGGGACAGAATTCCGGCTTGGTGGAAACAATCCGCCAATTGATGTTTGTGTTTGAAGATATCCTCTCGATTGACGCGAATGGCATCAAAGAACTGATTGGGCGTTTGGACCGGAAGGTTCTTACCATGGCTTTGAAGGGTACCAGTGACCAATTGCGAACTCACTTTCTAGGCGGCATGTCACAACGCGGCGCTGAAATGTTGAAGGAAGACATGGAAGCACTCGGGCCAGTCAAAATCAGGGACGTGGAAGCAGCACAGCAACAGATTATTGCTTTGGTGCGCCAACTGGAAAGTGAAGGTGTAATCAACCTGAGCGGTTCAGGCGGCGATCAGTATGTCGTCTAAAGTTCTGCTCCGCTCCGCAGCAGAAGTGGCGCGTCCTATTGAATGGCGCACATTGGGCGGTGCTCCTGCCGTTCCCCAAACGAAACCTGCGGAGCAAGAACCTGTTGCTGCAGTAGCCGCTCCTTCTCTGCAAGAAATTAAAGCGCTGGAAATCCGCATCGCACAGCTAACAGAGGCAAGTCATGCGGAATCTGCAAATGCATATCAGAAAGGCTTTCGCGAAGGGGAAACACAAGGCCGTGCCCAAGCGTCCTCAGCACTGCAGCCGCTGTTGAACCGCATGACCAAAACAGTGAACGAACTGTGTGATCTGCGGCCACGATTGCGCCAGAATGCGGAGGGAGATGTAGTGCAACTGGCAGTGGCTATTGCAAAGCGTGTTCTTCACCGGGAACTCTCCATTGATCCCTCTGCCATGCAGGCATTGGTGCAAGTAGCATTGGGGAAACTGGACCGTCAGGAAGTTTATCGCGTGATTGTTCACTCGTCTCAAGCCGCAGCCATTCGCTCCGCTTTAGGTTCGCGTAGCAATCAGGTGGAAGTGGTTGCAGATGCGAGCCGCGAACCAGGAACATTGGTATTTGAAACGAATCGTGGCAAGCTGGATGCCTCAATACAAGCCCAGATGGAGGAAATCGAGCGCGGCCTCACAGACCGTGTCCGCAACGCATGAGCACTTCCCTTCCCCCTCTGGATTTCAGCCACTACTTTGCGGATCTCCAGCGTATGGATACGTTCCAGGCAGCAGGCGAAGTGGTGCAACTTGTCGGCTTGCTCATTGAATCCAGTGGCCCTGCTGTAGCCGTAGGTGACTTTTGTGTGATTCGCACGGCAGATGGACGCTCTATTCGCACACAGGTCATCGGCTTTCGCAATGGCCATGTGCTTTCCATGCCACTGGAAGATACGGATGGCCTTCAGCTAGGCGATCCCATTGTGGCTCGCTCTGGCGATGCCACCATTGCGGTAGGACCGCAACTATTAGGCCGCGTGCTGGATGGTTTTGGCACGCCCATTGATCCTGGTCCTCGCATCGAAGGCGGCGAGTATTACCGCCTTTATCAGCCTCCGCAAAATCCGCTGAATCGGGCGCATATTGTAGACCCGCTGATTACCGGCATTCGCGCCATAGATGGTTTGTTGCCATGCGGGAAAGGGCAGCGGATTGGTATTTTCGGCGGTAGCGGCGTAGGCAAGAGCACGCTTCTTGGTGCTATGTCTCGCAACAGTTCCGCCGATGTCACTGTGATTGCCTTGATTGGGGAACGCAATCGCGAAGTTCTGGCATTTCTGGAAAATGAACTCGGTCCGGAAGGGCGTAAGAAGTCCGTGGTGATTGCCGCTACCTCAGATCGGCCTGCTCCTTTACGAGTGCGAGCCTGCTTTGTGGCGCTGGCCGTAGCGGAATATTTCCGTGATCAGGGAGCGAACGTTTTGCTGGTGATGGATTCGGTGACTCGCCTGGCCATGGCTCAGCGTGAAATCGGTTTAGCCGCGGGTGAACCACCTAGCCAGAAGGGCTACACGCCGTCTGTGTTCAATCTGCTTCCCAAAATTTGCGAACGCGCCGGAAATTTCGCACGTGGCTCCATTACGGGTTTCTTCACAGTGTTGGTAGAAGGCGATGACTTCAATGAACCGATCTGTGATGCGGTGCGATCCATCTTAGACGGGCATATTACCTTGTGCCGCCAGCTTGGATCAGCAGGTCATTATCCAGCGATTCAGATTTTGGATTCCGTCAGCCGCCTTCAATCTCAGATTGCCACCAAAGAACAGAAGCAGCATTCCCAGAAAGTACGGGAAGCCTTAGCCGCTTACCGGCAGGCGGAAGATCTGATTCAACTGGGCGCGTATGTTTCCGGTTCGAACCCGAAACTGGATGCCACCATCCGCGCCCGTGGGGAAATGTTGCGCTATCTCCGGCAAGACGGTGAAATCGTCTCTCCCATACAGGAAACGTTGAGTGGATTGGGATCATTAGCCGCGCTGTTGCCCTGATCATGAAGGCGTTTCGGTTTCCGTTAGAACACGCGCTCCATTGGCGGCGTACGCAATTGGAAATGGAGCGGGCCACATTAGGACGGCTCCAGCAACAACGAGAGCAACTGGAAACCACTCTCGCCACGTTGGACCAAGTCCGCATAGAAATGCAACAAGGCTTCGCTGGAACAGCTTGGATATCTGCTGCTGAGTTACAAACAGTGAATGCTTACCAGGGACGAATCAAGCAAGAAAAGACGACCCAGCAGTCTAAGCTGGAAGCCTTAGCTCGGGAAACAGCAGCCCAACTGGAAAAAACCACAAAAGCCCAACAGCAAGTGAAACTTCTGGAACGCTTGCGCTCCCGTTGTCTGCAAGTATGGACGGAAGAGAGGAATGCGGAACAGGAACGCTTTGCGGCGGAAGCGTGGTTGAGCAGACTAATCGCTGGTACCAACGAAACAAATACGTAATTCAATAAAAATATTCATTTCTTGATCCAAATGGCATAGGCTCTCGCCATGCTGTACTTTCTGTTTGGTTAGTTGACTTTCTTATACCTTGCCGGACCGAACTACACTATGCCTCTACTTTTTGTCGCTCTTGGAAGGCGTGCCATCTTTCTTTCCTAAACATATAGCACCTTTTACCTGGTTTGCTATTTCTTGCTCTGCTAAAGCCATCCAGAGAACAGAACCCCCATGACTATGCCCAATACAATAAATATCGATGGAAGGAAATTCTTGGCGTTGTTCTCTTAGAAAACTTTGTAGCTTACGCGCTGCTTCTACCCTTCGAAAATGTGAGTTCCAACGACTCCACTGAAATTCACGAATGATCAAATTGTCGCCAAGTTCAGTCCGCAATTTGGCACAAAACAAGGAATTGGAGTTCGCCCAGCATTCCTTAGTAGATTTGTTCCGTATTTGAACAAGTCGCCCAATCCTGAGTTTAGTTCCAGGAATGGTAACTACCGATCGAAGACGCGAAGGCTCTCTCACAAGGGCACCAACATTTTTACGAGGAAGCGATATTTTGACAACTTGGGATTGGTGAACATAACCTAAATTTCGGGTTTCCGTCGGGTTGAATGCCGGAAACAACAAAGCGATAGACCAAGCATGGGATCTGCTGGATCTTGGGGAAACAGAATGGTGGCGGCTTTGGAAACATCAATGGCGCTGATGCCCTAAGCTGCAGAATATCCAAAGCTGGCACGGCGATAGATCAGATCGCGCAGCCGCAGATACCACTCGGCTCCGGGAAGAATGGGAAAGGGAAAATTGCGGGTCCAATCGTTTGCGATTTGGCGGGCAGTCAGAAGCCATACTTCCGGAATATTCGCCACACGGGCAAGCAACATATCTTGCGCGGCATTTCTTTCAATTACTTCTCGCACCGTGTGGACGTTCTTTGGCAAGGGTGGCAGAGGCTCGCCCGCCAGATAAGCCGCAAGCGACGCTTGTGCAAATTCTGATGCCGTGCTTTGCACCTCTGCTGAAGGCATACGACTTTCCACCTGTGCCCTTTGGGGAACCAGCGCTTCGATGATGCGAATTTCCAGAGGGTAAATAATCCAGCTTCCTACTTTGATCGCGACTTCCAATCGAACCCGGCGATTGATTTCTGCGTCGGGCGGCACCCAAACATCTAACAAGTACAGGCGCGTGGTTTGCCCAGGAATCTGAACCTGCGCATCCGGAATGACTCCGAAGCATGGTGTTTCGGAGCATGATGTCGGGCTAGCCTCCAAGCGGTCGGGAATCCATTGCCCATTATGTTCCGTGAATTGTTCCTTGTACAAAGCCGTGCGAAAAATACCGGGCGGATTTGTTTGCACGAATAAAAAGTAGTTAGTATTCGGCAGCCCGGTGACCGCGACGTGGAATGAGACAAACCCATTGCGCGGGGCAGCGGGAGAGATAATTTCCCGAGGACGCGGGGAGCGATCCTGCGGCAATATTTCCCCAAAAGGGTCCACTCGCTGAAATTCTGAAAATAATTGAATGGTTTGCGCAGGCAGCAAACCAGCAAGCATAAGAAAAGCGAGAGCAGTCCTCAAAACTAAAGCTTACAATGTGCCATAGGAGCTCTGTTGCGATCAGATGACTCAGAAACCCGGCGGCACTCGTCCCCTGTGGAGCTAGCAGCGCGTGTTTGATCCCCCTTCTCACCTGCAACTCACCTTTTGGGGCGTGCGAGGGTCCACACCAACACCCCAATTAGAAAACATGGGCTATGGCGGAAATACGCCCTGCCTGGAATTGCGAGCTCCCACAGGAGAGATTTTGATTTTTGATGCAGGAACCGGCGCTCGCCCGCTTGGCACTGCTCTGGTACAGGAACAGCAACGGAAAGGAACGCCTCCTCAGGATTCCCGCGTCGATATTTTTTTGACCCATTTCCATTGGGATCACATACAGGGCATTCCCTTCTTCGCTCCTTTGTATCAACAGGAAAACCATATTCGTTTTTTCTCCCATGCCCCTATCGGACCACTCAAACAAGTGCTGGAAGGGCAAATGGCAAAACCGTACTTTCCGGTGAATTTTGAATCCGCTACCCATCACCGTGAATTCATTGAACTGAGCGCGGAAGGCTGGAACCAGTCAGGATTACGCATTCAGCCATTTTTGCTTAACCATCCCCAGGGATCATCCGGATACCGGATCGAAGCGGAGGGAACTGTTCTGGTTTACGCAACCGACCATGAGCACGGCATCCCGGAACTGGATAGTGGTTTACGTCAATTTGCAGAAGGCGCAGACCTTCTGATCTACGACGCCCAGTATACGCCAGAAGAGTACGAGCAGCATCGCGGCTGGGGTCACAGCACATGGACGGAAGCCGTGTCAGTGGCGCAGGATGCCAAAGTGAAACAACTAGTATTGTTTCACCACGATCCTTCTCACAACGACGAAGCTGTGCGACGCATTATGGAACAGGCAAGGCGGAAGTTTGCCAACACGTTAGCGGCACGGGAAGGATGGACGATAGAGTTTTGATGCCCTTTTCGCGATTGCTCCCCTCCTTCTTTTTTGTGCTGCTCACAGCCCATGCACAGTCGCCTGAAATTGTGGCGCTCACCTCTGCCTTTCCGAATATTTCCTTTTCCGCAAAAGCCGAGCCGCTGCAAGGAGAGCTTCTCCAAACTGTAAAACGCTCCAGTTGGCATGAGGGATGCCCAGTGCCGCCTGAAGAGTTACGCCGTTTGATTCTTCCCTACTGGAACTTTGAAGGGAAACCGGCCACTGGCACGATGATTGTCAATCGTGATCTTGTGGATGAGGTAACAGCAATTTTTCAAGAGCTTTTCCGGCATGGCTTCTTAATAGAACGAATGCAACCCGTGGAAGAATACGGAGCCAGCGATGACCTTTCTATGGCAGCAAACAACACATCAGCTTTTAACTGCCGGGACATTACTGGGCAAAAAGGCAAATTCTCCAACCACAGTTGGGGACACGCGATTGACATTAATCCACTTACGAATCCATACGTAAAAGGAGAAAAGGTACTGCCACCCGCGGGCAAGAATTTTCTGGTTCGCTCACGAGCATACCCTGGCGGCATTCTTGACCGCAGCTTCATTGTGGAGCTTTTCTCAAAACATGGATGGGCATGGGGTGGTGACTGGCGTGATCGCCAAGATTACCAGCACTTTGAAAAAATGCAGCGCTACTGAATGGTGTGATCAGGTTTCTGTAAGACAGATTCCACAACATTCGCGAGCTGAGTGGCCGTATAAGGTTTCTGAATAAAGCCAGCTACGCCTTCTCCAAAGCGCCGCATCGCCTCTGTTTCGTCATAGCCGCTAGTGGCAATGATGCGAAGATTTGGATCCAGTTCTAACAACCGCTTTAATGTCTCGTCGCCACTCATGATGGGCATAGTCATATCCAGCAAAACTAATCGAATAGGATTCTTGCAGCTTTGAAAAATATCTAACCCTTCTTTGCCATTGGAAGCTAAATGGACTGTGAACCCAAAACTCTGGAGAGCAATTTTTGCTGTTTTCCGGACTACGTCTTCATCATCAATCACAAGAATGTAGCCTTCGTCTCGGTACTTGAACGCTTGGATGAGCGGTTTAGGAGAAAGGTCAACCGAATCGGAAGCAGGAAGGTACACATGAAAGGCCGTTCCCTTTCCTACCGCAGTGTCTACCTCAATCATTCCCTTATGGCCACGCACAATTCCCGACACAGCAGCCAGCCCGAGGCCACGCCCAGTGAACTTAGTCGTAAAGAAAGGATCAAAAATACGGCTCAAAGTATCCTGATCCATACCCTGCCCGTTGTCTCTTACCTCGATAAGGACATACTTTCCGGCAGGCAACACTTCGCCAGTTCGCAGAATTTTGGGGATTTGCCAGTCTTCTACCCCAGTGGTAATGATCACTTCACCGCCTTCAGGACCAGCAGCTTCACCTCCATTAATTACTAAATTCATAATCAACTGTTGAAACTGGCCTGGGTCTGCTTGTACTAGCGGAAGGTTGGGATGGAGATGAAGTTCCACGGAGATGTTTTTAGGCAATGCCGCATCCAGCAAAGGAACAATTTCCCGAATCTGTTCCGACACATGGAGAGCCCGAATCACAAACCGGCCTTTGCCGGAGTAAGCCAACATCTGGCGCGTAAGCTGAGCTGCACGCTCACTGGCTTGAATTACGCTTTCCACTAATTCCGCTGCCATGGAATCAGGCTCTACTTCCCCTTGCAATAAACTGGCATTGCCCATAATTCCCGTCAGGATATTGTTGAAATCGTGAGCAATGCCTCCTGCTAAAATCCCCAAACTTTCCAGCTTTGCGGCATGCCGCAGCCGTTCTTCCGTACGCTTGAGTTCGGTCACATCTAAGCAGGAGCCGATATAGCCGAGAAACTGCCCCGCTCCGTCAAAACGGGGAACAGCAGTTTCCAGAAGCCATCGGTACTCTCCATCATGTCGCCGGAGACGATATTCGCGATTCAATGTGCGGCGTTCCTCAAAAGCAGAACTGAAGTCGGCGTAGTAGGAATCTGCATCATCGGGATGCACTTGTTCGATCCAGCCTTCGCCGAGTTCCTTTGCTTCTTGCCGACCGGTAAATTGAGTGAGGGTTCTGTTCACATAGTCGACAAGCGTATCCGGGCCGCATGTCCAGATTAGTACCGGCGCGGAGTCTGCCATGTTCCGGAAACGATCTTCTGTTTCTTGTAAAACCTGCTCCGCTCGCTGCCGACTTCGACGTTCCTGTGATTCCGCCAGAGCACGTTTTACGGCAGGCACTAAACGATCCATCCGTCGTTTTAGGACGTAATCGGTAGCACCTCGTTTCAGCGTATCAATCGCAATTTCTTCTCCTAATACTCCTGAGACGAAGATGAAAGGGAGGTAATGGGATTTTTCTCGAACCAGTTGCAATGCCGAAACGCCATCAAAATCCGGCAGCATGTAATCAGCAAGAATCAGGTCAAATTCTTTTGCCTCAAGAGCACGGATGAACTGGTCGCGAGTTTCCACTCTTTCTACTTTGCAGTTCAACCCAGCCTTGCTCAACAAAGCCAAAGCCAATTCCGCATCTAGGGTACTATCCTCTAATTGAAGTATGGAGATCGGGTTCACGCTGGAGTTCTGCTGTACTTAGCTTACAAAACCTCTTTAGCAGAATTCGGAGGAGGTTCGTTCAATACTCCCCAGAACACACCAAGGTCCTGAATGGCTTCAACAAAGTCCTTAAACAATACAGGTTTTACCACGTACGCATTTACACCAAGCTTATAGCTGCGAATCAGGTCTGATTCTTCCCGGGAAGAGGTTAACATCACCACCGGCGTGTTTCGCAGACTCTCTGTATTCTTGATTTTTTCGAGCACCTGCAGCCCATCTATTTTGGGGAGCTTCAGATCCAACAGCACCACTGCTGGATTGCCTTTCGGCCGCTCGGAATAGGTGCCTTCACAATGGAGGTAATCCAGTGCTTCCGCACCATCCCGCACAACCACTACTTCATTGGCTAAATGCGTTTTTCCAAAGGCAATCAGTGTTAATTCCAAATCCTTATCATTGTCTTCCACAAGCAAAATCGGTTTTAGAATCATTTTATTGGCAGGGAAAAGTAAAATGTGGCTCCCTGATCCAATCCTCCCTCCGCCCAAGTTCTTCCTTTGTGGCGGCTAATTAATCGCCGAACATTTGCTAAACCGATGCCGGTTCCTTCAAATTCATCTGCACGATGGAGCCGCTGAAACACGCCGAACAACTTATCAACATAGCGCATATCAAATCCGGCACCATTATCGCGTACAGAAAAAATGTATTCGCCCAAAAGTTGTTCACAACGAATTTCAATCACCGGGTGAGGCTGTTTCCGTGTATATTTCAGCGCATTGGAAATCAGATTTTCCATCACCATACGAATCATTACCAGGTCCGCTTGCACTTCCGGAAGCCTCCCTAGTTTCCATTCAATGTTTCTTCCTTTAGCGTCCTGCTCCAGATCCTGAATGACCTCTGCCACTAACAGGTTCATATCCAGAGACCCTAATTTCAATGTGGAACGGCCAATCTGAGCAAAATTTAAAAGGCTGTCTACTAAATTGCCGGCATAGGCCGCAGAGTCAATTACATTCCCTAAAAAACGGCGTCCTGTTTCGCTGATTTTCTCTCCATCCGTATCTCGCAGTAATTCTGAATAGGCGGCAATATGCCGGAATGGGGCGCGTAGGTCATGGGAAACCGAATAGGAGAATGCTTCTAACTCCTTGTTGCTTCTGGTCAATTCGGCATTGAGAGCAGCTAATTCTTCGGCTTTTCGGAGCACAATTTCCACCAGTGCGGCACGAAAATCAGTTGCGCTTTCCACGGTGGCTGACAGCCAGGGGATGGAATGAAGGTGAACACTTTCCTTCCACAATTCAAAAGACTTTCGTGGGTGAATGCGTCCTGTATGAGTTTCTTCTACCGGCTTGTTGGGATCTCCTCCCCATTTCACGGTTTGAATCGCCTCCGGTCGGAACCAGAGCAGGTAATTACGGTGAAACTTGGAAATCGAAAGGGCAAGCAATCCGCTTGCGGTGGAAGCAAATGCTTCCGCCTCCGGCCATAGTTCTGCGAAAGAGTCCGTGTAGAACACTTCCCCTGAAGGATGTTGCACCAGCCAAGCTACCATTTCCAATACCTGCGCTTGCTCTGGCGTAGTTCCGATTAGAGAGCACTCTTCGCCCACCACCACGGCCGCTCCTTGTGCGGAAACCAGCCCCAGCCAATCCTCGGCATAGTGTTCCATGACTTCGGCAAAGTTTGTTTCTTCTGCCATATATCCAAGCAGCCGCTTTTCTACCGAGCGCAGAAGATTACGCTTCTCAGTAGCCACAATGTGTTCCGCAGCTTCTATCTGCAGGGATAGCGCCTGACCAAGAAGATCGCACAAGGTGCGAATATCAAATGGGCAATGGTGCGGAATATGATGATGGCAAGAGATCAGCCCCCAGAGTTCTCCCTTACGAAGCAAAGAAATGGACATGGAGGTAGCAGTGCCCATGTTGCGCATATACTCCAAGTGAACAGGAGAAACGCTGCGCAGAGTAGAAAAGCTGAGATCGAGAGGCGCTCCGGTCTGGGGGTTGAGGACAGGAAGAATCGGTTCTGATTCTGCTTCTGAAGAAGCAATCAGGCGAAGCCGATTCAGGCGATATAGTTCACGTGCTTGCCTGGGAATGTCGGAAGCTGGAAATCGAAGGTCCAGATAAGAAGGAAGCAGATCATTTCGATCTTCCGCAATCACCCTGCCGTTCCAATCCGTATCGAATTTATAGATCAGAACGCGGTCAAATCCGGTAACGCGGCGTACTTCTACTGCAGCAAGCTGGCACAACTCTTCCGGCTTGATATGGCTTTGGAGCTTTCCTAAAAAGCTTCGCGTCAGCGGGTACAGTTCGTAGAAGGAGAGCGGGTACTCCAATTCCGAACGCTCCAGTTCCAGAATCAACAGGCCGTGACTGCGATGGATAATCGCATGGAAATAGCCTTTTGCACAAGGACATGAGCCTAAGTAGAATGGACTGCTTTCCAGTGAAGGACTATTGAAACCACGCTGGAAAAAATTGCAAGAAATTTGATCAAGAACAGTATGTAATGATTCGCCAATCACAGAACGGTCTTCGCCCAGCAACATTGAACCAGCATTCCGGCTGGCTTGCGTGATTCGGTAATCCGGTTCTGAGATTACGAGCAGAACACCATGCGGCTGAATACTGCCAGGAATATGAATCGGTTCGCGATCGCACGCTGTAAGGTCAGCGGGAGAAACTTTTGTGGTGGTTTCTTCAGACAATCAGGCTAACTTCTCCTCTCGGAACCAGTTATGCAAGACTTTGAAATGTGGCGCACGCAGACTCTACGAGTGTTTCCGCTGCACTGAGAGGAACTTCCGATTCCAGAAAATTGCCAAATTGCCGCCACATGGCTCCCGTGTTGCTTCCGTAGGAATGAAAAAAGGCACCTCCCGAATCCTTGGTGATACTCAACTCCTTATAGAAATGACGTGATAAGTATTGGCCGCCTAAGGTAGACCCTTCCAAGACGTACATAGACCCAAGGGTTTCCACCTTACTTTGTAGATCAGGAAGAGTGGGCTTTCCCATCCAAACAGATAACGGCGTTGATTCAAGCGCTCCAGATCACGGAGCAGCAAAGGGGTTTTGCGCCGTGGTTCAAAGAATTCAGAGCTGAGAAAGGGAGCAGCTCGCTCTTCCCACGGCATGTAAAAGCCATAAAAGGCCTTCAACAAGGCGGCATAGTCTTGCCGTGTATACCCGGAACGTAGCAGATCAAGATCATTTTCTAATTGTTGGTGAAAAGATGCCGTTTCTGACCTGAGCCGATGAAGAAGCATGCGAACAAAGTTGGTGGGCCCTGTAGGATTTGAACCTACGACCAACGGATTATGAGTCCGCTGCTCTAACCACTGAGCTAAGGGCCCCCAGGGACACTTTTATCATACCTAGCCGAGTACTCCCCGGCGGTTATTTACCGGGTCAAGGAGGCAGACTGGTTTACAAAATTCAGCAGTGCTCCGGGAAAAATGCCGAGGAAAAAAGTGCCGATTACCGGAATTACCAAAGCCGCCTGAAGAGTGGCGGGCAAGGGAGTGATATTTGCCGTAACTTCCCCAGGTTCATGCATATACATCACGACCAACATGCGGAGGTAATAGTAGGATGCCACTGCGCTATTCAGCAGGCCCAGCACGGTCAGCCAAATCAAGTTGGATTGAAGCGCAGCCTTGAAAATGTAAAATTTCCCAAAAAATCCGCCAGTGAGGGGAACGCCAATCAGCGACAGGAGTAAAACCGTCAAAAGCGCCGCTGTAAAAGGTTGTTTGGAAGCCAACCCGGAGAAATCATCGACCCTCAAGTGGTGCTCGCCTTTGCCGGAAAGATGCACCACTACGGCAAATACGCCGATGTTCATGCAAGCATACGCCGCCAGGTAAAACATTGCCGCAGCAGTGCCGATTTCCGAACGCGCGGCCAAAGCCACCAACACGTATCCGGCATGGGCAATGGAACTATACGCCATCATCCTTTTGACGTTGGTCTGCATCAGAGCGGCAAAATTTCCAATGGTCATGGAAAGCAGCGCAGAGATCCAGATCAACGGCTCCCAACTGTGAGCGTTGCGCTCAAAGGCGGTCATGAAAATTCGTAAGGCAACTGCGAAGGCAGCAGCTTTCGGTCCAGCGGACATAAACGCTGTAATCGGCGTAGGCGCTCCCTGGTATACATCAGGCGCCCAGATCTGAAAAGGAGCGGCGGAGACCTTGAACCCGAGACCTACAAACATCAGCGCCACCGCGACGCCTACCATGGCTGGCGATGCGCCATTCCCTGCCATGCGCTTCGCGAATCGCGTCCAAGATTGGTGGTGCGGGTGGCCCCGAGATGATCGCCACTCCATACAGGAAGAAAGCAGTGGCGAATGAACCGAGCAGGAAGTATTTCAGTGCGGATTCATTGGCGCGACGGTCATCACGCAAATAGCCGCACAGGATATACGTAGCGATGGAGGAGATCTCCAGGCCGATGAAAATCATGATCAGCGAATTTGCTGACACCATGAGGCACTGCCCAGCTAGCGAAAACAAAATAAGCGCGTGGTATTCGCCGCCTTCCGCAACTTCGCACTTTCAAAAACCGATAGGACGAAAGCACCGTCATCACGCCGACGGCAAGCACCAACACTGCAAAGAACATGGCAAAGCCATCGACCATCAGCAAGATCGGAGAACGCCATGCCCGGGTCGGTGACGGCATACAAAGCCGCGCCCAGATGGCGGCACAGCATCGCCAGCGAGCGAGAGATTTCCGAATATGCTAGAGTAGCGATCCCGACAAGCAGGAATCAGCACCATCATCGCGGTGCCAACAGACGGCCAGAATCAGCTCCGGCAGAAACCGGATGATTTCTTCGCCGTGGGGCAGTCAAATCAGCGAGCACGGGCAACCTCCGAAAGGGGCTTCTGGGGTTGTGTCGAACGTGAAGCGGCATGTTGACGCGGCTCTGCTCCAGAACCTGGCGGTGCTGCCGCTGACAGCAGGCAGAAAAGTTTGGGTGTAACATCCCCATCCAGACCATCATCACGATCAGCGGGACCACGCCGCCCACTCGCGCCCGTTCAGATCAGGCATGGTGGATGCGACAGTTGCGGAGTCTCCCCATAGAACACGCGCTGGTACATCCAGAGCATGTAGCAGGCGGAAAGAATGACGCCCAGTGCGGCCCAACACCGCCCAGGTGAAGTTAGCTTGCGCCGCGCCCTGCAGCACCAGAAATTCGCCAACGAAATTATTCAGCATCGGCAGACCGATGCTGGCCAAGCGTGGCAACCAGGAACACCGTGGAGAGCCAGGGCGCGATGTTGCCACTCCGCCGAAATCGGCAATTGCCAAGCGACTCCGGCGCTGCTCCAGAAACCCGACCAGCACGAAACAGCGCGCCCGTGGTGATCGCCATGGCTCAGCATCTGGTACACAGCGCCATCCATGCCGAGCTGCGTGAAGGAAAAAATGCCCAGCACGATGAAACCCGATGTGGCTCATCGAGGAGTACGCAATCAGTCGCTTGATATTCGGCTGCACGATCGCGACCAGAGCGCCGTACAGAATGCCGATGATCGCCAGCACCACAATCCACGGGGCGCAGCGGCGAGAGGCGGCGGGAAAGAACGGAATGCAGAAGCGCATGAAACTATAAGTGCCCATCTTCGCCATGACGGCGGCGAGCATCATGGTGGCCGGCGGCGGGCGCAGCGGTATAAGCGTCCGGCAGCCAGGTATGAACCGGGAACAAAGCGAGCTTAATGGCGAAAGCGACAAAGAATCCCAGAAAGAGCAGCAGCTCTTCTTGCGAGCTTAACGCCAGCTTGCCGCTGGTCACCATATCCAGAATGGTGGTGTAGTTCGGAGTTCCGGCACGATTGGAAAGGAAGATGATGCGCGGCCAGCATCAGCACCGAACCAGCAAAGGTGTAGATGAAAAACTTCAGCGCCGGCGAGATGCGGCCTTCGCTAGCCCCACACGCCAATGAACAGGTACATGGGAATCAGCGTGAGTTCCCAAAATGCATAGAACAGAACCAGATCCAGCGCGGAGAAAACGCCGATCAGTCGCGAAATCCAGCAGCAGCAACAACGCAAAGAATTGCTTTCACGTTGCGTTGAATGGAATGCCAGGAGAGCAGCATCGCAATCGGCGTCAGAAACGCGGAAAGCACCACCAGCCACAAGCTGATTCCATCCACACCCACGTGATAATGAATTTCCGGGTTCGGACCCAGACAGCATCCGTGACAAACTGCTGTCCCGGCGCGCCGGCGTGGTATCCGAATGGCAATCGCCAGCGCACATCAAAAGGGGACCAGGGACGATGAACATCGCAAAGACGTTGATCGGCTGCGGGCTGCTCTTCGGCATGAACATCACGACGATGAAGCCAGCCAGAGGGAACCAGCAGCAGCATATCGAGCGGATTCATCGGCTTCCGCCTCCGCCGAAGCCCGGTCAGCCACGATCACAGGAGCAGCCGAGCCGAACACCACCCACGTGGCGTAGGATCGAATGCTGCCGGATTGCAATCCGCCGCAGCACGATCGCCAATGCCGCGCGATTGATGGCCGAAGGCATTCACAATCCCGTCGATCACGCCGTTATCCACCCAGCGCCACAACACCGTGCGGGAGCCGGCAGATCACCGGCCGTACCACTGCGGCATCGTAGACTTCGTCCACGTAGTATTTGTTGTAAACCAACTGGTACAAGCCGCCGCCTTCTGCCGCTGGACACGCGTGCCACGCAAATACAGCAAGGCGGCGATAGCGATTCCGATCACGCCGGCCGATACGGAAACCACCATCAGCATCATGTTTTCCTTGCCTTCGCCTATGCGGGAACATGCCGTCCAGATACTTCGGAATCACGATAAATCCGCCGCCCATCGGAAAGCAGCGCCAGAATGCCGCAGCGGCCCGGTCATGGAAAGCAGGCGATTCGTGCGGATGCGCGGTGCCGCGGTACTGTCCGAAGAAAGTCACAAACATCGCGCGGAACACATAGAAGGCAGTCATGCCTGCCGTGATCGCGCCGACCCAGAACATCCACGGCGCATGAGTGATAGGCCGCAACCAGAATGGCGTCTTTACTGAAAAAGCCGGAGAACGGCGGAATGCCGGAGATCGCAAGGCCAGCACAGACCAGTGTCGCAAAGGTGATCGGGAATCGAATTCCGCAGGCCGCCCATCTTGCGAATATCCTGCTCGCCGCCGCAAGCATGAATCACACTGCCTGCGCCCAGAAACAGCAGAGCTTTAAAGAACGCATGCGTCATCAGGTGGTAAATGCCGGCGGAAAACGCACCGCAACCAAGCCCAGAAACATATAGCCAAGCTGAGAAACGGTGGAGTACGCAAAGATCTTTTTAATATCGTTTTGCAGCAGGCCAATGGACGCGGCAAAGATGGCCGTGAACAGTCCGATCATCGCCACCACATCCATGGCCGTCGGCGAATGCGTGAACAGCACCGAAGAACGCGCAGCACATAAACGCCCGCCGTCACCATGGTCGCTGCGTGGATCAGCGCGGAGACTGGCGTGGGGCCTTCCATCGCATCCGGGCAGCCAGATATAGAGCGGGAATCTGCGCCGATTTTCCGCACGCGCCCACCAGCAGCAGCAGGCAGATGGCAGTCAGTGTTGCCTGCCGGCTTGCCGGGAGCGGCCGCGAAAACCGCACCGAAATCCAGCGTGCCGAAAGTTCACCACAATCAGCAGCATGGCCAGCATGAAGCCGAAATCGCCGATGCGGTTCACAATGAAGGCTTTGTTGCCGGCGTCGGTGGCGCTCTTGCGCGTGTACCAGAAGCCGACCAGCAAGTAACTCGCAAGACCCACGCCTTCCCAGCCGATAAACAGCAGCAGATAATTCGCCGCCAGCACCAGAGTCAGCATGAAGAACATGAACAGATTCAGGTAGGCGAAGAAGCGCGAGTAACTGGCATCATGCGACATGTAGCCGGTGGAATAGATGTGAATCAGCGAGCCGATTCCCGTGATCACCAACAGCATGACCACCGTGAGGCGGTCCACCGCAAAATCCCAGCCGACATGGAATTCGCCGCTGCGAATCCAGGTGAAGTAGCGCTCCACCACGGGCGTGTTCAGGTCGCCTGCGGTGAGAAACATCTTCAGTACCCAGGCAAACGAAGCCAAGCACGCTCAGGATGGCGATCAGGCTGACAACAGCTTTGGAGAAACGACGGCCAAACAGGCCATTCAATGAGAAAGCCGGCGAATGGAAACGCCGGAATAAGCCAGAGATTTTCCATGCTAGTTTTTCATCGAGTTCACTTCATCGATGTTGAGCGTGCCGCGATTCTTGAATACCGTGAGAATGATGGCAAGCCCCACAGCAGCTTCCGCCGCGGCCACCACCATCACAAAAAAGGTGAACAGGTGTCCGCTGACATGCTTTCAGCTGATACGAAAAAGTGATGAAGCTGAGGTTCACGGCATTGAGCATCAGCTCAATGGACATGAAAACGGTAATGACGTTGCGACGAAGCAGAAACCCCGCAACGCCGAGAGAAAACAGGATCGCGCTCAGAACCAGGAACCACGATATAGGAACGCCGGAAGGCAATGTCAGTCAATCTCCTTGCGGGCGAGCACAATCGCACCGAGAATCGCAATCAAAATTAAAACGGAAGTGACTTCAAATGGCAGCAGATAGGTGCGTAAACAAGGCCATGCCGATGCTGTGCGGCATCGCCGCCTTTGAAACCGCCAAACACTACTCGTTCGCCAGCGGGAAGAAAGCCCTGCAAGAAAGTAACAGAGCAGCAACACGAACACCAGCAGCGCCGGAAGACCCAGCATCCGAACCGTAACGGAGCGCGTGCCAGCAGTTTCCCCGCCCGTGTTCAGCAGCATGATCACGAACACAAACAGCACCATGATGGCGCCGGCATACACGATGATCTGCGCCATGGCGATAAACTCCGCGCCCAGCAGCAAATACAGAACGGCCAGAGACACCATCACTCCGACTAATGACAAGCGCGCTGGAGACAGGATGCTTTTGGATCACCACATTCACCGCGCACACAATCGCGATGATGGCGAAAACGAAGAAAAAAAATCGCGTCCATGTTATCCGAACAGGGCCACCAAAAAGCCCGTGATCAACAGGTTCAGCAGCGCCGCCGGAAACAAAAACTTCCAGGCAAAGCCCATCAGTTGATCGTAGCGGAAACGCGGAAGGGTCGCCCGGACCCAGATAAACAAAAACAGGAGAATGCCGGTTTTAGCGGCGAACCAGAATAGCGGAATCAGGTAAGACCTGCATCGCCGGAATCAGAAACAGAAGCGCAATCCCGAAAAAGATCACGGCAAAAATGGGCAGCGTGATCCGGTCCAAGCGCCGCGCCGGATTCAGGCCATGGTACAGGCAGATGGCGCCCGCCAAAAAAAACACCAGCGGAGCAACAAAGTTGGAGCCGAGCGACACCGGAAACAGAGGGTGCCAGCCACCCAGAAACAGCGTGGTGGTGATGGAACAGATGGTAATCATGTTCGCGTATTCGGCCATGAAGAATGACGCGAACTTCATGCTGCTGTATTCGGTGTGAAATCCGGCTACCAGTTCGTTTTCCGCTTCGGGAAGATCAAACGGCACACGGTTGGTTTCCGCGAAACCGGCAATCAAGAAGATGAAGAAGCTGATCACCTGCGGAAAAGGACCTTGCAAAATGCTCCAGCGGGGAATAATGCCAAAAGAGTACCCGGCCTGCGATTCCACAATTTCGCGCAGACTCAAAGTTCCGGCGGCCAGCAAAGGCGCGCTGATCGCAAGGCTGAGCGGCAATTCATAGCTGATCATCTGCGCGGAACTACGAAGCCCGCCCAGAAGGCTGTACTTG
Source organism: Bryobacterales bacterium (assembly GCA_963791675.1). Taxonomy (GTDB): domain Bacteria; phylum Acidobacteriota; class Terriglobia; order Bryobacterales; family Bryobacteraceae; genus JALYXI01. Next base: position 475,285 of record CAWBTD010000022.1, read on the forward strand.
TTGTTGGAAGACCATCCGCCCAGAGCGATACCGTACACACCCATGGAGCTAATCGCCAGCACCAACAGAAGGCCAACATTCAAATCCGTTAACTGAAGCCAGGTGGAATGGCCAAACGCGGTAATTTCCGGTCCGAAGGGAATCACGGAAACGGAAATCAGGCCATGGTAACGGCCAGAAAGGGAGCGAGCAGGTAAAAACCTTTGTTGACGTAGGAAGGGAGCAGGTCCTCTTTGGTCATCAGCTTAATCACATCTGCCAAAGGTTGCAGAAGACCGTGCGGGCCCACACGCGAAGGGCCCATCCGTACTTGTACGTGCGCAAGCACCTTGCGCTCCACCCACTGCAAATACGCGAGCGTGGTAAGCAAAATGGCAGCCAGCACCGCCGCCTTGATAACGCTGATGATCAGGAATTCCATTTAAGACCGGGCGTTTTCCAGCACTGAATTCAAGATCCTAGAATACCGCCCTAGCGTGCCGGAAGTGAACAGATTATTGTGTTCAGACTGAATCAGTTCGGGGCGGCTAGGAACCGGGATTCGGCCATTGACTGGCATGGTCTGTGCTGCACCGCCCGTAGCAATAATCGGGAACGGCAACTCATAACCGCGTACAACACCCCGAATCTGCTTGAAAACAGCGTCGTTGGTCCAAGGACCCAACGTGGGTGCCAAGCCCATCTCCCGGCCCAAGAGGCCGAAAATTTCCAGGTCCGGCTTGGTGCCCATAGTGCGAAGGGCAGCTTTTAGCTGTTGGACTTCTCCGCACACATTGGTCACGGTGCCGCCTTTTTCATACGCCGAAGCGGAAGGAAATACCACATCGGCGCGCTGTGCTGTAGCGGTTAAAAACAGATCCTGCACCACCACAAATGCTTTTGTGGAGGCAAGCGAAGCATTTTCCAGGGGATTGGAGCCAACCACCCACAGAACGTCCAAAGCCGGATTCGCCAGCATTTCCGCTGCGGTCATCCCTGGGAAATTGGCGGGACGATAGCCGGGCAAAAGCTCCGGCACCAAGCCCATATCTATTGCTCCGCGCGAGTTGGAGTAATCCAGCAAGCAGCAATACTTCACCGGGAAAGGCAATTGGCTGCCAAACTGAACCAGCTGCCGTATCCCTTCGCCTTTTACCGAATCACCAAATACCACCACCAATTCCGTTTCCGCAGCCAGCAGTTCGCGAAATTGACCAAGTGCCTCGATTTCCTGCCCGGGTTGCGCCCGCAAAGTCTTGAAGGCAACCTTATCTTCCCGGTAGGATTCCGCCGTGATCGTGTACACGTGCGCGGCATGGTGCCGGAAATTTGCACGAATCTGGAAGGAAAGCAGCGGCTGCTCCAGCGCCAAATCCGAGCCGATCACCAGCACGGCTTTGCTGTTGTAAAAATCTTGCGTGTTGGCGAGCTTGCCGGTGGTTCCGCTCAAAGCATCCAGCAGGGTCACCACATCACCAGTCCGGTGGTGGTCAATACTGTAGGTCCCCAAGCCTTCCCGCGCAAACTTCTGAAGATAAAAATTCTCCTCATTGCTGGTGTGGTTGGAACCGATAATGCCGAACTGGCCGCCGCGACCCTTCACTTCCTGGAACTTCTTTGCGACAGCTTCCAGCGCCGTGGACCAGGAAACTGGTTCTAGCTTTCCGTTCGTTCGCAAAAGAGGCGATTGGAGGCGTTCCGGATGATCCGTGAAATCAAACCCATAGCGGCCCTTGATGCACAAAAATTCGCCGTTGATGCCGGAATGGTCGCGGTTGTTGCCGCGCAGAATCTGGTCGTTGCGAACGCTCAGGGTCGTTTTGCAGCCGTTCGAGCAATGCGTGCAAATGGTGCCGATATGCTCCATCTCCCACGGACGGCTCTTGTAACGGTAGATGCCGCTGGTCAGTGCGCCCACAGGGCAAATGTCGATGCACATGCCACACTCATCACAGTTCAAGTGGTCATGCTCGTTGGGGGCAATCTCGGAGATAACACCGCGATTTACCACACCTAGCGCACCGACGCCCATACCTTCATTGCAGACCCGGACGCAGCGGAAACATAAAATACAGCGTGCCGGATCATAGAACACCACCGGCGACCACTGCTTTTCGTCCTCATGGTGCTTGGTTTCCGTGAAGCGGCTTTCCCCGGCCCCATAGCGGAACACCATGTCCTGCAGTTCGCACTCGCCGCCCTTGTCGCACACCGGGCAATCCAGCGGGTGATTGGTAAGCAAAAACTCCAGTGTGTATTTGCGTGCTGCCGCCACTTGCGCGGTTTGGGTTCGCACCACCATGCCTTCCGCCACGGGCAGAGTGCAGGCAGTCATCATTTTCGGCGCTTTTTCCACCTCCACCAGGCACATGCGGCAGGCAGCCTGGAGAGAGTATCCCTCGGAATAACAGAAAGCCGGAATTTCGACTCCGGCCTGCTTGGCGGCATTGATCAAAAGAGTCCCGGCCGGGGCCTGGATCTCCTTTCCATCCACCGTGAGCTTGACTAAATCAGCCATAAATATTGAATTGCGCCCTCAGGCGTAAGCAAACTCCGGTTGCTTGGGTTTTGGCCCATGCTCCAGATATGCTTCAAACTCGTCACGAAACTTCTCAATAATGGAAATGGTTGGCATCGCCGCCGCGTCCCCCAAAGGGCAGAACGTTCGGCCCAACATGTTCTTAGCCAGGTCGCCAATCATCACAATGTCGCTTGGCTTGCCCATGCCATCCACAAACCGGGTCAACAACTTCTTTAACCATGTGGTGCCTTCCCGGCAGGGAATGCACCAGCCGCAGCTTTCATGCTGATAAAAACGCATGATGCGTAAAGCGACACGAACCATGTCTGTGTCCTCATCCAGCACCATCATGCCGCCCGAACCAAGCATGCTTTTCGCTTTGGCAAGCGAGTCGTAATCCATCGGGATATCGCACTCTTCTGGCCTCAGCATGGGGCAGGAAGAGCCGCCCGGAATCACGGCTTTCAGTTTCTTGCCATTCCGGACGCCGCCGCCCAATTCATTGATCACCCGCATCATGGGAAACCCGAGCGGCACTTCGTATACGCCGGGCGTATTCACATGCCCGGACAGGCACAGCATCCGCGTGCCGCCGTTCTTGGGTATTCCCAACTCTGCATAGGCAGCGCCGCCCATGCGCAGCACAGCAGGAACGGAAGAAAATGTTTCCACATTGTTCAGCAACGTGGGCGATTGATACGCGCCCGCTACCGCCGGAAACGGCGGACGAATGCGAGGGATGCCTCGTTTGCCCTCAAAAGACTCCAGCAGCGCCGATTCTTCTCCGCACTCATACGCGCCCGCCCCGGTATGGGTGCGCACATGGAAACTGAATTCAGTGCCGAACAGCTTATCGCCCAGGTAGCCGCGCTCATACGCTTCCGCAATGGCGCGGTCCATGATGTCGATCAGGTACCTGTATTCGCCGCGAATATAGATATAGCCGCGCTGCGCCCCGATCACCATGGCCCCAATCGCCATGCCTTCCAGCAATTGATGGGGATCGTTTTCAATCAGCAAACGGTCCTTGCAGGTGCCTGGTTCGCTTTCGTCCGCGTTAACCATGATGTACTTGGGCTTGGGCGACGTGCGCGGCACGAAACTCCACTTCAGTCCCGTTGGAAAACCGGCACCGCCACGGCCACGGAGATTGGAAGCTTTCAGTTCATCAATGATGGCATCGGGTGTCATGCCCAATGCTTTGTGAAACGCCTGATATCCCTCATTCGCCAGGTAAGTATCAATGGACTGCGAATTGGGAATGCCGAAGCGTTTGGAGACGACCTTAACTTCTGCGGGATGTGGTTCGTTATACAGCATTTTTCCTCAAGCTACTCAGCAATTGCTCCAGCTTTTCCGGGGTGACCTTGTGATGAAAATCGTAATTGACCTGAAGCGCCGGAGCCCACGAGCAAGCCCCGATGCACTCCACTTCTTCCAGAGAAATCAAGCCATCCGCCGTAGCTTGCTTATGGCCAATTCCCAGTTTCTGGCAGGCTTGTTCCCACAACTCTTCCCCGCCTGTCAGAAGACAGGCTACATTAGTGCAAATCTGGACATGGAACTTTCCAAGCGGCTTGGCATGCAGCATGGAGTAGTAGGACATCACTTCTTCCACCTGCAGTGGCGTCACTCCGATACGGGATGCCACTTCCGCCATCAACTCCGGAGAACAAGAGCCCAACTCGTCCTGTGCGTACAGCAGCATGGGAATCATGGCCGAGCGCTTCCGGTCCGGCGGGTAATTGCTGATCAACTGCTGAAATTTATTTTCCAGTTCAGGGGAAAGCGTCATCGGTCGGTATCACCCAAAACAAAATCCATGCTGCCCATGGTGGCAATCGCGTCGGAAATCATCGAGCCCCTGGCAAACTCACCAAGCGCCTGAATGTTGCCGAAACTTGGTCCGTGGATGTGAACGCGGTATGGCTTGCTCGTGCCATCGCTGACCACGTAATAGCCAAGTTCCCCGCGAGGCGACTCAATTACTTGATATACCTCGCCTTCCGGCACCCGGAACCCTTCCGTCACAATCTTGAAATGGTAGATGAGGGACTCCATTTGGGTCTTCATCTTTTCCCGTTGCGGGAGCGTCACATGCGGCGCATCGGCTTGATACTTACCCCCAGCGGGCATTCCATCCAACGCCTGTTTCACAATCCGCGTACTTTGCCGCATCTCTTCAATACGGACTAAATAGCGGGCGTATACGTCGTTTTCCGTCCGCGTGGGCATTTCGAAATCGAACTTTTCGTAACTGGAGTACGGAGCGTCCTTGCGGGCATCCCACTTAATTCCCGCAGCGCGAATCATCGGACCGGTAACGCCTAGATCCAGCATGTCTTCCACGGGAACGAATGCCTACCCCTTGTGTGCGCCCGATCCAGATCCTGTTGGAAGTCAGCAGTTCTTCGTATTCATCGATCTTGGAAGGGAACCCATCGATAAACTTCCGAATGCGATCCTGCCATCCGCGTGGAGGAGCCAGCGCCAGTCCGCCAATGCGGATGTAGCTGGTCATCATACGCTGCCCGGAGTACATCTCAAAAATGCGGAGAATGTCTTCGCGCTCCCGCATGCAATACAGGAACACGGTCATAGCGCCAATATCCAGCGCGTGCGTACCAAGCCAGACCAAGTGGCTATTCAGGCGCGTCAGTTCTACCAGCATCACGCGCTGCCACTGCGCAAAATCAGGAATTTCTAGCCCAAGCAGTTTTTCCACGGCCAGAGAGTAACAAAGGTTATTCGACAGGGGCGCCAAATAATCAATGCGGTCGGTCAGCGGAATTGCCTGCTGATAAAACTTGACCTCAAATTCTTTTTCGATACCAGTATGGAGATACCCGATATCAGGCCGGGCATCCACAATGTTTTCGCCGTCCAGGTCAATTTCTACGCGGAGAACACCATGCGTAGAAGGGTGCTGCGGCCCCATGTTCAGCGTCATGCGGCGCTTAGCGCCAGGCGCGGCAGTTTCTTTTTCCAACGGACTTGTAACAGAAATTCCCATTGCTAAACTCTCGATCCGGTTACCGGGTAATCTTTCCGCAGGGGGTTGCCTTCGAAATCGACGGGCAACAGGATGCGGCGAAGATCCGGGTGATTGCGGAACTCAATCCCGAACAGGTCAAACACTTCGCGTTCATACCAGTTCGCCGAACGCCACACGGAAAACACAGAATCAATCACCGGAGCGCTTAAAGGAATCCGACACTTCAACCGCAGCCGCTCATTTCGAGGAAGAGAATGGAGGTGATAAATCACCTCAAAACGCGGCTCCTCCGGGTAGCGGTCCACGGCAGTAAGATCACTCATCCGGTTGAACTGCTGCTCGTCTTTCAGAAGACGGCATACTTCCACAATGCGTTCCGGCGCAATTTCCAGGGTTAATTCCCCTCGATCAAACTTGCCTGTGATCACAGCATCTTCTACTGCCACGGCAACCGGGTACTGCTGAAGAGTTTCAGGAAGCACGAATCAGGACCTTGCTGACACTTTCCGGGGGCTCTTTTCCGTGTCTGCTGACCAGTCGAGCACGCCCATTTTCCAGATGTAGAAAAACCCGCAAAGGATCAATATCACAAACACCAGCATCTCCAGAAAGGCAAACATGCGCAGTTCCTTGAACACTGTTACCCAGGGATATAGAAAAATAGCCTCAATATCGAACAAGATAAACAGCATTGCCACCAGGTAGAATTTCACGCTAAACCGTTCGCGGGCGTCTCCTATAGGAGCCATTCCGCTTTCATAAGGCGTATCTTTTACCTTATTTTTCACCTTTTTGCCAAGCAGATAGGAAAACCCGATCATGCCACCGGCAACAGTCATGGCGATCACGATTTGCAGCAGAACAGGGAACCAAACTTCCCCAGCGGTTGTAGGCATTTGTGGTATTTAGCAGCTTCGGACCCAGAGAAACACGTTCAAGATGCTAATTTGACTATAGTAAGCCGGGAAAACGAGTGTCAAACATGGAAGTGACGGTAAATGGAGAAACGCGGGAGATCGGAAGTGGGACGAACCATACTCAATTTGCTTCAGGATCTGGAAATTACGCCAGACCGAGTGGCAGTGGAGTTGGATCGCGTGATTCTCAAGAAAGACACAATGGGAAACGACCGAGCTTCGCCCAGGGGCGAAGCTCGAAATTGTACATTTTGTAGGGGGTGGGTAGAACAGCGCTGAGGATTTAGGAGAAACTCGCGTACTGCGGTGGATTCTTCGTCCGTACCTCAAACACGGTGTAAAGCTTGGTAATTTGCAAAAGATCTTTGATGCGCTTGTTCACGCCAAGCAACTTGAGTTGACCGCCCTGGTTAGTCACTGTGGTGAAAGCGGAGACAAGTTCGCCGATGCCGGAGCTATCGATGTAAGAAACTTCCCCCAGGTTCAGACAGAAGTTTCTTTTGTCCCTTTTGTCAGCAAGTCCCGTAGTGCATCGCGAAGAGTGCTTGAACCCTTCGCCCAAAGTGATTCGTCCCGCCACATCCACGACAGTGACATCCCCTACCTGGCGGCTATTTAACTTAATACTCACGATTTGATTTCCTCCACAACTCAAGAAATGGTTTTTGTTTAAGAAACATGTTTTTTTCTTTGTCAGCGTTAATCGGTGCCACCCGGTTGCACTGGGCCGGATATCTACCTCATCCATAAAGGCACGCATCAGAAAAATGCCACGTCCTGAGTGCTTCAACAGGTTTTCTTCCGCCAACGGGTCTGGCAAACTGCCAAAGTCAAACCCTTCCCCCTGATCGGCAATCCGAATGGTCATACTGTTCTTGGCTGACACGAGATATTCAGGTGCACTTTTTTGTTTTCGTTATACCGGTTTCCGTGCACCACGGCGTTTACCACGCACTCCCGTGCTGCCATCCCAATTTTGTGAAGATCGTCTTCCTCAAAGCCGTTCTTTTCAGCGGCTTCCATAATGATGGCTTCCGCTTGATCTACACTATCCAAAGTCGAGGGGAGATACTGGTCAACAATCTCTTTCTCTCCTTGTCGGCGAAGATCCATAGGCAGATGATTAGCAGTGTTCGGCAAACCGCAAGCGAACGTTCACAATAAGCTAGGCTTCCGGTGGAAGTCAAGCAGGAAGGTTGGGCACGCCCAGGAAAAGCTTTGAAGAAGAACCGTTTCCAGGGTCCTAGTGGGGTGGAGTGGCTGCAGGTGGTGCAGTGGCAGCGGGAGGAGTCGGGCTGGTGCTTCCGTTTCCAGTTGTGGGAGTTTTCGCTCCAGTGTCGCCGCTAGCCGTTGCGCCTCCGGTTCCAGCGGTACCCGTGCCGCCCCGAGTCGTGCGGTAAAGAGCTTCATTCAATGCATCGGAAGCAGCACGCATTACACGTTGGAGTATGGCTCCACGATCGTAACCCTTTGCCGCCAACGGTTGATTTTTAAATACGCGGACCCATTCCCCTTGGTTTAGTTGCCGCACCTGCCCAGGCTGTGTAAGATGACGAACATCTACGCGGCCTTCTTCCACCAGCACCAGGGTAGTGGCATCGCTGTCTTCCACATCCACATCAAAAATGGTGCCTCGCACCGCAATTACGGCGGTAGGCGTGCGAATCGTGTTCGGATTCGGCTGCCCGCCAAAGTGCTCAATCTGTACTTTCACCTTTCCCAGAAGAATATCCAGCAGTTCCCGCCAGTTTCCCCGGTTGCTGCGGAAGATCACTTGGGCATTTGGGTATACGTCGAAAGTGCTTCCATCCGCTACGCGGAAGACAGCATAGCTATCCGAGCCGGTCACAATCATCTGCTGCGGTTGAATGATATCTCCCGGATTCAAAGCCCACTTAGAGTTATCCCGCAAGACGCTTACTTGGCCAGCCATGGATACCACCTTGGCTTCTCCACCGGTCTGCGCTACCGCCCACACGGCAGAAACTGCCATGAGGAGGGTAAGCCTTGCCAAAGGGGAATGGCACAACATCGGGCTTTTCACGTAGACTCCATAGTCTAGCACTCCAAGTGCAAAGCACTTTGCAGCGCGAACGCGCACTGCTTGCAAGTATATGGAACCTCTAGCGTTTAGGGAATACCTCTCCTCCCGTTGAGGTACGATATGGATACTGCCGTGTGTCGGGTTAACACAGCCTTGCGCTACCGATGGTTAACATTCGTTAGCTTTTCGCTACTGGCTTTCGCAGAAGCACAGGCACAACAACAACGAGGCCATTGGCGGAAGCTGGGAAACTCCTCCGTGGAGATGGGCCTAGCTGGGGCGGCAACCGGTCCCATGAGTGCTGTTTGGTTTTCGCTAGACGGGCAAACTCTGTTTGCACGGACACAGTCGGGAATTACCTGGGAATCCGTGGACGGTGAAAATTGGAAGCTAGCTCGATCAGCGGTGATTCGGCCATCAGCTATTTCTTCGCCAGCGCTTCATCATTTGCCGGAATCACGATCTTCCATCCGGGCCAGTTCCGGGAACCGGATATATGCATTGGGAGCGGATGTTTACGCCAGCGAAGATGAGGGCCGTTCTTGGCTGAATCTCACGAATTACCAGCACCATTCCGTGATCGGTTCCGGACAGCACGATTTAACGATCTCCCCTTTGGACCCCCAACTCATTGTGGTGGCGAATGACCGAGGTTTGTGGCGTTCCCGGGATGGCGGCCTTTCCTGGTCCAGCTTGAATGAGGAACTGCCAAATCTCCCGATTCGGGAAATTGTGGCTGTGGGTCCGCTCAGTGGGGGATTGCGGGTCAGCATTGAAGGAGTTGGCCTCGCGGAGCTGGAAACTGCTTCTGGAGCATGGCGGCAGGTATTTCTGGATTCCGGGCCTGAGGAGGAGCAGAAACAAGTTTCTGCCTTGCTGGGAACCAACATTACCGCGTTATCGGGATCAGGAGACACTTGGTACGCCGGAAGCGCTGAGGGCAAGATTTGGGTTTCCGTGGATAAGCGGCAAACCTGGACCCTTTCCAATGCAGTGGTGGGGGGACCTGTGGAACGAATCGCGGTAAACCCGGAAACGCCGCGAATCGCCTTAGTAGCCTATGGAACCAGGGGCGCTCACATCTTCCGCACAGTCAACGGCGGACAGCTTTGGGATGACATCACAGGCACACTGTCGGATGCTCCCGCTCACGGCATCACGGCAGATTGGTCCGCCGGAGCCGTTTATGTAGCCACAGATCGGGGGGTGTTTTTAAGCCGCATGGACCTGAGCGCACTGGGATCTCCCTCACCGTGGAGAACAGTGGATGCTGAGCTTCCTGCCGCCCGAACACTGGACGTAAAGCTGGATGCGGAAGGAAACCAACTGGAAACGGCTTTGGAAGGGTATGGCCTTTATGAAACGGCAGCCCCCCATAAGGCAGGAACCATACGGTTAGTGAACGCTGCTGACCTGAGTCAGCGCGCAGCCGCTCCTGGCTCCCTGTATAGCGTCATAGGAACCAGCCTTCGTGCCGCTTATGCAGGCACCACCAGCTTTCCTGTGCTGGCTAGGTCGCCGGAAGGATCACAGATTCAGATTCCTTTTGAAACCAAGGAATCACAGCTTCGCCTGACGCTGGAATCGACAACGGGAACAGCGACAACGCTTCGTTTGGCGGTGAAGCCGATTTCCCCTGTCATTTTTCTGGATCGTGATGGCGCTCCGTTGCTTCTGGACGGAGACACCGGCCTGATGCTGGAACAGCAAACGCCAATCCGTCCGCGCTCCCGTTTCCAACTTCTGGTTACCGGATTGGGACAAGTGACTCCAGCTTGGCCCTCCGGAATGCCAGCTCCGGCGGAGCACCCGCCCGCAGTGGTAGCTGACATGCAGGCTTTTTTGAACGGATCTGCTGTTCCAGTAATAAAGTCTACTTTGGCGCCCGGATATGTTGGCTTGTATCTGGTGGAAGTGGAATTACCGCCATTGCTGGATGCAGGGTTGATGGAATTTTATCTGGTTGCCGACGGACAGGGAAGTAATCGCGTACGGCTTACCATTGCCACGGTCAACTAAAAACAGTGTTTCCATTTAGAGGAAAAAATTTTATTTATGCGTCGACCAGCATTTATTGTCAGCCTTGCCATGGCAGCGTTTCTGGGAGGGTGTAGTAAACAGCCAGTTGCCAACAACGCCCCTCCTGGGCAGCAAGCAACGGTAACTCTTCAGGACGGAAGCAGTTTCGCAGGAACGGTAACGAATAATTCCACTTCCGAAATTACCTTGCAAGCGGCAAACGGAGAGTCCCGCACATACCCAATGGGGCAGGTGAGTTCCGTCCGGTATGGAACAAGCCAAAGCGTAGCGCAGAATGCTGTTCCTGCCCCGGCGCAGCAGCAATCGCCGGTAACCACTCTGGCACCTACGCCTGCTCCCGCACCTGTGGTGCAAACTCCCCCTCCGTCAAAGCCCGCTCAACTCGCTTCTTCTACTCCGCTATCACCGCCCCCTCCGCGTGAGCCAGTGCGGGAAGAGCCTCCCGCCCAGCGGCCGGAACCCGTTGTGGAAACAAGAGTTGTTTCTGCGGGGACTCATTTGAGCGTACGCACCAATGAAACCATTGACTCCAGAACAGCTTCGCCAGGGCAGACGTTTTCCGGGGTAGTCTCAGACAATGTAATTGATAATACGGGGCGAGTAGCTATTCCACGCGGTGCGGATGCAACGTTGATTGTGCGCTCTGTGGAAGCACAAGGCAAGCTAAAGGGCCAATCCGAACTGGCACTGGATATGAGTTCCGTACGGGTAAATGGCCGTACTTACCGTGTGGAAACGACCGATATTGTGGAACAAGGCCGGTCGGGAGTCGGCAAGAATAAACGCACTGCCGGATTTTTGGGTGGTGGAACTGCGTTGGGAGCCTTGCTGGGCGCGGTTGCGGGTGGGGGCAAAGGCGCCGCCATAGGTGCTATCTCTGGAGCAGCCGCTGGAACCACGACGCAAGCTCTTACACGCGGCAAAGGGGTAAATATTCCGGCGGAAACGATTCTCACCTTTCGCCTGGAAGAACCAATCCGTTTAAGCATGGTGCATTAAGCGGAAAGCCCTTCTATTTCCTGAAGCAGCACGGTTAATCGCTGTGCTGCTTCTTGTTTCCCTCCCCATCGAAGAGACTGATAAGCTTCCGTAAATTCGTCCACCAATACACTTAAAGAAGACGGAGGAAGCGTAGCCGCAAACTCTTCCGGAGTGAACCAAGCGGGTTTCTGATAGCCGCGTCGATGCAGCAGACGCAACATACGCCCATACAGCAGCGCGGCATCGCGAGGTGACCCCTTTTGGTGACGGAGTTTTCGCATCAGCAGCCAATTCCGAGCAACACGAATCCACTGGCGACCCCAGTAGCCGAAAGCAATTACCAGAAGCACGATCAGCAAAATCGGTTTTGCTGAGAAAAGGTTTTCTCTGGTTAATGGGGAGGTCCATTTGCTTTTCCAGGAAGTTACCAAAGAGGGCCAACTCCAGCGGAGGTGGAGAAACCCTTCTTCTACCCTTTGGGCCAAGGTCACTTGCCGGTTCAGATCATAATTCACGACCCAGGTCTGCCAGAAGGTATCTGCTGCATCAAAAAACATCGCAACTCGCTCACTTACTGAATTCTGGGCAGCAACCGGCGCGGAAGGGGTTGGATCAAATGTAGTCCATCCCACATTAGGGAGGAATGCTTCTACCCAGCTATGGGCATCCGAAGCACGGATCACATATAAGTTAGAAAGAGAGTTCCACGTTCCGCTTTGAAAACCATTCACTAACCGCGCTGGAATGCCGATAGTGCGCAGCATCACCGTCATTGCCGAAGCAAAGTATTCACAATGGCCGCGTTTTCGCTCGAACAGGAAATTGGCTAAAGGGTCGGCTGGCGGCTGGGCAGGCAAGTCCAAGGTGTAAGAGAACTTAGTCCGCAACTGGTTTTCTATGTTTTGCGCACGTTGCCAAGGCTGCCCTTCTCCGGCAAAACTCCTGGCTAGCTCTGGAATACGAATATCCAGCACTGGGACCTGCAAATATTTGCTTCGTTCCCCAGCAGATAGTTCCATCGGGCGTTCAGAAGGCGGTCGGGAAGGAACAAAAGTAGCCACTTCATAACGGACGTTTTCCGCCGGAGAAGCCAGAAGACGGTAACTATCCGTGGGAGTTCGGATCACACGAACGTGATTGACGTTCAAAAATTCCGGAGTTCCTGCCACAAACAAGGCGTCCGAATCGCTGGTGTTCAAATCAACACCGTAGGAAAACCGGATGCCATCTGTACGGCTGCGTTGCCGGTCATCCGCAAGCACCACAGGACTTTGCCGGGGAAGCAAAACGGAATTAGCGGAGATAGGATCGCTCCAGCGCTTGCCATCGAACCGGGTCAAAGCAGTTCCTCGCCATTTCAGGTTGGCGGGCATACGCCGGGAATAAGGCCGCACATGCATTACGGCATGCGAGTCCCGTTGAATTTCACCAATCTGGCCAAGCGTAACCTCGCGCGAAAAGCCGCTCAGGTGAAAACGAGGGGACAGCAAGTGACGAAAGGCAACATTGGCGGTGCGCGGAAGAATCACAAACAAGCCCACGGTCAGCAGGAGAATCCCTGCTGTCACAAACCCGGTTAAGGCCACTAAGCGAGGAGCAAAATGAATTCTCTGGCTGGAAGCAATTTGGCTGGGCTTTTGCAGCGAGCGGCGCATTTCGGCACTGGTGAAAGCAGCAATTGCGCACACCAGGTAAATGGACAGGAACACAAAAAAATTCATGTTGACCGAGAGCATTGCCGCTGCTACTAGTTCCATCAAGGCAATGGCGGCCGTGTATAGATAATCCCGATTTGTGCGAGCCGTCAGGATTTTGATCACAGCCAAAAAGCAAACCAGATGCACGGTGGCTCGCAGAAGATCGCGCGACAGCGTGTAATAATCCAGGGCAAAGAAACCAATATAGGCAAGCGTTGCCGCATTAATCAGAAAGATCGGGATTTCGATCACAGCCACGCCGGCGACTAGCAACCCGCGCAGAAGCAAACCAGCACAAACCAGAAAAATTGTGGGCTTGTCGAGAAAACCGGAACCGGCCACGGCAAGGAATCCGGAGAACACCAAACCGAGAAGAGAAAGCTGAAAAAACCGTTCCACTGCCGGCATAATTTCAGTTTAACCCTTCTCTTTCAGCGCCTTCTCCAGGCTGCTGAGCAGCGCTGTGATGGCAGGGCGCTCAGCTTTTTCCCACGAAATCACCACAAAATAGTGGTTATTGAAAAGGGCAACCGTGTCCGCGGCGGCTCTCCATTTCTGCATCATTTCCAAGCCGGACGCTTCCGACTTTGTTTGATACAGGTCCACATGCGCCGTGCCCGGTCCGCCATATTCTGCACGCCATACCTTGCCGAAGCCGATGGCGCGCACCGAAGGGGGCGCGGATTCCGGCTTTCCCGCATGGAGAGATTGCAACTGCCAGCCGAATGAGGCGCTTGGAGGAAGCCGAGGAGGAGCGCTTTCCTGGTTTGAGCAGGCGGCAAGAACCAGTACACTGAGGATTGCGCTACGGCGCGAAACGAGCATCATTGTCTTTCTTTATTGTGAACAATCCTCGACGGCTCGCCTCCGGAGGATTTTAATTCGTTATGGCTAAATTGAAACCAGCCAAAGGCAAAAGCAATGTGGTGCCGCCTGTACGGGGCGGCTTGCCTTGTGTGGTTCTGGTGATTCTGATGGTAATTGCTGTGGGCGTACTTTTGTTCCTGGTGATGAAATATGCGGGCTGATAACCGGAATTTGGATCAAATGCGACCGGTCAAGATTGAGACCGGCTACCTAGCTACGGCGGAAGGCTCCGCGCTGATCACGGTGGGAAATACGCGCGTTCTGTGCGCAGCTTCCCTGGACGAAGGTGTGCCTCCTTTTCTGCGGGGCAGCGGCAAGGGTTGGGTGACTGCGGAATATTCCATGCTGCCGCGCGCCACCTCCAAGCGAACCCCACGCGAGGTGACAAAAGGTAAACCCTCTGGCCGTACGCAGGAGATTCAACGATTAATCGGGCGCTCTCTCCGTTCCGTGGTGAACCTCCAAGCCCTAGGCGAACGCAGCATTACGCTGGATTGCGATGTTCTGCAAGCCGATGGCGGCACGCGAACCGCTTCCATTACGGGTGCCTTTGTGGCTATGGCAGTGGCAATTGGAAAGTTAGTCGCCGGAGGCTCGTTGAAGCGTTCCCCTATTCGGGATTATGTAGCTGCCACCAGCGTTGGGATGTACAAAGGGCAAGCCATGCTAGACCTTTGCTACGAAGAAGATTCCAGCGCGGAAGTGGACATGAACGTCGTGATGACGGGAGCGAACAAGTTCGTGGAAGTGCAAGGCACGGCGGAACAAGAGCCATTTGATGATGAACAAATGGGGTTAATGCTATCCATTGCCCGCGTTGGCATTCGGGAATTGATTGCGTTGCAAAAGGGTCTGGTTCCGCTTTCGTGAAGCTGTATTGCGCCACCAGCAATCCGGGCAAATTGCGTGAATTCCAACTTGCCACGCGCCCTGGCCTTGAGATTGAGGCGATTACCGGCATTGAACCATGCGAGGAAAACGGTACCACGTTTGAAGAAAATGCCGTAACCAAAGCGTTGTACTACAGCACCCACGCACCCGGCTTGCTGTTTGCCGATGATTCCGGCCTGGAAGTGGATGCGCTCCGTGGAGCGCCGGGTATTTATTCTGCACGGTATGCCGGCAACTCAGAGGAAAATAACCAGCGAGTGCTGCGGGAAATGGAAGGTGTCCAAAACCGTTCCGCCCGCTTTGTATGCGTCATTGCGTTAGCCAAAAATGGACGCTTGCTGCAAACATTTCGCAGCGAAGTGGAAGGCGAAATCCTCCATGCCCCCCAAGGCACGGAAGGATTTGGATACGATCCGTTATTTTACTATCCGCCTTTCGGTTGCTCGCTGGCAGAAGTGCCTGCTGATGAAAAATTCGAAGTCAGCCACCGTGGAAAAGCTTTGACCATGATGCTGAACTACATAACTTATACATCCTAGAACTTGACACCAGAAGCTTGCTTCAGATCTGACTCTAAAAGCCGTTTTACAACTTGCTGAGCAGCAATCTTCACTCCAGCGGGTTGCCAGTGAGTATCATCAGGCCAGTAGAGATAATGATTGGTTTGAAGAGCATTCGCAGCTTCCTGTTGAAATGCTTGCGTTAAATCTAGTGCCGGAACTCCACGTGTCTGCAGTCCTCGGGTCAAGTCGGCTAATGTTGTGTCTTCCTGGAAAGGTCCGTTATCAGATCGATCCAGCAGAGAGTAGTAGACAGTATATTTATCCGGAATTAGAAGGACTAAAAGCTGATTACCGGTAGCCCTCACAGCGGCCTGAAGTTGTACGTATGGATCTGTACCGACTAGACGTTTTCTGCCGAACATCTTCACTTCATTCACAGGAAAGATGAACTGTTGCCCGTTTTTTAGCGGCTTCACGACGACGTTGGATTCTGACACATTGGGCAGCCACCAATCGTCTTGTACCAACCTGAACATCTGTGTAGTAGCAAATCGTAATGGGTTGTAAGCTGAGTTTGCAAACCACCAATAACCTCTCCACTTGTTGTACAAAGACGAGTCAGAACGAGCTATTGATTTGAAAAGTTTGTCTGGCAGGCTGGTATTTTCTTCAAATTGCACCGGAGCTTCGATTCTTCCCCGTTCCAGAAGCTCCCAGATAACTAGCCCGCCTTTTAGATGAAGGCGATTGATCAACTTTTCTACTTCGCGCCAAGGCAGTCTATCGCCACAATTGTAGACTCCCGTGTGAGTCATCTCGGCTAATTGTTCAGTGATTGTTTCTGAATCGGAGAGAGCTGCTCCTCCGGTAAAAGAATCACCCACTACAAGAGTCTGGATATCTCGGTCCTTTGAAGCAGGTGTATTCCGAAAACCAAATGCGTCTGTGGTGAAATGCTCTGGTCTATAAACTCTCAAGGATCGTAAGTTGCCCAAGTTTGCTAAATCGCCATGCGCATGCTCATTGTGGTAAACCAAATTTGGGGTGAATGGCCCATCAGCCGTCGGAAAAAGAATGGCAGCCTCCCAAGCTCTGAATGCAATGCGTTCAGGAGGCAGGAATCGGAGTCCCACATCTGCTATCAAACTGCCGACAATCACTAGAGGAATGAAAATGCTAAGGCTAAAACTCCTTGTGGTTTTTCTGTTTTCTGTAGTTTCCTGATTCTCTTGTAAGGGAGCCAACATGGGATCAGAACTGGAAGTAGAGAAATGGAGATTGCTGGAAGCCATAAATAGTGGCAAGACAAACTCCAAAAAGCAGGGTCAGCCCGATTGTGGCAGGTTTACTCCAATTGTGGGACAACTCAAAAGTGTTAGGGCCAATGTGGGCAAGCGCAGCCGCTACCGTAGCGGCAAGTATTAAAGTCGGCCATCCTATCGGCATAGATCCATCCGTGTGAACAAACATCCGATGAAGTAATCCTGTTGCCATTCCATAATCCTGAGAACGGAACAAGACCCACCCGATCACAACCAACAAGAAAGTGACAGAAGCTCGAAGCCATCCTGGCACTTGTATCAATCGAGTAGATCCAACTCTGGATAAGCCTAGCAGAAGTCCGTGGTAGCCGCCCCAAATCACATAGGTCCAGTTTGCTCCATGCCAAAGGCCACCGAGCAACATAGTGACGATCAGATTTCGGTAAGTTTTCCATTCGCCCTTACGATTTCCCCCAAGCGGTATGTACAAATAATCGCGAAGTATTGAGGAAAGGGAAATATGCCACCTGCGCCAGAAATCCGCTAGATCGATGGCCTTATAAGGCGAATTAAAATTCTGTGGCAAGCGGATGCCGAACATAAGCCCAAGACCAACCGCCATATCGCTATATCCTGAGAAGTCGAAATACAACTGGTAGGTGTAACCCAGCATGGATAGCCATGCACCCGCACTGGAAAGCTGCTGCCAATGCAATAGAGCAGGGTCGATCACCATTGCAATAGAATCGGCCACCAACAACTTCTTTATGAGTCCAAGCACGAAGAATGACCAACCCCGGTTCATCATTGCCTTGCGATTCGGTTTGTCTATTTGCTCCAAATCTGCTTCCACCTGCCGAAACCTAACAATAGGACCAGCAATTAGCTGCGGAAATAAAGAGACGTAGCAGGAGAATTCAAAGAAATTGCGAGTTGGGGTAATCACCTTCCGATAGCTATCGACAATGTAGGTAATCGTGTGAAACGTGTAGAAGGAGATACCAACTGGGAGAATAATGTCGAATGTGATGGTAGAAATTGGAAAATGGAGTGCGTTGCTTATGCTTCTGAAGCTGGATAAGACAAAATTTGCGTATTTGAAAAAACCGAGTAGCGCGAGGTCAAAGATAATGGGGCTTACTAGACAAAGCTTCCGTATACGTGGCTCATTCCATTTCAGAAAGCCAAGCCCGGCTAAATAGCTGACGGCGGTAGAAAGAGCCATCAACGCACAAAATTTCCAGTTCCAAAAAGAGTAAAACACGTAGCCAGTGATGGTGAGCCATATGTAACGTTGTTGCTTGGAAGTAAGCTTCCAAAAAACAAGGTAAGTGATCGGAAGAAAGAAGTAGAGGAACTGTCGGCTATTGAATAGCATGCAACTGCCTTGCCGCCTGACAGCGGTGATCAATTTTAACAAACATTGCCCATAAGAGGCTTGTTGAAGGCGCTGTCAATTGGAACAAACTGTACTACTCTCGCCTAGTTTCCCATCTTTTAGCGTCTGCCTGAACCAGTAGTACTATGGCTTCCTCATAGCGGCTGCGGTCTGCTCTTTTCGCTGGATTCTCGGAAGCATATCGCGCCCAATCTAACGGCGTTCCTCCATAATGCTCGTCGTTGGGATTCAACGGTGCACCATGTTGTAGCAGCAATCGAAGCGTGTCTATATGTCCACCGAGTGCAGCCCAGTGAAGGCCAGTCTGCCCATGGTGTTTGAGCTTTGCTTGTACATCCATTCCGTGCTGCAACAAGAAATCGACAATTCCTGTTCGGCCAAATTCACAGGCCCAAGCAAATCCGTCTTCCATTTGTTGGGAGGTTGCAGAAGGTTTTAAGTTGCCATCTTTTGCAAAAAAGCTTTTGACCACTTCGAGTCTGCCTACTCCTGCTGCCGCTTCCAGGTCCAACTTGGCACCACGATTGGCCAGGAACTCGGCTGCCTGCCCACGTCCATTCCGAAGGCAGTCATTCACCAGGCTTGATCCGTCGGGGTTTTCAATAGGGGCACCATGCTGGATCAACAATTCCATTAGTGGAAGCTGAAGCCCCGCCTTTTCCGGGTGGCAACTGGTTGCCGCTAACCCCAGCGTTGTGGATCGTCCGCCATATGCATCCGACTCTGCATGGACGTCCGCACCGGCGTCCAACAGGAGTTCTGTGATTTCCACAATGTTGTGGGGCGTCTTTTGGCGAACATCTTCCACTCCGTTTGCGGCCACATAATGCAGCAGAACGGAATGGTGACCACGCGTGGAACGCTCACGCACCAAGGCCGGATGGTCGCTTAGGAATGTTTTCAGTGTCCCTAAGTCACCGTTGATGATGGCATCTACAGCGGCTTCAAACACGGAATCCGGCACAGCGGACATGCGACTTTAATTCCCGAACACAAAGCGGCTTCGGCGCGGATCGGCTCCGCCTTCCAGCACGCCATTCGGTAGAATCTTAATCAGCGTGGGCGCACTGCCATTGCTCCACTCGCCTGCCACGTTTACTTTATGTCCCAGGGCGGTAAGGCGTTCCGCCGTGGCTCTCGGAATGCGGCCTTCCAGGTTCAGCTTGCCCGGAATAAATTCATGCATGGCGAAGGACGCATAGAAATGTTCTGTCTGGAAGCGGGGTGCTTCCAAAGCTTGTTGAGCAGGCATCTCAAAATCAATCAGGTTCAAAACCACTTGGAGAAGTGCTTGATCCTGGTTATCGCCCCCAGGTGTAGATAGAGCAGCGAACACTTTGCCATCCTTCAAAATCATGGTGGGGCTTAGCGTGACCCGTGGACGTTTGCCGGGCTGCAGTTCATTCGGGTGACCGGAAACGGTAACCAGCGTTTGGAGTCGTGTTCCTAAGGGAATGCCCGTATCTCCGGCAATCACCGAAGGAAGCCAAGCGCCGGAAGGAGTGGCGGAGAAAACATTGCCCCAGTGATCCACCACGTTAGCGCAAGTTGTATCTTGCACGCCCACCGAAGGCGTTGTGGTGTTCCCCATCGGGATTGGCGGCGCAAAATCGCCGGGCCGGGATTCCAGGGAGGCTTGCGCGGGGTCAATCAGCTTGCGGCGGTTTTCCGCATACGACTTGGAGAGCAATGTATCTTCGGGAATCTTGGAAAACTTAGGATCGCCATAAAAACGGTCGCGGTCGGCAAAAGCCAGTTTTGCCGCTTCCACTACGGTGTGGAGATATTCGGGTGAATTATGGCCCATTGCTTTCAGGTCATATCCTTCCAGCATGTTCAGCGCTTCCAGCATCACCGGACCTTGTGTCCAGAAACCAGGTTTCACAATTTCATAGCCGCGGTACGTGGTGGTGCGGGGTGTATCTATTTCCGCATGATACGCGGCAAGGTCATTGTAGGTAAGCAACCCGCCATGGGTTTCCGAGAACTCCCCAATGCGCTTGGCAATTGAGCCTTTATAAAAGTAGTCACGTACTGCAGTGAGCTTTGCCTGCCGATTGCCGCGTGCTTGCTTTTCCACCGTCATCAGTTCCCGCAAAGTACCGACCAGGTTGGTGGCTTTCCAGATATCGCCGCGCTGCGGCATGGCGCCTTTATTGGGGAAAAAGAAATCCACCGAAGTGGGCCAGAGGCGCAGAAGCTTCTCGGTGGTTTGCAGGTACTGCACCCAAATGTCAGTCAGCGGAAATCCTTCGGCACGTTCCAGAGCAGGTTCCACCACGTCTGCGAATGACATGGTGCCGTACTTTTGCAACGCAAGAATCAAGCCGTCAAACACACCGGGTACCGTGGCAGCAAGAATTCCTTGCGCGGGAATAGGCGGCATTGGCTTGCCATCCATTTCCCAAGGTTCCGGTTTACGGGAGTTGTAAAACGCCACAGTCGCTTTTGCAGGAGCGGGACCTACGCCGCTGATCACCACAGGCGGCTGATTGGCCATTTTGATAATGAGCGGCATCTCCCCGCCGAGCCCGAAGTGGTCCTGTTCGGTAACGGCAGCAGTCAGAACGGTAGCTACCCCGGCGTCTACTGCGTTGCCGCCATGCTGAAGAATGCGGAATCCGGCTTCCACTTCCATTTGATTTCCGGCAGCAGCCATTTCGTGAGAAGCGCGCACCTGCGGAAACATAGTGGTTGGATTTTGCGCGTTCAACACAGGAACGAGCAGCAACAGGGCGAAAAGCTCTCGGGAAATCATGATCCAGTGTACAGCGATGTCCGGAGAGCGGCGTGGAGGCATTAGGCAGTTACATTTTGTTCACGGTGGTGTGCGGATGGTAAAGCTGCCAATCAAACCAGTAATCTTTCAAAGCAGGCAAAGGCTGGAGGCATTCGCCAGAAGCCGGACCTTGTATGGCGCACCCCTGAAAATTCCAATGACTGCCTGTGAGGGAATCCATCAGAAATGACTTGTCACTATTGGATAGGTCTTGCTTGCCCTTTTCCATATTTTGTTCCACATCCCGGTAAAATTCGGGAACGGCATCAAAGCCTTTGATATGCGTTTCAAACACCCGAATCGACTTCCCATCTGGACCCACTAAAACAATCAATGAAGTAGCGCCCATTCGATCCTGAACAAGTTTTTGTTGCAATACACGCTGGAGCACGTAAGCCCGAGCAACTCCGTTATGCTCCACTCCCAGCATCAGCTCACGCGGTCCGTAGGGAGTATTTCCTGTATCCACCACAGTGCGGGCCTTTTGGAGAGTGGTCTCCCAATCCTTGGCTTCGTATTTTGAGGCAAACTGCTCCACAGGCCGCAGCACTGTTCCTTGCGGATTCTCCGTATGCCAAAGCCCGAAGCTCAATTCATCTGAATGAACCAGTTCCAGTTGCTTTCCCCGATAAGGGCCGGAGATCGCCTTGCCGCTAATCTGTTGCCAGTAAGAGCCGGTTTCTTCATCACGCATCAGAAAGTTCTGATTGTTGATTCCGGCAAGCCGGAAGGTCAGAGCGCGTCCTTCTACACTTCGCTTCCACACCAGACCGGTGTGACAGAGCGTTCAATACGTGGCTACCACCGGAACGTCGCCGAGCCAGTCATTTACGATGTGGTGGTAACCCATCATTCGGATGGGATAAGCGCGTGCATGCCCATTGATGTTGATGGCAAGCAACATATCATCGCCTGCCAACTTCACTGCGCTGGCCGGTAAAGTTTCCGGAGCATCAATGCGATGGAACATGAGTTCGTATACGTTGACATGGGAAAGAAAGGCAAATCCTACCGTGAGCAGTGCAACGGAGGCTAACGTGATTCGCGCCAAAATGCGTTTTGTTTCCCGCCATAATAAAACAGCAGTAATCATTGCCAGAACGACGGCCACCGACGAAAGAATTGGCGCCCAGCTACGCACCGTTAAAGCAAGGAAAAGCTCTCTGCTTCCCTGGCCCCGAAAGGGACGAATCACATACATGGGATACGCAAACGAGGCAAACGCCGCGAATGCACAAATGCCGATCAGTGCCCAAAGGAGTCGTCGCTTCAGCATGAAAAAATTGTAAAACATAGTCTCAGCAAATCGAACTCCCTTTTGAGCCAAGTTCTCTATGAGTTACGCTTTTTCAAGTATGCAACCAGTGAAAACATTTTCTGTGTTTGGAGAACGTGTGGATGTGCTGATCTCCAAAAGGATGAGCGGGGGTTCGGCCAGCGTGCTTACGCAAACCTGCCCTCCCGGCGGCGGTCCGCCTCCTCACAGGCACACCTATGAAGATGAAATTTTTCAGATCGCGAGTGGAGAGTTTGAGCTTTTCTATGAGGGAGAGTGGCGGCGTCTGCTTCCCGGCGAGATTGCTATGGTCTTGCGCGGGAGCGTTCACACGTTTCGAAATTGTGGAACTGCGGAGGGTACCCTGATGATCACAGTAGTGCCGGGAGGTTTTGAAGAGTATTTGGAAGAGATAGGCGCTTATTCCCCGGCCACAGATATGGCGCGAGTGATTGAGATTTCAGAGCGGTATGGAATCACCTTTATGTAAGTCTGGTAAACTAGCGGCACAGTTGTGAAACAGCTTATTTGCGGTTCGTGTCTATTGCTTTGTGCGTTTGCGTTTCTGCAAGCTCAGTCGCGTTCAGAGGGCCCGCAGTACACCGGCGACGGGCAATTGCTCCGTCCCGCGAATTACCGCGAGTGGGTGTTTCTGAGCGCGGGCCTGGGAATGACCTATGGTCCTGCGGCTGCCTCGGCCAGCGCACAAAATCCATTGTTCGACAATGTATTTGTACGGCCTGAAGCATATCGTGCGTTTCTCCAAACCGGCACATGGCCAGATAAAACGGTGTTTGTGTTGGAAATCCGGCAATCTCTGAGTGAAGGCTCTATCAACCAAGGCGGCCATTTCCAATCCGATGTAAAAGCAATCGAAATCGAAGTAAAGGACGAATCCCGATTTCCGAACAAGTGGGCGTTCTTTAGTTTTGAAGGAAATGCTTCCAGCGGAAAACTGTTTCCCCGTACCGCTTCCTGTTACAGTTGCCACGCAACGAATGCAGCAGTGGATAACACGTTCGTGCAGTTTTACCCAACGCTCATCAGCACGGCAAAAGCGAAAGGTACCTTTCGCGTTACGCCTCCTAGCGCAGCAACACCTCATTGAAGTTCATGCAGAAAACATTCTTTTCCCTGCTGGCTACCGTTGCAGGCGGTGTTGTTTACCGGCTTACCAAAAGCAAACCTACTTTGGTTTCAGCTAAGCGTGTGCTGAGCGCTCCTGGTTCGATAGTTCCACTCAGTAAATCCAAACAGGATGTGGTGCTTCGGCGTTATCTGATGTACTTCATGCTGCCGCTCTGGTTCGTGCCGGGCCTGTTGGATTACCTATGGCACAAGCGCACCAAAATTGAGACTACCAGTGGCACGGAGGAAAGCATTATTCATGCGTTGATGATGACCGAAGTCGGGCTTCCTATTCTGGCGGGCCTCCTGCTGGAAATCAATGCCGGCGTGCTTGCGCTGATGCTGGCTGCCTTCGGCATTCATAGCTTGACAGCAATTTGGGATGTGGCTTTTGCAGTGAAGCGGCGACTCGTAATGCCTAGGGAGCAACATACCCATAGCTTTCTGGAGATGCTGCCTTTTTGCGCGGTTTCCTTTGCCGTGTGCCTCCACTGGGAACAGTTTCTCGCTTTGTTTGGACAAGGTGACGAACCTGCAGAATTTCTGCTTCGCTGGAAGGAAGAGCCACTTCCCAAGGGATATGTGGTAGCTATTCTCGCATTGATTGGCGTACTGATCGCCTTACCGTATGGCGAGGAACTACTGCGCTGTTGGCAGGCCCAACAAAAAGGCTTGATTGGTACGGATACACCGGAATGTGCGCGGGAACTGTTTCATGAAGCTACCGCGTTCGGGCTGGAAGGCAAAACAGCATAGCTAATCACCTGTCAAAATCAGGTGCTTGGGGTCTTTTTTGCCGACGGCTTAACAATTTCAGCAATGATATGCCCATGACGTTCAATCGTTACGCGCTCACCTTTCTCAACTGCTGCTAATAGCTGAGTCAGCTTACGCTTCGCTTCCATAACGCTCATGGTCATACCTAGATTTTGGCTAGATGCTAACTAATTTACAAATGCTGTTTAGAGCCAGACTGAACTGTCACTGAAGCAAGAGTGTCGCCCTCATGCCGATTTAACTTCCGTCCAAATACGATCCCGCAAGCGTTGCACTTCTGCCGGCAGCACCACAGGCCAGATACCGCGAGCCATTATTTCATTCGGCGGATACAGCGTGACGCTATCGCGAACGGCAGGGGGCAACAATGCTCTTGCTTTTCCGTTGGCCGTGGCCGTTTCAGCGGCATGCACAATGCGAGCAGCTACATCCGGGCGTAACAGGTAATTGATAAACTGATGCGCCAAGCGGCTGCGGGTGCTTTCCCGCAGGATCACTGCATTATCCGCATACAAGGGAAAACCTTCCCGCGGAAACGCAAACCCCAGCCGGGAAGAAGCATCCATGGCTTGCTGGGCTGTGGTGGACCACATCTGCGCTGCTAAAACGTCGCCGGAAACTAATTGGTCCCGCACTTCCGCATTCAGGTAGGCCCGCAGGAGGCGCTTCTGCTCCATCGCAGTCTGCTTGGCCGCTTCCAGTTCCCTGCCGTTTGTGGAATCAAACGAGAACCCGAGTTTGAGTAAGCATGCCCCTAGCACATCTTCCGGATCATCCAGCATGGTGAGTCGGTTCTGCCATTGAGCACTCCATAGATCCGCCCAACCTGTAGGAGCCGGAGGAACAGCACGGCTATACGCAATGCCGGTAGCGTTCCACATATAAGGCACGGAGTAACGAAGGCCAGGATCCCATGATGGATTTTGAAAGCGTGCTTCCAAGTTGCCAAGATTGGGAAGCAGATCATGCTCCAGAGGAGCCAGAAGCCGATTGGCGAGCATGGGCGGAATCCGGTTATGGGTGGGAAATACCACGTCCCACCCAGAATTTCCGGTGATGACCTTGGCCAGCATCTCTTCATTGCTTTCATAGATGCTGTAACGGACGCGCGCCCCAAATTCGCGCTCGAAATCCGGAATTGTTTCTGGAGCTACATAGCTGGACCAGTTATATACGTTCAGGTGAGGGCGACGATCCCGGCTACAGGCAACGGCAGCGCTCCCGACCAAAAATAATCGGCGTGTCATTCGATACGTTCCTCCACTCTGCTGCACCTATATATCTCAAGGATTAGCGCTATACTGATATCAAGAGTTAACAAAGGCCGCGAAGCCTGAACGCCGTACGGTTAATTGCTGCGCATTTTTTGCGCTTCCCCAAAACATCCATTTCACCTATGAACATCCTGGCTTATGTGCATTTGCGAAATATCTATCGTTCCACGGGAGCGGGGCGCGTGGCACGGGAAATGACGGAACACCTTTCCCGACAGCCAGGTGTAAATTTGCAAGTGCTGGCTGACCCGGAAGATCATCAGCGTGTTGTACACCAAGTGGGAAAACCCTGGACAGACTACCAGTACCACTTTATGGGCAACGAAACTTCCAACCAACAAGCACGCTGGTATTTTCTGAATAGCCCTGCTGCTGAGAGTTACTGGCCGGAGGCAGAAATTGTTTATTGCACAGCGGAATCCTATGTGCCGGTTCGAAAATCACGCCTTGCTGTGACCTGCCATGACGCACAACTGTTTGAACCCGGTGCTCACAAAATGAGTGCATCTTTGTTGAAACAAAGATTGAAATGGAAGCTTCTGTTTTCGCGGTTAGCAAAAACAACGGACCTGTTTCATACGATTTCCCATTTTTCTGCAGAGCAGATGGGGCACTATTTTCCAGCCATTCGCTCACGCCTCCGCGTGGTTTCCAATGCCGTTTCCCCTCGATTCTTTGAACCTACTAGCGAGCAAGGCCGCCAAGTACTTCATAAGCTAGGAATTGCGGATAAGCCCTTTCTTCTGGTTCCGGGAGGGTTGCACCACCGGAAAAACGCTGATCTGATTTTGAAAGCGTGGCCGTCCATTCAAGAAAAGTGTCCGGACCTCCATCTGGTCATCATTAACCATTGCGACCCCGCCTACTTGGAACAGGCCAAGGCACTCAGCCCTTCCCTTATCCTGGCCGGCTTTCAGGAAGAAGAACAACTCTGCGCACTTTACAGTGCCGCCCAACTTGTCTGGTTTCCTTCCCGGTATGAGGGCTTCGGGTTGCCTGTTCTGGAAGCAATGGCTTGTGGAACGCCTGTGGTTACCAGCAACAGCACTGGCCTTCCCGAAGTGGCCGGGGATGCAGCCACACTGATTTCCCCCAACCATCCAGATGATCACGTGGATGCAATTATCGCGTTACTTGCCGATGCGCAGGCACGCGAATCTTTTCGGCAGCTTGGCCAAGTGCGGGCGAGGCAATTTACCTGGAAATCTTCAGCAGCACAGTTAATGGAACATTTCTCTCAGCTTCTGTAAGCAAATGTAAAATTCTCTCTCAAGCACTTCGAAACCGTTCGGAGAGGATGATGATTGCTCCGAATAAGACCACGATCATGGCACTTACCGCGTTGATGGAAGGATTTGCCCCGCGTCTGGCCATGCCATAGATCACCATGGGCAGAGTTTCGGAATCCACACCTGCGACAAAACTGGTAATCACGTAATCATCAAAGGACACAATCAGCGCCAGCAGAGCAGCGGCCAAAATGCCGGGAGCCAGCAATGGTCCTGTTACGCGAAAAAACGCGCCCCACTCAGTAGCGCCTAGATCCTGCGCGGCTTCTTCCAATGCGGGGTCTAGGGAGCGCAGCCGCGCGGAAACCACCACAGTGACATAAGCGATGGAGAAAGCAACGTGAGCCAGAATCACGGTCCATAGTCCAAGGCGGAAAGGAAACCAGCGAAAAACATACTGGAAAAAAGCTAGGAGCGAAATGCCCGTCACAATTTCCGGTGTTACGAGCGAGAGATACAAAGCACCGGATACCACGGGAGCGCGGCGCTTCCACATGCCGTAACTGGCGAGTGTGCCAATCGCGGTAGAAAGCAAGGTGCTCACCAGTGCAATCACCAAGCTATTCACAGTGGCTTCGGAAATTTGGGGATCAGCCCACACCACTTGGTACCAGTGCAGCGAAAGATGTTCCCATATTGTGAAGCGTGACGAGTTAAAGCTGAAAGCAATCAAGATCAATAAGGGAATATGAAGAAATGCAAATGCCAGCGCTGCATACACGCCAAGAAAGCGCTTCATTTGGCGCTATCCTCGTCGGAGTAACGAAGGAACAGAAGCAGCAACAAGCCTGAAAAGGCCATCAGGATGAGCGAGGCAGCAGAGCCAAAGGGCCAATCACGAGCGGTGGTGAACTGGTTTTGTACCAAGTTGCCAATCATCACGGTTTTGCCTCCGCCCATTAAATCTGGCGTCAGATAGGCTCCCAAACACGGAATAAACACCAGCACTGACCCAGCAATCATGCCCGGCTTCGACAAGGGAACTACAACACGAAACAAAGTGGAAAGATCGCGTGCGCCCAAATCAGCCGCAGCTTCCAGCAAGGCCGGGTCAATCCGCTCCAAGGAAGCATAAAGCGGAAGCACCATGAAAGGCAGGTAGCCATACACAAGCCCTAACAGCACAGCACCCGTGTTGTAAAGCAATGGAAGTGGTTGCCGAATCAAGCCGAGGTGTTGCAGAAACGTGTTTACTAAACCTGTGTCACGCAGAATAAACAGCCAAGCGTAGGTGCGGACCAGAAAGCTGGTCCAGAAGGGCAGCACCACCAACTGAAGGTACAAATTCTTGCGGCTTCCCGCTCGTGATAAAAACAGCGCCAAGGGAAAGCCAAGCAGCAAACAAAGCGCGGTAGCAAGAGCGGCAATGGCGAAGGAGCGAAGCAGAATGGCTCCGTATAGCGGATGGAGAAAGCGGATGTAACTGGAAACAGTCCAAGGGTGTTCGGCACCACCAAAATCGCCACGCGTCAGCAGGCTATAGGCACAGATAATGGCCAGTGGCGCGGCAAACAGAAGCGCCATCACCAAGCGGGCTGGAGCCAGAAACATAGAACGCAGTTTCATTCCGCTAACCTGATTTCGTCTTCGGGGTTCCAGCACAGATGAACGGAGTCACCCGGAAGAAAGCTTTCGCTGCCATGGGGCAAAGCTGCCACGACTTCCCTGCCCTCTGCTTCCCGTGTAAAAACGTGAACAGTATGGCCCAGGTACACGGAGCGAAGCACGGTAGCAGAGCGCCCGGAAGCACCATTTTTTTCTGGTAAATGCCGCTGAAGCCGCACTGCTTCCGGACGAATGCCGATGCTTCCCAGCCAGTTTACCGCCCCCAAAAACCCGGCCACAAAACGGGTGCATGGACGCTCATAGATTTCTGCAGGCGTACCTTCCTGCTCAACACGGCCTTTGTTCATCACGGCAAGGCGGTCGGAAAGAGACAGCGCTTCTTCCTGGTCATGCGTCACAAACAGGAACGCAATGCCTGCATTTCGTTGCAGGTCTTTCAGTTGATGGCGCATCTCTTTACGAAGCTGCGGGTCTAGTGCCGCTAAAGGCTCATCCAGCAGCAGCACATCCGGCTTCAACACCAAAGATCGCGCCAACGCCACACGCTGCCGCTCGCCGCCGGAAAGCTGCGCCGGGTATCGTTTGTGCTTGCCATGCAACTGCACGGTTTCCAGAGCGGCATCCACCAAAGGTTTCGGATCGGCTATCTTATGCTCCCGCAAGCCGAATTGAATGTTCTGTTCCACTGTTAAGTGAGGAAACAGAGCATAATTCTGAAACACGGTGCTGACATTGCGCTGATATGGCTTACGGTGATGAACCGGTTCGCCGCTCAGCAGAATCTCGCCTTCCGAGGGAGTTTCAAATCCGGCAATCAATCGCAAAGTGGTGGTTTTGCCGCAGCCCGAAGGGCCAACCAAAGAAAAAAAGCTGCCCGGCGCTACCGCGAGGGAGATTTGGTCTACCGCGCGGTGCGTGGGAAAAGCTTTAGAAAGAGAACGCAGTTCCAGAATCGGCGTCAATTTCGACAGCATAGTACGAACTGCAATACTGTTGCATTCTTCTTAGACACGATGCTGCTTTGAACATGCTACGCTCCTTACAAAATGCGGTTTGCTCTTGCTTCGCTTTGGATAGGAGGCGTATGCGTCGTTTCTGCGTGTGCGCAACAACCGGATGCAAATGCCCGGTTAACAAAAACATTACAGGAATTGGCAAAACGGTCTCACCACGCCCATCGTTACGTGTGGAGCGGTGAGATGACGATTGATGCCCGCAAGGGAACCGCCCCCTTTCAAATCGCGGCGCAAGCAAAGATTCAGATGGCGGTGGCCGAGAACGGCAAATCCCTGCTGAAATTGCAACCTTTGGGAGCCGAAGAGTACTGGCTGATTTCGGATGGCAAAAAGACCTGGTCCTATCTGCCTTCCAAAAAAGAATACACAGAGGAGGAAGCAGCCAGTCTGGCTCCTGAAGGAAATGAGACCGGAGAAGAACCGGAAACCTCCTCCAGCGGAACCATTACTGAGCAATATGCGCGTCAGGCAGTGCAGAACATTGCAGACTTCACCAAGGCCGCACAATCGGTGACTTCCAACAAATCCATGCTTCTGAAGTTTGGCAAGGAAAAGGTAAGCTGGCCAGTGCTGCATTTGATGGAGAAACCGGATACTGACGGCACAGAGAAGGTGGCGGAAATGGCAATTTCCCCGGATAGCCCCGTCCTGGGTCATCTAGCTTGGGCCGAAATTCATCACAAAGGCAGCGAACCCACCACAATTCGGGTAAACATCCTGTTCAGTTCGTTTTCTGTCGGGGAAGCAGTTTCGGAAGAACTATTCATATTTGATCCCCCGAAAAGAGCCAAGCTCGTGGAAGAACTTCCTATTCCCGGGCAGCCTCCGTCCGTGCTGGTCAACCATCTATCGCCGGATTTTGAAGCGCGTACCATTACAGGGGAAAAGATCAAGCTGAGCGACTTGCATGGAAAAGTAGTCATGCTGAACTTTTGGGCCAGTTGGTGTCCGCCATGCAGGGCCGAACTGCCTACTGTTTCCAAGCTATACAACGAGTTCAAAGAGAAAGGGCTTGTGGTTTACGGCGTTAATGACGAAGAACGTGGAACAGCCCGGAAATACTTGGAAAAAGAAGGGCTCACGCTGCCTACCATCGACGATAGTTCCGAGAAGGCCCATCGCTTATACCGGGTATCAGCCATTCCTACGGTGTTTCTGATCAGCGCTGATGGCAAAGTAGTGAAATGGATGCGTGGTGGCCATAGCGAGGAATCTTTGCGTGCAGCGCTTAAGAGCGTAGGGATAGGTCAGTAAAGGGAGATAGAAATTTCTAAGCCCCGCTCCGTGCGACACTGAGGGCAAGCAGTTGTGGTAGTTCACTTCATTTCGTTTTTGCACCAGCATGCCACTTTTGCCGTGCTTTGCTTTTTAGCACTGGCTTACAGCATTCGTGTGGCTTACTGCGTGCGCCAAGGTTTGCTGTGGATGTGCCAGGCATTTCTGGTGGGAGTGGTTGCAGCCTCGGGTGCCGCCTTGGCCGCTGAGCTGTACGGATTACCCAACATAGCTGCATCCGGGATTGCCGGAGTATGCGGATGGATTGCTTTCGGGGTGGTGCCAAAGCGTTCGCGGCACATCCCGAAAAGTGTTCGGCGTCAGGTGATCCAGAAGCACATTCGTAAAAAAGGGACTTACAACCCCCAAAAGCATCACCTGGATCACCGGGTACCCTTCTCTAAAGGAGGCAGCCATACCGTGGATAACCTTCGCGTAATCAGCAAACGGCGGAATTTGAAGAAGGGTGCCCGAATGCCCTCTTTTCGGGAAGCTTTCTTTTAAGTCACCGCACGTTATTTGTTTGGCGGTTCTTTGTCCGGTTTCTGCTCAGGCTTGTTCTCGTCCAGGGGAGCCGGAACATCAAAGGAGATCACAGCGTCAGCCGAGAATTTCTGGTACGAGCGGAATTCAATATCGTTCCGGGAGTAATAACGTCCCCGGTCCAGGCGGATTTCGGCTTTCAATGGCAGTAAGAACTCATGGCCGCTGATGGTGGTGTAGTCGTAGTCCAGCACTGTTTTGGCAACCTGAATGGGGAAGTCGCTGGGGATATTCACGCCTTCCAGCGTGACGCGAAGCACTTGATGGGTATCACGGTCTACAAAGATTTGCCCCTGGTAAGCAGGCACAATTTCACGTTTGCTTTCCCCATCCAGAATGCCCCATTGGGAGTGCGCCTGGTCCACAGAGTAATCAAAAACGTGAGTGATGTGGTTGCGAACGCGGCCCCACCGGTTCCAATGAAATTCTGCCGAGGAGCGCGGCTCAAAAATATACCGAAGGAGGCTGCCAAACTCCCCATTGGACGTGGTTCCGCCAAACGATTCCATGGTCCGTTCCGTAGCTTGTGGCTGACCGTTCGCTAACAGAACCTGATACTTTTCCTTTTTTTCGTTGTAGCTGAGCTTGGAAACAATTACATCCGCCGAGCGCCAGGATTCCTTGCCGAGCGGATCATAATACCGGCGCGTCACCTGTTTACAAATGAAATCCGGCAGCGACCCCGTATAGTTCAGCGCATACTCCCGCACTTCATTGATGATCTTCTGCTGATCCTCATAAGGCGGCTCCGGAATGGTTTTGCGAGCTACCGGGGGAGCAGGCGGAGGAGGAGCCGCAAGGCTGGCAGAGGCTGTGCTCAGTTCCTTCAATGCAGCTACTGTTTTCGGTCCTGCACCTTCGCCCTGCAAATCTTCGACTTTGTTCAGCGAAAGCTTTTCCGAGAGTTTCAGGTTATGTAATTGCGCGGCTACCTGCTTATCCGGCTGTTTCATCTGAATGGCGGAGCGGACAAACTGCACCACCTTATCTACCGTCAGGGTTGCCTGGGCAAAAGCACTGGAACACAACAAAACTGTGGCAGCAAAAGAACGGAACCGCATAAAGCTATAAGGATATTGTCGCACCCGGACGAAAAAAGGTTTCAGGGATGTTCTGGAGCGGCCTGAGAACCTGTGCCGAACAAGCCGCTACGTTTCTTTTTGGCAGGCGGCTGTTGCTGAGGAGAACGTTCGGCTAAAGCCTCGTCCAGAGCCTGGGTCGCCACAGGAGCCATCAGGCGATAGCCTTTCGCATTTGGATGGAGCCCATCATCGGCCAAGTCGGCGGGCAGCATGCCGCTCGCGTCCTTTAAGGCAGACCAATAGTCCACGTACACATAATTGTGGGTCCGGCAATACTCCTTGATCCACTGATTCAGTTCGTTGATGGAATTAGCCGGATGCGTCTTGGTCATCTCATAGCGCGGATTTTCCGCCTTATGGTAATCGCTCACCGGCAGCACGGAGGCAAACAGGGGAATGATGTTATTCGCCTTGCACAGATCCGCAATCATGCTGAGATTGTTTTCAATGGTTCGCAAGGGAACTCCCCTCGCAATATCATTCGTACCGGCCAGAATCAACATGGCTTTCGGGTGAATGTCAATCACATCGGCTTTCATGCGGCCCAGCATTTCTCCGGTGACTTGGCCGCTGATGCCGCGATTCACGAAATCTTTTCCGGTGAAGTACTCATTCAAGCGCCAAAAATCCGTGATGCTATCGCCGAAAAAGACGACGCGCGTGAAATTTTGGGTGGGCGGATTCAAACGGTCATTCGCATCGGAGTAGCGGCGGAGATTATCACGATCAGGATTACGAAGCTGGTGCTCTTTTTGATCCAACAAGGCGCGCAAGTGAACATCCAGCCGTTCCACAGCATCACGCAGTTCCACAAACTGGCGCTTGGCGGCTTCTGCCAACGGGAAGGGTTTCGGCATGGCATCCAGCAAAGCGACATAATTGTTTGCTTCACTCCACAAGTCGTAAGTTAACGCAGCATTGCCGGGCGTCACTTGCATGGCGCTGACAGTTTGCTTGGCATTTCCGATCAAGATATTACTGGCATTAGATAGTCCGGGTACTACGGTAGCGGTGGACTCCATTAACTGGCTGATGCGGGTGGCGAGTTGATTGGCTTCTGCGGTGGGAAGGAGGGGAGTATTTTGCGCCGACGTCTGTTGTGCTTCCGCCGACGTGACGAGGACGGCAACTAAGAGAATCAAAGTTTTCATGTTTTCTCTTCCTTATCCAAACGGAGGATGATAGTACCGATGGTGAACTGCAAACGAATCTGAATTTGCACAGGAACCTTTTCGGCATCATCTGTTAACCAGACATGGATGCGACCAGGACGCCGGTAGAGCACATTATTAAAAGCATAAACTTCGTATACCAAAGCCTTATGGAGTCCCGTGGCCGTTTTCACTTCCTCGCGGCGTTGGCACTCTACTTTTATCATGACGCTCTTTTTGCCATCGCTGATCGGCAACTGAGTAGATTTTCCAGGTTCCAGATTCAAAGTACGCAACTTTTGTAAGCCGCCTACAATATCGCTGACACAGGCGGGGATTTCTGTTTCAGCGTTGATTACCGTGTTCTTGGAAAGGTCCTTTTCACGGTAAACGGTTTTTCGAGCGGAATGGTCGTAAACCACCTTGGTTTCACGATTCCGGCTCCCTTCATGCGCCGTCATGAATGTAGATTGCGCACAGAAGGAATTATCCATCTCCACGGTATAGTCATCACTTACATGGAATAAACGGGATACCAAGCCAATGGATTCCAGATGAAGTTTTGTTTCTACCTCGGCCTTTTCCGAGGCAGGCGCAGGACCAGTGGAAAGCTTCATGCGCCCGGCATTGATCAAGCGCCATTCCACTGCGTATTCCAGTGTTTCATGCGCAAGGGACGGCTGTTCGTGGGAGTTCGCAGGCTTGGGTGAGGCAGGAGGCGGCTGTGATGGAGCTACCACAACCGGAAGCAACCAACAAGCCAGCACAGCTTTTCTCCTCCATGGGGAACGGAGCATGAACACGCAGTTTCTCAGAATCAGGAAACGCAAGTCAAAGAAAAAAGGGTACAAAGAAAGCAAAAGCCATGTGCAATGGAAATTCAGAGCACATGGCTTTTTGGGTTTTCCCGGGAAATGAATTATTTATTCAACGCGGTTTTCAGGTCTCCAGCAAGCTGCTGGTTCGCCTGTTGTGCAAGGCTCACAACCGCGCCCATGCCGAAAAACTCGTGGGAAACAGAATCATAGTTGGTGTAGCTGACCTGGATTCCCGCTTCACGCAGCTTGGTTGCATAAGCTGCGCCCTTGATCACGCAACGGGTCAAATCCCGCCGTGATCACGGTAGCAGCCGGCAATCCATGAATGTCTGCCAGCAGCGGCGAAGCATACGGCTGGTACGCATCGCCCGGGCTAGAAAGGTACAGCGTCAGGGGAAATGTGACCACTTCCATCCGGGTTAGTTCTCCGAAGGCCGCTCTATATGATCTATGGTCAGCGTTTTCACAGGACCCTTGTTCGGCTGAAGCTTCAACCCTAGTTGCTCCTGAAGTGCTGTGAAAATAGAGGGAAACATATCGCGCTCTGCTCCGCCCAGGGCTGGCTCCCACTGCAAATGAAGATCGTATACTCCTTTTAAACCCGTCTTATCGACCACACTGCGTTCCACAACTTCTTCCAGAAAAGAAGCCAAACCCGGAATTGATATTGCTGTTCCAGTGAACTCTAACTTTTGCACTTTTACATGTTGTTCGCGAGTGCTCTCGCTAAATCTCGTCCCGCCTTTGGTGACGATGAGATCGTACACGGGTAGTTCCTTGGTGACCGGGTGAACTTTCAGTTGAAACCGGTCTTCCAGCATCGTTCCCATCAACGCCCGCCGCTGTTCACGGCTCATAGGAGTCAGCACTGTCGGATCGGCATCGCTCACCTTGGCCCGAATATCATAGCGAGCTTGTTCTGCCCAGCTGGGTAACCCAAAGATCAACCCCTCGTGCACTCCATAAGCGCTCGTAATTAGCGATTTCAGGAGCAGGTTATTGACCCGAAGAATTCCCTCTCTCAGCAACATCCCTCCGTCTCCACCCGCCGCTCCCTTCGTGTTTTCACGGATCGAGACGACGTCGAAACGAAGAACCGCTGTACCCTGCTGCGGCGTTGTGGACTGCGCTTGAACAACCACGTCAGGGTTGACGAACTTGCGCACGGGACCCATCAGCGCCACAACGATAACGATAAGAAAGACCTTTAGTCGCACTTTCCGTGATCACGCACTCTTTTGATTGGATGGCTTCAGAAGCTTTCCCGGTAATTTCCCCAAATAAGCAAGACGCTCCACGGCAGGCAGCAGCTTTCGAACAGTTTTGCCGTGCAGCACAAGGCTTCCCGCAGCTAGCAAAGGGTGAGGAATGGTGGTGCAGCATTGGGCACATGCTTTCACTTCGCCGCCGCGCTTTGCCACGTGAAGCTCTCGCATACGCTGCATTTCTTCGGAATTGAAAATCTGGTAAAGCGGCTCACGTCCGATGTTGCCTACGGGCGGCCCATCCAACATATAGCTTTGGCAACAGGGATACACATCCCCGTTCTGCTTCACATACATAGGGCCGCGCCATAAGTAATGGCAAGGGTGTTTCCAGTCTTCCGCATTGTGGCCGAACTTAAACAGATTGGTTTCATCTTCCTTGATGCGGATTTGGTCAATACCCGGCACCTGGCTCCAGAAAGCACGGAATTGTTCCACTTCATGGCGATTCCGTTCCATGCGCACCATTTGCACCACCAATTGCAGTTTGGAACCGGATTCGTGCTTTATGCGCGCAAAGCGCACAAAGTTATCACGCACCTTCTCAAAACGCGCCCCTTTGCGGTAAAACTCGTAGCTTTCCTTGGTGGCTCCGTCAAAGCTCAGCGTAAGGTGCTCCAAAGGCGTCGCCAGCAACTTTCGGGACATGGCTTCATCCAGAAATGTGCCATTGGTGGAAAGCAGCGTGGAAATGTTGTGCCGCTCACAATACTCAATGCGATCAAAGATCTTGCGATCCATGAATGGCTCGCCCAAGCCGATCAGCATCATGTGTTCGGCAGACGCACCGGACTCTTGCACCAGACGCTGAAAAATATCGTCCTCCATATCCGCCTTGGGCTGCTTATGCGTTTCCCTGGGGCACATGGGGCAATACAAATTGCACTTCGCCGTGGTCTCCACAATGTATTCCACGGGAAGGGCGTTGACTCGCTTCTGTCCGGTAAGGTAACCGTACAGGAGCTTCCACCTGTTGAATGCTCGCATACGGTAGGCCGCTACACTAATTGTAACTGGTGGTGCTTGCTCCGCCACGACGGGGACAGAGGAGGATTCTTACTGCGTATGAAATGCATCATATCCGGCGGGCGTGGCTTTATTGGGCGAAGGCTGGTGGACGCCTTGCTGGCAGATCACCACTATGTCGCGATCTGGAGCAGGACGCCCGGCCAGGAAAAGCGCATGGCCGTGGGTGCCTTCTACTGGGACCCGCTTTCCGGTGAACCTGCGGAAGAAAGCCTCCATGATTTCGACGCGGTGGTGCATTTGGCGGGCGAACCTGTGGCTGCCCGGTGGACGCCAGAAGTAAAACAGAGAATTCGAGACAGCCGTGTGCTGGGAACCCGCCGACTCGTGGATGCCATTGCCAAAGTGCAACGCAAACCCAAGGTATTGGTGTGTGCTTCCGCCATCGGTTACTATGGCTCGCGAGGAAACGAAATTCTCACAGAGGACTCTGGCCCAGGCACCGATTTTCTGGCGGTATTATGCCAGGAATGGGAGCGGGAAGCGGACCGTGCGGCAACACTAGGCTTGCGAGTGGTGAAGATCCGGGTCGGTGTGGTGCTTGGCCAGGATGGAGGAGCCTTTGCAGCCATGCTTCCCGCGTTCCGAGCGTTTCTGGGAGGTAAGCTAGGCTCCGGTACGCAATGGATGCCTTGGATCCATGTGGATGATGTGGCAGCCATGTTCCGGTATGCGATAGAGCATGATGTACATGGAGTTTGGAATGGTACGGCACCTAACCCTGTTACTAACGCGGAGTTCACCAGGCAATTGCAGGCAACCCTGAAACGGCCATCCCCTATGCGTGTTCCAGCCTTTGCCTTGAAGCTGATGTTGGGGGAACTAGCGGACCGCGTGTTAGGAAGCGCACGCGTATTGCCGAAAGCCGCCCAAGAAGCCGGGTTTGTATGGCAATACCCGGAGTTGACGGAAGCATTAAAGCAGCTGGTAGGGTAAGCTCTTTTCTTTAAAAAGAATGAACGTCATCTCATCTATGTATTTGGCTTCTAAACCATTTGTTCTCAGTTTCCTGCTGTTTACTGTGATCTTGGCGGGCCTTGCTGCCTCCCCAGAAGACTCCCCGCGTCCGAAGGGAGATGCCGCTCGCGGCAAAGCCGTATTCGATGGCACTTGCCTCCAGTGTCATGATGTTGACGGCAAAGAACGAAAAAATGGACCGAGCTTACAAGGTTTAAAATCCGGCAAGCTGCGGGACGGGCGCAAAGCCACTCACGATCTGTTGCTGCAAATCATCAATACGGGTCCAGGATATATGCCTGCCTTCAAGGACTACCTTTCGGAACAGAAGAAGGAAGATCTGGTTGCCTATATGATGGCTCTTTGAGGTGAAAAAAAGTCGGTTTCGATAGTCACTCTTCACCTTATTGCATATGGTTTATTAATTCCCTGATTTGTTTCTGGTACATGCGTGTGTAAAGGCATATAATCTACAACGCCTCCCGTATAGAGTAATTATGGACCGTAAACCTGTATCAGACCCAGCTTTGGCCGCCCTGGGCAAGTTCCAGGGAAAAATCGACCGTAACTCCAATTTCCGCCAGCAAGCAGTGGAGCACAATATTGGCAGAAATGTGCGCGTAATCAAACTACTTGGTTACCTTGCCCTTTTGCGACAGAAAGGCGTTCCTTTGAATGGCGTCGTTGATTGCGTAGCAGCAACTCGACAAAATTTTTCTTCAAGCAAAACAATGATGCACATGGGTCTGCCCACAGGTGAGACACAGGCTGCGCATTTTCTTCCTGGTCAGCTTCGCATTGGCGGTAGAGAGATTTCACAGTTTGCAACGAATTCTGCCACTCGCAACCAAATTGAGTTTCTTTTCGCTGAAGTTGAGCACCTTCCAGTAACTTTCAACCAAGCCGATACGGCAGCAGAAGCCAAGGGGCAATCCGGTGGGCTTTGCGCGGCACTGGTTCAAGCGTGCACGATTTTGATTCGGCATAAGATGACGAGTCGAATAGTCACTGGACAAATCTCACTGGGGCTTTTGCAAGCTGGATATGGAGGCTGGCTCCAATTTGCAATAGAAGGATTAAGAGACGCATTTATAAGCAAAGGGGAAAAGCCGGGAATTCCTCCCCTAGAGGGCAACCCATTCGATGGATATACACCGGAATCCATCTCAGCCCGATCCGCTGCAAGTACTCGATTAGTGAATCGGGATGAATCGCTTCGAGTTCTTCAATATTATATGGAAGACCAACAACAGCGAACTTGGCATTGGGTATTTAGTAATTGTCAGGGGACCTTGCGAGAAGTGGAGTCCTTTTTCAAAGGCTAATAGGCTCAGTTGAGTCGGATTGCCTTTAAACTCCGCGGCCGAAAGATGAGAAAAGGGGCAAGCCTTTCCTGGCTGCCCCTTTTCTTGTGCCGTTATTTTGCTGCCACGTTGCGAACCGTGGTGAGTTGCGCAAGCTTTTCCAGTTGCGCAACAGCAATGCGACCGGACACAATGTTTGCTGTATTCGGGCCGGCAGCAAGAGTGAAGCCGATTGCCTTCAACTGCTGAAGCGTTTCCGCAGAGCTGTTATCCAGCAAAACCAAAACGTTGATCTGTTCTCCTGCGGTTGCCGACTGCAACTTCCGAAGCAGCACGGAATCGAGCTTGGCTCGGGTCTCCCCGTTACGGAAAATTGCCGGTGCAGTACGTGCAATAGGCGCAGCCGTCATGTACTGGCCGACAAAGGGTGGAGTGCCGCCTATTGCTAATGCTGCAGCAGCGGGAGCAAACTTCATTGCTCGCTCGCCATAGCCATTCAGACCTTCGTAGGAAACGCCTTGCGGCAATTCGACTGGCACTTCTACGCGGCGAGAACGGCCGCCCTCGTTCACTACGCTTTCTTCCACTGCCAGAAATGACGTGTAAGGGGTCAGCAAATGAAAATCCAGACCCAGTTGTGTCACTTCCTTTTCCACCTTTCCTTCCACGCGGCCAGATTCCATTCCTGTCCAGTCCTGGCTGAGCAGGGCATCCACTTTGCGGCGCGCCCAAAGCGAGGCAATCACATCATGCTTGGGTTGATCGTCCGGTAAGGAAACCGCAATCTCCCTCGAAAAAGGCTTGCCGCCCAGTGTGCCTCGTAAGCGGATGGTGCCGTGCATCGCTTTGCCATAACGTCCGCTAATCATCACCGGCTTGGCGCTGAACAGATCCGGGATGCGTTGCGGGTATATATCCGTTACCGGCAGCCCGCCCCACTCCACAGAAACGTTTGTAAGCAGCGGATTGCGCACGCGTTGGTAGAAGCGCTTGGCAGCAGCCGAACCGTTATCTTGCAGAGTTACGTATTCCACTTCCCCGCGTCCTTCTTCGGCCATTTTGTCTAACAGAAAGCGATTCACAGAGCTTCCGATGCCAAAGGCAAACACGCGCGCATCAGGATGCTTTTGTATTTCTGCAATAATTTCCAAATCATTGCCTACATACCCATCCGTCATAAAGCAGACCACTCGCATATGGTCACGCGAACCGGAAGAATCTAGCGCGGCGCGAATGGCTTTCATCATTTCGGTGCCACCGCGTCCCGTGCTGGACTGAAGAACGCTTTCCGCCATCCGCAGATTTTCCGGGCTGGCTGGCACGGGTTGCGGGAACAGAATGCGTGTATCACCGGAGAAAGTAATCAGATTAAACGTGTCGCGCGGATTGAGATCATGCAATGCCAAGCGCATGGTTTCCTTTGCTTTTTCCAAAGGAAAGCCGGACATGGAACCGGATGTATCCAGCACAAATACCAGT
Source organism: Bryobacterales bacterium (assembly GCA_963791675.1). GTDB lineage: Bacteria > Acidobacteriota > Terriglobia > Bryobacterales > Bryobacteraceae > JALYXI01. Next base: position 515,386 of record CAWBTD010000022.1, read on the forward strand.
TCACGAGGCACAATCTCTTCCGCGCGGACCTGCACAGGCGGCTGAAGAATCATGCTAAAGAAACCACCGCGCGCGTCATGGTGCGTCAGAACGGTATCTTCAATTCCTTTGCCGCTCACGTCATATCGCAACACAAAGTCACGATTCGGAATTTCATTCTGATCCTTTAAGCGGATGGAAGCTTGGGATTCACCACGTTTCTGTTGCTCGATTTCATGCGTGTTGGAGCGAAGAAGATGGATCGGCAGACCGGCATCTAACTCTACGGAAAGGGAAATGTCATGACCAGCGCGAGTGCTTTTGGCAGCCACAGGCGGCGTGATCCGCGAACCATCCGTACCACGTGGAATGTAACGCGGCCCCACCACCATGGGGAATACAAACTCGAACGAACCATCCGTATACGGCAGTGTTTCCACGTACCGCAATTCCACTTTGATGTTTTCACCAGGGCGGATATTGGCAAGCGATTGCGTGAAGATGTTGGCTCGCTCTTGATCCAGCAGTGCCGCGTGAAACCCATGGTCACGAGCAGCTTCATAAACCGCGCGGGCTTCTTCCTTGCGTTTGATTTTTCCTTGAATGGTACGGCTGCCGATGTGAATCGTCATTTCATCCACAGCAGCGTTTTGGGGAAGCGGAAATGTGTAAACCGCTTCAATCGTATCTTGGGCAGTGTTCACAAACTCCTGCGTTACGGTGACGTGTGCCAGAAATCCACTGACGTCCGCTTTTACGTCCGTATGACGCAAAGGGCAAGTCTCTTCCTGCCCGTTGCCATTTGGAAGTAGCCGGAAAAGCGAGCCTGAGCCGGAATGGGGAGCAGCCTTGCTGGTGACCGTGAACACCATAAGCGTCACCAAGGCACGAAACAGAAACAAACGCATAAGAATAATTCCTTTCACGGCGGAAATGCCGCGAAAGGAAGAAGCCTTTCAGAAATTTCCATGCAATTGCATTTTTTCTGGAATGTTAGTCTGAAGACTGCATTTGTTTCCCATGGACCTTCGCCCTGCCCTGCAAACTTTAGAGTCTGCCATTGACGACCCTCGCAAAGGACTCCCCGAAGAAATCTTTCTGTTTCTTAGCCGTATCACTCCGCTGCCAAATGTCGACCTTCTGATTCAGGATGAACAAGGCCGCACCCTGCTGACGTGGCGGGATGATGAATTCTATGGAGCAGGCTGGCATGTGCCCGGCGGTATTATTCGTTTCAAAGAGCGGGCGGCGGACCGCATCCATGCTGTCGCGCAAGGGGAACTAGGCACTCAGGTTCGGTTCGAACCAACGCCTTTGGGGGTCTTTGAAGGAATTAGCGACCGGGAAACGCGGGGGCATTTTCTCTCTATTCTGTACCGCTGTCGTCTGCTTTCCCCGCCGGAGGAAGGTCGGCGTGCTGCTTCTCCGGACAAAGCGCAATCGGGCGAATGGATGTGGCACAACTCGGCACCCGCGAACCTGCTGCCTGACCAGGAAATGTACCTTCCCTACTTTTGAACCGCAGCCATTTACTATGGATCATGGCCCCATCGCGTGCCCGAGTGATTGCGTGGCTTCCTTTTCTCGTTTTCGCAACAGTGTTTCTGCTGTTCGTTGCTGTGGCATTGGCCCAGCGATTCCGGTTCCAAGGACATGATGAAGGTCCTCGCGCTCAGTTTCCCGCCACAGGCGAATTTCACTTTATTCGCATGGAATATACAGATCTTCCGCAATACCATCGAGGCTGGGGCTTTGCTTCCCGCGATGCCAACGGATCAGGTTGGTGGGTAATGGACTGGCCGGATGCCGACGATCATTTCACATCAGGCATCCAGCGCTTAACTCGAATCCAAGTAGGTGCGCCCGAACATTTCAGCCTGACCGATCCGCGCCTGTTCGAAAATCCCTGGATCTACGCTACGCAAACCGGATGGTGGGGTTTATCCAACGCGGAAGTAGCGAAGTTGCGTGAATACCTTTTGCGGGGCGGCTACCTGGTGGTAGACGACTTTTGGGGACCGGAGCAGTGGGAAGTGTTCCGGCAAACCATGGCCCGCGTCCTGCCGGATCAAGATGCCGTGGACATTGGAGAATCCGATCCGGTAATGAACGTTCTTTACAGTATTCAGGAAAAAGATCGTTCCTTCATTCCCGGCACTCGCCACCTTCGCATGGGGGGAGATGGAAAAGTAGTAGTGATGCAGCCGCCTGGCTCTGAACCGGCATGGCGGGCCATGTATGACCCCAAAAATCGCATGGTAGTCGCCATTAACTTCAATACGGATGTAGGCGACGCCTGGGAATATGCCGATGCGCCGGAATATCCGGAGCACATGACCTCCCTTGCTTACCGCTACGGCGTGAATTATGTGATCTACGCCATGACGCACTGATCTCGCATTCCTTCATTTGGGTGGTAGACTCACACCCATGGCTGACGAGCACCCAACTCGCCGGGATGCCCTTTGGAGGGTAGCTGCCGCACCGCTTGCCACAAGCACTCTGGAGGCTCAGAACTCCGCTTCTCCTGTTTGCTTCCTAAGCACGGTGGAGATGGCCCGGCTGATCCGCACGAAAAAGATATCAGCGCGTGAAGTGCTGGCTGAGCATTTGAAGCAGATTGAGCGGATAAACCCCAAAGTCAATGCCATTGTCACACTGGTGCCGGAACTGGCTGTTGCCGCCGCAGCAAAGGCTGATGAAAAGCAGGCGCGCAAGGAACAGTTAGGGCCGCTTCACGGTTTACCTGTCGCTCACAAGGACTTAGTGGAAACACGCGGCATCCGCACCACCTTTGGATCGCCGCTCTACAAAGACAACGTTCCTGCCACTAACGATTTGATTGTGGATCGGCTTCAGCGCGCGGGTGCCATCACGATTGGCAAGACCAACACGCCGGAATTTGGCGCAGGATCGCAAACTTTTAACACCGTTTTTGGCGTTACCCACAATCCCTACGACCTCGCCAAAACCTGTGGCGGTTCCTCCGGCGGAGCAGCCGTGGCTTTGGCCTGCGGACTTGTTCCCGTAGCCGATGGTTCCGATACGGGCGGCTCCCTTCGCAATCCAGCCGCCTTCTGCAACGTGGTCGGATTTCGTCCTTCGGTGGGTCGCGTGCCAAATCCCAAAGCCGCTCTGGGCTGGTCTACGTTGAGCACATCAGGTTGCCTGGGACGCTCCGTCGGTGATCTTGCGCTTGTGCTGAGCACGATCGCTGGACCGGATTCCCTCGCTCCGCTTTCCATCCCCGAATCGGGAGATCTTTTTGCGCGTCCGCTCCCTCGCAGTTTCAATGGGGTGCGCATCGCATGGTTTAAAGACCTTGGCGGCGTACCATTCGACCCGCGCGTTCGCTCCATTGTGGATGCCCATCGCAAGACATTTGAATCCTTAGGCTGCATCGTGGAACAGGCTGAACCGGACTTTGCCCTCGCTGAGATCGCCTTTCGCATCTTGCGCGCCTGGAACACGGCGCATACGTATGGCCAGCGCCTCCACGAGCACCCGGATGCGTTCAAGGATACACTGAAGGGAGAAATCGAAGAGGGACTGCGACTCAGCGGTGCCGATATTGCTCGTGCCGAAACCGCTCATACTCAGCTATGGCGGCAGTTTCAGGCTTTCCTGGAACCGTATGAGTACTTCATTCTGCCCACCACACAGTTGCCGCCATTTGATATCAACATGCCTTACCCCACGCAACTCGCTGGAACTAAGTTCGATAGCTATATTGATTGGATGAAGTCCTGCTGGTACATCTCAGCAACCGGCAATCCGGCAGCTTCGGTGCCTGGAGGGTTTACGCCGGAAGGACTTCCCGTGGGCTTGCAGATTGTGGGACGGCACCATGAGGACTTTGCCGTTCTCCAACTAGCTCACGCGTTTGAACAAGCCACTGGTTTCGGGACGAAGCGGCCTATCAACGTCCTCGAATGAACACAGCCTGATCGCCCGGCTGTGGCTTCTTTGCTCCTTCGAATGTTCCCACAGCAAAGCCCTCTTTCACAGCGGTGATGGTTGCTTCTCCTAGAACCTCATCGCCATGGAGGATTCGGAAACGGTCACCCGGTTTCACTCCGGCCTTTGTGCCGATATCCAGTGTCACAATTCCGCCGTTCACATCCGTTACGGTGGCTCGAAGCTCCAAAGCTTTTCCTAAAACGGCTGCTGCCGCTTCCAGGTTGCCAGGATGTGCGCTGGCTTGCGCCACACGAAGGGTTTTGCCTGTAGCGGAGTCAATCAGGGAAGCATACACAGCAGGCTGGGCCGGTGCGATTTCCGCGCGAAACGCATTGCTGGGAGAAGCACGAAGTGCTACAGGAGAATTGCTGACACGGCCCATCAGAACGGCATCCGCTCCTACGGCTCGTCCGATTTTCGCGGCGGTTTCCTGGGTGATAAGAGTATCCTTGCCATGCTCAGCCATAGCACTGGCTACTTTCTCGCGATTTACTACGGAATATGACCGGTCTGTCGCCAGTTGATCCGAAAGGTACTTGGACAAGGATTGCCCCACTTGCGGGTCAGCACGGCCCGAGTCAAAATCCAGCACCGCCACTTTAAGCGGACTAAAAGCCGACGGAGCAGCGACGGAAGCGGGAGCCGGTTGAATGCGAGACAAGATGTTGGAATGGGGAGGCGCAGCAGTCGGGGGAGCAAGCACAGGAGGCGGAGCAATGGAAGGCACCGGTACCGCTACTTTCGCTTTCGGAGTGGAAGTAACGGGATACTGCCGAGCCACTAATTCCGGCAAAGAAACCTGAGCCACGCGGGGCTTTTCCCTTGGGGGAATCAACGTAATGAGAAAAATGGCCACGGTAGCAGCAGCGATGCTCCCCCCAAATAGCCAACCAATCCACTGGCGCGGCTCACGCTGGGGAAGCGGGCGGGACTGCTCAGGAACTTGCTCCAGGTCTTGGAGGAGTTCACTGCGAAATACCGGGTCCATCAGGTAGTCGCGCAAGACCTGCTCATCGGCCAATAAGTTGAACAATTCCTGATCCTGCACCGCAGCCGCAAACAGCGCATTCTGTTCTTCCGGCGTCAGAGTTCCGGTGGCATAGCCGCCCAGCAGTTTACGGACAGGTTCGGTCATGAAATGTCCTTTCCTGTTTTTCCTTGCCACTTGCCACCCAGGAGTTCCAGCAAATGCTGTCGGCAGCGGGAATCCCAGGTATACACCGTGTTTAAGGAGCGTGCCCCTAACAACAACTGAATTTCCGGAAAGGTCTTGCCTTGCAGCTTCCAGCGCATGATCTGCTGGCACCGTTCGCCGGTTTGCCGGATGGCATGGCTCAGCCGTTCTCTCATTTCCTTACGCTCATACACATCTGCCGGGCTGGCGCTTCCATCAGGCAACTGAATCTCTTCTACGGAAACGCTGCTGTACTCCCCCCGTCGCCGAGCCGTGCGGTGCTGCCCCATCATTTTGAATCGCATAATGCGCAGTGCCAACGGCAATAATTCCCCTAACTCTGTTACATGGAGATATTTTTCTTGGAGCAGCAACAACACTTCCTGGCCCAAATCTTCCGCCGCATCCCTCGCTATACGAGATGCCGCAAACGCGACAATCCTTTCACGCAAGTGCCGCAGGACCTCCTCGCGATTCACACCCTCATGGTAAACCGGGATTCGAACGTTGGGTCAGTTCGAACACGAAATGCCAAATACCAGTAAGCCCTATTTACTGACAGACGGAATCTCTCTCGAGGTAATTTCGTACTTGAAGGTGTCAGAATTGAGGCTGTCGAGACGCCCTTCATTCGTTTCCGCTTGGGGATACATCAGGAAGCCGAGTGGCCTACCAGTTGATCCAGGCAGCGCAACATCGTGGGCGAAGTTGTACGCCATCCAATTCATCTCCCAGGACCCAAAGAGCCGCGTTCGCGCCTGCTTGACCATCTCGTCTTGTAGCGTCCGATTTCCAGGCGGCTCCTCCAGCACAACTTTCCGCACATCTGCAGGATCAACTGGAACCCAGCCGTAGCTGCTGATGTAGACTTCGGCCCGGCAGTGCTGTGCTTTGGTGATGTTTTCCGAAGCAGCGCCGAGGCTTTTAAACCCAAGTTCCGATTTGGTGACGCGGATGCCATATACGTCGCGAGCCGGGAGGCCCGCCGCACGGGCTAATCCCACGTAAAGCGCATTAAGATCGGCGCATTTTCCACCTAGATCCTTGCTCTCCAACATGAAACGGATGTCGCCAAGGCCACAACCACGCGTTTTCGGGTTCCGAAACGTGTTGTCGACAATCCAATCGTAAATCGCGCGCGCTTTGTCGAGGTCGGTCTTTGTGCCGCTTGTGATTTCGGTTGCCGTTTCTTTCACGATCCCATTGGTCGGCAGAAGCTTGGTGGGGCGCAGGAAATGCTCCAACTCTGCCCGATCTGGTTTTGGGGCTTTGCCGGATATGGAAAGGTCGACCGCATAGTTCCTGGTCGCTACCCGATTGGTGGATGTCAGCACTGGCTTCACGCCTGCTGGAAATTCCGCAGCAATAATGCCAAGCCCGTCAGCACTGGGTCTCAACAATCTTCGCGGTTCCCCCTGTGGCGCTGAACTTGTTTGAGAGCGTCCTCTGGAATGGTGTCTTGCTGAGGAGTGCTGCTGGCAACCACACGCGCGTTGCCCCGGAAGGTTTCAGGATTTCGACACGCGTTTCCACTTCAAACGTGCGCCAACCGTCGGACGGAGCCGCCTGTGCAAGCAGACTTCTCTCCTTCGGGAACACCAAGTTAGCCGACATAGCGCCCGCGGACTGCAGGAAATGGCGACGGTTCATAAACGCATCCTCTTATTCACCAATGATCGCAATCGACTCGGCGTATTCCACGACACGCGCGGAATGCATCCCTGACCTTTCCCCAAGATTTGCTACAATAAAGCGTTATGGCAATTCCGAATGTAAAGCGTTTTCGGCCTTTCTGCCCCACCTGCAACGATAGTTTCACCCTGATGGCCGTGCTGCCGCGCGAAGCAAACGTAGATAGCTACCTTGCCAATGCTGTGGCGGGTCACGATCATAAAGCTTTTCAGGACGCAAAAACCGCCATGTTTAAGGTCCGTGTCGGTCAGCAGAAACAGGTCAAGAAAAAGTAGTTTTCTTTGTTTACAAGCGGGTTCTGAGATTCCGAAGGGCCCGCAATCCCTCCTCCGCTACCTGCGAATCCTTATCCCTACTGATTACTTCCAAGTGTGGTTCTGCTGCTTTATCTCCAGTGCGTGCTAGTATCTGTGCCAGATTAATTTTTTCGTCCTTGGTTCCTTGTTCCATGGGCGTATACAGAGTGTTTCGGAGCGCCGGGTCTTTTGAGGCTTCCTCCAGAAACGGTTGCGCCACCCCCTTGTAAGCATTGGAATTCAGATTGTTGATCAGGAAGCGCAGCGGAGTCAGTTCGCCCAATTCCGTTTTTCCATCCATCACTAATGCAAAGGCAAAGGAAAGTTGCGGGATGCGCTTGGTTTCCTCATCGTAGGCTTTTTGCAGCATCGGTACGTCTTCCGGGTTACGAAGACGGGCAAAGCCTTCTGCTGCTGCAGCACGAAGATTTTCATCTTTATCCGTCAGGTATTGCGTGTAAAGACTTCGGCTCCCAGGGTCAGGAAGCATGGCAATCGCGGAAAGCGCCGTTCGCCGCACCTTGGTTTTCTTTGTGTTATCCAGCACTCCGCGCAGATCTGGCAGGGCACTTTGATTGCCGAGCAGTCCTGTGGTTTCAATCGCGGCGAGTTGCACCTTCTCATCCAGGTCTCGCAGCAGGTATTGAATGCGCGGGGCAGCCGTGCGATCGTTGATTTTCTGAATCGCAATGATGGATTCGTACAGCACTTCCGAATTCTTGGATTGCAGCGCCTGGTACAAATCCGGCAGTGCGGCCTTGCCTCGTAAGATGCCTACCGCACGGGCCGCATTGGCTCGGGAATCCATGCTGATGCCACCGCGCACCAGAACACCAAGAGCCTGAATCACATCCGGGCGTACCAGAATATACGGGTCAATCACCTGATCATTGCGATCCGAAAAGCGAGCCTTGATGGTGGTGCTGGCACGCTTCAGCGCACCGGTAACGCCGGTCGCCACATAACCGGGTAGATAAAAGTTCACCAGCCCATCCGTGGCGCGGATCTGCACGGTTTCATCGTTGTCGCGAGTGGCTTCCACCAGAAGGTCCAGGCTGCGCGGACCGCCAATCTCCACAATGCTTTTCACTGCTTCCGCGCGAACGTCTGCGTCCTGATTTTTCAGGTATTGGCCCAGTTGCGGAAATGCGGCTGCTCCCTGTTTTGCCACGGAACGGACTTCCTTCGGTGTTTGGGAGAAAGCCGTCGCTGCCGTCAGTACCCAGGCAAATAGGAGGCAGGCCCGCATACCCTAACGGACGAACTCCACCTGGACTCGGTTAGGAATCACACCAACCTCATGCCCCAGGTCCAGCAGTTTCTGTGCTGCTCGGGGAATCAATTCCCCGGCATCCACCGTGTAATGATTCACATACATGCCGACGAATTTTTCGGCCAAGCGCGGCTCCATGTCACGCGCAAACTGCATCGCGTAGCTAAGCGCTTCATCATGGTTATCCAGCGCGTATTGAATGCTTTCCCGCATCATGCGGCAGCACTCGGATTTCACATCGGCGGGAAGCAAGCGCAGCAATGCATTGCACCCTAGCGGCAAGGGCAGATGATATTTCTCCTTCCACCACTTCCCTAAATCCACAATGCGATGAAACCCGCTCTTGTTATAGGTGAGTTGGGCTTCATGAATGATCAAACCGATATCAGCAGCGCCTTCCTGCACAGCCTCTAGAATCTGGTCAAACGGGGTAACCACCGCTTCAAAGTCCGGCTGCATGATTTTCAGCGTTAAGTAAGCCGTGGTCAGTTTACCGGGAATGGCGATCCGCTTTCCGCGGATTTCCTCCAAACTCATTGGTTTCAAAGCCACCAACATCGGGCCATACCCATCGCCAATGCTGCTGCCGGAAGCCATCAGCACATACTTATCGGCCACATAGGGGTAAGCATGATAAGAAATGGCGGTCAGTTCGTAAGCACCTTCACGCGCCTTTTGATTCAGCGTTTCAATATCCGAAAGCAGATGTTTGAAAACAACCTTCGAGGATCGAATTTTTTTGGTAGCAAGCCCATAAAACATAAATGCATCGTCAGAGTCAGGGCTGTGCGCGCTCACGATTTCCCGGAGGACAGTTTCAGACATAGAGGGGATCAGAATTAACAGTATGGCATGTTGTGCGAAGCTGAAAGCCAGACCAGTGCCGGGCAGCTTCTGGAAAACATGGCAACAGCTTTGGGGCAAACGGGATTCCCCGCCCCCATCTCCCCGCGCCTCCCCACCACGCATCAAAACTTATGTTGCCCAAACCGGCTTTGTGTACCAATACTTCCACGCCATCACGAAGCCGATGGAGGGAAGCACGGAATACCATTTTTCTGTATCCACGGGGCGGGAGCCATTCCGAACGTTTACCGTGCAAGTCCCGGTTTTGCCACGCGAGCGAGCATTGCGGAAGCAGGAACGCTACGCCGTGGCAAAACTGACACTGTTTCGTTGCTTCGATGAACAAGAGCCCTTAGGGGAGCGAATCATTGTCCAGGAGCAGGAACTGCACGCCACACTGGATACACTAGGAATTCCCTGAATTTGGCTATGATAGTGGCACCACGGATGGCTATTCCGCCTTTGCCAACACCTTTGGAGCAATTAGGAAGCCGGCGGTTTTCTTTCTTTCCTCCTATTTTCGGCGTGGAGAAAAATGAGTGGCTGTTTCGACGGGCAAACTGGTCGGAACTGATCGTGATGAATGTCGGTTCCAGCGAAGAGTTGCTGATTCCCCGCAGGTTTGTAGGAGAGGTTTCCAGTATTGAAGATCCTGTGTTGTTGGTGGGACTTCGCAAAGAGTTGGAATACCGGGAGAACGCCGTGTGGCCCATGGAGCGCCGGGTAATCGAAATGCCGATTGCGGTAGGAGCCGAACCGCTGCCCTCACGCCCAAGAGGACCGGCGGCTGTGGTGCGAATCACTCTTCATTCTTCCCCCCGAACACGCCCTATACGAGTGTTCATTGGAGCCGTTGTGGTGTTGGTGTTCCTGATTTTGGTAGTGACTGGCGTACTCAAGCTTTGGTGATGAAAAAACTACTCTGGATTTTAATTGCCTGCCTTGGCGGCATCAGCCTGGGTGCGATTGCGCTTCATCGCGGGGAACATATCAACAGCATCTGGCTGGTGTTGGCCGCAGCTTGCACGTACCTGACGGGTTATCGTTTCTATGGACGATTTCTGGCAGCACGGGTCACCGGGCTTGACGACCGCCGAACCACCCCAGCCGAACGGCTCCGCGACGGGCATGACTATGAGCCCACGAATAAGTGGATTGTGTTCGGACATCACTTTGCGGCCATTGCCGGACCAGGACCGCTGGTTGGCCCAGTGTTGGCGGCACAATTCGGTTTTCTACCAGGAACGTTGTGGATCATTGCAGGAGCAGTGTTAGGAGGAGCCGTACAGGATTTTGTGATTCTGTTCGCTTCCGTTCGCCGCGACGGAAAATCGCTGGGGGCAATGGCGCGGGAAGAAGTAGGCAAAGTAGGCGGATTCGTGGCACTGGTGACCGTGCTGCTGATCATGATTATTCTTCTGGCAGTGGTAGCGCTGGTGGTAGTGAATGCATTGGCAAGCAGCCCCTGGGGTAGTTTCACCATCATCGCCACCATGCCAATTGCCTTGCTGATGGGCATCTACCTTCGTTTTCTGCGGCCCGGACGTGTGTTGGAATGCTCCGCACTGGGCTTTGTGCTAGTGATTGCGAGTATTTTCGGCGGTCAATGGATTTCCCAGTCTCCCTATGCACCGGCATTTACTTTTTCCGGCGTTACGATTGCGTGGGCCATCATTGCTTACGGATTTCTGGCAAGCTCGCTTCCGGTTTGGCTGTTGCTGGCGCCACGTGATTACCTGAGCACGTTTGTGAAGCTAGGCGTGGTATTTTTGCTGGCACTCGGAATTCTGGTACTGCGCCCGGAGTTGCAGATGCCTGCGTTTTCCCGGTTTGTGGACGGAACCGGCCCGGTGTTTGCGGGCAAAATCTTTCCTTTCTGCTTTATCACCATTGCGTGCGGTGCCATTTCCGGCTTTCATGCCCTGATCTCCTCCGGTACGACGCCGAAATTGCTGGCTCGTGAATCCCATGCATTGCCTGTTGGGTATGGAGCCATGCTGCTGGAAAGCTTTGTGGCCATTATGGCCATGATCGCGGCGTGTGTATTGGAGCCAGGGGTGTACTTCGCCGTGAACTCCCCAACGGCCTTGCTTGGCAAAACCACTTCCGCTGCTGTGGCTACTATTCAGGGTTGGGGTTTCCCGGTCACGGTGGAAGGCATGGCCGCGCTGGCACATCAGGTAGGCGAGCAAACTTTGTTTAATCGCACGGGCGGCGCTCCTTCGTTGGCTTTGGGAATGGCGAACATCTTTGCACGCACGGGTGGTGGAGATGCGGTGATTGGCTTCTGGTATCACTTCGCCATCATGTTTGAAGCTCTGTTTATTTTGACCATTATTGATGCAGGCACACGCGTAGGGCGCTTCATGCTACAGGATCTGGCAGGGCATATTTACGCTCCTTTCGGGCGGGTAGGGTGGATGCCGGGAGTGATTGCGGCCAGCGCCGCAGTGGTAGGCGGTTGGGGATATTTCCTGATTGCAGGGGTACGCGATCCGTTAGGCGGAGTAAACACCTTATGGCCACTGTTTGGCATTGCTAATCAACTGCTTGCTTCTATTGCCCTATGTACAGCCACCACCATTCTGGTGCGTATGCACGGCTGGCGATATGCTTGGGCCACCTTCTTACCATTGGTTTGGTTAGTGACCATGACGTTCTGGGCTGGAATCGAAAAAATCTTTTCGCCGCTGCCGCGTGTAGGATTCCTAGCCGGTGCAGCACAGTTAACCGGGCGCAGCGCTTTCAATGCGAGAGTGGATGCTGCGATCACGGCTACCTTTCTGGTGTTAGTTACTGTGATTCTGATGGATTCCGCCCGGGTCTGGATCAAAGTGCTTTCCAGCCGCCAGGCAAATCCGGCGCTGAATACACCACTCTCTGTATCCCAGCTCAGAACGGAGCGTTTGTGAAATTCTTTCGGATTCTATGGGAACTGATGGAAGAGTTAGGCGATCAGAATGCATATCGTCGATATCTGAGAAACACGGGTCGAACACATTCCGGCGCTGAATGGCGGCGCTTTTCTGATGGGCGCATGAAGGCTAAGTTTGAACGGCCTAAGTGCTGCTAAGGGAACTATCTGCACGCCTTTCTTACTCATCTTGCTTCGTTCTTTTCGTCCTTAGGCGGCGTTGGACTCCTGCTGCTTGGGATTGTTGATTCCTCTTTTCTGTTCATGCCTCTTGGCATTGACTTGCTCTTAGTAGGGCTTTCTGCACGAAACCATGGGCACATGATGTACTACGCCTTGATGGCCACTGCGGGTTCTGTAATTGGTTCATTCACAACAGAATGGATCAGCCGCAAAGGAGGCGAAGCCGGGCTCCAAAAACGTATTTCCCGCCGACGTTTCCGGTACGTGCAAAAAAGAGTGCAGAAACATGCGGGTCTTGCGATCTCCCTAGCCGCCATGGCTCCTCCCGGATTTCCGTTTACACCGGTCATTATTGTTGCTGCTGCCTTGCAGTATCCGAGGGCGAAACTCCTGGGCTTGGTAGCGGTATTTCGGCTGGTTCGGTTTACCGTGGAAGGTTTGCTGGCGATTCGATTTGGGCAAGGAATTCTCAAGGTAGCGGAGTCACCTGTAGTGCAGGGAGTGATTATTGCCGTGGTAGTGATTTCCATTGCTGGCAGCGCGTATTCCATTTATTCCTGGGTGAAGAGCAGCAAGCAGGAGTAAGACGTCTTGCCTACGGCTGATGAATTGCAAGAGGAGAGACATGCCAGATACAACCATTACGAAAGTGGATTCCGGGCACTCGCCCGAAGGAAAGCAGGGGCAGAAGTACCTTGCCTCCGGCAAAAGCATTTCCATGCGCTTGTGGGATGAAGGCCCCATCTCCAACAAAGAATCTTCGAGCCGTGAGTACGAAACCGTGGGATATGTGATGGAAGGCAGCGCCATTCTCACCTTGGAAGGGCAAAAAGTGGAGCTAAAGGCCGGTGATTCGTGGGTAGTGCCGAAAGGCTCCAACCATACCTATGAAATCAAAGATCACTTCAAAGCGATAGAAGCCACTTCTCCTCCTGCGGAAGCACATGGCCGAGACTAAAGAGAAATTTCTACCTCCGTTTTTCCGCACGTACCTTTGCCACCACGAGCCGGATTTCTTCTTCCGTGATTTCTGGTGGCAAAGCTTCTTTTAAAGGCTTCAGCCATTGCGGTCCCAGGCGTTTGATTTCTTCTTCGATCAAAGCTATCTTATCCGCCGACACCCAGCAAGGCTGAAAGGGAATTTGTTTTCGCTCTACTAGGTCTGAAACCATTCCCACTACTGTGCCTAGCTGGCGATTTCGGATTCTTGCAATTTCGGCTAAGGAGTTTCCTTCCTGCAACAAGCGGATGGTTTCTTCCGCAGGCGTAGGGAGATGGAATTTATTTTCCGCAGTGGCACGCCGCCCTTGGTGAAAAGAAGCAAGCACGGTAAGAATGTTTTCCCCATACATCTCTGCTTTCCGTTCTCCAATTCCATTAATGTGGAGCAGAGCTTCTTTGGTGGTAGGACGTGCTTCTGCTAGTTCCAGGAGTGTGGCATCCGTTAACACCATGAAGGCAGGAACCTGATTTTGGCGTGCAGTATCTCGTCTCCATTCCCTTAGCAACTCTATCAAGGGAGCATCAGGATCAGGCGCTGTCGCGGGCTTCAGCACAGGAGCAGCGACAATTTTCTTCACGGATTGCTTGATCGCTTCCGTCAGGGCAATCGGCAAAGGACTGCGAGAAGGCTTGCGATCCAGCCATTCCGGAACAGGCGCACAGATATCACAGGCATCGCAAGACTCCCATTTGGGAACTTCACCAAAATGGAGGCAAATGGCGCGATGCCGACACTCCTGGCTTTCCGCAAAGTGGCGAATAGCATGGTAACGCTGCCATGCGCGATCCTTTTCCGCAGGGTCTTTCAACTGTTCATTGAAGTAAGCCAATAAGGCGGCATCTTTGGGCTGCCATAATAAGAGACAATCTGCCGACAAGCCATCACGCCCGGCGCGGCCTGCTTCCTGATAATACTGCTCAATGGATTTTGGCAATGCCAAGTGAATCACAGAACGAACGGTTGCCTTGTTGATGCCTAAACCAAACGCAAGCGTGCCCACCAGAACGGGAATTTCGTCCGACATCCATCGCTCCTGGTTGCGTTGGCGGCTGCTGTTTTCCATTTGGCCGTGATACGGAAGCGCGCGGATTCCTTTTTCCCCTAGAAAATCTACCGTTTCTTCCACGCGTGCAATGGTGGGCGCGTACACAATGATGTTGCTGCCTGCACTGGCATGAACGGCATTTAGTAACAGATCTGGCTGTGTCTGCGAGGTACACTGCCGAACCAGATAGTTCAAGTTTGGGCGGTGAAAGCTGACAATGTATTTATCGGGATCTCTTAACTGCAATTGCGTAATAATGTCCTGCCGGACGCGACGTGTGGCGCTGGCAGTGAAGGCAGCTACCGGTTGATCGGGAAAGTGTTCACGCAGTCTGCTGAGTTGGCGATAATCAGGCCGGAATTCGTGTCCCCATTCGGAGATGCAGTGAGCTTCATCAATCGCAAAAAAAGAAACCGGAACGCGATGGAGCCATTGCAAAGTTTCGGCTCGCGCCAGACGTTCCGGTGACAGATAAAGAAGCCGGTAAGCGCCTTGCGCCGCGTCACGCATGGTTTGCGCTTGCACGGCTGGCGGCATAGCACTATTCAGCACAGCAGCTGAAATGCCCATCTGTGCCAGTTGCGCGGCTTGATCTTGCATCAGCGAGATCAAGGGAGAAACCACAATGGCAGTGCCGCCTCGAATCAGCGCCGGAAGTTGGTAGCAGAGTGATTTTCCGCCGCCAGTCGGCATCACCACCGCTACGTCATTTCCGTTCAAAATGCTGCGGACAATGCGTTCCTGCAAAGGCCGAAACTCGTTGTATCCCCAATAGCGATGCAACGGCCCGGCAAGGTCCCACGGCTCTGAAGGCGTTTCGGGAAACAAGCCACTACTTCTTAGCGTTCAGTATTTTTTCGATTTCCGTAAACAACTGATTGCCTTCAAACACGGCAGTGCCACCTTCTTTGTATTCAAAATCGCTCTTGATGTAACCATTGGGATCGATCATGAACACGTGCGGAAAATGGACTGTTGCATTCTGCGAATTCGAAGTAATCTGCAGATACGAACCAGTTACTTGCCCGCAATCCAGCAAAATGGGCGAGGTCATTTTATGTGCGGTGATGTAGTTTTGCACGTTGGGGAGCGTATCGGGCGGAATCACGACGGAAAGCACTGCGATTTTGCCCGGATACTTCTTCAGCGCTTGCTCCAGAAGATCCGTAAACTTGGCGCAGTGCGGGCAGGAAGTCTGCATAAAATCAATCAGCAGCACTTTGCCGCGATAGTCCAGAATGTCACGCTGTGTTTGGTGGGAATCCGGGAGAGAAAAGCTGGGAGCCCGGCGGCTAGAAACGTCAGCGGCAAACACAGAAGCGGCAGACAGAACAAGAGCAAGAAAACAACGCATACGTTTCAACCTAACATGCCGGCCAGCGATTGTTCATAGGGAGCCTGCGCCACGCCACGCTCCGTAATGATGGCAGTGACATACCGGTTGGGAGTGACATCAAAAGCGGGATGTCGCGCAGCAGTTCCTGCTGGAGCCACAGCGCTTCCAGAATAATGCGTCACTTCCACGGCGGCGCGTTCTTCAATCGGAATGGCTTCCCCCGTGGGTAATGTGAGATCCAGCGTGGAAATGGGAGCCGCAACATAGAACGGAATGCCGTTTTCTTTGGCTAACACTGCCACTGAATACGTGCCGATTTTGTTTGCCACATCGCCATTCGCGGCAATCCGGTCTGCACCCACAATGACGCAACCGATGCGCCCGGATTTCAGAAAATGCCCGGCCATGTTATCGGTAATCAGCGTGGTGGGAATGTGATCCTGCTGCAATTCCCAGACGGTTAAACGGGAACCTTGCAGAAAAGGCCGCGTTTCATCGGCAAATACGTCAATCTGCTTCCCTTGCGAGACGGCGGCGCGAATCACACCCAATGCCGTTCCGTACCCTGCAGTAGCCAAGGCGCCTGCATTGCAGTGTGTCAGCACAGTTTTTCCATCCGGCACCAGGGGAGCGCCATGCTGACCAATTGCCTGATTGATTGCAATATCTTCCAGGCGGATCTGCTTGGCTTCGGCCACCATGGTGGCGCGTATTTCTTCCGCCGAGCTGCCTTCCAAGGATTGGTAAAGGCGTTTCATGCGATCAATCGCCCAGAACAGATTCACCGCGGTAGGACGGGTTTTCGCAAGCGTATCGCAGATGGTCTGGAAATCGGCATGGGGATCTTGTACACCTAACGCCACGCCCATGGCCGCAGCTACCCCGATGGCCGGTGCGCCACGGATCACCATGGTGCGAATGGAATGCGCTACTTCTTCATAGGTGCGGCAGGTGACAAACACTTCTTCGTTCGGCAGGCGTGTCTGATCAATCATGACTACGCCGTCATCGGTCCACTGAATGGTTTCAATCATGAGTTCGGAATCTGTGCGTGGGGCGCAAAAAGTGCCAGAAAAAAGGTGCTGTTATAGGCCATGTGCATCCAGGTGCAATCCCGCGTGGAGCCGCTCAATTGACGCATAATGCCAAACGCCGCACCGGCCAAGGTAATCAGCACGCCGGATTGCCAAGTGAATGCATTCTGCGCCAGATGGAGCGCACCAAACATCATGGCAGTCAGAAGAATGCCGCCGATTGCGCCCACAGAACGCACCAGAACCGGCTGCACAAATCCGCGAAATACTAGTTCTTCAATGAATGGGCCTAATGTGATGCCAATCGCGGCAAATTCAATCGTGGTGGAACGTCGTTCCAACAAATGCTTCATCGGCGAATCCACATCCGGCGTGCGGAGAAGCTTTGCCAGCAATCCAATCGCAATGGCCAGCACAATGCCGAAAAAGACCGCAGCCGCAGGAGAGAACGAAGAAGGCTTCCATGCCAGTGCCGACCAGAAGCTGCGACCACCCTGCAATTTGATGATGCTGTACAGAATGGCGAACAGGAGGAAGTACATCACTATCTGGGAAGGCAGAAGCACTTCCGCAGATTCCTCATGTTTCAAATGAAATACAGCCATCATCCCCATCAGGCTTAGCTGCGCAATCACAAACGCAATCAGGCTGAGAAAAGCAAAAATCAGGAGATCCGTGTAACCCCAGGAAGATTCCTCTTCCACGACGGGCAAAGGCGTGAGTGTCTCCGATAGATCCGGTTCCAGACTCATGCTGCTTCCAGCACTTTCCGCAAAGCAGTGGCAGTGAAACCATTTTTCCGGATCACCTGTTCCGGTGTTCCCGTGGCAACGATGCGCCCTCCGTATTCTCCGCCATCCGGGCCAAGGTCAATGATCCAATCCGCAGACTTCATCACGTCCAGGTTATGTTCTATCACCACAACGGAATTTCCCAGCGACACCAGTCGCTGGAGCACATCCAGAAGTTTACGAACATCATCGAAGTGGAGTCCGGTTGTGGGCTCATCCAGCAGGTAAAACGTGCGCCCGGTCTGACGCTTGCTGAGTTCTTTTGCCAGCTTGATCCGCTGCGCTTCCCCGCCCGAAAGAGTGGTGGAAGACTGACCCAGATGAATGTAGCCAAGCCCCACATCGTTCAGCGTTGCCAGTTTCGGGTAAATATGAGGAAGGTTTTCCATCAAGGGCAATGCTTCCTCCACAGTCATTTCCAGTAAGTCAGCAATGGATTTCTCTTTGTATTTCACTTGCAGCGTTTCATGGTTGTAACGGCGGCCTCGGCATACATCGCAGGTGACGTACACATCCGGCAGAAAATTCATTTCAATGCGTTTCAACCCATCGCCCTGGCAAGCCTCGCAACGACCGCCTTTCACGTTGAAACTGAAGCGCCCTGCCTTATAACCGCGCTCGCGGGATTCCGGGAGCATGGCAAACAGATCCCGAATAGGAGCAAATAAACCGGTATACGTCGCCGGATTGGAGCGTGGCGTACGCCCAATCGGGGTTTGATCAATGCGCACCACTTTGTCTACAAATTCCAGACCCGTGAAAGTATCATGAGCGCCCGGTTCCTGGCGCGCGCCATACAGTTCCTTAGCAAAGGAACGATACACAATGTCATTGATCAGGGTGGATTTGCCGCTGCCGGAGACCCCGGTCACTACGGTGAACACTCCCAAGGGAATCTCCAGCGTGACATCTTTCAGGTTGTGTTCCCGCGCTCCGGTGACCGTGACACTATTTCCATTTCCTTTTCGACGGCTGCGTGGAATCGGAATTTCACGCGCCCCGGAAAGATACTGACCTGTTAGGGAGCCGGGCGACTGCCGGATCTCCGCCGGAGTGCCGCTGGCCACCAGTTCCCCACCCAGGCGTCCCGCTCCAGGACCAAGGTCGATTACGTAATCCGCACGCTGAATAGTATCGGCGTCATGCTCTACGACGAGAACGGTATTTCCCAGATCCCGTAACTGCGTCAGGGTTTCCAGCAAGCGGTCATTATCCCGTGGATGCAGACCAATGGAAGGCTCATCCAGCACGTAAAGGACGCCCCGCAACTTGGAGCCGATCTGGGTGGCTAAACGAATCCGCTGCGATTCGCCGCCGGAAAGCGTGGAAGCAGACCGCGCCAAGCTCAAGTAATGGAGACCCACAGCGGTCAGGAATTCCAGCCGGCGGCGAATCTCATCCACGATGCGGCCTGCAATTTGGGTTTCCCGTTCATTTAGTTTCCAGGACTGTACGGTTTCCAGGGTGCGGGATAACGACATTTCCACCGTTTCGGAAATGTTTAGCCCTTTCACGCGAACCGCTAAGGACGAAGGGCGCAAACGCTTGCCCGTGCAGGATTGGCAGAGCACCGGGGACATATACTCGGACAGCCATTCGCGGTAATTATCTGTGGATTCTTCATAGGCACGCTTCAGGACATCAATGATGTCGTTCATCACCAGCTTTTGCGTTTTAGGAGAGATTTTCTCCCAAGGAGTGGTGATTTTAAAGCGATACTGGCGCGCGGCATCCGCCAGCATATCTGCCATGGCGGCCGAGCCTGCTCCTGGCCCTAAACCGCCTTCCAGCAAGGGTTTAGATTCATCCACAATGATCTTGACGGGGTCAAAATTCCAGCGGCTGCCCAGGCCCGTACAAGTTTCACATGCCCCGTAAGCACTGTTAAAGGAGAATGACCGAGGTTCCAGTTGCGGAATGCTGGTGCCGCACTCCATGCAGGCCAGTTTGCGGGAATAAAGCCGCTCTTCGCCGCCCACTACCGACACAATCACTAACCCATTCGCCAGTTGCGTGGCGGCTTCAATGGAGGCTTCCAGGCGCTTTTCAATGCCGGCTTTCACCTTTAACTGATCCACCACCACTTCAATGGTGTGATTTTTCCGGCGGTCCAGCGGAATTTCTTCATCCAGCGAGCGGATTACTCCATCAATCCGAGCGCGCAGATACCCTTGACGTGCAAATTTTTCCAGATCTTTCTTGAATTCCCCTTTCCGGCCACGCACAAAGGGGGCCAGCAGCAGAATTTTGGCTGGTTCCTTATCAGGGGATTTCAGGGCCAGCACATGCTGCAGAATCTGCTCCGTGGTTTGGCGGGAAATCTCATTGCCGCACGTGGGGCAATGGGGAATGCCAATGGAGGAGTACAGCAGGCGGAGGTAATCGTAGATTTCCGTAATGGTGCCCACTGTGGAACGGGGGCTGCGGCCGGTGGTTTTCTGCTCAATGGAAATGGCAGGGCTTAACCCATCTACGGAATCCACATCCGGGCGCTCCATCTGGTCCAGAAATTGGCGCGCATAAGTGGAAAGCGTTTCCACATAACGGCGCTGCCCTTCGGCATAGATGGTGTCAAAGGCTAAGGAAGACTTCCCGGAACCGCTCAGGCCGGTAATCACCGTCAGCGAATTGCGAGGAATGGCAACGTCAATATTTTTCAGATTGTGCTGACGCGCGCCGTGGACGGTAATTTCTTTCAGCATATCTCTGAAGAGGCTCTCTTCTAGTTTGACCAAGTTGTTTCCCGTTCGCAATGTAACGTAGGATGAGACGACTGATGCCACGCTGTGCAAGTTGTGGGGAATCGCTTTCCCGCACTCGCCGGAAATCATGGGAAAAGCTCGTATATCGGGTTGTTTTTCGCTGCCATTCCTGTGATTTTCGTGCCGGTGAGAAACACAAAGTATTCAAAGGCATTAGCCGATATGCCCGTTGCCCGCGATGTGGAACCGAAGAACTGGAAATTCGGAGAACGCGAGACAGAGTGGACACGGTAACACGCACGCCCAAAAGCCTCCTGAGTATGCTGCTAGGCGCCAAGCTCTACCACTGCATTTTCTGCCGGTTACAATTTTATGATCTCCGCTCCCGCAATCCGGATGTAAGCGGACCAAGCCGGGTAATTTCCAGGGCTAAGCTGTAACATCGTTTTCATTATTCTGCCCTAGCAGGGTGGATGAGCCAGGTCAATCGCGCGACGCAATTCACTTACCAGCGGTGTCAGGTTTTCGCGGTCGGAAGGACCGAGCTTGGCGACACGGACGAGGATATCTTGGTAGACATCCTCAGCGTCAGAGAGAATTCGCAGGGAATCCGTGAGATCGGATTCGGCGAGGCCGGCGAGATTGAAGCCGATTTCCAGGTCGGCTTCCACTAGCTCGACGGCGATGCGGTGCTCAGGGCTGGTACCGTATCGGCAGGGCAAACAAGGCCTACTTTCGTTTTCTGCTGCTTATCTTATACCTTCTGCACAGAAACGTCGTAGCGATCCAGATTCATCACCTTGTTCCACGCCGCTACAAAGTCTTTCACAAACACCTCCTTCGAGTCGTCACTTGCATAGACTTCAGCGATGGCCCGAAGCTGGGCATTCGACCCGAACACAAGATCAGCACGCGTACCGGTCCACTTAGGTTCGCCGGTTGCGCGCTCAACACCCTCATATAAGCATTCCGTTGTAGAGGAGGGCTGCCACTTGGTATTCATGTCGAGCAGGTTGACGAAGAAATCATTCGTCAGCGTCTCGGGTCGGTCGGTAAAGACGCCGTGTTGTGACTGCTCAAAATTTGCATGGAGGACACGCAGTCCGCCAACCAGCGCCGTCATTTCGGGGGCGGTCAAAGTCAGCAACTGTGCCCGGTCTACCAGCAGCTCTTCTGCCGGCCTTTGGCGTCCTTTGCGGAGATAATTCCGGAATCCATCCGAGGTCAATTCCATGACGGAGAAACCTTCCACGTCGGTTTGCTCCTGGGAAGCATCCGTGCGCCCCGGTGTAAAAGGAACCTTTACGTCATGCCCGGCCCGTTTCGCTGCTTCCTCAATTGCCGCGCAACCGCCCAGAACGATCAGGTCAGCCACCGAAACCTTCTTTCCGCCGGACTGCGCCCCGTTGAACTCTTTCGCGATTCCTTCCAATTTGTCGAGCACTTTCGCCAGTTCCATCGGCTGATTCACTTCCCAATATTTTTGGGGTGCCAGGCGAATGCGTGCTCCGTTTGCGCCACCACGTTTATCGCCGCCACGGAACGTTGCCGCTGACGCCCAAGCCGTTGAGACTAGTTGGGAAATGGAGAGTCCGGAGGCAAGAATTTTAGCTTTCAGGGCAGCAATGTCCTGCTCGCCAATGACTTCGTGATCCACAGGGGGAACCGGGTCCTGCCAGATCAGCGTTTCCTGGGGAACAAGCGGGCCAAGGTACCGCGAAACAGGTCCCATGTCACGATGCGTCAATTTGAACCAGGCTCTGGAAAACGCGTCGGCGAATTCCTGCGGGTTCTCATGGAAGCGCTTGGAAACCTTTGCGTAGTGCGGATCTTCTCTCAGTGCAAGATCGGTTGTGAACATGATCGGGGCATGTTTTTTCGATGTCTCGTGGGCATCCGGCACGGTTCCCGCCCCTGCGCCATTCTTAGGGGTCCACTGGCTGGCGCCAGCAGGACTCTTTGTCAGTTGCCAGTCATAGTTAAACAGATTGTCGAAGTAGTTGTTGTCCCATTTAATGGGATCGGTAGTCCATGCGCCTTCCAAACCGCTGGTTACCGTATGAGCGCCAATGCCACTGCCGAAGCTGTTCTTCCAGCCGAAGCCTTGCTCTTCGAGTTCGGCGCCTTCCGGCTCCAGACCAACATACTTATGTGCTTCGGCAGCGCCATGAGCCTTGCCAAATGTGTGTCCGCCGGCAATGAGGGCTACCGTCTCTTCGTCATTCATGGCCATGCGGCCGAATGTTTCGCGAATATCCCGCGCTGCGGCTACAGGGTCCGGATTGGCATTGGGACCTTCCGGATTCACATAGATCAAGCCCATCTGGACTGCGGCAAGAGGATTTTGGAGATCGCGGTCGCCGCTGTACCGCTCGTCGCCGAGCCACTTGGTCTCAGGTCCCCAATACACATCTTCTTCCGGCTCCCAAATATCCGGGCGTCCGCCGCCGAAACCGAAAGTTTTTAAGCCCATTGATTCCAGAGCAACAGTACCCGTCAAAACAATCAGGTCCGCCCACGAGATTTTCTGCCCGTATTTCTGCTTGATCGGCCAGAGCAATCGGCGTGCTTTGTCGAGACTGACGTTATCCGGCCAGCTATTCAGGGGAGCAAATCGCTGTGCTCCTGAACCTGCGCCCCCGCGACCGTCGGCAATCCGGTAGGTGCCTGCGCTATGCCATGCCATACGGATAAAAAGCGGTCCATAGTGGCCGTAATCGGCAGGCCACCAGGGCTGCGATGTGGTCATCAAGGCATGAAGGTCATTGATTACAGCATGGAGGTCCAGCGTTTTGAATTCCTCTGCGTAGTTGAACTCTTTCTCCAGAGGATTTGACAGGGGAGAGCGCTGGTGCAGGATCTTTAAATTTAACTGATTCGGCCACCAAGCCGCGTTCGCGGACGCCCCGGCTGTAGGTCGGTGCTCGCCGCCCATGACCGGGCACTTGCTTGCGGGCCCCTCAGTTGCTGGACGTGGGCTTTCCGTGGATACGCTTTGCGTATTGTGATCGGAAGTAGGAGGTGCTGAGGCGGGCGTGACGTGGTTATCCATAATGTGTGTTCCTTTATACGAACCTCAGTCTATGTCTGCGAGCAGGCGAAACCCAAGGGGAATCGGCAATACTTGTTATAGGCATTTCCTATGGAGATCCATCAACTCAGGTATTTTTGTGCGGTGGCACGCACTGGCAGTTTCACACGGGCAGCGCTGGAAGAAGGCGTAGCACAGCCCTCGCTCTCACAGCAGATTGTGAAGCTGGAACAGACGTTAGGAGCCAAGCTATTCGACCGGCTCAGCCGGACGGTGCAATTAACCGAATATGGGCGGACGCTGTTGCCCAAAGCGCAAACTATTTTGCGTGATGTGAACGAGGCGCGGAATTCTCTGGAATCCTTGCGGAATGGCGTCGGCGGACACTTATCCATAGGCTGTATTCCCACACTTACGCCTTACTTTTTGGCTCCCCGGCTGAGCCGCTTCACCGCTCATTTTCCTCAGGTGGAATTACGGCTAGTGGAAGAGACCACGTCGAAACTAGTGGAGTTACTACAAGCAGGCGAACTCGATTTGGCTCTTGTCGGATTACCCGTAAACAGTCCGGAAATGTTGTGCTCCGAGTTGTTTCGCGAACCCATTTGGGTGGCGGTTGGGAAGAAACATCGCTTGGCAGAGCGCAAGGAAGTGCATGTACCGGATTTGCGGGAAGAGAAAATTCTGCTCCTGAAAGAAGGACACTGTTTTCGCGACGATGCTCTGAAAATCTGCAGCCGCACGCGCACCTCGTTTTCCACCATGTTCGAGACCGATCAGTTCGCCAGTATTTTTCCGTTGGTGGCGGCAGGTTTAGGAATTGCTCTCGTGCCGGAGATGGCGGCGCGCACCGCAGAGAACTGCCTGGTGATGCCGCTCCAACCGGAAGCTTCGCGGCGCGTCGGGTACATCCGTGTACGGCGGCATGAACCCGGCGCGGCCCAAACCGCTTTTGTGAAATGGGTGCGGGGAGAGAGCGGGAAAACTTAGGAACATCGAGGTGGCGCATGTGCATGGCCCCGGTTGGTATTTGAAGATCAGAGTTGATCTTCGTTTGGTATATTCCTCAGATCGCGGTCAGCTTGCTGGGTTTCATCATCCACAGGATCTGTTCGATACCCTGGGCAGAGGCGTTTATCGTGGCAAGGGTGACGGGAACCCCATCACGCGAGATAAGTACCGATGACTGTCCATTTGTCTGTACCCAAGTGAGAGTCACACCAGTCCAGAAGTGTGAAGCGAACGCAGAGATAAACTTTGCCACACGCTCGCGACCGGCGATCGGGATGCGCGCCGCACGCACAACTCCGCCACCATCGGAGTAGGATACTACATCCGCTGCAAAGAGACCTTCCAGTGCGGCGAGATCTCCCTTTTGTGCTGCGGCGATAAAGGCTTCAAGCAGGCGCCGCTGCTCGGCCGAACTCACAGGTGCGCGACGCCCATCTGTGATGTGCTGGCGAGCCCGGGTGACCAATTGACGGGTGTTCGCTTCTTCGAGTTGCAGGATCTCGGCGATCTGCCAATAGGGATAATCGAACGCTTCCCTGAGAACGTACGCGGCTCGCTCCGTGGATGAAAGTTTTTCGAGCAGCAGCAAGACCGCGAACTCCAGCGCTTCGCCCCGTTCTGCTCCCAAGTGAGGGTCGGTGCTGGTGTCTACCGGTTCCGGGAGCCACGGACCGACGTACGTTTCGCGGCGCGAGCGAGCGGATTGTGCCAGATTAATAGCCAGCCGCGTTGTTGTGGTCGCGAGAAAGGCCGGCGGATCCAGGACTAGGCTGCGATCAGTAACCTGCCATCGCAACCAAGCATCCTGGACGATGTCCTCCGCCTCCGCCGCACTTCCGAGCACGCGGTACGCGATGCCAAACAGACGAGGGCGCACGCTGACAAATGCAGAAAGTGGATCATCGTGTGTTTTGGGCTGCACCTGCCGATTTTAACGTTTTGATGTTGCAGCCGGGTGTCACAAAACAGCGGGATGTCTGGTCTTAGCAAATGAGACCCGGCAACTTCGAAATGCCTCGGTT
Organism: Bryobacterales bacterium; assembly: GCA_963791675.1. Taxonomy (GTDB): domain Bacteria; phylum Acidobacteriota; class Terriglobia; order Bryobacterales; family Bryobacteraceae; genus JALYXI01. The sequence continues at coordinate 540,678 of CAWBTD010000022.1, forward strand.
GAAAGGAAAGCACAACATCATGAAAATCGTAGTAATCGGCGGTAGTGGACTCATCGGATCAAAGCTTGTGAATCAACTTCGGGAGCGTGGGCATGAAGCAATAGCTGCGTCACCCAGTTCAGGCGTCAACACCCTTACCGGCGAAGGACTCGCCGAGGCGCTAAAAGGCGCTTCCGTGGTCGTCGATGTAACGAATGCCCCTTCGTGGGAAGACACCGCGGTGCTGAAGTTCTTCGAGACATCAACCCGTAACCTCCTGGCCTATGAAGCGGCTGCAGCTGTGGGACATCACGTTGCATTGTCAGTTGTAGGATCTGATCGTCTGCTCAGTAGCGGCTACTTCCGTGCAAAAATCGCTCAGGAGAACCTGATCAAGGGCTCTTCCATTCCCTACTCAATCGTTCGCGCGACGCAGTTCTTCGAATTCGTCCAGGGCATTGCCGATTTTTCCACCGAGGGAAACAAAGTACGCCTGCGCCCTGCGCTTATCCAACCTATCGCGGCTGACGATGTCGCCAGTGTGGTAGGCCAGATCGCAATAGGCTCACCAGTGAATGGCACCGTTGAAGCAGGGGGGCCGGAAAAGTTTCGTCTTGATGAACTCGTCCGGAGAAGTCTCGCTGCACGTAAGGATCCGCGCGAAGTGATCGCTGATCCGCAAGCGCGCTACTACGGCGTGGAGTTGAGTGAGAGGACACTGGTGCCCGGCGATGACGCACGACTCGGCGAGACACGTTTTGAAAACTGGCTTAGCCGTGCCACAGCCCAAATCCCGAATACGAATCTGCAGCCTGCGGTAAGTACAGCGGCGGCGAGGAGCTTATGATGATCTCAAAGCCAATGTTGGTGGCCGCCTTCTTCCTGGCCAGCACCGTGCGGGCCGAGGAGGCTAAAGTCACACCGCTCTTCTCGAAGGATCTGACAGAGTTTCCCGGCAAGGAGGGGCTGATGATCACTGTGGTGTATCCGCCTGGCGCTTCGGATCCTGTTCACCGGCACAATGCGTACGCCTTTCTTTATGTGCTGGAGGGCGCCATTGTGATGCAGGTGAAAGGAGGAAAAGAAATCACGCTGACCCCAGGCCAGAGCTTTTATGAAGGACCCAAGGATGTTCACGTCATTGGCCGGAACGCAAGCAGCAGCAAGCCGGCGAAATTCGTTGTGTTTTTAGTGAAAGACAAAGGCGCGCCGGTGTTTGTGGTGGATAAGTAACAACAATTGCGACTGGTTATATTCGCTCCGCGGTGAACGAACGAATTGGCATCGAACCCGGCGATTGGGGTGGATGGCCTGCGCCCGAGTAGCCGACCATGCGACCGGAACCTGCCACTAACGAAACATCATAAAATGAGTGTGAAAGTAGAAGTGATGTGAAGAAATCGCCCGACAACAAAACTTTGCTCGCTTCCGGACTTGCGTGTATTTTTAGTTGCGCGCGTGACGATGGCAGAGGTGAAGGCGCAGTACTCGGCGATCTTGCTGGGTGCGACGGGGAACATGGGCGGACGCATCGTGCAGCTTCTGATCAGGAATCCCCTGTGCAAGAAGGTGGTAGTGGTGACGCGCCGCAAGACGAACGCCTTCGCCGACTCCAAGGTCTCCGAGGTGGTTGTCAATATGGACCGACTCGAGGAGGAGGTTACGCCCCACGCTCAGGGAGTCGATGTTGCGCTGGACTGTACCCTCCCGCCGTCATTCTCGGTAACTCCAACACGCCGGGCGTCCTTGGCTACGTGTCCGGTTGACCAAGATTGCCGCTAATCCTGCGGAAAGTCGGACGTCTTATTACGCTCCATAATCGCAGCTCCTTGAGGGACGTAGCCTTATGTTAACCTCGAACATCCGCAAGATGTTCAACCGTCAGTGCGGGATTCGTAATGACAAGTCAGCTTATGTCCGCCCCGAGGGGTCAACTGCGTTAGCTGGCGGTTTCGCCCGGAAAGTTCTTTTCAGGAAACTGAACTTACGCTCAAACTACCTCTACTCAGCAGCCGGATCATACATTTACTCCGGCCATACAATAACATATGCGCTATTTGCTCCTGGTGCTCATTCCGGCACTGCTCGCGGCACAAGACCTCTCCCTTTTCAAATCTCTGAAGTATCGTTCCATCGGGCCATATCGAGGCGGTCGCGTTACCGCTGTCGTCGGCGTTGATTCCATCCCTGGCACCTACTATTACGGAGCGACCGGCGGCGGTGTCTGGAAGACCCTTGACAATGGCGCAAATTGGGAATCGCTTTCCGATGGGCAGCCGTTCGGCACCGGCTCAGTGGGGGCCATCGAAGTTGCTCCATCTGACCCAAACATTGTCTATGTGGGAATGGGGGAGTCGCCGATTCGCGGAGACTTCAGCTATGGCGATGGCATGTACAAGTCCACCGATGCCGGACGCACCTGGAAGCATATCGGTCTGGAAGGCACTCGCCAGATCGCCCGGGTCCGCGTCAATCCGAAAAACCCGGACATCGTCTATGTTGCCGCGCTTGGGCATGTCTGGGCGGATAACGAGGAGCGCGGAATCTACAGGACGACCGATGGCGGCAAGACATGGAAACAGGTGCTGACGCGCGGCCCCAAGGCAGGCGCAATCGAACTCGTTTTTGATCCCTCAAACGCCAATGTTCTGTGGGCCGGTTTCTGGGAGGTGTATCGCAAGCCGTGGACGCTGGAATCCGGCGGTCCCGGCAGCGGCATCTTCAAAACCGCAGATGGCGGAGATACCTGGACCGATATGACGCGTTCCGCCGGTTTGCCAAAAGGCATGCTCGGCAATATCGCGCTCACCATCTCCGCCGCCAATCCAGAGCGCATGTGGGCCATGATCGAGGCCGAAGACGGGGGACTTTTCCGGTCGGATAATGCAGGAAAACAGTGGACCAAGGTCAACGAAGAACGAAAACTCCGGCAGCGGGCCTGGTATTTCAACCGGATCTTTGCCGATCCGAAGAACCCCGACGTCGTTTATGCAGCGAATGTCGGTTTCTTCCGTTCCGGTGACGGCGGCAGGACGTTCGGCACGATTAATACGCCGCATGGCGATAACCATGAATTATGGATTGCTCCCTCTGACCCGCAACGCATGATTGAAGGGAATGATGGGGGAGCGGTCGTTACCACCAACGGTGGCCGGAACTGGAGCGACGTCGCGCAGCCCACGGCCCAGTTTTACCGGGTGGCCTTGGATGACGATTTCCCTTATAACGTTTACGGAGCGCAGCAGGACAACACCACCGTGAAGATTGCCAGCCGCACTTTGACGGGAAGCATCGATACGGGAGACTGGTACCCGGTCGGCGGCGGCGAAAGCGGTTGGATCGCTCCTTATCTGAAGAACTCAGACATTGTTTTTGCCGGTTCCTATGATGGGCTGATTACCCGGTATGACCACAAAACCAAGCAACTGCGCAACGTAACCGTTTGGCCTGATAATCCGATGGGCGCTGGGGCGGAAGCCATGAAGTACCGTTTTCAGTGGAATTTCCCCCTGCTCTTCTCGCCCCATGATCCCGATCTGCTCTATGCGGGCAGCAACGTATTATTCGCGTCCCGCGATCAGGGGCAGACATGGAAAGCGATCAGTCCGGACCTGACGCGCAACGATAAATCCAAGCAAGGTCCTTCCGGAGGCCCGCTCACCAAGGACAACACCAGCGTTGAGTATTACTGCACCATCTTCACCGTATCGGAATCCCCCGTAAAGAAGGGCGTGATCTGGGTGGGGTCAGATGACGGTTTGGTGCATGTCACGCAGGACGGCGGACAACACTGGCAAAATGTGACGCCCAAGGGAATGCCGGAATGGATTCAGATCAATTCCATTGAAGCCTCGCCGAGCGCGCCCGGCACAGCCTATTTTGCCGGAACGATGTACAAATGGGACGATAACCGTCCTTATCTCTACAAAACCACTGACTACGGCAAGACGTGGTCCACCATGAATGACGGCCTGCCCGCGAACGCCCCGACGCGCGTAGTCCGGGAGGACCCGAACCGCCCCGGCTTGCTCTTTGCGGGAACGGAAACCGGCCTTTTCGTCTCCTTCAATGGCGGCGGAAAGTGGCAGCAGTTTCAGTTGAACCTGCCGGTTGTGCAGATTGCCGATCTTGCCTTTCACAAACGCGAAAAGGATTTGGTCATTGCCACGCACGGACGTTCGTTCTGGGTATTTGACGATCTCCCTCTGCTGTACCAAACTGCTTCCACAACGGAGGCCAAGCTGTTCCAGCCGAAGGATACCTACCGCTTGCCAGCGGGTGGTGGATCACGGCGTGGCGGACATGCCACCGTGGGATCAAACCCGGCTTCGGGCGCTGTAGTTTATTATTCTGTTACCGGAAAACCACAAGGGGAAGCCAAGCTCGAATTTCTGGATGAGAAGGGAACGGTAATCCGCGAGTTTTCCAGCAAGGTGGCCGAGAAGCGTGCTGCCGAAGCTCCGGCTTCCAGCGCCGAAGAAGAGGAATTCGCGCCGCGCAGCAGCGGTTCCACACGCGTGCCAACGGAAGCGGGCCTGAATAAATTCGTTTGGGATCTTCGCTACCCGGACGCTACCCAATTTCCCGGCATGATCTTGTGGGCAGGAACAGTACGCGGACCGCTCGTGGTTCCGGGCAAGTACACAGTTCGCCTGACGGTAGATGGGAAGTCGCAATCTCAAACCTTTCTGGTACAGAAAGATCCACGGCTCACCACAACGCAGCAGGAATACTTAAGCCAACTGGAATTGGAATTGCAGATTCGTGACAAGCTAAGCAAAACCAATCAAGCCGTGCTGGATATTCGCGATGTGCGCAGGCAGATCAACGATCTGGCTGCTCGCACCAATAATGCTCTGGTGGTGGAACGCGCCAAGGCGCTCGCCAAAAACATGACGGAAGTGGAGGAGGCGCTCTACCAAACCAAAAACAGAGCGAACGAAGATCCTTTGAACTTTCCCATACGGCTGAACAACAAGATTGCAGGCGTGCTGGCTGCCCTGGAAAGCTCGGACTCTCCGCCCACTGCTTCCCAGCAGGCCGTTTACGAGGGCCTTTCCACGGCAATTAATGCGCAATTGCGGCGCCTGGAGGAAATTATGCGCCGGGATTTGCCGGAATTCAATAAGCTGGTGCGAGATCAGAATGTCCCGGCAATCGGCAGCAAGAATTAGCTCGCTGACTGTTTTCTCCCGCTTATGAAAGTTCTGGCGACTCCGCGTGATCGCGGCAAACGGCTGGATTCTTCTGATTTTGAGGGTAGCTCTTCTACTATTTCGGAGGAGTGTCACACTAACAGCAAATCTCAAATTTACTCATTTCCGAACGTAACAGAGTTGGGGAATGCATATTCAATGCTTCGATGCCATCTGCTGAAGGAAAATAGAGCCATGACCGGAATCCAGTTTGTCACCGATGAAAAGGGCCGCAAGGTAGCCGTTTAAATCTATCTGAAAAAACACGAAGCCATCTGGGAGGATTTCTGGGATGGCCTGATTTCGGAATCGCGCCGTAAGGAAAAGGGGGTACCTCTTGAAAAGATCAAAGCGGACCTCGTAAAACGTGGTCGGCTACGTGAATAGCTATGTCATCGAGGTCAAGCCTCCGGCGCGAAGGAACTCGAAGCGTTACCGGATAACGTGCTGCTCCGGGTCGTCCGCAAACTGGAATCTTTGGGCCACACTCCACGGCCTGCAGGGTGCAAGAAACTGAAGGGCTATAAAGATCACTGGCGCGTCCGCTTGGGTGACTGGCGGGTGCCGTATATCATCGACGACACCGTAAAATTGGTCAGTGTAACGCGGATCGCACACCACCGTGAGGTCTATGAATAGCTGCGCGGCGAATCTCGAATATTACCCGTTGTAAGAAGGCGCGGCGCGGCGCGCCACGCTACTCTTCACCTCCGGCAACGTTTACAAATCGTAGACTCTGAGAATGAGCAGATGGCGAGCGCGTTTCCTTTGGGGAATGCTTCTTGTATATGCGATAGCGCGGATCTGCCAACTCTATGCCGACCAGCTACCTACGCTGTTCATTGTGGAGTTGCACGTGATTCCTCCCGCGTTGTTGGCGCTCGCTCACGGGTCGGCTCTTTACCGAGCGAAGGGCATGTCATTTTTCGTGGTCTTCTGCCTCGGCTTCGGGACCCTTGCCGAGAGTGTCAGTCTCCGTACAGGATTTCCCTTCGGACACTACTACTTTACAAATGTTATGGGGCCGAAGATCTTTCAACTCCCGATGCTGCTGGCTCTTGCATACCTCGGCATTGGATACGCTGCCTGGGTCCTGGCTCTCCTCATCCTTGATTACGCCGACAGACCCATCCACGGAACACGGATTCTCGCATTGCCGTTGTTGGCAAGTCTCATTATGGTCGCGTGGGATCTCTCCATGGACCCGAACTGGTCAACGCTGGACCACGCGTGGATATGGCAAAACGGAGGCGCATATTTCGGAGTACCCGTAAGCAACTTCTTCGGGTGGTTTTTCACCTCATACCTCTACTACCAGGCATTCGCTCTTTATTGCAGAGCAAACCCAATTCCGGCAGCGCCGTCGTCACAGTGCTTCTGGTTTCCGGTAATTGCCCTTTATGCCATCTGTGCTCTGGGAAATCTGCTCATTCTGAAACAGCCTATGGCTCCGCCGGTCGTTATTGATGCCGCAGGAAAGCGGTGGCTGACAGCCAATATCCTCAGCAGTTGCGTTCTTGTATCTGTCCTGGTGATGGTGCCCTTCGCTTTGCTTGCGTGGTTAAAAACACGAGAACTGCCGACTAAAGTATTGGATGATTCTGCCGGACCATAAGCCGCGCGTTCTGTGATCCCGCCTCTTTTCGAAGGCGACGCGAAGCAGTGAGTGGGCTTCTATTTGTGATATCCTCCGTACACTGCACCGTATCTTGTTGGGCCGGGTGAGTGCGAAGTTCTGATTGTGACGCCGAATAGTCAGTCAGGCTCAAAGTCATATATGTCGGTCTACCTACCTGAGATCACTGGTGTAATTGTGGCTCTGGATGTCTTCGCGGTTTATGTGTATTCTCTGCGCATCAATGGACGTTATCCGCCGGCGCATCCATGGTCTGGAATTTCACTGGCCTTCCTAGCCGTATTTCTCCTTAGCTCCTCTGTTCGCGGTAATCAGGTAGATGTATCGGATTGGGCCGCAGTGTTAGTTGCCGTGTCAGCAACCCTTTGGACAGTTGCTGCGATTCTCGCTAAGTGAGCTGTCCGGCGGACATTAGTGATATTGTCTCCGGATTGCCAGGGTGTTACCGGCATCGAAAGCTGTGGCCTGCACAGAAGGGTTGAAATCAGTTGATATTGAACGGCATAGAATGCATTTTTCACTACTTGAACTGATCCAAACGTCGTTATCTGACGAGCAAATATGGTTGCGAGTAGAAACGGGTAGTATCTTTTACAAGCGACAATCCGAAGAGTAACTTGTTTTGATCTTCTTTGAGCTACATGTACGAATTGGACGTGAAGACAAGTGCGGCTGGCCTTTGCAGTGCGCAGAGATACAATCCTAAACTGGGCGCAGGCACAAGTGTTACTCAGCGTCATCATTCCGGCGTTTAATGAGGAGTTGTACCTACCGCAATCGCTGCTGAGCATCCAGCGGGCTAGTGCGGAATGCGGGTGTAGCGTCGAAATCATCGTTGTGGATAACGCAAGCACCGATCGGACGGCTGAGATCGCTTGTGCATTCGGGGCAAGGGTCGTTTCTGAGCCGGTCCATAATGTCGCGTGCGTTCGGAACGCTGGTGCTGCTACCGCGCATGGCGAGGTTCTCGTTTTTGTTGATGCAGACACCCTCGTGCCGCACGAATTTCTCAACCGAGTTCATCAAGCGATGACCGACCCGCAATGTCTGGGCGGCGGCGCTGACATTGTCCATCATGTGAGGTCCACAGTTCTGCGTGCCTACTTGAGTGTGTGGCGATGGGCTGGTTTGAAACTGGGAATGGCTCAAGGAGCCGCCCAGTTCTGCCGGACTTCCGCGTTTCGCGTTCTGAACGGATATGACGAATCGCAGTTCATGGGAGAGGATGTGGACTTCTACTGGCGTCTTCGCAAGCTGTGTGTCAGAACCAAAGGCCGTGTGCGGTTCCTCAGTGACGTAAAGGTTATTCCTTCCCCGAGGCGCTTCGACACGGCTCCCGTGTGGCGAACCTTGATTTGGACCAATCCAGTATTCATCTGGGCATTCCGGAAAAGCAGGTTAGCTTGGGCGCTGTGGTACGTCACACCGCCCCGATAGCTCAGACCGCAAGACGGTGCCATCGGATGATATGACGGACTGCGGGAAGCACGATCAGCGAAAATGGAAACGGTGCTTACATGGACGCGAACCTGCTGGTAATCTGTTTCCTGACTTTTGTGATCCACATGGTGGGGACCCTTGCCTATGCTGTGCGGATTGCTGGTGTGCGTACGCGAAGGATCGCCATTTCCTTCTCCCTTTTCAACATTCTTGTTCTGGTTTCCCGGACGTCGAACTCTTTCCAAGATCCATTCCTTGCGAAAAGGATTGAATCGCGACTGCTCGCCGGGCACGCATCTTCGCCGTTGCTCCACGATTTTCGATGACTACTGTTCACAACCACCGTTGCCACCCTGGTGGGTGCCGTACTTATTCCGACTTTTCAGCGTCTTTTTAGCGGGGCCGTCTGTCAATTTCAGACACACAGATCGGTCATGCGCCTTGCACAATTGAGTTTTACATCTCGTGGAGGGGCATTCATAAGGGGCGTTATCCGCGTGCCGTCAGTTCCAAACATGACGCGCCTTTCTGACGGCACAGGGGTTTCACCCCGTGTGATTACTTTAAACATTTTTGCCATGTCCCTTTGGACGTTGGGCGTGTTCGCGTCTCTATATGCGGGATATCTCAAACCTGAGCTTCGCGTCACCTGCAGCAATCTTTCGTCCATGGTCAATGGGTTGGCAACCATCATGATGTTCGTCTTCATCGATCCACAGTTGTCTTTGATGACTGACGATGTTGTGGAAGGTCGGCTCTCCGACGGCAAGTTCCGTCGTGCGATTACCTCTCTGATCGGGGCTCGCTTCGCGGGTACTCTTCTTGCACAGTTTCTTTTGGTTCCTTCGGCATTGCTTATTATGAGAGTCGCTGAAGCGATTTAATTTTCCCTGGCGTCTCTTCTTGAAAAATGACATTACTTGGAGCTTTGGGCAGCGCTTTCAGATACGAACCATTCCCATACGGTAATACGCGCGATTTGCCAGAATTCCATACACTGGTGCAAGACCCAAATGTTCCAGCAATCAGCCACAAGAGTTCACCTGCTCCTTGTTTTTTCCTCCCGCTTATGAAAGTTCTCGCGACTCCGCGTGATCGCGGCAAACGGCTGGATGCGTTGCTGCGGGAACGAATGCCGGAGTATAGCCGGTCACGCATCCAGGAGTGGATCAAGGCAGAGCGTGTACGAGTCGGTGATGCTCCTGTGAAGGCTTCTTACACTATTCGTGGTGAGGAAGAAATCGAAGTGGAACCTGCTGCTCCGCCTCCTCTTCATGCCGTGCCGGAAGAAATTCCTCTTCGCATTTTGTATGAAGACCCTGGCGTAGTGGCAATCGACAAACCAGCGGGCATGGTGGTGCATGCAGGAGCAGGCATCCATTCCGGCACTCTAGTGAATGCATTGCTCCACCGGTTTGCTGCTCTTTCCACTGTGGGCGGAGAGATGCGCCCGGGAATTGTGCATCGCCTGGATCGATTTACCAGTGGTGTTTTGCTAGTGGCCAAGAACGATCAGGCGCACGGGGCGCTGGCAAGCCAGTTTGCTTCGCGCAAAGTACGCAAGGTGTATCTGTGCATGGTGAACGGTCGCGTACCAGCCGAGCGCGGGCGCATTGAAAAGCCAATTGCGCGTGATCCCAAGCGACGTGAACGCATGACCGCGTCGCTTGGAACCGGACGCGCCGCCTGGAGCGAGTACCGCGTTCTGGCACGTTACGGAAATCAGACATTTCTGGAAGTGCTGATTGGAACCGGGCGGACCCATCAGATTCGAGTTCACATGGCCAGCATTGGGCATCCCGTTGTGGGAGATCGCCTCTATGGTGCACCTCCTTCCACGCTAGGCCGTTATTTTCTTCATGCGCACCGAATCGAATTCAACCAGGTTGTTTCAGGGGAACGAATTGCGGTGGAATCGCCCTTGGCTCCGGAGTTAGCCGAATGGGTGGCTCAGGCCAGTCACGCCGGTTAATTGTTTTTCTGTTCCGCTTCCAATTGCTTCCATTTCCATAAGATGGAGGGCTTTTCCCTATAGGGCAAAAGCCTTCCCGCTCCCCAGAGTATGGCTCCTCCAAATGCTACGATTCCGGCGTAGACATAATCCTGTTACTGGCTATGCTTTCCGAACCCGGTAACCAGCAGGAACCCACAATACCTATGAAGTGGAACGCATATCGAGCAGCCTGGCTGCTATGGGCGGCGACACGCATTCTGTTCGCCGGTCCCTCACACATTCATGATATTTTGCCAGCCAACACAGATGGAAGCGCGGCAACTGGCTCGGTGGTTTTGAGTTGGCCAACCTTCACCGGAACAGATGGCGTATTAGTGAAAGGAGGCCAGCGAGCAGTTGCCATTAACAGCGGCATCTTGGATGTCACCGTACCGGCAACTCCGGCCGGGGTCAACTACGCGGTGACCTATTACCTAGTAGGCAGAGCCACCCTGACGCAAACATGGCATGTGCCGGATTCCACGCCTGTGCTGACGATTGCCAACGTCCTGGTGATTCGGACGACAAGCCCTGCCTCATTGACGAGCACCTACAAAGTAGACCCATCTAACATCTCCCCCGGGGGTGGTGCCCCCGGACAAGTATTGACGCTCAATTCCCTGCTGCAATGGGAGCCGGAAACTGCACCCTCCAACACTGGCCCGGTGGGACCAGCAGGACCAATGGGTCCGGCAGGACCGAAAGGTTCAGCAGGACCGAAAGGAGATATGGGTTCGATCGGTCCTGTGGGCCAACCTGGTTCCATGGGTCCAATGGGTCAGCAAGGCCCGGCAGGAGCAACGGGTGCCACTGGTTTAACGGGACCGCAAGGGCCTGCCGGGCCAAACAATAATTTGGCTGGCAAGCCAGTTTCCACCACCACGCCCACGGATGGGCAAGTGATCGCTTATAACGGGGTGAGTGGCCAATATCAGCCGATCACGTTGCCGCTTCCGGAAGAAGGGCGAAAACTCCAGGTCAGCACGTTGGAACCAGCCACGCCCACCACCGCTAACCTCCTTGCGGGCGGCACCACGCAGATCTTGAACTTAACAGGTTCCGGCAACGTCAGCATGATTCAGTTAGCCATTGTGGCGCTGAACGGCTCCGTAGATGACAAAAATGATGTCACCATCAACAGCACGATTCAGATCTGCACCAATGGTGAGGCAGCACCTTGCCAACACGCTGACTTAGGCACCTTTTTCCTGCTCCATGGCGTTCCCACGCCGCCGTTTACTTCTTCCGATAACTTCACCGTGACGCACTACAACAGTGGGGAAATCGGCGCGTTTCGGCGCATCATGATTCCGTTCAGCAACGGCATCAAAATCAGCATCCTCAACAAAAGCAGCGTAGCGGCTGGCACGATTTTTTCCCAGGTGTATTACTACGGGGGACCTCCGGGATTACTGGTCACCGGAACACGCAAAAAGACATTCCATATGGCGACCATTCCGTTTACCAGCATTGCCCAGTATGCTCCTGTGGATTTAATCAATGTCACCGGACGCGGGCAAATTGAAGGAATCCATTTCTTCGTGTACCAGCAATCCGGCGGCCCTCCCACCTGGTTGGAGGGCAACATGGATTGGAATATGGACAACGGGACCCTGGGCACTGTGGGAGGAACAGAAGATTTCTTTGGCGGTCAATTCTATTGGAATCAGTTGAACTACTCTAGCGACAACTGGGGGGTCGTCAAGAATGGCACATTCGGCGGCGGAGCTTATTATGCTACCAGCATGTATCGGCTGTTTCAAAAAGATCCTATGGTCTTTGACAGTTCATTCAAGCTGACCTGGCACAATGGGCAAGCGAATCAAGCCCCTAGCCCAGGCGCAGTGAACCTGTCTTCCATTGTGTTTTATTACCTGGACCAGTAGAGCCTTCTATTCCGGAGGGCGAACTTCCGCCCGCCCTCCTCTTTCAAGCCATTTGTGGCTGCGAGTACAATTCAGATATATGAAAGCGCTGTTGCCCGCGTTGCTCTGCGCCGTCGTGGTTTCCGCCCAGACGGTAGCGGAAAAACCGGTTTCGCCTGCCAATCCTGATTCTTCCCGGATTGTTCTGGACGTTACCCGTGTCAATCTCCTGTTCACGGTCACGGATAAGAAAGGCCGGTTCATTACCGACCTCGACCAAAGACGATTTTCAGGTAGTGGAAGGCAAAAAGCCACAAACCATTCAGCAATTCACGGCGGAAAGCGATCTGCCTCTACGCTTGGGTCTTTTGATTGATACCAGCAACAGCATCCGCGACCGCTTCCGCTTTGAACAGCAGGCAGCCGTGGAATTCATCAACAGCGTGGTGCGTCCCCGTCAGGACAGGCTGATGGTGGTGAGCTTCGATACCGCTGCCGAACTTGCCTCCGACCTGAGCGATAACCCGGAACAGCTAGCCAAAACCGTTCGCGACTTGCGCCCAGGGGGAGGCACAGCTTTATATGACGCTTTATATTATGCTTGCCGCGATAAGCTCGCTCTGGACCAGCCAAAAGAAAAATTCCGACGCGCCATTATCATCGTGAGCGATGGCGATGACAATCAGAGCCGCGTCACGCGGGACCAAGCGCTGGAAATGGCGCAAAAGGCCGATGTAGTCGTTTATGCGATTTCCACCAACATCTCCCGCATCGAAAATGACGGAGACAAAGTGCTGAAGTACTTTGCTGCCGAAACTGGTGGACAGGCTTTTTTCCCGTTCAAAGTGGAAGACCTGACGCAATCCTTTGAAAACATCGCCAATGAATTGCGGCACCAATACAACATCTTTTACCGCCCTGAGCCATTGCTCAGCGACGGGCTCTACCATCCTGTGAACCTGAAAATCAAAGGCCGCAAGGACTTAATTGTGCGAGCAAGAAAAGGGTACTACGCTCCGAAGTTGTAATCTGCGCCCTTCTTACAGAATCAGCATACAATCGCCATAGGAAAAGAAGCGATACCGGGATTCCACCGCATGGTGGTAAGCCGCCAGGGCAAGTTCCTTTCCGGCAAAAGCACACACCAGCACCAGCAAGCTGGTACGCGGCAGATGGAAATTCGTCAGCATTGCGCCCGTGCACTGGAAAGCGAAACCCGGATAAATATACAGATCCGTTTCCGCTGTGAGCAAACCGGACTGAGCGGCGCTCTCCACGCTGCGAACACTGGTGGTCCCACCGCGACTACCCGCTGTGCCGCTTGAATCTTGCTCCACTCCCCTTCCGCAATGCCATACCATTCGGAATGCATGTGATGCCCTTCCAGGTCTTCGGACGTGATTGGTTGGAAAGTGCCTAAGCCGACATGGAGAGTTACCCGTGCAATGGCTGCTCCGGCCTTTTGTACTTGAGCCAGCGTTTCTTCCGTAAAATGAAGCCCTGCGGTGGGAGCAGCCACGGAGCCACGATCGCGGGCAAACACCGTCTGATAGCGTTCCCGGTCTTCCGGCGTATCGGGACGATGAATATAAGGAGGCAGCGGAATATGCCCGATCTTTTCCAGCCGCTCATACAAATCTGGTGCATCGAGAAAACGGATGGTGCGCTCTCCCCGTTCGCCCCATGCCATTACCTCCGCTTCCAGACCGCCTTCAAACACAATGTGGTCTCCCCGCCGGACCTTGCGCCCTGGACGCACCAGGGCTAGCCATTCCTGTGCGTCCGCTGAAACCGGCTTGACCAGAAAGACTTGTAAACGCGCTTCGCGATCCGGCCTATGCCCGAATAGACGGGAAGGCAGCACGCGCGATTGGTTCAATACCAGGCAATCGCCAGGGTGAAGAAACTCAGGGAAATCCCGAAACACACGGTCCTGCCATGTTCCCGTGCGACGGTCCACCACCAGCATTCGCGCACCGTCGCGCTCAGCGGGAGGTTCCTGTGCAATCAGCTCTTCCGGGAGGTTGTAATCAAACTCTGCAAGATTCATAACGTTGGCAGTGCTCGTGCATCTTTTCGGGATCGTGAGTAAAGTAGGCCGTCAGCAACTCTTGGAAACTGCGCGGGAAAAGTTTGGGTATCACCAGCTACGTCCTGGGCAGCGCGAAGCAATTGAATCTGTGATTGAAGGCCGGGACACCTTGGCCATTTTACCGACCGGAGCCGGAAAATCCGCGATCTATCAGATTCCCGCTGTTTTGCTGGATGGCCCTACGGTGGTGATTTCCCCTTTGATTGCTCTGCAAAAAGACCAAGTGCAAAACTTACAGGCGCATGATGTGGGCGGGGCGGAAATTCTCAATTCGCACACGTCCAACAATGTAAAAGAGGAAGCATTGGAAGAACTGAAAGCCGGAAATTTGGAATTTATTTTTCTGACTCCGGAACAACTCTCCAAGCCCGAAGTATTCCGCCGTGTGCAGGCCGCGAAACCTTCCTTATTTGTGGTGGATGAAGCGCACTGCATCAGCGAATGGGGGCACGACTTCCGCCCGGACTACCTGAAGATTGGGGATGCGATTGAAGCGTTAGGGCATCCGCGCGTGCTGGCGCTTACCGCCACCGCATCCGAGCCGGTGCGGAACGAAATTGTTGCGCGTTTGGGTATGCGTGAACCTCGTATGGTGATTCAAGGCTTTGACCGTCCCAACATTCAACTGAATGTAGTCACCTTCCCTACCGACCAGCAAAAAATGGAGGAGGTAGTAAAGCGCGTATCGTGGGCGGAAGGTTCTGGTATCGTCTATGTTTCCAGCAGAAGGCACGCGGAACACTTAGCGCAGGAGTTGAATGAACACGGCATCACCGCACTTCACTACCACGGCGGATTGAGTGCCAAGCAGCGAAATCCGATCCAGGAAGATTTCATGTCCGGCAACATCCGGGTGATTGTGGCAACTTCTGCGTTTGGCATGGGCATTGATAAACCGGATATCCGGTTTGTGTACCACTGCGACATTCCCGCTTCGCTGGACGAGTATTATCAGGAGATCGGGCGCGCCGGGCGTGATGGCGAACCGGCAGAAGCAATTTTGTTCTACTGCACGAAGGACCTAGGGATTCATAAATTCTTCGCAGGTGGCGGCAAACTCGATCAGAACAAAATCGAGCTGGTGGCAAGAGCTGTGGAAAGCAAGGAAAGTGCTGCCACAGTAAAGGAACTGACGGAAGAAACAGGGCTTTCCAAAACCAAAGTGCTCAAGGCCACTCAGCGGCTCGAGGAAGTGGGAGTGATTCAGTGTACGGAAGAAGGAGTCACTCTGGCCCCGGATGCTCCGGATCTCACGGAAGCTGCCACTGCCGCCAGTGATGAAAATACTCGTCGGCATGAAGCCGAACTATTTCGCATCGAGCGGATGCGTGCTTACGCCGAAATGCTGGATTGCCGGCGAGCTTACCTCCTGCGCTATTTCGGTGAGGAAGCGCCGGAAACTTGCTCCCATTGCGACAACTGCGAAAAACGGGAACGCGTTCTGGCACAAGCTGCAACCACGGCTGCTGCACCTCCGGAACCCGAACAGATTTACCAGCGCAAAGAGCAGCACGAATCGGATGCTCCGCCATTCCCTGTGAAATCGCAAGTGACCCATAAGCAGTGGGGCCGGGGAATGGTAAAGAAATATGATGGCGGCAAGGTAACGATTTTGTTTGAGAAGATCGGGGAAAAGACGTTAGCGGTGAACTTTATCCAGGAACACCAATTATTGGAAGCCGCTGGCTAATCCACTTCATAGTGGCGAAGGATATCCTGCCATAGACCTTGCGCTTGGAGGATGAACTCAATTGCTTCCCGGACTGCGCCATTTCCGCCTGCGGCTTCGGTGGTATAGTGCGCCACCTTTTTTACTTCTTTCCGTGCGTTTGCCGTGGCAATGGAAAGTCCCACGCGCCGCATAATTACGATATCCGTCAGGTCATCGCCAATATAGGCAACCTGCTCCGGGGCAAGCCCGGAATCCGCCAGAATTTCCTGCAAGATCGGAATCTTTTCCGTATGGCCTTGATACACATACGCCATTTTGGCTTGGCGACCCCGCTCCTCAGTAGCAGGGGACACACGACCGCTAATCAGACCAGTTTTGAAACCATGCTTATTCATCCATTGGAGAGCAATCCCATCCTGGGAATCAAAGCCTTTGGTTTCCACCAGATTTCCGGCAGCATCCGGAAAATGGAAATAGCGTCCATCAGTTAATACGCCGTCTACATCCATCAAAAGCATCCGAATAGGGGCAGCCAAGGCTGTCAGTTCAGGCGTCAATTGCATCTCTCCGCGCGGAAAACCATCATCACCTCCAGATTGTACAGTGGAAACAGTGCTGGAAAAGGTACAAGCCGCAATCCATCAAGGCGGTCTCGCGTGTGCAGGTGACAGGATCGGCGTCGCCGTTTCCGGTGGAGCGGATTCCGTAGCGCTTCTTTTTGCACTGAAAGAAATGGGTTGCTACTCGCTTACCGTTCTCCATGCGAATCATGGATTGCGCGGGACAGAATCGGATGGCGACCAGGAATTCGTTTGTTCCCTAGCTTGGCAGTTAGATTTGCCTGTTCAGACTAAGCGGCTTACTTTGGGAGCCGGAAATCTGGAACAGGAAGCACGGAATGCCCGGTATGGCTGGTTTCAAGAACTGATGGAAACGGGAGCCGTAGATCGTGTTGCTGTGGGGCATACCCGTTCCGATCAGGCAGAAACCGTGTTGTTCCGGTTTTTACGCGGTGCTGGCACTTCCGGCTTAGCAGCCATTCTCCCTGTCACCAAAGAAGGAATTTTCCGGCCACTTCTATCCCTTTCTCGCTCGGAAATTCTGACCTTTCTCCGGGAAAAAGGGATTTCCTGGCGCGAAGACTCTTCCAATCAGGATGGCCGGTTTGCCCGAAACCGCATCCGCCATCAACTTTTGCCGCAGTTGAAGCAGGAGTGGAATCCTGCTATCGAAAAATCGCTCTCCCAAACGGCCGAATGGGCGCAAGCGCGAGGAAGAATACTGGGCCGCCGAAGTTGCGCGTTTGGTGCAGAGTTGCGGCAAGGCAGGTCCAGAAACTTTCCTGCTAGATAGCTCATCTATGCAAGAAATCCCTGTCGCGGCATGTCGAAGAGTGATCCGGTATGCTTTGGCGCATGTCAAGGGAGATTTGCGAGGCATCGAATTCTCGCATATCGAGCAGATTCGAGAGTTGCTGCTTTCTTCTAAAGGAACCGGAAGGCTCCATGTTCCCAGCGTGGAAGTTCGCCTGTCTTTTCACTGGTTTCGCTTTACGCTACGAAAGAAACAAGGCAAGGGATACAAAATTGCCGTGGCAGTTCCCGGGGAATGGGAACTGCCGGACGGAAACGGAAAGTTACAGTTGGAACTCAGCACTAGCCAATCCGTATATAATAATGGCGGGTATCAATTGGATTGGAATAAAGTTTCCGGCGACCTGGAATTGCGGAATTGGCAGCCGGGAGATTTATTTACCAGGGCTGGGTACACCGGGAAAAACAAGCTGAAAGATCTTTTCCAAAAGACAAAAATTCCTGCTTGGGAAAGACTCCAATGGCCGGTCCTCACAAAAGGAAGCTCGATTGTCTGGACCCGCAATTTTGGTGTAGAAGCAGAGTTCGTGAGATCTGCGGAAACCAAGACGGTTTTGCTGATTCGGGAAATTCGCTAGCGTTGACTCAACGAAAGACCGAATCAGAAATGGCGAATTGGACGTCTATCACATAAGAGGCTAAGTTGTAAGCGCTAATGGAGCGCGGAGGTGTTGTGAACTCAAACATTAAGACGATCATCTTTTGGGCTGTGCTGATCTGTGTTGCCGTAGTGTTGTGGGCAGTGGTGCGGAATAACCACGGGCGGCCTGAAAAGCAGATCATATTCACTGACTTCGTCAAGCAGGTGGACGAGAACAACGTCAAGAACGTGACAATCACGGGAAATGAAGTCAAAGGCGATTTCGTGAATGAGAATGCCTCATTCCGGAGCTTGAAGCCTTCCAATTACCCTGATTTTTATAAAATGCTCTCCGACAAAAAGATTCCTTTTGAAGAAAAGGAAAATGGCGGATTGAGCTTAGTATCACTCCTGGTAAATGCGTCCCCCTTCATTTTGCTGCTGGCATTTTGGATTTTCATGATGCGGCAAATGCAAAGT
This sequence comes from Bryobacterales bacterium, assembly GCA_963791675.1. Lineage (GTDB taxonomy): Bacteria > Acidobacteriota > Terriglobia > Bryobacterales > Bryobacteraceae > JALYXI01. The sequence goes on from CAWBTD010000022.1 coordinate 558,983, forward strand.
GGAGGCAACAAAGCACTTAGTTTCGGCAAAAGCCGCGCCCGGCTCCATTCCACCCAGCAGAAAAAGGTCACATTCAAAGATGTGGCTGGCGTGGAAGAGGCCAAAGAAGAGCTACAAGAAATTATTGACTTTCTCCGCGAGCCGCAAAAGTTTCAGAAGCTGGGCGGGCGTATTCCCAAAGGCGTACTCCTGATCGGTTCTCCTGGTACTGGCAAAACGCTATTAGCGCGAGCCATTGCAGGGGAAGCCAGTGTTCCCTTCTTTTCCATTTCTGGTTCTGACTTCGTGGAAATGTTTGTTGGCGTGGGTGCCAGTCGCGTTCGTGATCTGTTTGAGCAAGGGAAAAAGAATGCCCCTTGCATCATCTTTATTGATGAAATTGACGCGGTCGGCAGGCATCGTGGCGCAGGTTTGGGTGGCGGCCATGATGAACGCGAACAAACGCTGAATCAATTGCTGGTGGAAATGGACGGCTTCGAATGCAATGAAGGCGTGATTTTGGTAGCTGCTACCAATCGTCCTGACGTGCTGGACCCGGCGCTTCTCCGCCCTGGCCGTTTTGATCGTCGCGTTGTAGTAGGACGCCCGGACGTAACCGGACGCGAAGCAATTCTGAAAGTTCACACCAAGAAAATTCCGCTGGGTGATGATGTCAACCTTTCCGTTTTGGCTCGTGGTTGCCCTGGTTTGGCGGGAGCGGATCTTGCCAATCTGGTGAACGAAGCTGCCTTAAATGCCGCTCGGCAGAACCGCAAGGTTGTGATGATGATTGATTTCGAACTGGCCAAGGATAAAGTCCTGATGGGTGCAGAACGAAAGTCCATGATTCTGAGCGACGCGGAAAAGCGGAATACGGCATACCACGAAGCGGGTCATGCCTTGATTGCGGCAATGCTGCCTCATGCCGATCCTTTGCATAAAGTGTCGATCATTCCCCGTGGCATGGCGCTTGGCGTCACCATGCAGTTGCCGATTGATGACAAGCACTCTTACAGCAAGGATTATCTGGAAGATCAGCTTGCCATTTTGATGGCTGGTCGCATTGCGGAAGAGCTATATATGAAGCATGTCACCACCGGCGCTGGTAATGATATTGAGCGTGCAACCGAGATGGCGCGCAAAATGGTCTGCGAGTGGGGCATGAGCGAGTTGGGTCCGCTGAGCTTCGGCAAAAAAGAAGAACAAATTTTCTTAGGCCGGGAAATTTCTCAGCACCGGGACTACAGCGAAGAAACTGCCATTCATATTGATGTGCAAGTGAAAAAGCTGGTGCAGCGAGGGTATGACCGCGCCCGTGAGATTATTGAGCAGCACTCCACGGCCGTGGTGCAAATCGCTGAAGCTCTCCTGGAAAGGGAAGTTTTGGATGGTGCTGAAGTTCGTCAGCTTATCGAGGGAAACTCTTTACCACCCATGCCGACGAATAAGCCGAAAGACCCGGATGTACAACAAGTAATTCGGCCTGAAGGTGGACGGCGTGTACCCAACCTTGCAGAAGGGGAACGTCCTCAAACCGCTTAATTTCCATTTTAAGTAGTGAAATGCCGGATAGATTTCAAATTTGAAATCTATCCGGCATTCTTATTTTTCCTGCCTTTTTCCTTGTTTTGTTCTGGAAAGTACTAGAGAACAAAGGAAGGTCACTATCAATTTAGGTTATAATCTAGCAAACGGTCTTAATACCTGTTGCCGTTCCTTGCTGAGCGGCCTGACTCTACGCTAGAGCCCTTCGCTGCCCCTGTTCCGCAGCAATATCCCATACCCAAATCTCAACTGTGTCGTCGAAGGGAATTTTGCTTTGATAAAACGTTCTTTTTATTCGTTCATTGCCGCGCTACTGTCTTGTGCGGCTTTGTGGGGCCAAGCCACAACCTCTCTGCGCGGGACCGTCTCAGATCCGCAAGGAGCAGTGATTGCTGGTGCGGTGGTTACTCTAACCGATGCTGCAACGGGCTCAATCCGGAAGCAAACATCTGATGCAAGCGGGGCTTATCAGTTCCTGCAAATCACTCCTGGCAGTTACCAAGTAAAAATAGAAAAAGAAGGATTCGAAGTACTCACGCAAACCGGGCTGCGCCTGGAAGTCAGCACGCCGGCAACCCTGGATGTGAAGTTAAATGTAGGTTCCGTAGGAACCACCGTTGCGGTAGAAGCAGATGCCGCTGCTATCAATACGGTGGATGCAACAGTGGGAAATCCCTTTACGCAAACGCAAGTGCGGCAACTACCCTTGCAGACTCGTAATGTGGTGGAACTGCTCAGCGTTCAGCCGGGCGTAACGCAGACCGGTGAGGTGCTTGGCGCACGGCGTGACCAGAACAATATCACTCTGGACGGCGTGGATGTGAATCAGAACCAGAGTTCAGGAATTGTGAACTCCGGTGGAAATGGGAATGCCGGCAATGGCTCCACAACCACTGGCACGATTACCGCAGGTTTCAACGCAGCTCTGGCGGTGCCGCTCGATTCCGTGCAAGAGTTTCGCGTCACGGTCGGAGGTCAGGGAGCAAACCAGGGCCGATCCTCCGGCGGTCAGGTATCGCTAATTACCAAAAGCGGCACCAACAATTTCCACGGCTCTTTTTACGAATACAATCGGAACACTGCTTTCACCGCCAACGATTGGTTCCAGAACCGCTCCGGCGTACCGCGCACTCCCCTGGTCCGTAATCAGTTCGGTGCTTCTTTGGGCGGTCCGATTATCAAAAATCGCATCTTCTTTTTTGGAAATTGGGAACGCCGCATCGACGCAAGTGGCCGTGGGACAACTCGCGCTGTCCCTTCCGAGTTACTGAAACAAGGCATTCTTCAAGTCAAGCTGACCAATGGCAATATCGTGCAACTGAACCCGACGGATATCGCCGCGATTGATCCGTTGCACATCGGCTACAGTGCCGCCATGCAATCCGTCTTGAAAGCATACCCGGTCGGCAATGACGCTTCCATCGGCGCGGACAAGGGATTGAACTTCTCTGGCATCCGGTTCAATGCCCCCTTTCAGGAAGACGACTCCGCGTATGTCGCCAAGATGGATTTCAACATCGATAGCGCCCGCAAGCACACTGTTTCCTTGCGCGGCACTCTGATGGGTTACTCGCAAACCAATGCGGTAGCGGAATTCCCTGGACAAGACGCCGCATCCCTCCAGCTCAACAACAGCCGCGGCATTTCCGCGCTTTACACATACGTGGTGAACCCCAGCCTGATCAATACCTTCAGCTATGGACTGACCCGGTACGGTGTTGCTCAATCCGGCACGTTAGGCACTTCGATTGGTTTTCAGTCCCTGGCCAACTTGGTCAACTTCACCCGTCCGAGGCAGCAGCTCATTCCCACGCACAATGTGGCGGATGACCTGAACTGGACCAAAGGCAAGCACACCATCACCACTGGTATCAACTTCCGCTTCATTACCAATAGCCTTTCCACCTATAGCAATTCTTTCGCTTCCTATAGCTACAGCCGGAACACGTTGGGCGGATTAGGCGGCGATGCTACTACGCTGGTCACCAGCTATCTCCAAAACAAGTTAGGTGATCCCAATCTGGCGATTACCGACACCACCAATATGCAGGGCGCTCTGGGCGATCTGCTCGGATTGATCAACCAGTACAGCGTCACTTACAACTTCGGGCGCACCGGAACCGCGATCCCGATCGGCGATCCCAGCATCCGGAAGTTCGGTACGAACGAGTATGAAGGATATGTGCAAGATAGCTGGCGCGTTCGCCGTGATCTCACCTTGACCTATGGCGTTCGCTATAGCAACTTCTCAGTGCCGAGCGAACTCAATGGAGTCCAGGTTGGGACCACGGTTGGTTTGGATACCTACTTCGCGCAACGTGTCGGCGCAATGGCGTTAGGAATCCCGAACAGCCAACTTTCTGCCGCATCGCTAACTTATGCACTCAATGGAACGGCAAACGGCACTTCCGGCTGGTACGGACGAGACAACAACAACTTTGCACCGCGCTTCTCTTTTGCCTACTCACCGGAAACCAAAGGCGACCATTGGTGGTCGAAGATGGGTGGCCACGGCAGCGTGCTGCGCGGCGGCTTTGCCATGGTCTATGACCGTTACGGCAGCGACCTGATCACGAATATCGATAATAGCGGTTCTCCAGGTTTGGCAACCAGCGTTACACAGCCGGTAAATACAAACTTCACTAATTCCGCCCGTTATCCGAATTTGCCTACTCTTCCGGCGGCAAGTGGCGGAAGCTTTCCTTACACTCCAGCCACGATCACGGGCGGATTTAACTCCGGAGTCGGAGTAAGTCCAAACTTGGTAGCCCCTTATTCGTTTATTCTGAACCTGAATTACGCCAAGGAACTGCCCGGCAAGTTAACGTTGGAAATCGGCTATGCCGGACGCCTTTCCCGCAAGAACCTGGTGCAACAAGATTACGATCAACCACTTACGCAATTCAAAGATCCCGTCTCTGGCCAGACCTTTGCTCAGGGTGCGGGTGTTCTGCGGAGTCTTTATGACGCCGGTCTCACCCCCGCGCAAGTGAAAGCCAACCCTGGTTTAGTGCCAGCGGTTCCTTTTATTGAGAACATGTTCCCCACGCTTCAGAACAGCACCTTCCCGGGAAGTGCTTCCGCTAACTACTTCGACGTTGTATACCGTCAGAACGCGGGAAGCGACCTGGATGCGCTGAACCAAATGGACCGTCAGCGAAAATCAGACGGAACCTGTTATTCACGGACCGGTTGCAACACGTTTTACCCGCTCCAATTGGCAGGGCTTCCCACCTGGACCAACAACGGTTTCTCCAACTATCATGCCGGTACTCTTACCGTACGGCGCTCTTACTCGCGTGGAGTCGGATTTGATTTTAATTACACCTTGTCCCACTCCATTGATAACTCTTCCGGCGCGGAATCAGGCGCAGGACAGAGCGGGGCAATCCTTCAGGATGCTTTCAATCCGAGTGCATTCCGTGGTTCCTCTGATTTCGATGCTCGCCACAATATCACCACCGACATTATTCTTGGAGTGCCGGTCGGCAAAGGTCAACGATTTCTGGGCAATGCTCCCATGTGGGCGGACCAGATCGTAGGCGGGTGGCAAGTGACGGTGCTTGGCCGGTACCGTTCCGGCCAGCCGACGATTATCACTTACGGCGGCATCTATAACGTCAATTACCTGAACAGTTCCATCGCGATTGCGAAACCAGGTTACACTCCGCAAACGCAAATGGGCATTGATTCCAATGGGCTACCAAGCCTTTTTGCAAACCCTACGGCTGCGAACAATTTTGAAGCTTCGTATCCGGGCACCACCGGAACACGCGCCATTCTCCGGCTGCCGGGCTATACGAACTTTGATATTTCCGTCAGCAAGTATTTCGCAATGCCTTGGGAAGGCCATCGCCTGCAGTTCCGCGGAGAAGCATTCAATGCTTTCAACAATGTGAACTTCTATGCACCCAGTCTGAGCTTGTCCACACCTGCCTCTTTTGGTGAATTACAAGCAGCGTACCCCGCCCGTGTCATTCAGCTTAGCTTGCGGTATGAATTCTAAGCTGACATTCTAAACCGGCAGCATTTGGGGCGTTGGGAATCCGTGCAGCTCGCGGCCCAGCGCCCCATCGTATTTTTTGGTGCTTTTGAAAAGCTCGAACCGCCCGTCCCCCGCATACAGCTTCACCCGGTCCCGCAAAGCGCTTAGTTCTTGTCCGGAGGCGGGTTGAAACCCTCTCGCCACTTCCAGGTTTTGATGAAGAACATCCAGTGATTCACAACCGCTAATTGTTACTGCTACAGGAAGACTCATGGCATAGCGCAAAGCTTCATGCGCCGTAACAGCACCTTTCTTGATTGCTTCGCCGCTGCCGCCCATACTCTTCATTCCTAGTGGAGCAATCCCACGCCGATTCAGTTCCGGCAGCACTTGTGTTTCAAAACTGCGGTAAGTCGCGTCGAAGCAATTCAGCGGCATTTGCACCGTATCGAATGGATAGTTGTGCGACAGCATCTTCAGGTGAATGGATGGATCTTTATGACCTGTAAAGCCCACAAAGCGAACCTTGCCTTGCTTTTTTGCTTCTTCCAGCGCTTCGATGGCTCCGCCTGGGGCAAAGATCAGGTCAGGGTCGTTGTCGTAAATCACTTCATGAATTTGCCACACATCCAGATGATCCGTTTGCAAGCGGGAAAGTGATTCTTCCAGCATGCGCATCGCAACTTCTTTCTTTCGGCCATGCGTGCAAACCTTGGTCATCAGAATGACCTTGTCGCGCTTCCCTTTTAGTGCATTTCCCAGGCGGATTTCACTCTTGCCATCATGGTAATCCCAGGCATTATCAAAGAAGTTGATTCCCGCATCAATGGCTTCTGCCACAATGCGGTTTGCTTCCTCATCTGAATCGGCAGAACCCAAATGGTAACCGCCTAATCCCATAGCAGAGACTTGCAAACCGGTTTTTCCCAAAGGACGCTTGGGAACTTCACTGTTGCTTTGGGCGTTAAGAGATTCATCCATTACAATCCCTGCTCCCGCTAAAGTAACGCTTTGAACAAAATTACGACGCGTAGAATCATTTTGGTGCGACATGGTTGTGATTAGTAAGGCTTACCGGTGTTTTGCGATTCTTTCAGTTTTTCTTTCACTTCTTCCTGCTGCTCATCAATAGGAAACCCATGCGCTAAACGTGCTTCCGGGTTGTCGTATTTGATGGACGTCTTATAAAGTTCAAAACGGCCATCCTGATACTGAGCGCAACGCTCTCGCAGGCTTTGCATTTCGCTCGCACTCATAGGCTGAAAGTTCTGCGCAATTTTCAGATTCTGACGCAACACTTCCGGTTTATCCATTCCCGTAATGGTCACCGCAACCGGAAGACTCATGGCATAGCGAAGCGCTTCGTCCGGTGTCATCACGCCCTTAGTGACCGGTTCGCCTTTTCCGCTAAGAGGCTTCATTCCCAAAGGTGCAATGCCACGTCGAGTGGCTTCCGGCAGTACTCGCTGCTCAAAACTGCGGAATGTGCCATCAAAAGCGTTTAACGGCATCTGCACCGTATCAAAGGGAAAATTGGTTTGCAGCATCTTCAGGTGAATGCCAGGATCTTTATGGCCGGTAAACCCGACAAAGCGGACTTTGCCCTGCTTTTTTGCCTGTGTTAACGCTTCCGCTGCCCCGTTGGGGCGAATAAACAGGTCAGGGTCGTTATCAAAAGTCACGCCGTGAATTTGCCATAAATCCAGGTGATCCGTTTGTAATCGCCGAAGGGATTCTTCCAGCATCTGCAAACCAAGGTTTTTATCACGCCCATGGGTGCATACCTTGGTCATCAGAAACACATTCTGACGATTGCCCTTTAGGCCTTTGCCGAGCCACTCCTCGGATTTTCCATTGGCGTACTCCCAACAGGTATCGAAAAAAGTGATGCCGCCGTCGATTGCCTCATGTACCATTTCCGTAGCGGTTTTTTCGTCCTTTGCTTCGGCAAGGTGATGACCGCCCATACCTAATGCGGAAACTTGCACATTGGCGCGGCCTAGTTGTCGCTTTGGAATCCCTGGCATTGCCCGTTTCTGTGCAATTTTGTGGCACTTGTAAAAACAAGAACATCCCATTTGCGGGCGGGTTGTGAGACCTTTGAAGAATCAAATGAGTTTTGGTGCACCAAGTCTTGAGCATGCCACTGGGCTGCTCGCCAATATTGGGAACACTCCGTTGTTGCGGGTTTCGCGAATCGCTGGCGATCTGGAGGGCATCGAAATTTATGGCAAGGCAGAACACATGAATCCGGGCGGATCGGTGAAAGATCGGCCCGCGCTCAACATGATTTTAGAAGGGGAAGCTTCAGGCAAACTGGACCATAGCCGGACCATTCTGGATTCCACGAGTGGCAATACCGGAATTGCTTACGCCATGATTGCTGCTGCGCGGGGTTACCAGGTGAAGTTATGTCTTCCCGCTAATGCGTCCCCGGAACGGAAACGCATCCTGAAAGCATATGGAGCGGAGATTGTGTTTACCGATCCGGCGGAAGGTTCTGACGGAGCCATCCGCAAAGTGCGGGAAATTTACCATGCTGCTCCGGAAAAATACTTTTATCCTGACCAGTACAACAATTCCGCAAATTGGCAGGCTCACTTCAACACCACAGGCCCGGAAATCCTGGAACAAACTGGCGGGCGCGTGACGCACTTCATTGCGGCGCTTGGCACCAGTGGAACGTTTATGGGAGTGACACGGCGATTGAAGCAGGATTTGCCTTCTGTTACCTGTATTTCCGCGCAGCCTGCTTCCGCGTTTCACGGTTTGGAAGGGCTGAAACACATGCCCACTGCCATTGTGCCGGGCATCTATGATGAAGAGTTGGCTGATGAAAATATCTGGCTGGATACGGAAGAGGCCTACCGCATGGTGCGGCGTTTAGCCAAAGAAGAAGGACTGTTAGTGGGAATTTCAGCCGGAGGCAACATGGTGGCAGCCCTTCAAATAGCGCGCCGCCTCCACGCGGAAAAACAAAAGGCCGTGATTGTGACCGTGCTGTGCGACGGAGCCGACAAATATCTGAGTGAAAGCTTTTGGGATGAAGAATGATTGAAGTGTGCCTTCAGCCGTGGGAAGAAATGGTGGCCCATGCCGAAGCAGCGTACCCGAATGAATGCTGCGGGGTGATGCTCGGCACGATTGACGAAAACGGAAAAGCCGTCACAATCGCGAAACCGCTCGAAAATGTCTCGCAGGGTTCACAGCGCGCTCGTTACGAGTTGCGTCCGGAAGACTTGCTGGCCGCTGATCGGGAAGCACGGCAGCAAAAGCTTGACTTGATTGGGATTTACCATTCGCATCCCGATTGCGACGCGTATTTCTCTGAAACCGATTTGAAAAATTCATGCCCGTGGTACTCGTTCGTGGTGATCTCGGTGCAGGCCGGGCGGTTCGACCATGCCAATAGCTGGCTTCCGAACCCTGAACAGACTGCTGCGGAAAAAGAGGAGCTTTTATGGCCAAAATCATGATTCCAACACCGTTGCGCCAGTATGCCGGCAAAAAAGATACGGTGGAAGCGGAAGGCGCCACTGTAGGGGAAGTGCTGGCTGCCGTGACCAAAGAATTTCCCGATCTTCGTAAGCAGATCTATACGGATGAGGGAAAGCTGCGGAGTTTCGTCAATGTGTATCTGAATGACGAAGACATTCGCTATCTGGATAAGGAAAAAACAGCAGTAGCTGCGCAGGATACTTTGTCCATTGTTCCAAGCATTGCTGGGGGAAGCACCTGTGCCAGCCGCCGTTGAGACCGGGACACTGACCCAGGAAGAAATCCTGCGTTACAGCCGTCACCTGATCATGCCGGAAGTGGGCATGGAAGGGCAGTTGAAGCTGAAAAACGCCAGTGTGCTGCTGGTGGGAACTGGCGGCTTGGGCGCTCCTTTGGCCATGTATCTGGCTGCGGCTGGCATTGGACGGATTGGGCTTGTGGATTTTGACGTAGTGGATCATACCAACCTCCACCGTCAGGTGATTCACGGCACAAAGGATGTAGGACGCCCTAAGATTGATTCCGCGATTGAATCCATGCAGGATATCAATCCGAACGTGGTGACCGAGCGGCATGAAGTCGCATTAACCAGCGAGAACGCGCTTCAAATTCTGCGGGATTACGACATTGTGATCGACGGAACAGATAATTTTCCGACCCGTTACCTTGTAAATGACGCCTGCGTGCTGCTGAAAAAGCCGAATGTGTACGGCTCCATTTTCCGCTTTGAAGGCCAAGCTACCGTGTTTGCTTACCAAGGTGGCCCTTGCTATCGCTGCTTGTATTCGGAGCCGCCGCCCCCGGGCTTGGTACCGAGTTGCGCAGAAGGTGGAGTGCTTGGCATTCTTCCCGGCATTATCGGTTTAGTGCAGGCCACAGAAGCAGTGAAACTGATTTTGGGAGTGGGCGAGCCGTTGGTAGGACGGTTAATGCTGTACGACGCATTAGCTATGCGTTTTCGGGAGTTGAAACTGCGCCGTAACCCGGAGTGCCCCGTATGTGGGGATCACCCGACCATTCATGAATTGATTGACTACCAGCAGTTCTGCGGGGTAGCGCCGCAACCCGCCACAACGCCTATGGGAAATGATATTGATCCAACCGAAGTGAAAGCCAAACTGGACCGTGGGGATCGTTTCACCCTGGTAGACGTGCGGGAGCCGCATGAATACCAGATTGGCAACATTCCGCAAGCGAAACTGATTCCTCTCGGGGATTTAAAAACTCGTGTCAACGAACTCGATCCTGCTCAGGAAATCGTGGTGCACTGCAAGAGCGGGGGGCGAAGCGCAAAAGCGGCTGAATTCTTACGGCAAAATGGTTTTTCCAATGTCCGTAATATGGTGGGTGGAATTCTGGCTTGGAGCGACAAAGTAGATCCAAAAGTGCCGAAGTATTAGAGAATGATCTGGTGAAAGGGCAGCGATTTGCCTGCCCCCTCCATTTATATAACTTGGCGTCCGGTGACCACCTGGATCAACAAAACAGCGACCGCTAACACTAGCACGAGATGAATTAACCCTCCGAATGCAGTTCCGGCAATCAGGCCAAGTAACCAAATCGCAAGAAGGAGGGCAAAAATCGTCCACAGCACGGTAAGTCTCCCTTATTTATCCCATAGGCAAGTTCGATGCCATTGTTTATCTTTTTTGGTGCCAGCTTCCGTGATAATAGGGAAATGCTGCTAGGTTTTGCTAGGTAGAGTAGCAGTACTTTACCCGCTTTGCCATCGTTAAAGGGCTTTGCCAAACTATTAAATGCGTTAAAATCAATACGCTGCCCAGTTTTTACCTAGCAGGCACTCCAAACATTGCTTCATGCCGTTTAATATTCAACCCATCCGTGAATTTCTGGTTCGCCCTTCCTTGCCAGCCGAGCTGTCGCGTTTGCCTGAGCTTGCCTACAACTTAGTATGGAGTTGGGAACCAACCATCCGGGCCCTGTTTCGCCGCCTGGATACAGCACTTTGGAAAGAAGTGGCCTATAATCCCGTCGCCATGCTAGGCCGGGTTTCCCAAGCTACCTTGGAGCGCATGGCGGCTGACCCTCGCTATCGTGCCCTATATGCGAATGCCTGCAGCCGTTATGACGCTCATATGAAGCGGGAGGCCCCTGAGTCTGGCGGCAAGTTGATCGCCTACTTCTCCGCAGAGTACGGGCTTACTGAGTGCTTGTCCATTTACTCCGGCGGCTTAGGAATTCTTTCCGGAGACCACCTGAAATCTTCCAGCGACCTGAACCTGCCGCTGGTTGCCGTGGCATTGCTTTACCAGCATGGCTACTTCCGTCAATACCTCAATGCAGATGGATGGCAGCAGGAGCGTTATCCGGAAAATGATTTCTATACGCTTCCTTTGAGGCCCGTGCGTGATGTGTCCGGGAATCAGTTAACGGTGCATGTCAGCCTGCCTACCGGCCCGCTAGCGATTCAGGTTTGGCAGATCGAGGTAGGTCGCGTCAAGTTGTACCTGCTGGATACCAACACGCCGGAAAACTCCCGCGCCGAAGACCGCGATCATTACGGATCAGTTGTATGGTGGCGATAATGAGACGCGAATCCGGCAGGAAATTGTTCTGGGAATTGGAGGCCTGCGCGCCCTCCATGCCATGGGAATTGAACCCACCGTGTACCACATGAACGAGGGGCATTCCGCATTTTTGGGGCTGGAACGGATTCGGGTCTTTATTGAAAAGTATGGGCTGACGTTTGAGGAATCGTTGGTGGCAACACGCGCCAACAACGTATTCACTACCCATACACCTGTGCCTGCCGGGATTGACCTGTTTGATCCGGGCATGATGTACCACTTCTTTCAAAGCTATTGCCGTGATGCGTCCCTTGACTTTGATAAGTTGATGGCGCTTGGACGCCGCAACCCGGAGGACCGGAGTGAACGCTTCTCCATGGCGATTCTGGCATTGAATACCTCTGCTTATCGCAATGCAGTAAGCGAGTTGCATGGCGAAATATCGCGTGAAATGTGGCATGAGCTATGGCCCCAGATTCCCGTTTCGGAAATTCCTATCTCTGCTGTTACCAACGGCGTGCATCTGCCCAGTTGGCTGAATGGCGATCTGGCAGATTTGTTTGATCAGTATCTGGAACCGGACTGGCGCGAGTTTCGTGGCAATCAGCAGATGTGGCAACTAGTGAAAGAGATCCCGGATGAAGAGTTATTGGAAGCTCATCGCCGCCGCAAACGGAGACTCATCCATTTCATTCGGGAGCGTCAAACAGCATCCGCCCAGCGACGTAAGATTTCCGGGCCGGAACTTCGTTATTCCGGGGAAGTCTTAGACCCGAGTGCCTTAACCATTGGCTTTGCACGGCGCTTTGCCACTTATAAACGCGCCACGCTGTTGTTCCGTGACGTGGAACGTCTGAAGAAAATTCTGCTCAACAAAGATAAGCCGGTGCAGATTGTGATTGCCGGTAAAGCGCATCCCAAGGATCAGCCGGGCAAAACTTTTATTCGTGAAATTGTTCAGCTTTCCCGCGATGCCGATCTTTGGAAGCATGTCGTGTTTGTGGAAGATTACGACATGAAGATTGCTCGCGAGTTGATTCAAGGGGTTGACCTGTGGCTCAATACGCCTCGGCGCGGTGAAGAAGCTTGTGGCACCAGCGGCATGAAGGCGTCCATGAATGGCGTGCTCAATCTGAGCATTCTGGATGGCTGGTATGACGAAGCGTATGAAGCCTCCGGTGGATGGGCAATTGGGGATCGGGAAGAATATACCGAAGACCAAGACGGCTTACATGCCAGTGCGATTTACTATCTGTTGGAAAAAGAAATTGTGCCCAGCTTTTATGATCGCCGGGAACAGGTAGGGTCACTGGATTGGGTGCGGCGCATGAAGATGTCCATTGCTAACTTGACGCCGCAGTATGACGCACGTCGCATGGTGAATGACTACGATACTAAGCTTTATACGCCTGCCCACAAAGCATTTGTCAGCTTCCACCAGAGCGAATTCCAGAAGGCGCGCGAGATAGCGGGTTGGGGCGCAAAGGTACGGGATGTGTGGAACCGGGTCGACTTCCTGGAAGCAAGCCCTTCTCCCATTGTTCCCGTAGCAAGCGGACGTTCCATGTTGGTTCGGACAGCCGTGGAGATGGCAGGTCTGAAACCAGAGGATGTGCGTGTGGAAGTGGTGCTCGGTAAAGTAGGTGCGAACGGAAGCCTGGAAGATACAGAAGTGGTTTCCCTGCCCGCCACAGAGCAATTTGGCACGGTAACTGTTTTTGCCAAGGAACTGACGCCACAGCATACAGGACGTTTAGGCTATGCTCTACGCATCATGCCGAACCACTTTGAAGATCCCATGACACGGCCTTGCAGTAGTTTTCTGAAGTGGGGCAGAGTCTGAACTAAACGTCCGTTGGAAATACTGGGGGTAGGTGCTGGAAATTGTTTGCAATCCATGGTAAACATGTATTTACAGCAGTGAACGGGTACTGTTTCTAGCGTTCCCTATGAGAACGCCTTTGGCTTTCCCTTTCGCCCCCGGTTTAGATCCTATCGATTCGTATTATTTCCGAGTGTACTTGTTCACTAAACACGTTCGCTTCAAAATCGACAGCCAAGGAGCACGCTTCCGCAATGGACAGCGATCGCAAATACTCGCAACGCGGTTATCAGGATTCCGATCGTAACGGCTCAAAGCCTTCGCGCAATGGGGAGGACCGCAAACCCGCTGGTCCTCGTCTTCCGATTGATGTTACAGGGCCTCGTCTTCCTCGTTTGGTGCAGGCTATCACTGCTTCCCGCTGTTTCAATTGTTCTACTCAAATTGCGGCCAGTATGGAGTTGACTGCAGTGTGTCCGAAATGTGCAACTCAGCTTCATTGCTGTAAGCAGTGCGCCCATTTCGAACCCTCCACTCGCTTCCAATGCCTAAAGCCGATTCCGGCCCGTATTCCGGCCAAAGATCAGCCAAATCAATGCTCGCTCTTTTCGCCCAGGGTAACGGTGGCAAGAGATTCGGGAGGGCCTCCGCCCAACAAGGTATCGATTCCAGATATTAGTTCCCTGGCGCCGCGCACGCCCAATGATGCGCGCAATGCATTTGATCGGCTCTTCAAGAAGTAACAAAATTTGAAATCTCTCCATGTCCTTCGAACTCTGAATCCAGAGTTTGGCGGCCCTGTTAGCGGCACCGCTTCCCTTGTGAAAGAATTAGCGCGGCTTGGTCACTCCACGCATGTCGCGACGTTGGATTCTCCTGGCACTGCCTGGGAACAGCAATTTCCTGTTCCTGTGCTCGCCTTCGGTCCTGCTCAGGGTTCCTATGGGTATGCTCCTCGCTTTCCCAAATGGCTTCGGCAAGTTGCGCCGGAATATGACGCAGTAGTAGTGAATGGTGTGTTTCTGTATCCGAGCTTAGGTGTGTGGCAAGGCTTGCGGAATACCAACACTCCCTATTTCCTGTATACCCATGGAGCGCTTCACCCTTGGTTTGCAAAAGCGTATCCTCAGAAACATGTAAAGAAAACAATTTACTGGAAACTGTGGGAACACCGCACGGTGCGGGATGCGCGAGCAGTGTTGTTCACGGCAACTGAAGAGCAGCAGATGGCAATGCAATCTTTTTCGCCCTTTCATTGCCATGCTGTAACAGTTTCGTATTGTGCCGCTTCACCGCCTCCGCAAGCCAAGGAAGAAGCCGTCCGCTTTCTCCAGCGTTTTCCCGAATTGCAAGGCCATCGTTTTGCTTTATTTTTAGGCAGGATTCATCCGGTAAAAGGCTGTGATTTGTTGATTGCTGCTTTTGCTCGCATGGCGTCCCGGTTTCCGGAAATACGCCTCGTTGTAGCTGGCTCCGGTTCCCCGTCTTTTACGGAAACTCTTAAAATACAGGCCGCCTCGCAAGGCATCGGAGACCGTATTACCTGGACAGGGGCACTTTCGGAAAAAGAAAAATGGGGGGCGCTGGTTGCTGCGGATTTGTTTATTTCCTGTTCCCATTGTGAAAATTTTTGTGTGGCGGCAGCAGAAGCATTAGCTTGTGGAACTCCTGTAGCCATCACAAATCAAGTGAGTATCTCCCGTGAAATTCAGGAATACGGAGCTGGCTTTGCTGCCGAAGATTCTCTGGAAGGCGCAACGGAGCTTCTGGAAAAATGGCTGGCTTTCAGCAGAGGCGACTGGCAGCAGTTTCGAGACCGCGCATGTCACTGTTATGAAGAAAAGTACCGGGTACAAAAAACGGTACAAAGATTATTAGAAATGTTTCACAATTCCGGCGTCGCAATATAGCTCAAATACACCCCCTTTTAGACCTAGGACTAAGTAGAGAGGGGATGGCAGAGATGTTACATTAGGGAATCAACGTTTAGAGAAACACATGCGGAAAGCATTAATTACTGGCATTACAGGACAGGATGGATCTTATCTTTCCACATTTCTTTTAGGGAAAGATTATGAAGTACATGGCATTTTGCGCCGAGCAAGTACTTTCAATACGGATCGTATTGATCATCTTTACCGAGATCCACACGACATTAACGCGCGCCTGTTTCTTCATTACGGCGATTTGACGGATGGTAGCTCCCTTCGCCGCATTCTCCATAAGGTGCAACCGGACGAAGTTTACAACCTGGGTGCACAGTCGCACGTCAAGGTTTCCTTTGAGCAGGCTGAGTATTCTGCGGATGTGGTAGCAACTGGCACGTTGCGCCTTTTGGAAGCCTTACGGGATTACATTGCGGTCACCGGCAAAACAGTACGCATTTACCAGGCTGGCTCTTCGGAAATGTTTGGTGCGGCCAATCCCCCGCAAAACGAGACAACTGCCTTTTACCCTCGTAGCCCTTATGCCGTCAGCAAAGTAGCCGGGTATTGGTATTGCGTCAACTATCGTGAAGCATACGGAATGTTTGTTTCCAATGGCATTCTGTTCAATCACGAATCTCCGCTTCGCGGCGAAACTTTTGTGACGCGCAAAATCACCCGCGCGTTGGGCCGCATCAAAATGGGCCTGCAGAAGAAGCTGTTCCTGGGCAACCTGGAAGCCAAGCGTGACTGGGGCTTTGCAGGCGACTACGTGGAAGCCATGTGGATGATGCTTCAACAGTCTGCACCGGATGATTTCGTGGTAGCCACTGGAGAAGCGTATTCTGTCCGGGAATTTCTGGAGCGCACTTTCGGCTTGCTGGATCTGGATTGGAAAGAATTCGTGGAAATTGATCCGCGTTATATGCGGCCGACGGAAGTCGACTACCTATTAGGTGATCCTTCCAAAGCTCGCCGGGTGATGGGATTCCAACCGAAGGTCAGCTTCAATGAATTAGTGAAGATGATGGTGGAGCACGATCTGGAGCTTGCCAAGCAGGAAGCAACACTGATCAACGCTGGACACAGCATCGCCTTGCGGGGAGTGGCGCATGGATAAGCAGAGCCGAATCTATGTCGCCGGGCATCGCGGCTTAGCCGGTTCAGCAATTGTCAGGCAGTTGGAATCACAAGGCTATTCCAATCTGATCTTCCGGACCCATAAGCAATTGGATCTGACGAATCAGACTGCAGTAAATGAGTTCTTCGCACAAGAGCAGCCGGAGTATGTATTTCTGGCTGCTGCTCATGTGGGTGGGATTCAGGCGAACAACACACGGCGCGGCGATTTCATTCGGGACAATCTGCTGATTCAAACGCTGACCATTGATGCAGCGTACCGCAACCATGCGCGGAAACTGCTGTTTCTGGGCTCTTCCTGCATTTACCCGAAACTTGCGCCGCAGCCCATGAAAGAAGAGCACCTGTTGAGCGGTTATCTGGAACCTACCAATGAGCCTTATGCAATTGCCAAAATTGCAGGCTTAAAAATGGGGGAAGCCTACCGATCTCAATACAGCTTTGATGCCATTAGCTTGATGCCGACGAACTTATACGGGCCAGGGGATAACTTCGACCTCGAAAATTCGCATGTGCTTCCTGCACTCATTCGCAAGTTCCATGAAGCTAAAATATCGGGCGCTCATGAAGTCGTGATCTGGGGAACAGGAAAACCTCTCCGTGAGTTTATGCATGTGGATGATCTGGCAAGCGCGGCAGTGTTTCTGATGGAAACCTATAGCTCGCCGGAAATCATCAACGTGGGCACCGGGCAGGAAGTTTCTATTGCGGAGTTAGCTCGTCTGGTTTCCGATGCAGTTGGATTCCAAGGCGAAATTGTCCAGGATACGAGTAAGCCGGATGGAACACCGCGCAAGCTGATGGATGTTTCCCGTCTTCGCTCGTTAGGTTGGGAACCCAAAATCGGACTGCGCGAGGGAATTCAGAGCACCTACGAGTGGTATTGCTCACAAGCGTTAGCACTGCAATCTTGATTGCGGGAAGCAAGCTGTTGCAAAAACGCTTCCAAGCGATTTAACACTACATTTTTCTCGTACTGTTTGCGAACAAAACAATTCCCTTCGGCAGCCATCCGGCTCCGTTCGCTGTCGGGCAAGTTTTTCATCTGAATCACACCGGCAGCAAACTGCTCGGGAGCTTCTGCTTCCACCACAATGCCACAGCCGGACTTCCGCACGAAGCGCGCAGCTTCGCTCTTTTCATTTACGGCTGCAATCACAGGACGTTCCGCAGGCAAATATGTCAGCAGTTTGCTGGGCACCAAAGCATCCACTAAGTCTTGACTCTGGTTCAAGACCAGCAAATCCGCGGCACGAAGCAGGTTCACATAGTCAGGTCCTGTAGTGGTGGGCAGAAAGTGGCAACGAGGCGCATTCAGTTTTTGAATTTCCTCCTGAATGGCTGCTTTGCGAATGCCATCGCCCAACATAAAGAAGTAAATATCGCGATGGGCTTCCAGAAGCTTCATCGCCCGCACTACATTTTCCATGACTTGTTTAGCAGCCAGGCTTCCGGCATGGATCATGACGAAATCATTGGGCCTCACGCCGAGTTGCTCTCGAAAACGGTTCCGTTCCGAAGGAATGCCAAAGCGATGGACATCCGCCCAATTTGTCAGCAGGAATAATTTTTCTTTCGGCACTCCTTTGGCGATGAGATTATTTTCAAAGCCTTCGGAAATCACGGCAATCCGGTCTACGTTGCGGTACACAAACTGTTCCAGCTTGCGTGCCATGCGGATCATCCGACCTTCCTGCATCATGCCGACATTGAGCGCAGCATCCGGCACAATATCCTGAATCCAATTCACCACCGGACAGCGCCACCACTTTTTCAGGAAGATGCCCATAGCAGGCAACTGCAGCGGCGGGCTGATGGTAAGAATCACATCCGGGCGGCCTCCACTCAACGCGAAGGGGAATGCCGTAAGGGCGATCGAGCAATCATGCAGCACTCGTCGCGAGGCTTTCATCAAGCCGGTTTTTGGCTTTTCCGGAACATACACCCAAGTGCGAATCAGGTTTACTTTGCCGCGCTTTTCCCGCTGGAGCCACTTGCCGCGAAAGCCTTCATAGACTTCCCAAGCAGGCAGTTTCGGCATTCCCGCCACCACGGTAACATCCCAACCGTTTTCCGCCAGAAAATCGGCCAGATCCGTTGCCATTGGAGCGATGCCGACCGGCTCCGGGTGGAAATACATGCTCAGAATGAGGATCTTCACGAGACGGCAACCGCGTGATGCTGGCGCTCCAGAATTTCCGAAAAGATTTGCGGCAACCCGTACTCAATACGCCAATTCGGGAAATGCTGATGCAGTTTCCGGAGATCCGAAATGTAACAGATGTGATCGCCTACGCGGTTTGTTTCCTGATAGCTGTAACGAAGCTGGTGACCCAGCCCTTCCAATATGTCGATGGTTTCCAAAACGGAGAGGCTGTTCTCCCGGCCGCCTCCCATGTTGTAAACTTCTCCGGCACGAGGGCGATAATAAAACTCCAGAAAAAGCCGTGCAACATCCCGGCAATGAATCTGATCGCGTACTTGTTTCCCTTTGTAACCGAAGATGGTGTACTCACGCCCGGTAACCGCGCACATCACGATATACGCCAAATAACCGTGTAACTGCACTGCCGCATGTTGCGGACCAGTCAGGCACCCGCCCCGAAACACTCCGACTGGCATTTGGAAGTACCGGCCAAACTCCTGGCACATCACATCCGCCGCTACTTTGGAAGCACCAAAAACAGAGTGGAGGCATTGGTCAATGGACATGGACTCCTCCACGCCATGGATTCCCTCTCCGTAATCGAAACGCCTTTCCTGCTCTACTAAGGGCAAGAAATTGGGTCGATCGCCATACACCTTGTTGGTGCTGGTGAAACAAAACGGCGAATCGCGACAGAAATCCCGGGCAGCCACCAACAGATTCATGGTGCCTCCGGCATTCACGTCGAAATCGTCGTAAGGAATGGCTGCTGCCTTGTCATGCGAAGGCTGCGCTGCCGTGTGAATAATGAAATCAGGACGTTCGCTTTGGAAAAGATCGCGAACCGCTTGCCGGTCACGAATATCCACCGGATAGTGACGAAAGCGAGGAATTGTTTCTTTCAGAAAAGTAGTGGTCGCGTATGTGGAACCGGCTGCGCCAAAAAAGACTTGGCGCATATTGTTATCTATTCCTGTAACATTCCAGCCCTGCTCAGCCAGCAGTTTTACGCATTCGGAACCAATCAGTCCGCTACTGCCCGTAACGACAGCTTTCACCTGCCCTTATTCTAAGGGTATTTACTAGGTCTGGGTCAAGGAGAATTGCGAGATCAGCGGGATTCCAGAAGGCCGACAAGGTTCATGCCGCGCTCAAAGTGAGGATCGGATGCCATGGTATCCCACACCAATCCGCTTCGCGCGTTTTCCGCCATTAGCATGGTGATGCCCAAGTCGATTCCGACCACATCCGGGTCATACCATTTAGCTTCCGGGTGAAAGGCATCCACAAAGCCATAGCGACCCCAAGCTTTGTCCCCATAGCGATGCATCATGGTTTCCAGCACCGTAGCGCACTGCTCAGGCATAAATGCTAGAGATCCGCCTGCCGCGCAAGGCACCAGAGTGCCATCTACGTTTCCGGATCGCAAAGGCCCGCCCCAGGCCACATAACCCCGGCGGGAATCCGAAGCCGTAATTCCCCACATATTTTCGTCATACCAGGGATATTTCTCCTGCATATTTACGCAAAACATCTGGTGAGCTTTGGTAGCTAAGCGGGAATTTTCAAAATAATCCGCATAGCGGTCACGCCGGCCTCGAAAATCAAACCACGCATGCGAGTATTGGTGAGCAAACAAAGGAGCCAGAGTTTCGATATAGCTGAATCCCTCAAAGTTGCGCACTGGGCGCTTCCAGGCATCCCAGGAAGAAACTGGAATTGGATGCGTAGGGGAACCAATCGCCAGCAAGTACATGGCGAGCAACTCGGAATAAGCATCCCACCGATAGGGCAGAAACCCTTTCTCCGGGGTCCAGCCGTGGCACAGCGTTTCGTGCCCGTTCAGCATCCATTTCCAATCTACGCGCTCATAAATCTCATTCACCAGAGTGGTGATCTTGTGGGTTTGAAAATGCGCTGCGGCATGCAACGCCCCGCAAAGCAGCCAAGCGGTATCAATGGAAGAAAACTCGCTGTGCCACGCGCGCGCGCCGGTTTGCAGGTCCAGAAAATGAGGAAAAAATCCGTTTTGCTGAATGGCGTGGTTCGCCAGGTATTCCAGCGTACGCTCCACGCGACGCTTCACCAGAGTGGTTTCCAGATAACCACGGTTTTCCGCAATGCAGAGGGCACTTAAACCAAAGCCAGTAGAAGCAACACTGGCAATCCGTCGAGCTTCCGGACCGTTCATCCGGGCGCGGTCACGAACCAGACCTGTTTTCGGGTCTGCTTCGTCATAAAAGAAGTTAGCCGCTCTCTGTTCAATTGCATCCAGCAGCTTTTCCTGCTGCGGAGGAAAGTTAGCAGGCTGTGTGGAGAATGATTTGGAGCGCTGCACGCTAAACAGCGAAGCTGCTGCTGCAGCAGAAAGGCGAAGAAAATCGCGTCGACCAAACGGCGCGATACCGCAAACCCGATTCATTGTGGGAATATATACTTCTAACACAATAGATGTCGGAAAAGTTGTGTTCGTTTCCCGACATTTGCTGCAAAAAAATTACGCAGCGTTTTGGTTGCTGGCGAGTACTGGAACCAGCGGTATAGTCACTGGAGTTGGAGGTTGTTCCAGGGCAACAAACTTCGGGTATCGTTCATGCAGAATCAGTTCCGTTGCTTGCACCATGGGTTCGCGGTGAAAACGCTCCTGCATACGCCACTGATTCAGCACATTGTCCAGAGCCAAAAGGGACATTCCCTGATGGTGAACCATGAAGATCTTGACGACCACTTCCTGTTTTGAGGAAGCAGTAAAATCAGCCGATTCATAGTACCCGTACCTTGTCAGCCAGCCGCGCTCCGCCTGCTGCTTCAGATTCGCTACTGCATGTTTCGGATCCACCATC
The DNA here is from genome assembly GCA_963791675.1 of Bryobacterales bacterium. Lineage (GTDB taxonomy): Bacteria > Acidobacteriota > Terriglobia > Bryobacterales > Bryobacteraceae > JALYXI01. Next base: position 580,394 of record CAWBTD010000022.1, read on the forward strand.
AAGGCCAGAACGGAAGCATAAGGCGCAATTACCAAGTGCCGTTTGTGAACCGGTTTTAGGCCCAGATCGGGCAAACCGAAGGCGTAATAAGTATGCTCTTCGCCTTCCTGCCGCTCACAGCAAGCCGATTCTGAAATTCCCCAGGGAATATGGTGCTTGCGTCCATACTCACGCTGGGACTCCACCGCGCCTCGCACGCTCCGATCCAGAATGGTATTCGGATAGTGCTTAATCCAAAGCATCGGCATGAGGTATTCGAACATGGTGCCACTCCAGGAAAGCAGCACATTCTGCCGGCCGACCCGCATCAGCGAACGGCCCAGCCGCAGCCAGTTTTGTTGGGGAACGTCACTCTTACTAATGGCCACAAAACTCGCAGTGCGCGCTTCGGAAGCAAGCAGATCGTATTCGTGGCTGTCCAGCGCTGCTTCTTCCACGTTGTAGCCAATGTGGAACAGTTTGCGTTTTGGATGGAGCAAAAACGCAAAATCCATTTCCGCCACTAATTCGGAACAACGGTGAGCCAGACCGTTCACAGCCCGAAGCAAATGGACTGTGGTTTCCCGCGCCTTTAGCCATTCATGAGTCAGCGCAGAGTGGCTGCCAACCAGCAACTCGTCATACAAAGCGGGAAGATTACGGAGGGCTGGAACCTCCTTCCAGGATTGAGTCCCGGCATTGGGAGCGAAGTGATTCAACTCTTGGAAACGGCTTTGCAGCAGAGTTTTTAGTTTCCCAATCCACCAAGCTTGTTCTTCCGTTTTGCTCTCGTCGTTCTCCCAGGATTCAGTCTCTTCTATACGACATTTCAGCCACCGGCACCACTCACAAACGGTCAAAGGTACAGGTTGCAAGTGTTCCAGCAGACTCTGAGCAGAGGAAAACCCGATTTCCTCCAAGATTCGGCAATGGTCAGCCACGGCATCGGCCAACGAAGAATCCACCAAAGGCCGGTTCAACTGTTCCAGCAATCCTTGCCGAAGGGCAACCAAGGCCGCAGCCATGTTCCCACTATCCACAGTGGAAACATAGCGGGGCGGCAGAGCCGTTAAGGTTTTCGTGTCGTACCAATTATAAAAATGCCCGCGATACCGCTCCATGCGATCCAAGGAATCGAATGTACGGGCAGTGAGTTCGATGAATTCGGCGCTGCTCTGATACCCAAAATCCACCGCAGCCAAGCGTGCATCCAGCAGCAAACCAATGTTGGTGGGGGAAACACGATGCGCAATCTGCGATCCTTGTTCCTGCACATTGTCAGGAATGAGCCAGCTTTCCTCTGCAGTGCTGTAATCGGCAAAGTACTGCCAAGTGCGCAAAGCGATTCCGCGCAGAAATACGCATTCCTTCTCCTGAAGCGAAGGTTTCGGCTGATACAAAGCCGCATTGAGCCACAATGCTACCAAAGGAGAAAAAGCCCAAGCAAGGAGAAAAGGTGATGCCGCTGGCAGGTTTTCCGGATACCGAAATGCAATAACTGCGCTCGCCAGGAGGGCCAAAGGCATAGCTAAATACAAATAAGAGTCGATGGACCGGAACCGCAAGCCCCGTCCCATTTCTGCTTGGGCGGCACTTTCCCATTCCAGCAATCGTGCTCCTGTTACCGTGGTTCGTACCACAGAGCGGAAAATCGCATCCAGCATCAAAGAGGTCTGGTGGGCAAGAAATACAAGCCGGAGCCCCACTTCCACATGGCCATTCACAAAACCTGCTGCGGTTTCCCGTAAATGAAGCCACCATGGACCACGCACAGGCAGCCGAAGCAACGAAAACGCCGTTCCAATATAAACCGGCAGCAAGGAGACCCCAGTGACTACCACGGTCCAGTACAATCCCCCGCCCGGCAGAAATGTCCACCCAGCGACCAGCAGCACAAAAATAGCAATTTCGACCAGACTCCGGCGCAGATTATCCAGAATCTTCCAAAGGGAAATGATGGAAAGCGGATTCGGCACCAGACGACCGTGGTAATCCGGCACGCGCGGCAACAGCCACTTCATGATCTGCCAATCACCCCGTACCCACCGATGCTTACGCTTAGACCAGGCGCTGTAGTGCGAGGGGTAATCGTCAATCATTTCGATATCCGAAACCAGCCCGGCACGCGCGTAGGTTCCTTCGATCAAGTCATGGCTTAACAGGAGATTATGGGGGAAGCGGTTAACCAGCGTTTTCTGGAAGACCTGTACATCGTAGATGCCTTTGCCTACATAGCTGCCTTCCCCAAACAGATCCTGGTACACATCGGAAATGGCATTGGTGTAGATGTCAAACCCAGTCTGACCGGAATACAAAGCAGCCAAGCGGGAACGGCGCGCCGAGTGGACGCTGATTCCCACACGAGGCTGCAGAATGCCATAACCTTGGGTAACCGTATTGGTTTCCGGATCAATCACAGCGCGGTTCAAGGGATGCGCCAGTGTTCCCACTAACTGATGCGCAGTGCCGCGAGGCAGTTCCGTATCGGAATCCAGGGTGATGACATAGCGGATCTCCGAAAGCAGAGCGAGATTGCCGACCTTGACATGAAAGGCATCGTGCTCCCCTTGCAGGAGGTTGTTCAAGGCAATCAGCTTGCCCCGCTTTCTTTCCCACCCCATCCAGGCATTCTGCTGAGGGTTCCACTCGCGGCGTCGATGAAACAGGTAGAACGGCGCACGTCCCTCAGAAACGTAGCGTTCGTTCAGAACCCGAATACCGCTTACACAAAACTCCACTAAGCTTTCTTCTTCATCCGGCGAAGAGATAGCATCCGGAAAATCGGTCAACAGGGCAAAGGTAAGCTGCGGATCACGGTTAGCTAAAAAGCGAACTTCCAGATCATTCAGTAAGTTAGTGACGAATTTTTCGGAAAGAAGCAGAGTCGGCACCACGATCATGGTGCGATTGCCAGCCGGGATACCTTCGGAGAAATCCATTTTTGGCAATTGCCTGGGCGGCAGAAAATAGACCACCAGCGCGTTTATGAACGCCATGGCAGGTTCCGTGGCAAGCAGAAACAGGATCAGTCCGACATAGTGCAGATGCTCCGGCAAGAAAGAAATCAAATACGCGGCCAAAGCCAGCGTAGTGACTTCAATGCCGATCAGGTAAAACGCAGTGGGCCAATCCAGAAGTGTCTGCTGGATCATTCCCCGAAAAGTTGGCTTGTACTGAAAACCAGCCTTCAGGCGCACTGCCCCTGCATCAATCAGGTGATAACCGACATGAGCTTCCCGCGCCTCTGAGCCCAACCTTTTTGCGGCATCGCGGGCCAGAGTGATGGCTGCCTCTGCCACCTTTTCTTCGGTAACGGAACTGCGGCGTGCTACTTCCTCCACTACATGGCGATAGCGGTCACGAGTCGCAAAATCCATTCCGGAGTAAGCCCCGGCTGGGTCCTGGTGGAGAATCTGCTCCGTGAGGCTGTTGGCTTCTACAAACTCCTGCCAGGATGCGGAAGAAATGGCTTTGAGACTCAGAATCAAGGTGCGCACAGTTTCCCCGTGGGCACGGCTCAATTCTTCTAACAAAGCCAAGCGCAGCATACTGTCCAACCGCCACAGTTCCGACATCCGCAGCGGAGCAATGGCCTGAAACTGCTGCACAAAGGTTTGTATGGCGGGAATTTCCAACACTCCTTGGCATTCCGCAATCATTTCCGAGGCAATTTCGAATACACGCGGGTAGCCGAACAAGGGGCCATCCGCCATCAACGGCAGGTCTTGTTGCGCAAGCCCCTTCAGTTCTTTTCGCAAGCCCTGGATGTGGGTTTCCAGAAAGCGATAATTTTCCACCAGCCACAAATCTTCCGGGGGAACGGAATCGCCGGACTGCAGCCGTGCCGCAACTTGTGAGGAAACCGTTCGCAAATGTTTCGCAGTTTCCTGCAGGCGTGGCAACAAAGGAAGCGCATGGCCAAAGCTGAGGGAACGATTGAAGGCAAGATTCCGCGCCCGCGAATCAGGCTCACTAATGCTGATGACGCGGTGCCCCGTTTCAGAGAGGTTGGGCTGAAGCATGTGTTGTTCTGTCACGCGACTAGTTTCAACGGTATCCGGCGGCCTGCAGATCGAACATTTCTGCGTATCTTCCGCTTCGGGCCATCAATTGATCGTGCGTTCCTTGTTCGCGAATCGCCCCTTGCTCCAGCACCAGAATACTGTCCGCCATGCGCACTGTAGAGAACCGGTGTGAAATCAAAACAGCCATACGCCCTTCCGTCAGATCAGCAAAACGACGGAATACTTCATATTCGGAGCGAGCATCCAGAGCTGCCGTGGGTTCGTCCAAAATCAGCACCTGGGCTTCTCGCATATACGCGCGGGCGAGTGCGAACTTCTGCCATTCGCCGCCCGAAAGATCTACCCCCCCTTCGAAGCGACGACCTAGCAATTGGTCCATTCCGCCAGCTAGTTTTTCTATTACATCACTTGCTAAGCTTTTTTGGGCAGCCAACGTGAGACGATCTTGGTTTTTTAGTTCCTCAATGCGTCCGACCCCAATGTTTTCCCGGGCTGTCATTTCATACCGCATGAAGTCCTGGAAAATCACACCGATCTCCCGTCCCAACTCTTCTACGTTGTAATCCCGGAGGTCATTTCCATCAAGAAAGATGGCGCCTTCTGTTGGATCGTAAAGACGAGCCAAAAGCTTCACAAATGTGGTCTTGCCTTGGCCGTTTTCCCCGATCAATGCCACACGATTTCCAGGTTCCAAGCGGAAATCCAGGTCTTGGAGGATTTTGCGCTTGGTTCCGGGATATTGAAATCCAACTTTCCGAAATTCGAATCCTTGCCGAATCGGCCGTGGAGCAGGCAGCGGGTGAGCGGGCGAACAGATAGCAGGCTGCACAGCAAAGAACTCCAACAAATCCGTCAGAAACAAAGCCTGATCGGCAATGCTGGAAAACGTAGAAAACACAGCTTGAATGTTGCTACTGGTGCCTGCAATCGCGCCTGCCAGCAGCGTGAGATCGCCTACTGTAAGCGCTCCGGAAAGAGTTCGAAATACCACCAGAGCATAAGCGCCATAATACCCCGCAGCGCCAATAATGGCGAGCAGAGAACCAGCCCGAACGCGTCGGGTCACCAGATCCCGGTTTCGGACAAAAATCTGGTCAGAGATGTCGCGGTATCGGTCAGTGATGTAGCTGCCGAGGCCAAAAATTTTGACTTCCTTTGCGCTTTCCTTGCTGGCACCCAGAACACGCAGGTAGTCCAGTTCCCGGCGCATCGGCGTGAGTTGATGCGCCAAAGAATAGCCAAGCATGGCAAAGTGGCTTTCTCCCAAGAAGGCAGGCACGGTGCACACAAACAGCAACAGCAGCAACAAAGGGGAAAATAAAAACACAGCAGCGGCAAGCGAAACCAGGGTGATGATTTGCTGCCCCATGCGCCCGATTCCCGCCAACATGCTTAAACGGTCCGTACTTTGCACTCGCGCCCGTTCCAGTTTGTCCGCGAATACCGGGTCCTCAAAGGATTGGAGATCGAGCCGTGTGGAATGGGCAATGATGCGAACGCTGATCTTTTTGGTAAATTGCTCGGCCAACAACGCATCACAATAATCAATCGCACGCGCCAGAATATTGCTGGAACAGGCAAGCACAAATTCCAGGCCCAGCAGCCACCACATGTCAGGCGGTGTCCCTTGGTGGCGAGAAACGACCGCAACCACACGGTCAATAATGAGCTTGGAAACCCACAGCAGCGAGACCGGCATGAGAGCTGCAAACAAACGCAGCACTAAACTCACGGCAGTCAGCGTTGGTCCTGCGTCCCACACCATTTTTAAAACGGGAGGAATGTTTTTTAAGGCATGGTACCGGGTGCGCCAGTTTGTCCAGAGTGCCCGTGAATGTCCGGTTTCGCTCATCCTGAAAAGAGGGAAGAGCGAAGCAAGTCACGGGCCAGTTTGGCGTGTGGCCCTGGGGTGAGTACTAACGGAATCGTCTACTTACAAACGAAAACCAGCCACGCACCGTTCGAAATACAGCGGCTCATACTCCGGTTCCACGCCAATGCGAGGCATTTGCAAGGGATCAGCAGAGGGGCTGACCAACCCTGCCTCGGCAATCACGGCGGATTCATATCCGGCATCCCGCACGGCCTGCAGAGCCAGATCATGGTAATCCGCCTGTTTGCCGTTGGGGTAGCAGAAGTGCCGCAGTTTGACGCCAGTAGCATCCTCAATCTGCTTTTTTGCGCCTCCAATTTCGTTTTCCACCTCTGCCCGTTGCTTCATGCTGGAAAGAATAGGATGCGTCCGGGTATGGGCACCAACTTCCAACCCTTTTGCCGCCATATTGCGAAGCTCTTGCCAGGAAACCGATTCGCAGCCTCCGGGAGCACAGGCCGGCAGATCCGCTTGGAGAATTTGTGGCAACTGTTGCAGGGTGCCAAGCCGTTGTTCGTTGGTAAGACGAATAATGGATTGATTCAAGGTATCAATCGCGAGTTGGCGTTGTGCAAGGCTGGAAAGCTCAAAAGTAAACACCTCTCCATTCGGCAATGGTACTTTGCACTGGTGTAAGCGAGTGGCATAAAAGAGATGCTTCACCTGGTCAGGCCATAGCCAGAGATTGCCTTCCGCAAACTCTGCTACCACATACAAGGTGACATTCATGCCATAGGCTTGAAACACGGGAAACGCAAACTGAAAATCGCGGTACCCATCATCCACCGTGATTGCCAGTCCGTTTTTCGGAAGGGCACGCCCCTGGCGCAAAGCTTCTGCCATCTCACTCAGGGAAATTGGCTGGTAGTAACGCCGGAGGTGTTCGCATTGGCGGGAAAGACGATCTTCCACTTCTGCCCGCGTACCGGGAAACCGGTGATACATCAAAATTCTAGATTGACCATTTTTGGAGGCCCGAATCCATTGGGCCGCGCCTACCGCGTGAACCGCGCGTTCGGCGACTGACTTTAAGCTCAAAATTTTCTGTTAATGCACGCTAGGATTTCCGAATTGAAACCAGGATTTTTCCACTTGGAAATGGCGATCCAGCAACGCCGTACTTGTGAAACCAAAACGGAGGTCGAACAATTCCACCTGCAGTCCCCCTTGTTCTTGTGAGGGAAGTACCTGAAATACCGGATACTGGGCAAATTCACGCATCACTTGAAAGGGGTAAGTTTCCAGAGCAGCATGAATTGCCGGGGAAGGGTCTGCCTTCCGCACGATCTCAGAAGTTTCCGGGTAACGTAACTGCGCGGCATTCAACATGATGATGTGGTAATCGCCTGCCGTTTCCGCAATGCCTTTCCACTGCCATGGATTTGCCATCTCAGGAAAAGCAGCAACTCTTATCGCCTCGGAATCCTCATAATTCCGGGAATTTAAAATTGATATTACCCGATTATGCAATATATTTCGACCCTCATTATAGAGGAGTAAAAAACTAAGCCCTAAGATAGCTGCCACGCGACCGGACGGAGCACGGCGAGCTTTTCCTATTTCACTGCTGACCAACCGGGAAAGGAGCGGCCCACAGATGCAGAGAAGAAACGCCGTCCAAATCCAAGGGTCCACTACCGGAGTGATATCCCAGTGGAACCACTGGCTGGAAAAGGGCAGCATCAACCGAACTCCGTAGATGTTTGTCAGGTCCAGCAACAGATGTGAAATCACTCCTGCCAAGGCCACCAAAAAGGCTTTGCCCCAGGCGAAAGGAGCGTACCACAGCCTTACTAAAGCGATCACAAGGAATGCCAGAACAGGAGCGGCAAGAAGAGAATGCGTGAGATGGCGGTGCCAATGAAGGTAGGCGGCAGATCCTCCCAGCGCAGTCACAATATCCAGGTCCGGAAGGTTTGCGGCAAGAAGCAGGATCAGGGTGGCTTGGGGAGTGAAGCGGTTTAGGCCGGCACGACTCAGGAAATATCCAGTCAGAGAATGAGTCGCATTATCCAAATAATGTAGGTCCTCCAAAAAGGCTAACAAAATAGAAAGGGGGATGGCTGGCCACCATCCCCCTTTACGAAAACAATCTTATGCGGCTCTGGGCTTATGTAAGGGTGGTCTATGCATACCGTTGCCATTCGCCTGAAAGGGCATTGCCATTAGATTAGGATTTTTGCCGGGTAGTTCCTTTTTGATTGTTCCCCCGAAATATTCATCTAAGGGGTATAGCGCAAAGGGCTCTAACTCACGGAATACGCGGCCAAGCTTTTGCTGAATGCGGTAAACCGAATGAAAGAAGTTGCCACGATCTACGTTGAGGCGGCGGCAGCAGAGTTTCCAGTCTGCTCCTAACAGGAAGTGAAAGCGAAAAATCTGGTACTCTTCTTCCGTCAATGTTCGCTTGCTCACCAAGGTAAAGTCAGCCACGAAATCTTCATCTTTCCGCGACCAGACGCGCCTTCCACCCCTTCCTGAGCAATTTTCCAGAGTCACTTTGCTCATGTACTTTTCTTTTGAAACACAGTACCGAAAACGCAGAAAGCAAGCCCGAAAAATACTTCGCAATACGCAATTACAGGGGCTGGCCGGCCCCTTTCTGGTTGTGCGCCGCAGTCCTTCACCGTGGCAAAGCGTGCACGAACCTTTGGCCATTGCTAATGTTTCGGAACGATTCCATTCCATTTTTATTCCTCCCGGTTAGCCCCAGCTTCGGGCAAACCGCCTTTAAACTGTTCCCCAATATAGCCCCGCACCAAAAAAGGTCAAGGTCACACGCGTTTAAATGAGCTGAATAAAAACACACTGCTGCCTTCTGAAAAATGTAATCGCTTGAAACCAGAAAACTTAAGGTAAGTTTATTTTTCTGAAAAACCAGATAAATACCTCTACCGAATACCTGATTCAAGAAAAACAGACTGCTATATTTCAGGAAGAAATAGAAGGGGAATGGCTCTGTCAAACTTTGAAACGCTTCAGAACAGGTTGCTGCAAATGCTTCGAATCCGGGTTCGCAGCGGTCAGCTTACCGAACGTAGCTTAGCGCGTATGTGCGGTGTTTCCCAACCTCATATGCATAATGTTCTGAAAGGTGTACGTGCCCTTTCCCCGGAATTTGCCGACCAGATTCTTCACTCGCTTCATCTCACTCTGACGGATCTTTATACACCGCAAGAAACCGATCATGACCCGCTTTCCGCTGCGTTCTCCTCCATGGAAGCCGTGCCGATCTTACGCACCAAAGCGGGACCGGGACATCGAATTCCGCCCGTGGATGACTATCTCTCTTACTACCCGTTTCCCCGCTCCATGGTTTCTACCTTGGGAAACCCGGTTGCGGTTGTACTTTCCTCAGATCCACGCAATTTTCCTCTTTTTTATGGAGGTGATCTCTTATTAGTGGATCGAGCCGAAAAAGTTCGCATCCATCCGAATGCCCAATCCAGCTATTTGGTAGACGTCCCAGAAGGAACATGCGTCCGATATATTCGGCAAGGCGGCAGAAGATTATATTTGCTTACGGAAGATTGCCTGCATACCCCACAACTTTGGGAGTATGTTTCCTTAACAGAACAGAATGTTCTGGACGTCATTCGAGCCCGCATTGTCTGGGTGGGAAGACAGATGGACTTCCATGCGGTTGAGCCTGCGCGGAAAGCCGGTTAGTTTACGGATTCGCGGTAGATATTGATTACATCCCGCGCGGTCTGGCTCCAACTGAAACGGGCGGCATGTTTTTGCCCTTTTTCAATCAGGCGTGCCCGGAGATCCGGGTCTAATAAAACTTCTCGCATACCACGCGCAATATCGAATACGTTCTCCGGGTTGATCAAAAGCGCGGCATCGCCCACCGCCTCCGGCAAGGCACTGATGTCAGAAGCCACCACTGGCGTTCCTGAAGCCATGGCTTCCAACGGAGGCAGACCAAAGCCTTCGTAAAGAGAGGGAAACACAAAAGCGGAGGCAAGCGCATAGAAAACACGCAGAGTGTCAAAGGGAACAAAGCCAAGAAACCGCACGGATTGTTCCACGCGGCTTTGCATCACTGCTCGGCGAACAGCGGGATATTTCGAGATTTCATCCCCAATGATGAGGAGGCGTATATTCCGGTACAAAGGATGGTTTTCCAGTTCGGTCCGAAGCACCGCAAAAGCTTCCACCAGACGCGGAATATTCTTTTGTGGCCGGATGGTTCCGGCGTACAAAAGAAAGGGATAGTGAATCTGGTAGCGCTCCAGTATGCGCTGCCGTTCTAGTTCCACTACGTCGGGCCCTGCAGAGCCGTCCAGAGCCGAAGAATGATCTTGCGCAAAAAACGCCGGGTCAGGGGCGTTATACACCAGGCGCACGCGTTCCTCGGGAATCTGGAACACGTTGTGGAGATCGCGCCGGGTGCGTGCGGAAACCGCCATCACGCAATTAGCCCGCACCAGACCACGGCGAAAACGGAAGTGCCGCAAGCTTTTTTTCACTCCTGTGGCTTCCGAGAAGAACACCACACCAATATCATGGATGGTCACCACATACGGCTGCATCATGAGCAAAGGAACCCGGTTCAAGGGGAAATGCACCAGATCCACTCCAAGTTTGCGAAGAAACAGGGGAAGCAGAAGATGCTCCAGGCGGTCCATATCGCTTCGGGCGTATGGAACCACATGGAAGTTTGGATTCAGTTTCGATAACTGCGCGGTATCACTGGGCTGACAGATAAGAAAATAATGGTTTTCACTATCCGTATCACAAAGCGCATGGAGAAGGTTTCGTATGTACGTGCCGACGCCGAAATCACGATACCGGCGAACGTCAATCGCAACCTTCACAGAAAATCAGACGCGGACTGCGTCCTGTTTCCAAGAGTATAGGGGAAAGCGCTCTGTTAGTTTTTCCACCTTGCGGCGCACCGCGTTCAGTACTTCTGTGTTGTGAACATCCCGCAGAACATCGCCAATCAGGTGAGCGACTTCCCTCATCTCTGCCTCGCGGAAGCCACGAGTGGTCACCGCAGGACTTCCCAAACGGATGCCGCTCGGGTTTAATGGGGGATTCACATCAAAGGGAATGCCGTTCTTGTTTACCGTGATGCGAGCCTGATCCAGAGATTTTTCCGCATCTTTGCCTCGCACGCCTTTGGAGAAAACATCCACCAGCATGACGTGGGTATCCGTTCCGCCGGAAACAACGCGGAAGCCTTCTTCCGCCATTCCCTGGGCCAACATTTTTGCATTCGCGATTACCTGCTGCTGGTAAGTCTTGAATTCCGGCTGCAAGGCTTCCAAGAAACAAACCGCCTTTGCCGCCATCACATGCACCAACGGACCGCCTTGCGCGCCAGGAAAAACGCTCTTGTCGATTTCAGCCCCATACTGCTCTTTGGCGAGAATCATGCCAGCACGAGGTCCGCGCAATGTTTTATGCGTGGTGGAGGTCACCACATCGGCATACGGGCAAGGATTCGGATGCAATCCCGCAGCGACCAAGCCGGAAAAATGCGCCATATCCACCATCAGCAATGCCCCCACGGAATCGGCAATCTGCCGGAAACGCGGGAAGTCCCAAATGCGGGAATACGCGCTTCCCCCCGTGACAATCATGCGAGGCTTGTGCTCTTCCGCCAAGCGCTGCACCTCATCAAAATCGATGAGTTCATCCTCCTTGCGGACGCCGTAGTGGATGGCATTGTAGGTTTTGCCTGAAAAATTCAGCTTGAACCCATGCGTCAGGTGCCCACCATGTGCCAGGCTTAGCCCTAGAATGGTGTCTCCTGGCTTCAGCAGGGCCGCATACGCGGCTTGATTTGCCTGCGATCCGGAATGTGGCTGCACATTGACGTATTCTGCGCCAAATAACTGCTTGGCTCGGTCACGCGCCAGATTTTCCACCACATCGGCGTACTCGCAGCCACCGTAATACCGTTTGCCCGGATAGCCTTCCGCATACTTGTTTGTAAATACGCTGGCAGTGGCTTCCAGAACTGCTTCCGATGTGAAATTTTCGCTGGCAATTAATTCAATCTGAGCATGTTGCCGCTCGGTCTCATGTTGAATCGCTCGGTAGATTTCCGGGTCTACTTCGGCCAAATGGCGCGCCATCGGATTGTTCATAGGAGGAGAATTCAGTTTATCACGCGACTTTTCTCTGCCCCGGACGGCCTTTATAATGAAGCCATGTTCTTCCGCCGCGAACGCACGAAAAAGCTAACGTTTGCCGATCACCTGGACAAGGCTCGTGCTGCCGGTTTCACCGTCCGTCCTTTATCTGGATCTCGTACAGAAATTAGCCGGAGCGGAACCGCCGTCGTGATGGATGAAGGCCCAGAAGGGCAACCCAAGGTAGTGGAACGTGCGGGCATTCTGGTTGGCGGGGAGATCGCGGCGCTGGTAGACGGCGGATATCAGAAATTCCTGCAAACACCCAGCGGAAAAGGACGGCCTGCGCTGGCAGGCGACCTGAAGAGCATTCATGAATTTCAGGAAGATCTGCGAGAAGCGCTCGGCATGGTGAGCTTATATAACGAATCGCTGGGCACGGTTTCTACACGTTATATCTATGACCGTGTGGAAGACCGCGACATCGTTGCGAAGAAGCCGTGGGAGATCCCTACTCCTGCTAAGCCGAAAGCGTAAGCTATTCCCCGCTGGAGCGGGGAATTGTTTTGATTGGTGAGCCAGAAGTAGACTGAGGCATATGGCCGCTCTTGATATCGGCCTCCCCAGCTAACAATTCCTTCACACGAGCTCCGACATTCGGAGCAGTTTCCGCGACATTGATTGCTGTGCCGGGACTTTTTTCTTTCCATGCCGCCAACCAGAAGGGTGCAACATTCTGCACTACGTTATGCTCAAACCGGCCTCCTGGTAACAGGGCATCCGGCCCGTTGCGGCCATCGCCGCCCATCTGCCATCCAAAAACGTTCCGGGTCACCACCGCATTGGAAGGCTTATTTCCCGTTTCGCCCACTAGCCACCAGCCGTGATTCACTTCAAAGTTGGTTGCGTTCAGCTTGTCACCAAACTCAAACGTATTCCGATCCACTACCAGATTTTCGGGAGGTCCGAAGAGCAACATGCCGAACCCTTTCTGGCCCCATTTCGGCCCGGAAAGATCCTCGAAGAAATTATTGCGAAAGGTGAAATCCTTGGCCAGGGTTAATTGTTCGCGAGGAAATTGCGACCCGTCATCCAAGAGGGCAACCACCACGCCCGTGGTGGCATGGCGAACAATGTTGTCTGTAAACACAATGTTTCCAACGGTGTTCTTGGCAGTTCCGCCCCCCGTACGAGGAGTAAACAGAATCGCGGCGCCGGTCTGGTTCGCTGCCCACGAGTTTTCAAAAACGTTGTTGCTGATTACCGCGTTGGTGCCGTCCTTGAACTCCAGGAGATTCTTTACAATATTGGGGCTGCCGCGCCATTTCAGCGGCTTAAAAAAGTAATTGTGAGAGATGGTAATCCGGGTGGGAATCAGGGAAGGAAAATCCGGACCGGAACCGCCAATCATGACGTTCTCTCCCGTAGCTTCCAGATAATTATTCACAATCACGATAGGGCCGGCGCTGCTGTACACATTGATCGTGTTTGCTTCCATATAGGTACTTGTGAAGCCCCCGAGCCAGGAATCCTTTACCGTGATGTTGGCGGCATTGCCCATAATGCCGCGGACATGGTTATGGACGCCATCGCCGTGAATGTAGCAGCGTTCAAACTCGAAATTGTAAGGAGCGTCAGATAGACGAGGATCCTTTCCAAACCCGATCAGCACCGCATTCCAATTGGTCTTTGTTGTAGTAACAGTGATTTCCACTCCGACGAAACGCCATCCGTGAGAGGGACGTTTCCCGTGATCGGGATTTTCGTAGTCGTTCGCAATGGCTGGCCCTTCATCCGGGGAAATGATGCGAGCTTTCGGCTCGCCGGGTTTTACTCGCTCACCCGGAACGAGAGGCAGCATGCTCTTGATGGTGACCCAGTCCTGATCGGCACGCACTGGCAGCACTAAGTGGCCCGTCCAGGAGTAACCATCCGGCAGAACCAGAGTATCTCCGCCATGGGTGTTGTTCACAGCAGACTGTAGATTTTCACTCATTCCCAAGGTACGAGTTCCGGCGAACACTCCGCCTGGAAGCAGCGCCCAGAAACAGAGGGACGCCAGAAAAAAGAACTTACATTTCATTGAGATGGTTGCTCCTTGCCTGTCGGCTTTGCTGCAGTTTTCGCTTTGGCCGGCACACCCGTATGCTCCACTTTCCTTACCTCTTCAAAATACTGCTGCACGTAGCTTTGCATGGAAACAGGCACTTCATCGCGGCTCACTTCGCCGCCAGATTCTCCGTGCGTAGCATTCTTGTGCGAATACTGCGTTTTTAATTGCTGAGGACCGGATTGAGATTCCACCATCATCTCGCCAGTGATGTTCTGGCTCCGTTTGCCAATCACTTCGCTTAGTTTCCCCATGGCGGCTTTTTGTTCGGCGGCTTTTACATCTTTGCTGCCGTCCTGCTTGCCGACTCCGCTGCCAGGCTGAGAGGAGGCTTGGTTATCGGCATTCTTGCTGCCTCCCTTGGATTGCGAGTTTTCCGAGCTATCGGCATCAGCGCTCTGCTGGCCTTGCTGCGCGTCATTGGAATCCTGCTGCCCGCCTTCTTGCCCTTTCCCATCTGCTCCCTTTTGCCCGTTTTGCTGCTGATTCTGGGCTTTTTGGGCACCTTGCTGCCCTTGACTGCCTTTCTGGCCTGAAGCACTGTTTGACTGCGGCTTGGCTTTGGCCATCAGGTTTGACATGGCTTCTTTCATTTTGGAAAGAAGGCTGGAGTTATTGCCACCATTCTGCTGTTGCGAGGCGGCCTGCTCCCCTTGCGGCTGGCCCTGTTGGCTGCCGGATGGGTTTTCCGAGTTTGTTTTCCCATTACTGGGAGTTCCCGCCTGTGCGTTTTCTTCTTTGGCGTCTTTGGTATCCGCGTTTTCCGCAGTACCCTGCCCTTTGGCGTCACCCTTTTCTTTTCCCTCGCCCATTATGCTCTTGCTGTCTTTTCCTTCCGGGCTTCCGGCAGCGGCATTTGCGGGAGCATTGGCCGGACTTGTTTCCATGTCGTTCGGCTTTTTCTCACCATTTTTGCTCTGGCCCGGCGCGGAGGTATCCAATGGATCGTTCGGGTTGCCGCCAGCATTCTTCTTTTTTTGCAGAGCGGCAGTTTTGGTCTCCTCGCGGTTCAGACCGAAACCATCCATGACCACCTGCGTGAGTGGGGGCCGGAGATCGAGTTGACGCCGAATGCCATACCGGAGCGCAAACAGACTGGAAGCGATCAGCCCCAAGACGCCCATGGCGTAGACAGCGCGGGGCAAAGTGAAAGGGATTGCCGAATCGAGGTGAATGGAAGGAAGAAGGCTTTCTGCATAGGAGCGTTGAATGTCCCTTACGGAAGCATTTACAGCGCCCGCAGGCTGGGGCTGGGGGCTACCGAAAAATAACGCTGTGGAAAGAGCGTCATGCAGCCCGGCGCGTTGGTCCAGCAGAATGGCAATTCGGTAAGGGGAAGGAAGGTGTTTCCAGGTGCGATACACCCCTACGCCAAACCCTGCCAGCACCAGAACGGCGATCACCTGCCAATTCAAAATCTCCGTTCCCAGCAGCAGTAAAAGAATGATGCCTGCCATCAGGAGGGCAGCGGCAAAAGCAAACTGCGCCAGAACTTCGTTCCAGAGAAAGCGGCGGCGAGCCCGTTGAATAAAGGTGGGGATCAAACGTGAAGCTCCAATCTGATTATGAGTGCAAGACCGGGGTCCTGCCAAACCGCGCCTTGGCGGGAACTAACGCATCGCTAGCACAGCGAAACTAGGACCGTGTGGGTGATCCGGCACTTCATGGCCAATTGAGATTTTCTGAAAGCCAAATTGCCGCAAAGCTTCCAGAATAGTTTCTCTGGTGAGCCAATACGAAAACTGGGCACTCCCTCCGCAAAACCCCTTATGGTTCAGGGCTTCCAGATAGTTGTAACGGTACAGCCGGTAGGCGAGATTTCCCGTTCTTTTCTCCACGCTCTTTCCAAACCGGAAAGTCAGATTCGGGTTGGCGCGAAGAATCGTTTCTTCATAATAGTGCGTCCACAAAAACAGGCGACTGGCCCGACTGGCAATTTTCTGGAGGAGGTCAACCGGGTCGTGCATATGGTACAGAACTCCGCTGGCTACGCAGAGATCCCAACGCTCGCCAGGTTGCTCAAAATAAGCGCGAAAATCACCCAGAGCAAAGTGAACGGAGGGCATCCCCAGCAGTTCCTTCGCCAGGAGACACTTCAAAAAGGCGCGACGGTTCGCTTCAATGGAAAAAACGGAGGCAACCCCAGCGCGATCCAACATATAGGAGTGTCCGCCTTCCAATGGCCCTAGTTCCAGCACACGAAAGCCTTTGATACCGTTCAATTGCTGAATCATCCAGGCAATTCGCGAATCTTCAAACAAGGGAATCGGACCGGCCTGCAAACCGTTCATGGGAGCAGGAAAAGCGGAAGACCACTCGCCAGCAAACAGGTTCACCATGGTTTGCGGCGTAGGCGCATCTGAACTATAGCTGTCCAGAATGTCTTCGACTTTTTTCGCTGATTCCAATCCTTGAGTATCGCAGACTCTTCCAGAGGGGCCAATCCGCCCCCGCGTTAAACTCAAAGAAGACTTAGCAATGGATAAACTCCTGAAAATTCTGATCGTCGATGATGAAAGCAGCCAGCGGACGGGCCTTGCCGGAATGGTAAAGGCATGGGGGATGCAGGCGGAAACGGCGACGGACGGTGGGGACGCCCTGGAGAAGCTGGAAGTTTATCAGCCCGACGTGATTGTGACCGACCTGAACATGCCCCGCATGGACGGATATGAACTGATGCGGACCTTGCGCGAGCAGGGCGAAAGCGCGCCGATCATTGTGGTAACAGCTTTCGGCAACGTGGATACGGCAGTCCGCACGGTACATGAGATGGGGGCATTCTGGTTCCTGGAAAAGCCCGTGCAGCCCAACGTAATGCAGGCGTTGCTGCGCCGGGCAGCCGCCTTCCATGGCTTAGGCACGGAAAAGAAAACGCTGGAGCGCCAACTTCAATACAAAGGCACGTTAGGGGAAATGGTGGGCAATTCCCCGAAAATGCAGGAGATTTTTTCCCACCTGCAACAGGCTGGGCCCAGCAAAGCGTGCGTTCTGATTTCTGGGGAAAGTGGAACGGGCAAAGAATTGGTGGCGCGGACGCTCCATCTGCTGAGCCCTCGAAAACAAGGCCCCTTTGTGGCAATCAATTGCGCTGCGCTGCCGGAAACTCTGATCGAGAGCGAGTTATTCGGGCATGAAAAAGGCTCATTTACAGGCGCTTCCGAACGCCGTGCAGGCTGTTTCGAGGTGGCGCAGCATGGGACGCTGTTGCTGGATGAAATCGGCGAAATGCCGATGCTGACGCAAGCCAAACTCCTTCGCGTGCTGGAAGATTCCAAAGTGCGCCGACTCGGCGGCAAGGCAGAGTTTGAGGTGGATGTGCGGGTGATTGCCGCCACCAATAAGGTGCCGGATGAAGCGGTGCGTGGCGGCCATATGCGGGAAGATCTTTTTTACCGTTTGAATGTGTTCCACATTCACCTTCCTCCCTTGCGCGAACGGAAGGAAGACATTCAAGCTATTGCCGAGGCACTGATTGGCGACATGAACCGCAAGCACGATGCGCGGGTCAGCGATCTTTCGCCGGAAGTGCTGGAAGCGTTTCAAACCTATGACTGGCCGGGCAACATCCGGGAACTGCGCAACGCCCTGGAGCGAGCCATAATTCTGACGCGTGAAGGAACCGTGCAAATGAGTGCGCTGCCGGTAAATCTGCAAGCTAAAGCCCCAATGGCGGCAGCGGCCAGCGCCACCGCTGCTCCTGCTCCGCCTCCGGCTGCAACGCCGATCCTAGCCTCAACTCCTTCAACGCCAGCTTCTTCGGATGATTCGGAAGCACTGAGTGTTCCGATTGGAACCACAGTGGAAGAAGCAGAAAAGGTGCTGATTCTCCGCACCTTAGAACACACGCGCCAGAATAAGACCCGGGCTGCTGAAATTTTAGGGATCAGCCTGAAGACCCTGCACAACAAGCTGAAGGAGTATGGGGCTAAGGATTTGCCAGTAGAAAGTTAACGTGACAAATTAGATCTTGTCTTTTACCGTGGTGGAGCCAAATCTCGCGCAATCCTTAAAGCAAACCATTCGAGAATCCTTTCCTGTGGAGCCCTTTTAGGGCACAGTAACCAAGTGCACCTGTGATGAGTGTTGGAGATTTCTGAAGCTTTGCGTCTTCAGAAATGGAATGAAGTTCCAGATCAATTTTTGGATTGGACATGTAGTCCAATATTGCTTGGGCCGGCAGCTTTCGCCGCCTTTCTTCCAGCAAAGCCTGCTTTTGCTACACCTTCACATTGATGCCCAACCAAATATCTCCCCAGTTTCCAGGGAATACATTCATCGATCAGGATTTTCACTTAATACCAGCAAGCAAGAAATCTTTGGCAGTTTCCAGTGCTTCTATAGCCATTTCTCGCGTTACAGAAGGAAAGTCGTCCAGGAATTCATCTAGTGTTTCGCCTGTTTCCAGGATAGTCGAGCAGGTTTTTGAAAGGCACACGAGTGCCCCGAAAACATGGAGTGCCGCCTAGAATTTCAGGATCACGAATAATAATAGGGACTCCAGCCGCCATTGCTCCAGTATGCCGCACCTGCGGTTCACACAACGTATTTTGGAAAGCCTGGCAAATGCCGCCAATTTTTCTAAAGTGAATGATCTTTCCCGAAGCGTTTCTGCGCCTATACAGGTGGGAGGGAAGAACAAATGATCCGAGCCAGAAGAACCGAAAGCCAGAATTCGATGATTCGCATCATGGAGCAACTTGCGCTTGCTTGGGAATCCGGCAGCACAGCTCATCCACGCCCTTCTGCTTCAAAAAAGAAACGAGCGGGAGCCCAGGATCAGTTGGCCGGGTTTGCTCCGAAGCAGCCCAAAACTTTACCGCAACTCTGTTCCTTTTGAATCGGAATGGCAGAGCGCGGAAGCAAAAGTTTCCGCAAACAGCCAGGATGCTGGTCTTTTGCCAAAAGCCATCAGAAGTAAATCTTCAATGTCATTTGCATTTGTCGTGGTGAGTTTGCCTGCAAATGACCGTACCGAAGCAGAAGAACCGACAGTTACGTTTGGCCCTGAACATTGCGGGTGATGATTCAGAGTATTAAGGGCTTCTGCGCGAAACCCCATAAACCATGCTTCCCGTAGCGCTCTCAAGGAGAATTAATTGAACAGGGCAAAGCGGTGGAGGCACCCTTCACAGCTTCAGAGTGCGGCTACCAGCACGGATCGTGATGACCGCGAGCGAGCAGCGGAAATACTTCGACAGATGGGAAAGAACAAGAATTTGCGATGCCGTTGCCCACTACGCAGATGCTACTCTGCCACTTTGCTTTGCGGAAAAACAGCAGTCCCTACCAAATTATCAAAGCGAACCTTAAAATCTGTTATCTGAGAGACCGGTAAGCGAGTAAAAAACAGAACTCTTGTGTTCTCCGTGTAGATCCAGGTCAGTAACTCGGTCATTGGCTGCCCGTCTGCAGTGAAATCTGCTACGGCACTTAACGCCTGCTTACCGCCAATCGTATGCGACTGGATACTTTCTGGTCTGATGCGATAGCCTTCCAGGTCAAGGCGCTGCAGAATTTTCTGCTGGAGCGCGCCACGCAATCGACCGGCAATATCAGCAGAGAGTAATTGGTCTGGCTTCAACCACAGCATTACCTGCGCATTGGAGGCTTCATCGGTCAGCATAACCATTTGGCCGTCCCCAGACGAGGGGAACTCCCCACGTATTTTCCATCCTTGCGGATTGAATTCCACACCGGTACGCGCATGACGGTACATGCCCTTCGCACCGGATTGGGAGATCGGTAGTCTTGCCGGGGAAGGCGGCCCTGCACTGCCATGGAACACATCCACACGGTCTTCTGCCACCAGAGTACTGATCAAATCACTACAATCTGGATAGTTCTGGCCCAGTTTGGCAAACTCTGCGGCAGCCTCAGTTAGTTTCCCTTTTTGGAGAAGAAGCTGAGAGATGCGGTATTGTGCAAAGGCGGCATACACATGCTGGTCTGACGGTGCCGCTATCGCCTGACGGTAGAGTGATATTGACTGCTCTGCATTAGCGCCATTTTGATCTGCTGAAAGCGCTTCCTTAACAAGTTGCGCAGGGGACTGGGCGAAAGCAGGGACCAGAAACAAAAGCAAAGCAGATAGCTTCGTTCCGAGAGTACGGATCTGCATCGATGGGCCTCTCCTTACCACCACGCATCTAGCGCGGCTTGTGCAAATTCTATCTCTTTTTTGCACGGTGTGTTTGTAGCGCTGAGTATTTGCCCCCTTTTTACTTACATCCGAATCTGTAACTCATTTATTTCATTGAAGTAATACTAGATCAGTTCTCCAAGGGATGCTCGACGCGGTCAATTACGATGGTCTGGATCGACGCTTTTGTTGATTCCAGTTTGATCCCTAGTTGATCACGCACCGCTTGTAGAAAAGTTGTTCCCTGCAGGTCGGGCTGGGTGTTCAGACCGGGAGGACTAGCCCCATTCGGTTCCGGGGTCCACTCAAGCCGGTAGTCAAAATTGCCGCTAAGGCCGGTACGATCCACAACAGGGCGACTCAGTCGTCCGAGTGAGGGAAGAGCGGAAGCGATCATTTCGAGAGTCGTGTTACGGGATCCTCCTATTGAACCACTGGAGTTGCGCTCAAGTGAGGTCACCTCGCATTGAGATGGGAATAGGTTGGGGTCAGGAGGGCCATCACAAGGGGGACCGTCCGCATGGGGGATGAGCTTGGGCCCTGGCTTACCAGGCCTGACTAAAGTCATGGCCAGTACGGCAGTTTCGCGGGTTTCAAAATGGAGGGCCAACTGGAAGCGATCGGCAAGCAGCGACTGCATCATCAAGCGCATTTGGTCTTTGGTGGGATTGTGATTCGCGGCCTTCGCTTGAATAATGAAACTGTCGTTGGAAACCCAATTCGGCAAGTGAGCAACCATGGCCTGCCGCTGTTCCCGGGTCAGCTCGAGCTTGTAAGCGAAGGTGATGTAGACGACCAACGGAAAGTTAGCTATGAATCGGCCTCCGGTGTCGGCGTAAGCGTTTTCGTTACTCAAGGGAAAGTTCGGCGGCGTAAACTGAGCACCCGGCGCGCGCTGACGGATGGAGGCAACCTCGAAGGCCATCCTGCCTCCTGCCGCAATTTGCCACTGCGGCATGGTCGCAGTTGCTGTTTGAGCGCTCATTGCGGGTGCATTCACGATTCCTATTCCTACCGGAATAGTTACAGCTGCTAATCCAGCCATCGCCAAAATCACCTTTCTCGCGAAGCTCAGTTGGAGCACGGCTTGGTTGGTCATGATTGCCTCAATTCTTTTCTTCAGCTTTCCTCCCGTCACTCCGGCTACACAGGGCAAAGGCGACTCCAGATAGAGTTCACAGATGCGGAGGATGCCTTCCGCGTAAGCTTGAGGCTCGCTCCCCATCCGCAATACTTCTTCGTCGCAGGCAAGCTCTCGTTCCTCCACTAGCCGCGCTCCCAGCCACCAGACCAAGGGATGAAACCAGAACAACGCCTCCACCAGCATGTGAATCGCAGTGGTCAGGTTGTCTTGGCGGCGGACATGACACACCTCATGTTTCAGAATCGCTTCCAACTGCAGCGGCGTGAGATGGCGTGTGATTCCTTCAGGCAATAAGAGAATTGGATGATGGATACCGAAAACACCCGGCTCCCGGAATTCGGGCGAGGTCAATACCTTCAAATGAATGGACAGATCAAGCGGCGATGCAGTGCGCAAAGCCGCTCGCACGCTCCGCCAACGTAGCCACCAGGAATACGTAACCACCATAAAACCAATTGCCCATAAGCCACAGAGAATCGCTGGAATCCAACTCACAGGCGAAGATGGTGCCGTTGGCAGTGTCGTGACGGGAAATGATTCAGCAAAGGGTGCGCTGACTCGTTCCATCACAAAGGAAAAATCAGATGGGGCAATTGCCGCCACTGTGTGGTGTCCGAACTGCTTGCCTACAGCGATCAAAATCGAGAAAGGCAAAAGGAACTTGAGGGATGCTGTGAACCAAAGCCAATATCGAATCTGCGCTCGATTTTTTCGTAGTGCCGGTGTTAGCAGTGCCGCGAAAACGGCAAATATAGTCGATTGCCATAGATGATTTGCGAAAGGCTGTAACGCGATTGGGATCATTCGGCTTTGTTCTTTCTTGCCAGATTGCGGAGTGCTTTTTGTGCCTCGCGCACTTCCTCGGGTGTGAGCTTTCCCGATTCAATCAGGTGCGCCACAATGGGCAAAGGTTTGCCGCCGAACAGTGCCACCAATTCGTCGATCATGCGGTGTAGCGCCGAACTGCGGGAAACCACGGCCTCGAAAACATGGGCGTTGTTGATTTTATTGGTGCGGCGCACGGCCTTCTTAAATTCCAGCCGATACACAATGGTCTGTACGGTGGTGTACGCGGGCCTGTCCACCTCTGGGAATGCTTCCTGAAGAGCGCGAATGGAGGACGGACCTTTGCTCCAAAGTGTCTCCATAATTCGCAATTCCAGTTTGGTGAATTTTGGCTTCAGCGAACCCATAAGCAAGTTAGTCTACTACAAGATATTGTAGTAGACTAACTTTGATTTTTCAGTCATTACGGAAAAGCGGGAAACGTCAACATTCGGACCCTGTTCTCGTTCTGAAGTGGCCGGCTGTTAGAATGGGCGTTTCCCTTTATTTATGCTTTGGAGTAAGTTATTCATTCCGACCCTGCGCGATTCCCCTGCGGAAGCAGAGGTCATCAGCCACAAACTGCTGCTGCGCGCCGGATATATTCGCCAGCTTGCTTCCGGTGTTTATTGCCACCTGTTTCTGGCGCAACGAACGCTGCTCAAGATTACGAAAATTGTCCGTGAAGAAATGAACGCCATTGGGGCGCAGGAAATGCTGCTGCCAGCTTTGAACCCGGCTGAATTGTGGCAGGAATCAGGTCGCTGGTCCGTGATGGGGCATGACATGTTTCGCCTAAAGGACCGATGGGACCGCGATTTATGCCTGGCCATGACGCATGAAGAAGTGATGACCAACATTGCGCGCGGGGAACTTCGCAGCTATAAGCAACTGCCGCAGATCTGGTATCAGATTCAAACTAAATTCCGTGACGAAACCAGGCCCAAGTCCGGATTGATGCGAGTCCGGCAGTTCATTATGAAGGATTCCTATACCTTCGATATGGACCCGGAAGGGTTGGATGTGGCTTACCGGAAACACTACGATGCTTATTGCAAAATTTTCAGCCGTTGTGGACTTTCCTATCTAGCTGCGGAAGCAGACTCCGGTGCGATGGGTGGCAGTGAATCCACTGAATTCATGGTGCCTTCCAGCGCTGGTGAAGATTTTGTCGTAGTTTGCCCGGAATGCGGTTATGCCGCCAATTTGGAAAAGGCGGTTTCGCGTGCTTCCGCGTTGGGCATTCCTGACCCGGAAGGCGATGCGGTGCCGGAAGAATTCCATACGCCAGGCCGGAAAACAATTGCAGAAGTATCTGCCTTTACCGGCTTACCGCAAACCTCTCAAATGAAGAGTCTGGTCATGGTGGCGGATGAAAAGCCGGTTCTGATTCTCCTACGGGGCGATCACCAGTTAAATGAAACCAGGCTAGCCTCCGTGCTCCAGGCACGCGAAGTTCGTCCGGCGCATCCTGCGGAAATCCGGGATCTGTTCGGTGCCGACCCTGGTTCGTTAGGGCCTGTTGGCGTAAAAAACCTGACCATTCTGGCTGACACTTCTTTGGAAGGTCGGCGCAACATGATCGCCGGAGCCAATAAGGATGACTACCATCTCCGCAACGTTACACCAGGGCGCGATTTCACAGCGCGTTTTGCCGATCTACGGCAAGTACAAGAAGCCGATACCTGCCAATCGTGCGGAAAAGGTGCGCTTACCCTGAAAAAATGCATTGAAGTCGGGCATATTTTTAAGCTGGGCTATAAATACTCAAAATCCATGGGGCTTCGCGTTCTGGATGCCACTGGGGCGGAAGTTACCCCCATCATGGGATCTTACGGCATTGGCATTGAACGTATTTTGAGTGCGGCCATTGAAGAGCATAATGATGCGGACGGAATGATGCTGCCATCTGCTATTGCGCCCTTTTCCGTGGTAGTTACCCCGGTGAATATCGGAGACCCAGCGCAAAAGGCAGCGGCTCAGGAGATTTACCAATCCTGTCTGAGCCTTGGGATTGATGCGCTGCTGGATGACCGCGAGGAGCGCCCTGGCGTAAAGTTCAAGGATGCGGACCTGATCGGCATTCCTTACCGCATCACCATAGGGAAAAAGCTGACGGAAGGGCTGGTGGAATTTGTGGAGCGCCGTGGCAAGAAGTCCAGCAACATTCCCGTGGGGGAAGCGGCAACCACATTGCAGAACGCTCTGAGCCAGTAATGGAAACGGCACTGCTGCAAAGGGAGATTGGCAAAGCGAAATTGCCGGTAAAATGGGAAGGGCAGCTATGGTCCGTGACGGAATTTATTATGCTCTTGCATTCACAGCAGCGGGTGCGCTGGTAACGGTTCTGGTTGGCCCATGGTTTGGACTCCCTCTCTACCTGGTGGGAGCGTTTTGCGCCTATTTTTTCCGCGATCCGGAACGCTTAACGCCAGCGGGCGACATTGCCGTTTCCCCTGCGGACGGAAAAGTAGTGTGCGTAGTTCCGGAGCCAAACCGGGCCACCCGGGTCAGCATCTTTCTGAACATTTTTGACGTTCACGTGAATCGCACTCCGATTTCCGGGGTGATCACGGACGTTCAATATCAGAAAGGCCAATTTCTGGTGGCCAGCCGGGAAGTGGCTTCGCTCCATAATGAGCAAAATGTGGTTACGGTGCAGGGTGATGGAACGCGAGTGGTATTCAAGCAAATTGCCGGACTGATTGCCCGGCGAATCGTATTCACCAAAAAGCCCGGAGACCTGGTGCAAGCGGGAGAGCGCGTGGGGCTGATTAAGTTCGGCTCGCGTGTGGATGTAATTTTCGGGCCGGAATGGGTGCTGGAAGTGAGACCAGGGATGCGGGTGGTAGCAGGAGCCAGCATTCTGGCCCGGCGTTCTGACCGTGCTCAGCCGGTTCTTGCCGAATCGGTTCCGCTCACCGTGGAAGAGGGCCTTTTGTGCCAGACGTAGAAGCATCAAGTCCTCACCGTTCACGCGCAGCTTATGCGCTTCCATCCTTATTTACAGCCGGCAACATTTTTCTTGGTTACTTGGCATTGCTGCGGACGATTCAGGGTTCTCAACTGGTTCTCTCCAATCCTTCCAGTGCAGCCGTTCATTTTTCCTTCGCCGCGAAAATCATTGGGTTTTCCGTACTGCTGGACGGCCTTGATGGGCGCATTGCCCGCATGACCAACACCACCTCAGCCTTTGGCGCGGAACTGGACTCCTTGGCGGATGCCATTAGCTTTGGAATCGCGCCCGCCGTACTGGCATTTTGCTGGGGTGTCGAGTTCATCAATGTCGGGATTATCAATGCCGCATTCAATGAGCAATTGCAGGCAGCAGGAAAATTTGTTTCTTTTCTGTTTCTGGTATGCGGCGTAGCGCGACTGGCGCGATTCAATGTCCAAAAAAACCCGATGCCGAAAAACCCGGGGCGGGCGCACAGAAAGTACTTTGTTGGCCTGCCTATTCCGGCAGCAGCAGGCATGGTTGCCGCCGTGGTGTACTTTGCCGATGGAGTTCCCATCGCCTTCTGGTGGGCGACCGTGCTCTGGCTGGCGCTTGTGGCTATTTTGTCTTTTCTGATGGTAAGCACTTGGCGCTATAACAGCTTTAAGGACCTGAACCTGCTGCGCCCCCGTTCCCCGTTGACAGTGATTCTGTTAGCAAGTTGGATTTTCTTGATTACTTATTTTTCGCAACCTGTTTTACTGATTATGGCTTCCGCCTACATGGCAAGCGGCATTCTGATTCGGCTTGGAGGCGTTCTCCGCAGAGTACGTCCAACCCAGCCGACGCAACCGGAGCATCAAGTTGGCTGATACCTTAGCCATTGTAGGGAGCGAAACGCTGCTAGGGCGCGAACTACGCGACCTCCTTAGCGCCAACCGCTTAGGTGCCACGATCAAGCTGATTGCCGCCCCCGAAGAAGAAGCAGGACGCCTCACAGAAACCGGCGGTGAGTTGGGAGTGGTCGCTAAGCTGGAGCCAGCAGCCTTTGATGGGGTCAGTGTGGCTTTGCTGGCCTGTTCTGCTGCTGCGGCGCGAGAAGTGGTCCGGCTTTCCCTGCCAGTGGTTCCCATTGATTTAAGTTACGGCTTGGAAGAAACGCCGAATGCACGCTTACGTGCCCCCATGGTGGAAGCTCACGATTTTCGTGTGCCTCCGGATGCCACGCAGATTGTGGCGCATCCGGCAGCCATTGCCATTGCCTTGTTATTAGGCAGGATTCATCCCGTGTTTCCTGTGGCCCGCTCTGTGGTTCACATCTTTGAGCCTGCCAGCGAACGGGGAACAGCAGGGATTGAAGAACTGCAACAGCAAACGGTAAATCTGCTTTCCTTTAAGCCACTGCCCAAGAAAATTTACGATACACAGGTCAGCTATTCGATGCTGGCCAGTTTTGGCGAAGAAGCGCCTGTCTCGCTGCAAGAGATCGAGTCACGCATTGAGCGACATCTCGCCAGTTTGTTAGCGAGTGCTGGAGGACCGCCCATTCCTTCGCTTCGCCTTTTGCAATCGCCTGTGTTTCATGGCTACACTTTTTCCGTTTGGGTAGAGTTCGAAAACAGGCCCAGCGTAGCCGCGCTGGAGCAGGTACTGAGCGAAGATCCCTTTGATCTCCGTTCTGCCGATTTGGAGCCGCCTACCAATATCGGAGTTGCCGGGCAGGGCGGCGTAGCCGTTGGCGCGATTGCCCTGGACCGCAGCCATTCTCAAGGCATGTGGATCTGGATGGCTGCTGACAACTTGCGCCTCCTGGCGGAAAATGCCTTGCTGGTAGTCAAGGAGGTTCTCTGAAGTTCTTCTGTGGGGCTTTGTTGTTGACGTCACTGCTATTACTTGGCGGCTGCGGATATCACACAACGGGAAGTTCCACTGTGCTTCCCGCCACGATCCACACCATCGCCGTGCCTGCCTTTCGGAACGTGACAACGCAATACCGTGTGTCTGATTTGCTAGGGAAAGCGGTGACGCGGGAATTGATTTCCCGCACCAAATACAACGTCACGGCAAACCGGGATGAGGCAGACGCCACGCTGCTTGGTTCCGTGGTGGGTTTCGTGTCTTACCCGACTATCTACGATCCCATACAAGGCCGCGCTACAGGCGTTCAGGCCATTGTGACCATACAACTCACCCTGTTCGATAAAGCCGGAAAGGTATTGTTTACCCGCCCGAACTTCGAGATCCGGGAGCGGTACGAAATCAGCGTGGACCCGAAGAACTACTTCGATGAAAGCGAGCCTGCCATGCAAAGGCTGGCAGGCGATGTGGCGCGATCCGTGGTGAGTGCCATGCTGGAGGCATTTTAGCCGGTGACGCCAGCGCAGTTTATTGCCAAATTGAAGCGAGGCGAAGTTCCGCCCATGGTACTGCTGTTGGGCTCGGAAAACTATGATCGCGCCCGTTGCCGTGCGGCTTTGATTGCTGCGCATCTTTCGGAAGAAGAACGGGAAAACGGGTTAGCGCAATACGATCTATCCGCGTCGTCGCTGGCAGAAGTGATTGACGATGCGAGAGGCATGTCCTTGTTTGCTTCCCGCCGCGTAATCTTGGTTACCAGTGCGGAAGCAGCCATGCCTCGTACCGGAAGAGGAAGTGACGAGGAAGAAGAAGGAGAAAGCTCCACAACTGGCGATTCCGCTGCCTTGCAAAGCTATGCGGAAGACCCAACGCCAGGTACCGTAATTCTCTGGGAAGCGACCCGTTTCGGTTTTGAAGGCGACGAGAAAAAGAAAACCGAGCGTATACGGAAATTCTATTCCCCTGTTTCCGAAGCAGTGGAACTTCGGCCTTACACACCGGAAGAAGCATTAGCGCTTCTGCGCACCATGGCGAAAAGCGCCAACGTATCTTTTGAACCGGGCGTAGCGGAAATGCTGATCGAAGCTTTGGGTGGCGAAGCCGGACGAATCACCAATGAGATGGAAAAGCTGTCGCTATTTGCCGGACCAGGACGCAGCATCACGGCAAATGACCTGACGGCCTTGGTTCCAGATGCTCGTGAAGCAAATATTTTTGCTCTGGTGAGTGCGCTGGGGCGACGCGACCGGAAACGCGCGCTGGGAGTGCTGGATACCTTGGTTCGCGAAGGAGAGTACCTGCCACTCGCTCTTTCTTTTCTTTCCGGTCAATTCCGAATGGCGCTGATTGCCAAAGAAGCGAATCTGCGTAATTCGGCACAGATTCAGAACCACTTCAAAAGCTGTGGGATTCCGATCTGGGGTTCACGCGCAGACCAAGTGACCGAGACAGCGGGAAAGTTTTCGCGAGAGCAGTTGGAACGAGGATTACGGATGATGTTCAAAGCGGATCGGGACTTGCGAAGCGCACGTCCCGATGACCGCGTGATTATGGAAAGATTTGTTGTGGAACTAACTGCTAACTAAGCTTTTGTTTCTGAAACAGCTTTGACCCGCGAATGCAGCTTCGATTTGTAACGGGCAGCGGTATTTTTCTTGATGATGCCAAGCTTAGCGGAGCGGTCAATGACCGAAAATGTTGCGGGAAGAAGACCAGCAGCACCGGACGAGTCCTTGGACGTCAATGCACGGCGCATAGCGCGGATCTGGTGACGAAGACGGGTTTTGTTCTTGCGATTGGTTTCGGTACGCCGAGCTTCCTGCCGGACACGCTTCAGCGATGATACATGATTTGCCATCTGATTCCAGCTACCTAGCTTAGCATAGGGCAGTGCCGAAGCATCTGCCCTATGCCCATTTCGTTTAAAAGTACAGCTTCAAGGCAAACTGCATTTGCCGTGGGGTGTTTAGCAGGTCGTTGGAGCCTGATAGTCTCCCAAAAGCCGTGCTCTGAAGAGAAGTGTTTCCTGTCCCAAATCGCACCCGGTTAAAGACGTTAAAGGCTTCTGCCCGGAAGTCCAACCGAAGGGATTCGTGAATCGGGAAGACTTTACCGATGGAGACGTTCTCATTCAGGTTGGCGAACTGCCGAACCTTGGGATTGTAGCGCGTAGCATTGCCGATTCCCGTGTACAAGCTTTGATCAGGAAAAGGACCGGTTTTATAGGGCACTAAGAAATTATCCACTGCCGGGTCAAAGCTGCCGTTTTTCCATTGTGCTGGTTGCCAGCCATCATAGGAGGTGATGAAAGGAACGTTGCGTCCGCCGAAGATGTTCTGCGCCACCGTGGTGGAGATTCCCACTGGCTGTCCGCTGGCATAATAATTCGTGCTGCTGACGCGCCAGTTGCCCAGCACAGCCGAGGCGATACCGCTGGTTAAATATTTTCGGCCTTTTCCGAACGGCAGGTCATAGACGACGCCGAATTTGATGTTATGCGTTACATCGTACTGACCAATGGATTTTTCCAAGCCCCGGTTGTATTGATCGGCCGCCAAAGAACCCGGCCAGTAACTATCCGAATCCGTTAGCAATTTTGAGAACACATAAGACGATTGGAAGGTCAGACCGCCAGAATAACGTTTTTCCAGCTTGAAAATCGCGGCATGGTATGTGGAGTGTCCGCTATGGTCTCCGCCACCGGCTGCCGTGTCAATCGTGGCATATTGCGGATACGGTCGCAGTGCTTGTGCCACAGTGGCTCTGCTTCCCCATAACTGAGAAAAGCCGGGAAACGGTTCCGTGATTCCTGCAGCGGCTGCTCTGGGGTCACTGACAAGCACATTCAACAAAGAGCCGTACTTGGTTAATGCGGAAGTCGGCACTTGGTTGTAGTTCAACAATCCCGTCTGCAGATGCGCTCCCATCACGCCGTTGTAGGAAGCTTCCACTACCAACGAAGACGTAAGCTGGCGCTGAATGCTCAGGTTGAAGTTGTAATCCGCAGGTGGACGAGTTGCTTCATGTCCCTGATACCAGGGGATGTTATTGCCGTTTGCCTTGGTGGAATCAATGAATGGCGGGGCAAACCATTGGGGGAAGCCTTGGCTCAATGTAAATGTCGGGGTTAACCCATTGTTGGAACTGCTGAAAGAGGGTGAGCTTGTAAATCCAAGCTGGTGAGTAGACCCAGAAACCGTTTGGATCGGGGCATAAGTAAGTCCGAATCCTCCGCGAATCACTGTTTTCTGGTTTAAGGAGTAAGCAAATCCAAATCGAGGCCCAAAGGCTCCGTAGTAAGAATCGGCTAAATCACGCGAACCGGTCCGACCAGTGCCACTGCCGGCAAAAATCAATGCGCCTAAACGGTTTCCTGCCCCAGGATTCGGAGTTGTGGGAGAGAAATCGCTCATGCGGTCGTCCACAAATACGGGCGGAAGCTGTGTTTCCCACCGCAATCCCAAATTCACGGTCAGATTTGGAGAAACACGCCAGTCATCCTGAATGTAACCAGCGAAGTACTTCCATTGCTGTCCGATATAACGAACCGTATCGAGGCTGCCGCTATCAGCATATCCAAGCAAGAAAGAGGCAAAGGGATTTCCCCCTTTAGTGGCATCTGTTCCACCCGGAATGCCTGTTTCCTTGAAGCTGAATCCGGCACAACCAGACACGCACTGACGGCCAAAGCCGTTGTAGTTCGTGATCTGGTACATCCCACCTAGTTTGAAGGAGTGCTTGCCCCGGATAATGCTGAGATCATCATTGTAGGAAATAATTACGTTTTCCGATCCGTTGTTTGCCTGACCGCCAATTCGATTTTCACTGCCATTCCCATTTTGGAGGAAGTAGTTGCTATCAAACGTGAAGTTTGCCAAGTTCTGGTTGCAATCGGGCACATTGCCTAAGCACAACTTGCTCTGCCAGTCATTTGTGGCCTGCAAGGGATCATGGCTCTGCCGCCAGTTGTTGCCACCCGCATAGAAGTGGTTAAAGATAGTGGAACTGAAAGTATGATCCCAACTCGCACGCAGCACGTCGCTGTTCTGGAGGAGATTATTGTAGTCAGTCCATAGACCAGGAAGAGTTGGTGGGCCTTCCGGACCGGGGATGTTGGAGCCACGGCTATAAAGATAAAAACCGGAAATACGGTCTTTCTCTGAAAAAACATGGTCGCCTTTGATACTCCACTTATTTTGCGGGGCGACTTGGGAGCCATTGGCGACAACATAATTGTTTGTTACATAGCCAATTGTTCCGGGAGCAGCAGCGATGTTAGGAGTCAGCTTGTTGCTGCCCGTGAAAATGCCGAGAGCTTTCACCGAGGTCGGATCAAACTTACTTGCAGGAATGATGTTGCCGGGGAAAACCTGACGCGTGTAGGTGCCATCCGCATTTTGCACCTGAGTGGTCGGGTCATAGATTGGAATCTGCTTGCCCGTGCTGTCTACCCATTTGCTGAAATCGCCGTTATACATTTCCGGTGTGGGAACAGTGGAGGTTAGTCCAGTTGCGCCAGCGCGATTTCGGAACCCTTCATAGGCAGTAAACCAGAATGTCTTGTTACGCCCGTGATAAAGCTTCGGAATATAAACGGGACCGCCAGCGCTAAACCCAAAATCGTTTTGTTTATAGATAGGACGTGCTACGCCTTTGGAGTTATTAAAGAAATTGTTCGCATCCAGATCATTGTTGCGAAGAAATTCGTATGCCGAGCCATGAAGCCCATTCGTGCCGGACTTGGTGACGAATGTCATAGAGCCGCCGCCCGCATGGCCATACTCTGCTTTGAAGCCGTTCGTATCCACTGTGAATTCGGTAATGGCTTCCAAGGAAGGAGAGTTTGTGGCCACCCAGCTTACGGAGAGAGCACGACTAGTGGCAGCCGAAACGCCGTCCAGGGTAACACCATAGCTGGCAGCTTGACCGCCCCCTAAGGCAAAACCATTATCGCCGCCAATGTTTTTGGCTTCCGGCGTCAGAGTAGCCAGATCAAACGGACTACGCAAAGCACCGCCTACTACCAGCGGCAACTCATCCACTAACTTGTTCTGAATGGTAGTACTCGATTTGGAATCTTCCGTATGCAGTTGCGCTGCTGTAGCCTCGACCAACACAGTTTGCGCAGTAGCAGCACCCACTTCCAGAGAAACGTCTGCCCTGACTTCACTGGCAGCATTCAAAGTGATGTTGTTGATCTGCGAAGGGCGAAACCCTTCTTTTTCCACACGGACGTTGTATTGACCAACGGATAAGTTAGGGGCAGTAAATTCACCCGAATCATTGCTGGACAGAGTGGTTGTGGTATTTGTGGCAACGCTGGTGACAACCACGCGCGCGCCGACAATGGCTGCTCCGGAAGCATCTCGAACGGCTCCGGAAATAGTACCTCGCTCAGATTGCCCAAACAGGGAAATTGCAGCGAGAAAGGAACATATGAGCCCGAATACAATTCGGCTCGAATAACGGAAAAACATACAGAGTTCTCCTGAAGCTTGACTTTGCACTCACCCGACGTGCTTTGAAAGTGAATGTATCAGATGTGACTCAGTCAGGCAATAGGAGGAAACAGTGATGCTCAGAGAATTCCTAGTACTTTAACGAAGATTATTTTTTGCCTTGGATCTCCACTGTCCGGTAGACATCCCGCTTGGAAAGCCCCCGCTGACGGGCTACCGCTTTCATGGCATCCATCCGGCTCATTCCTCCCCGCATGCAGGATTCCACAGCATCATCCAGGGAAGTGGAAGTGTCTACCACAGGCTGTGTGGCTTTGCCGATCAGCACAGTGAACTCCCCCTTCACTGCTCCACGGGCGGCCAGTGTGGCACGAATCTCCGCAGCAGAGCCTCGCAGGAATTCTTCATGAATTTTGGTCAACTCACGGGCGACCACAACAGTACGACTTCCCAACGCAGTTTCAATATCAGTGAGCGCGTCCAAAATACGATGAGGCGCTTCGTAGAAAATCAAGGTTGCCTGCTCGTGCCGCAGTGCTTCCAAAGCATGGAAGCGCTGTCCCGGTTTCACGGGCAGGAATCCCCCAAATCGGAACTGATCCGTAGGCAGCCCGGAGGCAGCTAAGGCGGTCAGGGAAGCTGAAGCGCCAGGAATGGGCTGCACGGAAATACCTGCCTGCACGGCGGCATGCACCAAACGGTACCCCGGATCAGAGACAAGTGGCATCCCGGCGTCCGACACCAGCGCACCGGATTGGCCCGCCATCAGGCGCGAGACCAATTCCTGCGCACGTTCCATTTCATTGTGTTCGTGGTAACTCACTGTTGGCGTTTCGATCCCGTAATGCTGAAGCAGTTTTTGGGTTTGCCGCGTATCTTCGCAGGCAATCCATTCCACTTGCTTCAGGATGCGTACCGCCCGAAACGTGATGTCTTCCAGGTTACCGATCGGTGTCGCTACAACCGAGAGCGTCGCGGAACTTCGGCTTTCGTCCATTTGCCCACATTATAGATCCCGATAGCTGACCAGACGCGCGCCACGCTCCCGCAAGGCTTTGCGAGCCTCTGGCGAGCACAGAGCTTTCCATTCCACGAATCGACTTTCCTTCAAGCGGGTGGTGGCAGCGCGCAATTCCTCCCCGCATAAGCCGGGATGGCACATGAGTTCTGTCACTCCGTCCGGCAAACTGTAAATCATTTCCACCAGTTCCGGCGTTCCCAACCGTCCGGTTACCTGGAATCCTGTGAAATAATCCGTGGTGCGGCATCCAGCTTCACGCAGATGGCGGGCAAAGCGACTTCCCAGAGCCCGAACACCCAAGTGAACCATTCGTTTGCCGAAAGGTGTTCCCTTTCGGGTTCCAGGAAAGTCCACTGGTCGCCGGACCCAGGGAATCCCGAATTCACGCGAAATCCGAATCACCGCACGGAGCACAGGGGGCGCCAAGTGAGTATGCTTATGCGTATCCAGGTGTGTCGGTTGAATCCCTGCCTGAAGGATCTTGCGCACCTGCCGCTCCAGTTCGGCATAGATATCAATTTGCTTGCGCGCAATTGCTGTCAGCAAAGCGCTAACGGAGTTCGGCAACCCTGGCCCCTGCACCAGCACCAGATGGCAGCCAATATCTAGCTTCGGATTCTGCTTTGCCAGCACAACGGCATGCTCAAAGGCGGGGCCATTCGCCATCAGCGTAGTGGCGGTGAGAATCCCATCACGATGCGCCGTCACAATCCCGGCATTCACGTCATGCGTGAAGCCGAAATCGTCGGCATTGGTGATCAGCAGTGCGTTGCCCGGCACTAGAAAAGAGCTAACTTGATCCGCAGGAACTTCTTCGGATTCGCGCGAACATCTTTAATCAGGGCCTGCGCTTCCCGCGTGGCTCCGTTGAGCGAATCATAGAGTTGCGGATTCACCATCAATTGGCCAATGGTTCCCTGCCCGGCGCTGATCTTATCAATGGTGGTATTTAACTTGGCCGTAATCAGGTTTAACTGGCGGTATAATTCTTCATCCTTCAGCAGTTTGCCAGCGGTGCCTTTTCCCTGATTCAGTTCGTTAATCATCTGCTGCACCTCCGTCAAGGATTGGTGCGCTTCATCGTAAAGCGCATTGTCGTTCAGCAGTTTTCCCGCGCTGCCTTGCCCGCTTTGAACTTGGGCAATCATGGCGTCCAGGCGTTGCACAGGGCGGCGAATATCGTTGTATAAGGCATCGTCATAGATCAGTTTATTGATGGTGCCATTGGAATTCCGCACGGAACGCACCAGCGCGTCTACTTCCCGCACCGTTTCGTTTGCGCGGTCATACAACTCTTCATCTTTCAGCAATTTGCCTATGTTGCCTTTGCCTTCATCCACACCTTTCAAGATGTTGTCCACGCGCCCTACTGCGGTCTGAAACTGAGTCAGAATCGTGGAAGCCTGTTGCACCAGTTGCGGAATATCCTGCACTTGAGCGCTTTTCACTTCGCCATTCTTTTCAATGTGTTTGCTGCTTTTGCCTTTGGTGATGTTGATGTACTTATCACCCAGAAGGTTGGACGCGCTGATTCCGGCTATGGAATCTTCCGGAATCTGCTCCAGAAACTTATTCTGGATATCCATTTCAATTTCTACCGTATGGCGCGGATCGCGTGATCCGGAAAGCGTGATTTTGCGAATATTGCCTGCCAGAATGCCGTTCAAGCGAACCGCCGCGCCTTCCGCCATCCCAGCGGAATCTTCCAGGTACGTCCGCAGATGGAAATTGCCTTCAAAGATATTTCCGTTGCCGGTGAGCAGAAAAATCAGCACCGCCGCCAAAGCCATAGCTCCAATGGCAACAAGGCCCACCCGCAACTGCGCCCAGGAAACTTTTTTAGGATCTGCCATAAGCTAATTCGGCTGCCTCACAAATTTTTCAATGTATTTATCCTGAGACGCTTCCAGCTCCTGCTGCGTGCCTTCAAAGATCAGGCTGCCTTCTTTCATCACCATGAATTTTGTCCGGGCTTGCGTTTCCTGCGGCGCTCCCGCCAACTCCCCATTGTCCGGATTGTAGCGGAAGTTTGCCACCAGATTTCCATCCTGATACCGATGCGTCACCACTAGTGCCGTAGTGTTATCCAGGTCGCGCTCCTTGATGATCAGGGTCATGATGGTGTGCGCCGTGATGGGGTCCAAACCTGCCGTAGGCGAATCATAGAGTAAAAGCGGCGGCTTGGTAACCACCGCACGCGCAATTGCCGCACGCCTCCGCATTCCGCCTGAAAGCTCGCTTGGCATTCGCTTCAGCGTTTGCCCCAACTCTACGAACTCCAGTGCCTCTTTTACTTTGGGTCGCACCTCTTTGGGATCACATTTCACCGCTTTTTGATTCAGCAGCGGATAGGCCACATTCTGCTCAATGGTAAGGGAATCAAACAAAGCACTTTCCTGGAACGCCATGCCCACCTTGCTGCGCGCATCAAACAATTCCTGCTCGGAAAGACCAGTCAGGTCCTTGTCAAACAGAAAGATCTTGCCAGAGCCAGCTTTGATCAATCCCATGGCCGTCTTCAGCAGCACGGATTTTCCGCTTCCCGCCGCACCTAAAATGATGCGGGTTTCCCCTTTGTTTACCTCAAACGAAACATCTTTCAGAACAGGGTTTTCATCAAAGCTGACATTGACTTTCTCAAACCGGAGCACGGCGCCATTCTCTTGGCCGTCCTGTTGCGCCTGCGCTGCCTGGTTGGCGGGTGTCTCGGTTCCGTTTGGCATCAGGAAGGCGACTGGCTGACAAAAATCTTGGTCAGAAAGAACGTCAGAAAGAAAATGATCACGGAAGCAGCTACCACTGCCTGCGTCGTGGAACGCCCTACGCCCTGGGTACCACCCGTGGTTCGCAGCCCGTAATAACAGCCAATCAAGGAGATAACGAAGGAAAAAATAAAAGGCTTCAACAACCCCTGTACCACGTCGCTCCACTCGAGAGCGCGCCAAGTGGTGCTCCAGTAGGTATGGACATCGATTCCGTACACATACCAACCCACCACAAATCCGCCTACCATGCCGACAAAATCGGCGATCACGGTAAGGCAAGGCAGCATCACGGCAGTGGCGATCATGCGGGGCGTCACCAGTTTTTGTACCGGGTCTGTACCCAAGGCGCGCATGGCATCAATCTGCTCAGTCACCTTCATGGACCCAAGTTCGCTGGCGATGCCGGAAGAGTTTCTGCCTGCCACTACAACAGCCGTCAGTACCGGACCAAGCTCGCGCACCAGAATAATGGAGACCACCTGCCCGGTGCGCCCGGTTTGCCCATATTGACCCAATGCACGGCCCATCTGAAGCGCCATCACCGCGCCGCTGAAAAAGCCGGTCATCAGCACAATCGGCAAACTACCAACGCCGATGTTATCCATTTGAAGCAAAATGTCGTCGGAATAATGAGGCGAACGCCACAGGTTACGGATGGCTGTTCCGGCAAGCACATAAAATTCCTGGATTGCCTGAACCGGCCCCTTGAATAAGTTCAGCAATCCTGTGCCATCCCCATGCGCGATGTTAGCATAAAAGCAATTAATGAAAGGACTTACGGATATCACCGGAATTCGCGTCGGCCACGCTTCGGACTACAAAGCGCTTACCGGCGTCACCGCCATTCTTTGTGAAGCAGGAGCATCCGGCGGAGTAGATGTTCGCGGCTCCGCTACCGGCACGCAAGAGTTAGACGTTTTGAATCCTTCCCACGTCACGGAGAAAGTGCATGGCATTGTTCTTTCCGGCGGCAGTGCATTCGGATTGGAAGCAGCATCCGGGGTACGCCATTACCTGGAGAAAAAGGGTGTCGGATTTCCTGCCGGAAAATTTACCGTCCCCATTGTGCCTTCCGCAATTCTGTTTGATCTCGGCATTGGGGATGGCCACATCCGGCCTACTCGCGAAATGGGAGAAGCGGCGGCAGCCGCAGCTACCACGGAAGCAGTGGAAGAAGGCTGTGTAGGAGCAGGTACAGGCGCCACCGTAGGAAAGCTGTTTGGCATGGAACGGGCCATGAAGAGCGGCATAGGAACCTACACGGTGACCGTTGGCTCAGGAGTGCTGGTTTCTGCCCTGGTCGCTGTGAATGCTTTGGGCGATGTGCGGGAACCAGGCATGGGCCGCATTGTAGCCGGGGCGCGCACTGCGCCAAACAGCAAAGGGTTTGCCGATTCCGAAGCAGCCATGAAACGTGGAATGGGCGGAGGGTTTACCCGTTCCAATACCACATTGGCCGTGGTTGCCACGAATGCAAAGCTTTCCAAAGTAGGAGCAACCAAGCTGGCTCAGCTTGCAGGGCTCGGTATGGCTCGTACGATTGCGCCAGTGAACACCATGTCGGATGGCGACGTTGTGTTTGCACTTTCCCTGGGCAACGAATCCGCCAACATTGATTCACTGGGAGTAGCGGCGGCAGATGCATTGGCGCAAGCTATTTTACGAGCTGTTCGGCAGGCAAAGACCATGGGCGGCATACCGGCTTTGGCGGACAACTAAATTTCCGAAAGACGATTCTGCTACCCTGTAGCGCATGACGCGACGCGAATGGCTTGCCCTGGCGGCAGCGACGCCCCTGCCCCTGATGGCGGCGGACTCGCCTGATATTGAGACCTTTTTCAACCGTTTCCTGGAATCCTGGGTCCGCGCCGATCCCGAAATGGCGACTTCCATGCGCCTGTTCTCCGAAAGCGAGCAGGCGCAACTGGATCGTCAACTCAGCGACATCTCCGACGAAGCCGCCCATGCGCGAATTGGGCGAGCCAAACAGGGCCTTGCCGAACTAGCGAAGTTCGACCGCGCCAAGCTCACGCCCGCACAGCGTTTTTCCGCCGACATGCTCCAGTATCAACTCACCGATATCGCGGGCGAAGAGCCATATCTCGCTTACAATTTTCCGCTAAATCAGTTTCGCGGCGTGCAGGTGCGACTCCCCAGCCTGATGACGGATCTCCATCCCTTGCGCAACAGCCGCGATGCCGAAAACTATCTGGCGCGCTTGGAGGCTGCCGGACCCAAGATCGATCAAGCCCTGGACATCATGCAAGATCGCGCGAAGCAAGGCATTCGCCTGCCGGGATTCATCTCAGTGGAAACGGTAAGCCAGATGAAGCGCTTCACTGCGCCCGATGCCACGCAGAATATTCTGGTGACTTCGTTCGGACAACGGTTGAAGAACATCAACACGCTGGACCCGGAAAAACGCGCCGCCCTGACAGCCAACGCGGAAAAGATTGTGCGGGATTCCGTATATCCGTCCTACCGCCGGGCCATGGACGGCCTTGCCACGGTGAATGCCAAAGCCAGTGATGATGCTGGCTTGTCGCGATTGCCTAAAGGCGCGGAAGCATATTCATTCTACTTGCGCCGGTTTACCACCACTAACTTCACCGCTGAACAGATTCATCAAAAAGGCTTAAGCGAGGTGGCCCGTATTGAAGGGGAAATGAATGGCCTGTTCCAGAAGCTTGGTTACCAAGACGGCACAATCATTGCGCGTTTTGAAAAGCTCCAGAAGGATAATCTTTACCCGGATGGTCCCGATGTGCGGGACAGAGTTTTGGCCGATTACGCCAAAATCATTCAGGGCAACAATGAGCGTTCACTGGAGGCGTTCAATCGCCGGCCCAAAGCAGCTTGCACTGTGCAGCGCATTCCGGAGTTTCAGGAAGCCAATGCCGCCGCGAATTACCAAGGACCGCCCAAGGATGGTT
Source organism: Bryobacterales bacterium (assembly GCA_963791675.1). GTDB lineage: Bacteria > Acidobacteriota > Terriglobia > Bryobacterales > Bryobacteraceae > JALYXI01. Next base: position 619,551 of record CAWBTD010000022.1, read on the forward strand.
CACGCCCTGGCATCTTTCGCGTTCCCCTGCGTGGACCGGAATTTAGTCGGGTGGGGATGCGAACTCTGGCAGCGCATGAAGCCATTCCAGGTCATCACTTTCAAATTGCCACGCAGGTGGAACTGACCTCCCTGCCCGCCTTCCGCCGGCAAAATCCCTTTGGCTCCATGTCTGCTTTCACGGAAGGCTGGGGCTTGTATGCCGAGCGCCTTGCTTCGGAACTGGGCTGGTATCAAAACGATCCGGTCAGTGACATTGGCCGCTTAAATGGGGAACTGTTCCGGGCCAAGCGGCTTGTGGTGGATACCGGTCTTCATACCAAACACTGGACGCGGCAGCAAGCTATGGATTACGGAATTCCCCAGAGTGAGGTAGATCGTTACGTGATGATGCCCGGCCAGGCGTGCTCCTACAAAATCGGACAGATGAAAATTCTGGAACTGCGGGAAGAAGCCAAGGGGGCTATGGGCGCAAAGTTTTCCTTGAAAGAATTCCACAACATAGTGCTCGGCAATGGTTCCATTCCCCTGATGCTGCTGGAGAGCACGGTTCGCACCTGGGAAAAAGGAGGCGGCACGAACGCCTAACCAATGATGAATATGGCAGAAAAAATCAGCCTCCCGGAGAAGTTCAGCCTGTTCACTGAGCACTGGAGGCCGAAAGTGATTGCCCGGCTGAACGGGCAGGAAATCAAGCTCATCAAAGTGCAAGGTGAATTTCCCTGGCACCATCACGAAGGGGAAGACGAGTTCTTTCTGGTCTGGAAAGGAACGTTTCGCGTCGAATTTCAGGATCATGCAGTGGAGTTGCAACCGGGGGAGTGCCTTGTGGTGCCGCGTGGCGTGGAACACCGCACCTGTGCTGATCGGGAAGCGGAGGTGCTTTGCTTCGAGCCAGCCGGGGTACGCAACACCGGCAACATGCAAGATCGGGATTTCACGGCTCCCAATAACGTTCTGTTGTAGAAACCGTTGATTACGGTTCCAAGCGCGTCTACGCTTGGAAAGCGCGGGAAGGGAGAACTGTGTTCAGTAAACATCGGATTGAGGCCCTAAGCGATGGCATATTTGCGATCGCTATGACACTGCTTGTGCTGGATATCAAAGTACCAGTGGAAACACCGAAGGGACACTTGGCAGAGGCGCTGATGAAAGACGCCCATAGCTGGATTAGCTTTGTGGTCACTTTCTTCATTGCCTCCCTGTTCTGGACCTTTCAGCACCGGGTGTTTGATTTACTCAAAAATGTCAGCCACCAGATGTTGGCGCCGACCTTCGTTTTCCTCGGATTTGTTTCGGTGCTGCCCTTTTCGACCTCAATTTGGGGACACCACATCAACGAGCCTATCGCTTTTTCCATTTACTTTCTGAATCAGCTTGCGATTGCGCTTGCACTGACCGTGAAGCTCGAAGTAGCGCGTGCGTATGGACACCTCGATCAAAATGCCGCAGCAGAAATGATGAGGTTTAGGCTTTACGGCATCTGCTTGGTTATGTTAACGGCGGCAGCGGCTTCGTATATTCTGCCGATCCAGTGGATCTGGCCGATACCCCTCGCCATGGGCCTTTTAGGAAGAGCCCTGCGAAAGAGAAAGGAGCGGCACTTAGCTCAAGAGGAGAAGCACCAGATCCCTGGTCACACCCCAGTGACTTAGCAAAGCTTTACTGAAGCACCTTTTGCATAAACTCAGTATCTTTGATGACCGGCTCAAACTGCGGTCGATTTCTGCTCATATTCTGAATCTGCTTACTGAGTTCCGGATTCAGTTCTTTGGCTTTCCGCAACTCCAGGAGAGCTTTGTCCTTGTCGCCAGTCAGATAACTCAACATTCCCAGGTTCAGGTGAGCGCCAGCTTGGTTGGGACTATAACGAATCAGTTTTTCCGCCACATCCCGCGCACCCTTCATATCGCCTTTGGACATCAACGGACCAAGCTGCCCTTGGTAGAGCGTTGCCAGGTTCAGGTCGAGAAGGCGACGGAGTTCCGGAATCGGAGCGGGACTGTCATCCACGTTGATATAGATCTCGCGGTCATTATTGATGTTGCGACCGCCGCCTTTCTTCACCACCAGCATGGAAGCAGACTGCTTGCCGCGTGAATCTCCGCCAGCATCATCACCGGCTTTCAGCGCAGCAAAAAGCCGTTCTGCCAAGTCGCCCTTGGTAGCTTCAAAAGCACGACCCATTGCTTCCGGCACTTGTGCCCCAACCAGAATATTGCCCTGAGCCGACCAGGTTTTTCCATGGCGATCCCCGGCCCAATTCGGTGCATTCGGACCGGTAAAGGCAGCAACATTGCCGTTCTTATCGATGATTGCCATTTGCCGACCATCCTTGCCAGGGAAAGTATCCTCCGCAAGCAACTTATCAAGCACTTCCTTGGCGGATAAGCCTTGCCGAAGCAGCTCAAGGCCACGCGGTCCATAGCCTACATTGACGTTGGCTTGCGTGGCAATCGCGCCTATTTCTGCTTCCGCCCAAGGCACGACGGAGCCGACAGAAAAATATCGGGATGCCACAGTGACGCCCCACTCCCGAGTAGCGGGATCAAAGGCAACAATGGAGAATGTGTTCACATCTTCTGCATGCAGCAGGGAGCACGCAGAAATGAAGCAGCAGAAAACCGTTCGGAACAGGATAGGCATAGGGGTGATTCTCACAAATGAAATTGTTGGACGAGCACGGTCCTGTTGAGATCAGGATGTTTGGGAAGAAACTTCTTCGTGTCCTGATAAGTATTCGAAAATAGTAGCGATTGGAGCGGCCCAGAGTTCGGGAGATCAGAAATGAAAGTAATCGGTATTTCAACCAAATGAAGCGATTCCCCTAGAACAATTTGATTCCTGGTGCAAAGCGGTAACTACATAAAATTCTTAAATCTCAATTCTGGATGTTCGCGCTTTCGCTTTAATTGCAGATTAATCAAGGCTTTCTCAATTCCGTCCGCAACAGCTCTCCAATATTTGTCCACTGTAGGCCATTCATCTATTGGCTTTGCATCGCGGGGCAGGATTTGAAACTGCTTCAGCTTTGGAATCTTTCTCCAGCCACAGTCTTTCAACACATAAGCGATCAATTCCGCCTCTCCTTTTTCCTTACGATGGATCGCTGTTTCCAACTCTGTCAGGACACAAAAGTCGGATGCCAGAAAGTCGCGGCTGAGTTGGCAGATAATGGCATCGGCTTCTCGCAATTCCTGTAGAATTCGTGGTTCCCACAACTCTCCGGCACCGAGCGCACGATCATACCAAGTCTGAACAAGTCCATTACGCTCTAGCAGCTTGAGGTCTTTCCGTAACTCGTTTACGGAAAGTTCATCCTGATGCGAGTAGCTTAAGAAAACTTTGAACTGAGCAGTGGAAGAGTTTACAGACTGCATGAGTTGCTGAATATTCGGCTTATCCACAGTTTGGTTGGGAAGCGGAATGGAGATGGTTTGCTCGCCGTTCCGTCCAACGTTTCCAACTCACCCAGGTTGATAGGCCGATCAGGGACATTCGGCGAAAACACCAACTCCTCTGGCTTGGATTGATAGCCCGTATGGATTACATCAAGGTTGTGCCGAATAATGGCAAGCAGGTCACGGCGGGAGTTCTCCGGACCGGAGATATGAATGCGGACCTGTCGTTCTGCTACATCAGATCGCACCAAAGCAGAACAGCCACTCGCCGGATCTCGCAGAATCACCCCGCTTTTCCACCGAGAGGAAAGCTCGCTGAGGTGATGAGTACGAACAATAAAGCGGGGCAAAAGCCCGCTGGGAACAATGGAGTACCTGTATCCAAAGTTCAAACAGTCACTCGGCCGGAACTCCAATGTTTCTTTCGGTTGTTGGTCTGCCAGCAGTTCGGGGATCAAAACTTGCTTTTGGGGATTGTTCAAAGGAAAACAAAGTTCGAATTCCTCCATCAAGCCAAGCAAGAAGTGCGTTGCGTCTTCCGAGTATTGTTTCTGTTGCAACACTTTCTCTGCTGCGCCGGGAGAAAGAATGCCTTTCGTGTTCACAAAGGCGTGCAACAACGTATAGATTCCTTCCGTAACCCACTCCGGCTTCAACACATACCGGAAGCGCAATCGAGGATCATTTTTGTAATTCAGTGCGATGCCTAAATCATGAAGAAATCCGGACAGAGATGTTTGAGATGCCGGATCTTGCTCCCCGTGTTTTTCGCAAATAGTTCGGGATCTCTTCGAAACTGACGTAATCAGCTTTCATCCGCGTCAGTTCTTCCTTGATGGAAAACCAGCGGCTGGGGAAAGCAGACTGAATACTCTCCATTTTGCTGAGTTGCTCCTGAATATCTTTTCTTAGCTTTGTAATCGACGAGTCGTTCCGGCAATCTGTTTCCACAAATCCTTTGATATTGGCTGCATACTTTTCCAGCCAGCCGCCTCGATTCACATCGAACGGTGCATCCTTCTGCTTGTTTAATACAATTAGAACTGGTGCATCTGCTCCCCCTGAATTGCGAATAAGGCGGAGCCAGTAATCGGCTTCCTCATCGTTCCCATCCTTTCGGCGTTCTAACACAAGCACATATAAACTGCGGGTAGTCAGAAAAAACTGGTGGGTGGCATGCATAATCTCCTGCCCACCAAAATCCCAGATGTGAGTGGTAATGGACTGTTTCTTATATAAAGGACAAGACCAGTCCACAATTTTGATCCCTTCTGTAGGATTCTCACGGGCTTCTGAACTTGCCGGTTGTCAGTTTTTTGACCAACGATGTTTTCCCCACCCCTCCTCGACCAACAAAGATCAGCTTCGCCTCATATAAGGGTCTGGCACCCGCAAGCTGACTGAAAATAATAGTTTAAAATTTCTTTCGCTGGCTTATCTTTTTTACCATTTAAAGAATCTCTACCTCTGTAGGTCCGAGTATTTCGTCAGGAATGTGGAGGAAGGGGATTGTCATGAAGAAAGATTTGTGTAAGTTTTTTTATATCTTGAAAAACTGCCGGTAAGAGATGTTATTTGATTATTAGAAATGAAGTTCCGTCAGATTGGTTAACTGCCCCAGCGTTTTAGGAATCGCGCTGATCCGGTTATGAGCAAGATTGAGTTCCGTCAGGTTGGTTAGCTGCCCCAGCGCTTCGGGAATCGCGCTGATCTGGTTCTCGGAAAGATGTCAAGGGTCGTCAGGTTGGTTAGTTGCCCCAGCGTTCGGGAATCACGCTGATCCGGTTATTGGAAAGATGGATTCTCGTTAGGTGGGCTAACTGCCCCAGCGCTTCGGGAATCGCGCTGATCTGGTTGTTGGCAAGATGGAGTACCGTTAGGTTTAGCGAGCTGCCCCAGCGCTTCGGGAATCATGCTGATCCAGTTATTGTAAAGATAGACTTCTGTCAAGTTGGCTATGGCTGCCCCAGCGCTTCAGGAACCTCGCTAATCTGGTTATTGGCAAGATGGAGTACCGTTAGGTTTAGCGGGCTGCCCCAGCGCTTCGGGAATCGCGTTGATCTGGTTATTGTAAAGATAGACTTCTATGTTAAGTTGGCTAAGACTGCCCCAGCGCTTCGGGAATCATGCTGATCCAGTTATTGTCGGGAATCATGTATCAGACTTCCAGTTAATTGTAAAGAAACTTTCAAGTTGGCTAGCTGGCCCAGCGCTTCAGGAACCTCGCTAATCTGGTTATCGGAAAGGTCGAGTTGTTTTAGGTTGGCTAACTGTCCTAGCTCTTCGGGGATAGTTTCGAGTCCTAATCTAGGAATAGAATCCAAAACATTAGATTTATCCCTTTTTACAATCTCAATTCTTCGTTGCGCCTCTTTATTCCCGTTTGCTAGTTTTTCGTGACATTTTTCCCAATCAATTGCACTCAAAAATCGACTCCAGAGTATCCCATCGGAAGCCAACAGAAGAAACAACCCTTTGCCCCTCCGGCCCGTCTAATCCTTTATATGCACCCGGCGTACAATAAAAGCTTCACTCGGGAGAAACCATGAAACCACTTGCGTCCGCAGTTCTCTGCGCTGCGCTTGGCCTTGGCACTGTTGCCCTGGCCGCCACTCCTTCCGTTCCGTTCAAAGAGTACAAACTCAAGAACGGTCTGCGCGTCATCCTGTCGGAAGACCATAGCGCCCCCACTTACTCCATCGCCGTCACCTACAACGTCGGCTCGCGCGATGAACTGCCCGGCCACACCGGTTTCGCCCACCTGTTCGAACACATGATGTTCCAAGGCTCGGGCAACGTCGGCAAAGGCGAGCATTTGCTGCTCATTCAAAACAACGGCGGCGACATGAACGGCACCACCAGCAATGACCGCACGAATTACTTCGAAACACTGCCCGCCAATCAGCTCGATCTCGGCCTATTCCTGGAAGCCGACCGCATGAAGTCGCTCGTCATCAATCAGGCCAATCTGGACAACCAGCGCAACGCCGTCCAGGAAGAGCGCCGCCTGCGCGTCGACAATCCAGCCCTACGGCAAGAACATTCGAAACCCTCTACGAGACGGCCTTTGACAATTTCGGGTACAAGCACTCCACCATCGGCTCCATGGAGGATCTGAACAAGGCCTCGCTCGAGGACGTGCAGGATTTCTTCAAGCGTTACTACGCGCCCAACAACGCCACCATCGCCATCGTGGGCGATTTCAAGAGCGCCGATGTCATGGCCAAGATGGAGAAGTACTTCGGCTCCATTCCCTCGCAGCCCGCGCCGCCGCAGCCGGACGTTCCGAGCCCGAGCAGCACGGCGAGCGCCGCAAGACCATTGAAGACAACTTCGCGCAAGTCCCGCGCGTCGATATCGTCTACAAAGTGCCCCGGCGGCAACTCGCCCGATATTTATGCGCTCGACGTCCTGGGCGACGTGCTGGCCGCCGGCCAGTCCTCGCGTCTCTATCAGAAGCTGGTGAAGGATCAGGAAATAGCCGCCTCAAGTGGGCGGCGGAGCCTATTGAGCAGCGCGGCACCGTCCCTGAAATGTTCATCGCGTTCGTGCGTCCCGGCAAAGACTCCGGCCGAAGTGGAAGAAATCCATCGAGGAGGAAATCAAGCGCATTCAGGATGCAGCCCGTCTCCGATCAGGAGCTGCGAAAAGATCCGCATGCGCTCCAGCAGCAACCAGATCAAGCAGCTCCGCGGATCGCTGAGCCGCGCGATGGAGCTCTCCGAAGATGCCGTCTTCTATAACGATCCCGGCCGCATCAACACCTACGAAGAGCACATCCAGAAAGTCACCAAGGAAGACATCCAGCGCGTGGCCAAAAAGTATCTTGCAGGATTCCAACAAAACCGTGGTCATCACTATGCCGAAACCCGCAGCACAGAGCGCCACCAAGGGAGCGGCAAATGAATAAGCTCATTGCATTAGCGGCATTGCCGCTGTTTCCCTTTCGGCACAGGGCCCGCGGCGGGCGGTTCCGATAAGGATGTGCCACTCAGCAAAACGGAGCGCAAGAATCTCGCGCCCGTTTCCAAGGAAATGCTGAAGGTAAAGCTTCCCCGAGCCTGAGAAGCCAAGCTCGATAACGGCGTCACCGTTGCTGATCCTGGAGGACCACCGGCTTCCCGCCGTCTCCGCGCAACTGTTGATTCGCGGCGCGGGCGGTCTGGGGGATCCCGCTGATACGCCGGGCCTTGCCCAGCACCGCGGCCATGCTGCGGGAAGGCACCACCACGCGCTCCAGCAAGCAGATTGCGGAGGAGAGCGACGCGCTGGGCGCAAACCTTACGGTGCGCGCCGGTTTCGGCACGCCCGAAGCCACGATTTCGGCTTCTGGCTTGAGCGACAACTTCGACCAGTGGTTCGCCCTGATGACCGACATCCTGCTCCACCCCAACTTTCCCGATGGCGAACTCCAGAAGTACAAACAGCGCCAACTGGTCAACCTGCGCCAGCAGCGCACCCCGCCCGGCTTCCTCGCGACTGAACGTTTCAACAAAGCGGTTTACGGCAACTTTCCCGCCGCCGTTGTCTCCCCCACGCCGGAATCCGTCCGGCCCTCACCAGGGAAACGCTTGCCAAATGGCACAGGAGCGCTATGTCCCGCAGAATGCCATTCTCGCCATCGCCGGCGACGTGAAACTGACTCAGTGGTTCCCAAACTGAACAAGGCCTGGGCCGATTGGAAGCGCAACCGATTTCACGGAAGGATTCCTCCCAATCCTGTCGCCTGTGGCGGAAAAGAGAATTTACCTGATCGACCGCCCCGGCTCGGTCCAAACCAACCTGGTGCTCGGCAACATCGCCATCGATCGCCGCAGCCCCGATTACTTGCCTTTGAAGTCGTGATGAATCGCATCCTGGGCGGCGGCCCCGCCGGCCGCCTGTTCCTCAATCTGCGTGAAGAAAAAGGGTATACCTACGGCGCTTACAGCAGCGTGACCGCGGCGAATATGCGGGGCCCTGGCGAGCTACCGCCGAAGTCCGCACGCCGGTAACCGAAGGCTCCATGAACGAGTTCCTGAAAGAGTTTCAGCGCCTGCGCGATGACCAGTTTCCGCGCCGAACTGGACGACGCAAGCGCGCCATCGTCGCCAGTCTTCGCGCTCTCGCTCGAGCAGCCGCGCAAGTCTTGCGTTACGCAACCACGCGCAAAGTTTACGGATTCCCCGACGATTATTGGGACACTTACCCGGCCAAAATTGCCGCCGTCACGCCGGAAGACATCATGCGCGTTGCCAAGAAATACATCGGTCTGGACAACCTTCAGGTAGTGGCAGTAGGCGATGCCGCCAAGATCAAACGGCCTTGGAAAAGTACGGCCCCGTGACGGTCTACAGCACCGATGGAAAACCGCAGTAGGCGGTGGTTTCGTGCATCTTTAATAATTGTTTTCCTTGCCGGTTGCGGCAAGAAAAAGCACGGTGTCGCGTCCGCGAACACCCCGGCCCCTGGCGCAGGTGCCCGCCGAAAATCGGCGATACCGAAACAGGCATCGCCAGTTGGTACGGCCATCCGTACCACGGCCGCCAGGCCGCCGATGGCGAAATCTACGACATGGAAAAGCTCACCGCCGCGCACCGCACCCTGCCTTTCAACACCTGGGTGCGGGTCAGAATCATTCCAACGGCATGACCGTGGATGTGCGCATCATCGACCGCGGCCCGTTTGTCGGCGGCCGCATCATCGATCTATCCCATGCTGCCGCGCAGAAGATTGCGATGCTCGGCTCCGGCGTCACCACAGTCAAGCTGGTAAGTGATCGCGAACCCGCCGTCCCGGAAGCCTCGGTGTTCGCGGTGCAGGTTGGCCTATTTCGCAATCATGACAATGCAGTGAGGCTGCAGCGGCAGATGCAGACCCGCTACGGTTCGGCGCGCATTGTGGAGCGGGAAGGCTCACCCCCCATGTACCGAGTGCTGGCGGGGGCCGAATCTACCCCCGAATCGGCCGAAACATTAGCCGTCCGTATTCGTGGAGATATCTCCGTGCCGGAAGCGTTTGTGGTTCGACTCGACAAGCCGTAGAGCTAATAATACGGTCATGGCCAACTCCGCGGGTGGATTCTCCCGCACGGCTTTGTGGGGCAATCGCCGCAGATTGGTGCGATCCGCCGGCAAATTGAAAGGATCGGTCAGTTCCCGCAGTCCTGTTCTCTGCTCGGGGAAAGCGGCACCGGCAAAGAAGTGGTTGCCCGCGCTCTCCACAACGCCAATCCGCGCGGCGCGTTTATCCCCATCGATTGCGGCTCGCTGGTGGGTCCGCTCATGGAAAGCGAGCTCTTCGGCCATGTGAAAGGAGCGTTCACCGGCGCGAGCGAAAACAAGCGCGGCTTGATCGAGCTGGCCAACGGCGGCACGGCGTTCTTCGACGAAATCGGCGATCTGCCCGCTCGATATGCAGGTGAAACTCTGCGCCTGTTGCAGGAAAAGGAATACCGCCCGTGGGGTCGCTGCACCGGCAGAAAGTGGAGATCCGCGTCATCGCCGCAACGCATCGCGAATCTGGCCCGCGGAAGTGGACCGTGGCACGTTCCGCCAGGATCTGTATTACCGGCTGAATGTCATCACCTGCGCATGCCGGCTTTGCGCGACCGCAAAGAAGATATCTCCCATGTTCGCTGGAATGCTTCCTGGCCCGCTTCGGCGATTACACAGTACCCGCCGAGGTCATGGATGCATTGATGCGGCATGACTGGCCGGGCAATGTCCGCGAACTGCAGAATTGCGTCGGAACGATGGCTGCCATGAATCCTGGCCCCGACCTGCGCCTGGAAGATCTGCCTTCCGCCTGTCCAGTATTCGCTAATCGGCTCAGCGACATGCCGGATCCTGGCGCTCTTGGCCGCAGCCGTGCGGAACGCAAACCGATCATTCCGCTGGAAGAGGTGGAGCGCCGCGCCATTCTGGATGGCCTTGACCAAACCAAAGGCGATCGCGCATTGCCGCCGCGCTCCTCGGAATCGGCCGCACCACGCTGTACCGCAAGTTGAAGTCGTATAATCTCGAAGTTGAGCCTGGCCAATGCTCGATGCCGATCCACCTACAGCCTGTGGCAACTAATCTCTCCGGCGTGGCGCGGATCTAACTCTCGCGAGGCTTACTGCACGAAATAGCCCACAGCCCACCCCGAGCACCCGATCAGCTTTCACTGGTACTACCGCCCGAACAAATTCTTCCGGAACGCGGAAGCTGCCCCGCAACGCGAACGCCGTTTACTGCTCGAAACTTCGGCTCCCGCCCGGCCTGTTCCACGGCCTGAACCAGCGGCTCCCCAAACGCCGCTTCCGAAAGCAGATCGCCACCTTCCACGATCTTTCGTCCTCACGGCGCGATTACAGCACGCCCGAATTCCGCCGGCGCTTCGCCGAACAGGCCCGCCACGCCGCCGCCGAAGCCGACCTGATCATAGCTGTCTCCCAATTCACGGCCAACCAGGTGCAATCGCTCCTGAACGTAGAAACTCGCCGTTTACGAGTAGTCCATCACGGCCTCGCCGGCCCTTGCCGGTCTCTTCCCCACACGCCCGAAAAGATCGTGCTAACCGTGGGTGCCATCCAAACCCGCAAAAACACCGCCCGCCTGATCGAAGCTTTCGCAGCCCGTCCCGACGACTGGCGTTGGTCCTGGCCGGCTCAGCCGGCTACGGGCCGAAGGCATCCTCGACGAAAATCGCCGCACAACCCGCGCGTCTCAGTCACCGGCTACATCACGCCAGAAGACCTCGCCCAAACTGGTACTCACGGGCCTCCATCTTCGCCTTCCCTTCGCTAGATGAAGGCTTCGGCATGCCCATCCTGGAAGCCATGGCAGCCGGCGTTCCGGTAATCACTTCCAACCGTAGCGCAATGCCCGAAGTAGCCGGTGACGCCGCCATGCTGATCGACCCGGAAAACACGGAGGAACTAGCCCAACGCCTTCAATCACTGGCAGCACGAATCCGGAGCGCGAACAGATTGTCGCGAGCGGGCAAACTTCCGCGCCACCCATTCTCCTGGAGCAAAGCCGCCCAACAGACCTGGGACGTCTAGCAGGAACTTACTTCTCTTCCTCGACAGCGATCTTCAGAGCTTTCAGGAACCGCTGATCCTGTGAAGTAAAACGGATCTTCCCAGCCGATATGCGCTTGCGCGGTTCTGCCGGCTCCTCTATCCGCTTCTCCCGCTTGTTGAATCCGATAGTAGCTTCCAAGCACCAGGAAAACGTCGAAACCCGCCTGCTTGATTTCGCCGATTGCTTCCGCGATCCGATCCGAATCCGAAAGCGAATCATTGATGGCGTTGCCAAGATCGTGCATCAGCGCTTTCAGACGGTCTTCCATAACGTGCCCCTTTCGTCGGACACCTAATCTATCCGATGCACTTCAACGCACCGGTTCCATCTCCGATTTTAAAAGCATTGTATCCACTCCATAGGCTGCCGATCACAAGTGCATTCGTCGTCCGTACATCTTATGCATTGCGAAAATACCCAGATGATAGAATTCGAACTGTGGTGAAACGAAGAATCGTGTGTCGCAGGGCCGACGGCTTTTCTTCCGCCACGTTATCCCCGCCGCCTTCCGCCCCGTACATTCCCTCTGGCACGAAATCATCGGCTTCCTTTTCATCGTCATTGCGGGTTTTTTCGGCCTGAACCTGTTCAACGCCATCCGCAAGTTCAACGGTGAACCCTGCGCAGATCATGCGAATCGTCGGCGCCATTTTCCTCATCCTGCTCGGCGGCTTACGGCATCTCGTCTTTCCTGCGCGCCCGAAAAATTTCCCGCTCCTGAAGTCCGCCATGGAACAAGCCCGGCGAATTCCCCTACACGCGCGGCATCTACCCGGAAATGTACCGCTCCCGCCTCTGGACCATGCGCCAGTACGCCGGTTTCGGCACCGCCGAAGAAAGCAACCGCCGTTACCAATACCTGCTCTCGCAGGGCACCACCGGCCTTTCCGTCGCGTTCGACCTGCCCACCCAGATGGGCATGGATTCCGACCATCCGCTGCCGCCGGCGAAGTGGGCCGCGTCGGCGTCGCGATCTCCTCCCTGGCCGACATGCGCGAAGCTGTTCGATGGCATTCGCGCTGGCCAAGGTCTCCACGTCGATGACCATCAACTCGACCGCCGCCATGCTGCTTGCCCTCTATGTGCTGGTCGCCCGGCGCCAGGGCGCCGACCTGCGCAAGCTTTCCGGCACCGTGCAGAACGACATTCTGAAGGAATATATCGCGCGCGGCACCTACATTTATCCCGCCGCGCCCGGCCATGCGCATCATCACCGATATGTTCGCCTGGGCCGCGCGCGAAATGCCCGAATGGAACACGATTTCGATCAGCGGCTATCACATCCGCGAAGCTGGCTCCACCGCCGTGCAGGAAGTCGCGTTCACCTTCGCCAACGCCATCGCCTATATCGAAGCGGCCCTTGCCGCCGGGCTCGACTGTCGATGCCTTCGCGCCGCGGCTTTCTTTCTTCTTCAACGCGCATAGCAATTTCCTGGAAGAGATCGCCAAATTCCGCGCCGCCCGCCGCCTCTACGCCCGTATCATGCGCGACCGCTTCCACGCCAAAGATCCGCGCTCCTGCATGCTCCGCTTCCACACGCAAACCGCCGGTTCCACACTCACCGCGCAGCAGCCCGACGTCAACGTCGTCCGCACCACATTAGAAGCGCTCTCCGCCGTGCTGGGCGGCACGCAATCCCTGCACACCAATTCGCGCGATGAAGCGCTGTCGCTGCCCACCGAAGAATCCGCGCGGCTCGCGCTGCGCACCCAGCAAGTCATCGCCTACGAAAGCGGCGTGGCCAACGTGCCCGATCCGTTCGGCGGCAGCTACTACATCGAAGAACTCACGGACAAATCGAAGCAGGCGCCTGAAATACATGGACGAAATCGATGCCATGGGTGGCACGCTCCGCGCCATCGAGAAAGGCTTTGTCCAGACAGAAATTCAAAACGCCGCCTTCGAGTCCCAGCAGGCGATTGAAACAGGCAAGCGAATTATCGTTGGGGTGAACCGGTTTTCCATGGAAGGAAATGCGGCCATTCCTACTTTCCGACTGGACCCGGAACTGGAAAAGACACAACAGGAACGGCTCCGGGAAGTACGTGCTTCGCGCTCCAACAGCGACGTGGAGGCACGTCTGCGCGAGGTGGAAAAGACCGCGCGTACATCCGCTAACCTGATGCCTGTTATTCTGGCGGCTGCGGATGTTTATGCCACGGTGGGGGAAATTTCCGACGCACTCAAAGTAGTGTTCGGTGAGTACAAAGAAGGCTCATAAAACATCTCGCGCCGGGAGCGAAGGCCCAGTTTGTGGAGCAAACGGCCTACATGATCTTCATCGTACCGAACCCCAAATTGCGTCTCAATTGCCGCAGCAAGCCGCGCCGTAGTCCAACGATCGGTTGAGAACCCGTAGTGAACCGGACCTTTGCGGTACATATGAGCTACCTCTTCCAACTGTTCTTGTGTGAGACGGCTTGGCCGACCCGTAGCCCGGCGTTTTCGGAGCGCGTCAATCCCCACTCGCGCTATGGCTTGATACCAGCGCGACGTTGTGGTTCGGCTAACGCCATACATGCGGGCGACTTTAGCCTGTGAACATCCATTTAGCAACTGCTGAGCAGCGGCTAAACGCCTTTTTTCCATTTCTTCGCGGGTCAGAGCGCTTTCGGAAGCGTTCATACAATAACGCGCGAGAAGGATACCAGAGCAATCTGAGAATACCTCACAACACGGAGGTTGTAAACAGATTTCTGCGCTTCCGAGACTCAGGTTTTGTTAGATTTTCAGTTCCGCAATGGTAGCGCCGGAACCACCCTCACTTTGGGAAGCCGTATAAAACTTCTCCACATGAGGATTAGCAGACAGGAGTTCGCTTACCGTACGGCGAAGCACTCCCATGCCATGGCCATGAATAATGCGTACTCGGCTGGCCGTTGCCATCACCGCATCATCCAGGAATTTTTCTACACGGTCACGGGCTTCTTCAGCACGCTCCCCTACAACATTTAGCTCCTGGAAAATCGGTGCTAATTGCGGGCCGGAACGATAGGTGACGCCAGAAGGAAGTTTTCTTCCCTCATCACCAGTGCTGCCGCCACGCAGCACTTCCATGACATCGCTCAGAAGTACCTGCATTTTCATGAAGCCTGCCTGCACTTCCAATTTCTCATCCCCCAGCAAGCGAAGCACTGTGGCAGGATCACGCACATTTTTCAACCGGACCCGCACACCCGGCTCAATGGGAAGCGTTCTGGATTTTTCCGCAACGGGTGTTTTCGGCAGCACAGTGGATTCAAACTGTTCCCGAAATTCCCGCTTGGCCTTAGACACACTGCGCTGAGCCTTATCTGCCGCTTTTTCCGCGATGCGCTCCAACGTTTCGCGCGCTTGCTGATCAAACTGGGCTGCTAAGGCTTCATACCGTTCTTCCAATTCGCGAATCTTATCCGCTTCCCGGCGCTCCGCATCCGCTACCATGCGTCGCTCCCGCTCGTCCAGGGCCGTTTGCTTTTGTTCCAATTCGTTTTGAAGGGCCTTCGCCGCTTCCAAGCGGTCGTGAAGGTCGCTTAAAAACCGGGAAACATCACGTTCACGGTCGCTCAAGGAAGCTCGCGCCCGCTTCATGATGTCTTCCGGCATTCCCAGGCGAGCCGCAATATCAAGTCCCGCCGACTTTCCCGGAAGTCCCAGTCTTAGCTCATACGTCGGCTGCAAGGTATCTTCATCAAAACCCATGGAAGCGTTCAGCACGCTCTTGGTGTTGGTGCCGTAAATCTTCAGCGCAAGCAGGTGTGTGGTCGCTAAGGTGTAGGCTCCGGCAGCACGAAAATGATCCACCAGTGCGACGCCTAATGCGCCTCCTTCTTCCGGGTCAGTAGCCGAGCCAATTTCATCCAGCAGCACCAGCGAAGCCGGCGTTACATCCAGCGCCATTTCCCGAATGTGCGACATATGCGCGGAAAAAGTGCTCAGGCTTTCCTGAATGGATTGCCGGTCGCCAATATCCGCTAGTAATTGCTCAAAGATGGGCAGTTCCGCTTCTGCGGCAGGCACCGGCAGCGCCGATTGCGCCATCAACACCAGCAGACCTACGGTTTTCAACGTTACCGTTTTGCCCCCAGTATTCGGCCCGCTGATCAGCAGTGTTTTGCATTCCTGATCGAGCGTAAGAGTAATGGGAACCACGCGGCCGCCGCGCTTTCGCAGCACGTCGGTCAGCAAAGGATGACGGGCATTCCGCAGCACTAGGCGATTGCTGAATTTCGGAATGACGCAGTCAAATTCCACGGCGAAACGACCTTTGGCGAAGATCAGTTCCAGTTCGCTCATGGCCTGCATGGTTTCGAGAATTTCGCTTGCATGGGCACGCAGCCGTTCCGTCAGTTCCCGAAGAATGCGCTGCACTTCCCAGAACTCTTCCTCGGTCAGACGCACCAAGTCGTTGTTCAGATCAATGGTTTCCAAGGGTTCCACAAACAAGGTATGGCCACTGGAACTAGCCCCGTGAATAACGCCATTCATTTTGCGGCGCTGCCCGGAAATCACCGGCACCACAAACCGCTCATTGCGGATGGTGACAATTTCCTCTTGCAAGATGCCATCGTCACGGTGCGCTTTGAGGAAACGTTCCAAAGAATCCTGAATCTGCCGTTTTTGCCTTTCGATATCACGGCGCAAGCGGTTCAGAAGCACACTGGCCGTATCCGCTACCGACCCATCCGGTAGAATTTTTCCTTCCAATACGCCCAGCAATTCGCGAAACTCGCCCATGGAGATACCGCGTGCCCCAAGACGAGGGAAACGCTCCGCCACGGCAGTCAGGATCGACTTCGCATCTGCGGCACGATCCAGAAGCGCAATCACATCAAACAGTTCACGCGCTTCCAGCGCAGCGCCTTCAATGCGGAGCTTGTGTACTGTAGTTGTTAGCTCAGGCAGACCGCCAAAATCAATCCGAATCGCAGCTCCACGCTGGGCCGGTTGTGGACGGGAAGCAGAGCGAAGATACTCAATCGCCTCGGCGGCATCGGCCAAGTCAGATTCGAGGCGCTCGCGATCCTCATGAGGCTGAATTTTTTCCAGTTCACGCCGGCCAAGAGGACTCGCAATATAGCGGCCTACTACTTCCCGGAGCGACTCAAATTCCAGAGTTTGTGCGCTGGTAAATTGCATGAACACTTACTTCTTATTTAGATGTGGGAGGGCGAAGAAGGGTACGTCCTCTCAAAAGCTTTTTCAATCACTGGCAATGTACCTTCCGTGATTCGGTAAGAAGATAGTTCCTCACGCGGAATCCATTCGGCACGGCCAGCGTCGTCCGCAGCCAGCAGAGTGCCGCCTGTTACGCGGCATATATAATCCACCAGAATGTAGTGATACTCGGCACGGCCTTCCGCATCTCGAATAATGCGTTCGAAGATTTCCAAAACCTCGACTGGTTCTACTACCAAGCCGGTTTCTTCCCAAATCTCCCGGCAAACCGCATCCTTCAAAAACTCCCCAGGCTCTACAACCCCTCCGGGCAGCGACCACCAGCCTTTTAGTGGCTCTCGGCCTCGTTCCACCAGCAGCACACGATCACCCTCAATGATGATGGCTCCTACACCAGGTACCGGGAACTCAGGATAGCGACGGCTAATATTGCACCGAGCCTTTTACTTCTAAGCGTATACGCAGAACTTCCGTCCTCCCTGTGACATACAGCGTGCCGAAATCCTGATCACCAAAGGCACAATTGGAAGGAGGTTCCCCAGTGGTAATGGTGGAAATCAGCTTTCCCGACGCGTCATAGATCAAAATATTGTTCGCTGCTACGTATAGTTGACCCTTTTCATCTACACGGATGCCGTTCGGTATTCCCGCAATGCCGGAAACCACAATACGTTCGCCGGAAGCTTCTCCGGCTTTGTCCAAGTCATACGCTCGGATGTTCTTTTCATCCGAGTTCGTGACGTACAGGATGCGGCCATTCGGAGAAAGCGCAATCCCATTAGGCCGGCCAGCGGGTTTGGCAATCACGCTGAGCTCGCCCTTGGGAGTGAGATGGAATACGCCGTAAAAATCTAACTCCCGCTTATCTTGCTGATAACCAAAAGCAGGATCGGTGAAGTATACATGCCCATCTTTTCGAACCACCACGTCATTCGGGCCATTGAGCCGCTTTCCTTGCCATTGCTCCGCCAGCACATCCAGCTTGCCGGACTTTTCCAGGCGTGTCAGGCGATGGGTACGCCCTTCGCAAAGGTACAAGCGGCCTTGAGCATCAAAGGTCATACCAGCGGTTCCATTGGTTTCCTCGCGAAATGGCGCCATTTTTTCGTTTGGCGCAATTTGTAGAATCCGGCTGGAAGGAACATCGCTGAACAACAAAAAACCTTCACGGGACCAAAGAGGGCTGTCTGTAAAGGATAAATGGGAAGCTACTCTTTCCACATTCCACTCTTGCGGAGTTGCTTGTTCTGCTGCCGCATGGAGGGAACAGACCAATAGGCTGGCCCAAGCCAACTTCATCTCCGAGCGACCTGGATCTGGTTGGTCACGCCTTTTACGCCACTAATTTTCTTGGCCAGCTTTTCGGCCTTTTGTTTCTGCTTCTCTGTTTCCACTTTTCCGGTCAGCGTGACAACCCCTTGCTTGACATCAATGCCGAGGCCGCCTCCTTTTACTACTGTGTCGGTAGCCAGCTTCACTTTTACCCGATCATTAATGACATCGTCCGTGAGGGGAGTTTTATCAGCCGCCCAGGCAAAAACCGATAGGGATAGGCACAGAGCAAATACGAGGCGTTTAACTTTCATCAGGGTTGGTTCCCGTGTGTGTTGTTATTGTACGCCAGTCCAATGAGTTCAGAAATGCGGCTTTTTCCCGCCAGTTGGGTTGCACTTTGACATGCAACTGCAGAAAAATTCGTACGCCGAATAGCTTTTCCATCTCTTCCCGCGCTTTGGTGCCAATCTGTTTCAGCATGGCGCCCTTTGCCCCAATGATGATGCCCTTTTGTCCGTCGCGCTCCACATAAATGGTGGCGTAGATCCGTGTGATCTCCGGCGATTCTTCCCATTGATCAATTAGCACCGTAACCGAATGCGGCACCTCCTGCTTGGTTTCCTGCAGAATCCGTTCACGAATCAGTTCAGCAGCCAGAAAGCGCTCCGGCTGATCAGTCACATGGTCCTCCGGGAAGTACATGGGTCCTTCCGGAAGCCGGCTGATAATGGCTGCACGCAGCGGCTCCAAGTTCGTCTGGCGCAGTGCGGAAACGGGCAGGAAATCTACGAAATCGTAGAGCTTCCGGTATTCGTCAATTAAGGGAAGCACGGTTTCCTGATGCTTCACCAAATCCGTCTTGTTGAGCACCAGAATCACCGGAACTTCTGCTTTACGAAGCAGGCTTACCGCATGGCGGTCTCCTTCGGAAATCGACTCCGTGGCGTCCACCAGGAATAACAGGAGATCCCGCTCGCTCAACGCGTCCCGTACCGCATCCATCATGCGCTTCTGGATGGAGGTTTCCGCTTTATGAATACCGGGAGTGTCCAGGAAAATGATCTGTGCCTCAGGTGTGGTCAGTACACCTTGAATCGCCGTGCGCGTAGTCTGCGGCTTGTTGGAAACAATCGCCACTTTGAACCCCACCAGTGCATTCAGCAGCGTGGATTTACCCGCGTTCGGGCGGCCCAAAATGGAAACAAATCCGGAAACGTGCTTACTGGGCATATCCCTCCGAGGCAACAGCTACTTTGACTTCATCCAGCTTTTTGACGCGCACTTTTTGCACGTGCAATTCGTCGCTTGCCAACACTTCGATTCGAACTCCATCTTTTTCCACAATTTCACCTGGCTGCGGCACACGACCAAGCCATTCTGTCACAAGCCCACCCACTGTAGTCGATTCCACCTGATCTGCTGGCTGAAATGGCACAAGACTTTCCAACCGAGCCAAATCGAATGACCCTGCCACAATGTACGCGCCAGCCTCATCTTCCACTACCTCCGGTTCCGGCTCATGCTCGTCTCGGATCTCGCCCAAAATCAGTTCCACCAAATCTTCCATGGTGGCAAGCCCGGCAGTGTTGCCGTACTCATCCACCACAATCACCATATGCGCGCCCTGCTGCTGCATTTCCCGCATCAGGTCATTCACTGGTTTGGTTTCCGGCACAACTTCCACTTTGCGCATCAAGCCGCGGATCGTGGGTCGTGGGCGTTCATTCTCCTTGACTTCAAACATGTCACGGACATGCACAAAGCCAATAATTTGATCAATGTTGCCTTCGTATACCGGAATGCGGGAATACTGCTCATTGATTACCAGTTGCCGCAACTCTTCCAGGGTGGCTTTTTCCGAAACGGCTACAATGTGTGGGCGCGACGTCATCACTTCCCGCACTACCTTGTCGCCAAAATGCACCACATTCTGAATGAGTTTCCGGTCATCTTCCTCAATCAGTCCTTCTTCCGTGCCCGCTGAAATCAGAGCGTCGATGTTTTCCGCTGAAGTAGGAGCTTCCACATCATCGGTAGACTCATCCGTTAGATTCACCAAGGAATGGAGAATGGAAAGGCACGCCACCACAGGGCGCATCACAAAGGCGAAGGCACGCACCATAGGAACCAGCGGCAGCATAAAGTGCCCGGAACTGCGACGGTACAACAACTGCGGCACGATATAGGTTGCCAGCATCATCATCAGCCAGGAAATAAAAATGGCTTCGGCATAAAGCAACCAGTCGCCGTTGCTGCTCTGCAAGAATTCCCGCAGAATAGCCGCTGTCAACAGAAGCAATAATCCATGTTTCAGGAGGGAAAAACTAAGGGCGCCTTCTTCTCCCTTTAACCCGATCCGTTCTTCCAGTACCGATTTAAAGAATTGCAACGCAGGCAAGTCACGCGTGCGTAGACGCATGGATTCCAGGTACAAGGCTTGCAGAAAAGTAAACAAACACAGCCCCACCAACAGAAGGAGGCAGACAAGCAAAGTGACCATGCTCATGCCGGAACTCTGGTTCGATGAGCCCTGGCAATCAGGCCAAGAGGCAAGCCAAGCTTTCTCCGCCAAACCGCTTCCGTGCGGGCCATGGCGCCCCCGTCTGTTTCATGGTCCATGCCAGCTAAGTGGAGAACACCATGGAGCATCAAAATGGAGATTTCCTTCTCTACGGAATGGCCAAACTCCACGGCTTGCGCCCGGGCGCGAGGGTAAGAAATGGCAATGTCCCCGGATTCAGGAAACGACAGAACATCTGTCGGATAATCCTTACCCAGGAACTGCAGATTCAGTTGCTGCAACTGGGCATCTGTTGTTAACAGGCAGTGAAAAGCAACTCTTTTCGCGGGTCCTTGTTTCAGTTTCACCGCGAACTCTTCCACGGAGGCGCGGTTCAAAGTATGGGGAACGCGGTGAAAAGAAACCGCCGGGTCTGGGTCTGAGGAAAGCATCACAACGCGCCTAGGCGCTCAATTGCCCAGGCGGTATGGCTGTGGATTCGAGAGGCAGCTCCGTCAGCTTCAGCGTCATCTGCCGGGCATTCGCTTCATTGTGCTTTTCGTAAGCTTTTACAATGCGCTGCACCAAACTGTGGCGCACCACATCGCGATCATTGAAGTGAGTGAAGCTGATTCCTTCCACTCCATTCAAAATCTCAAAAGCGTCCAACAAGCCGCTCTTTTTCCCCGATGGCAGATCGATCTGCGTAGGATCGCCATTGACCACCATTTTGGAATTAAAGCCTTGCCGGGTTAGCACCATTTTCATTTGCTCCGGCGTGGTATTTTGCGCTTCATCCAGCAGAACAAAGCTGTCATTCAGCGTTCTCCCGCGCATAAAGGCCAGCGGAGCGACTTCAATCACGTTCTTTTCCAGGAACTTTTCAATTTTGTCCGGCTCGATCATGTCATGCAGGGAATCGTACAAAGGACGGAGATAGGGATCTATCTTTTCCTGTAAAGTTCCAGGCAAAAAGCCAAGCCGCTCTCCTGCTTCCACAGCGGGACGAGTCAACACGATACGGCTCACACGCTTGCTTAGAAGTGCGGAAACTGCCATAGCTACCGCCAGGTAGGTTTTTCCCGTTCCTGCGGGTCCCATTCCGAACACCAAATCATTTCGCTCAATGGCTTCCATATAGCGGCGTTGGTTTACCGTTTTTGGCGTCAACACTTTCTTGCCAAAGCTACGTTGACGGCCGCTCATCACCAGTGCTCGAAGTGTGACCTCCGGATCTTCAGTAACGACCCGCAGGTAATTATGGAGATCACCATTGGTGAAAATAACGCCTTCCCGCACCAGGGACACGTAATCCTGCAGAATGTGCTCTGCACGGGTCACACTCTGGTCTTCACCACTGATTTCTAAGGAATTATCCACCAAGCGGGTACTCACCTGGAGGCTGGATTCAAGAAGGCGGATGTTTTCGTCGCGGGTACCAAACAGGCTTTCAATGCCTCGGGCTATCTGCACGCTGGTTGTCATTAATTAGGTGTAAATCCTCCTGAGAGAAAAGAAATCAAAGGAAACAAATGAATCACAAGGGAATTAAGGCAAAAGGGTTGCGTAGGAGAAGGAAACGACTTAAACCGCGTTCGTGCGGGGAGGCAAAAGACCATCCGTTCTCAATTATACCAGAGCACCAGGAATTGCAACTTAGCGCTTTCCGGGAGCACCTTTACGCGGTAGGCGGACTGCGGTACGCTTCCCGTTGCCCTATCGTCTCGACCTGTCTTCTCCTGCTCCTGAAGCTTTTGAATTTCTTGTGGAATTGGGAGCGCTCGATATTGAACAGTTTGGAGAGGGGCTTGCGGCTATTCTCCCCGATTCCGTGACGCAGGAAATGGTAGCTGCCCGTTTCGGCAATGCGGCCCTGATGATCTCTCCTGCCGTTGCCTGGGATGACGGGTCGGTGTGGGTACTGAGCCCACAAGCTGTTCGTGTTGGCGGCCTTCTGATTACCCCAGCCGGAACCGCCGCTTTCTCTGGCGCGCTTCAGTTGACTGATTCCACTGCCTTTGGGACAGGACATCATCCGACTACCGCGTTATGCCTTGAAGCACTCGAAGAAATCATTCAACAAGAGCATCCCGAATGCATTCTGGATGTTGGAACCGGGTCAGGAATTTTGGCGTTGGCTGCTCTGAGGATGGGAGTACTACGGGCTGTTGGCGTAGATATTGATGCCAATGCGCTGAAAGCCGCAGCGGAAAACGCGCGGCTGAACCAACTCTCAGACCGCATAGAACTCATCCTCGGTGGTCCTGATCTGGTCAAGGGCAACTGGCCGGTCGTGGTGGCAAACGTCCTTGCTGCTCCATTGATAGAAATGGCGCCAATCCTGATTCAACGTTTAGGAAAAGGCGCCCACCTCATTCTTTCCGGAATTCATTCTTCGTTGGAATCCGAAGTGCGGCAGGCTTACCAGCATTTGGGAATCCGGCGAATCGACGGAAAAACGTTAGCCGGATGGACGGTTCTGACTGCTCGGGCTCCCTGGTAAGCGGCTATAGCCAGCTTGCAGCTAACGGATTACTGGTTCTGCTTTCGGCGCTTCCGTGCAAAGCCGATCATGCAGAGAGTGCCCGTTGCCATAAGCGCATACGTGCTCGGCTCTGGCACTCCGGGAGGCGGAATAATCTGATCATATGTGCTGTGATTATCCGTTTCAAAACCAGTCAGCAAATTGCCATTCATGAATACCACTCGATCAAAACGTGATGCCAGATCAGTGGAAGTGAAGTTTAGGTAAACAAAAGCTTCGAAAGGATCTGAGCCGGTATTCGGGTTTCCATAATAAGCCGAAGGAAGTCCGGCCAAGATGTCGCTTGGGGTAAAAGTAGCTTGCAAAACAGCGCCGTTATAGAACGCCACAGAGTCGTCAAAATCTGCTGCTTCCCAGAAAAAGCCGAAGTAGGTTTTTAGCGATCCAAAGTTGACGGAATAACTCATGGTTCCACTTTGCACGCCAACAGAAATGTAATTAGTTTGATTGGCTCCTCCATATATATCAGGAGCAACAATGATTCCCCCCGAATAGGTTCCAATCGGCGAAGAAACTGGTCCGGCTGTTCCCGGCGTCAGAGAGTTGAATGTTTCTGTCGTCGTGCCTGCAACAGTTGTACTTTGAACTCCAGGAGCTTCCCTGGTAAAAATGATGGATGCAGATAACGCAGAAGATAACAAGAAACCTGTAACGACAGAGGTAAGAAAGAGCTTCACAGGCCAAAATTATACATGGCTTGAAAGCAAAAAAATAACTAGTTAAATTACGGATGTATCTTCTTCCTATTACTCCGGGAGCAATTAGAAATCGAGAAAAGTAAGAATTGGAGACACTTCAGGCTTAATTCAAATAGCAGATTCATACAAACGGGAGGATCGCATTGCTTGTGACTGAGGGATTCCGGAGAGATTTTCCTCCCGCACGCCCACTGCTCCCAGTGATAAAATACAAACATTCCCACCATGAAAAACGTCCGCAGTTCGGGACTCCTTCTGTTTGTTTACGCTTTCAGTCGCCTAGTCCTTGCCGAATCTGTTCCCGACCAAGCTGTTGCCATTCTCCAAACCCGTTGCGGGCAATGCCATAGCGACAAAGCAGCGATGTCGGGATTCCGTATTTCCACGCGGGAAGATCTGCTCAAAGGCGGCACACGTGGTGTGGCGGTTCAGCCGGGGCAGGCCGTAGCCAGTCTTCTTTACAAAGCTGTGGCCCATGAAGGCACGCTCGCCATGCCCCCCGGTCCGAAATTGCCGGATGCGGATATTGCTGTGCTGCGCGATTGGATCAACCAAGGAGCACAATGGCCAGAACACGTGGCCGTTGCCAAGCAGATCCAATGGTGGGCTTTTCAGAAGCCAACACGTCCCGCAGTTCCCAAGGTAGAGGGATCTTCTTCCGAGATTGATGCGTTTATCCTGGCAAAACTGCAAGCCGAGAAGGTAGATCCGTCCCCGAAAGCAGCGAAGCTTGCTTTGCTCCGGCGCGCCACGTTCGACTTACTCGGATTGCCGCCCACCAAAGAACAAATCCAAAGCTTTCTCAGTGACGAGCGCCCGGATGCCTGGCCGCGGCTGATTGATTCCTTGCTGGCCTCTCCTCACTATGGCGAGAAATGGGGCCGGTTCTGGCTGGATCTGGTTCGTTACGGCGATACTTCTGGCTTTGAGCAGGACCCTTACAACCTGGAAGCATGGCGCTACCGCGATTGGGTCATTAAGTCTTTGAATGATGACAAACCTTATGACCGCTTTGTGAAGGAACAGATAGCCGGGGACGAACTCTGGCCGGAAAGCGCAGATGCGCGGACCGGCACTGGCTATTACCGGGTTGGGGTAAACCGCGACATGTTGTTCAAGGTGGAAGATCAGAACCGGGTGGAAAAGCTCACCGACTACGTGGATACCACTTCCACTGTGTTTCTAGGCATGACTGTGGGTTGCGCCCGCTGCCACGACCACAAATTTGACCCGATTCCCCAACGCGACTTCTATCGGATGCAAGCCGTTTTTGCACCCATGACTTATGATCGCGTGTTTCTGGAGTACAACTCTGCACGGAACTATGACTTAGCGGCTAATGGCCGTGACTTCAAGCTTCGGCAAATGGGGGAACAGATTGTGAAACTCCAGCAACCCTACCGCAGCGAATTGCGGAAACAGAGGGTCGCTAAACTTCCTGAAGCGAGTCGTACGATTCTGGCAATTGCGCAAGATAAGCGTACCAGCGAGCAACAAACGGCTGCTGTTCAGTTGGAAGCCGAGCTCAAAATTTCCGACGACGAAGTGCGTGCGGCCATGTCCCAGGCAGATGCCGAACGGCTCCATAGCATTGAAAAGCGGTTGGTCACCATGTTTGCCGGGTATGCTCCCCCGCCGATGGCTCCGGCAGTGATGGATGTTGGGCGTGAGGCTCCCCGCACGTTTGTGGCATTGCGAGGCAATCCCACTGCTTACGGAGAAGAAGTCGGCCCTGGATTCTTGAGCGTGTTAGGCGGTGGTGATGTACCGGAACCTCCTCTCCATGCTGAAACTACGGGTCGGCGGAAAGCGTTGGCGAATTGGATGGCCAGCGCAGAGAATCCCCTGTTTGCTCGTGTGATTGCGAATCGGCTCTGGCAAGGCCATTTTGGAGTCGGCCTGGTGCGTACCCCGAGCGATTTCGGGGTACGAGCTGGCAAGCCTGCCGACCGGGAACTGCTGGATTGGTTGGCAACAGAACTTCCCCAGCGCAATTGGTCGTTAAAGGCAATGCACAAACTGATCATGACTTCGGACGCTTACCAGCGCAGTGCTGACCCCACTGCTTCCGCACGCGAGAAAGACCCGGCGAATGATCTGTTCTCCCACATGAACCGACGACGTTTGCAGAGTGAAGAAGTTCACGATGGTGTGTTGCAAGCCGTGGGAATCCTGAACCTGAAGATGGGAGGAACGCCGGTGGTACCACCGCTACAAACCGAAGAAATGTACGGCATGATCGGCAAGCCAGAAAATAACTGGGTAGTTACCCCCGATCCGGCGGAACACACCCGACGTAGCATCTACATGCTGCAGCGGCGCACGTTTCAGCAGCCGATGTTGGAAGCATTCGATTCCCCGGACGGCATTGCTTCCTGCCCACGGCGCAATGAAAGTACCACGGCGCCTCAGTCACTGGCTTTGTTGAATGGCAACTTCATGATGGAACAGGCCAAGAAGCTGGCGGCAAACGTGCAAACAGTGAATGAATCCTGGTGGAAGGTGTTGGCCGTGATCCTTCCGCAGCAGAGAAACAATCTGCTGATGTGTTTATTGCGAAACAGACGGCACGGTTAGGTTCCAAGGAAGCGGCTTTTGCCGAGTTAGATCGAGCGTTGTTGAATCTGAACGAGTTTCTTTATGTCGACTAGAATCTCTCGCCGAGAATTGCTTTCCCGCGCTGGCCGTGGGTTTGGCGCAGTGGCCTTCGCTAGTATGCTCCAGGGAGCAGAAACAAATCCATTGGCTCCCCGCCTGCCTCCGGAAGCAGCCAAGGCAAAGGCCGTG
Source organism: Bryobacterales bacterium (assembly GCA_963791675.1). GTDB lineage: Bacteria > Acidobacteriota > Terriglobia > Bryobacterales > Bryobacteraceae > JALYXI01. Next base: position 645,962 of record CAWBTD010000022.1, read on the forward strand.
ATTTCTCTGTTTATGCATGGTGGTGTCAGCCATGTAGACACATTTGATCCGAAACCGGAGTTGACCAAGCGCACCGGACAGCCGCTTTCGTTGGAACTCGCAAAAACAATCAAAACCAGCTTTATCCACGATCCGACGAAAGCGATTCTTCGTGGCAGCCCCTGGAAGTTTCAGCCAGGTGGCACTTGCGGCACTCCCGTTTCCGATCTATATCCGCATGTCCGGCAGCGCATGGACGACATCACGGTGGTTCGAAGCTGCTTCAGCGATGTGTTCGATCATGCGCCAGCCATTTACTTGCGGAATAGTGGTTCGCAATTTCCAGGACGGCCTTGTTTGGGCTCCTGGGTCACCTACGGGTTGGGAACGGAAAATCAGAACCTTCCTGCTTTTGTGGTGATGTCAGATGGTTCTACCAAGAGCGGCCCGCCTGCCTATGGAGCAGGCTTCCTCCCTGCGGTGTATCAAGGTACGGTATTCCGGGGCGGAGAGAATCCTATTTTGTACCTGCGGAATCCTCCTGGAATCAATAACGACACCCAACGGGAAACGCTGGATTTTCTGAACCAGATGGATCATATCCACGATACCGCTCACCCAGGTGACAGCACTCTGGAAGCGCGCATCGCTTCGTATGAACTAGCTTGGCGCATGCAAAGCTCCGCGCCGGAAACAGTGGATTTCAGCAAGGAAACCGCGGCTACCAAAGCTTTATACGGGATGGACGAGCCACGCACCGCTGATTTTGGAAGAAAATGCTTGCTGGCCCGGCGCTTAGTAGAACGCGGTGTTCGGTTCATTCAAATTTTCTCTGGCACCAACGTGGGAGAAGATTGGGACGACGCACATACCGACCTGCTCGGCTCCCATACCCGAATGGCGGGCAAAACGGATAAGCCCATTGCGGCTTTGTTGCAAGATTTGAAAGCACGTGGTTTGCTGGATTCCACCTTGGTCATTTGGGGTGGAGAATTCGGTCGTACACCTTTGGCACAGGGCGAAAATGGACGCGATCATCATCCTTATGGCTACAGCATGTGGATGGCAGGCGGCGGTGTGAAAGGCGGACAGGTGCTCGGTGCCACAGATGAGTTTGGCGTGCAAGCAAGCGAGATGCGCGTGGATTCACATGACGTGAATGCCAGCATCCTTCGTTTGCTTGGCTTGAACCACGAGAAGTTGACTTACCTATACCAGGGCCGTAATCAACGCCTCACCGATGTGCATGGTGAGAATGAATTTACAAGTAAACTAAGGGCGTAAGAAATCAGACTTCGATTCCGATTCCTACGCCACGCTCTTCAATTTCTCGCACAATGGATTCAATCTCTGCCGGGTCTTCATGATCCGGCACGGGAAGATCCATTGCCACTTTGGCACCGCCCATTTCATCCTGCTTTGCCAGCAGCACCACGCGAGTTCCCAGGTAAACCGCCTCGTGCATGTTGTGAGTGACAAACAGAATCGTAGTTCCCAGTTCACGCCACACGCGACGAATTAACCGCTGCATTTCACGACGAGTGGACGGGTCCAGAGCACTAAATGCTTCGTCCATTAACAGGATTTTGGGTTTGGTAATTAAAGCCTGTGCAATGGCGACGCGCTGTTGCATACCGCCTGAAAGCTGGTCAGGATACTTCTTTCCGTCCCCTTGATGAAGGCCCATGAGCCGAAGGTATTCATACGCTTCACTTTCAAATTCCCGCTTCCGGCGGCGAAAACGAGGCGTGAATCGATTCCACAACCCGAACTCTTCGAGTTCCAACCCGAAGATCACATTTTCCACCACAGTTTTGTCGGGAAAGAGTGAGTACTTTTGCGGCACATAGCCACGATCGCGATCCGGATGGTAATGCTCTTCACCTGCAATTAAGATGCGACCTTTGGTGGGTGCTTCGGAACCAAGAATCAGGCGCAGCAAAGTGCTTTTTCCGCATCCTGTCTGCCCGACGACGGAAATAAAGTCGCCAGCCATGATGTCCAGATCCACACCAGCTAAAACGTTCTTCAGCGGTCCTCGGTGAACTGGATAGGAAACGTGAACATTGTCGACTTTGATCAGCGGCATGGCATTATTCCCGGAACCAAGGGTGCAATTTCTGATTCGTTACACGCATCAGCAAATCCACCAGAAATAACAACAGCGCTACCCACATTACATAAGGCAGAATCGTGTTCATGGCCATGTTGCGGCGAAGCAGCGCGATGCGGTAGGCAAGTCCATCCGTGGAAGCAATCATTTCTCCCGCAAACAAGAACAGCATCACGGCTTTCAGATTCAGGCGAATGCTATTCAAGATGCGCGGCATGATCTGCTTCAACACCACGCGATAAGCAATCGCAAAATCCCCGGCTCCCAGCGTGAAGCCTTTCACAAGCTGCTCGCGTGGAACACTCTTGGAAAGGTTGAACGTGTCCAGGATGATAGTGGGTGTCACGCCAATCACAATCAGCATGACTTTGGAAAGTTCATCAATCCCGAAAGCAATAAACAGAATAGGCAGAACGGAAAGAGCGATAATTTTGTCAAAGAACAACACGAATCGAAGAAAAAACACTCCGACATACGGAAACATGCCGATGTGAAGCCCGAGCATTACGGCAGGGACCAGCAGCAGCATGGCCCACCCAAACCGTTTGGCACTCGCTACAGTGTCCTGCCACAGCATGGAATGAAAGAATCGCGAAACGTGTGATTCTTTTGCATTATCGCTATCATCTTCCCCAAAAGCTGCGTCATACAAGCCTTGGCCCATTTGGGTCAACGTAGGCACTACCCGGTCTTCCGGATTTTCCTTATGTCGCTGTTGTGCGGTCCACAGATAGGCAGCAATTCCTGCAAAGAACAAAAACCAGGAAAGCGTCCAGGCCGTGGTCCGGTTTGGTTGAGCATTAATGGCAAATACTTCCATTACAGTTTTCCTTGCGTGGCCAAGTCCATGTAAGTGGTATCAAAGCGGAAGCGAACGCGATCACGCTTGCCCTGAATGGAGCTGTCCGGATATTGAATCGCTACGTCATCCGCTTGCTTGGCATCCCCCAGCAATTTGTGGCTAAAGCAGAACTGGCGTACCGAATCCATCTTGCTCTTCAGCTCACCGGATTTGGTGAAGCTAAGTGCTTCTTGAGGAGTAGAAAACAGATGGGTTGTGCTGAGCTGCTCTTTGTAAGAGGCAAGCGTATCCTGCGAATTACTGGCGATGGCGGAAAGCACTTTATCTTGCTTCATCTGGCTCATCACCTCATACCAAGCGCCCGTGATTGCCTTCGCAAATTTCTGTCCTTCCGGCCGCTTCAACACATCCGTGCGAACTACCAGCAGATCCAGGATTTCACCGGGAATCTGGGAAGAATCGAAAATCTTGGTCACGCCCTTGGTCTTTGAAATCTGGGAAACCATGGGCTTCCAGGTCACCACCGCTTCCTGGGAAGGATTGCTGATAAAGGCCGTCGCAATATCAGAATCTGACGTATTCACCAGAGTGACCTTCTTCAGCTGATCTTTCTGGCCGTTCATGGTCATACCGCGTTCAAACAAGTATTGCGAAACGGTTTTTTCCACCAGAAGCACGCGCTTACCGGGAAGCTTGGCCATGGTCAAACCGTTGCGCACCAACACCGCATCATTTCCGTTGGAGTAATCGCCTGTAATGATCGCTGTGGTATCTACGCCAGCAGCGGCAGGCATGTCCAACGCTTCCATGTTGGTCATGGTGCAGGCATCAATGTTTTTTGCTACAAACGCATCCAAGGATGGGGCGTAATCAAAGCGTTGTACCTTGATTTCCACTCCATACTTATCCGCCCACTTTTTGAGGATGCCGGATTTTTCCATGTAGGCATATGGATTCCATCCGACATAGATGGACCATCCGACAGTGAACTTCGGTTTTTGTGCGAACAGTTCAAATGAAAGAAGTAAGAGAGCAAGCAGTCTAATCATTGAGTAGGTTTACGAGCCGGAGACGGATCTCGCGGCCAAATTGTGAGATCCCGCAAGGCATACCGAGCGGGCTTGCTGCCCATGGCAGCTAAAGCTTCATCTAGTTCTAAGAGTTGTCCTCGGGAAAGAGCGAGTTCATGCTCTTCCGGCTGATACTTTGTCCCTACCGGATAATCTTTGTAAGGCGTAGAGGACTGCTCAATGTGTGTCCCTAACACATGGGCGATAACCTTGCCGCGAGTAAACTCCACCAGTCGATGATTGCTACGGACAAATGCCGGAAAATCGCGCACATAAAGGCGACCCGGATACACGCTATCGCCAGTCAGCAGAACGCCCGTTTGCCGATCATAAAAGGCGATACTCAAGGCGTCATGCCCCGGAATTGGAATCACATCCAAGACGCGATCACCCAGATCTATGGTGCCTAATCCTTCCGGCCAGTTTGCGATGTGGAAGAATGCCGACGTACCTTCCACGGTTAGTGGAACCATGGTGACGCCGCTTACTGAGGCAAGTTGTGCATCTCCAGAAACATGATCTCCGTGTGAATGGGAATGGGAAACTACCAGGGGAATGGAAGTGCGTTTATTTCGCGCACACCACTGTGTAATCACCGCATTCACGGCACGCGCTGTTTCCACGTTGCGACCCGCGCCTGTATCTTCCAGCAAAACTCGCTCTTTGCCAAACAGGAGATACAGAAACGGTTTTTCGTAATTGGTGCAGCCGGACTCCCGAAGAATATAGAAGTCTTCGTTGTACTCCTGTACCTGCCAGTCCGGAACAGTGATGCAGTTGGGGCCGCCGGTGATCCATTTTGCAGGCAGGGCACCCGCTCGCACACCTCCGCCATCCGGCTGCGGGGCCTGGGCAAACAAGGATAGAGCGGTGAATAGGTACAGCAAAAGCCTCATAAAGGAAAACGCTATCAGGCACGCGTGGCCTATGAGGCAGGCAAACCAGGACTGCCGGTGGGATCTTCTAGTTTAGCATCGGGTCCTGACAGAAAAACAGGATGCTTTCCGAGGAGCTAACGTATTGAGTTTACGAATAATACTAGTGCTGCAATGATTTCCACCCGCATTAGTATCAGCCAACGTGAGTTAGCTTTTCAGGAAATCGAATAGAATTTCTTACTTGGCTACCGCAATTCCCTGTGCTTCTATGGTCCGAGCGGTGGCGCGGTCCACATCCGCGAGCGCACGCCCCACGTCTGCTTTGGCGCGTACCTCGCGCGAGCGTGCCGCAATCAGGTCTGTTTGCCGTTGCAGCACCAGAAATACAGAGGATGTTCCTGCCTGAAATTGCCGTTGTTCACTGGCGTATTGATCTTCCGCCGATTTGCGCGCCAAGGCTGCCGCTTCCAAGCGTGATCGGGTGGAAGCAAGTGTTTGCAGTGTGTTGCGAACGTCTGCTTCCACCGTCATTTCCAGTTGTTCGCGTTGCGCTTGCAGGCGCTTCCCTTCCGCTGCCGAAACGGCAGACTGCGCTTGAGCCGTCCGGTTTCGGATTGGCAAGGACATCTGAACGCCAATCTGTGCCGTGGGAAAGCGGCCATTTACTAAATTGCTCAGGGATTGACTATAACCACCCAAAAAGATGGCGGGAACCTGCCCACTCCCAAAACTGAACGGCGGCAGGTCCGGCAACCCGGCAGTGGCGGAAAGCTGGTTCACTCGGTCGATAATGGCTTGCGTGTTCCCTGTCAGAGGATTGGGCGCGGGCGGGATGGGCCGTCCGGAAAGCCCTTGCACACTGAGCGTGGCAAACGCATCAATTTGGGGTCTTGCTTGCTCGCCGGCAAGTTGCGTGTTCAAGCGATTGATCTCGATGTTCAGACTGCTTTGCCCAATCTCCGGACGTGCCGCCAACGCTTCTTTCACAGCGTCTTCCAGGGTGGGCGCAGCGGCATCTGTGGCAAGCGGTGTTTCCGGGATTAGTTCCGCTCCCCACAAGGGATCTTTCCGGTTCGGCAGCATCAGAGCTTTCACCGTATTTTCCGAGCGCGTGACGTCGCTTTGCGCTGTGAACACATTCTGCTGAAAGGTGGCAATCTGGGTTTGCGTCTGGATCACGTCCACGGGCGCCAGAACTCCCTGCTCCACTTGCCGGCGGTTGCTGGCGTCCTGCTGCTCGGCCAGCCGCACTGCTTCCACCTGCACGGCAAGGTTGCGGTAACTGTAGTCCAGTTCCCAATAGGCTTGGATGGCCTGCGTGGTGATCTCAATCACCCGCTGGCGAAATTGCGATTCGGTTAAAGCTAGATTCCGCCGTGCTACCTGCAAACGGTGCCGGTTCTCATCAAACCGCAAACCACGCCATAAGGGCTGTGTCAGATTCAGGTTTACCGAAGAGGGGAATTGCGGATTCAACGTAACAAAGGTGCTGTCCGTGGATTGCCGGGCAGAAGAATAATCAATCTGGTAGGAACCACCGAGCCAGGGGGAAATGCCGCTTAACTGCGGGTCCGCGTACAACTGCTTCTGCGTGAGTTTGCCATTCGCAGCACCGCCAATCAGTGAACTAATCGGAGTTACACTACGGAGGCGATACGCCGTTAACCCTAGAACTGGGTCGTAATACCCTTTCGCGCCTGTGATGTTATAGACCGCTTCTTCGCGCGCGATACGGGATACCGCAAGATCCTTATCGTTTTCCAACACACGCTGAATCACTTCTTTCAACGTGATGTTGGTTTTTCCGAATATGCCAATTCGGAGAGGCACTTCCAAAGGCTTCACTGGAGGAACCGGGGGTGACTGCGGATCCTGCGAAGCATTGGAAGCAGGCGGCGTTTGCCCCAACGCCAATGACGCAATGAGAAACCAGCCCATCCATCGCACCATCATGCGAGGTCGCCTTCTTTCAGATGCGGCGCTAAAACAGGTGTCGGCGATGCTTGTAATTTTCGTCCCGGCAACACGGAGCGTAAACGTCCTACTCCTCCAGAAACGCCCTTAAAGAAGGACCATTCCGAAATGTCTTCAAACACGGAGTAAAACACTGGCACGGCCAGCAGAGTGAGCAGCAGGCAAAGGGACTGACCACCCACCACCAGCACGCCAATGGAACGATTGGTGGCTGCGCCCGTGCCACTCGATATTACCAGCGGCAACATGCCCGCCACCAAAGCAATGGTAGTCATCAGAATGGGCCGTAAACGATCACGATTGGCTTGAATAATGGCGTCATAGCGTGGCATTCCAGCAGCACGCAAGCCATTGGTGTGATCAATCTGCAAGATCGCGTTCTTTTTCACAATGCCGAACAGCAACAGCAATCCCAAACCGGAGAAGATGTTGACCGTCTGGTGCGTAATCAACAAGGACAAGATGCCGAACGGAATCGCGAGTGGGAGCGTGAGCAGAATCGTGATCGGGTGAACGAACGATTCGAACTGTGCTGCCAGCACGATGTACATAAAAATAAAGGTCAGCGAAAACGCCAGCATGAAGTAGTAGCCGGTACGACCTAACTCTTTCGAGGTGCCGGTTAATCCTGTGCGGTAATCCGGGTCCATGCCAATCTCTTTCGCGGCTTCTCCCATTTGGGTGATAATGGCAGCTTGCGAAGCTCCTGGTAAAACGTTGCAAGTCAGAGTTACCTGACGTTGGCGACTGATCCGGTTTACGGCAGAAGGTCCAGTGCCGGGTACTGTGCGCACCACTTCATCCAGCCCAACGGAACCACGACGCGCGGCAGGAACAGTCATTTTATTCAGACCTTCCACGCCACCGCGAAATTGCTCTTGGGCGCGTACGCGTACGTCATATTGATCTTCGCCCGCGTTGAAAGTGGAAGCGACTTGCCCAGCCACCAGCGTGTTCAATGCTTGTTCAATATCCATCACCGAAACACCTAGATCTGCCGCACGGGCCCGGTCAATCTCCAGGCGCACTTCCGGCTTCCCGCTCCGCAGAGTGGAATCCGGGTCTGCGATGCCTGGAATATTTTTCATCTTTGCCAGCAAAGCATCCGAGTACTTCGCCAGCTTTTGCAGATCAGGACCTTGGATGAAGTACTGCACATCCGCATTGCTGGCGTTGCCGCCTACGGTGCTGACGAGTTCCACACCGGTATGAATGTCAGAGGGGTACTGTTTCAGCAGAGCGCGGGTGCGCTGCATGAGGTCCTGCTGGGAAACATTGCGCTGGGAAGTGTCCGTTAACTTCACATAGATAGAAGCAGTGTTCACGGAAGCGTCCGCGCCGCCACCATCCGTCATCAGCGTATTCGCCACACCCGGCAGTTCCCGGATCTCCGTCGCAATTCTTTCCGTGATTTGCGTGGTAGCGGCCAAGGAAGTTCCTTCCGGCGTTCGCACCAGAACATTGAATTGAGATTGGTCATCAGAAGGCAGGAAGTTCTTGCCCACGAACATAAACAACGGCACAATGCTGAGCACAGTAAGACCACTGAGAGCAACCACCGTTTTCCGGTGGGCCATAGACCACGTCAGCATCCGTGTATAGAAGCGATCCAAGCCACGAAAGATGAAGGAATCTTTGGAGGAATGCTGGTCACCAACGTGATGCTTGGGCGCCTTCACAAAACGCGAGCACAGCATGGGTGTCAAGGTGAAGGACACCAGCAAGGAAACCGCAATGGCGAAGCCGGAGGTAAACCCGAAGGAACTCATGAACCGGCCCACAATGCCGCCCATGAAACCTACCGGCAAAAATACGGCCAGCAAAGACATGGTGGTGGCCATAACGGCCAAGCCGATTTCTCCGGTCCCTTCCATAGCGGCCTGGAACGGCGTCATGCCTTTTTCTTCTATGAAGCGATAGATGTTCTCCAGCACAATGATCGCGTCATCAATCACAATGCCTACCATCAGCGTTAATGCCAGCATGGTGATCTGGTTCAGCGTGAAACCCATAGCAGCCATCAAGGCAAAGGTCGCAATGATGGAAGTCGGAATGGCGATAGCCGCAATCAGCGTGGTTCGCCAATTGGCAAGAAATAGAAAGATGATAATGGAAGCGAAGATACTGCCTTCCACCAAGTGGTGCTTGATGGAGTTAACCGCTGCTTCAATAAACACGGACTGATCGCCGATCACTTCCGTATGAATATCTTTGGGAAGCGTAGCTGAAATTTCTTTCAAGCGCTGTTTCACTTCCGCCGCAGTGTTGACCGTGTTTTCGCCGGACTGCTTGGCCACAATCAGCGTGACGGCGGGAACACCGCCGAGCCGAGCCGCTGTGCGCGGCTCCTCATAGCTGTCTTCCGCATGGCCAATGTCGCTGACCTTCACGACATACCCGTCCCGATTCACAATCGCGATGTTATTGAACTTCTCCGCGCTGGTTACTTTTCCTGTCGTGCGGACAGTGAATTCGCGTGCGCCCGCATTCAGGTTTCCTCCAGGCAACTCCAGATTCTGCAGACGGATCGCATTAAATACATCCGTGACGGTCAGGTTGTAAGAGTGGAGCCGATCGGGATCTACCAATACATGGATCTCACGGCGCGCACCGCCCACAATGGTAATCTGGCCGACGCCTTTCGCATTTTCCAGTTTTTGCTTGATCAGCTTATCGGCAATCAGCGTCACATCACGAAGAGAGCGCGGAGCAGAAACAGCCACGCGGAGCACTGGCGCGGCATCCGGATCGAACTTCAAAACCTTCGGAGTTTTAGCCGTTTGCGGCAAGTCATTCACAATCAGGTTGACCTTGTTTTGCACTTCCTGAGCAGCGACATCGCCGTTCTTGGAAAGCTCGAACGTAATCACCACTAACGACTGCCCTTCGGAAGAAGTGGAACGTAGTTCATCCACCTGGCTAATGGTGTTTACCGCATCTTCAATTTTTTTGGTGACTTCTGTTTCAATTTCTTCCGGAGAAGCACCAGGGTCAGAAACGGTGACTTGTACCGTGGGGATGTCGACCTTGGGAAACAGGTCCACGCCCAAGCTGAAGTATGAAAAGGTGCCCACTACGACGAGAGAAAGAATCAGCATCGTCGCAAAAACAGGGCGTTGGATACAGAGTTTTGCTAAAGCGTGCATGCGTTAAGATCTCCGCACGGGAGCGCCGTCATATAAAGCAGTCTGATTATTGGTCGCGACTACTTCGCTGCCGGAAAGCCCGGATAAGATTCGGACGGAGTCGCCCTCGGCGTCTCCGGTGAGCACCACGCGCAGCCGCGCCTGCCCGTTTTCCACGATGTATACCTGATTGGAATCCGTGGTTTTGTCACGCACCACGGCATTGCGGGGAACGAAAATTCCTTGCTCGCCCCCCGGCACCAACACTCGTGCCGTTGCAAACATGCCAGGCCGCAGAATATTACCGGCGTTCGGAAAACGCGCTTCCAAAATAAAGACACGTGAATTCGGATCAACCGACGGATTGACGGCCGACACCTTGCCTGTAAAATCACGATCCGGGTAAGCTGCTACCCGAGCCAGCACGGTCATTCCGACCTGCGCTTTCGCGGCTCGCTGCTCCGGAGTTTGAAGTTGCAATTTCAGAGTGCTGATGCGGACCACTGTTGCCACTTTCGTCGTCAGCGCCACGTATTCGCCCGCTGCTACTGGCCGTGCAGTGACATAGCCATCAAAGGGCGCCCGAATGGTGGTATCCGCCACACCCTTCTCTGCTTGTGCGACCTGAGCTTTCATGGCATCCAAGGTAGCCTGGGAAGAAGAAACCACTTGATAACTCTGCCGCGCTCCATTCAAAGCGGCTTCATACTGCTGCCGGGTTGCATTCACCTGAGCGTCTGCCGTTTCCTGCTGCGTACGCGCTTTTTCAAAGGCGCTCCGTGATACGTCCCCTGTGGCGATCAGGTTGGCATAGCGTTTGGAATCTGCAGCAGCCAGCCGCGCTTGCGCCTGCGATGATTCATAATTTGCCCTGGCGCCTGCTACCTCTGGCACTTTGTTCGGATCGAATTCTCCCGCCGTAAGACCGATTCTGGCTTGTGCTTGACGCAGCCCAGCAGTGGCTTCCGCCAGTTGGGCTTTGACCTGGTCCAGCTTTAACTGCGCATCTCGATGGTCCAATTCACAAACGACCTGCCCCTTTTTTACAAAAGCTCCCACATCCACGGGAGTGGTAACCACACGCCCCGCTACCAGCGGCGCAATGTCAGAAGATTCTTCCGCCACAAAGCTGCCTGTTTCCGCAAAGCCAGCCTGTACTTGGCGAACAGTGGCACTGGCGGTGGCAACAGCTACCGGCTGCGGAGCCGCAGCTTGAGCCGTTGAAGGAGCATCGGCTTTGTGGCCACACGATACGGATATCGCTGCCCCGAAAATCAAAATGGGAAACACAAATCGATTCATAGTTCCGCCTTGTTGGGAGTTCTGATGCCGTCCAGGGCCACGCAAAGAAAGAATTGCACCATCTCCGCATCGTCCAGCAGAGGATCACAAAAGCCGTAAATGTATTTGCTTGTGGCAAAGTGTTGAGCCATGCCCACCACAGACATAAGCAACCCCCATGGATTCCCCGGACGAAATACCCCTTCTTTCTGCCGCCTTTGGATGTACGCAAGAAACGCATCCAGAAATGGCTCTTTTAAAGTACGTTTGTAAAGCAGCGCGAGTTCATTTCCTTCCAGGGCCGCATATAGCATGAGGCGCTCAAATTTTTGGTCCAGCCGGTGAATCTCAATCACGGCCTGCAGCAAACTTTGAAAGAATCGTTCATCCTCATTGGCATCCATGAATGCTTTCATTTCCGCAAACCGTTGCGGGGTGCCGGACGCTCCTACCCGAAAGTCAATAATGGCCTGGTAAAGCTGCTCCTTTGTGGCGAAATGACGGAAAATAACCGCTTCCGTTACCCCAGCACTGGCAGCAATCTCCTTGGTAGTGGTGCCGCTAAAGCCTTTTTTCGAAAACAAGTCAATTGCAACCTCAATTAACTGCTTTCGCCGGGTTTCCCCCGCCATGCGACTCTGCATTAGCTTGATAGTAAGTAATTACTTACTAATCTGTCAAGTAAACGCTAAGGCTGTGTCAGCGTGCCGGAAGAGTGGCCTCTTCCACCATGGAATGTAAACGGCTCAGTGTGATACGGAAATGCGAAGCTGTAGAAATCGCAGACCCGGAGCGGCACACCAGAATCTGAGGGGAAGCATGAGTGATGCCGAGACCCTCACTTACTTGCTCGATTAATTCCGGCTGCGTTTGCACGGCCACCAAATAGAGCGGCACTTCCGGCCGTTCTTGATGGAATCGCAAAACTTCTGTATACGCGGCCGCGCTTAGGGAACACGTCAGGCTGTGCTTAAACAAAATCACAAAGTCCTGCTTCATCAGCTCCGCAAGGTGCTGAGGGTTTTCGAGAGCAGGAATCCTGGACGGACGTTGGAAATGAAGATTTCGCATTGGCAACAACTGCTCTTTCATTTTACCCGACGATGTTTGTTCTTCTGCCTGCCGTGTGCTGACATAAAAATATGCAATCGGTGTGTGTGGCTGCTGCTTCCGAAGTAGCGCCGAATAAGGTGATTGAAGTTTTTGTAGCGCAACAACCATTTGCGGTTTGCAATGTCGCGGGCGAGTATCATGCGCTGGGAGGAATCTGTCCGCATCGTGGTGCACCGTTAGGGCAAGGAACGGTAAATGGCCGTTTCCTGACCTGCCCTTGGCATATGTGGGATTTTGATTGTTTCACAGGAGAGAACGACTTTGATCCCCGTCAAAAGGTTGAGCACTATTCCGTGAAAATGGAAAATGGCCAGCTTTTCCTGGAATTACCGTAATGCCGGAACTTCCTGAAGTGGAAACAGTGGTTCGCACGCTGGCGCCACAAGTGACCGGGCGGCGGATTGAAAACGTGGAGTTTTCTCCCAAACGCATTTTGCGGAGCGATTTAGAGGAAACTATTCAGCAGTTGGCCGGAACCACTGTGATGGAGGTAGAGCGACACGGCAAATACATCGTATTTACCCTTCGGCCCTCGGGATTTTTGATTGTTCATTTAGGGATGACGGGCAAACTGCTCTGGAATCATCCGCCAGGAAAACACACTCACGCTCAGTTTCATATGGACAGCGGCACTCTGATCTATGACGATAGTCGCCGATTTGGCAATATCGAATGGTCTGCCGAGTTGCCAGAGCGTGTGAGGAAGCTGGGGCCAGACGCCCTTGTGGTTTCGCTGGAAGACTTCGCGGATTCCCTGAAAAAACGAAAATCACGCATGAAGTCGCTCCTCTTGAACCAGGAATTTCTGCGTGGCCTGGGAAACATTTATGCGGATGAGGCACTGTTTCGCGCCGGCATTCACCCGAATGCAAATGGCGCCAAGTTAAGGAAAGATCGCGTGGAGAAGCTATACCATGCAATGCGAGAAGTGTTGCAAGAGGCCATTCAGAATCGCGGATCTTCTGTTTCCAACTATGTAGATGCGGAAGGCAACCGGGGCAGTTTTCAAACGCTTCACCGTGTATATCGAAGAACGGGCGAGCCGTGCCAAAACTGCGGTTCTCCGATTCGACGAACACTGGTGGCACAACGGGGAACGCACTTCTGCCCGAAGTGCCAGAAGCGGTAAGTTTCTTTTCAGGCCAGGATTGCTCCTGGCCTGAAAGCTTGACTTGGTTCTGAAGGGCTAATCCCCTTGCGCAGTGGTTTGGGAAATTTCCCACGCTTGCGGCAGGGCAGCGTTGCTGTTGGAAGCCAGTTTCTTCAGCTCCTGCACCTTTTCAGCAGCTTTCTTTCCTGCCAAAAATGCGTGATCTGAATTGTAGTATTCCCACTCGCTATAGCGACCCGCAAGAATAATGCCGCGATGTGCAAGCCACTCCCGAATTTTGGCTACGCTTGCTGCACGTCCGTGGTCGTACACCACATAGGCATAAGGCATATCCACTAAGTTCGCAGTGAGAATTTGGTCATCCTCATTGAAGAAGCCTACTTTTCGGCAGTCTGCAATGCAGCGCTCAATCAGCGCTTCTCCATCACAGGGCAAGGGCTTGTATTCGGAATAAGTGATTTCGCAAGTCAGGCCAAATCCGCCCGGAGGATTGCAATGGGGGCTGGCGTTGCCTTGCACAAAAATTCTGTGAAACACGGAATCTTCAGGGTAATAGATCCAATGCTTCTCAGTCAGGTTTTCACGTCCAACGCCGATGTTTACGCATTTCACCGAGACATGCCGCAAGGTAGAAACTGCGGCCTGAATCTCTTCTGGCACTTCATTGCCCATGCATTTAATCAGAACCGGTAAGGGCATGGTGCTGACCAAGTGCTCATAGTGAATCGTGGAACCATCCTGCAATGTCACCAGGTGCTTGGAAGGAGAGATCGATTTCACTTCCGTGTTGAGGCGAAGCTCACCTTTCAGGTGAGGCAGGAAGCCGTTCATCAGTGCCTGGAAACCACCACGCAAAGGGTAACCAAAGCGGGCATTCGGGCCCATGGGCTTTGCCACCGGACGCAATGCACCTTCAATCATTTCCCCAAGGTCTGGAATTGGCACACGACCACCCAGCCAGGAAGTTTCCATTTCTTTCAGCGGTACGGCCCACAATTTCCGGTTGTAAGGAACCGCAAAGTGCTTGGCAATTCCCGCGCCCCATACCTTGTAGATAAACTCCTCAAAATTGCGCGGTTCGCCGGAATGCTCTTCCGCACCGGCAGGTTTTCCTAACTCTGCGGAGCTTTCCAGAATGCCGTCACCACAACAATCCGTAATGGATTCCGCTTTGCACTCGGAAGGGCTAGAGCCTCCATTCTTGGAAGCGGCTGTTCCGTTGGAAGATGGGACTGGCTGGCTTTGCATCAGGGCGCCATTGGGGTTCCCACTCTTCTTTAAGGAACCGAAACGGGCTTCAATCGCCCCTACAATGCATTCCTGAATCACTTCCGGTGGAAGTCCATACAGAGCACCCTGAAAAGGATACCTCGTATACACTTCTTTGCTATAAATCCAGGCTTCACGGTTTTGCCAATGAACGTTTTCCCCTAACAAAAGCCGGTACAGTTCATGTACATACGGATCGTTAGAGAACATGATATGGCCGGCATAATCAAAGGTGAATCCTTTGTCCTCAATAGATCTGCACCAGCCGCCTACACGCCCAAGTTGCTCCAGGAGAACCGCATCACTACCCAGATGGTAGGCTGCACTCAACCCGGTAGGACCAGCCCCAATCACTACTGTGGTAGCGGTACCATCCTTAGCAGGCTGGCTTTTCGCTGTGGCAGGAACAAAAATTCCTTCCTCCAGGTTTTTGTTTTTCTGAATCGTAGTTTCGATCTGTTCTTCCATTGCTCTCGCAGTTGCGTCCCAAGAAGTTTTTGATAACACCTCCCGCATTCCCGAGATCCTGGACAGTTTCTCGGTATTAGAGGCATGTAAGGCGACTTCACATGCGGCGGCAAAGGCTTCCGGGGTTTCTCCCAGATACACAATCTTACCGTATGGCTCGGCTACATCCGTAATGGGGGTGCTCACCATTAGCCGTTCCGCAGCCATGTACTCCAGCGTTTTTGTAGGACTAATAAATTTAGTGGATTCGTTTCTGGCAAATGGCAGAAGACAAACATCCCATTTCGAAAGGTAGGCGGGCAGTTCCGCATATTGGCGCTGGCCCATGTAATGGATGTTGGGCTGTTTCGGCAATGTCGCGGGATCAATTTTTACCACAGGCCCGATCATCACAATGTGCCACTGTGGGTGGGATTGAGCCAGATATTCAATCAAGGGCAAGTCCACGCGCTCATCAATCACTCCGAAGAAGCCTAACCGAGGATGCGGAATATATTTCTGATCCGCCGGTTCTTCCAACGCGCCGTTACGGGCTTGGCGGAAATGCTCGGCATCCACGCTGCTTGGGAAACAGAACACATTGGAGTGGCGACTGCGTTTCGCCCGGTACAAGCTCGGGCCGCCGGTAAACACAATATCCGCCAGTTTCAGCAGCTTGGATTCATAGTCCAGCAGTTGTTTTGGAGCATGAAGAAAAGCGGAAAGCTCATCCATGCAGTCATACACTACCGCTTGGGGAATCAAACCTTCCGCCAACGGTAACGCTAAGGGGGTGTAAAACCAAGCTACATAATGACTTAGCTTTTCTGTTTGAAGCAGTTCCTTCAAAAGCGCCTGCAGAACAGGCATTTGGGTATCGCTAAAACCATGTTGTTCTACGGGAGTATGCGGACGGCATACCAGAACATTTTCTTCACTCTTGATCTTTTCCCAATGAGGTTTGCTTCCCGGATCAAACACAGGCTCCTCTATAAACAACACTCGGCGCTTGCGCGCCAAACGCGAGAGGATATGCTGGGGGCGTTGAAAAACAAAATCCCAGCGGAGATGTGAAAACGTAATAATGTCGAATGCGGGACGCATGTAATCTCCAGCTTAAATTTGAAAAGATCGAGAAGAGGAACACCTACATCGGCAACGGAGCCGCAATGACTCGCAAAGTGAGCAAGTCAATTACCATAAAAATAAAAAATGGTTACGCCGGTGCACTGAAAACCATCTTACAATGGGTGCCTGAAAATTATAAACACCCGATAGTACCAAGGCGTACACGTGCGGCCCGAAGGTCTTCGACATAGGGACAATTTAGCACGCGCTCTAATACGCCAGCCTGATTACTGCGCAGATCCCATAACCCGCTATGGTGCCAATGCTCCGCATTTCCCCAGTCATAACGGTCCACAACCGGGTAAAGGCAAATTCCTTCCACCGGAATACTGTTTTGCCGGGCTAAATAAACTTCTTCTGCCACTTCAGAAACCCACTTTCCTCGGCCTTCCCCAATATGGCTGGTCTCTGCCAGAAACAAGGGCCGTTGATAGCGAATCCACAAATCTTCCAGCAGGAGGTGCAAGGGACGCCATTGTGGGTCAGGAGGAACACTCGCCCAGGGAAGTCTTGCTCCATTCTCCGTACGCCACTCATTTGTGGCATAGAAATTAGAGCCAATGATATCGAGGTAATCGGGACGCCCACCTAGTTCTGGGCTAAGCCAACCGCCTACCATGTCCCAAGCTTCGTACTGGGATTGCACGTTCCCATTGGCGTTTCGTTGAAAGTCCGGTCGGCCAGCGGGAGCAACTACATGAATGGTGGGTTCCGGATAAACAAAGCGCGCTCGGCTATCTACCAACCGGATTGCTTCCACCGAAGCAACACAGGCGCGAATCAGTTGCCGTTTAATATCGTTATCCCGCCCGGCAAGGTAGGGAAACATAAATCCGCGAGCCGCGCCCCAACAAAAAAAGGAAATTTCATTGATCGGCGAGTAAAACGGCACTTCGTCGGAATGTTCCCGAATGTGTCTGGCAACGGCTCCTGAAAAACGAGCAAAACGGTCTACAAAAGCGGGGGAAAGCAGATCGATGTCATCTGGCCATCCGTAGTGGCAAAGATCCCAAATGACTTGTATCCGCTGGTGAATCGCGGCTTGCAGCATAGGCGTAAACGAGGAAAAGTCGTAAGTGCCTCTGCCCCGATCCACCAAGTGCCACCGCACGGCATCCCGAGCGGTTTGCATCCCTTCTGTTTTCAGAAGGGCGTAATCGTTTTCTACCTGAACATCATGCTGAACGCCTGCCAACATGTCCAGGCGTTCCCCTGCATGGTTTCGGTGACATGCGCTTTCATAACCACCGATCCAGAAAGAGCGAAAAAGAGAAGGAGGCGGCAACGGCAAATCTAGCGCCGGTCCTGTGTTTTATAGTCTTCCGCCGGAACCAAATACTGATGTCTTTGGAAATGCATGATCCGCTCACGCCAGGCAAACTCCGCTTGTCTATCCTGCGTGGTGCGAGAGCCGCGAGTGGACATCGCCATATCTTCTAACGGAATTTTCGGTGTACGATCTGCGTACAAAAGGCCGTTCGCTTCCTGGTAGGTATCGGTAAACTGGGTATAACAAAATCCAGCTAACGCCCCCAGGTTGCGCACAACGTTCATTAACGCACTATACCGCTCCGCAAACTGTCCTGCACTTTCCGAACGTGTGTAACCCCATGTTCCCTGCACATCCGGGGAAAGGGCAATGCCGCCGAACTCAGTCAACATCACCGGCTGATCAGAGCGCACCTGCCCTTCCAGCAGCAGCAATCGACCAGCGGGACGCTCCCGCTTAAAAAGCTGTGCTTGCATTTCGTCACCGCCATAACGCTTGGCAATGCGTTCCGGACGGTCATCATAATCGTGAATGCCGATGATGTCCGTTGCGACACTCTCCCAGCCGTCATTGCCAATCACAGGCCGGCTCGGGTCCAGGGTCTTGGTCATATGGTACAAAGCCTGCACATAGTGCCGCTGCGCTGGACTATCCGGCAGATCCGGCACGCCCCAGGATTCATTAAATGGCACCCAGGCCACAATGCAAGGGTGGCTGCTGTCACGAGCGATTGCTTCCGCCCATTCCCGGCTCAGGCGTTCAATAGATTCTTTGGTGAACCGATAAGCGCTGGGCATTTCTTCCCATACCATCAGGCCCAAAGTATCCGCCCAATATAAAAATCGGGGGTCTTCAATTTTCTGGTGCTTGCGAACGCCATTGAAGCCCATTGCTTTGGCAAGCTCCACATCACGGCGAAGCGCATCGTCATCAGGAGCAGTCAAGCCAGTTTCCGGCCAGTATCCCTGATCCAGCACTAAGCGCAATTGATAAGGCCGTCCATTCAGGCAGAACCGGTCACCCTGAATGGCAACAGAACGGAGAGCGGTATAACTCAATGCGGAATCGATCACGGTTCCATCCTCATCCAGCAAAGAAATTTGTGCTTGGATCAAGGTTGGGGAGGATGGCGTCCACAAGAGGTCATTCCGGTAATCATCAATTCCGGGATCAGAAAGTGCAATACGCCGATGCACCTCCCCTGCTACTACTCCATATGTATCGTCGGCAACCAGAAGATTGCCGACGTTCATGCGGATATTGAGCTTTAATCCTTCCTGACGTAATCCGCAGATTGTGGCTTCAAATCCAATCTCCCATCTCTCCATATTCGGTGTCCAACGGACGAACCCGATATACGAAGCCGGAACACGTTCCAGCCATACTGTCTGCCAAATGCCAGTAGTACGGGGATACCAAATGGAATGAGGCTCCAGTTGCCAATCCTGCTTGCCCCTAGGCTTGGCTAAGTCAGAAGGGTCATCTTCGGCGCGAACCTCTATTAGCTGTGGACCCGTGGGAAGAAGATGATCGGTAACATCAGCCTGAAATGGCGTATACCCGCCGACATGGTGGCAGGCTAGATTTCCATTCACCCATACGCTTGCCTGGTAATCCACTGCACCAAAATGAAGAATGAGCCGCTGTCCTTCCATGGCAGCCGGTGCTTCAAAGTAGCGGCGGTACCATACGACGCGATAGAAACTTGTATCCGCAACTCCGCTGTTCGGCGTTTCAGGCGCAAACGGCACTGTGATGCGACGATCCCATTTCACATGGGACGGCTGAGTCCAAACGGCATGGTGGTCAATGGCAAAATCCCACTTCCCATTCAGGGAAACCCACTCTGCCCGCTCCAGCTGTGGCCTTGGGTAAGCGTGGGAGATAACAATGTCTTCTTTATTGATTTCTTCAGTCACTGAACACTCCTCCCGTTTTTGCTCAGAACTAATTTCTTCTGATACTAAAGACGGAAGCCGGAAGTAAAAGTTGCATCAGGCAATCTTTACTCCCCCATCATATGCTCTGTGTCAAAGGCTGGAGAAATGTTTCACTAGTTTAAGTACGTGGTACTATTTGCGCGCACTAGCAAGCCCCGCGTATCCAACAAATGCTGCGGATAAAATTGGTGCTCAGACCAGCGAAACCCTTCCTCGAAGGTAAGACCGGTATAGTAGCCGATTTCCCGATACTCACAATAAGAAACCGTCGCCGGGATCATGGTAGAGCCGTAGAATAGTTCCACCTGGGTTCCCAAGGAAACAGGCATTTCCATTTGCACGCAAGCTCCTTGAGAAGAAATGTCTTCCAGAAGCACGGTTGCTGTTTTTTGCCAACCGGAAACTTCTGACCATTCCAACCGAAGAATGTCCGCGCATAAAAGCCGATGTTCTGATCGCCGTTCTGACATATAAATACTGATCGGCAATCGTTACACGGAAGTTTATGAGGATATATATAGGACTAGTACTATTTGTCAGCCTTGTGATAGGCAATGCAATCAATTTCTACTTTGATATCCGCCACAAAGCCGCACACAATGGTGCTGCGAGCCGGCTTATTTTCGCCAAAGAACTCGGCATACACCTGATTCATGGCAGCAAAGTCTGTTCCCTCCTTGAGGAATACACTGCACTTCACCACCTCCGCCATGCTGGCCCCAGCCCCTTCCAAAATGCTCTTGATATTGTTGAGCACCTGCCGTGTTTCCGTTTGAACATCACCTTTGATCTGCTGATTCGTGGCAGGGTCAATCGCGGTCTGTCCGGAAACATAGATGAAATCGCCTGCGCGCACAGCAGGGGAATAAGGGCCCCGAGGAACAGGAACTCCCGGGGGAGAAAGTCTTTCTATCATGATCAATGTCCTTCCGCTTCCAGCATTCGTTCGGCTTCAATGGCAGCACGGCAACCGGCTCCCGCTGCAGTGATGGCTTGACGATACACTCTGTCCTCCACGTCACCTGCGTGAAACACTCCTGGAATATTGGTACGGGCTCCTCCTTTAGAGAGAATATATCCATCCGCATCCGTTTCAATCTGACCCCGAAACACTTTGGTATTCGGAATATGCCCAATTGCTAAAAAAAACCCATCTACTTCCTGATCCCACACCGAACCAGTCTGCACATTACGCAGGCGCACACCAGTGACCAGGTTCTGGCTGACATCATGAATCTCTTCCACCACAGTGCTGGTCAGGAACTTGATTTTCGGGTTGGAAGAGGCGCGATCCAGCATGATTTTGGAAGCGCGAAACGTGTCGGAACGGTGAATCAGAGAAACTTCTGACCCGAAGCGTGTTAAAAAGTTTGCTTCTTCCATGGCAGAATCCCCGCCACCGATCACGATAATTTTTTTGCCGCGGTAAAAGAACCCGTCACAAGTAGCGCAGGAGCTTACCCCATGGCCAATTAATGCTTGTTCAGATGGCAAGCCCAGCCACCGCGCTGAAGCACCGGAAGCCACAATCAGGGTACGGGTTTCAATCCAGTGCCCTTCAATGTTCAAGCGAAAGGGACGCTTCGATAGATCGGCTTCCAGAACCGAGCCATCCATGAAATAGGCTCCAAAGCGTTCCGCTTGGCGCTTCATATTGTCGACTAGTTCGGGGCCGTTAATTCCTTCCGGAAATCCAGGAAAGTTCTCTACTTCCGTAGTCCAGGAAAGCTGCCCTCCCACATCGACTCCCTTTACCACAAGCGGCTCCAATCCCGCACGCGCGGAATAGATCGCGGCCGTGTTTCCCGCACAGCCTGAGCCAACAATGACGACGTTCCTCATTTACCTTCCTTCGGAAACTCACTTTAGCACGCGGCAGTTTGCCTTGTGCCGCAATCCTTTTAGATGTTGGTGAGCACCGAAAGACTCGGTATCACATCCAGCGTGAGGCCTCCTTCGCAGCAAGTTCCGGGAGGAATCGGGCTGCCATGAGGGCAGGTTTTCGGATGGCCCAAAAAGGTACAAATGCGGTCTGTTAATTCCGAGCTCAAAATATGCTCAAAAGTGCATGCGTTGGATTCCACGCTCCCTTCATCACGGAGGGAAAGGACGTCCATAAATAAACGTTCCGCCAAACGATGGCGACGGATTACATTTCGGGCACGTGCTTCACCCTCTGGTGTGAACTGGACATTCCAACCACTGACCGTTACCAGGCCGAGTTGCGCCATGGTATGAGTGAGCTTGCGCTGCTGCGCCGTGGTGAAATGAGTGCTCTCCTGGTGTGCCAAATTGCCTAGGAGACTCCGCTCCCGCGCGACCCACAATTGCTCCAGAATTTCGTCAAACTTCTGGTTTTCTTCCGCCGAATAATGGCGTGGCGCCAGAATGCGGCCATGCTCCAGATTCAGGCGGCGGTCCGCGCGACGGCCCACCTGTTCATCGTGCGTAACCATCAGAATGGTTCTTCCCTGGGCATGAAGACCAGACAGGATATTCATCACCTTGCCCTGGTTTTCCGCGTCCAGATTGCCAGTGGGTTCATCCGCCAGGATGATTTTGGGGTCGTTCACCAAGGCACGGGCAATGGCAACCCGTTGTTGTTCCCCGCCAGAAAGTTGCCCCGGTAAATGGGAAGCGCGAGTGCTTAACCCCACTTGCTCCAGGGCTGCACGCGCACTATCCTGATCCGGCATGCTGTGAAAATATTGCGCCAGCATTACGTTTTCCAGCGCGTTTAGGTGGGGAATCAGATGAAACTGCTGAAACACAAATCCTACGGTTTCACTCCGAAACCGGGCCAACTGAGACCGTGACAACTGAGAGGTATCTGTGGTGCCGATATGGACAGAGCCGGTAGTGGCCTGATCCAAACACCCCAAGATGTTCAGCAGCGTGGTTTTGCCGGAACCGGAAGGCCCCATAATGGCGATCCATTCCCCGGCGTCTGCCTGAAAATTGACGTGGTCCAAGGCGCGAACCTGTTTTCCGTCTGCTCCGGTATACAGCTTAGAAACATCTTGGAGATGAACAAAATTTTTCACATTACTCTCCCCGGAGAATTACGGCAGGTTGAATGCGCCAGATGCGCCCGGCAGCAAACGCAGTGGCGGCAAAAGCCAGTGTGAGCGTGATGGCAGTTGCAATCAGCAAAACAGGAACATCCAGCCGAACCGCAAAAGGGGCATCAAACACGCGAGACGCAATCCAGCCAGCCAGCAGGATGCCAACACCATAACCGGCTATTGTGGAAAACAAAGCAAGCAACAAGGACTCCGAAACAAAAAGGGCGGCGATCTTTTTTTCCGCCGCGCCGATTGCCTTCAAAATTCCAACTTCACGGCTTCTTTCCAGCACCAGTTCACTGAAATTGCTGCTGACCGACATCGCCGTAGTGACCAGAATCAAGGAAAACAGCAGAAACAAAGCCACACGGAGTTTCACCACTACACCAGACTCAGTTTCCGCTACGGCGCGCACCACACGCACATCCGTACCGGGCAGCAAGTCACGAAGGCGGCTCTGGATTTGGGGAAGCCGACTTGCTGGCGCTCGCACCTGCACCAAACTCGCCTCGTCCCGGATTCCCGCAATGCCGGATGCCGTCGAGAAAGGTGTCACGATTTCGTTGTCTTCCGAGCCACCAGTGGATACCGTACCACTTACAACGCAGGATGAGCCTCCCAAGGAGAGGCGATCACCGATTTTTAAATGCAGTTGCTCTGCTACCGAAACGCCTGCCAAACAACCAGTCCGGTTTCCTTCCACATGCCAGAATTGTGTGAGTTCCTTTGCTGCCGGAAGGTCTACCCCTGCCAGCAACACAGGTTGCCCTTCGAGTTTGGTCTGAGTAAACAAAAAAGGAGCAGCCATGGCACCCAGCTTTCGTGCTTCTTCCACAGCACGGAGCGGAACGGTGACAGCAGAGCCAGCAGGAGCCACCGTTAGGTTCGCTCCATAGGAAGCAAACTCAGCACTGATTCGCCGCTCAATATCGGAGTAAACGCTGAATAGGACGGTGGAAAGCGCAGAAGCCACTGCCAAGGCGGAAAAGGCTAACAGCAAGCGGCGGATGCGAAGCCGAACAGCACCGGTAACAAAAGTCCAATACATCAGATTCGCTCTCGCAAGATACCGGCAGGGGAAAGCAGGAGAGATTTTCGAAGAGGCGGAAAGGCTCCTGCCATAGCTACCAAGATGGCCAGCACAATGGCCAAAGGCGGCAGCACGGCAGGGGTTTCAATGCCTGTCTGAAACACCGCTTTGCCTACCCAGTGCGCCATCGCAAGCCCTGCCAGCACGCCGATAAGACCGCCGAGCAAACCTTCTGTGGCTACTTCCACCGCGAACAAAGTGGTAATTAACCGGTCGCTTGCCCCAATGGCTTGCATGATGGCGATTTCCGCACGGCGCTCCATCACGGTAGTGGCCATGACGCTCCAAACCGTAAGCGCGGAACCCACAAGCGCCGCTACAGCAATCAGCAGCATCAAGCCACTGATTTTGCCTAATACACGGCCCTCGCTATCTGCCACTCGCCACACAGGTTTCGCCGTAGTCATTGGCAGCGCTTCCTGGATCTGGCGGGCAATGGAGCGCACATAATTGGTGCAGTTCCATCGCTCCCGTTCTTGCGGGTTCATTTTTTCCGGGTCTTTCCGGGCAAAGTCATCATCAGGCTTTGTTAAAGCTGCCACCTGCACGGAATCTACGGCTCCTGGATGTCCCATTAGCCTCTGAATATCCGTTAAGCGGACCAGAATCTGGTCATCCTCATCGCTGCCACTATGGAGAATGCCCGTGACAGTAAATGGCTCGCCGAACAAATCCACCTTTAATCCGGGCTGCAGGTGGAGCTTAGCCGCTACACCGGAACCGGGCAAACAGGCTGGTGTTTCCCCTGCGGCATCACTTAACCAATTCCCTGTGACGCGCCAGGAAGGATTCACCACTCGAATGCCAGTGTGGAAAACGCGTCCATCCGTGGTTTTGTACTGCCGGTCAAACCACACGCCCTTTACTGGTACATCCCAACCTTGCACGCGTGCCACGCCGGACAGGGAAGGCACAAAACCAGTGATATTCAATTGCCAGAAGATATTTTTGATTTTCGGAATTTCTGATTCCGGAATCAGGGTGTCCGCTCCCACTGGAACGGCCCGAACACCAGCAACTTCCACGGCAGCAGACTGCGCGCGCGGCTTTACCAGAATGTTGGCACCAAGATTGTTCAGTTCCAGGTTCATTTTGTCGCCAATATCGAGCATGATGCCCAACATCGCGGTGGCAACGGCGGTACCCATTGCTACAGCAGCCACGGTCATGATTTTGCGACGTGGACTGCGCCGCATTGACTCTGCCACAAACCGGAGAAACATCGGAGATTCCCTTCCGTTACGCAGCGTTACGGAAGAATCGCACTCCTTTGAATAATTTTTCGGCAGGAACTATGAGTTGACTGCCCTCCACCTTAGATTCCAGCGGAACCGGATTGCAGCCGCCGCGAGTGCCAATAGTAGGAACGAAAATCGCCGAGGCACAGTTACGGCAGACCACATTCGGGCCTTTTTGGTAAAAGCCTTTGCTGCCACAGATTTCGCACGCATCGAAAGCGGTAGCCAATGTTTTATCCGGCCTTTGAATCACAAGGAACCGAATGGTTGTCCCGTCGGATTCGGCGGAAAACCGATGAAGATTCCCGTCACTGACGCTGGCAACTGGGATGTTGATGGAAGCCATTGGAAACCGCGACCGGCGTGGCAGCGGAAAGCTCACTAGTAGATTTAGCATAAATAAATTCCGCCGTAATCATCAATATGAACACCCCGGAAGCCACGCAGGAAGCCAGCATCCACATACGTTCCCGCTTCGCCGTCCAAGTCGCCTTCCGAAGGGCTGCGCCTTCCAGCCCTGCCGTGGGAGGTGCTTTTCGTCCGCGCCATTGGAGCAGGAGCATGGAACCGGCTAAGGCCAGAATGGCAACAAAAAAGAAAACATCGTCCCGCACAATTGGGCCAATGATCGCCATCTCTTGCTTGCTGCTGGGAAGAATCTGGCCTTCGGAAAGCTCATGCAAACCTGTCAAAGCAAGCTGAAACACCACTACCATCAAAATCACCGTGGTCATTTTGAAGAAGCTGCGGAGATTGACGCGGATTACGCCCCGCACGAAACTGATTCCGAACAGCACGGAAAGCACAACACCCAGCACAATGCCCGTCAGTTCCAGAATGCCGGAAGTATCCAGCCGCACAGCGGCCAGCAAAAGCACTGTTTCCACGCCTTCTCGAAACACCATCAGAAAAACGAACAAAAATACGCCCCAGCGGGAACCTTCCTTGTCTGAATTGAGTTGGAGCTTGTTTTCAATCTCGCCTTTCAGACCCCGCGCACTCTTGTTCATCCAAAGCACCATGCTGAGCACAAACACAGCACTCACCAGAAGCGTCCAGCCCTCGTAAGCTTCTTCCGTTACCTGAAAGCGCGTAAAAATCCAGGCAAACGCAAAACTGGCTACGATTGCCGCTGAAAAAGCCCGATACACGGAACTCAGCAGGTCTTGCCTGCCAGTTTTCTGTAAATAGGCAACCGCAATAGCAATCACCAGCGCAGCTTCTACCCCTTCACGCAGCGTGATGATCAGTGTTTGCAGCATAGGCTTTCATTGGCAATTTCATTGTACGACCTTTTTAGTCCTAGATCATGAAAAGCATAAAAGGAAGGTTACAATCGGCCAGATGCCCAGGCCCGCTTGGTTGAACCGGAATGTTCTTGGAATGACCTTAACCAGCTTATTTTCAGATGCTTGTTACGAAATGGTGCTTTCGGTTCTTCCTGGATTTCTCCCGGTAATTGGCGTAGCAGCGGCGGCTCTGGGGTGGATTGAAGGTCTTTCAGATGCTGTTTCCAGTTTTCTGAAACTTGCTTCCGGGTGGTACACAGACCGGTTAGGGCAACGCAAATGGGTGGTGGTTGTCGGTTATCTGTTTACCGGTTCCGGTCTCTCGTTTTTTGCCTTGGCACATTCCTGGCCGGTGATTCTTCTGGGCCGGATGGTGAGTTGGTTAGGGAAAGGAATTAAAGGCTCGCTTCGCAATGCAATGTTGGCGGAATCCGTGCCACGCGAAGCACGTGGGAAAGCGTTTGGTTTTCACCGGGCAGGAGATACGGTCGGTTCTATTCTAGGCCCGCTCGCTGGAGTTGCCCTGCTTTCCGTGCTGCCTCAGCAGCCTCCCGATTCGGCATTCCGAACCATTTTCTGGCTTTCTCTGATTCCGGGGCTGCTCTCTCCGTTGGCATTTGCTGTTCTAGTGATCGAGACACGCCGACCCGCTTCTCCACACCTGAAATTGTGGACAGCAATCCGCGAGCTTCCCCGCCCTTATTTTCGATTTTTAACAGGAGCAGGGCTGTTTGGCATGGGCGATTTTTCCCCTACACTGCTGATTCTGGCAGCCAGCACCCTGCTTCGTCCGCATTACGGACCGGTTCGCGCAGCGCAGTTGGCAGCACTGTTCTATGTGGTCCGAAACGTGGTGTATGCGGCAGGTTCCTTTCCCGTTGGCCTTCTAGCGGATCGCTGGAATAAACTTCGTCTTTTGGCTGTTTCTTATGCCTTGGGCGGCTTAACTGCGTTTGGACTATTTTTTGTATTTTCCCGCGCCATAGGCAGTGTGGTGGTTTTGGCTGCTGTGTTTGTGCTCGCGGGACTTTTCGCTGCAGCAAAAGACACTTTAGAAAGTGCAGTTCCGCCAGAGTTCGTGCCAGAAGCAAAAAAGGGCGGCACCGTATACGGAATACTCGGCGCGGTAAATGGGTTCGGTGATCTGGTGGCAAGCGCCATGGTAGGCACCGTTTGGACAGCCATTAGCCCTGCGGCAGCTTTTGGGACAGCAGCCATTCTGATGTTTTTAGGCGCACGAGTAGTTGCTTCTCAAAAGATGCCTGTTCCAGCATAAATGGAACAATGAGACGTGTTATTTCATTACCGACTGGTACGCCACCCAAGGGCCAACCTCTAACTTATATCGCTTCGCCATTACGCGGCTGATTTGCAAAAGGTGAGCTAAATCGTGTGAGGTCCATGTTGCAATGAGTTGCCGGGCGGTTACTACACCTAGCGCTGGATGTTTCCCATTTAATTCCAGTTGTTCGGACCCCAGATTCATCGCTCGCAAGCGGGCGAGACTATTGCCGCGCAAATCTTTGAATTCATCTAGCAGCGCGGAGAGTGGTTTCCCCTCACCTTCACGGAACTGTCCCTCATGATCGAATGGCTCGAAGGTCCGATTGGTGCCATGCTCCAGAATCATCGTCAGGCGCGGCATCCAATCCGTTTTCTCTGCAAAGACTAAATGCCTCATTACGGTGTAAGGACTCCACGTTCCGGCGCCTTCGGTCGCATCAATCAACACCTCTGGCAAATCGCGAAGAAGTATGTCGAGCGCTGGAGGAGTACGCGTCAACACAACCAGGCATTCCTCAAAGAAGGGTAAAACCATCTACACAGTATAGTTTTGGCTGTGCGAGTCGCTAAGCTTCCCGCCCCTTTCTCCTTAGTGTTTTTTTGCTGCGGCATGCGGTTCCAGGTTGGGCAGAAATGCCGTCAGAATTCCGATAGCGGGCAAGAAAGCACAGACGCGATACACAAATTCAATGTTTGTTGCATCGGCGAGCTGCCCTAGCAAGGCTGCGCCAATGCCGCCCATGCCAAACGCAAATCCAAAGAATAACCCGGATACCATGCCCACTCTGCCCGGCATCAATTCCTGCGCATAGACCAGAATGGCGGAAAAAGCAGATGCCAAGATCAGGCCAATGATCACGGTGAGAACGCCAGTCCAGAACAGATTGGCGTACGGCAGAATCAGAGTAAACGGCAGCACACCCAATATCGAGCACCAGATCACATATTTACGTCCGATCCGG
Organism: Bryobacterales bacterium; assembly: GCA_963791675.1. Taxonomy (GTDB): domain Bacteria; phylum Acidobacteriota; class Terriglobia; order Bryobacterales; family Bryobacteraceae; genus JALYXI01. The sequence goes on from CAWBTD010000022.1 coordinate 674,390, forward strand.
TCTCCTACCGGACCTCCGATCACCGTGCCAGCAGCTACTGCGCCTAGAAACACAAACAGGTGCAACTGCGCGCTCTGCACGGAAAGATGGAATTTGCTGATCAGGTAAAACGTGAAATAACTCGTGATGCTTGCCAAATAGAAGTACTTGGAAAAGATCAGCGCAATCAGGATTGTAATGGAGATGGCCACTTTCCGGGCGGGAAGCGCTGCCACACGTCCAGCAAGGCTTCCTCCTTTTTTGACATTGGACTGACGCTTTCGATACCACATGCCAACGTTGAACAACACGATCATTCCTAGCAAGGCGGCTGCGGAAAACCATGCAATGCTCCGTTGCCCGTGCGGGAGCACCACAAAAGCGGCCAGCAGCGGACCTAGCGAGGAGCCTGCATTTCCGCCCACCTGAAACAAAGATTGCGCCAAACCATGCTGTCCGCCGGAAGCAGCACGCGCTACGCGAGAGGATTCCGGGTGAAACACGCTGGAGCCAATTCCCACCAGTGCCGCCGCCATGGCAATTACCGGAAAACTCGCTGCCACGGAGAGCAGCACCAATCCACACAAAGTAAAGCCCATACCTACCGGCAAGGAAAACGGCTTTGGCTTTTTATCTGTGTAATACCCGACAAGGGGTTGCAACAAGGAAGCCGTAAGCTGATTCGTAAGCGTAATAATGCCAATCTGGCCGAAGCTAAGATTGAAGTTTCCTTTCAGAATCGGATACACGGCAGGCAGCAAAGACTGCATCATGTCATTCAGCAGATGGCAAAAGCTGATGGCCGCCAATATGCCGAACACTGTTCTGGAGTGGGTGGCTGCGGAAGTTTCCTTTTCTGCTGCAGTAGCGAAATTACCCATCCTTCCATTGTGGCGGTTGCAGGCCCCTATGCAAATACGGTGAGATGTGAGGAGTGGTGAAATCCGTTTCTGTTTTCACGATTGCCGGGCTCCTGACGGCTGGCGTACTGCTTCATGCACAGGTTCTTGGAATTCTGAAGCATACAGGAGAAAAGGAATTTTTTGCTTACGTAGGAACCTATACCGGGCCGGAAAGCAAAGGGATTTACGGCTATCGTTTTCGTACGGTAGATGCCAACTTCGAACCGCTCGGATTGATGGCCGAAGTAGCGAATCCGTCTTCCCTGGTAGTCCATCCCAGCAACATGCTGGTCTATGCTGCCAGCGAGAAAGACAAGGACGGCAAGGCAGACGGCTTTCTGTTTAGCTATGCCGTGAGTGCCAAAACAGGCAAGCTGACGTTGATGAATTCGGTCTCCACGCGCGGCGGTGGTCCTTCCGACCTTGCCATTGACCACAACGGCTGGATGTTGCTGGCCACAAACACTGCCACTGGCAGTGTGGTTTCCTTTCACACCGATGGAGATGGCAGCATTTACCGGCAGTCAAGTGCCTTTGTGGAGCACCCAAAACCTGGCCCAAAGGATAAGCCGGGTGTGCCGCAACCAGACGGAGTGGTGATCACGCCGGATAACTTCTTTGTTTTTGTTTCTGATTTGGGGTTGAACAAAATTTTCAGCTACCGGTTTAATCCTTCCCAAGCCACATTCTGGGCAAACAAACCGGCTGATCTTACGTTGAAACACGGCGAGGGACCGCGCCACCTTGTTTTCCGCCCGGATGAAAAATTCGCTTATGGCGTGAACCAGAAGAACTCCACTGTAACGGTTTATTCCTATGACCGCGTGGCAGGTTCCATCTCAGAAGGTGACACCACCTCCACGCTTCCCGAAGGATTTGCCGGAACGAACTTAGGGAGTGACATCAAGGTGCATTCCAGCGGCAAGTTCTTATATGTATCGAATCAGGGAAGCGACACCATTGCCGTGTTTTCCATCGACAAAAAAGATGGATCACTCGACAAAGTGCAGCAGGTAGCCTCGCAAGGCAAAACACTGCGCAGTCTGGAAATCGATCCCACTGGACGGTATCTTTTTGCGGTTAACCAGGATTCCCATACGGTCACCACCTTTGAGATCGATCATAAGAGCGGATCGCTTACACCCGCAGGCAAGCCGCTCAGTGTTCACTCCCCTGCTTCGCTTAAGTTTGTGCCGATCAGCTAATCAATTCGATACACTGAACGAACAACAAGCCGGCCCAGCGCAACCATATGGCAACCCCTCTCACACAAGAGCAGTCCTCCTTGGAGAAACCAAAAAAGCCACTCTCCGAAGATGAACTTGCCTTAGGCATAGGCCTATTCGTTTTTGCTCTCTCGCTGGCTATGTTTTGGGGATCTGATCTGCTTGGTTGGGCGATTACCACCAATGTGTGGACTCATCTTTCCACCGCGTTGACGCCCATTTCAAAGGCCTACGCCAAAGTGCCAGCATTGCTCTCCTTTTTGCTCACATATGGAGCACTAGCCACTGTGCTGACAGCGGGATCTCTGCTGATGGGATTCAACGCATCACGGTTCTTTCGCACTTTCACCATAGTTTTCTTGATTAGCTATGCCGCATGGATTGTGGGAAATTGGGCTTACATTGCTGCGACGCCCGACAAGCTGAAACCCCTTGGCATCTCCTGGTCCCTGAACTTAACCAACGAAGCCGGCTATATCGTGGCGCTGATTTTTGGTCTGCTGATTGGGAATTTGATGCCGGGTTTTGCCGCATGGCTGAAAGAGGCGCTCCGGTCAGAGCTTTACGTCAAAACAGCAGTGGTGATCCTGGGTGGATTTCTTGGTATTACTGCCGCAGAACAGTTACGGCTTGCCACTTCGGTCATGTTTCGCGGCCTTTGCGCCATTGTGGAAGCGTATTTGATTTACTGGGCCGTGGTGTACTTCGTGGCCCGCAAGTATTTCGGATTTAGCCGGGAATGGGCTGTGCCATTGGCTTCGGGCATCTCGATCTGCGGCGTGTCTGCTGCCATTGCTACCGGCTCTGCCATACGAGCACGCCCTGTGGTGCCGATCATGGTGTCTTCACTCGTAGTCGTCTTTGCCGTGATGGAATTGCTGGTGCTTCCTTTTGTGGCGCAAACGTTTCTGTATCACGAGCCAATGGTGGCAGGGGCATGGATGGGGTTAGCGGTGAAAACAGACGGTGGCGCTATTGCGGCTGGCACCATCACCGCAATCCCTGATTCGCGCCAAAGCACTAGCTATCGACGGAGTGCAGTATCAGCCGGGTTGGATTCTGGCAACCACTACTACGGTAAAAGTGTTTATTGATGTCTTTATCGGCATCTGGGCTGTGATTCTGGCTTGGATCTGGTCAGCCAAGATTGAAGGTGGCCGTGGGGTGCGTGTTCGTTTTCAAAGTGTTTGGGAGCGGTTTCCCAAATTCATTCTTGGCTATCTGCTGACGTTCGCGGTGGTGCTGACTTTGGGTCTTCTTCAACCTGCCGCAGTACCCCGCCTGAAGGCTGCCATGGGGGAAGCGAATGTGTTCCGAGTCCTGTTTTTCGTGATGACATTTTTCACCATCGGCGTAGTCTCCAACTTCCGAAGGCTTTGGGCGGAAGGAATCGGCAAGTTGGCCTTGGTGTATGTGGTATGCCTGTTCGGCTTCATTATTTGGGTGGGACTGTTGATCTCCTGGCTGTTTTTTCATGGCGTGAAGCCGCCTACTGTTTAGGAAGGGAACCTTGCCGACACCGAAAGAACCAAACTTAAAAGAAGAACTACAGCGCATGGAAGCGGAGCCGCTTCTGCCTGTGGAGAAGAAACTGATTACCGGCAGTCTCTTGTTAGGGGCAGTGCTTCTGGGAATTCTGCTCTGGCTTAGTTCTTTGTTCCCTCACTAAATTTGCACGTGACGTGGGATCACTGCCGATTCAATTTATTGATGATCGTATCCGCCTGACCGGCTTCGATCAGCTTGTTCGCGGAATCATCATCCAGGCCAGTCATTCGACCAAGCAACAGAAGCGAAGCTTCCGCGTGTCCCATGCTGCGCCATCGAGCCATTTCTATCAAGGAATCAAGTGCTTCAGCACGAAGTTGCGCAAGCATTTTCGGATCACGGCTCTTGGTCAGCGCGACTAATAACAGAGATGCCTTGTTGTGGTCTGACCATGCGCCAGACTGAAGCAGGCGTATAAAAGGCTCTCCCGGTATCTTTTGAGCCAGATATGGCTTCGCGCCTGCGAGTACCCATAATGCCCGTGTCGCGTTATTACGAACAGTCTCATCTGCATCAAGACTTGCCTGGACCAGTGCAGCAATCTGTTCGTCGGATTGCCGCCCATAACCGAGTATCTCCGCAGCCATAGCGCGATGCCGTGCATCAGAGGAAGAAGCTAGTATTTGTAAAACGAATGCCTCGTTGTGGAGAGCGTATTCTCGAAGTGCCAATTCTGCTCTTCTGGCTTTGGGATCATCCGTGAGCGTAAAGCCTTCTGAATCATCTTCGGTAGCGTGTCCCTTCATGACTGCTTCGCCAAATGATTTTTCCATATCCTGCACCAGCGCAACGGTTGTTTTCGGGAACTTAACATTCTCGGCGGGTATTGGATTTGAAGGCTAATGCTTGGTAGGAATCACCTGGCAAGCCGATGTACACCATCCAATTTTGTTTCGAGTCGCAACAGACGAATGAAACATCCGTGGGCTCGTGGCCGATCACTTGCTTTACCTTGTCACTCACCTTGCGCTTCAATTCCGCTGAAGATTTCGCCTTCGGAGGAG
>CAWBTD010000023.1:0-442999 GCA_963791675.1 Bryobacterales bacterium
GAGCGCGCCGAGTGTCGCCGCGGTGCGCGGCCCCGATTCGTAGAGGATCAGGGTCGCCCGCACCCCCGCCACCTCGTCGATCGCGGCGTCGCGCGCCTGCGCCTTGGCCGGCAGGAAGCCCAGGAACAGGAAGCGGTCGGTCGGCAGCCCGGCGAGCGTCAGCGCCGCCACCGCCGCGCACGGCCCGGGAATCGTCACACACCGATGCCCCGCGGCGCGCGCGGTCGCGGACCAGCTTGTAGCCGGGGTCGGAGATCAGCGGCGTGCCGGCATCGCTGACCAGCGCGATCGCTTCGCTGGCCGCGCGGGCGACAAGGCCGGGGCGGACGGCGTCGGCGTTGTGGTCGTGATAGGGGGTCATCGGCACCTTGACGCCGACGTGCGCGAGCAGCTTCGCTGTCACCCGCGTGTCCTCGGCCGCGATCAGCGCGACGCCGGCCAACACGGCGGCAGCGCGGGGGAGAGATCGCCGAGATTGCCGATGGGCGTCGCAACGATGTAGAGGCCCGGGATCGAGGGGGGCAGGAGACGAAGGGTGCATATGCGTATCTTGGGCCAAGCGCGGCGGAACGGAAACCGCGCACGGCCGGTCGCGGCGCTGGCCGTCGCCCTGCTCGCCGCGGCGTGCACCACGGGGCCGCAGCGGACGGCGCTGTCGACACCGCCGCCGCCGCCACCCCCCACAGCTGTTCCCAATGCCTACGTGTATGTAATTTATGGAATGCATGAATGCCTGAATCTGATCGCAGAACCTGAGGGAACGCCGGGATGCGTATTGATCCGTGCTTTGGAGCCAGTGCGCGGTGTTGCCGAAATGAGGAAACGCCGTCCGCAAGCGAGAAACGATCTTGAGCTAACCTCCGGACCTGCCAAGCTGACCAAAGCCATGGGTATTACGCGAGCACTGAACGGAGCTGATGTTGTGACTGGCCCGCTTGTGGTAGAAAAACAACCGGAGCGCCTAGTCGGCAAGGTACACGTGACTCCCCGTATTGGCATTACCAAATGTGTAGATTGGCCCTTGCGTTTCCTGATTGACCCGTTGCCTCCAAATGTCGTGAGAAGACCGCATTGATTCTCCCATAGCGCATGCATGTCATTCACGTAAAGTAGGTACACTGTAGAGGATCCTGAATCCCGTGCTTTTTGATTGGGATGAAGCAAATACTCGGCACTTGGCTCGTCATGCTGTTACTCCAAGCGAAGCGGAACAGAGTTATCGCAACGATCCTCTCGTCCTTGAGGAGCAATCCGTTAATGGAGTGCAACGCTACTTGGCATTGGGAGAGACTGACTCGGAGAGAAGGCTTGCTTTCGTTTTCACAGTCCGTAAGATGCGAATTCGCTTTGTTACTGCCTACCCGATGACGAGTGAACAGCAGGAAATTTATGAAGAAGGGTGAAAGCAGCGATCAACAACACAAACCCTTGTTTAGCAACGAACAGGAAGAAGCGGCTTGGTGGGATGCTCATCCAGAGATTCTTACTCAGCAATTCCAAAAGGCTAAACAAGAAGGCCGTCTATTACGTCTTAGTCAGACAGATTTGCCGGGAGCTTCCGAAACGGTTACAGTTCGCATTCCAAATGAAGAGGTAACACGCGCCCGCCATTTAGCTGCCAAGAGAGGACTCTCTTACCAGGACTACCTGAAAATGCTTTTGCATAACGCCCTCAATGAGGAAGAAAAAAGAATAGCCGGGTAATTTTTAACAGGAAGAACCGATTCAGGTGAGGGAAACCGGACCTTCCCCGCGAGAAAGTTCAGTCAGAAGGGTTTCGCGTTGTTGGTAAGCACTGGCCGCAGCCGAGGTGAGGCTAACCCAATACAACACTCCTCCCAGTACGGCTGCCAGTGCGAGCAACCCAAAAAACACAAGGTTACTCTCAAATACTTCCCTGCCCCAATACGCTAAACCAATAGGCAGCAACACCACGGGAAAGAAGACCAGAATCAGAGCATTTATGGCTTTCGCGGAGCCGCCCTGGTTCAGCTTGTCCGGATTCAATGCCCGTGGAAAGCGCACGGAAGCCACATTGCCAAACGAAACCAGATACAGTGCCGCCAGCAAGCCCACACATACAACCTCCACCAGCTTTTCGCCATTCAGGTTCATCTTCATCACAAAGCCAGTGAGCGAGACCAGAACCACATCCAACAGAACAAACACCACTACTGTCAAATTCTTGGCAATCAGTACACGAGTGATCGACACCGGCACGGAAAACCAAGCTTGCACGGCGGAACGGTCAAACCCAAAACAATTGAAGTAGGTGACCTGACCAAGCATCAGCACGCCATAGATCATGGCGAATGTCACGGCGTTATCGGAGAAAAAACTTTTGCTTTGCGTTTCCGTCCTTAAGTGGTGCGGTAGCCAGAGCAGAAGGCCAAATATGGCGCTCATCAGGAAGATCATGCGAAAGGAAGGAATGCGAAACAGCGAGCGCAGTTCCTTCTCCATAATGGCCGCAATCGGATCGGGGAAAATGCGGGAAGGCAGGCGGAGCAGTGTTTCCTTCCAAGAAGAGCCAGCATGGAGCGCGGAACCAGCCGCCACTTCCCCAGCGTTGTTTTCGATTCGGAGATTCCGCTCAAATTGGGAACGTCCGAACCAGTAAAAGATGGCCGTAAACAGCACCGTGATTCCGCTACACAGAAACACTTTGCTGCCAAGCAGCACATGACCGGCAGCACTCCAGGGAAGCCAATATACATCCGGGATATTTTTCGGCAGTGTGGAAGGGAGCCGATTGCCCGTGAGCAACACCTGCGGCACCACGCTGACCATAAACAGAAGGAAAAAGAAAAATTCCCGCAAGCCTTTGCGAAGCAAAATGCGCTCCAGCAGGCTGCGAAGGCCCGCTGAAAGCAACAGATTCATAGACAGGAATAAAGCAAATCCCCAAAACAGTCTTGGCAGGCTTAAAAAGCCCCCTAGTTGCGGGTTTCGAAAGAGGCCGGTGACAATGCCGATCAGGACGATGATCATCTCCAGTGAAGTGGTCAAACGCAGCAGCACTTCCACCAGAAAAAGCTGTTGATGCGGCACTGGGTAAACCAGAAGCTTTTTTAGATCCAGCGATGCTCCCATGCTGGCGGTGATAATCGGCGCAATCTGCCAGTACAGAAACACCAGCAGCAAGCCATAACTCATCGCCAACAAAAAATACGGTTGGTTTTCCGGCGCGGCAAAGAAAGCGTGGAGCGCAAAAGCGATGGCTGCCCAGAACCCATAAAACAACAAGCCTGTAATGGCAGAAAAGGCCGCAGAAGCTTGGCGCGCGCCAGTGCGGAACATTCTCATGCTGCGCCACTGGGCCTGCAGAATCGCGAAAATCATTTCACACGAGGAGCAAGAATCGCGGAAAGCAAATCAGGTTTGGTGGAGTCGCGTTCCAAATAAGGGTACTTTTCCCCTGCGTGGTAATCCACGCGATGCGTTTGGAAAATCTCTCCGTCTTTTACCAAGAACTCAATCGGAGTTCCTGATTTGGTTGCTGCCGCGATAGCATCATGGAGCACAGTGGCCGAGTATTGCCGGTTATTAATCGCCATCACGGTGACGCCAGGCACAATGCCGCCATTCGCAGCCGGGGTGCCGAGCCGAACGTCCAGCACGTTTCCGTTTTCCTTGATCTTGCAGCCAAGCGAATAGCTGACGTCGGCTAGTTTGCCTTCGTCCTCCGCGTCTTTCCACAGGGAAGGTGCAGTGTCCTTATAAACCAGTTTCCATCCACCATTCTCAATGCCGCCAAGCGGTGCACCGGGCCGAAGTGGAATTGAGCCTGGTTTGGAAAAACTCTGCCCAGTGATAAGGCTGAACGGCGTTTAATGCTGTGAAGACATCGCCGAACTGTATAAGGCTTCACTTCCGGTGTGCCGCTCTGCCCGCCAAAAAACTGCCTTGCAGAAGTCATCCAAGGATTTTTGCCTTTGCTGAGTTGCCGGATCAACACATCTGCTTCCAGCCAGATCAGCGAGCCTTCCTGGTAATAATCCGTGGAGCGGCGATAGTCTGCATAGTCTCCGCGCGCACCGTAAAGAAGCTGCGCTGCGGTGGCCGTATCTTGCAAGGGTCGCCATTGCCGGCCGACTTTCTTATCCAACGCAGCAGCGGTTCCGGCGAGTTCCTGGCGATACAGATCCGGAAGTCAGTCAAACTGGCTACGAGGCGCCAGAATTTCTCCCAAATAATTGGTTAATCCCTCATATACCCACAGCAGTTCTCCCGTCATGGGCTTCTCGTAATCCGGCGTGGCCAGTCCGGCAGGTCTCCGGTATTTGCCGTTCCAGGAGTGCGTCATTTCATGAGGCAGGAGAGCCAGGCGTTCCACGTTCGCAGAGCTTCGTCGATCAGAAAGCGCTCGCCTACTCCGGTCATCGCTGGACTCATGATGTTCCAACCCGAAGTGCGCCACATGATCGCTCATGGTCAGCAGAAAATGGTAATCGCGATAATGGCGCGCTCCAAAAAGCGCGCCCGTTTCCTTGATCAAGTTCTTGTGGTGCTCCACTTCGGCGGGTGTGATCTCCAAGCGCACGCTCGCTATCAGAAGCAATGTGGAGGTAGTGGGGTGGCGTACTTCCCGGGCTCAAATCCACGGTTCGGAAATGTGCTCCACTCAGCACAGGCGAATCAATCAGGGTGGTCAGAGAGCTTGGACGAAATTGAATCGTGTTGCCGGATTCACTCGCAATCGGCAAAGCCGTGCCATAGCGCCAGCCCGCCGGAACCTTGAGGTCAGCCTGAAAGTTGAGTTGATCCGTCGGCGTACCCGCCGGGTAAAGAAGAAACTGGTTCCAACTCAGAACCGCCAACTCAGGAGTGGCCGAGCCTCCTGCGGAAAAGCCGCCGATATCCGGTGGAGAAATGAAGTCCAGTGTTACTTCCAACCGGTCCACGCCTGAGGGAACCTCCACATGAAAGGAGTACATATCTACCAGATCCCGTTTCCATGGAATCTCCTTTCCATTTGCCTGAACGTGAATGCCCACCACGTCCGTGATCGGCCCTGTGGGGCCATGCTCGCCTGGAATCCATTGTGGATAAGCAGGGTAAAGGGACCCGGTTTGACCGGAAAGCTCATCTTGGAGTGAATCAGGCGGCGCGTCACATCCGTCGCATCCACGCTGACGCGAATCGGAGTCTCTTGTGCGGAGAGCAACGAGACCAAAAAAGCAAATACAGAAATCAATCGAATCATGAAAGCCACTCTAAACGTTCAAAATCTCGTTCCGCGCCTACTTCGCGTACAAACACTTCTTCCAGTGTTTCCGAACCGTGCCGTAACTCGTCCATGGTGCCGGTCCGTACCACACGGCCTTTGTGAATAATGGCCACGTGATCACAAAGGCGTTCCACCACTTCCAGCACATGGGACGTTAGAAAAATGGTTGCACCTTGACGCACCTGATCCAGCAGAATTTCTTTCATCAGGCGTGCTCCTACAGCGTCCACTCCTTCGAAAGGCTCATCCATCAGGAACAATTCCGGCCGGTGAATCAGGGAAGCAGCCATTGCCAAGCGCTTGCGCATCCCCTTGGAATAATCAGAAATAAGCTTGCGCGGCTCGGAAAGCTCAAACAGATCGAGCAGTTCCTCTGCTCGCTGCAGCGCTAATGGCCGCGCCAAGCCATACATCCGCCCCACAAACTCCAGAAATTCCGGTCCGGTTAAACGGTCAAACAGAAGCGATTCGTCCGGCACCAGTCCGATCCGGCGTTTGATCTCCATCTCCTGCGCAGGCATGGGAAGACCAAGCAGTTCCACTGTGCCGGACGTGGGAGGAATCAAGCCAGTCAGCATCCGGAAGGTAGTGGACTTCCCTGCTCCATTTGGACCCAGAAAGCCGAAAAAGGAACCGCGCGGCACAGTGAGGCTTAGCCCATTCACCACGGCACGGCCTCCGTATTCTTTCCTGAGATCGCGGATGGCAATGGCAGGCGCGGCTTCCCCGTTTATTTCCACCATGGGAATCTCCAGTGTACAGGCTAGGGAGATAGACTAACCGTGATGCGAAAATTAGCGCCGCTTTCGATGTTGGTGGGAATAGGATTATGCGCACAAACCGCGACTTTTGAAGGCCACCCTGCTACCACTCTCCAGAATGACCAACTTGCCCTGACCATTCTGACGGAGGGCACGGCCATTGCCAAGATCGTACTGAAGGACGATCCGGCTGCCCTGAACCCACTTTGGGACCCTGCTCGCATGGCGCGGGAAACGGGTCGACCGAATGCCTTTCAATCGGGCACTGGGCATTTTCTCTGTGTGGATGGATTCGGCGGAGTTTCGCAGGAAGAAAAAGCCGCAGGTTTTCCCTCCCATGGCGAGGCGCATCTCCAAACATTTCGCATCGCCAGCACCGCACATGAGGGAAACAGCAACATCTTGCGCTTGGAAGGCATGTTGCCCTTGGCCCAGGAGAAAGTAGTGCGGACGTTTCGGTTGGTGGACGGCGAGCAAGCGCTGACAGTGGAAACCACAGTGGAGAACTTGCTTTCGTTTGACCGGCCTTTGCAATGGGCTGAACACGCCACGGTGGGTTCCCCTTTCCTGGAAGGCGGCACCACCATCAATATGTCAGCGGTGAAAGCAAAGACTCGTCCGTATGTGGAGACGGCAAACGGGCTTCCACGCCGCTTAGTGTCTGGCGAGAACTTCACATGGCCTATGGCTCCCGGCAAGGGAGGCAACTCCATCGATATGCGGGAAACTCCGGCGCAGCCAAATTCGATGGACCATGTAGCCGTGTTAGTGGATACCACCCAACGCCTGGGGTGGGTCACAGCGCTGAATCCGGCAAAGCAGTTGTTAGTAGGCTATCTGTTTCGACGGGAAGAGTATCCGTGGGTGCAAACATGGCAGATGTTTCCCCCGACCGGCAAACTTGCCCGAGGAATGGAGTTTTCCACGCAGCCGTTCGATGTGCCGCGCCGCGAAATCGTCACGATGGGTTCCTTGTTTGACACGCCTGTGTATCGCTGGCTTCCCGCCAAATCTACAGTGGGAAGTAAGTTCCTGATGTTCTATGTCCATGTTCCTAAGGAATTGCGAAAAATAGACAATGTTCGATTGGAGAACGGAAGCATTGTGGTGCAGGACAAGGATTCAGGCAAAACAATCAGCATCAAAACGACTCAAACGATGTGACGCTGCGCTAATTGCCTGTTTTCGCGCAGAATTTCACCATGTATTCGCTTTCTAAGTACTTCTGAACCGGCATCATGAATAACTGCTTGCGCCTGGCATCCAGCCCTGCCAAATCTTCCACAGGCGACAGCACTGGCTTACCCGCTTCACACTTAGCCTGGGTACCCCAGCGCTGCGGTTTCCCAAGACCCACTTGCACACGGTCATACAGGTACGCATAATTGCTCATAGACGCATCGCCGGATTTCGCTGCTTGCTCTCGCTTTCTGAACAGGAAAGGTCCCTTCTTCGGAGCCAATGGATTGAACATACCCGTCCTCACTGATCTCCAGGCTCTTGGGCTTAGTCAGCGTACCGGTAACGGTTCCGTTGCGGAAGGCAAGGGAGAGCTTGAAAATATTCTGTCCCTCAGACCGGAATACCCAAGTCCCCTCAAACCGGGAACTCTGCTTTGCCGAGCTGGCTGTCATTAAGGCTATAAGCAGGACACAGATTACGGATAGCGGGAAGCGAACTTTGGAGTATCTAAAGTAAATCATGGACCAAACTCTCGGTATCAGTATTGTGAAGCAGGGCTAGCCAGGAATGTGAGGCAACCGTGACAAACTAGGATTTGCTACAGGAAAAGAAATGAAGCTGAAGTCATTGTTCGGACCATCACTACCTCTCCTTACCTCTGCCTTCGTGTTCTGCGCAGGAAATTCTGTTTCCGCCAAGGTGCTTTTCAAAGCTGACTTTGAAACAGGAGATCTCAGCCAATGGAGCAGCACCGGCACGCAAGGCCGAAATGCGACGCCGCGAAATATTCAGGTGGTGACCGATATTGTCCAAGAGGGTAAGTATGCTGGCAAGTTCACCATCCATGAGGACGACATCTACAATGCCCAGCAGATGCGCGTGCAGGTCGGCGGACCCAGGATCACGGTAGACGAAGGCTCCGATACCTACATGTCTTTTTCCTTATATATGGCCGAAGCACCTAAAGACCGTGACAACTTCTTCTATTGGGAAGGAAATCCACCGCCAAAGTATGACAACGTGATGACCTGGTGGGTCCAGCCCAAAGAAGGAGGCGGCACCTCCATTGCCTACGGCACTGGAAATCTAGGACGCAACGGCACGGAATGGCAAGCAGATTTTACGACTGGAAAATGGCACCGGTTGGCCATGCATATCCATTGGTCCGAGGACCCCACCAAAGGGAATGTGAAGCTTTGGTTCGACGGCGCGATGGTGATGGATAAAAAACTGAAAACCAAAGGACCGGAAAGTATCTACTTCTGCCAGCCTGGCATTCATCGAAGCCCGCATCGCCCTTCAGTGGATACGATTTACTTCGATAATTTCATTTTGGCCGACACCTTGGAAGAGGTTTTGAAGTAAGCGCGGTAAAGAGTCGTTGAATCTCCTTGGCAACAATAAAAAGGCTCCAATCAAGGCAAGAAGGACACCTTTTCGGGTCTTACATCAAGAATTTAAGTAGGTTTGTGTAAGTGAGCAAATGGATTTACAACGCGGACTGTGCCGTAGAGGCGATCGTGCTGAAAATCCTCAGTCAGCAGTTCCGATAGTCCATAGTATTCTGCATGTGCCCAAATTTGAGCATCGAACCAATTTAGCTGATAAGCGGCGCATCCCCGGATTGCGTTTCGCACGATTTCTTCGTTTGGATAGACGATTGTGAATTGCCGAAAGAACTCTTCGGCTTCTCGCAGCGCTTCCTGTTGCTGCAAGATTACATGCCCTTGAATCGGACGTGTTACAGCAGCCACTAACTCTATAATTGCTTGGTGCGGAACTCGGACGCTGTCCTCGTCGATGCCGCGCCGTAGAATGTCGGTTGCAAGCTTCTGCTTTTGCGGGAAACGACCATCAAAACGATAGACAAGAATATTGGTGTCAACGAGAGCGGCCACGATCGTACAAATCCTCTCGCGTCCAGCCTCGCTCATCCGCTTGGCGTTTCGGTGGATCAGAGCTTGGCTTGTGACGTTCGGTAGCTTGGTCAAATAGGCGGAGTCTGCTGCTCTTATCGTCGGATTCGGTTCTTTTCCCGGTTAGCAACACGCGGATCGCTTCTCCGGCAGGGACCCATTGAATATCGTCGCCAGGCTGGATTCCGTAACGTTTGGCAATGACTTTCGGGACTGTAACTTGATATTTGGAGGTAATCTTAGCCACAGGAAATGTTTATCCTTACTGTAGCAAGGAATTTATCCTTGCAAGACTTACCAACCGGAACTCCGGCTCTGTTTGCTACTAATTTTGCCTCTCAACAATTTAATTCTATATTGTAATAGTTTAATAGTACAATATCGACATGGGCAGAGTGCAGTTCCAATTCCGCCTAAACGAACGAAGCGGCGTCCCCCTCTACCGCCAACTCATTGATCAGGTGATGGCTGCCATTGCATCCGGTGCATTGGTGGAAGGAGACCAGTTGCCCACGGTCCGTCAAGCTGCGGTAGACCTTTCGATCAACTTGAATACCGTGGTTCGCGCCTACCGCGAAATGGAGATACGGGGAATTCTCTCCACTCAGCAAGGGAGCGGGACCTATATCAGTGGCAAGAAGATCGAGGTCACGGAACAAGAGAGGCAGCGAAGGCTTGCTGAACTCGCCGGGGAGATGCTGGCGCAGGCAGCGGGCGAGGGCTTCACGCTAACCGAACTGCTGCACCATCTCCAAACATTGAGCCAAGCAACAAGGAAAGGAAACTAACGTATGGTCCCCATTGTGATTGGGCGTCAACATTCATTTCAGGTAGTCAGTCCGATTGCGATCGGTGCGGCGGTTTTGTGCCAGGCCATTGGCATCGCGATCAGCGCGTCACTTCACACACCAGTTCCGTTTTTCATTACGTTGGCGCTTGGCACATACCTCCTTTTCGCGATCAAGGTTGCCAAGCAATGGGAAAAGGTAGCAGTGTTACGACTGGGCCGCTACAAAGGTCTGCGGGGCCCAGGCCCATTTCTGGTGATTCCTCTGATCGACTCCATCAGCAAGTATGTGGACCAGCGCGTGCGGGTTGTGGATGTGAGCGCGGAATCTGCGCTCACACGGGATACCGTGCCAGTGGACGTCACCGTGATTGTGTTTTGGGTGGCTTGGAATCCGGAAAAGTGCATCCTGGAAGTAACCGACTTCGAACAAGCAGTGACACTTAGCGCGCAGACGGCGCTGCGTGAATCCATCGGAAGGCACAACCTGGCGCAGATCATTACTGAACGGGAAATGCTCGGCCATGAATTGCAGCGGATTTTGGATGAGAAGACAAATCCGTGGGGCGTCACGGTGCAGTCTGTTGAAATTCGCGACGTCCATATTCCACAAGCCCTGGAAGATGCCATGTCACGGCAGGCGCAAGCAGAGCGAGAGCGGCAAGCGCGCATTGTGCTCGGCACGGCGGAAGCAGAAATTTCTGAGAAATTTGCCGAAGCATCCAAACTATATGTGGATAACCCGGTTGCCTTGCATCTTCGTGCCATGAACATGCTGTATGAAGCCATCAAAGAAAAAGGCTCCATGGTGATTGTGCCTTCCTCTGCGGTGGAAACCATGAATCTAGGCGGCCTTATGGGAACAGCGGCAATGGCAAAAACGCAACCGTAAGCCGCAATTACAGAACTTTTACACGGCGCTACCCGGCGGATTGGTAGCGTAAAAAGGTGAGTTCAAAGGTCACCACCCTTCCCCGGAAAGATTATTTCAACTGGATCACATCGTCGATCATGATGCTGCTCCATGTGGGCGCAATTGCCGCTCTGTTTATGTTCAGTTGGAAAGCGCTCATTATTGCAGCGGTTCTGTACTGGATGACGATTGGCTTCGGCATCGGGATGGGGTATCACCGCTTACTGACACACCGCTCTTACCAAGTTCCCAAGCTGGTGGAGTACTTTTTCGCTGTTTGCGGCACCTTGACCCTGGAAGGCGGGCCGATTTTCTGGGTGGCGACGCATCGTGTTCATCACCAGCATTCTGATCAGGATGGTGATCCGCACACGCCGCAGCATGGCGGCTTTTGGGCGCACGTCGGCTGGATTTTGTTCGGAGAACCGAAGCATAACGACACCAAGCGCATGGCGAAGTATGCTCCTGACTTGGCAAAAGATCCCTTTTATGTTTGGCTCAATACCTGGCATTTTGTGCCGATCGTTGTGCTATCTGCCATTCTGTTTGCCGTAGGCGGCATCTCGTTAGTGCTTTGGGCGACTTGCCTTCGCGTCGTGTTGGGGCTGCATGCCACATGGCTAGTGAATTCGGCAACACATATGTGGGGCAGCCGCCGTTTCCAAACGCGTGACGATTCCCGCAATA
Source organism: Bryobacterales bacterium (assembly GCA_963791675.1). Classification (GTDB taxonomy): domain Bacteria; phylum Acidobacteriota; class Terriglobia; order Bryobacterales; family Bryobacteraceae; genus JALYXI01. Next base: position 11,477 of record CAWBTD010000023.1, read on the forward strand.
GCTGGTGGGTCGCGCTGGTCACGTTCGGCGAAGGTTGGCACAACAATCACCATGCTCATCCCACCTCGGCACGGCATGGTCTGGCCTGGTACGAAGTGGATATTACCTGGATGCATATCTGGTTGCTGAAGACACTCGGCATTGCTAAGCAAGTGAAAGTCGCGCGGGTGGACGAGCCGCAACTGAACCGCGAAGCAGCTTAACCGCAAGGAACGGTTCGGAAACGCAAGGTCCAAGAAGTGCCCACTGGTACTTACAATGGAGGCATGGCGCTCAGCGGACATCGAAAATCCATTGCCGTCTTTATTACGCTAGGCGCTTGCCTGGTGGTGCTGACGCTCACGCTGAACACCCTGTTCGTAATGAACTGGCAGACCGGCGTGATGCTGGTACTGGGTGTCCTGTTTTTCGGCCTGATTATTGCCGGGGTAGTACTCAACACTATCTTTCTGGTGCGGGAAATCCGGCGGAATGAGCAGCACGATCATTTCATCAATGCAGTGACGCATGAGTTGAAAACCCCTGTCTCCTCCATCCGCCTGTACCTGGAAACGCTGCAAACACGGGAATTAGACGAAGCGAAACGGCGTGAATTTTATAGCGTAATGCTGGCAGATAGCCATCGCCTGACCCACACGATTGAGCAGGTGCTGCGCGCCGGGCAAGTCAAGAATGTTCGCAGGCAACTAAACCGTGCCCTGCTCGATCTGGGGGAACTCACCATGGAATGCGTTTCCCTGGCGCGCCTTCGCCATCACCTGCCGGAAGGCTCCATCACTCACAACGTCTTGCCCGTCAGGGTGCTGGGCGATGCGGATGAGTTGAAAGCCGCTGTTTCCAATTTGCTGGATAACGCAATCAAGTACTCCAAAACAGAAGTTCACGTCACGGTGGATGTGGTGCGGCTGGATGAACGGAATGTAGCGGTGCGAGTGCGGGATCAGGGGGTCGGTATTTCCAATACGGAACTGAAACGAATCTTTAAACGTTTTTACCGGATTCCAGGACTGGTGACCATGCGCGTGAAAGGCACCGGCCTGGGGCTTTATATTGTCCGCTCGACGGCCGAGCGTCACGGCGGGCGGGCCTATGCGGAAAGTGAAGGCCCCGGACACGGCAGCACCTTCACCTTGCAGCTTCCCACTGCCGCTGTCTGATGAAGATTCTGCTGGTAGAGGACGAAAAGCATTTGGCGGATGGCCTTCGCTTCAACTTGGAGGCGGAAGGCTATGAAGCGGAAGTAGCGGAAACCGGGGAAGCCGCCCTGGCGCATGTGGTGCAGCAGCACTTCGACTTGGTGGTGCTGGACGTGATGCTTCCCGGAATCAATGGCTTCCAGGTGGTAAGCGAAATGCGCGCCATGCAGCATTTTGAGCCGGTGCTGATGCTAACTGCCAGAGGGCGCGCGGAAGACATTCTCCACGGGTTTTCGGCGGGCGCGGATGACTATCTCGCCAAACCTTTCGAACTCGCCATTCTGATGGCTCGCATCAAGGGGCTGCTGCGCCGTGGTCAGTGGCTTCGTACCCCTGTGCAAGACCGCTTTGAATTCCAAGGAAAGGTGATCGACTTCGAAGCCATGGAAGTACACGTCGGGGAACGGATTCTGCAGCTCACCTTGATGGAAGCGAACTTTCTTCGCTACCTGATCAAGCACCGAGGGAAAGAACGTATCCCGCAAATCAATTCTGGAGGATGTGTGGGGCGTGCATGAAGACACCGACACCCGTGCCATCGATAATTTCGTAGTTCGGCTGCGGCGCTATATTGAGGATGATCCCGCTACGCCCAAGCACCTTCTCACCGTACGCGGCATCGGCTACCGATTCCTTACCGAACCGAAGTAAAAATCAGAATATGCTGCTGCGGCAGTGTTTCAATGGTTTTCTCTAGGCGAAAACCTTCCGGCTCGATTTCGGCGCGCACGCCCTTCACCGACATCTTGTGCTCTTCCCGGATAGGAACGTTCGGATCTTCTTTGCGGTATTCCAGCAGCACGAGCCTTCCGCCGGGCTTCAAAGCTTCCCGCAGATGGCGCAGCATGGCCTGCGGTTCGGAAAACTCGTGGTACACGTCCACCAATATCTCCAGGTCGATTTGCGCTTTCGGAAGATGCGGGTCATCTGGGCCGCCTAACACGGTCTGGACGTTGGCGATCTTGGCGGCAGCCATGTTTTTGCGCAGTTCCGCCAGCATCTCCGGCTGAATGTCGTTGGCGTACACCTTGCCGGAAGGGCCAACACGTTTGGCCAGTTTCGCGGTGTAGTAGCCAACGCCTGCCCCGATATCGGCGACCGTAGACCCTGGCGCAATGCCAATGGCATCCAGCGCCTGGTCGGGATGTTCTTCGCTGGCTCGTTCCGGTCGGGTCAGCCAGTCGGCTCCGCCCATTCCCATGACCGGAGCAATGGGCCGCTTGCTGACGGGGTGCACATCCTGCGCGTGGCAACTGAAGGAGAGCAGCAGCGCGAAGCCGATCCAATTTCTCAACATAAGGAATAGATGAAGCGATGTTATAGACTGATCCCGTATGATTTCGCGACGAATTTTCACCCAGGCAATCACCGCAGCCTCCCTTGTACCTTCTTTATACGCTAAACCGAACTCCGTTGTGGACGGCGTACAAATCGGATGTCAGTCCTATAGCTTTCGTGATCGTCCTTTAGATCAAGCAATTCAGGCCATGGTGGATGTGGGCCTCAGCGAGTGTGAACTCTACCAGGGGCACGTGGAACCCAAAACCGATCTGCAGAACTGGCGAAAAACAGTCTCCCTGGACGTCTTCAAGCAGATTCGCAAAAAGTTTGACGATGCAGGCGTGAAGCTGTATGCCTACAACTACAGCTTGCGCGATAACGCCAGCGATGAAGAATTCGAGAGGGGTTTTGAAATGGCCAAAGCGCTGGGCGTGGAACGGCTCACCGCTTCTTCCACCGTCACCGCCGCGCCGCGCTATGACAAATATGCGCCGAAATACAAAGTGTATGTAGGGATGCACAATCACTCCCGGATGGAAAACAACGAATTCAACACGCCGGAAAGCTTTCAAAAAGCCATGGAAGGAAGATCCAAGTACATCGGGATCAATCTGGACATCGGTCACTTCACCGCCGCTGGCTTTGATGCCGTGGACTACCTAAACCAGCACCATGACCGGATTGTCACCATTCACATCAAAGACCGCAAAAAGAACCAGGGAGACAACGTGGTATTTGGCGAGGGTGACACGCCGATCAAAGCCGTGCTTCAGGACTTAAAGAAGAATAAGTGGAAGATCCCGGCCAACATCGAGTACGAGTACAAAGGGGCCGATCCAGTAGCGGAGGTCAAAAAATGCCTCGAATACTGTAGAACGGCCCTGAAATCCTGATTACCGGCCCTTGCAGCAGATCTGAGTGGAAATGAGCGAGGCAGGCGTCATCTGTGCTTCCGTCTGGAAATAGTTCTGTGACGCGAGTTTTCGATACACATCGCCTGCTACGCCTGCTGCCATAGGGCCAATGGAAGGACGGCCACCGGTCAGCAAAACCACAACCACCAGTTTCCGTTTCCCTTGATCAAAGAATGAGCCAAACCAGCCCAGGTGCGTGCGGCCTTCGCTGCACGTACCGGTCTTCCCGTATAAGGTGACATCCTGCTTGGCCCGGTGGGCGGTGCCAAACTCCACTGCCCCCTGCATTCCAGGCTTTACTTCCTCAATTAACGGGCCAATATCCAGATGCCGTTTCACCTGCGGGTTGAAATTCTTGATCTCTTCCGGCGTTCTCGGATATTGGAGGTAATACAGTGTTCCCCCGTTTGCAATCGCGGTCATCACTCCTGCCAACTCCAGCGGAGTCTGCTCGATCTCCTCGCCAAAACTGGTCAGCATTCCCATCCCGCCGTTCTTAGGGGGAGCGGCAGGAAATGATCCCGCCTGCTCACCCGGGATATTCAGGCCCGCCTTCTCGCCATAGCCAAATAGATGGGCGTAGTAATTGACGCGCTCATACCCAAGCTTGACGCCAAGGTTGGCAAAGTAAAAATTATTGGAATGGGCAATCGCATTGGTTAAATCCATATGCGTACGCCCATACAGATGAATCGGGCTGGTCCGTTCAACCACCTTTTCCCGCAGGGCCGCCAGCGCAACAGATACCTTGATCGTGGAGCACGGCTGAAAGCCACCTCCCAGTGCAAGCTTCTGATTCACCATGGTCAGAATGCGCCCGTTGGTAGGGTCCGATACTACGATCGTGCCGTTATAGGGTCCCAAAGCCGCCACTGCTGCTTGACGAACTTGAAGGTCTTCGCCTTCCAAATTGTCTCCGCTTGTGGAATCACGGTAGGTTGGCTCATCCCAGGTTTGCACCCATACCTTTTTGGGTCGTCTGCGCAGATCTCGCCACAACCGTTCGTCCTCGTGCAACGCCTCGGGTCGCAACCACGGCTTTTGTGCCGCGACGGGTATGCGCAGAAGCAATCGCATGCGAAGTGCTCGCAGCTTTGTGCGCCGCAGCAGGAGCAGCTTTTTTCTTTTTATGAACCGGTCGCGCTGAATAAAGCACCGGACAATACAGCACAAACAACAAAATCGAGAGAAGGTATTTGTGTTTCATCGAGTTCACGCTGTGATCCATACTAAGAACCAACAAAAAACGCGAAGACGCCAGAGCAACTGGGCAAGGAAACCGGGGAGCAACCGGCAAGTTTAGTTTGCTAGATGCCAGGGCCATTCGTCAATACCCTCGACGTACTTTGTTGGAACTAATTTATGCAGAATCAAGCGGCGGTCCAACCACCGTCAATAGGTATGACGGATCCATTCATGAAATCGGATGCAGCAGAGGCTAAAAATAACGCCAGAGTGGCAATTTCCTGCGGAGTTCCCATGCGGCCTACCGGTTGGCGCTGATGAAGCTCTGCCCGTGTTTTTTCTTCTTCCCCGGCGTGATATTTCTTTAGGTACCCCTCCACAAAAGGCGTTTCCACTGTTCCCGGGCAGATGCAGTTTGCCCGTATTTCTTTCGGGTAATCGACAGCAAGTTGCCTGGTCATCGCGATCACAGCGCCTTTCGTAGCGCAATAAGCATACCGGCGCTTCACGCCAATCAGTCCTGCGACGGAACCAATGTTCACAATCTTTCCTGGGGGGTGCGGAGCGGATTTCAAAAGCGGAAGAGCATACTTGGTGATCAGGAATACGCCGCCCACATTTACGCGCATCACTCTTTGGAAATCCTCCAGGCCGGTTTCTTCTACACTCCCTACCAAACTGACGCCAGCATTGTTGACCAGCACATCCAGAGCGGAGATGGTGCTGAACGCTTCCCGCACTGCCTCTTCGTTTGTGATATCAATTGCCAGGACACGCGACTGGCCAAGCTCCTGCGCCAAGGCGTCGGCGCGTGTTTATCCATATCTGCAATGATGAGAGAAGCGCCTGCGTTCCGGAAAGCGCGGCAGGTAGCTTCTCCGATTCCGCTGGCCCCCCCGGTGACCAGGGCTGTTAATCCGTCAAGAGTAAAGGGTGAATTCACGTGCTGAATTGTATCAATGACATTGTGGAGTTGCAGAAAGAAATTATTGCCTGCCAGCGGTGTCCACGCTTGATTCAGTATTGCCGGGAAGTGGCCGAAACCAAGCGTCGCGCCTATCGGCAGGAAACGTACTGGGGTCGTCCCGTTCCTTCTTTTGGCGACCCTGCCGCACGGGTGCTGTTTGTTGGGTTGGCTCCTGCTGCTCACGGCGGCAATCGGACGGGCCGCGTATTCACCGGTGACCGCTCCGCAGATTTTCTTTATCGCGCACTCTATGAAACCGGTTTTGCTTCCCAGCCGGAAAGCAAGTTCCGTGGTGATGGGCTAAAGCTTTCCGGTGCCTGGATCACTTGCGCCGCTCATTGCGCTCCGCCGGATAACAAGCCGCTTCCGCAGGAAGTCCGGAATTGCCTTCCCTGGTTACAGATGGAGATGGAGTTGCTTTCCCAATTGCGGGTTGTGGTTGCCTTGGGAAAAATCGCGTTTGACGCCTACCTCAGGCTCCAACTGGAACGCGGGGTGGTGGTTCGCCGCAAACTGTTCCCATTTGGGCATAATCGTTTGTACTGACTCGGAAATGGACACCCTTTGCTGTTGAGTTCTTACCATCCGAGCCAACAGAATACCTCTACAGGGAAGCTGACTTTGCCCATGATGCTGGACGTAATGAACACGGCCCGAGAGAAAGCATTTTAGGCGGTTTCCAGACGAAATTCCCCCTTTCTACTCCTCCTCTGACTGGTCGGTCATTGCAGCAATTCACGTGAATTTGCTATGGTAGAGGTGTATTTGATTTGCCCGCAAACCCGGCCGATTTTCCTGGGGAGGTTCCCCATCCCCGATTCTGCCTCGACTAGCCCGCTTTCAAATCGCGAAGGAGATAACATGAAAAATATTTTCGTCGGTAACCTCGATTTTGGAGCGTCCGAAGAACAGGTACGCTCCTTATTCGAGGCTTATGGGGCAGTGGATCGGGTGAGCATCAAAACAGATCGTGAAACCGGCCGTTCCCGTGGCTTTGCATTCGTAGAAATGGCGAACGAAGCCGAAGCGGAACGTGCAATTGCTGCGTTAAATGGCACCAATCTGGGTGGTCGCGCACTCAATGTAAATGAGGCAAGGCCGAAAACAGAGAGTGGCGGCGGTGGCCGTCCGTCTGGCGGCGGTGGCAATCGCGGCGGTTACGGCGGCGGTGGCGGTTATGGCGGAGACCGGGGGGGAGACCGGGGCGGGCATGGTGGTGGCGGCGGCGGCCGACAACGTCGCGAACCTCGATGGTAAAATTTTCGGCGCTAGAGGCGCCGAGTTATAGGCAAGGGAGAATTCTATGGCTGGAAGATCGAGTACAACGTTTCAGAAACGCCAGAAGGAACTCGCTCGGCAGGACAAGCAGAAAGAAAAGGCAGCAAAGCGGCTTGAGCGTAAAACAGGTCAGGAGCGCTCCGGACCGAGAAATCTGGATGACGATATCGATTACAGTTTGGTTTATCGTCCTGACGAAGAAGTCTTAGAAGAGTTCGATAAAGTTCTTGTGGAAAAAGAGCAGCCTAAATAGGGCTGCTCTTTTTTTGCTTGCCCTGTGGAACAAGGCGTAGCGACTTACTTCCCTTCTCCCTTTTCTGTAAAACCGTCCTGAAGCTTCACAGTCCAGGAGAATCCCGCTTGCTCCGGAGCGACGCCATGCGCGCCAACCCCGGAGCTTTCCCAAAAAGCACTACTTTGCAGCAGGCGGAGTAGCGGTGTTAGCATCCGCTGGCTTGGCAGCTTTCTTGTGCTTCTTCACCTTGGTGGTTTTTGTAGTGGTTGTGGTCGCGGTGGATTTGTCTTCCACTTTCTTGCTGGCATCTTGGGCGAACGTGAGTCCCGCGGCACCAGTCATCAGAGCGAATCCGAGAACAGCTGAAGTGATGTTTTTCATGGCTTTTGTTTTTCCTTTTCCGAGGCGCTCTTTGATCGCCTTCACTACATAAGACGATTCGCACTATTAACCCCGCGTGAATGCGCAATTAAATACCCTTCACTTCCCCAAGCTTCTGCGCCGTGTTCCTGCCTCAAAGCCTTGCACCCTGGTGCTATCGTCAAGATATATGTCATTTACGGACTCGTTTTTTGCGTCCAAATTCGGGCTCACAACGGAGGATCTCCAAAGCTATCTCGGGGAAGCACTCTCGCAGGGTGGTGATTATGCGGACATTTATTTCGAGTATCTAGCGACCAGCATGATCGCAATGGATGAGTCGATTGTGAAGACGGCTACTCAGGGTGTTTCGCTGGGCGTGGGAGTCGGGTGATCGCTGGGGAACGAACCGGGTACGCCTATAGCGACGACCTCAGTCCGGAAAAAATTCGCGAAGGCTGCCAAGGTGGCGGCTTGCATTGCGGCGGGTCCGGCGAAAGTGGAAAAAACTCCGCTTTCCCTGAGGGCAGAAACGAAATCTGTATCCGGTGCTGACCGCGCCGAATGAAGTCGGGTTCCGCGAACGCGTGGAGTTGGTGAAGCGCGCGGAAAAAGCGGCGCGTGCATATGACTCCGCGTATTTTTCAGGTGCAGGCCACGTTATGCGGATAGCTTGCGGCACGTGCTGGTGGCGAACAGCGACGGCGTGCTGAACTTTGACCGGCAGCCGATGGCGCGGCTGAGCGTGGCGGCGCTGGCCCGCGCAGAACGGCGGTGCTGCCGCAGCAAGGCCATGCGGGCGGCGGCGGCCGGGTGGAGCTGGATTTCTTTCTGAATGAGAAAACGCCGGAACACTTTGCCACGGAAGCGGCGCGGCAGGCGATTGTGCAACTGGACGCCGTGGACGCGCCCGCCGGGCGAATCGGTGGTGGTGCTGGGTCCCGGCTGGCCTGGCGTTCTTCTGCATGAAGCCGTGGGACATGGGCTTGGAGGCCGATTTCAACCGCAAGGGAACATCTGCGTTCAGCGGGCGCATCGGCCAGCAAGTCGCGAGCCCACTTTGCACCGTGATGGACGATGGAACTATCGGCGAGCCGGCGCGGTTCGCTGAATGTGGATGATGAAGGCAATCCGACGCAGACGCAATGTGCTGATCGAGAAAGGCATTCTGCGCGGCTATCTGCAGGACCAGCTTTCCAGCCGCATCACTGGGCTTCGGCGCGACGGGCAACGGCCGGCGCGAAAGCTACGAACATATCCCGATGCCGCGCATGACGAACACGTTCATGCTGGCGGGCGAGAGCGACCCGGAAGAGATCATCCGCTCGGTGCCCAAAGGTCTGTATTGCGCTAACTTCGGCGGCGGGCAGGTGGATATCACGAGCGGTAATTTTGTGTTCTCCGCTTCGGAGAGTTACCTGATCGAAGACGGCAAGCTGACTCGGCCGGTGCGCAATGCGACGCTGATCGGCAACGGTCCGGAAGCCATGAAGTACGTCAGCATGGTGGGCAACGATCTTGAAGCTGGACGAAGGCATTGGCGTGTGCGGCAAAGAAGGGCAGAGCGTGCCGGTGGGCGTGGGGATTCCGACGGTGCGGATCGACCGCATGACGGTGGGCGGAACGGAGGCAAGCCGCTTGATCGATTTGGCGCGGGACGTGGTCCGGCAGGCCTTGGCGCCGGGCGCGACGGATGCTGAGTGCACGATTTCCGAAGGTGATGAGTTTTCCGTCCAGGTGCGCTTGGGCGAAGTGGAAACACTGAAGGAGGCGGGCTCGCGTGGAGCTGGGCTTGCGCATCCTGATTGGCAAGAATACGGGATCGTCGTACACGTCGGACCTGACGCCGGAAGGTATCGGGCAGATGGTGGCAGCGGCATGGAACTGGCGGCAATAACACGGAAGATCCGTTTGTCGGGCTGCCGGACGCGGAAGAGTTTGGCGCGATTTCGGAGGATTTGCAGCTGTTCAATGCCGGATGTAGCGGAACTGGACACCGGCAAAAGATGGATATGGCAAAACGAGCGGAGAAAGCGGCGCTGTCATTTGATCCGCGGATCACTAACTCGGAAGGCGCCTCGTTCGATACCTACCTGGGCCATCGGGTTTTTGCCAATTCGCGCGGGTTTGCGGGGGAGTACCGGTCGAGTTCCTGTTCCATTAGTGCGGTGCCGGTGGCGAAGCAAGGCGATGCCATGGAGCGGGATTACTGGTTTCATCTGCGCCGTAGTTTTGCTGGCTTGGAAAAGCCGGAGGATGTCGGCCGAATCGCAGCAGAGCGTGCCTGCGCCGACTCGGGCGCAGTGAAGGTGGAAACGCAGCGCGTGCCGGTGATTTTTGAGCCACGCACGGCGCGCTCTATCCTGGGCAACATCTTCGACGCTATTGAAGGCCGCTCCATTTATCGTCAGTCTTCCTTTCTGGCAGGCAAGCTCGGCGAGCAAGTTGCCGCCAAAAACATCACGGTGATCGACGACGGCACTTTGCCGGGATTGTTCGGCACCACGCCGTTCGATGCGGAGGGACTTCCCACGCGCCGTACCGTGGTGATTGAGAAGGGGATATTGAAGAATTACCTCCTGAATACGTATTCGGCGCGAAAGCTAAATATGAAGTCCACCGGCAATGCTTCGCGTGGCGTTACGGGCAATGCAGGCGTGGGGCATGGAAACTTCTTCCTCCAAGCCGGCCGCGAAAAGCCCACAGGAATTGATTGCTTCCGTTCCGAATGGTTTTTATGTGACGGAGTTAATCGGCTCCGGCGTGAACATCGCTACCGGCGATTACTCGCAGGGCGCGGCAGGACTTTGGATACGCAATGGCGAACTCGCGTTTGCCGTTTCCGAAGTGACCATTGCCAGCACATTGCAGCAAATGCTGATGAATCTGGAAGTCGGCTCGGACCTGGAGTTTCGTGGTTCCACTGTATCGCCGACACTGCTGGTACCGGAGATGACCGTCGGTGGGCGGTAGCAAAATTCCTCTTCTGGCCGTGCTGCTGATTGTGGCTGCAGTGGCCGGATATTTTACGTATGCTCCCAAATCTGCTCCTCCTGCTGAGCCGGTATTAACGGCGGACGCAAGACAGTATCTGGATCAACTTGCCCTTAGCGACGTAGAGATGCAGGCTGCCGATAGCTACATGAAAATGTCGCTTACGGAAATCACCGGCAAAATCACCAACAAAGGGCCGCGAACCATAAATCTGGTGCAAGTGGTATGCGTGTTCCGGGACGTGAACCGGCAAGTGATCAAGCGCGAGCGGGTCACCATTGCTGGTCCTAAAACAGGGCCGCTCAATTCCGGGGCAACAAAATCCTTTCACCTGAACTTTGACGATATTCCCCAGAACTGGAATCAAACAGTGCCGGATCTGGTGATTGCCCAAATTCAATTTGGCTAGCGTTTATTTTCCAATACAGAACGTAGAAAAAATCCGGTGAAGAATGTCGTCAGCCGTGGTCGCTCCGGTGATTCCGTCAATGGGCTGCAAAGCACTGTAGAGATCCAGCAACAGCATTTCATGGGGAATGTGTTCCTCTACCGCGACGCGAGCGCGTTGTAGCGCCTCCAGCGACTCTTGCAGGAGGTGTTCATGGCGAAGGCTGGTAATGAAACCGGTCTCTGCTGCAGCTTCCGCAGCAGGCACAATGCGGCTTCGGAGTTCCTCAATTCCCTGCCCGGTGACAGCGGAAACCGGAATGCCTTCTGTTACCGTTTGAAGATCCGCTTTGTTGGCCACCAGAAGCCAGCGTCCGCTTTGCTTGGCAATGATCTCCCGATCCTGGTTAGTGAGCGGTTGCGAGCCATCCACAACCACCAGCGTGATATCTGCATCCGCCATAGCCTGAATGCTGCGCTCAATTCCAAGCGATTCCACCACGCTTTCACCTTGCCGAATGCCAGCAGTATCCATCAGTTTCACCGGGATGCCGTGAATCGCAGCGCTCTCCGAGATCAGATCTCGTGTAGTGCCTGGAATATCAGTGACAATGGCGCGGTCCTGTTCCAGCAGTCGATTGAACAAGCTGCTCTTGCCCACGTTCGGCCTGCCCACAATGGCCAGCGTCATTCCCGAACGAACCAGATTTCCATAGGCAAAGCTTTCGGCAAGCCGCTGCACAGCGTCACAGATGGGAACCAGACGTTCGAGAATCTGTTCCGCGAGAAGCAACAGAAATATCATCTTCCGCAAAGTCGATTCCCGCTTCCAGCAACGCAATCAATTCCAAGAGTTGATTCTTGATCGGCAGCAAGCGGCTGGAAACAGAGCCTTCCACTTGTTGCGCAGCGATTTTCGCTTGGTATAACGTAGTGGCGTCAATCAGATCCCGAACGGCTTCCGCTTGCGGCAGATCAATGCGCCCGTTCAGATACGCACGCAGCGTAAATTCACCGGGCTCCGCTAATCGCGCTCCTGCGATCACGGCTTGTTCCACGCAATAACGGAGCACCACGGGCGAGCCGTGACAGGAAATCTCCGCCATGTCTTCTGCTGTGTAGGAACGCGGGGCGGCAAACCAGGTGACCAGAACGCGATCCACCGCTCCAACCAGCATTCCGGATCGTGTTGCCCAAGGCAGCAGAGCAACGCCAGGAACTAAGCGTTCCGCAATGTGACGGGCTTGATTACCGGAAATTCGGACGACGCCCAGGCCGGCTCTGCCGGGGGGAGTCGAAAGGGCGACGATGGTTTCGTTGAGGGTCATTACCCCGGTCTCCAGTGCGGGGACCGGGCGGTGGCGGAGCAGGTTCCGGCAAGCTTGGCATTCCTGCCGGGTATACAATCACATGCCGGTATCCGCCCATGCCTGCGCTTTCGCTCCGCAATTCGTTTTCATTCCGCAGAGCGATATGGATCACCCGGCGTTCCCGGCTGTTCATGGGATTAAAACGGAATGGCTGCCCGGTGTGTTTTACTTTTTCCGCTGCCGCAGTGGCAGACAGGCGAAGCTCTGCGATCCGAAGCATCCGGTAATCATTCGCGTCAAAGGAAAGGCGTGAATGGTCCTCGCTGGGCATACGCAGCACTTCCATAGTGGTGTGCTCCAAAGCCAGCAGCAGTTCCGCACGGTTGGAAAGCAGGAGGTCCACATCCGCGCCGCTGAACTTCACCACCACTTCCGGGTTTTCAATCTCAGGGTTTGCGGAATCGCCTTCCGCAAGCACAAAGGAAAGATCGAAACCAGCGTCCTGAATCACTTGACTCAGGAATGGTTTGATACGGGGTCCAAGGGCTTCGACGCTGTACTTTTTCTCGCTCACGTTGCAGTCCTGCTTACTTTCGATTGTTCTTCTTTGGCGGAGCTGATTTCACGTTGATAATGCCCGTCTCGGCAGGCGTCATGGTTTTATTAAAAAACACCTGCTGGGCGATACCCATCAGGTTTCCAGTGAGCCAGTATAACACTAGACCGCTTTGCGCTTTCCAGAAGAAAAAGCCCATCATAAGCGGCATAAATGCCATCATTTTCTGCTGTGCCGGGTCTCCGCCTGCAGTAGGCGTCATTTTCTGCATAATAAAGCCAGTAGCAATTAGCAGAAGCGGCAGAATGCGAATGGCCAGACTTTCCGGCTGGGAAAGATCGTGCACCCAAAACCAGCTTGCACTGCGCATCTCGATCGATACGGAAAGCACTTTATAGAAGGCAAACAGAAACGGCATCTGAATCACCAAGGGCAAACAGCCGCCCATCGGGTTGGCGCCATGCTGTTTATACAGATCCATGGTTTCCTGATTCTTCTGCTGCTGACGCGGATCACGCATCGGAATGTTTTTGTATTTCTCGTTAATGGCCTGAATTTGCGGCTGCAACCTCTGCATCTTCTTCATGGACTTCATGTTGGTCAGCTTCAACGGGAACAGAAGCACATTGATGATCACGGTGATCAGAATAATGGACCAGCCGTAGTTATGAACGTAATGGTCGTTCACGAAATGAAGAATCAAAAAGAGCGGCTTGGCAATCACGGCAAACCATCCGAAATCCACAATCTGTTCCAGTTTGGGATTCACTTGCCGGAGAGTATCAACATCTTTCGGGCCTGCATAAAACGAAAAAGCTGTTTTTCCGGTGCCGCCTACCGCTGCGCCAACATATGGCTGTTCTTCCTTATCAAAGCGAGTCGCCACGGAGTCGCTGAAGGTAGTCGTTTGAATGGCACCGTTGCCGACAGGAAGAAAAACCGCAGTGAAGTACTGGTCTTCCACACCAGCGAAGGCAAATGTGCCATCGGTGTTGAAAGGACCTTCCTTGGCCACTTTGGCCGCTTGGCGCACCGTCTTGCCTTCGGAAGAGTCGTAGTGCAGTTCCGCCTGAAGGGATGGCGCATTGGAAGCTGCCAAGTCTCCAAAGCCACCACGCCACTGCATCAGGTTGAGAATCGGCGCACCGTTCTCCGTCACATCGGAAGAGACAGTAGAAAGGTAGCTATTCTTCTGGAATTCGAATACTTTGCGGGCGAACGTTCCTTTGTCAGAAAACTCAAATGCGACGGAAAGGCCATCAGCGGCTGGCTTGGCAACAAACAGCGCCTGATTTAAGTCTATTGACGGTTTCTTGTCACGAAATGCAAAGGCAAATGGATAACCCACCTTGGACACAGCCGTTTCATTCACCAACTCCAATGGCTTACCTGAAGCGTCGGTGTACTTTTTCAGTGTCCAGCTACGAACCACGGCGCCACGGTTAGAGAACGTCACGTGATACAGATCGGTGTCAATTACCGTGGCCTGTTCTGCAGATGCCGCAGTTGTTCCGGCAGGAGGCAATTGCGGGGAAGCGGGAATCGCTGGGGCAACAGCGCTGGTTGCTGCTTCCGGTTTCTTGGGGAACGTATTCACCGCTTTCTTTGGCGGCGGTGGAGGGGCAAGAATTTTATAAAAGTAAGGCGTTACAAAAATGACACCAAACACCAGCACGAATGCCATCAGCATTCGCACCTGCATGGAAATCTCAGGCTTTGATTCGTTAGGCATGCGGTACGGGGTCCACACCGCCAGGGTGGAACGGATGACAGCGGCAAAGACGCTTCACACCCAGCACGCCGCCTTGAACGGCGCCGTGGTGCTCAATCGCTTGACGCATGTACTCCGAGCAAGTCGGCAAAAACCGGCAGGCGGAAGGCAAAAAGGGAGACACTCCTGACTGATATACGCGAATCAGCAGCACTAAGATCCGTTGCACGGGAGTCGGAGGCATCGGTCCAGAAGACGGGACATTTCCTGGCACAGATCCACCATCGGACATTCGATGGAGGCACGGCGAGGATTGATCACAATCGACCACGGTTGGCTTAGCTGCTGAAGCCGCATTCGAGCGGCCTCGCGAAAACGACGTTTAATCCTGTTTCGAACCACTGCTTTTCCCAAGCCACGCGGGACGGTGAAACCAATCCGCGGACGCCCCACGTCTGGACAGCATAAGCAGAACGCAGCAAACAAAGGCCCGGAAATTCGGATACCTCCATCATAAACTTTTCGGAAGTCGCTGGATCGTAATAGCTTGGCACTCTTTGGAAAGCGGCAGGCGGCCCTGGTGCTACCGGGTGAAAGAGAAATTCTTACGCCTCGTCACTGACAGAAAGCTTATGGCGACCACGGGCACGGCGGCGGGACAGCACAGCGCGGCCATCGGCGGTTTTCATGCGCGTCCGAAAACCATGCGTCTTCGCGCGTCGCCGGTTATTGGGCTGGAATGTACGTTTCGGCATTTTTTCGTAAACTGCCAGTATAGCAAATTCTCTGCTGGGTTCCCTAGTTGCCCTGTGAAACTACTCCGTCTTAACTACATCACGTTAGATAGATAACACTTATGAGGCCCATTCATTTCAAGCCGCTATGTAGTTCTAAGTACGTGGTTTACGTGAAATATTCGTTAAAAATGCGAAATGTATCATCGGAATTCGCCCTTGTAGCGTCTCATAGAAATAGAGCGTGCTTATGGCATATGAGGACTTCACGATCAGGAACGGATTAGGAATTCGCATCAGCGGACGAAAGACGTGCCAGGTGATCCGAAAGCAGAAAAACGTCTGGAAAGAAATTGGCCAGGTCTACGAGCTTCCCGTTTCGGAAGAAGAGCTTCGCTGGGGGGCTTCGGGAATACCCGCCAGTGTTCTGGCAGTGGCGCTGCGTGCATATGAGATGGATAACCCTCATTCCAAGCTGCGCACCTTGTTGACGCGCAAGGTGGTCCGGCCACGGCTTCTGCAAGCAATGGTTGCCGGTTAAACCGCCAGTAAGCTATTTGTATTTCTTTTTAAACTGGATTTTCGCGCGGTGCACCAGCACACGCAGGTAGTCACGATCTACGCCTAATTCGCGGCAAACTTCATCTTTGTCCCGCTCTTCCAGAATTACGTCATTGAGCAGTTTGCGATCTTTTGGGTCCAGCGTTCTCAAAATGCGGCGCACTTCCTCGCGAGTCTCTTCCGTGGTGAGTGCGCCTTCCAAATTGATGGTATGGTCTGTTGGTTCCGTCAGCTGTTCTTCCAACGGGTCCTCACGCTTCTGGGAACGGTAGTATTCCAGCAATACCAGGTTGCATGTGGAATTGACATAGGCTCCCAGACGTTCCGGATTGTGAATCGAATCCTGTACACGGACGGCTTTTAGCACGCGCAGAAAGGTTTCTTGAATGATGTCGTTTACGGCCTCGGAAGACCGCAACCGACTGCGTACTTTGATTTGGAGATACTTGGAAAAATACGAGTAAAAATGCTGTTCGGTGGAGGAATCACCAGATCTTAGACGTGCAAGGTATTTCTCGTCAAACTGAAAGAACTCCACCGAATTAGCACCGCTTACTTACACAAAGGCATAAAGCTTAGGCGTGAAAACGCTTTTCGACTTCTTTCCAATTCACTACGTTCCACCATGCAGCCATATACTCTGGCCGACGATTCTGGTACTTCAAATAATACGCATGTTCCCAGACATCAAGCCCTAGAATGCCCGTTTTGCCGTCCATGATCGGGTTATCTTGATTCGGCGTAGAAGTGATGTCCAGCTTTGATCCATCCTTGATCAGCCACGCCCAACCAGAACCGAAGCGACCTGCGCCGGCAGCCTGAAACTTTTCCTTAAACTGATCAAAACTGCCAAATGTGGAGGTAATCGCTTCCGCCAGTGCACCTTCCGGCTTGCCGCCCGCGTTCGGGGCCATGATCTGCCAGAACATGGAGTGGTTCATATGACCGCCGCCATTGTTGCGAACTGCCATGCGGATATTTTCGGGAACGTTGGCGCAGTTATTCGCCAACAGCTTTTCAATCGCCGCATCCGCCAATTCCGGTGCGGACTCCAGCGCTTTGTTCAGATTTGTCACATAGGTGGCGTGATGCTTGCCGTGATGAATCTCCATGGTGGTCTTATCAATGGAGGGCTCCAGCGCATCGGGAGCGTAAGGGAGCGGAGGTAGTGTAAATGGCATGTCGTCCTTACTGTACTATTCTTTCAAACGCGTCGGCGATGCGGAACATGCGGGACTCGTCGAAATGGTTACAAAGAATTTGCAAACCCACGGGCAGGTTTTCCTGCGTCCTCCCGCAAGGAACACTCATGCAAGGGATACCCGCCAAGCTGCCCGTCACCGTATAGATGTCGGATAGGTACATCTGCATGGGATCGTCTACTTTTTCCCCGAGCCGGAAAGCAGGGAAAGGAGACACGGGAGCCAGAATGGCATCTACCTGCTGAAACGCCTGCGTGAAATCGCGGGTAATCAGCGCCCGTACTTTTTGCGCCTTCAGGTAGTAAGCATCATAATAGCCATGGCTCAATACATAAGTACCGAGCATGATCCGGCGTTTCACTTCCACGCCAAAGCCTTCTCCGCGCGTGTTGCGAAACATATCCGCCAAGGTATCGGAATGCGAAGAGCGGACGGTATAGCGTACACCGTCATAGCGTGCCAGGTTGGAACTTGCTTCTGCCGTGCTGAGCACGTAATACGTATCGATTGCGTAATCCGTGGAAGGAAGGCTGATCTCCGAAATCTCCGCGCCTGCTTGGCGAAGCGTCTCAACCGCTTTGTTTACCAGTTCCGCCGTTTCTCCCGTGGCATCCCGGAAGTATTCTTTCGGCACGCCTAGCTTTACGCCTTTCACGCTTCCGTCCATCGCTGCAGCGTAATCCGGCACGGGCGCGGTCGCGGAAGTGGAATCCTGCACATCATGACCTGCGGTTACTTGCAAGAGCGTGGCAGCGTCCCGCACATTGCGAGCAAACGGGCCAATGTGGTCCAGCGAGCTGGCAAAAGCGACCAAGCCATAACGCGACACACGCCCATAGGTAGGAGTTACCCCGACTACACCGCAGAAAGAAGCAGGCTGACGGATAGAACCGCCAGTATCAGAGCCCAAGGAAACTACCGCAGTGCCCTGCGCCACAACGGCAGCCGAACCGCCGCTGGAACCGCCTGGAACGCGATCCGGCGCAACCGGGTTCCGCACCGGGCCATACGCGCTGTTCTCATTGGAGGAACCCATGGCGAACTCATCGCAATTGGTTTTTCCCAAAATCACGCCGCCCGCTGCTTCCAAGCGCTGGATCGCTGTGGCGTCATACGGCGGAATGTAATGCTCCAGGATTTTGGAGCCGCAAGTGGTGCGGATCCCTTTGGTGAGAATTACATCCTTTACACCAACTGGCACGCCGCCTAAAACGCCGGGATCTTCTCCAGCCGCCAGCTTTTGGTCCACTCTTTCTGCCTGGGCCAATGCGCGTTCCGGCGAAAAATGGAGGTAAGCATTGGTTTCCGGATTCACTTGCTCGGCAAATCGAAGCGATTCCATAGCGAGTTCCTTGGCCGAAAACTCTTTCTTCCGCAATCCTTGCCGAATATCTCCGATGTTGAGATTCGAAATGTTCATGGCCGCTATCGCTCAATCACCAGCGGCACTTTGAAATAGCCTGGCCCGGAAAGAGGCGCATTCGCGAGGGCAGCTTCGCTTCCCAAAGTGGGGTGGGGCTTATCCTCGCGCAGAGTTGCGGTTTCCGGAGCATCATAAAGAACCTGAGCCATGGGTGCTACGCCTTCTGTATTGATTTCGCTCAGGCGGTCCATATGCGCCAGAATCTCGTCTAGGTTTTGCGCCAGTTGCGGAACCTCGCTCTCTGTTAAGCGTAAGTTTGCCAGGCCGGCGACATACCGTACATCTTTTTCCGTCAGCTTCATGCAATTTCTTTGCGACGAGCTGCCTTATAAATGACGCGGAGCACAGGATCTGCAATGTGATCGGCTTCGTCCCGAAGCAGCGGCATAGATTCCGCAGCACGTTCCATTTCCCGCTTACGCGGCACTACTCGAAATTCAATGTCATCCACCATCGCCGGACCAACAGCACGCTCCAGGTTGGAAAGAATGTGCCTGGAAAGCGAAAGCAAATTACGCTGCCATGCAGCATCTTCCACTTCCACTACCAGCTTGGTGCGCACCATTTTAGAGGGCCGGGTATTTTGCGCGATTTTTTTGCCCACCGCTCGCGCCCAGGCACTTAACACAACCTGCTCGTCCGTGAGGGGCCGTTCGGGAGCATTTAATTTCCCGATAATGCGGCTTGCGCGTTCCATAAGAGAGAAGTTCAAAGTTTAACATGGGAAAACAGCCGCTCAAGATAGAAACGCAATCGTGGTTCTGCAGAATCAGCGTTGCACCGAAACGCTACATACTGGTCTGGCCTCACCAGGTACACTACCGACGGGTGCTCGGGCGAGTGCCGTACATAGATATAGTCCTTGTATGGCGGAAACCACTCTCCCAACACAAGCGATTCCGGAATCAGCAGCACGTGAAGCGGCTCAGAAAAAACTTCAGGCCACCTGTGGCCGGCCTTTGGTCCAGTTTCGCCAGTGGCGTGGTCTTCCACAAAATCATTCTGGCCGTAGTGAATAGCGAGTTGGGACACTTGGCGGGCAATCTGCTTGCCTGCCAGGGAAGAAACCAAAAGAATGGCATTGTCGCGAACGAATTGGGCGACCTTGTTGTGGGTAGAAATGGCACGCGTGGCAAGGTCCGTATTCCGCACAACGTCATGTGCTACTGGGCGGCGTTCCCCATCATAGGTGTCCAATAGTTTTTCGTCCGCCAGCCCTTGCTCCACTAAGGCAAGTTTCCAAGCCAGGTTTGCCGCATCCTGAATACCCGTATTCATGCCCTGCCCTCCTGCTGGGCTGTGAATATGGGCAGCATCGCCAAGCACGAAAATGCGTCCTTTTCGAAACGAAGCAACCATGCGGAACTGAATATGAAAGGCCGCGATCCAAACGGGATCACTCACCCGAATCCCTGCAGGACCTCGTTCGGCAACAATGTGCTGGATGGTTTCCAGCGTGGGATGGTCCGCTGCATCAGGCGGAGGATCGCTGGCAATGATGCGAAACCTATTGCCCTGGAAGCCAAACAGAGCCAGCAGGCCATGTTCCTTGATAAAGATATGAAACTCGTCGCTAGGGAGATCCGTTTCCAAGCGAACATCTGCCAACACGAACGATTGAGGGAATGGTTCCCCTTCAAATGGCAGCGCTGCCAGTTTTCGCGTGCGGCTATGGGCGCCATCGCATCCCGCAATCCAGTTCGCGGTGATCACTTCCCGCGTTCCATCCCCATGCTGAATCGTTGCCTCCATTCCGCCTTCTGTTTCGGCTAAGTCCACCAGTTCCTGGTTGCGCTCCACCGAAACGCTCTCGCCCAGAATGGCTTCCGTTTCGCTTTGGGGCAAGGAAAGCACAAACGGATACGAACCAGAAATACCGTCAAACGAAACACTGGTCAGCAAAGAGTGTTCCCTATAGAGATTTACTTTTTTGACCAGGAGGCCACGCTGGAGAAATTTTTCTGCCAGCCCAAGTTGCTCAAACACCTCCATGGTGCGGGCGTGAATGGCAAGGGCGCGGGATTCATGGGCGGACGTAGGAGCCTGATCAATCAGCCGATACCGAACACCGTACCGATCCAACTCACGAGCCAAAGTAAGACCGGTGGGGCCAGCGCCCACAATCAGCACCGGAAGATGTGAGCTAATAGGAGCCATAAGTACCGCCTAGTTTACTCCCAAGATGGTGCAACGTTGATGTCGCGCTCATGAATTTGATACTGGCCTCCCAATCCCCACGTCGGAGCGAACTGCTGTGCACGGCTGGATTTCACTTCACTGTGCGCCCTGCCAACATTGATGAATCGCTTCTGCCGGGAGAGCAAGCCGAGCAATACGTCCAACGCTTGTCACGAAGCAAAGCACTCGCCGCGCAACAGCACATCACAGAATTAGTGCTGGGGGCAGATACTGTGGTCACCGTGGATCACGAAATTTTAGGAAAACCCTGTGGCATCGGAGGAGGCAAAACGAATGCTGCGTTTACTGGGGGGCAGAAGCCACGAAGTTCTCACTGGCATCTGTTTATTGCAAGGGGAGCAAACAACAGTCACTGTGGAGAAAACCAAGGTGTGGTTTGCGGCTCTGTCCGATCAGGAAATCGACTGGTATGTCAGCACAGGAGAGCCCATGGATAAAGCGGGCGCTTACGCGATTCAGGGGTTTGCTTCCCGATTTATTGAAAAAATCGACGGCTCCTACAGCAACGTAGTGGGTTTGCCGGTGGAGTTGGTGTATCGGAAACTGCGTGAATGGGAGCAAAATTCCACGCAAAGCCCGCTTTTGGCGAAATCTCTATAAATTTTTCAGCCCTCTCTAAACATTTCCGTAGCTTCCTGTTTTGGTTTTCTCTATAATCGTGGCCATGGCGCAAGCTGCGTTAACCCAATCTCAAATCATTCGAAACATTGCGGACTCCTGCGAACTCCCGAACGGGAAAGCACGGCAGTTGCTGATGACCTTGGCGGAAACCGCTGTCAAGGAAGTGAAAAAGAACGGCGTATTTGCTGTTCCTGGTATTGGCCGCTTAGTACGGGTAGATCGAAAAGCACGGATGGGAAGAAATCCTGCTACAGGTGAAACCATCAAGATCGCGGCCAAGAAAGTGGTGAAGTTCCGAATCGCGAAAAGCGTAAAAGACGCAGTGGTTCCCGTAAAAGCAAAGAAATCTTAACTCCCCGGCGGGGTATCCGCCATTGGCAGACCGAGCGGACATCATGGTTTGTCAATTGGCGCACAATAACGAGGATAAATGCTTCCTCTGAAGATCGGCAAAGGGCTTGAGCTTCGGCTTCTGGAGGTTCATGCAGCCGAAGCTCTTTTCCTGTTAATCCATCGCAATCAGGATCAATTGCGGCCATGGCTGGCTTGGGCAGATTTTACGCATTCGGCAGAAGATGTGCGCCGCTACATCGCATCCATGGCATCGCTCTATCAAAATGGGGAAGCGCTTCCGACCGTGATCTACAGCCAAGGAGCACTGGCCGGTGCCATTACCTTACACAAAATCGATAAAAGAAATCGGAGCTCCAGCATAGGTTATTGGCTAGGGCAGGATTGGCAAGGCCGAGGCCTTATGACAGCAGCGTGCCGCGCCTTGGTGGGTTTGGGATTTCAGGACTATCACCTTCACCGTATTGAGATTCGCTGTGCCGTGGAAAACCAGAAGAGTTGTGCCATTCCGCAGCGGCTTGGATTTACTCGCGAAGGGATCGCGCGGCAGGCAGAAGCGCACGGCGGGCATTTTAAGGATCTTGTAGTCTGGAGCATGTTGGAACACGAGTGGCATGACGTTTAGCTTTGAAGAAAAAACAGTTCTGGTCACAGGCGGCACCAGCGGGATTGGCGAAGCGGTAGCGCGCGAATTTCAGGGGCTCGGCGCAACGGTGATCGCCAAAGGCCTTCCCGATTTTGACGTGTGCCGCGACGGAGACATTCACGAAGTGTTGAGTGGAGTAAGCACTCTGGACATTCTGGTGAATTGTGCCGGAATGATTCAGCGAGACAAGGAATTTGAGATCGAAACGTTCCAGAAAGTGCTGGAAGTAAACTTAACCGGCACTATGCGCATGTGTACGGCATGCAAGCCGCTGCTGGAAATGCGGAAAGGTTCGATTGTGAATATCGCTTCCATGCTGTGCTATTTTGGAGGCGCACGCGTACCGGCTTATAGCGCTAGCAAAGGCGGCATTGCGCAGTTAACCAAATCATTGGCAATTGCATGGGCAGCGGGAGGCATACGGGTCAATGCTGTAGCGCCGGGCTGGATTGCGACGTCCTTTACTCAGGCATTGCAGGAAGATCCACAACGCTCCCTTCAGATCCTGCAAAGAACGCCGATGGGCCGCTGGGGAAGCGCTGAAGAAGTAGCTAAAGCAGTGGTATTCTTGTGTTCACCGGCTGCTACCTTTATCACCGGAGCCGTTCTTCCGGTGGATGGCGGGTATTCAGCAGCGTAAGGCACCTCATGGCTGGCACCACTCCAAGCACACACGCGTTATCGCCGGAGCAAATTGTGACGGCTGCTATTCCCACGGATGAGCGCATCTGGGTTCCGCAAGCGCTAAACGTGTGGTTTCGCCCGTTGATGTTGAATACATTGGCAGGTGCATGGTGCAATCTGTTGCGGGTACGCAAGGCTGGCATCCTTAGCCGCCATCGGCATCCTGCTCCCGTTCATGGTTTTGTCTTAAAAGGTTCCTGGCGTTATCTGGAACATAATTGGACAGCGAATCAAGGGGATTATGTGTTTGAACCGCCAGGGGAAACGCATACCCTTTATGTGCCGGAAGACGTGGAGGAAATGATTACCTTCTTTCAAATTTCCGGGTGTATGTATTACGTAGATGCGGACGGCAACCATACCGGCTTTGAAGACGTTTTTACCAAGATTGATATGTGCCGGAAACACTATATTTCCGTTGGCCTCGGCTCTGATTTCGTAGACCAGTATATTCGGTAAAACCCAAGCCTTCCTTTCTCTAAGCAACTCGGCACACGGCGTGCTTGGCTTTTGGGAATGGCTGAAGGCAAGTCCGTCAACCCGTGGTTAATCGCCGTTTCGGTAATGATCGCCACATTCATGGAAGTGATTGATACTTCCATCGCGTCCGTGGCTGTTCCCTACATTGCGGGAAGCGTTTCCGCTACCAACGACGAAGCCACTTGGGTTCTCACTTTTTATCTACTTTCGAATGCTGTGATTCTGCCCGCTAGCGCTTGGTTTTCTCTCCGGTTCGGACGGAAGCGATTCCTGATGACGTGCATCATCATTTTCACCATTTCGTCATTTGCGTGCGGAGCGGCCACTAGTTTGGGAATGATTCTGATTGCGCGGTTGGTACAAGGAGCAGGAGGTGGCGCGCTCCAACCAATTTCGCAGGCAATTCTGACGGAAAGCTTCCCGCCCGAGAAGCGAGGGTTGGCAACCGCGATTTTCGCTTTGGGCGTTGTGGTGGCTCCCGTGTTAGGCCCTACTTTGGGAGGCTGGTTAACCGACACTTACTCCTGGCGATGGGCTTTCTATGTCAACATTCCCATCGGCGCACTGGCGTTGTTCATGATCGGTCGATTCATTGAAGATCCGCCCTATATCAAGAACGCCAAACCCGGTCGTTTTGATGGAATCGGCTTGGGCTTGCTCGCGGTGTGGCTGGGCTGTATGCAGATCATTCTGGATCGCGGCCAGGAAGATGACTGGTTTGGAGCGACCTGGATTCGGTATACATTCTTGGTGATGGTCGCCGCGTTTCTTGTGTTTATCTGGTGGCAATTTACGAACAAAAAACCATTGGTCGATCTGACGATTTTCAAGAACCGCAATTTTGCGATTGGCTGCTTCCTGATTTTTATGTTTGGAGCAGCAATTTACGGCATCGTGACATTGTTGCCGCTCTACTATCAAACGTTGATGGGTTACTCCGCTACTTCCGCTGGTTTGGCGGTGAGTCCGCGCGGTGTAGGAGCGATTGTCGCCATGCCGTTCATCGGAATTTTGACTTCGCGCGTCGACAATCGCTGGATGATCACAGCCGGCTTCATCATATTCGGAGTCTGTAGTCTCTTTCCTGGGCCGAATCTATTTAGATATCGGCCCTTGGTCCATGCTATGGCCGGTGATTATCAGTGGCTCTGCTTTGGGCATGGTGTTCGTGCCGCTCTCCACGACGGCCTTGGGCGATCTTCCGCAGGAAAAAATTGGCAACGCCAGTGGTCTCTACAATCTGATGCGGAACGTCGGCGGAAGCGTCGGCATCTCCTGCGTGAATACCATCGTGGCCCGACACGAACAACTGCACCGGACGGAATTGGCGCACAATCTTGCCCCTCAGTTGAATCGTTTCCAGATGGAAGTGAACCGGCTGACGCAAGTGATGTCGCCCACGTCGGCCCTGGAACCGCAACACGAACGAGCGTATGGCATGATCTCCGAAACGTTAGGTCGCCAAGCTCAACTTTGGGCCTACATCGATGATTTCCGCTATTTGGCATTGGCGTGTTTTGCCTGCGTGCCTGATCGTTTGGGTGTTGAAGAAAGTGGTCGGCAAAGGCGGCATGGCCGCAGAGTAAGTAGCGGGCAAAGGCTTTTTACCTCCGTGGTTGTTATATAATCCTTCCTCAATACGCCCGTTTAAAAAGTTGGGCACTTAGAGGTTAAGGATACGGTTGATGAGAACTACGTTATGTTCCGTCTTGTTTCTGATGCTGGTTCTGCCCGCTTTTAGCCAAAGTGACAGGGGAACCATTACCGGCACTGTTACTGATCCGGCAGGTTCTGTGATTCCCAATGCCGCGATTACTGCCAGAAATGCCGATACCGGCGCGCAGTACGATACGGTAACCACGCCCACAGGCAACTACACGCTTGCTCAACTTCCAGCCGGAAATTACAGCATCAATGTAAAGTTTGCCGGCTTCAGCGATTTTGACACAGACAGGCGTCCGAGTGGTTGTCGCTCAGACGATGCGTATTGATATCGCGATGAAGCTCACAGGAGCTTCGGATTCAGTGGTAGTGAACGCGGATGCCACGTCTGCTGAAAACAGAAAGCGCCGAGCAAAGCCACAACATTCAGACTTCGCGCATTTTGGAGTTGCCGCTTTACCAAGCGGCAGGCGCCAGCACGGGCGTGCGTTACCCGTATGCTTTTCTGAATATCGAACCGGGTGCAAGCCTGTTGCCTACAGGCGGCAATACAGATATCCGGGTGAATGGAGTTCCGAACAATTCCTTTGGGGTACGAATTGAAGGCCAGGAATCCACCAACACGCAACAACCGAACGCGAATCACATTAACCCAGGCGTGGAGGCGATGCAGGAAGCCACCTTGCAGACCAGCAACTTCTCCCCGGAATACGGGCAGATTGGCGGCGGCTTGATCAACCTGACTGCGAAATCAGGTACGAATCAGTTCCACGGTTCTGTTTTTGAATATTTTCAGAATGAAGATATCAATGCCGGGCAGCCATTCACCAATAGCGGCAACGGGCACCTGAAGCGCCCACCCAATCGCAGCAACGACTACGGTGGCAGCATCGGTGGCCCAGTCTGGATTCCCAAGATTTACAACGGCCATAACAAGACATTCTTCTTCTTCAATATCGAACAGGCGAAGAACACAACCTCTTCTACAGGTTTCAACACAGTTCCGACGCTGCCATGCGAAATGGCGATTTCAGCTCCATCCTTACGAACAAGGTATTGGGCACGGACCCGCTCGGACGGAGCATTCTGGAAAACACAATTTATGACCCGGCACGGCGCGCTCCGCACCTAACGGGCAGACCGTGACAGATCCCTTTCCGGGCAACGTCATTCCCCTTAGCCGCATGGACCCCGTAGCGCTGAAAATTCAGAACCTGATTCCCCTGCCCAACAATGGGACCACGCTGGTCAACAACTGGGTGCAGCAGTATACATTCGGCGCTACCCAGACGGTATTTACCTTCAAGATCGATCACAACATCAGCGATAAGCAGCACCTCTCCGGCTTACTACTCGCACCGGGGCACCATGGGATGGAACGGGCCGGACGGTTTACCCGTTCCGGTAACGGCAACCCGCAATGGGCGAGGCGACACTCCCACTGTTCGCATCAACTACGATTACTCCATTACGCCGACTGTGCTGTTCCACCTCGGGCCTGGGATTTATTCGCAATCTGAATCCGGATGTAGCTTTTCAGGGTGTTCTTGCCTACGATGCGCCTTCCGAATCTAGGTCTCAATGGCGGCGTTCCGGTAAACTTTATCGGCACCACCGCAACCGGATTTCCTCGGCTCACAGGGCTTTCCAATCAGTTATGGAGGCGTTCTGAATCTTGGGCCAGTGAATGCCAACTATTATTATTCGGAGAAGCCGACAGCGATTGCCGCTACCACTTACGTTCGGAATAATCATACGTACAAGTTCGGCGCCGAATGGCGCAAAGATGCTCATACGGATCGAAATGTCGCGGGGCAGCCAGGGAATCTTTAACTTCAGCGCTGTGGAAAGCGGCCTGCCTTCCACAAACGGTCAAAGTCTGAGCGGTGGCGGAGTGGGATTCTCCATACGCGAGTTTCCTGCTCGGGGCGGTGGATAGCGCCTCGGTGGAGACACCGCAAGATCCGCAGTTTCGAAAGACTGCCTATGGCTTATATATTCAGGACAGTTGGAAGATTACGCACTCCCTTACAGTGGAGTACGGTCTTCGCTGGGATTTCCAGGGAGCCTTGTCGGAGTTGAACAACCGGTTAAGTGAGTTTTCATTGACCACCCCAAATCCCTCCGCAGGCGGTCTGCCCGGCGCAGTGGTGTATGACGGCTATGGCCCGGGACGTTGCAATTGCGAATTTACGAAAACGTATCCGTATGCAATTCAGCCGCGGCTCGGTTTCGCCTGGCAGGTTCTTCCGCACACCGTGATTCGCGGAGGATGGGGCTTAACTTACGGCCAGACGTCCAATTTCAACTACATCAGCAATACTCCGATTGTAGGCTTTTCCGACTATAATCAGCTTTCCTTTGTTGCACCATCGTACGGCACGCCAGCGGCAACCTTGCGCAACGGATTGCCTTACACGCAAGCGCAGCTTATTTCCATCGACTCTGAATCCGGGCGTGGTTCCCTTTCCCAATCAGATCAATTCGCCGCCCATACTTTCTCGATCCGAATGGTGGCCGTCCGCCCCGCATCAATCAATGGAGCATTGGTATTCAACGCGAAATCACGACCAATCTGCTGGTGGAAGCGAATTATGTTGGTAATCGCGGCGCATGGGAGCAGGCAAATGGATTGGAAGATTTAAACGGCAATACGGCGCAAACGCTTGCTGCGCGAGGTCTGAATATCACCAACGCGGCAGATAGAGCGACTTTAACCTCTACTTTCGCCAGTGGAGTGCCGCAGGCTCACGGATTCCAAGTGCCGTACGCCGGATTTCCCGCTCGGCCTGACGCTCGCGCAGTCGCTTCGGCCTTTCCCGCAATACGGCACCATCCCGGTGCGTTGGGCACCGCTCGGAAATAGCTGGTACGACTCTCTGCAGGCAAAAGTCACCAAGCGTTACTCACATGGGCTAACCGCACAGGTGGCTTTCACCTGGCAGAAGGAGTTGGAGTTGGGAACCAACAGCTTAGATAGTGGCGGCGGCGCGGCTATCAATGATGCCTATAACCGAAATGTGCAGAAACAACTCTCGCCTAGTTCCCTTCCCCTTGTGTTCGTTACGGCAATCACTTACCAAACGCCAGCAGTGACTTCAAACCGCTGGGTCAGCACATTGGCCCGAGACTGGACCATTGGAGCCATTATGCGTTACCAAAGCGGGTTCCCGATCCAAGTTCCCTGTGCGAATAACGGGTCTGAACTCCTTGCTGCTTCGTAACTCCTCGTGCGTTACGTTCGAAAACCGGAATCCTGGAGTGCCCTTATTCACTCAGGACTTGAACTGTCATTGTTTTGATCCGAACAACACATTTGTGTTGAATAAGGATGCCTGGTCAGACCCGGCCCCTGGCACCTGGGGCACAGCCGCCGGTTACTACAATGACTATCGCGCAGCGCGGCGCCCTAGTGAACAGGTGAACTTTGGGCGGTCCTTCCGGGTACGGGAAAAGATGAATTTCCGCCTTACGGCGATATTCTTCAACGTGTTTAACCGAACGTATCTGAACGTTCCGGATTCCACCAATGCCCAAGCCACACAGACTCGGACCACAGCGGGTCTTGTTTCCAGCGGCTTCGGGCGGATCAATACCGGCACCACGCTCCAGACTCCCCGGGCCGGTGTTCTGCAAGCGCGTTTCGAATTCTAAATCGAACCACAAAGTAGGCCAGTAAGACTCACCGTTCAGTGAGTCCTACCGGCCTATTCCACGCGATAGTTGGGAGCTTCCTTGGTAATAATCACATCATGGACATGGCCTTCCCGCAGCCCTGCGGGGGATACTCGCACAAACTGGGCTTTTTGCTGAAGTGTGGGAATGTCACGTGCGCCGCAGTAACCCATGCCTGCCCTCAAGCCGCCCACCAACTGGTAGATCAACTCTGATAAGGGGCCTTTCGAGGCAACCCGGCCTTCAATTCCTTCCGGGACCAGCTTCGCATTCGGGTCGAGTGAATACCGGTCTGTATTGCCCCTTGCCATTGCGCCCAGCGAACCCATGCCGCGATACGTTTTGAATGTGCGTCCCTGGTACAGAATCGTTTCGCCCGGGCTTTCATCAGTGCCCGCCAGAAGGCTCCCAATCATCACCGTACTTGCACCGGACGCAATGGCTTTGGTGATGTCACCGGAGAACTTAATGCCGCCGTCGGCAATCAGCGGTATATCCGCTGCCTGCGCTGCTCGGGCGCATTCCATAATGGCGGTGATCTGGGGAACTCCCGTGCCGGACACTACGCGGGTAGTGCAGATCGAACCGGGGCCGATGCCAACCTTGATGCCGTCCACGCCCAGGTCAATCAGTTCACGCGCCGCTTCATAGGTCGCAATATTGCCGGTGATCAATTGCACCTCAGGCAATTTCCTTTTGATCAAAGCCACGGCTTGCATCACACGAAGGCTGTGCCCATGCGCAGTATCAATCGCAATTAAATCCACTTTATTGCGAACCAATTCCTGAGCGCGTTCCAGAAAATCTCCGGTTGCGCCAATGGCGGCTCCTACGCGTAAACGACCCTGCTCATCTTTTGCGGCAGCAGGATATTTCAGTTTTTTCTGAATATCTTTTACGGTGATCAGCCCTTTCAACACAAATTGGTCGTCCACCACCAGCAATTTTTCCACTCGATGGCGATGCAGAATTGCTTCTGCTTGCTCCAGGGTAGTGCCAACGGGAACTGTGATGAGATTCTCTTTGGTCATCACGTCCGAAATGGGAATATCCGTTCGCGTTTCAAAACGGAGATCCCGATTCGTCAGAATTCCGACAAGTTTTCCTTCATGCGTGACGGGAACACCGGAGATGCGATAGCGCTCCATCAACGCCAGCGCATCCGAAATTTTCTTATCCGGCTCGATCGTGACAGGGTCCACAATCATGCCGCTTTCACTGCGCTTGACGCGGTCCACTTCTTCCGCCTGCCGCCCAATACCCATGTTGCGGTGAATAAACCCGATGCCACCCTGCTGCGCTAACGCAATTGCCAGGTGAGATTCAGTCACGGTATCCATGGCTGCGCTCACAATCGGAATGTTGAGTG
The DNA here is from genome assembly GCA_963791675.1 of Bryobacterales bacterium. Lineage (GTDB taxonomy): Bacteria > Acidobacteriota > Terriglobia > Bryobacterales > Bryobacteraceae > JALYXI01. Next base: position 41,458 of record CAWBTD010000023.1, read on the forward strand.
GAATCTTTCGGGTCAGCCGTGTTCGTGTGTCTGCTTCTGCTGGTAAAACCTCGCTACGTGCAGGTACCAAAAGAATGTCATCGAAGGTGAGCCCTTCTGGAATGGCGCTCTGGATCATGGTGATCTTTCTATTTTAGAGACGGAATCGGAACCACGCTACTTTTCGGCTGTATGCTGATGCTTGATGCTGAAGTGGTATGACATCCGAGATCCACATGATTCAGAATTAGATCGATTAGCACAGCAGTATAAAATCCATCCTTTGCACGTGGAAGACTGCCGAAAAAGGAATCAAAGGGCGAAAGTGGAGGAAAACACGGGATATTTGTTTACTGTGATGAAGCCGGTGCGGGTCCATCAACCCTGTGAATTGGAAGTGCATGATTTGGACATTATCCTAGGCGCGGACTGGGTAATCACCGTACAAGAAGGCAATCATGATTGTGTTACCAAAATCCTGGCCCCCATTCATGCTTTAGAAGAAACACTGCGGCCGGATCAGGTGCTATACCGGGTGGCGGATGGAATTGTGGATTCTTACGTTCCCATTCTGGACAAGATTGACGACGAAATTGACGAGGTGGAAGAAAAAGTTCTGGGCAATCCTTCCCCTGAGGTCCTTTCCCGCATCTTCGCTGCAAAGCGGACGCTGATCGAGCTTCGACGGATTTTGGCAAATACACGGGATGTATCAGCTCACCTGTACCGCGTTGAATCGTCGATCATTCAGAAGGATTTAATGCCATTTTTCCGGGATATCTACGATCACGTCGCCCGGAACCTGGATCTGATGGAAACCCAGCGCGACCTCCTGACCGGAGCCATGGATGTTTATCTTTCCAGCGTTGCTAATCGAACCAACGAAGTCATGAAAGTGTTGACCATTCTGGGAACCATTGCGCTGCCGGTATCTGGTGATCTCCGGTTTTTACGGCATGAACACCAAAGGCTTACCCTTTGAAGATTCCGCTTATGGAACACCGATTGTGATTGGCATGATGGTACTTACCACAGCGCTTCTTCTCTTTTACCTCCGGCGGTCCAAATGGTTTTGAAATTCGTGTTGCCTCGCCTCTATCCGATTCTGGATACAGGTGCGCTTCAGAGTTCGGGATGCGGAATAGTAGATGCTGCCCGGTTTCTGCTGCAAGGCGGTATGCGCATCTTACAAATTCGCCATAAAGATCATTGGTCTCGTGCTTTGTTTGCAGAAGCTGCGGAGGTTGCGCGGCTTTGCCGAGAACAGAACGCCATGCTTGTAGTAAATGATCGTGCGGATATGGCAATTCTGCTCGATGCTGGGTTGCACGTGGGGCAAGACGATCTGCCACCCTCTGAAGCGCGACGGTTGATTGGGCCGGAAAAGTTGCTCGGGTTTTCCACGCATAATTTAGCGCAGCTTCGCGAAGCTGGAAAAGAACCGGTAGATTATATTGCGGTCGGGCCTGTATTCACTACGGTGAGCAAAAAAAATCCCGATCCTGTGATTGGGGTAGAAGGCGTGCGCGAGTGGCGCGGCGAGGTGTCTCATCCGCTGGTCGCGATTGGAGGGATCAATCGCCTCAATGCTCCCGGTGTCTTGGCCGCTGGCGCGGATACACTCGCTGTGATTGGCGACATTCTTCCCCAAAGCTGTGAAGCATCCGCGTGGCAGGAAACGCTGGAGAGTTGGAAAAAAGCCGTACCGGTCTGACGGCTGATGGACGTGGCGGTATACTTCGGATACGGAAAAAGGAGGTGATGCGACAACCGTGACAACAGAAACATTCCCCACTTTGAGAAATACCCAATTCCCTTTTCCCCTGATCCACCAAGGCAAGGTCCGTGATATCTACGATGCTGGAGAGCATCTTCTTTTTGTCGCCACAGACCGCATCTCCGCATTCGATTGCATTTTGCCCAACGGTATTCCGGAAAAAGGAAAAGTACTGACACAGACTTCTCTTTTCTGGTTTGATTTCTTGCGAGATGTGGTGCCCAACCACGTGGTCACCGCGGACATTCAAGAATATCCAGTGGAGTTTCGCAAGTTTAAAGAACAGCTTGCCGGACGATCCATGTTGGTACGGCGTGCCGAAATGGTACAAGCCGAATGCGTGGCGCGAGGCTACCTTGCTGGGTCTGGTTGGAAGGATTACCAGCAAAGCGGAACTCTTTGCGGCATCGCTTTGCCGAGCGGCCTGCAGGAAAGTAGCCGGTTACCAGAACCAATCTTCACGCCTGCCACCAAAGCCGTTTCCGGGCATGATGAAAATATTTCTTTTGAAGGAATGCAGCAAATCGCTGGCGTTGAACTGGCAGAACAACTGCGCGAACTAACGCTTCGGATCTACCGGAAAGCTGCCGAATACGCCCTGCAGAGAGGCATCATTATCGCGGATACCAAATTTGAATTTGGGCTAATCGATGGAAAGGTGGTGCTTGCGGATGAAGTACTCACTCCCGATTCATCCCGCTTCTGGCCTGCAAATGATTACCAGCCGGGCCGCTCACAAAAATCCTTCGACAAGCAGTTCGTTCGAGATTATCTGGAAACCACTTCCTGGAACAAGCAGCCGCCAGCTCCTTCACTGCCAGCGGAGGTCATCCAAAACACCACTCGGAAGTACCTCGAGGCGTATCGTATCCTGACAGGAAAAGAACTGTGAGTTGGTTAGACCTTCTGCTGGGCAGCATCATTGTCTTATCTGCCTTAACAGGCGCACGGAAAGGCTTCTCACGAGAAATCATCGGGCTGATTGCTGCCGTTCTGGCGCTGGTGGCGGCAGCCTGGTGCTACCGAACCGTTGCCTATCGATTTGAACCCTATGTGCATTCGCCTTTGATGGCGAGTGTAGGCGGATTCTTGGCAGTTTTTTTAGGTGTGTTGATTGCAGGAGCATTGCTTTCCGCTGTGGTAGGGCGCATTCTGGACTCCATCGGCTTATCCTGGATGGATCGCCTGCTCGGTGCCGGCTTCGGTGCCATACGCGGAATGCTGATGGGGTTTGGCGTGTTAATGCTGTTCAGCACTTGGTTTGCTCATGAAGGGAATCAGCAAGCCTCCGCTGCTGTGTTACATTCGCGAGTGGCCCCCTACGTGATGAAACTGTCTGGACTGGTGAATCGTTTTCTCCCGGCAGATCTGGAAGAGAAGTTTTTGAAGCAGTACGGGCAAATCAAGACCATATGGCAGGATGCGCAAGACCGGCAAACAACGGCAGCTTCCCATTAACAGCAAAACTACATGAAAGAACGCTTTGACGCATTGGTGGAACAGCTCCTGGAAGCTGGCTTTTTTCTGGAGGAGGCCGTAGAACTACTGGAAAAAACGCTGATTGAACGAGCCTTGACGAAGAGTCAAGGGAATCAATCCGCAGCCAGCAAAGTACTAGGAATTCATCGCAATACGTTGCAGCGGAAGATGGTGGAATTTCAATTAGAGGGTCGGCGCACTCGCCGGAAGCCGATTTCCCGCGCTGTTGGGAAGCCGCGAACCCGCGCTGTATCGTAAATGGATCTGCTTATTTTTGATTTAGACGGCACGTTGATCGATTCCAAGCTCGATCTGGTCCATGCCGTGAATGCGGCACGCCAAGAGATGGGCCTGCCATCTCTTTCCATTGAAACTGTTTCGTCCTATGTGGGCAACGGGGCGGATGTCCTCATCCGACGTGCCCTTGGCCCGGAAGCTTCCGAGGCTGACGTGGAACATGCCTTGACTTTCTTCCTTCAGTACTACCGGGCGCATAAACTAGACAACACTCGGCTTTATCCAGGTGTGCGCTCTGCTTTGGATCGCCTTCATGCCAAAGGCATTCCCTTAGCCGTGCTCACCAACAAGCCGGTACGCATGAGTCAGGAAATTGTGGACGAACTGAAATTGGGTGCCCACTTTGCTTATGTGTATGGCGGGAACAGCTTTGAATGGAAAAAGCCTCATCCCATTGGGATTCAAACCTTGGTTACCCAATGTGGTGCGCAGCCGGCACAAACCTTGATGGTCGGCGACAGCGCTGTAGATATTCATACCGCGCGCAATGCAGGCGTGGGTGCGTGCGGCGTCACATATGGTTTTCAGCCCGAAACATTTCAGGCACATCCGCCTGACTTCCTGGTGGATTCCTTGGAAGACTTGGCAGACCGGATCGTGAAGTAATGGAAAACTGCATCTTTTGCAAAATCATTAGCCGTGCCATTCCAGCGCAGATCGTGTTTGAGGATGACCGCACACTGGCGTTTCTGGATATCGGCCCATTGTTTCCCGGTCACACCTTGCTGGTTCCCAAGCAGCATGCCGAAACGCTGACCGACCTTCCCCCTGAAATGGTTGGCCCCCTGTTTTTGAATGCACAAATGCTGTGCAAAGCGGTGGAAACCGCCATGGAGGCGCAAGGCTCCTTTCTCGGCATCAACAACCGCATCAGCCAAAGCGTGCCGCATCTCCATGTCCATGTAGTGCCTCGCCGCAAAAAAGATGGACTACGCGGCTTTTTCTGGCCCCGGAAACCTTACACGGATGAGTCTCACCTGGGGCAAACGGCGGATGCCATTCGCCGGGAAGTAGCTGCCCTTACAAAGGAGGAAGTAAAGCCTTGATTTTGTTGGTCAAGCGGGCAAAATCCACCGGTTTCGTGTCGTAATCATCGCAGCCTGCTGCTAGCGCTTCTTCGCGGTCACTTGGCATGGCGTGCGCAGTCAGTGCGATCACAGGAATGAATTGCGTGGTGACGTCGCTTTTGATCTGTGCGCGTTGCGTCCCACCCGTTCAGCACCGGCAAGCTCATATCCATTAAAATCAAATCCGGTTTTTCTTTTTGTGCCGCACGTACCCCTTCCAGCCCGTCTACTGCAACCAATACCTGGTACCCAGCTCGCGTGAGCCTCCGTACCAACATGTCGCGATTCATCTCGTTGTCTTCCACCACCAGCAGCTTTGCCACAAAGTACCCAAAGTTATAATAAAACTGCCTTGCCAAATCAGACCATCCCCGGCTCTCTTTTGGTTGTAGATGACAATGAGAATAATCGGGATATGCTGGTGCGGATTCTCCAGCGTCAGGGACACCGCACCGAAATTGCCGTCAATGGACGGGAAGCGTTAGAGAAAATACGCCACCGGGAACTTCGACCTAATCCTGCTCGATATCATGATGCCGGAAATGGATGGGTTTCAGGTGCTGGAATTCTGAAAGCCGATTCAGTCCTTCGGGAAATTCCCGTCATCGTCTGTAAGCCATCCAGGAAATGGATGCCATTATCCCGCTGCATGAAACGGGTGCGGATAACTACACCGAAGCCAATTGATTTGACGTTGCTGCGCGCCCATGTCAGGCGCTTCCGTTGAAAGAAAACGGTGCATGAACGGGAAAAACAGCTTCTATGAAACATACTTCCTGCACGCATTGCCGAGGATTTGCGCGAAGAAGGCTGGGGTGAACGCGCGATCTGGAGGAGGTCACGATTCTGTTCACAGATTTCGTGAAATTTTCCGATTTAACACGCCAACTCACCGCCGCTGACTTGGTACGCGTGCTGCACGATTGTTTTACGCAGTTTGATCATATTGTGGCCCGCTACAAACTAGAGAAGCTCAAAACAATTGGTGACAGTTACATGCTGGCAGGGGGCCTGCAGGATTCCGCCGGATCACACCCGGTAAATACCGTTTTGGCAGCGATGGAAATGGTAGAAGTGGTAAAGAAGCTGGAAATTCCCGGCGGCCTTCCCTTGTGGGAGTTCGAATTGGGGTACACGCAGGTCCAGTGATCGCTGGCGTGGTCGGCGTTCACAAATTTGCCTTCGACATTTGGGGGGATGCCGTGAATTTCGGAGCCCGTTTAGAAGCCTGCAGCTTGCCTAACCGGATGAACCTTTCTGCTCGGGTTCGCGAACTGGTCGGCGATTTCGTTCAATGCGAATCACGCGGATTTATTGAAACCAAGGATTTGCGCACCGAAGAGATGTACTTCGCCGAAAGACGTTTACCAGGAAGGTTTTGCGGAGCGATACCGCCAGCGTTTCGGACATGATCCGTATTCACTCACGTGAGTTCGGTATGACACTCAGAGTACAGTGTGGCATTGAGCAGCAGGTCGTACTCGTTCTGGGTGAGGGGTAAACATGGTTTGTGCTCGATAACCAAGAGTGTGACGACGGATCGAATCGATGAGTGAACCTGACGTATTCTCAAACAAGAGGTCCAAATATGGCAAATTTCGATTGGTCACAATGCCCCGCAGTAGAAAGTATCCCAGGCAAGCGAAGCGGCGCATGGGTATTCCGAGGTACTCGTACGCCGGTTTCCACCGTCTTTGAAAATCTTCAAGACATGAGCATTGACGAATTGGGGGAGGAATTTGGCGTGACGCGCGAGCAGGTGAAAGCCGTCCTGCAATTTGCTGCGCTCACAGCGGAAGCGCCCATTTCCTCCCGCCCCTGATGCTGATTCTGTTCGACAACGGCACACCACGAACTTTGGCCCGCTTGCTGATCGACAGCCACATGGTTACCGAGGCCCGTGCGCGTGGATGGCAAGAATTGGGAAATGGGGAGTTGCTGAAAGAAGCCGAGGCTGCAGGGTTTGAAGTGCTGGTGACAACCGATAAAAACATCAGCTATCAACAGAATCTTTCAGGTCGCAAGATTGCCATTGTTGTGTTGGAAAGAGGGCGTTGGAGCCTGGTCAAGCCGCCATGTTTCACAAGTGGTTGCCGCTATCAATGCGACCACGACAGGCAGCTTTACCGAGGTAGACATTCCTTACGAGAGTTAGGAATGAAGGTGTTCCTCTACCTAATTACTGTCGTCATAACGTTTCCGCTACTTTTCTTGCATTTGCTGGTAGCTGTGTTGCCCCTACGAGGAACGGAGGCAGCTGGGCTATTTGTGATAAGCCGTTTAGGGTTTCTCATCCTGATAGGGTTTATCAGTGGAATATTGCTCTTGTGGGCAGCGTTCTTGGTTAGGGCAAACCCAATGCGCTCACAGCAGCTTGCATTTAGTGGAATTGTTTGCGAGTGGGCGTTCTATGCCCCACACAGTATTTGGTTGCACCGCCTACATTCCGCGCAGATTGTTTTCCTGCCCGCAATTTTGCTGCTCATAGCCACAATATTCATTAGCTTGGATTTTTTGATGTCTCTAAAACTTAAAATAATTAAACAGAGAATATGAATTCAGTTTACAAACATCCATTGGTCTACAGCCTGACGGGCTGAGCATAAAGGGCCGCCAAATTAGCAGGAAAGTCTGCACGAAATCATCCAAGCAGCAAGACAGAGCTACGCCACCCGTGGCGCTTCCCGCGCCAGCAGTGCCTGCTTTCGCTCTATGCCCCATCGATAGCCGGAAAGATTCCCGTCGGTTCGTACTACGCGGTGACAAGGAATCGCCACAGCCAAAGAATTTGCACCACAAGCCTGCGCCACAGCGCGCACTGCTTGCGGTGAGCCAAGCCGGTTCGCAATCTCGGAATAACTCACCGTTGTGCCTGCCGGAATTTCTTGCAGGGCCAGCCAGACTCGTTGTTGAAAATGCGGTGCCACGAAGATCCAGAGGCAGATCAAGTCCAATAGCCGGTCTCTCCACAAACCCAACCACCGTTGACACCAATTGCTCGAACTCTGGATCTGCTCCCACCAAATCCGCCTGAGGAAATCGGTCTTGAAGATCTCGTGTCAAGGCTTCCGGATCATCTCCCAGGAGAATGGCGCAAATTCCTCGGTCACTTTGAGCCACCAGAATGGAGCCGAGCGAGCACTCGGCTACCGCAAAGCGGATACTGGTACGGCTACCGCCCTTGCGATAGGCTTTGGCCGTCATTCCCAGAATTCGGTTGGACTCTTCATAGAATCGACCATTCGAGTTGTATCCGGCATCATAGATAGCCTCCGTAATGGTGCTGCTGGATTGCAGCTTCCCTTTGATGCGCTCAGCCCGTACCACAGCCGCGTAGTGCTTCGGTGTCATACCCATAACAGAGTGAAACACACGATGGAAATGGGAAACGCTCATGCCTGCGCTGCTGGCCAACTGTTCCAAAGGCAGCTCGGCTTCTGCGCTTCCCAGCATTCGGCAAGCTTCCGCCACCATGCCGGCATGTTGTTCGCGAAGGGACGGCTGATGTGGCTTGCAACGGCTGCAAGCCCGAAACCCTTGGTTTTGCGCTTCTTGGATGCTCCCGAAGAAAACCACATTCTCTGGGCGTGGGTGGCGCGCTGAACAGGAAGGGCGACAGAAAATTCCAGTGGTGCGCACGCCAAACCAGAATGTGCCATCTGCTTTCCCATCACGGGCGTTAACGGAAGCCCAACGCGGATCGTTTTCTAAGGAGGTTGTCATCATGATCTCCACGTTACGCGTTCCATTTCCCCAGAACACTCCGTTTCTTGCTTTCAAATTCCCTTCCCTTTCGAGAGATCCTGAAAGAAATGAATTGGCTTTTCTGGTCTCTGCTTTCTGCGGTATTTGCCGCCGCTACCGCAATTTTGGCAAAAATTGGCATTTCCGGGATTGATTCCAATCTGGCCACAGCAGTGCGCACGACGGTGATTTTTCTTTTTGCTTGGTGCATCGCCGCCGTGACATTTCAAACCGGTGCACTACGGACAATTTCCGGGCGAAGCTGGCTTTTTCTAGTGCTCTCGGGACTTGCGACAGGGCTTTCCTGGCTATGTTATTTTCGGGCTTTGCAGTTAGGTGAAGCGTCACGCGTTGCCCCCGTCGATAAACTCAGCGTTGCCTTTGTGCTAGTGTTCGCCGCTCTGTTTCTCGGCGAAAACCTATCCTTGGCAAAGCTAATAGGCGGCGCGCTGATTACCGCCGGAGCGATTACGCTTGCTCTTAGTTGAATACCTACTGGGCGACCGGAACTGCTTTTGAGCCAGTGATTTTGTGCGCGAACACTTGCACGTTGATGTCGGACGACTTATCCCAGCCGGACCCTTGTGCCTGGAAGCTTCCTTCAAACTTGCCGCCAGCGTCAAACATCAGCATGGAACCATCAGCCCCTTCCTGCGTTACAGCGCTGAGCGGCGCATTAGAGGCATGGTTAAACCAGCGATAAGTCTTCCCTTCCACCCTGGAATTTGCCTGCCCATCGCCCATACACCAAAGCTGTATTTTGTGCCACCGGCGACGGCGAGGTTGAGCTTTTGAAAATCCACTTGCCAGATCCGAAGATCCGTCCCAAATTCTTCGTAAGCTGGAGTACCGTTCGCCGTAGCTTCTGTGATCGTAATCGCGGAATTACTGGACTCGTTGCTTTCGGCAGCAAGCAGCGCCGTGGTCACAGGAGTCAGGCCATTGTTGGAATTCCCGAAGTACAGCCGTATGTCTTGGAAGAAATCGCCAATCCGCTGCTGCGAATTGGACATTTTCCCCGCAACGGCCCACGTACGAATTCCATCAATCACCCAGCGTTCCCCGGGGTTGCCAATCACGAAGTCGTCGCCCAAAAAACCGTGGTCATCATTAGCCCAACGGACATTACTGCGGGAGGGTCCGGCAGTGTTGTTCAAGTTTGCAGTGGGCAAGCCTCGATCTACCACCAGCAAAGGCTGTGCTGCTATAGCCGGAAACAAGAGGGAACCGGCAAGAAAGAAAGATTGAAAACACTGACTCGCTCGTGGCATCGTTTTGTATTTTACTGCATTTCAGTTTCATACGATTGGGAAGACCAAAGCATATGCCGAGTAGGGTGTTTTATGCTGACCGCTTTCCGCCAGATACCAATCATAGAAGACCTGCACGGCTGCCTGAAGGGAAACGGCAACGGGAACTGCGAAAATCAGGCCGAAGACACCAAATAAATCTCCACCCGTCATCACTGCGAACAGGAGAAGCAAAGGATGCAAATGCACCTTGCTGCTCATGATGGTGGGCTGAAATACCCAATCGTCCAGAAACTTAACCGCCATCAGGGTCAACAATACTTTGAACATGATAGCCGTGCTGTGAAACTGAACAAACGCAAGCATGGAGGCCATTAGTGCAACACTGATCGGACCCAGATAAGGCACAATGTTCAGCAACCCCGCAATAAGGGCGATTTCAAAGGCATAGTTCAACCGAAGCGTAGCTAACGCAATCCAGGTAATTGTCCCGAAGATGAGGCTATCCAGCATCAATCCCCGAATGTAGTTGCCCAATACTTCATCAATGGAGTAAACCAGGCTGACTACCTTTTCCACGTGCCGGTTCGGGCAGATGCGAATGAGCTTGTTGACCCAGTTGGGCCCTTCCACCATGGCAAAAAACGAAACAAACGGCAGCACAATCAAGTTCGCTAACTTAGGCGAAAATGCCAGCAGAGCGGAGGGCAACGTTTCCACAGAACGTTCTACCCACTTTGCGCCATTTGGAGGGCGGCTTCGGCTTCGCTACCGCCGAAGGGCAGTTTCGGCACCAAGTCACGCTGAATGCCTTCCGGAACACTGCGCAGCAATCCGGTGAAGTCCCCTAATTGTGCTTTCTGCCTCAGGAAAAAGGACATCGCTAAAGGCACCAGAAGCCATGCCGCGCTCGCCAGAAGGAAAAGACGGAAAGGTATAAACCGGTTACCAAGCGGTCACGCCGATAGCCTCGCGCTTCCAGTTTCACAATCAAGGGATTTAGCAGGTAGGCCAGCACAACTCCCAGAAAGAAAAGAAACGCGATTTCGCCCACATACGACAAAACAAAGTAAGCCGCAGAAAGGAGCGCTGCTGCAGCCAATAAGCCGAAAATCCGCTGATCGGTCGAAGTCTTCATCCACGCACTCTGTTGACCAGTTCCATAATCCTGAGCAACCAGCCTCTGCGAGGTGCTCCGCAACCGGGCGGATAGGAGGCGCGCTAACTGGTCCAGAATCAGCACACCCACACGCGGCCTGGATTGAATCAGGCCGAAAAACCTGGTTCGGTACAGCAGGAAAACTTTGGCCTCGGTTCTGGCAATGGCTCCGGCGGAACGCGGCATTTCTTCCAACAATGCCATTTCTCCAAAAAAATCGCCGTGCCTGCACTTGCCAAAACCTGGGTAGTGCCGCCCCCTGCTTGTTTCACCAGATCGACCCGGCCCGTTTCCACAATAAACAACGCGCGGCCAATACCTCCTCAACAGAAAATCTGGCCCTCGCCCAGGTTTTTTCATGCTGAGCATTATGGGAAACCAATATCCCGTTTACCCAAGCCGTGACAATGTGATCTTTTCCGAGAAACTGGGAGCAGTGATCGAAATGGGGATCTTTGAATAAGCGCCAGAATAGGCCGGGACGGGACTCGGGCCGTTGCTCGGTCATTCTCTGTGCGGGCCGGTAACGAGCAGTTTTGTTACCGTTGAAGAACGAACTTTTTCAGTGAAAAGATGGGTTTTTCTTCGTGGGAAAGCCATGGGCGACCAGTTTCCCGTTCGCAAAAACTAAATCTACCTGAACCATGTCCTGCCGTGGTCTTCTCCCCCTTGCTCGCTGCTCGGCCGAAGCTATGAAGCAGTTGGTGAACGACGCCGCAGAATACGGCAGTTTCCACCATCAGCGGTGGCCTCGCCGGCTATGAAGGGGTCGGCGCTCTGCCGCCCAACTGATTCAAGCCTCCCCTTCGGAAATTGCGATCTGCGAAAAACAGACACATCGGAAGGGATCGCCGATGCTCGGCGGGCGGCCGTGAAATCGGCGCTCGAGGAGACAAAAATTGTGGCGTTCCAAAAGAAGGAATTCCTCGCATAATTACTACCTTTGGAAACGGCTGGAACCTCTGGCGTGGAAGTGGAATGGCTTTCCGTACTCGACCCGCTGGAGCGCATCGAGCAAGCCTGCCGAGGTGCGCGCCTCCCTGGCGATCAGTCTCTGTGCAGTACCTTAGCGGAACCGGGCCGATTTAAATGACTCATCGGTGAAATCTGCGCCCGCCACAACTGTTTTTTTCGTGGATGCGATTCAAGGGCTTGGCGCGTTTCCTTTGGACGTGCGTACGGCCAACATTGCAGCTTTGGCGGCAGATGGGCATAAGTGGCTGTTAGGTCCGGAAGGCTGCGGCATCCTTTATCTTCGTCAAGACTTACAGGACCAAGTAGAGCCTGTGGAGTTTGGATGGACCAATACGGCCCATTACAACGACTATGCTTCCCGAGATATGACGTTGCGTCCCGACGCATGCCGCTACGAATGTGGCACGCTGAACACCATTGGCTGCTTTGGCTTACGGGCTTCACTGGATTTTCTGCTGGAGATTGGCATAGAAAACATTGCAGCCTGCCATTACGGAGCGCGCCGATCAGGCGGAAAGAATTCTTCGCAACCTCGGATGCGAACTCCTCCATGAGCGAACGCCCTCTACATCCGCTGGCATTGTTAGTTTCCGGCAGCCGAATGTGAACTGCCACTTGACAATGCGCGCCCTGAAGGAGAACGGCATTCTGGCAGCCACCCGGCAAGGCTGGGTTCGCATTTCACCTCACTTTTATAATTCCCCGGAAGAAATTGCGCGTTTTGGTGAAGCCCTTTCCCACGCTTCCATTGCCGTGACGAGCTGATTAATGTTGTAAACTGGATCAATTTTCAATGCGCTGGAAACCCCTTTTGTTATTCGCATTAGTGCACGCCGCTTTGGTCTGCGCCGCAGAAATTCCCACTCCGAAGAGCCATTTCGGCCATGAAATCGGCGTGGATAAGGTGTTACTCGATTGGGACCAGGTGGTCTCCTATTTCTACAAGCTGGAAGAATCGAGCGACCGGCTCCGGGTGAAGGAGATCGGCAAGACAGCGTATCGGCAGGCCGTTTATCGCGGTCACGATTGCGTCGCCGGAAACGATGAAGAGTCTGGATAAGTATCTGGAGATTCAGCGGCGTCTGGCGGACCCGCGCATCACGACGCCGCAGCAGGCGAGCCGATGTTTGCGCAGGGCAAGAACGTCGTGCTGATGACCTGCTCCATTCACGCGACCGAAGTGGCTTCCACGCATAGCGCGGTGGAGTTCGCCTACAAGATGCTGACGGACGAATCGCCGCGCTTTCAGACCATCCGGCAGAACACGATTCTGATTCTGGTGCCTTCGCTCGAATCCGGATGGCGTCGATATCGTGACGCAGTGGTACCGCAAAACACTGGGCACGAAGTACGAAGGCACGCAGCCGCCGGAGCTGTGGCAGAAGTACGTGGGCCACGACAACAACCGCGACTGGTACATCTTTTCCCAGCCCGAGACCCGCGCCACCATTTCGCAGCTTCACAACGTGTGGCATCCGGAGATCGTCTACGACGTGCACCAGCAAGGGCGCGAACGCTTCGCGGATTTTCATTCCGCCGTGGCTGGATCCGATTGAGCCGAATGTGGACGCGATTCTCGCCCAGGAGATGAACATGATGGGCACCTCGATGGCGACGGATCTGACCGCTGCCGGGAAGACGGGCGTTGCGATGAATGCGGCCTACGATTTCTGGAGTCCTTCGCGGCATTACCAGTCGTTCCATGGCGGCCTGCGCATCCTGACGGAATCGGCCAGCGTGCGCCTGGCCTCGCCCGATCACGCTGCGCCACGATCAACTGGCGACGAATCCGCTTGGCTACAACGCGCAGGAGCGCAGTTGGAACCACCTGGAGCCGTGGGCAGGCGGCACGTGGCACCTGCGCGACATCATCGATTACCAGCAGATTGCGTTCGAATCCTGCCTTTACAACGCCGCGATTCATCGCGAAGACATGCTGCGCAATTTCTATAAGGTGGGCCAGCGCGCCATTGCGCGTACCACCCCGTGGGCATTCGTGGTCTCCGCGCAACAGCGCGATCCCGGCGCGACGCGCCAGATGCTGGAGACACTGGCGTTCGGGCAGGTGGAGATCGAAAAAGCTCCGAACGGCGATCATGTGATCCGGATGCAGCAGCCTTACAGCAGTTGGGCGAAGGCACTGCTGGAACGCCAGCAATATCCGGATTTGCGGATGTATCCCGGCGGCCCGCCCAAGCGGCCGTATGACGTCACTGCTGAAACACTTCCGTTGCTGTTCGGCGTGGAGGTAAAGACGATCGATCAGCCGATCACGGGCACGCTGGTCAAGGAGACATTTCCTTGCAACGCGCCGCCACCTGCTAGTTACTCGCGCATCCGACACGGATGCCTGGAAAACGGCGAACAAGATCTGGCAGTCCGGAAAGCCCGTTTGGCGCAATGAACAGACGGGCGAGTTTTCGGCGACCGATAAAGGCGCAGGCTGGAAGAAGCTGAATCAGCCGCGCATCGGACTTTACAAGAGCTTCGTGCCGGCTATGGATGAGGGATGGACGCGCTGGCTGCTTGAAAACTTCGGCTTCGCTTACACCAGCGTCGAAATGCGGACATCCAAACAGGCAATCTGCGGAGCCGAATTTTGACGTGATTGTGTTCGCCGGATCAGCGCCCGAACGATCTAGCGGTGGTTTCGGAACGGGCCGATGCCAGAAGAGTATACTGGCGGCTTGGGAGCCAATGGAGCGGCCGCGCTGAAAGATTTCACAAAATCCGGCGGCACGCTGCTATTCTTCAATCATTCCAGCGAATATGCGATCGAGCAATTAGGTGTTCCGGCAAAAAACGTTTTAGCGGAGCCTCCAATAAAGACTTTTATTCGCCTGGTTCTTTGCTGAATGTGAAAGTCGATCCTGCCAGCCCACTCACCAAGGGGCTTGCCTTCTGAGATGACCATCTGGAGTGAGCAGAGTCCTGCATTTACAAGCGATCAGCCTTCTGTGATCCAATATCCTGATCAAAACGTACTTAGCATCAGGGTGGTTGTTAGGAGAAAAGCTCTTAACGGGAAAAAGCGCGATGGTGGATGCTAAGGTGGGCGAAGGCCATATGATTTTATTCGGCTTCGCCCTCAATATCGTGCTCAAAGCTATCAAAGTCTTCAAACTGTTCTTTAACGCGCTTAACCGCGTACCAACAATAACTAGCTGCGGTGGTTCAGGTGCGACAAGCATGGTTGCGAGAGCAACCGCGCCTAAGCCCTTCACCAGAGTCGGGTGCTGAGAGTAAAAGTCGCTCACATGTGTCCACGATCGATGGATTCTGCTGTTGCGCATGCTCCGCTAGTTGCTGTACGTCTGATTGGGAAACGGTGGCAGCTTGATCCGGTGTAATCTGCTGGCCGCCTCCGGGCAACCACTTAGCCCGCGAGGAAGCCGGGAAGCATTACCGCCCAAGCGAGCCGATGATCTGGTTCAGAACGCCGGCCTTTTGCTGGTCGTTCAGATTGGCCAAACATGTTGCGCGACCATCTGACCGAAGGGCGGCGTCTGGTCCGGAGCGAAACGCTGCGACTAGACAGCCTGCCCAAGATTCTGCTGAGGAGCGGTTTGCGCAACGCGATTGAAATCCTCGTTCACACTGTGTCGGGGGCTGCTGCAGTCGTTCCGCCTCCCGAGTAGCGATTCGAGCAAATTACCGATCTGATTCATCCAGCCCATAACTTATCTCCTACGGAATCACGATGGTTTCGCCGGCGCGAACATGTCGGCGTCTTTGATCTTGTCGCGATTCGCGTCAAGGATCTTGCAGTATTCCGAAGCCTTGCCGTAGAAGCGCTGGCTGATGCCGGAAAGCGTGTCGCCTGGCTGAATGGTATAAGTGCGCTGATTCTGGCTGCCGCCCGCGGCGGCCCGGCAGTCTGGCTGCGGCTCTGTGCCTGCGGGGAAACGGAGAAATCGGCAGTCAGGTCCGAATAGCTCGGATCGATCAGCTTGATCTGGTCCCAGATCTTATTCTTCGCATCTTCCGAAGGAGCAATGCCCTGAACATAGAGCTTGTTGCCCGCACATATTGACATGCTGGAGCTGAATGCCCAGCTGAAGGAACCAGATTCAATACGGCTTGATATTTCTGCTTGAGTTGTTCGAGTTGGTCTGCCATATGGAATACCTCACGGGTAGTGGCAAGCAAGAATATGGCCAGCCTGGTTGCGCTTTATTCGTGGCGCAGTATTTCGAGCGGCTTCTGGCCCAGAATGCGGAAGCTGGCGAGCCATCCGGCGACGTTCGCGACCAGCGCCGTGAGCATCACGCAGAGCAGATTCGGCCAGCATCGAAGCGCATCGGCGCATCCAGCAGTTTATGCAGCAGAATATTGGCGAAGCCGGTGGCCAGCAGACTGCCCATGAGACCTGCGACCAGACCCAGAATCAGGAACTCGATGGAAAAAATTTCCGCCACTCGGTTGCGCGTTGCGCCGAGCGTTTTCAGAATCACCACTTCCCGGATGCGCCGGAAGCGGGTGCCCGCCACGCTGGATGCCAGGATGATGGCGCCGGCGAGAATCGCGAAGGCGGAGATGAAGCGGATCACGAGCGAGATCTGATCCACCACGTCCTGCACAATCTGCAGCACATCGGCGACGTTGACCACGGTCACGGTGGGGAAACGCTGATACATGAGCGCGCTGCAGCTGCGGCACAGCCGGCGGCGTCACGCGCACGCTGGCGTAGTAGATGACGGGCAAGACCTTCCAGCACGTCGGGCGGAAAGAAGAATTCAATGCGCGCCGTGAGCCGGATGTTTTCGGTCTTGTGAACGGCTGCGACGACGGCGGTGAATTGCGGCGGCTGGGCGTGGACCAATCCATGCGCGAGCCGGGATGCAAGATTCAGGATTTTCGCGGCTTCTTCCGAAACGGAGACACGCGGCTCCGTGCTATTGCGGCGTCCCACCATTTGCCTTCCACCAGCGTGGTGAACAGCGGCTGTGCAGCGGCGGCGCTGACCGAGACGGCGTGCGCATAGCGGCGCGCGATGCCTTTCAGATTGCCGCGCACCAACGGCGTGCCATCGATGGAGGTAATGCGTCGCGGCGACGGTGCCGACGGTTTCGGGCCGCTTCTCCACGCCCGGCTGATGCGCGATGAGATGCACGACAGCATCGCGATTGCGCGGCGTCATATCGAGCAGGAACACGTTCGGCATGCCGGGCGGCGCGCTCTTCATCATCTCCGCCAGCATGCCGCGCTGCACCAGGTAAACGGTGAGCGTGAACATCACGCCGATGCCCAGCGCCACCAGCGCGGATTGCGCGTGATTGCCGGGCCGGTAAAGATTCGCGATGCCGTGGCGGATGCTGGGCCGAAGCGCGCGTCCGCTAGTGCGGCTGACCCAGCGAAGGCCGCGAAGAGCGCCCACGCAACGGCCGTGAGGAACAGCAGGCTGCCGCGCAAGAGCCGAGCACAAAGTAAATGCCCATGCGGGCGGAATCGCTGAGCCATGCGGCGATGGCGCCAATGCCCGACCAGAATCAGCAACGCCGCAATAATGGACTCGCGCGCGTTTCGCAGCCAGCGCTTCCACGCCGGTCGCCGGAAGCGCGTATCTTCCGCCATTTCGCGGCGGAAGATCAGGCCGGGACGGATGCGTTTGATGGAAAGCAGCGGCGGCAGAGTGAAGAGCAAGTGTCGTAGAGAAGCGCGATGGCCATTCCCTGCCCTGCGGTCACAAAATCCCACGGCACATTCGCGCTGACGCTGAAGTAGCGCGCCAGGAAAAACGGAAACGCGCGCTGCACCGCCAGCCCGCCGATCACGCCCAGCACACCGCCCGCGAGCCCGAGTCCCGGCCGTCTGCAGCACATAGATCCAGACGATCTGATTGGAGCGCGCGCCCAGGCACTTCATCACCGCGATGCTGTCCATCTTCTGCGCGAAGTGCGCCTGAATGGCGGTCGCGACGCCGAGCGCGCCCACAATCAGCGCGATCAGGCTGACCAGACTCAGAAAGATAGTGGCGCGTTCAAGGCCCTGTTCGATGGCCGGGTTCTGTCTGGCGGAAATCATTGATCAGCGCATCCGGAAAGACACGCTTCAGGTCTGCACGCACTTCTTCGATCCGAAACGCCTGTAGCGGGAATGCGAAACAGGAAACGCTCCGAAGCGCGGCTTCCCGGCGATCAGGAGGCCGGTGCGCTCCAGGCCTTCTCGCGACATCAGAATGCGCGGCCCAACGTTCATGCTGCCGGACATGCGGTCCGGCTCCGATTTCAACTTGCCCAACGATGCGAAAATCCTGCCCGCCAATCTCGCACCGAATCTCCGGCATGGACGTTCAAGCGCAGCAGCAGATCTTCGGACACGGCGCATGCGTCAGCGGTGAGCTTTTGCGAGATGTCCCCGGGCGGGTCCAGCTTCACCGCGCCATAGAACGGATACACCTGCGGGTCAACGGCTTTCACGGAAACCAGCAAAGGCGTTCCGCTCTTGACACCAGACGCCATGGTCAGCGTTTCCGTGAGCCACGTGCGTTGCACTCCCCGCTGCTGCCATCGTTCCAACACCGCGGTCTGCTGTGGCGAGGGCAACGTGAACACTCGCACGGAAAGGTCTGCCGCCATCAGAGTGCGCGCTTCCCTCAACAGCACGGAGTGAAAGGCGCGGCTGAACCCACGCACGCCTGTCAGCGACGCGACGCCAAGCGCAACGGCAATCACCACAAACACGAACTTCGTGGCGGACGCGCGGGATTCCCGCCACGCAATCTTAGTGAATGTTTGGAAGGAACTCGGCATCTGGAGACGGCGAAACGCCGGAGAACGGAAGATCGTCACTTAACACAAGGCCATCGCGCAGCGTGATGCGACGGTCGGCATGGGAAGCCAACACCGGGTCATGCGTTACCAACACCAGCGTGGTTTTTTCTTTGCGGTTCAACTCAATCAGGAGTTGGAGGATATGAGCGCCATTCGCGGTATCCAAATTTCCAGTGGGCTCATCAGCCAGCAAAATGGGTGGATGAACCATGAACGCACGCGCCAAGGCCACCCGCTGCTGCTCGCCTCCCGAAAGCTGCACGGGATAATGGTCACGTCTGGCAGCAAGGCCCACACGGTCCAGCAAGTCACGCGCCCGTGCCACGCTTCCGCTGGTTTGCCCGATCAATTCCGCCGGAAGCAGCACGTTTTCTTCAGCGGTTAGAGTGGGAATCAGTTGGTAAGATTGAAATACAAACCCAATTTTGTGCCCGCGCAAAAGGGCAAGCTGGTCTTCCGGAAGTCCGGTAATGTCTTCGCCATCCAGAATAATTTGGCCGGTTGTGGCGCTATCCAACCCAGCGAGAAGGCCCAGAAGCGTGCTTTTGCCGCTGCCCGAAGCTCCCATAATGGCAACAAATTGCCCGGCTGGAATCTCAAAATCGATTCCTTTCAAGATTTCGACACGGTTTGGGCCGTTTGTAATGGCTCGCGTCAATCCGCGAACAGAAATAATAGCGTGACTGATGGCGGAAACCTCTCTCTTTTACTATGACATCGCTCAGTTCCACACGGATTCAGATGAAATTCCATTTCCTTCGTTTCGCCTTCGTTCTTGGCTTTTCGGTAAACGTGCTCCACGCGGAAGCAAGGCCGGTTGTTGCTGCGTTTGGAGACAGCTTATCTGCCGGTTTTGGGGCTGAGGCGGGAAAAAGCTACCCGGACTATCTCCAGAAACTGCTGGATTCCAAAGGATACAAATATCGCGTGGTAAATGCCGGAGTCAGCGGTGACACCACAACGGATGGTTTGGAACGGATCAGTGAAGTAGTAGCAGCCAAACCATTCTTGGTCATTCTGGAATTCGGAGGCAATGACGGATTACGGGGACTGCCGGTATCCAATACGAAATCCAACCTGGAACAAATGATTCAGAAGCTGCAACAATCCGGCGCAAAAGTGGTACTGGCGGGGATGACTTTGCCCCGAAACTATGGTCCCACATACATCCACTCGTTTGAGCAGATGTATGTGGACTTAGCTCGTCAGTACAAACTGGTACGCATCCCCTTCTTATTGGAAGGTGTTGCAATGGGCGCTGCTGGCTTGATGCAAGCAGATGGCATTCATGCCACAGCGGCAGGCAATGAAAAAGTGGCCGCTACCGTTTTTAAATATGTTGCGCCGCTACTGAAACGGTAACGCTTCTCCTGTATGCGAAAAACAAACCCAAGAACACAAACGTCGCCCAGGGGAAATGGGACTGGCAATCAAGTGCATCCTAGAGATTACTTTTCGAGGCCATAGATTATGCATCCGCCCAGCGGCGGAGAAGGTTGTGGTAAACACCAGTGAGTTGAACGGTGGAGGGATGGTTTGGAACATCCGAGTTGACGCGCTGAATGGCTGTGTCTAAATCAAGCAACAACGTCCTTTGCCCGTCATCTCGGATCATGCTTTGAATCCAGAAGAACGAACTGACCCTTGTGCCCCGTGTCACCGGCGTGACATGGTGCAAGCTGGTGGCGGGATACAGAATCATGTGACCAGCAGGGAGCTTTACGCTGTGGGTTCCATAGGTATCTTCAATGACCAGCTCGCCGCCATCGTACTCGTCCGGCTCGGAAAAGAATAATGTGGCGGACAGGTCCGTCCGAATCCGATGCGAAGTGCCACTGATCTGCCGGATCGCATTATCCACATGCGTTCCGAAAGATTGCCCTCCCTGGTAGCGATTAAACAAGGGAGGAAACACCTGCATGGGCAATGCTGCCGAAATAAAGAGCGCGTTTTGCCCCAGTGCCTGCAGAATCATATCGCCCAGTTGGCGGGCAACCGGATGATCCTCCGGCAATTGCATATTATCTTTCGTACGGGCAGACTGGTGGCCCGCGGTAATACGCCCATCCACCCAAGTGGCGCGGTCTAATGCCTGCCGCGCCATCGCTACCTGTTCAGGCGTGAGTAAGTTCGGAATGGCTAATAACATTGCTGCGGAACTCTCACTTAGAACCGGAACTTCACGCCGATCAGTGCTGACCGACCCGCACCTAACACAATATGGCCAGGGTGAAGCTGATCGTAGTAATAACGATTCGCGATGTTATACGCGTTGGCTTGCAAGCTTGCGTGTTCGTTCAAGCGGTGCTCCGCCATGGCATTGAAAACCCAGTAGCCAGGCAGTTGCTTTACCTGCTTGGTGGTAGCGTCCAAGGGTGCCGTGGAACTGGCAGTACGGCTGGAAACATAATTGGACCCTAACCCTAGCTCAGTTCTCCAGGGCAAGCGGTAAGTGTTCCAGATGTTAAAGGAGTTCTCCGGCACATTGGCAAGCCGCGCACCTATGGCTGCCGGATAGTATTGTGAAGAGACCACCTTGGCATCCAAATTGGCATAGCTAGCTAATAACTGCCACCGATTGGTGACTCTTCCTCTCGCTTCCAATTGCAAACCATTCACTCGCTGAGTACCGGCAAGGACATTTAACAAAGAATTATTCGGATCGGGTTCGCGTGCGTTCAGCTTGGTCGTGCGAAATATCGCACCACGTAGCGACAATCTGCCGTTGGCTCCCAAATCCCACTTGGTGCCCGCTTCCAGTGATCGGTTCTTTTCTGGAGGAAGATTGGCGGTGCTTGAGCTGAGTGACAAAGACTCTGCAGAAGGATTAAACGAGGTACCCGCAGCAAAATAAATACTGCCACGCTGCACGGGCTTATAGGTGGCGGCGGCTTTCCAGGTCGGCATGGAATCAACACGACTGAAAGCAGTTGCAGGCGCTACAGATTGCGAATAATCAGTGTCGAAGCGATCCCAACGAATGGCTCCAGTTAACTCCACATGAGAGCCAAGTTTAAGAGTATCCAGCGCATAGGCCGATGCGCTTACCGCAGTGGTTTGCACATTGGTGGACGGAGTAGCCGTTCCTGTAAATACCTGACTGATATCTGGATTCAGCAAGCTGGTCGTTGGAACATTGGTGTAACGCGGCCGCACAGGGTTTGACGTCTCACGCTGCGCTTCCACGCCTGTTACAAATGTGTGTTCGATAAACCCAGTGTGAAACCGTGCCGTTAAATCGAGTTGCTCATCCAGATTCGTTTCCGCGCTATTCACCGCAATCTGATTCCGGTTGATTACGAGAGCGCTTAAAGGCGTGGAAAGCGAAGGCGTCAGAATCTGCGGCTCGGTGATCTGGACGTCGCGCACGTAATTGGCATAGCGCACCTGATCGCGAAGGGTGATATGGCTATTAAAATCGTGCTCTATTTTTGCGGTGCCGATATCGTCATAGGTCCGGAGAAAGTTGCCTTTCTGGAAACCATAATAATTGTTGCGGTTCACCGGAGCCGCGCCGTTAAACAACCAGGGAATGCCGTAGTCGGGAATATCGCTCGCCGTCTGATGAAAATAAGCGAAGTTCCAGCGAGTGGATGTTCCTAAGCCTAACGCCAGGGTAGGGGCAATCCCGAATCGGCGATTTTCCGCAATGTTGCGCCCAGCGATGTTGTTTTCTTGCCCCATTACATTCAGTCGGAACGCCGCACCTTCC
The DNA here is from genome assembly GCA_963791675.1 of Bryobacterales bacterium. Taxonomy (GTDB): domain Bacteria; phylum Acidobacteriota; class Terriglobia; order Bryobacterales; family Bryobacteraceae; genus JALYXI01. The sequence goes on from CAWBTD010000023.1 coordinate 63,670, forward strand.
CCCAGTTTGGAAATAGGAAGATTTAGGTCCAACGCCACGCGCCGGGTGAGATCTGTGCCGAGATCAAAATCACCAGCAACGAATTGATTCACGCGGGGAGATTTACTAGCCTGGTTTACCACCCCGCCCGTGGAGCCACGGCCAAACGATGCGGAAGAAGGGCCTTGTAACACTTCCACTTCTTCCAGGTTGAACGGATCGCGATAGTAGCTTCCGAAGTCGCGCATCCCATCAATAAACAGATCATTTCTGGCGGAAAATCCGCGGATCGTAAGGTTGTCGCCTTGTGCTCCGCCTTCGCCAGCGGCGATGCTGATGCCGGAAACATTGCGAAGCGCGTCCCGCAGTGTGGTGCTATTCTGCTGATCCATTACTTGCCGGGCCACTACCGAGATGCTTTGCGGAGTGTCGCGAAGCGGTTCGGTGAATTTAGGCGTGGAAATGGAAATTTCCGAAACACTGTCTGAAATCTCAACAGAAGTGGAGACGCTGGCAAGCTGAAGGCTGATGATTCTGGTGCCGATAAACTTATACGTAATTTCAGTGTTTGTTAATAAGGCATCCAGTGCTTTGGGAATGGTGTACACACCAGAAACACCGGGCGAAGAAACATGGCGCAGACGTTCCTCCGGCATATTGATCTGTACGCCTGCCGCGCTTTGAAAGGCTTTGGTAACGTTTTCCAAAGTACCGGCCGGAATATTAAAGGTTTGGGCAGGAAGGTTTTGAATCTCCGCTGCAGCCACACTTTTTTTGCTGCTTGGCAACTCCTGCGCATACGCGCTTCCCACAGTTTGCCTTCCAACAGCCGTATACATCACCAGCGTTCCCATGGCCATCCAGCGATACGCCACCGGCCAGGAAACACGCTTTTTCGTTTGGGCGCGATTTTTCTTTCTGCTCAGCATCATGCTTCTCCTTGAATGCGGAGAGCAGCGTGCCTAGAATGAAAAGGTCGCCAGCTCTCCGAGTTGTCGATGTCGGGTCCTTGCGGTTCCTCTCCCAAGTGCGCCGCAGGGACTCGTCCTATAACCGTCTTACAAATGCTATTGGCGGATCTCTTCCGTAACTCCTTTACACTCCCTGCACTTCCCGCCAATCTCCAACCTTACGGCAGAGATATGAAACCCATTGCGCTCTGCAATCTCCTGCTGTAACTCTTCGAACAGTGCACTGTTGAACTCCATGATTCGCCCGCATCCGAAGCAAGCCAAATGCATATGGTGCTTCTCGGTCCGCACCTCATAAAAGTGCTTCTCCCCGTTCAGGTGCATCAGGTCGAGCTCATCTACCAGACGCAGCTTTTTCAATAGCTCCAAAGTACGGTACACGGTCGCGCGGTCAATGCTGGCGTCGCGTTGCCGCGCATGTTGAAGCAGTCCCACAGCATCCAGGTGCTCATTGGTTTCCTCCATGGTTTCCAATAGAGCCCTTCTTTGGGTTGTTAGCCGCAATCCTCGTGCTGCAAACTCCTCCACCAGCGACTTGCGTTGGCAGCACTCCAAAGGCATAAATTCGTTTTGCGACGCGGTCGCAAGTGGAGCCCCAAGGGTAGAGAACTTTGCGGCGGATTTCATATACGACTAATTTAGTCCTTGATTACGTTTCAGCTTAGAGAGAAATCTTGTTTGTGTCAATAGCTGTATGAGCACTAATCTGCGACAGTACTTGAAGGTTGGACTCCGTTGCTCTTTCAGCGACCGATTTTTGAAATCTTGAGGCGGTCCGCTTCGGACTTTGCAGGAGTGAGCATTCTTCGTCTTCGCGAATCACCATTGTAATGTTCTCACCCTGCCCGATCAGTGGGAACGACGGCAGAGTGCCGGTCAAAATGGGCGGCAGTAAGGTTACTTCCGAAAGCGCCATATAACAGACATTTCAGGAGGAAATAGTCGGTACTCGTAGAATTGGGTTTGCATGGATGATGTGCAACAACCAGACATCGCAGGCGAATTCGTTGGGCAGCGACTCACGGCTGTCACCTTCGTGATGGACTACGTGCAGTTCCATTTCGATGATTGCGACCTCACTGCGTTTACGCTCCCATGCATGCAGGATTCGGGAAGAATTTGGAGCCCTAAGACAGTAGGCTGGCGAGATAGCCTCTGTTGTCGGATCGGAATGGCGGTTTGCCAGTTCGACCTTCACTCAGAGAATGAACTGGGCATTACATTCGAGGATGGCTCACGGCTGACTGTATCGCTCAAACCCGCCGATTATACTGGGCCGGAAGCGTTCACCATTACCGTTCCGAACAGGCCCCTGATTGTGGGCTAACGCGCTCTCCAAGCCAATGTTAATAGCGCTCGGAAAATAGGGATTCCGGAAACTGGCCAGCACTGCCGCCATCATTTACATTGAGAACCTGCGGTTCACGTAGCGCTCAACTCGTTACAATACTTGCGCATAACCTGAGTGTCCAATTTCCTTCAGGTTTGATTTAGATACTGCAAACCTCGCACTATATGGGTGGCTACATTCGGCGCGGGATGACCATTTCTACTCGGAGTTCCTGTCTGGATCGAACTAGTTATTTTTCAGCCGGTCGATATCTTCCTGATGCTTGGCCTGGACTTCAGCGTAATGGTCCAGCTTGTTTTCCACGCGCTGGAGCGTGGCTCCTACCTGCGCGAATCCCACGTTCATTTCCGCGCGTAACGTTGTGATTTCCCCGCGAAGCACGGCGGACTCTGCCTTGGTTTCCGCCCGGAGGACGTCACGCATGTCCTCAACGGACTTGCGATTATAGAAGACCGCTCCGAGGATGGCGACTAGGGTGAGCACCAGCGAGACTAACTGGAGATCGGTCATTGGACTTCAGTTGCCTTGCTTCTCGTCTTGCGCACTTTGGCACGAGCATCGGCCAGCCGCTTGCCCAGCGCTACCCGTTCTTCTTTTGTGGCCTTGTCCCAGCGCGCTGATACTATTGAGCGCGCAGTTTCAGAACGTTCTTCGGCACTGGTATTTTTCCATCGTGCATGGGCCAGAGCAGCAGCGGCTTCGTTTTTCTTCAGCACCTTCTCAATTGTACACGCGCACGTACAAGGAACGACTACTACAGCAGGCATCGTTTACAATCGAACGATGTCCTTAGTTGTTGTTGGCTCTGTCGCATATGACGGAGTGGAGACCCCTCACGGCAAGGTAGATCGCATTCTGGGCGGTGCCTGCACTTATATTGCGCTTTCCGCCAGCTATTTCACACATGTGCGGATTGTGGGCGTGGTAGGAGAAGACTTTGAAAACAAAGATGTAGAGTTTTTGCAAGGGCGTGGCATTGATCTGGAAGGACTGGATCGCGTACCGGGCAAAACCTTTTTCTGGTCTGGTGTGTATTCGCCGGATATGAATGACCGCACCACGCTGGTGACAGACCTGAATGTATTTGCCAACTTTAATCCCCAACTGCCCGAAACCTACCGGGATGAGCCTTACCTGTTGTTGGGAAACATCCAACCGGAGTTGCAGCGCAGTGTGTTGAAGCAGATGCATTCGCCAAAACTGGTGGGCGGCGACACCATGAATTATTGGATCGCCGATCATCGTGAACAGTTGCTCACCACCATTCGCGAATGGGATTTCCTGCTCATTAATGACGGAGAAGCGCGGATGCTTTCCGGTGAACACAACCTGCTGAAAGCGGCCAAGAAGATTCTGGATATGGGGCCGCACACCCTGGTAATCAAACGGGGAGAGTATGGCGCCATTCTGTTTCGTCGTGACGAATACTTCATGGTCCCCGGTTATTTGTTGGAAGATGTATTCGACCCCACCGGCGCGGGTGATTGTTTTGCCGGTGGATTTATCGGGTATCTGGCAAGCAAAGGAATTTCGCTCTGGCGGGGAGAGATTGATGAACGCGACCTGCGGCGTGCCGTGATCTACGGGTCTGTGATGGGCAGTTTCTGTTGCGAAAAGTTTGGCCCGGAACGATTCCACACGCTGACACGCGCGGAGATTGATGAGCGCTACCACGAGTTCAAGACGTGCACGGAATTCTAGAAAATCCGGATCGCTGAAGTCTTCCCCATCGGAAGGCGGCGCATCGGAACTGCTATGGGTGTTCTTGTGCGTCGCCCTGCTAAGTGCTGCCGCTATTTGGTTTTTCTCCCATAACGGCTCGCTGTATTACTTTGGTGACGCGGAAGCGCACCTAAATATCGCACGGCGCGTGTTGGATTCGCGAACACCCGGCTATCGGCAACTGGGAACCGTGTGGCTCCCGCTTCCCCATGTGCTAATGCTCCCGTTTGTGGGCAACATGAAACTATGGCAGAGCGGACTCGCCGGTTCCATTCCGTCCGCATGCTGTTTTGTGTGGGCGGCTTGCCTTTTTTATGCGGCTGCCCGCAAAGCCCTCCGTAGTTCGGTGGCTGCGATGCTGGCGGTCGCATTGCTAGTGCTGAACCCGAACAACCTTTACCTGCAATCCAGCGCCATGACAGAGCCGGTGTTCCTGCTGGCTCTTGCCGGTCTTCTGTATAGCACCGTATCCTTTCAAGCTTCCCCCGCTTGGCGGTACGTGGTGTACGCGGGATGTTTTGCGGCGGGGGGAACGTTGTGCCGGTATGAAGGCTGGTTTCTGCTTCCGTTTGCGGCCTTGTTTTTCTGGATCGCGGCCCCTGCGCATCGCTGGCAAATCACGACTCTGTTCTGCGCGATTGCTGGCGCGGGTCCGCTCTACTGGTTCGTACACAACTGGTGGGTCTTCAACAATCCGCTGGAATTTTACAACGGCCCGGGTTCGCCACGTGCCATTCAGGGAGGCAAACCATACCCAGGCATGGACGATTGGAAGCTGGCGATTCAGTATTTCAGCTCTGCCGCCAAGCTGGTTGCGGATGTGCCGCTATTTTGGATTGGACTAGTGAGTGCTTTGGCGTGTTTCGCGGAGTACCGCTCACGTGTTTGGCCTCTGATTCTTTTGGCCCTGCCTTCGGTGTTCTATGTGTGGAGCATGCATTCTTCGGGCGGGTCGCCCATCTTTGTTCCGGAACTGGCGCCGCACTCGTACTACAACACCCGTTATGGATTAGCTTTGCTCCCCTTTTTGGCTTTCGCCTGTGCCGTTTTTGTCGCTGCGATTCCGCCATCGGCACGATTTGTGGCAACTGCCTGCTTGCTGCTTGTGTGTGTTGGCCAATGGCTGATCTATCCGCGTCCGGAAGCCTGGGTAACCTGGAAAGAATCAGAAGTGAACTCCCAAGCACGCCGCGCCTGGACGGAAGAATGTGTCGCGTTTCTTCAAGCACATTACAGGCCGGGTCAATCGATCTTTACGGCGGGGGGCGACGTGATCGGCATTTACCGCAGAGCAGGGATTCCGATCCACAATCTTCTCACCGGCGATAATGGCGGCCTCTACGATGCAACTCTGTCGCGTCCCGACCTTTTCTTATGGGAGCACTGGGTGGTGGCACTCACAGGAGATCCGATTCAAACGGCTGTGGACAAGGCTGGTTTACGCGGCCCGAAATACAAATTGTCGCGAGAAACGTTCGTCACGGGCGGTCCTGTGATTCAAATTTATGAACGGCCCGCAAACGGCCCCCATATTGGCAAATGATTCCGATTCCTTTCACTAAAGCGCATGGCGCAATGAACGATTTTCTGCTGACTTGGCGCAAGGACGTCCCGCCAGAGACGGACTTCCCTGCCCTGGCGCGAGCGATTTGCAACCGATACACAGGAGTGGGCGCAGATGGCTGGATGCTGGTGGACCCGGCGCCGGATGCGGCCATTGAGTTATGGAATTCCGACGGAAGCAAGCCCGAAATGTCCGGCAATGGAACACGTTGCGCCGCTGCTTTTCTGCTGGAAAACGGACTCCAAACCGATGTTGTTTCCATTCGAACCGGAGCAGGAGGCGAAATTGCTTCGGGTATTGCCCAGGAAAGGCGCAGAACATTGGTTCGAAATGGAGATGGGTGTTCCCAGATTTGAAGCGGAACATTTTTTGCTTCCGCTGACCACCGGGCAGCAGCCAGTCACCATCTTGAATGTGGGAAATCCCCAATGCGTGGTGGTGGTGGAAAATTTTGACCTTGACTGGCGTTCCATGGGCGCAGAGATCGAGCGCCATCCCCATTTTCCAAACCGTACCAATGTTTCTTTTGTGAGGCCCGTAAACCGCCATTCCATCGAGGTACGCTTCTTTGAGCGCGGTGCAGGAGAAACCAATAGTTCCGGTACGGGTTCAACGGGCGCAGCCGCAGCCGCCATCCGTTTGGGGATTGCGGAGAGCCCCGTCGAGGTTTTGACCCCGGCCGGATCGCTTCAACTTCGCTGGGGAGAAACCATTTCTCTTACCGGTCCTGCGGAAGTAATAGCGGAAGGAACATTTCGCTATGAGAAAATGGCGTAGATGAGCAGCAGCCTTATGGAAGGTGCGGAAACTGCGGCTGAGCAGCTTTCGCGAAAAATTGAGTCACGTACGGCCCGTGTTGGCGTGGTCGGGTTGGGATACGTCGGGCTGCCGCTCGCCGTGGAATTTGCAAAAGCAGGCTTTGAGGTCGTCGGCATTGACCTGAGTGAATCCAAGGTTGGGAATGTCAACAAGGGTGAATCCTATATTGGCGATATCCACTCGGAAGAATTAAAGCCTTTGGTGGAATCGGGAAAACTGCGCGCCACTACGGACTTTTCCGCGATCACGGATCTGGATACGGTGAATATCTGTGTTCCGACGCCGCTCCGGAAGACCAAAGACCCAGACATGAGTTATATTGTGGCGGCTACCCAGGAAATCGCCCGTTTTTTCCACAAGGGTCTCCTGGTGATTTTGGAATCCACCACCTACCCGGGTACCACAGCGGAACTCGTGCTTCCCATGCTGGAGAAATCACAATTAAAAGTAGGGGAAGACTTTTTCCTGTGCTTTTCTCCGGAACGCGTGGACCCAGGGAACGCCAAGTTTCAAACCCGGAACATTCCCAAGGTAGTCGGCGGCACCACCAAGACTTGTACGGAAGTCGGGCGTTTATTCTACGCGCAAGCGCTGGAAACCGTGATTCCGGTCAGTTCCACGCAAGTTGCCGAAATGGTGAAATTGCTGGAAAACACCTTCCGGATGATCAACATCGGCTTGGTGAACGAGATCGCCATCATGTGCGATGGCATGGATATCAATGTCTGGGAAGTAATCTATGCGGCTTCCACCAAACCGTTCGGCTTTATGCCCTTTTATCCGGGGCCGGGCTTAGGAGGGCATTGCATTCCGATTGATCCTTTCTATCTCTCCTGGAAATCCAAGCAAGCCGGCATCGAAGCGCGGTTTATTGAATTAGCCGGGCAGATCAACGGGCAAATGCCTCATTTTGTGGTGGCAAAAATCCAGAATGCCCTGAATGACCATTCCAAGCCAATCAAAGGTTCCCGTATCCATATTTATGGTGTCTCCTACAAACGGGATATTGATGACGTTCGGGAATCACCGGCACTGGATATTATGCTGCTGTTGAAGCGGCGCGGCGCGGAAATCAGCTACACCGATCCCCATGTTCCCAAGCTTCAGTTGGACGGAATTGCTCTCCAATCGGAAGATTCTGTGAAGGATGCAGATTGCGTCGTGGTAGTAACCGACCATTCGGACTTTGACTACGCTTCCCTGGTAGAAAAGGCACGTTTGGTGGTGGATACCCGAAACGCGCTGAAGAATTATACGTCAGATAAAATTGTACGTTTATAGGCGGATTTGACAAGCGGTACTATTCAGTAGATGATTCACCTATAAGAGGTCTTCTTACCATGCGCATAGGAACCATTGCGGCTCTTGTCCTCTCCTGTAGTTCTGTTGCTTCCGCGCAACAGGTAATTTCCGCCCAGGCGGGCGTCGTGCACTATCTCGAAGGCCAGGTTCTGGTAGACGGGAAAGTGGTTGACCAAAAACTGGGCACTTTCAACAACCTAAAAGAAAAATCTGAACTGCAAACCCAAATGGGCCGTGCGGAAATTCTTTTGACACCGGGTGTTTTCCTGCGGGTCGGGGAAAACAGCTCAGTGAAAATGATTACCAACCGGCTGATTGATACACGCGTGGAATTTGTAAAAGGGGAAGCCATTGTGGAATCGGATGATCCGATGAAGAACAATGCTGTCACCCTTGTTTATAACGACTTCCAAGTGCATCTCCGAAAAGCGTGCGTGTTGGGTTTTGAATCCAACCCGGCGCAACTGAAGGTCTACCACGGTGAAGCTGAAGTGGAAACCGGGGGAAGCACCGTGACGGTGAAGGCGGGCAAGTTGATGCCTTTCACTGCGGCCATGGTGACCGAGAAGTTTGATCCCAAAGAAGGCAGTTCCCTGAGCCGATGGAGCATGCGGCGCAGCGAGTATGTTTCCGCCGCGAATCTTTCCGCCGCGAAGTCACTTCATGATTCCGGTTCGGCCTGGAATAGCAGCGGTTGGTATTACAACCCTTATTACTCCATGTTCACTTACATTCCGTTGAGCGGAACGTATTTCAACCCGTACGGATTTGGATTTTTCAGCCCCTACACCATTGGTGGTTTGTATAACTACTATCCGTATTATGCGTCGCGCTACGGCAACTATGGTGGTGGCGGTACAGTAGCAAATACTGGCCTCCATACCGGCGACCAGAGCAATCGGTTTGGCCGTTCGGCAAACACCGAGTTTGGTGCGAACAACAACAGCTTTGGCAGAAGCAGCAGCGGCTTTGGCGGTGCCAGTGCGCCTTCCGGTGGTGGTAGTCTTTCCGGTGGGGCAATTGGCGGTGGTAGCGGGTGGTGCCATGAGCAGCGCGCCTGCCGCGAGTGGTGGTGGCGGTCACGCCGGTCACCGGTAATTCTGGTTTTCTCCGTTTCTCCTTGGCCCGCCTGTTCCTTCGGGAGCAGGCGGGTTTTTCTTTGCCAGATCTAATCCTTTAAATTTTGCTCAAAGAATTCCGTGATGGATTCCCTGAGGTGTTTGGTCACTGGCCCGGTCACTCCGTGCGCTTTTTGAGGGTATATCAACATCTGAAATTTGCGATCTGCCTTTTCCAGGGCATCGGCCATTTGGAGGGAGTTCTGGAAATGGACATTGTCGTCTTCGATGTTGTGAACAATCATTAGCTTGGAAGCTAAAGCGGCTGCACTCGTGGTCGGCGCACTTTTCAGGTACCCTTCTGGATTTTCAGAAGGCAACCCCATATAGCGTTCGGTGTAGATGGTGTCATAGTTTCTCCAGTTCGTCACCGGCGCACCGGCCACTCCGGCGCGAAACAATTCCGGCGCGTGCGTCAGAGAAAACAAGGTCATGAATCCGCCATAACTCCATCCGTACATGCCGACCTTGCCCGCATCCACGTACCCCAACGTTTTCAGGTAGTTGATTCCTGCTTTTTGATCTTCCAGTTCCAATGTGCCGAGTTGATGGTAGACCTGCGCTTCCCAGGCATGGCCGCGCCCGTAAGAACCGCGATTGTCCAGTTGCCAGATCAGAAATCCCTTATGTGCGAGCGCCTGATCCCAATTGGCGCCCACCCAAGCGTTAGTGACGGATTGTGCGTGGGGACCGCCGTATACCATCACAATGACCGGATACTTTTTGTCCGGTGCAAAACCGGCAGGCTTGATCATGCGTCCGTAGAGCAGAGTTCCGTCGGCGGCATGCACTTGCACAATTTCCGTTGGCAGGATTTCAAATTGGTCTGAAACCGTATGGTCTTGTTCCCGATAGACCCGAAGTTGAGAACCATCAGCATGGTGGAGTGTAATGCCGGGCGGCGTTGTCAGATTAGAAAAGGTATCTAGATAAAAGTTCGTGCCGGGAGACATGGAAATCCGGTGGGTTCCAGCGGTGCTGCTGAGTTGGCGTTTCCCCTGGCCATCGAAGTTCACCACAAAAAGCTGTCGGTCCAGCGGAGTGGTTTCCGAGGACAAGTAGTAAACCTGATGTGATTTTTCGTTTACGCCGACCACTTTGGTGACTTCCCAGTCTCCGTGCGTCAAAGTGGCTTGGAGTTTCCCTTCCATGGAGTAGCGATAAATATGGCGAAATCCGCCTTGCTGCTCACTGGTCCACAGAAAGCCGCTTCCGTCTTGGAGAAACTCCGGCCCTTCGTTGACGTTGATCCAGGTGGGATCTTCTTCGTGGAGAACAGTCTCCGCTTTGCCGGTATGGGCGTCTGCGAATAGTAAATCCATGCGGTTCTGCACGCGATTCAGGCGCTCCACTGCTACCGCTTGGCTGGAAGGCAGCCAAGCCACGCGAGCGAGAAGGAAGTTTCTGGTTTCCCCGAGATTCATCCACTGCGTTGCCCCGCCCTGCGTGGAAATCACGCCAACACGAACGTCCGCGTTGGGGTCGCCCGGCTTCGGATATCGTTCCGGTTCCAGAACGCCGCGTGTCCCTAGCAAGGAAACCTGCGGGAAGATCGGCTCCTGATTCACATCAAACTGTAGATACGCAATGCTTTTGCTGTCCGGCGACCACCAATGCGCTGTCCCCAGCGACAATTCTTCGGGATACACCCAATCCAGTTCGCCGTTCAGCAACGTCGCAGAGCCATCTGCCGTTAATCTGGTGACCTTGCCCGAAGCGATCTCCAAGCAATACAGGTCGTGACCTCGCCGGAAGGAAACACGCGAGTTGTCGGGGGAAAGTTTGGCGTCCTGTTCCACTTCGCTGGTGTGGGTGAGTTGCCGAAACTCACCAGATTTGGTGTCCAAAACAAACAAATCGCCAGCGGTGCTCACCAGCATTCGATCTCCAGAGGAAAACCACTGCTCGCTTTGGGAATCGACCCGTCGGTTAGTCCAGTCAAAAACATCCGGCGTGGTGGGCTTGACTGCGGCACTTTCCAGCTTGTCCAAGCCGATCACAGCATGGCGTTTGCCGGACTGGACTTCATACGTCCATAGCTGGCGTCTTTCGGTATAAGTGAATCGCTGGCCGTCAGGAGACCACAGAACGGAGCCGCCGGCCATATTTCGCGGGGCAAGCGTATCCGCAATCGTCACTGGCTTTTTTGCGGATGCCGTAACCGCACAGAACACAACCCATAACAGGGCGAGCCGTATCATGGGAGTTCATTGTAGCAACCGCCCATCAATCCCGTTTGGGTCCGGGAGCCGTTCCCACATCCGGGCGGAGTCGGACTTCCACCTGTCCGCTTTCCACACGTGCCTCGAACACTGCTTGCGGACGGGTGGCGGGACTTTCTTTTACACTTCCGTCGTTCAGCGAAAACAAGGAGCCGTGCCACGGGCAGCGAATGCAATCCCCTTCCACTGAACCCTCGGCAAGCGGACCGCCTAAGTGAGAACACATTTCGGCAAGCGCGAAAATCTGTTCCCCTTTTTTGACCAGAACAATGGGATAGCCTTCATGATCTGCACGGCGCGGTTTGCCTTCTTCCAAATCCGTCACTGGAAGCAACGGCACAAAGTCAGTCGGTGGTTTCCGCCCTGCGGTACGCTCCACGCCAATCTGATTGGCATACACCAGATGTCCGCCCAACCACGCCGATCCACCACTGATGCCGTAAGCGAGGTAAGAAAGTGCTCGTGCCAGCCCACGCTTCCCTTTTGCTCTTTGAAGGGAAGACGTAAGATACAAGCTCGCGGAAATGAGGTTCAAAACGCCATGCACGAGTCCTGCCCGCCGCGCTTCCCGACTAATTTCCTTCCAGTCGGTGAGACCCGTAATGGCAGCCCCTACCGCGCCAGCTAATCCGATATTGATCGCGGCATCAGCCCCGGCTCGATATTTCCTCTCGCCAGTAACTTCTTCCACCAAATCCAAAACGCAAGCAACTGTCCAGGCTCCCACCGGAATATCGGTGAGCACGGGATGGAGAGCGTGGCCCAGCCATACACCATGCAGGGCATTTTCCACTGGCTTTCCATGGGCCGTGTCTGCTGCAAAGGCAGCATCCAAGCCTTTTTTTAAACTGTCTTCTATCGGCGCAAGCCATTCTTGCTTGTCGATTTCCCTGATCACTGCATCCGTATCCACGCAACCTCACAGTCCGGGGAATTTCACTGCAATTTCATGGCACTTAGGCCAGAAGATGAAGGATACGGGTGCGCACTTGTTCCGCTGTCACATTGTCTGTTGCGATAACCAACACAGTATCATCGCCAGCAATGGTACCGACCACTTCCGGCCAGTCTTCCTCATCCAGCGCTAACGCAATTACGCTGGCATGACCAGGATCGGTTTTCAACACCAGTAGATTCTGGGCGATGCGTGTGTCACGAAGCGTGTTTCCCACCAAGGAAGCAAGTTGCGGCGGAAATTCCGCGCCTCCCATTTCCTGGTAGCCGTTTTGCGTTTTGACCAAGCGGAGTTCCCGCAGATCGCGTGACAAGGTGACTTGTTTCGCCACAATGCCGCAAGCCTTGAGTTCCTGCGCGAGTTCTTCCTGCGTGTAGATTTCTTTGGAACGAATGAGCTTCAGAATTTGTCCGTGCCGGTAATTCTTGCCCATTCTGTTTTCTATCCCCGCAACCGCGCAAGCCGTTCCCCGGCTTGGCGGAGAGCCTCATGAACGGCATCCGGCCCGGTGCCGCCCGTGAGTTCACGAGAAAGCATGCCTTCCCGAGGGTCCAGCAGACGGGCAATGTCTGCCGTAAATGCCGGGTCGAAAGCGGCTAATGACTCTGCATTCCAATCCCCTGGTTTCTTGCCGGTTCGCGTGCTTTGGAGCACCAAGCGACCCACCAGTTGATGCGCCTGATGAAAGGGCGTGCCCGCCCTGGCTAACGCTTCCGCCAAATCCGTGGCCACAACCCAGCTTTGCTCCGCCGCTGCCAAGGGAACTGCCTCACGCAAAGTGACAGATTCGGCAGTGACTCTCGCCATTTCCAAGGACCCTGTAAGCTGATCGGCGGCTTCAAACAACGGCTGCTTGTCTTCCTGCATGTCCCGGTTATACGTCATGGGCAAACCCTTCATGGTCACCATGAGCGAGGTGAGCGACCCCATGACCCGGCCCGACTTGCCGCGAATCAGTTCCAGCGAATCCGGATTTTTCTTTTGCGGCATCAGGCTAGAACCACTGGTGACGCCGTCGCCTAACTCAATCCATCCCCACTCTTCACTGGAGTACAGAATCCAGTCCTCCGCCAAACGGCTCAGGTGGAGCATGGTGACGGAAGCAGCATACAAGAAATCCAGCGCAAAATCCCGGTCGCCGGAGACATCCATGCTGTTGGTGGTAATGCGCTCAAAACCCAAATCCTGCGCAATGGCTTGGCGATCAAAGGGAAAACCGCTTCCGGCCAGCGCACCCGAACCGAGCGGCAGCACATTGATGCGCTTTCGCGCTTCCCCGAACCGTTCCGCATCGCGTGCAAACATGTCGAAATAAGCAAGCAGATAATGAGGCCAGAGCACTGCCTGAGCGCGGCGAAGATGCGTATAGCCAGGAATTACCGCTTGCGGATATTTTTCGGCCAACCGCAACAGCGCTTCCAGCCAGTCAGCCAACAACTGGAGCACGCGGTCACATTCGTCGCGCAGCCATAAGCGGACATCCAGGGAAACCTGCTCATTGCGGCTGCGGCCCGTGTGAATCTTATCTGCCACTGCCCCGGCGCGCTCTTTCAGTTTCCGAATCACCACGGTGTGGACATCTTCATCCGTGGCACCTTGGAAGAATGCAGGGTCAGTCGCTTCGTGTCCGATTTCGGCAAGCGCTTGCACGATTTGTTCCCGCTCGGCTCCGGTCAGAATGCCAGCGCGTTCCAGTGCCCGTGCAAACGCTTGAGAGCCGCGAATATCGGCTTGAATTAAACGACGATCAAAGCTGAGCGATTCGGAAAAGCGCTCAAATACTTCCGAAGGTCCTGTTTCAAAACGCCCTCCCCACAGTTTCACGAACGATTTGCCTCCCCGGCGATCAACATCAACAACAACGCTTTCTGCACATGGAGGCGGTTTTCGGCCTGATCGAATACCACGGACCGAGGAGCCTCCATTACCCCATCCGTTACTTCTTCCCCACGATGCGCCGGCAGGCAGTGCATGAAAATTGCATCCGGGGCCGCGGAATGAAGCAAAGATTCATTCACCTGATACGCGGCAAAATGTGCCCGGCGGCGCACGGCTTCGCTTTCCTGCCCCATGCTGGCCCACACATCCGTGTAGACGGCATGCGCCCTAGCCACGGCTTGATGTGCATCCAACCCGACCTGGACAGTAGCGCCATGGCGCGCCGCAATGGTTTCGGCCTTTGCCACGATGGCCCGATCAGGCGCATAGCCGGAAGGAGCGGCTAAGGCAAAATCCATTCCAAGGCGTGCCGCACTCAACATCAGCGAGTGGGCGACATTGTTGCCATCGCCAATGAAAACGAGCTTCCTGCCGGGGAAGGTGCCCCAATGTTCCCGAATAGTGAGCATATCGGCAAGCGCCTGGCACGGATGGTAAAGTTCGCTCAAGGCGTTTACCACCGGCACGCTGGACCATTTCGCCAACTGGTCCACGGTAGCTTGCAAAAAAGTGCGCGCCACGATGGCATGAACCCAACGATCCAGATTGCGCGCAACGTCTTGCACGGGTTCGCGCGCACCAATCGGCCCGTCCATAAAAACAGAGGTGCCACCCATCTGCTGCGCAGCCAACTCAAAGGTGAAGCGTGTACGCAGAGAAGGCTTTTCAAACAACAGCGCCACGGATTTGCCTGAGAGAGCATTGCCGAATTCCCGGGGTGCCCGCTTGATTTCCGTAGCCAAATCCAACAGAGCAATTAGCTCATCATCCGTCAGATCTAAATCACAGGTGAAATCCGGGGCAGCCATTCGGGGCACAGTGGGTTTTATGGTACTGGCTGAATTTTTATTCACCATAATGAATAATTACACACCACTGCAAGTTGGTCAATAATTTGAGGAGTGGGGTAGTGTCCTGTGGTGCGTTGCTGCTCGGAGTGAATGAATATTCAGCGTTTGGAATCAGTGGGTTAGGTGGGATGGTTCAGGGATGAGGGGAGTTGTCAAGTTTCTAGCCTGTTCGCAACTCAGGTGATCTACAGACGTTAAACGGCTACTGTAGCGTTTGGTGAATCTTGATTCTCCAGCCATGACCACTCTTGTTGATCCAAGTGTCAAGCAGAGTGTCAATCAGGATGAATACCTCAGAATGCTGCTCATTATGGCCTTCTTCTTGCAGAATGACGTGAACCACCGCGATATCTGTGCCAGGGAATTCAATAGAAGAAATTTTTCTATCAACATGTCCAGTCAGGCTGCCCCACCACTTGGCTAGATTTGGCCGACCGTAAACTCGAGCAGTCCCTTCGTTTTGCAGCCATTCCCCATCGGTAGTGTACAGCGCGGCAACCGCATTCCCATCATGTGCATTCCGTACTTCTGCAAACTGTGAAATGAGCGCTCGCACGTCAGCCTCTTTTGTTTGTCTGTTCGGAATGATTTGCGCTATTACCTGATGGCTGAGGGAGACGGTGAATAAAACGGCGAAAGTTCTTAGGGCTTGCTTGTACATCCAAGACCATCCTTTCACGGCGTAATCGTATCACGCCTAGGCCCTCTCGGCGTTTCACGATCCTACCCCGCCTAGCTGATCAAACGATGGCCCTTAGATTCGTTTTGCCCGTTCAGCCCGAAGCGCTTTGATGCCCTGCCAGATCCCAATCCCACCGAAACTGAGCAACATAGCCATGACACCAAAGTTGGCATAAGCGAATACCTTTGCAGTTTTACTGGTCAGTGAAGAGAAGTGACACACACTGTTCACAAAAGGAAATGCCAGTGAAGAAATGATTGCGATTCCAGCAAAAATACTTTTGCTGGTCCAGCGTTGTTCAGACGCCAGTTTTTCATTTCGTATTTGTACCTTCATAGGTTCACTTTTCAGCAACAGGAATTTGAGACTATCCTACCCCGCCTAGCGGGTTGGTGCCGTTCTAATGTTGCGTTGATGGTGTACGAGCTTTATTTTTCGTGGACAAGAGGAATTACGGTGACCGATCCCCGCGCTTCGATCCTTCCAGAATCTTCATGGTAGGTAGCTTCGTCGGCTCGCAAGATCATTGATCCATCACATATTACCTTCCCCTGTAGCCCAGTGGGAAGGCAAACGGGTGTCTTAATCTCCACCCCACCTTTAAGGTGAATCAAAGCTGGATAGCCAGTTCCGCGCTCGATTTCATTTGCCCTTACCAATGAAGGACGTGGCGCGCCAACGATAGCGATAGATAACTGCTTCTGTTCCTGTCCTATCAGCGTCCCAGCAAGCAGCACGAGTACCAATAGTGCGGGCACAGAATTCCTTATGAACTGTGTTGGAGTTTTCATCCCTCTACTCTACTCCGCTAAAGAAAAACAGCGCGGACCTGAGTACTTTAAGCGTATCGCGGCAATGAGAACAAATCGAAAAGGTGGGCGTCTGCCATGCGCCATATATCCTAAAACCTGTGTTTGTGGCGTAATCTGCTGATTTCCTTACTAAGAGATGCGATCTTCAGTCCAAGCTCACAGTATTCTGGGTCTGTTTGCTGAAACCTAGACGCTTGGGGTTCACCCAACATTCTTGATTGGTGTTGCAGTTCAAAGTAACGGCTTAAGACCAGAACAAGTTCCGCCTGCTTTTCCCTTTGCAGTTGCTCCAATTCTTCATTGGTCATACATGCCCTCAATCCTACTCCGCTTGGCGGGTTGGGGAAGATAGTTACTTCAAGTTTTGTACTGTGCCGGAACACTTTGAAGAAGAAGGGAAATGTTTAAAAAATCTAAAAATCCTGCGATACCGGCCGAACTATCTCTTTATTTTCAATAATTTACAGAAATGAGAGATTGCGATAAAATGGCCCTAAATTGGATTGACACCCCTACATATGGCTGTTAATCTAATAGCCGGAATTGCCCGCTGACTGAACTGTGGCCTTTAGGGTCTGCGTTCTCTCATGAGATAGGTCAGCGGGAAGCTTTATTCCGGCCAAAATCTTACCCGTTTTTCTCTACCTCTTGCTTTCAAAATCTTTCTAAATGTTTTATCTTTGCTGGTTATGCTTCTAGCGATGGCTCCGCAGGCCATATCTGCAAGTTGAACAAGATTGTTGGAGAAAGAATCCTGCATTTTTACCTCCCGAATCAATTTTTGACCGTCCCGCCCCAAGACTCTATTCCTAAGGGTCGTTTGCAATCTTAAAGCGAATTCACGATTGCCGCTACGATCAATGACAACTTTAGAGTCCTGTAATAGATCACTAGCATTTTCACAAACAATGCGCACCGCAAACTCGTAAAAGTTCTTTCCATCGTTAAACTGACGCGCATACAGCTTTGCCTTGTTTACAACGAAGGCATGATAATGAAATTGTTCGACGGAAACCGCATTTAGAAATAACTGCCTGATTCTGTCGCTACATTTAGTGAAATGAAACTCATAACCAGGCTTAAGTTTTAGCTTTGCCCGCAGCTCGTCTATACCCCGATCACATGCGTCCGCACTAAAGTTGTCACTAAAAACAACAGCAAGAATACAAAAATAAGGGGAAGAACCGCTACTCAGTTTCATTCCGGCATCACCGGATTCATCAATAAATACAAGCATTACTAAACACTTGGATCTGGCATGAGGATATAAAGCGATACTTGCAGTTGAGCGGCGGTTGATTCAGCTTATGCTCACGCATTTCGTACTTTCCCTAGAATTCCAACATCATAAGCACCTACACTTATAATCCCTACATACTCTACGCCAGCATCTCCGCTATCGTCCAAACATGCTCCGTGATACCGGCTTCCATGGCAGGAGTCACGCGCAAGCTCTGGTGGATACGGCAGAAGTTGTAATAAGCCAGATTCAATGCAATAGCGCTTTATGGTTTTCCATCTTTTTACTGAAAGCATTCGTTTACCGGGTAAAACGGCGAAGCGTCAGGTTGAACCGTTCCACATGCGATGTGCAAGTGCGGTCCCTGTCGGGGTTGCCGCTTACCGGGACCTGTATTGCCTTTATCATCGGCGCTGGTGAGTAGCGTTGCTGTTTTCCCCGAGGGCTGGCTTCCAAAACCCGGAGAGAAAGCGTCTTGTTACACGTCTTGCCCAAGTTCTTTCAGGTCAGCACGTAACTGTTCGATTCCTGCTTCCACCATTTCGACTTGCTGATGATCCATTTGTATGTGCTGCACACGCTCCCGGACCTGAAGAAGGCTGTGAAAGGCCTCGCGTGCGCTTGTTGTATTTCGATAAGCCTTTTCTCTGTCTTTTCCTGCTGAAAGCGCAATGGAGGCGAAAGTTTGCCCTACTGTGATCTCTGCCATCAGTAGGTCAAATATGGCATTCGGCTCAATTGGATCAGGTAAATTCACAGCCGATATGCCCCACCCAATCCTAACCCGCTGAGCGGGTTGTGGGATAGGTAAACGTTACGTGAGAAGAGGAAACATTTCACAACGGAAGTGTCAATGCGCACCGTGTCCCGATCGCTTATTCTCACAAAGAGGTAACAAACGCCGGATGCGAGCGCATGTTCTACAGTAAGTCGATGGTGAATTTCGTGAAGTCGATTTTACTTTGTATCCCTTGCTCACCGGGCACGAACTCGACCGTTTGTGGCGCGTCCGGTATTCGAGCTCCAAACAAAGCCACCGACTGCAAGCTTGCCCACGCGATTCCTCATTTCCCTTCTTGCTGCCCAAAGATATTTCGCAGCTTTATTAGGAACTCTCCGTTAGCATGGCAGCCCTGCCATTCGTTCCCTGCTGAGCAGGTAAACTGAACGGTGGATTACGAATCCCTATGCAAACGACCCCGGGCGAAATGGAAGAATACGACCTGATCATTCTTGGCAGTGGCGAAGGGGGGAAATACCTGGCTTGGAATCTAGCCAAGGAAAGGCAAAAAGTGGCGGTGGTGGAGCGGAAATATGTCGGCGGATCTTGCCCGAATATTGCTTGCCTTCCCAGCAAGAATGTGATTCGCAGCGCCAAAGTAGCCTCGCTGTTTCAAAGGAGCCAGGAATTCGGCATCACTGTTACGGGGTATTCCATTAGCGCGCAAGGTGTTCGTCAGCGCAAGCGCCAAATGGTGTCTGACTTAGTCGATATTCATTGGAAGAACTATACCCAAACTGGCGCGCAGCTCATCTTAGGGCAAGCCACATTCACAGGTCCGCGAACTGTTTCTGTTGTTTTGAATGACGGCACAACACGTACGCTGCATGGAACCAACGTTGTGATCGGCACGGGGACGACCGCGATCATTCCCGCGATTCCAGGATTAGCCGAATCGCATCCCTGGACACACATTGAGATGCTGGAACTCGATCGCATTCCAGAACACCTCATTGTATTAGGCGGTGGCTACATCGGTCTTGAGTTCGCGCAGGCAGCGCTGCGGCTCGGCAGCAAGGTAACAGTGATTGACCGCAACGCGCGTCTGCTTCCTCGTGAAGACCCAGACATTTCAGAAGCATTACAAATTCTGTTGCAGCGGGAAGGAGCAGATCTCCGCCTGAATGCAACAGGGGAGAAGGTTACAGGACAGAATGGAGAGAGCGTTGAACTGCAATTGTGTTCGGCAGGGCAAACGGAGACGCTCACGGGCACGCACATTCTGGCAGCTACGGGCCGCCGCCCGAACACCGGGGAATTGCGAGTGGACTTAGCTGGCGTTGAGTTGACGCCACAAGGCTATATCAAGGTCAACGAACGTCTCCAAACAACGGCTAACGGCGTGTGGGCGATTGGGGAGGTAGCAGGCAGCCCTCAATTCACTCACATCTCGTATGATGATTTCCGCGTGATTCGGGAAAACCTGGCAGGCCGAAACCGGGTAACTACCGGTCGGCAGGTTCCCTATGTCTTGTTCACCGATCCCGAAGTAGCGCACATTGGCCTTAGCGAGAACGAAGCCAAGAAACAAGGGACCCAGTACCGCCTCTTCAAAGTGCCGATGGCCGCCGTTTTACGCACCCGAACTCTTGGCGAGACGGAAGGTTTTTTGAAAGCCCTGGTGGACGATCACGATCAAATCATCGGCTTCACAGCGTTCGGCGTGGACGTGGGCGAAGTGATGAGCATGGTGCAAATTGCCATGCTGGGCAAGATGCCCTATACCATGATCCGCGATGCTGTGCTGACACATCCCACCTTGGCCGAGGGGCTCGTAGTGTTATTCTCGTCCACTCCGGGCAGTGCAGGCGGCGCACATTGAGTGAGATGGGAAGATGAGATAAGCTCTATGTGATTTCTATGTTTGATCTCGTTAAAATCGGGTTTCTCCTCGGCCTGTCGGCCAATGTCTCCGTGGGATTTGCCCAGACTCCGCCACCACCTGCGCGAAGTGCACGCCCCACGCCTCCCACACGTGATCCGCACACGGCGGGCTATGTGGAGGCCAAAGAATTACCGGATGGCACCGTTCCCCCTGCGAATGTGGATGGGAACTTTATCACCGGACCTACGCATACTCCTGCACCAGAGATGACCGTGCAGCCCAACGTTCCGCACGGAACAGTGGTGACGTTTAGCATGGAATCGGCGGATAGCAAGATGTATCCGGGAATTGCACGCGAACCCAACACGTTTGGAACCGTTGATCCTAGCGAGCCTGCGAAGTTGAACGTGACGACGAGCCACGCAGCCCCTTACACGCGGCGTGTGGCGGTGTATGTGCCGAAACAGTATGTTGCCAGGCAAGGCTGCTCCTTTTATTGTGGGTGCAGATGGACCTGACATGACCTTGTTTACAGCGCTAGACAACCTGATTGCACAGAAACGCGTGCCTGTGATGATTGGCATTTCCATCAGCAACGGCAGCGGTGATGCTCAGGGGAGCCAGCGCGGCCTGGAATATGACTCCATGTCTGGCCGTTATGCGGAATTTGTCGAGAAAGAAGTGCTTCCTCTTGTGGAGAAACAAGCCCATGTCAAGCTGACCAAAGATCCTGATGCGCGTGCCACCATGGGTTGCAGTTCCGGCGCGTCTGCGGCGATGATCATGGCTTGGTACCATCCCGAGTGGTATCACCGTGTTCTCAGCTATTCCGGGACATTTGTGAACCAACAATGGCCGCTGATTGCCGATGCTCCCCATGGTGCCTGGGAATTACATGAACACCTGATTCCAAACACCCCGGCTAAGCCGCTACGGATCTGGATGCAAGTGGGCGACCGTGACCTGTATAACCCCAACGTGATGCGCGACAACATGCACGACTGGGTCGTGGCGAATGAGAACACGGCCAAAGCGCTGGCGGATAAAGGTTACCATTACCAGTTCGTGTTTTCCCGTGATGCCGGGCATTGCGATGGAAGAGTGAAGCTACAAACCTTGCCGGAAGCTCTGGAATATCTATGGCAAGGTTACCCGGCAGCAAACAAGAAGTAATTTAAGCAGTTTTCGAGGAACCGACTCGGATTCCTACGGACGGCTAAATCATCGCAGTACTTAAGTAGGCATGCTGCCACTGGCGCGGCGCACCGGTTGACATGATTTGCCCAGACGCCGCCGGATCGCAACAAAATCCAGGTTGCTCTTTGGGCGTCCGCAGCGCAGAGGCAGCAGTGTAAATGCCCACCATGCAACAACTTCC
This sequence comes from Bryobacterales bacterium, assembly GCA_963791675.1. Lineage (GTDB taxonomy): Bacteria > Acidobacteriota > Terriglobia > Bryobacterales > Bryobacteraceae > JALYXI01. The sequence goes on from CAWBTD010000023.1 coordinate 85,180, forward strand.
AAGCACTGTGCCGAATACCCGGTTTACGGATGCCCTGGACTGTGGTCCGCATCTGAACTGCTGCTCCGCTTTCATTCTCAAAGCGGAATAGGTGGGATTCCCGCTGTACTGATGTCAGAACACTGACAACGGATTATTGACAATCTTCCTAATTATCCCTAAACTCGATCGAGATAAGGGCATTTAACAGCACCTCCAGGCTAGGGGCAAGATCCTACGGTGCGCTTAACGAAAGGAAGAGAGATCGTTTCTGTGAGTCATATCAAACAAGCGCTTGGGCCGAGCCTTACTTGTGCTGCGTACTTCATTCTGTTCACTTTCCAATTGTGGGGACAAGGCGAAGCATCTGTTACCGGGACCGTTTTGGACGCCAGTGGCAGCGGTATTCCAGATGTTGCGGTAACGGTGCACAGCGCGGAAACAGGTTCCACTCGCCGGGTTCTCACCAATGGCTCAGGCCGCTATGAGATTGCTTTGCTCACTGTGGGCAATTACGATGTGGCTGCAGAGAAGACCGGTTTTCAAACCCAAAACAGGAAGCGGATCACGTTGGTTCTGGGGCAACGCGCCAGCATCGATTTCACGCTCCAGGTCGGCGAGGTGAAAGAGTCAGTGGAGGTAACTGAGGATGCTCCAGGAGTAGCTGTTACCACCGCTGATGTGTCGGGTTTGGTCAGCGAACGGCAGGTGAAGGAACTGCCTTTAAATGGTCGAAGCTTTGACAACCTGCTAACGCTCAATACTGGAGTCGTCAATGTCACGCAAGGAAGGGCTGGCGGTATTGGAACTTCGGCTTCCGCAGTTGGCAATATGTTTTCCGTGTCCGGGCATCGACCTGAAGCCAATATTTTCCTGCTAAATGGAATTGAATATACCGGCTCCTCAAACATCAACGTTACGCCTGGCGGTGCGAGCGGGCAGTTGTTAGGCGTAGACGCTATTCGCGAGTTTGAGCTTGTAAAAGACAACTACAGCGCTGAATATGGGAAGCGCTCTGGTGCACAGGTCACCATTGTTACCACATCGGGAACGAACCAATTCCATGGCTCGCTCTATGAGTTTCTGCGTAACAGCGATCTGGATGCACGCAACTTCTTCGACCAAAAAAATGTGTCGCCGTTTCAGCGCAACGTATTTGGCGGGTCGGCAGGCGGACCCATCCGCCGAAACAAGACATTTCTATTCGGTAATTACGAAGGTTTTCGCCAACGGTTAGGCCTGAGCAACGTCACACTGGTTCCTGACAACGCTGCACGCGCGCAGGCCGTAGCCAGCGTGCAGCCACTGCTCAATTTATGGCCTGTTCAGAATGGTCCTGAAGTAGGAGGCGGTATTGCGATCTCCTATAACAATCCGAAGCAGGCCATTCGGGAAGACTTCGGCACTACGCGTTTCGATCACAATTTTTCTGACTCGGACTCCTTAGCCGCGGTGTACACCATTGATGACAGCGTGGCCCACACGCCTTCCGTCAATCCGCTTAGCCTGGTAGATCTCACCGTCCGCAATCAAGTGGCGAGCTTGAGTGAGAGTCATATTTTTTCGCCACGCATTGTAAACAAGCTGACTCTGGGCTTTTCCCGCGCGGCGTATTTCTTCACCGGAACTACGCCTGTGAACGTTCCGGGATTTGTGCAAGGTCAGCCCATTGGCGCAATCACGGTGGGCGGCAGCACGGCACTGAACGCTTCCTCGCAAATCTCTCCTGCGGGCACGAATGGCAACAGCAACCTGCGCTCCACCCGGAATCTCTTCACGCTCACAGATCAGATCCTGATCACTCGCGGCATTCATACCTTAAGCATTGGCGGCTGGCTGCAGCAATTGCAAAGCAACGACAACCTGGCGGCTAACCAATATGGGCAGGCAGTATTTAGTAACCTCCAAAGCCTGTTACAAGGAACTATTGCGACATTCACGGTAATTCCCTCCCCCACGCCGCTTTCCTTCCGGATGCTGCAAGGCGCTTATTATGCTGAAGATGTGATCAAGTTGCGGCCCTCGCTTGAGCTGCGTATCGGCTTTCGGGGAGAATCCACAAATGGGTGGAACGAATCGCATAACCGTTCTTCCAACTGGCTATTCGATTCCAATGGCGTGATTCAAACTAATCCGCTGGTGGGAGCTTCCCCGTTCACGGAGAACAAGGCAAAGTTCCTCCCTTCCCCGCGCCTTGGACTTGCTTGGTCCCCTTTTTCTAAGAACACAGTGATCCGTGCAGGTTTCGGCATTTATTACACGCTGAATGATGCCATTAGCTACCGCTTGACGCAGAGCGCTCCCTTTAACACTGTTCTGGTACTCAGAAACATTCCTGTGACGAGCGCCAATGTCGTGCCCGGCGTGGCGCCTCCCTCTGGCTCCAAGATTTCTCCCGCAGGTGTTCAGCCGGATTTAGCCACTCCGGCAAACGTGAACTATTCGCTCACTATCCAACAGGCGATTACGCCCTCCACTACGGTCAGCATCGGTTATGTGGGTTCACATGGTTACCATGAGCTCGCTTCCATTGACGCCAACATCCCGACTCCTACTTACTGCCCAGCAGCGCCATGCCCCGCAGGCTACCCCAACGGAACTCTTTACTTCGCGCCAAACGCCCCACTGGCGAATCCGGCGTTAGCAAACACCACGCATTGGTTTTCTTGGGGGAGCAGCTATTACAACGGCATGCAAATCGATGTGACTCGTCGTCTCTCGCAAGGGCTGCAGTTGCGCGGAGTGTATACGTTCTCAAAAGCCCTGGATGAAGGCTCATCACTCGCAAACGCAATTTCCGGCACCACAAATGCCTTTGTGATGAATCCGCTCAATTTGCGCCAGGACTATGGCCGGTCTTCTTTCGATATCCGCCACACCGCGACGATCAACGCCAGCTATCAGATCCCGTTTAAGGAACGAAATGGCGGTAATCTGGTAGCGCTCACGAGCAAGCTCGTTTCCCACTGGCAGGCAAGCGCGATCACCACATTGCAAACGGGTCTTCCGTTTTCCCCGCAGTTGGGCTTCAACCCAACAAATGATGGAAACAGCCGGAATCCAGGACGTCCCTCAATCAACCCAGCGTTCACAGGCAATGTAATGTTAGGCGATCCAAACAGATATTATGACCCGAACGCTTTTACCATGCCCCTGAACGGAACATATGGAAATGCAGGGCGCAATATCCTTGAAGGTCCGGGCTTGGCCACGGTGGACTTGTCCTTGCTCAAGCGCATCCCAATTCGAGAACGAGTGGCTATGCAGTTTCGGGCAGAGTTTTTCAACATTCTGAATCACACGAACTTCAATTCGCCCAATCCGATTGTATTTACAGCAGCAACCGGGGGGCCTTCTCCCACGGCTGGCTTAATCACGTCAACCACCACGACTTCTCGGCAGATTCAGTTTGGGTTGAAGTTGCAATGGTAGCCGGGGTTTGTTTTTACTCTATTCAGAGGGATTTTGTTTGACCGCCATCCATGTCAATCACTGCCCCTTGCATGAATCGATTGCCTGGGTGAACCAGAAATGCCACTAGTTGCGCAATGTCTTCCGGCACTCCCAGGCGCGTCATTTGAGAATTACGAATAAATTGCTCTTCATATGCCGCTTCCTCCATTCCTTCGCGAGCCGCTCCGTTCGCTATCATCTTGTGAAAACGATCTGTTCGGATCGGTCCCGGGTTCACTGCATTCACTTGCACCCCGTCCCGTATTCCCAAATCCGCCAAGGCTTTGGTCAGGGAAAGCAAAGCAGCATTCACGGACCCTCCCAAAGCAAAGGTAGGGCCCGGCGTTCGCCCTCCTGTGCCTGCAATGTTCACTACCGAGCCGCTTTGTGCCTTCAGGTGCGGCCATGCGGCACGCGTAAGTCGGACCGTGCCAAAGAACTTCAGAGCAAAACCATCAGCCCAATCCTGCTCGGTTAGTTCCTCAAACTCGCCCCGTTTGGTAGCACCTGCATTGTTGACGAGCACGTCAATCTGCCCGAAGGCATCTATGGTGGCTTTCACTAATTGTTGTGGCGCTTCCGGCAAACGAAGATCGAGCGGAACAGCAAGCGCCATTGCTCCTGTTTGATGAACAGCTTGCAGCGCTTGTGTAAGATTTGTCCCTTCTCTCGCGCACAAGACAACACGCATTCTGTTTTCAGCAAAACGCAAGGCAATGGAGCGCCCGATTCCGCGGCTTGCACCTGTGACAATGGCAACTGGCTGGTTCATGGTGATTTACTTTATGATCTTTGTGTTTCTGGAAAACACCCCCATTTTCTCAGAACGGTTTTGCCAGTTCGGTTTTCCATTTTAGAACGCGTAACCAAGGGTGATCTGCACCATTCGTGGCGGAACAAAGTGCGTGCCGCTGAAAGTGGAAAGGAAATTGTAGAGCGCGTCTTTATTGGTCAGGTTTTCAATCGAGAAGCGAGCCGTGATTCTCCCGCCTGTTTCGCGATGCAACAGATTATCCGTTCCCACGGCAAGGTTGAACAAATGCCGGGGAGAAACACGTGGTGGATTAGTATCGTCGTTCTCTGTCCCTTCTGCCGGAATCCGTACCCGAGTTGCACCATGGGCTGGAGGATGATCTGGGTTACATTGCTCTGCCGTGATTGGGCTGAAACGAGTTGCCTGCACTCCGCCACAATAAAACCCGATGACGGCTTGTTGTGCTGCCGTAAGCGCGAGCGCATCTGCTACATCCGTGACAGAACCATTGACTAAGCCACTGTCATAACGCCAAGTAAAGTCAATCCATTCCGCGTTAAGTGGACGTTGATAGCGAACAACAACCGCATGCTGATAAGCCTGATCGTGATCAATGCGAAACACAGAGCCTGAAAAATCAGATTGTGGCACTAGACCGCCATTCTCCGGAGGAAAGTAACGGGCCCGTGTGTGGCCCAAAGTGACATACGCCTGAAAACCATGAATATCAACCGTGCTGATCCGCGCTGTGACTCCATCCAGTTTTGAACTGTGCCAGGAAATTGGGAACGTGATTGGGGTGTTGAACAGGACGTCGAAATCATAACCGTTGTGTGTGTACTTCCAAAAGTAATCCGCATCCACCAGAACGTAGCGGGTGATTTTCTGTTGCACTCCTACATTGAACTGATTCCGATTGCCAGGACGAATTGGCTCGCTGTTGGAGCCGAACACGTTCTCAGCCAACCCGCCAGCACCGGTACCGCTCGCAAGAATCAAGTTTTCATTGAACGGCGTTTCAAAGGTTCTTGCATAAGAAGCTCGCAGCACTGTGCCGGTTTTGTGGATCAGATAAGCAAGACCCAATCTGGGCTGAACACCATTTGCGGAGGAAAGGCCATTGTATTGATCGTCTCGCAAGCCAGCATTGATGGTCAGGTTGCCCAATTTGACCGTGTCCATCACATAAAACGCATATTGATTGATGTTATGTCTGCCTCTGAAGATAAAGTTGGTACCACCCCGGCTTAGGTCGTAGGGCACAATGCCAAGTTGTAGATCAGGGTTCACCGTGTAAGCAGGACTGATGGTGCCGCACGAATCTGGATTCGTCACACCAGGGAGCAGAAGCGCATTCTGGTTCGCGTCCAAGCAGACTGGATTAAAAGTCGGATCCGTAATGCCAAACGAAAAGTGTTCTGTCAGGCGAGTTTGCTGGATTTGAGTGCCAATCTTTAGATCATGGTGGCCATGTAAGTAAGAGATGTCTGCCTTTGTTCCCCAGTTTGTCAAAAAGCGGTCCTGGGAAGCGGTCACTGGGGTATCGGCCAGCGGATCGCGACTGCCATAGTAATTGACTTGGTCGCGGCGCACAAACGGATTGAGAGTGAGTAACGTGTGAGCGTTAAACGTGTGTTGGTAGCCGGGCGCAATGTTGTACGTCAGTACCCGCTGCTTCTGATCTTGGCTGAATTGGTCGTAGCTGTTCGGTACTTGGAACCAGTTACGAGCCGTATACAGATTCAGGTGAAAGGCATCTCGACCGTTCGGCTGATAGTCGAAGCGATCAAAAACGGTTTCGTTGTTGCCGATGTCGTGGATGGGAAGAAACTCAGGCGTGTCGAGGAAATGTCCAGTGCGAATTCCGCTAATCGATACGAAGTTTCCAAACTTTGGCCCGCCGACACCGAGTGATGCATCGCCACCCCAGGTACCAAATGACCCCCAATTGGAAGAAATGTTTCCAAATGCCTTGGGTATTCCTAAGCCGGAACGAGTAGTGGCATTTACTACTAAACTGGATTTGTCACCGTATTGGGCATCCGCGAAACCGGTAATCAGTTCCATGCTCTGAATAGCGTTTACCGGCAGCTGGGTAGAAAACACTTTGCTCTGCTGATCATTAATGGGTTGACCATCAATCACGAAAGAGACCTGCGCGTGATCTCCCAAGGGATGAAAGAAGCCATTTGCATCAGCGGCAACTCCGCCGGTACTGTAAGTGATGGCCTCGCTCAGCCCTGATCCAGGGTTGAAAATAGGCAGCTTGGAAAAGCTAACGCGGTCCACATCCTGGTGAGCAGAAGGATTGCTTTCCACCACATCTTCCGATGTTTCCACTTGCACGGATTGCGAGCCCACTGCAACAGCCAGCGAAAGATCTTCCTGTAGAGGGATTGCATTGCGCACAATGATCAATTGGTGAGTAACAGAAAAACCGATGGCAGAAACCGTGAGAGTGTAATTGTTCGGAGGAATGTTGTTAAGCCGGTAAGCGCCATTTTGATTCGTATGAACGGATTGCTGGTAGCCTGTTACGGCATTGCGAATCTGAACTGCGGCATTGCTTACCACTGCCCCGGATGGATCTTTTACTGTCCCTTGCACTGTGCCGCTGCTAATGGATTGTGCGTGGAGCCATTGGCCCACAGCAAACACACAACACAGCAACAGCCAAGAATAAGACCGCGAAGTTGTCATTTCTTCAGCATGAGAGCAGCTCTTCCGAAAACGCAGAGTCATTCGACGGGAGGGTTGCAGTTGCCGGTAAGCGGGGTAGAGTTTCCGGTGAATGGCATAGATTGGGATTGCTTACCAGCTCAAAAGGTCACGCACGCTGCGCGCTTGGCGTTTGCTCACCACAAACTCCAGACTGTTATGTAAAGTGATGAGCCATCGCTGGCTGCTCAGGGAACTCATTTTACGAACATGATCGATATTTACTAGCGCGTTTCGGTGAATGCGCCGAAAACTACTGCTCCGCAGCTTTTCCTGCAAGGTTCGCAACGTCTGAGTAGCCAAGTATTTCTTCTTTGCCGTAATGATCCAAACCAAATCCCCTTCTGCCTGAAAAGCAAGTACTTCCTCTGTGCTCAGCAGAACGTATTCGCCCCCGATACGGCCAACGATCTTACGATTGCGGGGCGAGGTTGGTGTGGCGATTTCCTGCAGCTTGAGCAGATTTTCCACTACGTCTGGCACACTCTTTATTAGCCGCCGTGCTCGTTGCAACGCTTGATGCAAGCGGTCCTGCCGAACCGGCTTTAACAGGTAATCTACAGCGCCGGCTTCAAACGCCTGCACTGCATATTCATCGTAAGCGGTGACAACAATGACGACGGGGACCTGGGGATTCAGCCGCATGCGCCGGATAACATCAAAGCCGCCGACGCCTGGCATTTGTAAGTCCAGAAATACGAGGTCAGGAGAATGCCGATCCATGCACTCCAGTGCGGTTTGCCCATTGTCTGCTTCCCCAATCACCTCGAGATCCTCGAGTTGCTCTAATTCTTCCAGCAAAATCTTGCGGGCAATCGGCTCATCATCCACGATCAGTGTCCTTAAAGGCATGGTTCGAGAATGCTTAAGTCTTTACCATAAGCGTGTTGTGTAACTTCTGTTACAAAGGTCTAGCGGCGATGCTTCCGGAGTGAGCGGGCGGCTTTAAGAGGCAAACGGAGGGAGGAAATAGAGAAAATTCCTACGCCGATCAACAATTTAGTTCCTGCTCTCAAAAATCAGAGTATCGGCTCGTGCTACTGACCTAACTTTTTCACGATTCGCCCGTATTGCATCCGGGAGTACCAGTGCGCGAAATCCTGCAAGACATCCGATATGGCTTCCGGACCTTACGGAAAAGCCCTGATTTTACAATTGTTGCTGTGCTCACGCTCGCGATCGGCATCGGCGCGAACACAGCAATTTTCAGTTTTGTAGATGGTGTTTTGCTGAAGCCCTTACCTTATGCAAATGCCGACAGAATCATGCGCGTTCTGGAAAAGCCGCCCGGCGAGCCCGACGCAAGAAACGGAATTTCGACTCTCAACTTCCTGGATTGGCAGCGCCAGAACTCCGTTTTCGAATACATGGCAGCACGCACCGGCGGCTCCGTTACGCTCACAGGCGTTAGCCACCCTGTGCAACTGCGCGGTGCCCGCTTATCGGCACATGGCTTCGACATTCTCGGCGTCCAGGCAGCGCTCGGCCGTACTTTTGCGCCCGATGAAGATCAACCGGGCAAGAATCATGTCGTCGTTCTGAGCCACTCGTTGTGGCAATCCCAGTTCGGTGCGGATAAGAGCATGCTTGGACGCGCAATCCAACTGGACGGCGAGCCGCATGTGGTGATAGGTGTACTTCCGGTGGGAAGCAGCTTTGATCGAAGCTATGCACAAATTTATCGCCCACTCCTGTTTGAGCCGCAGAATATGACGCGAAACTTCCACTGGTTCGGCGCAATGGCTCTGCTAAAACCTGGCATAAGCCTGAAGCAAGCACAGGCGGAAATGAACACCATTGGTGCACGAATCGCCAATGATTTTCCGGATTCGAACAAGGGCTGGGGAGTGGCCGTGGACCCCTTGGCAGAGACCATTGTGGGCAAGCAGTTACGTACCTCTCTCTACGTTCTTCTGGCTGCGGTGGGAATGGTGTTGCTGATCGGTTGTGCGAATCTGGCTAACCTTACGTTGACACGGGGCACCGTAAGGGAGCGCGAAGTTGCCATTCGTGCTTCCGTAGGCGCAGGCCGCTGGCGTTTGATCCAGCAATTCTTGACGGAGAACGTACTGTTATCTTTGATCGGAGGCGCACTCGGAATTGCACTTGGCTATGCGCTGATGGCTGGCTTGAAAGCTGTTATCCCGCCTTTCTCACTGCCGTCTGAGGCAAACATTACTCTGGATTCGCGAGCTTTGTTGTTTGCCTTGGTGCTTTCCATCTTTACAGGGCTCCTGTTTGGTCTGGCTCCTGCGATTCAGGCAACACGGCCCGACTTGGCAAGCTGCATCAAGGAAGGCGGCCGTGGCTCCGGCACAGGTGCGATCAAACAGCGGCTTCGTTCCAGCTTGGTCATCACGGAAGTGGCGCTTGCCTTTCTGCTACTGACCGGGGCTGGATTGCTCATCCGAAGCTTTTTTGAAATTCAGAATGTGGATACCGGGTTTCACTCGGAGAACGTCCTTACCGCTGGCCTCCCAATTTCGGACAAGCGTTTTCCGAATCCCGAGAGACTGAACATGTACCTGCGCCAAGTAGCCACGAATATTCATAGCCTTCCAGGAGTTCGCGATGTTGCGCTCACCTCCGCCTTGCCCATGCAGGGGTGGGGCTACGGCATGCCTTTCCAGATTGCCGATAAACCGATTGTGGATCGTGCGAATCGCAAAGCCTGCTTTTTTAAAATGGTGAGTCCGACTTATTTCAGTGCTCTTGGGATGACGGTAAAGAAGGGTCGGAGTCTGAGCGAGCATGACGTTAAAGGGTCATCGCCGGTGACAGTGATTAACGAGACGATGATGCGGAAATACTTTCCCCAAGAGGAACCGATTGGTAAGCGCATACTGATTCAGGAGATTGCGCCCGGAAAGACTGCACTGGGGCCGGAGATTCCTTGGGAAGTAGTTGGTGTTGTCAAGGATGAAAAAGTGGGAAACCTGGATGAGACACGTGATAATCCGGGCATATATGTGAGTAACGAGCAGAGTCCGGTGTTTTCTACGTCATTAGTCGTACATGCCGCGATTAACCCATTGCAGTTGCAGCAGGCAATTGTTAGCGCTGTGTATCAGGTGAACAAAGACCAAGCACTCACAGATGTAAAAACGTTGGAACAGATCAAAACAGAATCCATGGCCAGTAACCGGCTGCAATCCCTGATGCTGAGCGGCTTTGCCACGGTCGCATTGCTGCTCGCAGCAATTGGAATTTACGGGGTAATTTCCTATTCGGTGGTGCAGCGGACGCATGAAATTGGAATTCGCACAGCGCTGGGAGCAAGCACGGTCAACGTATTGGGACTGATTCTGCGGCGTGGCATGCTGCTCACCAGCGTGGGACTTGTGCTCGGGTTGTTGTGTGCGTTAGGGCTTACTCGTTTGTTGGCTACACTTCTATTCGGTGTGGGAGCGCGAGATCCAATTACAATTGCAGGCGTGGGAGTTATTTTGGCCATTGTTGCCTTGTTTGCGTGTTATGTACCCGCAAAACGCGCCACAAAAGTAGATCCTATGATCTGCTTACGCTATGAATAAGTTCTTCAAGTTCGCCCTGAGAAACTGAACTCCGTCAAAGGCGATAGATTCCGGCGTGGGCTCAATATCCCGCCAGATAGAAGCCGCCGCGCTGAGATCAGCTAGCGCGGAGCCAAAGCTTTCAATAGTGAGCCAGCCGTCATACCGCACGTCTCGCAGAGCCTGAAAGACGGATGCCCATTCAATATGACCGCTGCCGGGTGTGCCGCGATCATTTTCACAAGTATGTACATGCCGGAGGTGCTTGCCAACGGTAAGATACCCACTGGCAATATCCTTCTCCTCAATATTCGCGTGAAAGGTGTCGAACAGTATGCCGATGTTGGGGTGTGCTACTGCCTCACAAAGGGCAGTCGCATCCGCCGCAGTATTGAGAAAGAATGTCTCAAACCGATTGAGCGGCTCAATTGCCAGAGTTACTTGATTTTCCTCCAGTGCAGAGGTAATGGAATGATATCCTTCCACTGCCCAGTTCCACTCATCCACAGTACGGCGTCTGCCGGGCAGGTACCCCACAGGACAATACAGTGGTCCGGCAAGGAGCCGTGCTCCCGCATCTGCTACGGCTTTGATGACCTCCCGCAAATGGGACTGAGTAACGCGACGAACATTCGCATCTTCACTGATCAAACTGAATCCGGGAGTCAGCACAGAGCACACCGTACATTCAAGCCCATTGGCCTCGGTGTCTCTTCGAATAGTCGATGCGGGAAAATGAGCAGGTTGGAAAATGGGCACCTCCGCACCGTCAAAACCTTTTTCCTTGATGGTTGGTAGGACAGCCTGGACAGCATGATCATATATCGCCGACCAGATAAATGTATTTACACCTAGCTTCATATACAGAGTGTGAGGGGATGATAGAAAAGCTTATTCCATTCATTTTGCTCGAAATGTCTGACCATTCTCATGGTAGACAACCTCGCGGCATTTTCCATTTTTCTGTGGTCGGAAACGAATCTGGTCGTCGAACAATTTTGCGAAGTAATCCGGTTCATTTTTTGGAAACATCTCGTCTTTCAACTCCGCTGTTCGTTGCACGAAGAGACGATCCCCATTGCGAGTCCCCGCTCCTTTGCTTCACGATAAATGTCCTGTCGCCGAAATGACCGTCCATCGTCCTCCCTGGTAAGGGGAGCTTAACCACGGGTTTGCGAGATCTGGATTCAGGGCTTTCCCGTGGTATCGCCAAGTTACTCAAGACTCCAATGATATGATCGCTCTCATAAGGGTACAAAATGAGTAATACTGACGTCTTTTGGACCGTTGTAGTGGTTCTACTCGTGGTAATTCGCTGACTTTGGGTTTAGTTATTCTTGTCTGTAACCAGCATCTGCTCTACCTTCTCCACGAGAGAATTAGGCCGAAACGGTTTCGGAAATATATCAAACCTGGATTCCCCTGCCCACTCCGCAATTGATTTCTCATCGGGAAGTCCAGACACCATCAGAACACGAGTTGTGGGAAATTCTTCTCTTAGGCAATGCATAGCATCATGACCGGTGATGCCGTTCAGATACACATTTGTAACCACCAAGTCGGCTGGAGATTTGTGAAGCATTTGCAGTGCTTCTCGAAATTCTCCTGTTGCTCGAACAGAATGTCCTGCACTTTCCAGAATCCTGCCAACCACGGATCGTACCGTATGCTCAGAATCAATCAACAAAATTTGCGCCATTTTGCAACGGACGTAGCAGCTTCAATGCCTGTTTAACCATACTGCAGTAACAAGGAACACATTCACGGAGGTGGCCCATCCGTATTCCGAAAGTGAACATTGTCACCGCCTGCGGCATGACATATAGTAAATCATTAAGTAGGCCCTTCCGTATGGCCGTTGCAGAAAAGACTCAACCAGAACAGCCCATTGATGAGCGTACGTCGATTTCCATGACGTCCACTTACGCAAAACCGTCTGAGCAGACGAATATCCCGGCCTCGTGGTTAGTACCGCAGAATCCGTTTCCTGGTACCGAATATTATATCGGCTAATCGAAACAGGTTATTGCTTCCAGATTACGACGTGCGCCGTATTGCAACCTCGCTGTTGCAGGCGCACGTTGGTTCCATGATTTCCTTCCATTAAGAATGTAATCTAAACTACTTTTTGGGTTTAGTGGCTCGATTTACATCTTCTACGTTAAACACCACCAGAAATGGCTCTGTGGTAAATTCCGATGCCACGCCTTCAAAAATCACAGGAGTACCTGCGGGGAGAGGATTTTGCAAGCGCCGCTTTAGCCTGAGCTTTACTTCAGGAGTGATATCGTCCTGAAGAGCAATTAAAAACGCCTCTCCTTCACCGACAGGATTACTGGAAACCAGAGTGCCTTCCAAGGGAGGCAGGAGAAAATTTTTAACATTTTTCTCGAAGAACTCTTTCCCGCTTGGCCCCATTAATTGCTGCTTTACAATCTTCCACTGTGCCGAGTTTTCTGAGGCTTGGCTGATGAGGGGAATGTGCGTGACCAATAAGGCACATAGCAACGCCCACGGCAGACACCACCTACGCATAGGGGAACTCCAGCCACCATCTTATCCCGTCCTGCTTTATGTGGTGCGTGGAAAGGAAACGAAACGCTTAAGCTGCTGTTTTCGCTACTTGACGCGCCTGCTTGGAACTTTGCCGAAGGTGCAACACTTTCCAACCGTCTTTCCAGAAACGGCGGAACATATAGGGAGTGAGGAAAATACCCGGCTTTCGCAATACTTCGCGAACAGCATTCCTCAGCCAGCCGGGCTTTCCAATTGTCTGGATCAGAATGGTTAGGGTAATTCCACTAATAAAGTTTCGCTTAGAAGCCTGAAGGTCCTTTACAGCGGCGGGAGTAGCATAGGTACGCGCTGTCTGCAGCAAATCCTGGTGAACCACATAGGCGTAATCCTGCCATCGCCGGACCGCAGACTGGCTGGTGGTGCTTCCGTGGTGGTTCGTGTATTGCACTGCCGGGGTAGCAACACAGAATACATATTCGCGTCTGAGCGCGGCGGCCCCATAATTTCCGATATCGCACAAATCACCATAACGTTGCTGATATCCCCCAGCCGCGATGGAGTCTTCCGTTCGTATCAGAATGCTGCTGAGTCGGGGGCCGCGATGCCCCGCAAATAATCCCTTTAAAAAAGAACTGGGCGTTTCTTTCAACGGCCCAGCCTCTGTGTTCCAGAATTGGCTGCTATCAGCGTCCGCAATCTGACAGGGGCACCAAACAAGCCCAACGGCTTCCGGTGAAACGGAAGCAACGGGTCGCAGAAAAGGCTCTACCAACTTCTCAATCGCGTTCGGCAGCAACACATCGTCATCGCCCAGGAGTAAAAAAAACTCACCGGTCGCATTCCGAAGACAGTAATCAAAATTAGCAACCAACCCTAGCCGCTTCTGTTGTGCTACTAAAACTAAACGAGGATCTTGAATCGCCTGAATCCGTTCCAGCGTGCCATCGCTGGACGTATCATCTGAAACCAGCACCTCAATATCGGGATATGTCTGCGATAAAGCGCTCTTTATAGCCCGAGTTGCCAGAAGACTCCGGTTAAAAGTTGGAACGCCTATAGTAACCCGGCCCTGCACCCACATCCTTCTAGTTAACCGTTACCGTAAAAACTTTGCATGAGAGTAAAATACCGCCCGCTAAACAAATAGTACGAAAGCTAACGAAAACCGGGTAAAAACCCTGGCTGATGTAGAGTATATATGGCTAGTCTTGTGATCTCCGCTCCCGAAAATGCTGAAAAGAAGTCGACCCCTCTTCGACCAATTTTCTTAGCAGCATCGCTCCTTCTTGCGGCCACTCTCTTTTTTCTTTCGGTTCGAAAAGTGGAGTGGGGGCAAGTATTCCGAATCTTTATGACGGTACGGTTCGGCTGGGTAGCCCTATCTCTCACAGGGGGTTCCTTGGCGCTCCTCCTCCGTTCACTCCGCTGGAGGCTGTTGCTGACGGCAGAAACACCGGTTTCGGTAACCAATACGTTCTGGTCCGTGGTAGCAGGATATTTCGGCAACTACTTCCTTCCCGCGCGAGCTGGGGAATTTGTTCGTACCTACATGATCAGCAGGGGAACTATGCTCAGCAAAAGTTATGTGCTAACCACAGCGCTTTCTGAGCGGATTGTGGATGCGATGGCTCTGGTAGTGATTAGCGCTGTGGTGATGCTCGGAATTCCCAATAGTCCGGATTGGATCAGCAGACTTTCACGCATATTTGCCATTGTCACCTTTGGCAGCATCGTGGTAATCGCCATGCTTCCTCGGTTCGAAAAGCAATTCCTGAATTTCTTACACAGATTGCCGGTTCCAGAAAAGCTAAAAGGAACACTGAACCAAATCTTGTTGGGAGTGCTCTCAGGAATTCGGAGCTTCCACAGTGGACCGAGGCTGGCAAACTTTTTGGCGTTTACGTCCGCCATATGGTTCCTTGATGCCATCGGCACCATTCTAACGGCCCGCGCATTAGGGATGCACATGCCCTTATCGATTGCCTTTCTTCTGATTACCGCTCTTGGCTTAGGCAGTGCCCTGCCCGCGACTCCCGGATACGTAGGAATTTACCAGTTTGTAGCCGTCAGTGTGCTGGTGCCTTTCGGATTTTCCGCCAATGAAGCCATGGCCTACATTCTTTTTGCACAAATACTTGCCTACCTGATGATTACCCTGTGGGCATTGATTGGTTTCTCCCGTTACAAGAATGTATTCCGGTCGGCATTCGCGTCTGCCCGCCCTTAGCCGATCTCTTCTGAACCCGCTACACTAATCTCTGGTGCAACCAGGGCAGCGAATCGCTATCGTTGGCATGGCGGTCAGTGCCGCCCTCGCTACGCTGAAAATTGCAGTTGGCTTTTATTCCGGCTCCAATTCACTTTTAGCTGATGGTTTCGAATCCTCCGGCGATGTGCTTGCTTCCGGCTTAGTTTTCCTTGGATTGTGGCTGGCTGCCAGACCCGCAGATTCCAATCACCCGTATGGCCATGGCCGAGCCGAGACTCTTAGTGGGTTGCTGGTTGGCTTTATGCTCTGTTCCGGCGGAATCGCAATGGCGGTTCATGCCTTATTAAATTCAGAAGATCACGTCGACATCCCTGCCGTTTACGCAATCTGGCCTTTAATCATCTCCATTGTGGTGAAAATCTGGCTGATGATGGCGAAATATCGGCAAGGCCGGAAAATGGGCAGTGCTTCCCTAGTGGCGGATGCTTATAACGACGGCATTGACATGGTTTCCGGCGTTGTGGCGCTCAGTGCATTGGGTCTGACGCTATGGAATCCTGAACTGTTCCCAAATGCGGACCACTATGGCGGATTCGCCATTGGACTGATCGTGATTCTGACCGGTGTTCGAGTCATTCGTGACACTGGTCTGCAATTGATGGATACAATGCCGGATCAGCAGTTACTTGTGCACTTGCGCAATACGGCTCTGGAAGTACCCGGTGTTTTGGGCGTGGAAAAGTGCTATGCCCGCAAGACTGGCCTACAGTACCACGTAGACCTCCATTTGGAAGTAGATCCGGAAATCACCGTGCGCGAAGGGCATGATATTGCGAGTCGCGCACGGGATACGATTCGAGAGGAATTAGGGTGGGTAGCCGATGTTCTGGTGCATGTGGAACCCGCTCCTGTTACACAAGCAGGCAAGACGCGAACAACTTATCCGGCAGCCGAAAACCACTCCATGCAAAATTAAGCGTTCACTGGTACGCCGACTTTTTTCCACGAGTCCACAACTGCTTTGCGTTCCGTACTCGCACTTCCGAAGCGAACGGAAGCATGTTGAATGGTGAGACTAGCAAAGGTGGAAAAACTAGCATTTTGCGGCAATTTCGGATGGTCCAGCAAAGTGTCATACCAGATCTGGCCGGCTTTCTGCCAGGCGAATCCTCCGATGCTGGTTGCCACTAAGTAAAATGCATGATTGGGAATCCCCGAGTTTGTATGTACACCGCCATTGTCGGTAGCAGTATTGACGTAGTGGGCCATATCCGCCGGCTGGGGGTCCTTGCCCAATACGGGGTCATCATAAGCTGTGCCGGGAGCTTTCATGGACCGGAGCGCCACACCCTTCACTTTGCTGGTGAACAGGCCTGCGCCAATCAGCCAATCCGCCTTATCGGCAGTTTGCTTCAACACGTACTGTTTCACCAATGATCCAAACACATCGGAAATGGATTCGTTCAACGCTCCTGCTTGCCCTTGATAAAGAAGATTCGCTTCGCTGCCGGTAACTCCGTGTGTTAGTTCATGACCAATCACGTCAAGCGGTATGGTGAAGTCGTTGAAATATACACCATCGCCATCGCCAAATACCATTTGGTGGCCGTTCCAGAAAGCGTTGTTGTACTTCTTATCGTAATGAACGCAGCCCACCAGAGGCAGCCCTTTATTATCAATGGAGTTTCGATGGTAAGCGGCTAAATAAAAATCAAAGGTATCGCCGAGCCCGTCATAAGCCCGATTCACACTTTGGTCTGTTACTTTTGCTTGCCCTTCCGACCTCACCAGTGTGCCAGGAAGGTTTGTGGTGTGTTTGCAGTCATAGATAGTGCGGTGTTTGACCGGCAAGGCCATCTCATCCATTTCCTGCTCGCGAACGGACTGCACACGCAAGCCGCCCATCAGTGTGAACGCAGCGCGATGAGATCGATGCGAAATATCAAGATCAAGGCCCGCTAAAGCGGCATCCCGCTCTTCGGGCGTGCCGTTCTTGGCGATAGCGAGCAAAATGTGCGGGGGCAGGATACAAAAAAGGGGGTTGTGACTACATAACTTCTGCATGGTAGAACTCCTCCGGGACACAATGATATTCAGGTACCGTTTGCAATTCAAGGAAATTCTACTGAAGTTATAAAAAATTTATAACTAGTTACGATTTATTTACTAATCCGAAACTCCCAAATCTTGCTGCACTCTTTGCTGACCCAGTCCAGGAGGCTATCTCCGTTTCTGCTGGACGATTCTCCTTGTCGTGTCAGTTCTCGAGTTTTTCCGTCATTATCTGTAACTCGAATTTCATATTGGTAGCCATCGCGCACTAACTGCGCGTCTGGGGAGGCAGTTTGGTTTGTGCTTGCTTTCACGGCAGATTCCAGCATGGTGGTTTCTTCTGCCTTTAAGGTGCGCTTGTAGCCGACAGCGTCGGAAGTGACTTCCGTGCCGCCGCTGGAAACAATTACTTTCCCTTCCACTTGGGTCATTGCGCCTGCTAACCCGCCGCTTCGAACAAAACTTAGCTCCATTTTCGGTTCCTTTTTGTTTTGAGCCGTAACTCCCTGGCTCATCTGTCCATAATGCAGCTTTAAGTATGACGTTTGGTTGTGCGTAATGGTCAAAACGAATAAATCATCAAACTCTTGCTCTGGAATGGCAACTCGCGGCCCGCCTAACCGAAGTATAAGTGCGGGAACAGTGTTGCTATGGCCGATCACCAGCACAGTTCCCTGCTCAACAGCTCGCAGCTTGGCGACCAACGAGTCAGTTTCTGCTGACATTACTTTAACGGGCCTTATATGGAGTCGATCGGCTGTAGGTTGTGCCGTTTGTTGTGTTCGCCGAAATTCGGTTACGTAGATGGTACTCACTTGCGAATCGGCTAACACGGCCGCCAGAGTTGCCGCACGTTTTTGTCCAGCAGGAGAGAGCGGCGGGTCTGCTGAGGTTGATACCGCTTTCTCCGCATGGCGCGTCAAAATCACAGTTAATGCACCAAGTGCGTTAGCGGAGCAGAAGAAAACGCAAAAACCAAAGCAGAGCAAAGGAAACAGACGACCAAGTTTCATCGAGATTATCCGCTGCTTCTATTATGTGTAAGAGAAGTAGATGCTATCAGAAAATCAGCAAACAAGGGTAACTATGCGGGAACAACGTTCAACTTATCTTTCGGAATTGCTTGGAGTGTTTCCAGAGTGATGCCCAAGTGCTGCATAATCAGCTCCGGTGGCGTATGCGTAATCCAATCGGAGAGAGAAAGGTCCTGAAAACGATTCGCTTTGAACATTTCTAAGAAGACCAGATCCGCGTTACCTGTATTTTCAATGTAGTGGCCGAATGTCTTCGGAACGTACCCTACATCTCCGGCGTGGAAGTCTGCCGTACGCGCTTTTGCTCCATTAAAAAAAACAGTCATCCGACCACTTCCCTGGATAAAATACTGCCACTCATCTGCATTCTGATGCCAATGCAGTTCGCGCACTCCGCCCGGCTTCACAATCACATGAGCAGCGGCAATGGTGGAAGAAACGGCAAAGTTTCGCGAGTCAATCACACGTACTTCACCCGACTTGGTTTGAAAGGTCGGCTTCATGGAGCGCATTGGAAAATCAAAGCCTACAGGGGACGGTCCTCTGCTGCCTGCTGCTGCATGCCGGTCTTGGTCCAGCGAGCCTGGTACGGGAACCTGGAAAATATAATGGCCATCCGGCGGCACGCTGTAGACCCCATCGAGCGCGCTCTCGGGGACACCCCAGTTCTTGGCGAGCACTTCTCGGGGCGTGTGCCGGGTCCAATCAGAAAGCAGCGTGGTATTGCCTTCCGAGAATTTGCCATCGTCGAATACTAGAAGAAACTCGCAGCCATCCGGCCCTAATCCTTGGATAGAGTGTGGTGTTCCTGTAGGAAAGAACCAGAGATCATCTTTGATGACATCTTGCACGTAGCTCCTTCCTTCATTATCGATAGCCGTTAGTCGAGCCTTGCCGCTCAGCATAATGGCCCACTCGGAGGCTTCATGCCAATGAAGTTCACGAATGCCTCCTGCTGTCAGGCGCATATTTACGCCGGCGATATCTTTGGAAATGGGAAAGTCCTCCACAGTTACTTGACGAGACCAACCACCTTCCTGAATCCGGCGATGCGCGGAAGAAAAAGAGCTCCAAAACGTCCGCACTTCCCCATGGTCCGTAGGTGGCGGTAAAAATACGTTCGGATTCGAATCTCTCAATGCACGATTTTCCGGACCTGGGTCGGACGCACTTTGATCATGCTGCGCCTTTATTGCTTTTTGAATATCTTGTGCTTGCATAGAAGAAGTGGCGAGCGCAGCGGTGATCAACGTGGCTGAGCCAGAGGTTAAGAAGGTGCGCCTGTTAGGACTGCTTTCTTCTCCAATACCTGGCAATTCTGCTGGTGGAGAATTTGGTTCTTGTGGGTTCATTGTTTCGCAAAGAAGAAATGAATAAATCAGCATTCGGGACTCCATACTCTCCTTGTTTCACAGGAAGTGGAGTGGGATTCTGGTTTGGCTGTGAATTGACTTACAAACGATTTAGCCGGAATGGGATTCTCGGAATGTATGGCAGGGGAACGCCTCTAATTTTCGGTGGGAATTCGTGCTATCTGGTCGACTACGATAATTTCGACTGGAATCTTTTGCCCTTGTAAGCGTACACCAAGTGTCTCCTGTAAAGCGGTAAATAGGGAGGGTGCCGTATCGGCATTGTTCCCGCTGGGAAGTTGATTGTCGTTGCTCCAGGTGAGCTCAAAATCATAGACGCCTGGCATTGCAGTTTTGTCGATCACCATCTGGCTTAAATTACGGGACATCAAGTCAGCCAACATCGCCATCGAAATCTTCTTGACAGTAAGGGTCTGTACGCGCCCGCCACGGCTGTTGGTGTCCGCTCCGCCGGGCTCCACTGGTTTCAGCTTAAAACCACTCTTCGCTGTCAGAAGCACATAGCCGGACATTTCTTTTGATTCGCGGTGCATAGCCAGCTGAAAACGTTCTTCCAGCAGCGTGCGCAGCATCAACGGATAATCATCTTTTTTTGTCTCTGGCGGATACTTGGCAGTGATATCGAAGTGAACGTCCTTGATCCACTCGGGGCCGGCTACCTGAAATGAATTGACGTTGTAAGCCCGCTCAATGAGGCGTTTCAGTGTCCAATTCGTGATAACAATTCGGTCTTTGGTGCCTTTTGAAGTGCTGCTATTACCGCCGGAAGTATTTGGTTTGATGGAAGCTACTTCAAAAGCCAGGCGCGTAACCTGCTGTTGGGCAAAAACAGCCACCGCCATCAGAAACGCTATTCCGCCACCCACAAGGATATGCCTCGCGTGTCCTGCCTCTGGCTGTCGAATACTTCCCATACTGCTTTAACGACGCGTTTTGGTTTTTCGTTTACTAATTTCCAGTAAATTCGAAGTGACGCGTCAAGCAGCCACTGAGCGGGCGTTCACTGGCAAATATGCCGACAATCACGCCTAATGCTTTTCCAGTCCAAGACAAAGTTTGAGTCTGGAACTGGCTGGCCTAGCTTTTGGCAACCGATTGCAAAAGAGAATGTAACCGTCCGGCAGGATCATTCCCTTGGCATGCAAAGGGAATGAAGTGGTATGTACCCGTTGCGATGCTCATCTGGACCACATGTTTGACGATGGACCACCACCGACCCACCTTCGTTATTGCATGAACTCCGCCTCGCTGAACTTCCTTCCTTTATCAAAGGCATAGCGCTCTTGTGGTGGCAGCTGGTAAGCGTTGCCACCACAAGCTACAACTCTCAATTCCCTGTTATGCCGGGTGAGTTTGCAGAAACTGAGTGAGTTCGTCTACTTCTGCCGGGCTTAGCCGGAAATCTGCTGCTCCCAGCACGCCGTCCACTTGGCCTGGGGCTCGCATTCCCACAATGGCCGCAGTTACTTCCGGCCTGCGCAATGTCCATGCAATCGCGACTTCTCCTGGTGTGCGCCCGTGCTTGTCACCGATGGCACGCATCCGTTCCACCAACTCCAGGTTGCGGGAAAGTTTCGGCTCCTGAAATTGCGGCGTTCTCTTCCGGAAGTCATCGTCTGGCATGGAGCTAATACGCTCCCGCGTCATTTTGCCGGTCAACAGCCCCGATTTCATAGGCGAGTACACAATCACTCCGATGTTGTTCTCGCCGCAGTAAGGCAGAATTTCCTGCTCGATCTCTGGGGAAAGCATGGAGTATGGCGGCTGCAAGGAGGTAATCGGCGCGATTTCGGCAGCGCGCTTCAATTGCGCCACATTGAAGTTGGAAACACCGATGTAGCGAACTTTTCCTTGTTCCTTCAGCTTCGCCATGGTGGTCCAGCCTTCTTCAATATCCTCATCCGGTTCCGGCCAGTGGATCTGGTACAGATCAATCACATCCACCTTTAGGCGACGAAGGCTGGCTTCCACTTCACGCTCGATGGAGTCAGCTTTCAGACTCTTGCCAATTTCCCGCTTTTCATTCCATATCCGCTCGCATTTGGTAAAGATGTAGGGCTTTTCCGTCATGCCTTCCAGGGCGCGCGCCACTACCTCTTCCGAATGTCCAAGACCGTACACAGCGGCGGTGTCAATCCAGTTAATCCCCTTCTCGATGGCGGCGTGGATGGCGTCAATTGAATCCTTATCGTCCTGTGAGCCCCATCCGAATGCCCATCCGCCGCCTCCGATCGCCCAGGCACCCACGCCCAAAGGCGTAATTTGCATGTCACTATTACCTAACTGCTTCTTTTGCATAACGACTAGAATAGTGGATAATTTACTGCCCAATGCCGGACAACTCACCCCAAAGTTATAAAAACCACGCGCGATTCGATCCGCTGTTCCACTTTTTCCTCTTGCCGGTTGCCTACATCACAGTTGTGTTCACGGCGTACAATTTGTACCGTCGATTCACGCTCTTGGACGCGTGGTTGTTCGTGGTCTGCCTTGGCTTTGCCGTGGCAGTGATGAAAATACGGATGTATGCTCTCCACGTGCAAAACCGAATCATCCGGTTGGAAGAACGGCTGCGGCTTGCGATGCTATTGCCTGAGGCGCTACGCTCTCGCATTGGAGAATTGACGCCAAGTCAGTTGATTGCGCTTCGTTTTGCTCCAGACGCCGAAGTGTCGTCCCTGGTGGAACAAACACTGGCAAATCAATGGACAAATAAACAGATCAAGGAGAATATTCAGAACTGGCGTCCGGATCACTTCCGCGTGTGAGCTAATCCGGCTGCTACGGAAGTGAATTCGTTTCCTGCTGCAATTCTGTCGGCACCGAATCGCGTTTCGAAAATCCGGCGAACTGCGGGCACCAGTGAGGTTCCCCCCGTCAGAAACACGCGGTCAACCGGTTTCCGGGCATGCTTCATGACTTGTTCCACTGTGGTTTCAATGGCCGTTAATTCCTCTCTGATCCACTCTTCAAATTCGGCGCGTCGTACCTGCCGATGAATTGATACAGCCGGATGCCGAAAGGAAAAACAGGTTTCTTCCGCAGTGGAAAGTTCGAGCTTGCATTGTTGTACGGCGCGATGCAGTTGTAAGCCAAGATCGTTCTCCACCAAGGCAATCAGCCTTTCCACCTTTTCGGGTTCCAAGGATTGCACCAGAATGGAACGAAGAGTCCGCATGGTGTCGGGAGCACGAAGGAAAGAAAGCTGATGCCACCGCTCCAGTTTGCGAAACAGTGAAGAAGGCACCGGCAGACGCTTGTGAAAGGAAAGGTATTCCGAGCCTTCCCCTACAAAAGGCGACACTACGTGGCGAATGATGCGCGCATCCAGCGCATCGCCTGCTAACCGAATGCCTTCACTAGCCAGAATGGTTCGGGGAGCGCCACCATCGCGCCACGTAGGCCCCACATGCATCAAAGAAAAATCACTCGTGCCGCCGCCAAAATCACCGATCAGAATCAGCTCATCCCGCACCAACCCTCGCTCGTAAAAGTGAGCGGCCCCCACAGGCTCGTACTCAAACACTACCTCCGGAAAACCTGCCGTGCGGTAAGCATTGCGGAGCCGGGTCAGCGCCTGTTGCTCGTCTTTTTCTGTTTCCGCACCTACAAAACGTACCGGGCGCCCTGCCACAATATGCTCCGGAATCTCACCGCACTGACTTACCGTGATACTGCGCAACACTCGCAGTAACAGCGTGACCAAATCCTCTGCCGTATAGCGGCGCTTACCAATCTGTGTTGTTGTGAAAAGGTGACTGCCAAGCAGCGATTTGACCGATTGAATAAAGCGCCCAGTCATCAACCCTTCCGCATGTTCCTCCAGATAGAGCGTGATTGCTTCTGGCCCTGCCACAACCAAGTCTCTTTCCGCAGCGAAATAGAGGACAGAGCGAAATGTGGAGAGCAATTCGCCTTGTGCAGGAAATTCAATCAGTTTGACTTGCTCGCCGTCCCGAACTGCGATTGCGCTGTTCGTGGTACCAAAGTCGATGCCACAGCTACGCGAGGGCGTCAAGAATCCTCATTTTTCAGCAGTTCACGCGCAGCAGCGGCCATGGATTCCACATGGGGCGAATGCCACATTTCCCCATGGCGACCAGTGGTTTCAATCACCTTTAAACCGCGCTCCACCACATCACCCCAACCAAATTGAGGATCAAATCCCTGTTGCCCCGGAATGGTTCCCCGGCGAAAGTATGCCACTCTTCCACGGTATCGAACTGGGCGGTAATCCGTAGCGGCAGTCTGCACCAAAGCAGTGATTTTCTGCACGCACGAGATTCGCATTCCCTGATTCCGGCGAAACACTCTCCGCATGACGGCACCAGCACGAATACGAACAGTTTGCCAACGGCCCACCAGATACCTGAGCCGTTCATTTGGCTGGATATGTGCCAAGTGACGCAAATGAAATGTCGCGGCGTGCCACCAAAACAGCAGTTTTCCCCGCGTGCGTTCCCCAAACGTTCTGCCAAACAAAGTATGGAGGTTTGCGCCGTCAAAAAGCAGAAGCCACTTCACTTCTTCTCCGGCAGCGGTGAGTTGTTGCGCAATCTCAAACGCCACAATGCCCGCAATGCACCATCCACCAATCAAGTATGGTCCATGAGGCTGATAGGAACGAATCACCTGTACAAAATATTCCGCTAGTGCAGCAATGGACTGTGGTTGCGGAAGTGTTGCCGGATCAGGCCAATCCATTCCAAACACAGGTTGATCCGGCCCTAAGAGCTTCGCAAAGGGGAAGAACGCACTGCGTGCTTCTACCAGAAACAGCGGAGTCTTGGTTCCGTTGCGTTGAATTGCGGCCAAGCCTTCTGGTAAACCAGCGCTTTCCTTTTTCCGCAAGAACCTGGCCGTTTCTTGCACAGTGGGGCCGGCAAAGAGTTCGGCCAAGGGCAAGCGTTCTCCTGTTTCCTGTTGGAGGCGTGCTTGCAAACGGGCCGCTTGTAAAGAATGTCCCCCTAGTGCAAAGAAGCTATCCGTAGTGGAGAGTTGCCCAAGCCCTAGCACTTCTTCCCAAACCTTGAGAACTCGCCGTTCCCATTCATCCCTTGGCTCAGTGATGGTTTGAGTCTCGGAAACCGAAGCGGGAGCCATCGCGGCAAGTGCATTGCGATCCAGTTTGCCATTTGCGGAAACAGGGAGGTCCGGCAGACAGACATACTGCGCGGGCACCATGTAACTCGGCAATTTTTCGGACAAGAACTGGCGAATACTCTCTGGCGAACATTCCTGTGCAGCTAACCACGCCATCAGAGTGTCGCCTTTCACTGCCACGGCAGCTCTCCGCACTGCGGGATGCAATTCCAAAGCCGACTCGATTTCCCTTACCTCGATTCGATGGCCCCGGAGTTTGATCTGATGGTCCAACCTTCGAAGAAAATCAAGTTCCCCGTTTTCGCGCCACTGCACCAAGTCACCTGTTCGATATAAACGGCCGAAGCGGGGATGCGTCACAAATCGCTCAGCAGTGAGTTCCGGCCTTTGCCAATACCCGTAAGCTAAGCCCTCCCCCCCAATGTACAGTTCACCTGGAATTCCAACGGGCACTGGAGACTGCCGGTCATCCAGAACATAAAGCTTTGTATTCGGCAATGCGCGCCCAATGGTAACCGGCCCTTGTCCCACCCGAGCCACCGTGGACCAGATGGTAGTTTCCGTAGGCCCAAACAAGTTCCAAACCGTGTTTCCCCTCCCGATCAATTTTTCAGCCAAGGAGGGCGGCAAAGCTTCGCCACCGCATAAGACCTGCAGTCCCGGCGGCGGCTGCCAACCGTGTTCCAGCAGCATGTTCCAAGTGGCGGGCGTCGCCTGCATCACGGTCGCCCCGGAGCGTTTCAAAAGCGCTGCAAGAAGAAGCGGATCTCGCACTTCGTCCGTAGTAGCCACTACAACGCGACCGCCCGCGAGCAACGGCAGGAAAAGTTCCAGCACGGAGATGTCAAAAGCAGCGGTAGTAACAGCCAACAGCACGCTTCGCTCATTCACCGCAGTGATGTTCCGCATCGCATGGAGCAGATTCACCACTGAGCGATGACCCACCAACACGCCTTTCGGCTTTCCCGTGGAGCCAGAAGTGTACATCACATACGCTAAACCTTCCGGTATGGTTCCTGGCCGTGCAGCATCGTCGCGGATGAATTCGAGCCGTGCTGGCGGATGTTCGGGGTCTAGGGGAACATACGCCGAACCGCCAAGCCAGACTCCGAGAAACTGAGGAATCAAATCCACCGTTCTGTTCACAATCACCGGCTGAAGAGTGCCGGGATTTACTCGCCGTCCCACCTTCTCCGCGCGATGGAGAAGATCCGCATAAGTGAGACGTTCCCCACCACATTCCACGGCAATCGCTTCGGGCCGGCTTCGCACTTGCTCCATCAGCAATTTGGGAACGGTTTCTTCAGGAAAGGGAGCTTCCGTGTGATTCCAATCCAACAGAATTTGCTGTTCTTCAGCAACAGTAAGCCATTGGAGTTCTCCAACAGCGCAGTCCGGATCTTGGGTCGCACTCTGCAGCAGGCGGAAGTAATGGCCAGCCATACGCTCTATACGAGAGGCATCAAACAAGTCCTGGTTGTATTCCAGAACCAAGCTCCATTCGCTTCCGTGTTGCTCGACATTTGCAGCCAAATCCACCTTGACGAGTTCGGATTCCACCACCACCGACTCGGCTTCCACACCCGGAAGATCCAGCGTTTCCGTCAAGGCATTCTGCAAGGTAAACATGGTTTGAAAGAACGGTGTATAACTCACCGTCCGCTCCGGTTGCAGGGCTTCCACAATTTTTTCAAACGGCAACTCGCCATGCGCAAAAGCTCCCAGTGTAGTGTTGCGAACCCGATGAACCATTTCCCGGAAAGCCGGATTGCCCGCTGTGCTCCCACGAAGCGGCAAAGTGTTCGCAAACAACCCGATCATGCCTTCGGTATCTACTTGTGTTCGATTCGCCAAGGAAGTTCCCACGCAAATCTCTGTTTCCCCTCCATAACGAGAGAGCAGGATTTGGAAAGCAGCCAGAAGCGTCATGAACAAAGTAGCTTGGCATTGGAGGCTAAGCTGAGGCAGATCCCGTTCCAACGAGGGGGGAAACCGAAGCCGCAGTGTTGTGGCCCGGTATGTCTGCATGGCGGGTCTTGGCCGGTCCGCAGGCAAAGCAAGTAACCCCGGCAAGCCCGCCAGTTGATTACGCCAGTAAAGAACATGCTGCTCCAGCACTGGGCCGCGTAGACGTTCCCGTTGCTGGCGCGAAAACTCGGCATACTGCATCGGCAATGGCGGAAGGCGATTGCCCCGATAGAATGCCGCTACCTCTCGCAGAAGCACTCCTAGCGACCAGCCGTCCGCCACAATGTGATGGAGAGTGATGTACAGATCCCACTCCCCTTCCCGAACCGGGACCAGCGCTGTCCGAAGCAGTGGACCGACGGCTAACGAAAAGGGTGCCGTTGGATTTTCCTGATCCGAGAGAGTGGCACGCAGCGAAGCCCTCACCAAAGCGTACGGAATGCCATCTTGCTCCGGAAAAATGGTGCGAAGCACTTCATGCCGTTGCACCACCTGATCCAGTGCCTGCTCTAGTGCTGCTTTGTGAATGGTTCCCCTGAGACGAATCCGAGCGGGAATGTTGTAGAGCGCAGCCTCAGCCTCATGAAAGCGTTGCAGAAACCATAATCGTTCCTGCGCGAACGAAAGCACCTGCTGGGTAGCTAGGTTTGCGGCTGCAAGACTTGTGCTTGCTTGCTCTTTCAGCTCTTCGATGCGGAGCGCGAATGCCCGTACGGTGGGCGCTTCAAATAAAACTCGCGTATCTACTTCTAAGTTCCAGTGCCGAGTAATTCGCGCGATCACCTTGGCAGCAAGCAAAGAATGGC
Organism: Bryobacterales bacterium; assembly: GCA_963791675.1. Classification (GTDB taxonomy): domain Bacteria; phylum Acidobacteriota; class Terriglobia; order Bryobacterales; family Bryobacteraceae; genus JALYXI01. The sequence goes on from CAWBTD010000023.1 coordinate 112,658, forward strand.
CACCCAGGTGAAAGAAATTTCCCTCCGCACCGATATGTTCCACTCGGAGGACTTCCTGGAAAATAGCGGCGATTTGTTCTTCTGTAGCGCTGCCGAACGGCCCTGGCGAGGCTAGCTCCAAAAGGCTCACTTCCTTTTCCCTTTGTAGCGAATGCCGGTCCAGCTTGCCGTTGGGTGTTAATGGCATGGCAGAGAGAAACACAAACCGCGCCGGCACCATGTGTTCCGGCAAAGCAGCACTCAGGTGATGACGCAAGGCTTCTGTGTCTTGGCCCGTGGCAACCAGGTAAGCAGTCAACCTGTCTTCTTCGGCCAACACCGCTGCCTCCCGGACGTGAGGATGACGAAGCAATACCGCTTCAATCTCTCCCGGTTCCACCCGAAAACCACGAATCTTGACCTGCTGATCCATGCGGCCCCGAAACAGAAGCTCACCACCTTCTTTCATGACCACGCGGTCACCGGTGCGAAAACGGCGATCTCGCCCGAACTTGGTGGCGGTTAATTCTGCGCGATGTAAATAGCCGCGAGCAACACCTATCCCACCGATCCACAACTCCCCTTCCACACCGATTGGCACGGGAATGCCATCTACATCCACCACAAGCGTTTCCGTGTTCGCGACCGGTTTGCCAATCGGCACTTCCTCCCTACCGCTTTGCACTTGTGTCATCACGGAACAGATCGTGGTTTCGGTGGGTCCGAACATGTTCCATACAGTGGCACCACGTTGCAGCAACGCAGCGGCGAGCGTGGGTGTCATGGCTTCGCCTCCGCAAAGGATTCGTAACCCGGCACACCCCTGCCATCCGGCGTCCAGTAGTAATCGCCAAGTGGCAGGTGTACCGAACAAAATGCTGGTTTGCGATTGGTGGAGCAGGTGCGCGAGTTGTGCGCCATCTATGGCCACTTGCCGGGGTGCAATTACCAATTCCGCTCCTGCCAGAAGTGGCAGAAACAGTTCCATGGCGGAAATATCAAAGGAAAGGGTGGTGACAGCGGTAAATACATCACCCGGTCCGATCCTTGTTTCACGGCGCATCGCCTGGAGAAAGCTCATCAAGCTGCGATGCGTCACGGGCACACCTTTTGGCTGCCCCGTAGAACCGGAAGTATAAATCACATACGCTAAGTGATCCAGTGTTGCGCCGGAGCCTTCCTCCAGTGCTTGTTTTTCAGCGGGCAAGTCCACCAGATACTCTGCCTCGATGGTGAGCGCCGCCCTGGAATCTTCCCGCATGAACCGAAGCCGCTCAGCGGGGTAGGTGGGGTCCAGCGGCAGGTATGCACCGCCTGCTTTCCAAATTCCTAGCAAAGTGGCTAGTAAATCCAGCGAACGCTCTAGTTGAACGCCAACAATTGCTTCTGCTCGTATGCCGTCCTGCCGAAGCTTACAAGCGATTTGATCTGCCCGTCGAAGCAGTTCGCCGTAACTCCAGGTCTGACCTCCATAGGTAACGGCTCGCGCCTCGCTTGGCTGAAGGTAGGTCGTGAAAGGTACGGAAGGGTAATCCTGCTTCGGCCCGACACTGATGCTGAGTTCCGCGTCCGAAATCAGGGGAAGCTGTTGCCCTGGATGCAGTTTTTGTTCTAACTCTTCCAGTTGGATGGTGAGATCGCCATTTCCCGTAGCAACACGAATCCCGTTTGCCTCCACAGCCAACACGGTGCCGGGTTTCTTCGCAGTTTCTTCGGGCAACTGTTGTAGTGCTTTCACCAGAAGAATTTGATTGCCGATCCAAGCTTTCACCCGGCATAGCCGGTTGGGCGAAGGACCAAAATCAAGCGCACGCCACATCCGTTCTGTTTCCGACGCTGGCTTGCGCCAGTCAATCACGCCTCCAAAAGCGGGCTTCTTGGTCAGGCCGTAATACGTACGCGCTTGTGGGTTCTGCGGAAGGCGCTGCACTGTACCGGCGAGCAACTCGCTCACAAGCTCCCGGAAAGCTACCAGTGCTTCGCGGTAACACTTCAGGTTCAGGGAAAGCGCCGTTTCCGCCTGATCTACGGGGAAGCAGCGCTGCTTCAGGATATCCCCGGCATCTACCCCGCTCGTCATGACGTGCCATGTCACGCCATGCTCAGGTTCCCCATTCAAAATGGCCCAGGACGTGGCATGAACTCCCCCATATCGAGGCAGCGGCCCATCATGGTAGTTCACAGCTAAATGGCGTGGCGCACGGAGCACAGTTTCCGGCAGAATGCGTGGATTGATGATGCTGAACAGGTAATCGCAGTCTTGGAGGCGAATACCCAATGGCAAGCTTTCCAAAGTTGCCACACAAGCAATGCCCTGTTCTTTCGACCACTCCACTACTTTCGGGTCTGTGGATACAATTGCGGCGATATTGATTTGCCAAGCCAGCAGGATGTCGGCGCATTCTGCCAGAAGCCCACCTTCCCCGATCAGGCAAGCTCGAAGAGGTGCTTGGAACAAGAAACCAGGTTCAGACGACAACGAGGTGCTCTGGAAATTCCTAGTCTACCGAACCCGGACCGTTTACTGCTTTCCCATTTTGGCAATTCGGGAAAGTGTGGCGAGTTGCTGCAGGTGTTGCCGCAATGGCCGCGCCGGCGTGCCCCATACCGGTTCGCCTGCGCGAACAATCTTGGAGGTTAATACGCCGCAGCCCGAGCCAAGAATGGCTCCAGATTCTATGCGTGCTTTATCCCCGATGCCCACTTGACCGCCAATCACCGCATAGTCGCCCACAGTGACGCCACCCGAAAGTCCGGTTTGCGCAGCAATCACCACATGGCGGCCAATCTCGCAGTTGTGGCCGATATGCACCAGATTATCCAGCTTGGTCCCATCTCCGATCCTGGTCACACCAAGCGCGGCACGGTCTACGCAACTATTGGCGCCGATTTCCACATCATCGCCAATTTCCACCGTGCCAACCTGGGGAAACTTTACCCAGCGGCGCTGCTCATCCAACGCAAACCCAAATCCATCCGCACCGATCACGCAACCGGAATGCAGCACCGCATTCCGGCCAATGCGAACGCCATGGTAAACCGTGACATTGGCGTGGAGCACGCTTCCGTTGCCCACGGCTACATCCCGGCCAACCACACTGCCGGCGCCAACGCGCACACCGCTTCCTAGCACTGCACTTTCTGCAATCACGGCAGAAGGATGAATCGCTTCCGCCTCTTCCATTTCGTGATAAAGGAGCCGAAGCGCTTCCGCGAACAATCGACGCGGTGAGGCGGTACGAATCACCGTTTGGCCGGAATGTTCGTACTTTTCCGGCACCAGAAGGCAACCCGCCTGGGACTCACGCCCAGCGGCAAACAGCTTTGCGTTCCCGACAAAAGCAAGATCCTGTTCCGATGCTTTCTCCAAAGGAGCCGCAAAACGCAATTCCCGCGTACCTTCTCCTTCGTATTTTGCGCCTAGTGCAGCGGCTAATTCCGACACAGTCATTCTGTTCCAGGGTACATTGAGCTTTTGCCCATGAGCACCATCGCATCCACTGCCCGCATTCACCCCGACGCTGTTGTTGGCTCCGGCTGCCGGATTGGGGAGTTCTGTGTGATTGAGCAGGATGTCACGCTGGGGGCAAACTGCATTCTGGAACCTTATGTTTATGTGAAACGTTGGACCACCCTCGGGGACGAGAATGAGATCTCAGCCGGAACCGTGCTCGGCAGTGACCCATTAGACAAGGCATTTGAAGGACAACGCAGCTATCTTCGCATCGGCGATCGAAATCGCATTCGCGAACACTACACCATTTCTCGCGGCACCAAACCGGAATCCATCACGAGCATCGGGGACGGCAATTACATCATGACCTCGGGCCATATTGCGCATGACTGCCGAATCGGCAACAACACAGTGATTTGTAGCTGCGCACTGGTAGCGGGTTATGTGGAAGTGGAAGACCAGGCCTTTATTTCAGGCGGCGTGGTGATTCATCAGCACTCCCGCATTGGAAGGCTCGCCATGATCGGAGGAAATACGCGCGTGAATCTGGACGTTCCCCCATATTTTCTCTATTCCGGCTTCAACGTGGAGCCGAATGGATTAAATATCGTAGGCCTGAAACGGGCCGGATTCAAACTCGCGGAAATCGCAAAAATCAAAACTGCCTATCAGTTGTTGTACCGCTCAGGGCTCAAGCTGGACGAAGCATTGGAGCGCATCCAAAACGAAGCGGCTTCCCCAAACACGCAACATTTAGTGAACTTCGTGCGGAACAGCAAACGAGGAATCTGCCGGTAAATGCCGAAAAGCATACCATGTGCCTGCCGCAAGCACCATTCCGGTCAGCAACATCACCGTTAACATGCCGCCATCCAATGGCTGATCCCAAACCGAGCCTGGCTCGGCTTGGATAATCGGCTTTGCCAAAACGTACATAGGAAACAGCACAAACGCCTGCCCCGCCAATGCTAACCACAAAAACCATTTGGCTCGCAACAGGTAGATGGTGAGAGCAGCAAAGAACAACAGCATCTGGGCAAAAGAGCCCTGATGAATCATGGTTGCGCCTGGTTGGAACATGATTAATACCCAGATCAAACAGGAGAGGAGAGCGATCAACATCAGTTGGTCTCCGAAGTGGAGTACACGTCCTCTCCTGGCAAAGGCACGCGCAAGCCAGCCAAGGTGCATCACGCCAATTCCAAAAGCCACTGAGTAGAACGTGTTCACAACCAGCACCGAAAGAAAACTTTTGAGATCGGATGTATGGAACAAGCCGAGTGGTTCACCCAGGATTCGATGGAGATCTTCTTGCTTTGCCGCCGCAAGTTCACCAAGAGTCGAATTTCCGTAAGCTTGTAAAAAAGCTTGCAGGAGCGAGACACTTGCATCTGTCACGCCCGTCAGGTGCAGCTTTGCCAGCGTATCCTTGGTTGGATCGTAGAAGGTCTGGTACAACTTCCACGGAATCAGTAAGGCAAGCAGAATGGCAAAGCCCGGAATTACCATTTTCCACTGCGGGAACTGACGGCGTACCAAAGCAATCAGCAACACTGCCAGGAAAGTAAATACACAATCCATATGCCCCAGCAGACTTAGCCCCATCGGCAGACGCCCCTAGAGCAATGTCAAACCTTGTCCACTGGCTTCCGTCATTTCGAATCCATGGAAAACAGGATAGAAAAATCAAACAAAATGCGGCGGAAAGCAGCTTTGGCCAAACAAAAAAGGTGTGAACCAGACAAAACTGAGAAAGCGCCGCCATCACAATCACCACCGATAAGGCGCGTGCTCCTGCACCAGCTCTTCGGAATAACACCCACATGCCTGCTACCCAAGTGCATTGAAGCCATATGCCGAACAGCTCATAGGAAAGCGACTTTGTGAACAGAAGCCAGTATGGATACTCTTCCAGCACCAAGCCCGCTTCCAAGGGAGGCCGGTCACTGCTGTGATTCAATGCTGCTCAGTAAGCCCGGTTTTACGGAAACGTTGTAATACAAGTGATCCGCAAAAACAACTGGCAACACATTATCGGAGGGCAGAATATGCTCCAGGTATCGCACCTGAGCCAGTTCCACCGCATTATCATCCCCCATGTATAAGAATCCAGCACACAGGCTGAAAATAGCGATCACGGTTACAGTCCCGAAGCAAAGGGAAACTTCCGGCAGCAGCATACGCACATGGCGCGTAATGCCGCCACGTAGATTCCACGCAATCACTGCCGCGCCTAACAAGCGGAGTAAGTACGGAGCAGGCACGCCCTATCTGGTAATGCAACAGGTAGGGCCAGAACACGAGATAGCCCGCCAAACAGCTTCCTACTAAAATCACTGCAATCGCTTCAGCGGCTGGCAGCAACCGGCGCTTCCATACCAGCAAGCAAAGCGCAGCTCCTGGTAAAAGAAACAACAATGCTTGCATCACAACAAATGTGATGCGGTACACAGCTCTACCTAGCTCATAAAATAAGAAAGTTGCCCCGCTTCCGGCAAGTAACAGAAACCCAAGCCCGGTCTCCAGACGTGGAATGGTCTTCCGCCACTAACCGTACTCGCTTTCCTTGCCAGTCTGGTGGCAGTACCCACTGGCGAAGTCGATAAGTTAAACGCCGGATCGAGCCGCGTCCGAAGTCGGAGGCTCCGTTTGCTGCCTTGCTCCTCAAGGTATAGTTTTACGTCACCCATGACCGGGTAGCCAGCCACATAGAACTGAAGCACTTCTGGCGCGGGAAACCAGTCCGTCTGCAGGCTGCCCATTCCTTTCACCACGGGAGGGTAAGTCGTGAACCGGGGCAAGCTGATTTTGCTTTGGTCTTCCCAAGTTCCGCCTTGTTTTGAATTGGTTCGATAAAAACGGCCTTGCGCTACGGTGGTTTCCGGCTTCACTAAAAGCTGGTCGGCCAAAAGGGAGAACGGGAAAAGAAATACCGTTCCCCACAACAGCCAGCATTTCGCTTCATTCAGAATTTTTTCTCGCTTCTCTTCGTTGCCGGATTCTTTCCAGCCTTTCCGCAATCCCTTTTTCGCTGCCGCGCCCGGTCGGCACGTAATACTCGCGTCCAGCTAAGGAAGTCGGCAAGCATTCCATTTCACTCACCGCATCCTCGAATTGATGAGCGTGCTGGTAGCCTTCCCCATAGCCCCACTCCTTCATGGCTTTGGTGGATGCATTCCGTAAATGGAGCGGCACAGGCTCAGCCATTGTTTGTTGCACATCTTTCACAGCTTCGCCCAAGGCTCGGTAAGCTGCGTCGGATTTTGGCGTAACAGAAAGATAAATGGCTGCTTGCGCCAGGGCAAGGTCCCCTTCCGGAATTCCAAGGAAATGCACGGCCTGCATCATTGCCATGCACTGCTCCAGGGCCCGTGGGTCCGCCAGCCCAATATCTTCAATTGCCATGCGCACCAATCGCCGGGCGAGAAACATACGGTCTTCCCCGCCTTCCAACATGCGCGCCAGCCAATATAGCGCGGCTTGCGGATCACTGGAGCGAACGGATTTATGGAGCGCCGAGATCAGGTTGTAGTGCTCTTCGCCAGACTTATCGTAGAGCAATGTCTTGCGCTGAATCGCACTCTCCACGGTTTCCAACGTGATAGCCTGCCCAGGTGGAGTGGCGGCCGCGGCCGATTCCAAAGTGTTGTAAGCGGAACGGGCATCGCCGTTGGAAAGAATCGCAATTTTTTCCAGCAACCCATCTTCAATGGAAAGCTCGCGCTTTCCTAAGCCGCGCTCGCTATCCGTTAATGCCCGGCGAAGCAGGGTGACCACATCTGCAACAGCAAGGGCGCGTAAAGCAAAAACGGTGGATCGCGAAAGCAATGCGGCATTGACTTCAAACGAAGGATTTTCCGTCGTGGCCCCGATCAAAATAATGTCGCCACGCTCCACATACGGCAGAAAGGCATCCTGTTGGGCCTTGTTGAAGCGGTGTATTTCGTCTACAAAAAGGATGGTTCGCCGTCCGGCGCGCCGAAATCGTTCAGCATCGGCCATCACGCTCTTGATTTCCTTGATTCCACTGAGCACAGCGCTGAATGGCAGAAATTCACAACGGGATAGTTTGGCAACCACATGGGCCAGCGTGGTCTTCCCTACTCCCGGCGGTCCCCACAAAATGAGCGAGGTAAGCTGGTCCGCCTCAATCTGCTTGCGCAACGGCTTATCTGGCCCAAGAATATGTTCTTGCCCCACATAGTCTTCCAATGTTTCCGGACGCATTCGTTCGGCTAAAGGCCGTTTGGAATCGGAAGACCTCATATGAGTTCGTAACGGCGCACTTTCAAATAAGCTCATCGCCTTGTGCTCCTTTGCCGGTGAGCCTCATAGAGGAGGATAGCGGCGGCAATGCTGGCATTTAAAGACTCTACACCCACTGTAGGAATCGCAAGCCCAATCGCTTCCGATTGAAACTCTTCACTCACTCCCCGCCCTTCATTTCCGATCACCAATGCACACGGAGAACGCAAGTCAGCATCGCCAACCGGAGTGGAAACGCCCTCTCTCCAAGGCATTCCGGCATACAGCGTTAACCGGTTTTGCTGAATGGCTACCCGCGCCACAACGGGGTCCACGCCCGTTATGTAGGGAATGCGGAACAGCGATCCGGCCGATGCCCGCATTGTTTTTGAATTGTATGGGTTTACCGTTCCTTTCACAAACAGTATCCCGGTTGCGCCGAATGCCTCTGCCGCACGCGCCGCTGTGCCTGCATTCCCGGGGTCTTGCACTCCGTCCAGCACCAGAAGCAGATTTGCGCCCCGGAACAGTTGTTCCAGCGTCCACCGAGGAGGTTCAATTAACGCAATGACTCCTTGCGAGGTTTCCGTACCGGCTACCGATTGAAAAACTCGATCCGGCAACAAAGCCACTGGCTGCTCCGGCACTTCCGCCAGCACTCGTTCCAGCTGAGCGCGTACCGATTCCGCTGCAATCACCGTGGGGACCGAAACCCCGCTTTGCAACGCTTCCCGCAGCAGGTGAAAAGACTCCGCAGGGCACAAGCCCTGCTCGGTCAGCGCTCCGCGCGTCAAAGCTCGGCGTATGTCCTTTAACAGCGGATTAGATGGGCTGGAGATGGAGTGAAATCTTGCCACAGTTTCTTTGTTTTCACTTACTTTCTTCTACAATGTTGAGATCAGAATAGCGCAGCGAATCACCATTGCCGGATTAGGAGCGGCGCTTTTGCTGTCTCTCCTGGGGTATTGGGTCCACCTGTCTTTCCGTATTGCTCACCAATCCACGGAGGATGAAGCCCAGGCGGCGGACGTGATTATTGTGATGGGAGCCGCCGAATACCGGGGGCGTCCTTCGCCAGTGCTGCGCGCCCGTTTAGATCATGCGCTGGTCCTTTGGCGGCGAAAACTGGCTCCTCGCATCATGACTACCGGCGGACCAGGAGGGGACCCCGTATTCACCGAAGCCGAGGTGGGTCGGTCTTATTTGATGGATCGTGGCATTCCTGCTCCTGCAATTATTACCGAAGCAGAGGGCACTTCCACCATGCACTCGATTTCTGCTGCCGCCGAGATCATGCGGCGCATGGACCTGCAATCCTGCATTCTGGTGAGTGATGGCTATCACATATTCCGTGCCAAACGAATGTTGCAGCATCTCGGCCTGAAGGTATATGGTTCCCCGCGGGAAACCAATGCGCCGGATTTCCGGAAGTCCTGGTTTCTGTATTTTCGTCAGGCGGTAGGGTTCACCTTGTGGAAAGTAGGAATCACCATTTAATGTAAAGTCTAGTACTAGGCCTGGAACCAAAAATAAGAGGGAGACCAATTTGGCTGCAAAATTGCCACATCTGCCCTCTGTTTTGTTACGTAGTGATGGGTAGAAACAGGTTCAGAAGGCCCTCCCGGTGTTGACCGGATCAGAGCAAAAATATAAGAAAGGTTGTGAAATGGAAAAATTAATTAGCGTAGACGCACGTGCCCGGTCCAGGAGAAATTTCTTTGCAAACGCCGCTGCAATGCTGGCGACGGCTGGAGTAGTCGGTCCGTTGGAAGCTCAGACTTCGGGGGGAGATGTCGACATTTTGAATTTTGCGCTTCGGTTGGAGCGTCTGGAAGCCACCTTCTATGCCACCGGTCTAACCAGGTTTCAGCAGAGCGATTTTGCGGCAGCAAATTTCGCGAAGAATCTATCCTCTACGCAAGTAGCAAACCTCTACCAGTATTTTCAAGCCATTGGCGGCCACGAAAATGCCCACGTTATGCAGCTTTCCGCTGTGATTCCACAACTAGGTGGCACAGTGGTAGCTCCGGATTGCTATGCTTTCCAGGCATACGGCACGGACACCACCACCTTTAAAACTGCAGATAGTTTTGTGAGCGTCGCCATGGTGCTGGAAAACACTGGCGTCGCTGCCTATGATGGTGCCATCAGCCTGATTACCTCTGCTGCCCTACGCACCGCTGCCGCCACGATTGCCACGGTGGAAGCACGCCACGCTTCTTATTTGAACCTCCTGAACGGGGTATCACCATTCCCCAATGCTTTTGATCCGACAGCCACTGCAACCGATGTTCTTACTACGGCTTCCAAGTTCATTGCCAATTGCGGTTTGTTCCCTCCTTCTGCAATAGCCGGACCAAAGAACCAAACAACCGGCTCAAAAACTGGATTTACGCTGGACGCGTCCAACTCCACCACAGTGGATGGTGCGCCAGTACGCAGCTATTTATGGGAAGCACAACTGGGCAGCAATGCAGTGGTAAATACGCCTAGCAGCGCAAAATCCACTGTGACCTTTAACGGTGGTCCTGGCATTTACACATTTGTTCTGATGATCACCGACTCTCATGGGGCCAATAGCACCGATGTCCTCAAAGTAATCTATACCGGCATGTAGTATTCCGAGGAGGTATTGCGGAAGCATCAATACCTCCTCATTTCGCACAAACTCGCTCCATAGTGGCAGGTTCTCTCACCCTCCCCAATTCAGTCACACGCCTGAACTTCTTCTAAAGAAAAGACTTGTTTTATTCTGGATTTCGCCCCGTGATATGCATTGTCTGAATACTAGTACTTATTCAGCGACTGCTACATCATGTCTTGCACTGCTCAGCATCTGGCAAAAGGCGCGCTCGCGTACTGCTTAAATGGACCCGTCAATTTGTCCGAAAAAAATATCTACCGTAACGTTCCCTTCCTGGGGGAAGGCATTGTCTGGCAAAACCCGGCGAAAGCCAGAAAATCATTCGGTATCCTGTCATGAACCCTGCGATTTGGCGACAACTTCCGAACGAAACCGGCGAAGCCTATGCAGCGTTTCGGCTTTTCTACCAAACGTTTCCTCACGATATTCATCGTGCTTGGCAGCGCTTTGTCTTTCCCTTGCATTCCGCTTCCCCATCAGATGCATTACACGATCTGGCTCCTCCGCATTGGCACCATTGGCGCGCTGAACATGGTTGGGACGAGCGCGCCGCAGCAGCCGAAGCGGAGGAACGTCGTCGGGAAGAGATAGAAATGGAGAAACAACAAGGAAATGCGCTTTGCTGGTCCGCAGAACGCAAGGAAGATTTTCGGGATTTGCTTGCCATCTACCGAAATCTACGAAAAAGCTTAGTATCGTTCACGGAAACCGGCGAGTTGCGTAATGTAGTTCGCAAAACAGTGGCAAAGGTGGAAGGAACTTGGCAAACCACGGAAGAAAGCATCTGCGGCGTAGAGCAATTAAAATTTGTGGAACGAACCCGAACTGTGCTTTTTCCCGCTGACAACTCGAAACCTTTGTTGCCGGATGGCGGTTCCCTGTTTTTGGATCTGGATACTATTGCGGAACCAATTGCCGTACCGCCGCCCCGGGAATAAAACGCTGCGTGGATTGTTTTTATCGCTTCTTTTTTATAGCTTCAGAAGTTCCCGTAAACGCCGGGTTTGTACGCGGCTAACGGGAATTTCTGCGCTATTCTTATCGCTCATCCGGAGCTGATACCCAGACTTAAACCACGGCACTACTTCCCGAATTTGATGGATATTCACCAGAAAAGAGCGATGGGCGCGCCAAAATACGGCAGGGTCGAGATTGGCCTGAAGGTCTTCCAAAGTTTTGTAATTGGATTGCCCTTCCATGCTGCCCGTCACCAAGGTAATCACGCCATTTTCGATGGTGGCATAGATCAATTCCTGCGCATCCACAACTAAACTGCGCGACCCATTCCGCAACATTAACTTGGAATGCGGGGGCGCAGTTCGCAGGGGAGCAAGCTCTTCTTCCGCAGCACGGTCCCCCCCGCGCTCCTGCACAGCCCGCTGCGCTCGCTCGATTGTTTCCGCTAAACGTTCTTTTTCGACTGGCTTTAACAGGTAATCAAACGCTTGGAGCCGAAATGCCTCTACTGCGTACTGCTCAAATGCGGTGGAAAATACAAAATATGGCAGATATTCATTTTGCCGTTCGCGCAGCTGGCGCACTACTCCCAAGCCGTCCAAACCCGGCATATGGATATCCAGAAACGCAATATCCGGCTCCCACTTTTCAATTAAATCCACTGCTTGCAAACCATTACGGCCAATAGCCAGCACTTCCACTTCGGGAAAATCCTTCAGCAGAAACCCCAATTCATCTGTGGCTAGAGATTCGTCATCGATGATAACTGCGCTCAGAGTGGCCGTCGCGCGGTCCCGCATCGACTTGTTATGATAGCAGATTGTTGCGATTCGAGCCCTTTCAGTCGTAACATCCTTTCGTACCCCCTCTTAAGGAGAGATTTAGAATTGTCCGGAAAAGAAAGTACGCCAATCGCGCCCGCTGACGGAAAACTCGGGATTTTAATTCCTGGTATGGGCGCGGTTTCGACGACGCTGATCGCTGGCGTAGAAGCCATCAAGCGTGGCATGTCCGCACCTATTGGCTCTGTCACCCAGATGTCCACCATTCGTCTCGGGAAACGGACCGATAACAATTCCCCCCGGATCAAAGACTTTGTACCCTTAGCGAACCTCCACGATCTTACGTTCGGCACCTGGGATATCTACGAAGATAATTGCTACGAAGCTGCCTTGCACGCTGGAGTACTGGAAAAATCCACGCTGGAACAGCTTCGCGAGCCTTTGGAAGCCATCCGCCCCATGTCAGCGGTATTTGACAGCGATTACGTAAAGCGGATTGATGGCCCCAACAAGAAACCAAAAGGCTCCAAGCGAGATTACGCCGAAATGTTGATGGAGGATATCCGTCAGTTCAAGGAAAAAAGTGGTGCCACTCGCCTATCCATGATTTGGTGCGGTTCTACGGAGGTGTTTCATACTCCCGCAGCGGTTCACCAGTCCTTGGAGGCGTTTGAGTGCGGCTTGCAGAAAAGTGATCCGGAAATTTCGCCCAGCCAGATTTATGCCTACGCGGCGCTGAAGTCCGGGGTGCCCTATGCGAATGGAGCGCCCCATCTGTGCGTAGACGCACCGGCGCTGGTGGAGTTGGCAAAAGACCGCCAAGTACCGATTTGCGGCAAAGATTTCAAAACCGGCCAAACGCTCATGAAAACCATCATCGCGCCGGGCCTGAAATCGCGCATGTTGGGAATGTCTGGCTGGTTTTCCACGAATATTCTAGGCAATCGGGATGGGGAAGTACTGGATGACCCCGGTTCTTTCCGCTCCAAGGAAGAAAGCAAGCTCTCCGCCCTGGAATTTATTCTGCAACCCGAGTTGTATCCCGAGTTGTACAAAGACCTTTACCACAAAGTTCGCATCAACTACTATCCGCCGCGTGGCGATGCCAAAGAAGGATGGGATAACATCGATATCTTTGGCTGGATGGGATATCCGATGCAGATCAAGGTCGATTTTCTATGCCGGGATTCTATTTTGGCAGCCCCTCTGGTTCTGGACCTTGTGCTGTTCATGGACTTGGCGCAGCGCTGCGGAATGCGCGGTATCCAGGAGTGGTTATCGTTTTACTTCAAAGCGCCTATGACGGCACCGGGTCTTTACCCGGAGCATGATCTGTTTATTCAGCTCATGAAGCTCAAAAACACGCTGCGCTGGATGAAGGGTGAGGAAATGATCACTCACCTAGGCATGGAATATTACGACTAACACCGGACCTTACTCATTGGCATGAAAGTTCTCGTTATCGGCGGGACGGCGTTCATCGGCCGGTTCCTGGTTCCGGAATTGGTGAAAGCAGGACACGACGTCACTGTGCTCCATCGAAAGCCCAAGCATCCGTTTGGGAAGAAGGTCGAAAACCTTCAAGTGGACCGGAATGATGGAGAAGCCATGAAGCAGGCTCTCGATGGACGTCGCTTCGAAATCTTCTTTGACAACGCATATGACTGGGAGCGCGGCACCACAGCAGCCCAGATTGATGCAACAGTGCAAGCATTAGGTGACCGCGTTTCGCGATACATCTTTATGTCCAGCATTGCGGCATATGGCGACGGCTTGAATCACTACGAAGACGATCCGCTCGCGCCGGACGATCACAACGATTCCTATGTGCGAAACAAGGCCATGACGGAGCGCATGTTGTTTCGCCTCCATCAGCGGACTGGCTTTCCCGTGGTTACTTTTCGACCGCCCTTCATTTACGGACCGGAAAACCCTTTTTACCGGGAAATGTTCTTTTGGGATCGTCTCCGCGCAGGTCGACCATTGATTCTGCCGGGTGATGGTGGCCGCTTGATGCAGTTTGTGTATATCAAGGATTTAATTGCCGCTTGCCTGAAAGCCATGACTGATCAGGCAGCGGTAGGGGAAGCATTCAACATCGGCAACGACCGTCCCGTGACGCAACTGGAACTGCTTCAGGCGTTATCCAAAGCAGCGAACAAGAAGCTCAATCTGGTGAAGATTCCACGTGATCGTATCTTGGAGTCCGGCGGAAACCCGATGGGAGACCCGGCGTATTTCGGCGTCTATTTCGATTTGCCGCCGATTACTGAGGCAATGGGCAAGTTGAAGCGCGTGCTCAAGTTGGTGCCAACGCCTTTCGATGCCGGGCTGCGGGAAACCTATGCCTGGTATTCCAAAAAGAAAAAGGTAGCCAAACTGAACACCGCTTTCGAAGATAAGTTGATCGAGATGGCGCAGAACGGCTTAGCCACCAGCGTCGAGATTTAGCGCACCGGAAATAAAAACTTCAGAACGTTGCCGATGCGGGCTGCCCAGGCTGCTTCGTTGTGCCCTGCCCCGGAGACTTCTTGGTAATGGAGGTCGCTTCCTTCTTGCCAGCCTTTGGCGGTCAGGGCTTCATATAATGCTCGCGAGTCCCGGAGGCATTCTTCGCTTTCTTCGGTGCCCATGTCCAACCAGATTTGCGAGGGGAATTTCTCTTTCAGTTCTTGTGCTTGACGAACGATATAGCGATCTCCCCACCAAAGCGCGGGGGACATCGCCGCAATCTTGCCGAATTGGTGCGGAAGACGCATCCCGATCACCAGCGTCAACAACCCGCCGAGCGAAGAGCCGCCAACTCCCGTATTTTCCGGGCCAGAAAGCGTTCTGAAGTCCATATCGATGCGTGGCTTGATTTCGTGCAGGAGCATTTCGCTGTATAGCTGCGCCCGCCCGCCGCGTTTCCGGTTCTGATCACGCGTAGGTGTGTACTCATCAATGCGATGATCCCGTGCGTTATTGACGCCCACGATGATCAAAGGTTCAATCTCTTTGGCGCGGATCAAGGCTTCCGCTGTTTCATCCACGCTCCATTCCTGGCCGGGAACATAGGCAGTCGCACCGTCAAATAAGTTCTGCCCATCGTGGAGGTAAAGCACTGGATATCGACGCTCCGGCTCCTTTTGGTAGTCCGGTGGAAGATAAATCAGTACGTCGCGTTCGTTGCGCAGATAGCGAGATCGAAACCCCTGATAGGTACGGATGTCACCGGTCAATGTGTGTTGTAGTGTTTCGCTCATTTTGCATCACGCCAGTTTGGTCCGTGACCGACTTCAGCAATCAAAGGGACTTGCAATTCATAGACCTGCTCCATGGCGGCTTTCACCAGGGCGGAAACTTCTTTCACCTCTTCCGGAGGTGCTTCTAACACGAGTTCGTCATGCACTTGCAGCAGCAGTTTCGTTTGCTTGCCTTCCAGTTCGCGGTCAATGCGAATCATGGCAAGCTTGATCAAATCGGCTGCCGTGCCCTGGATCGGAGAATTCACGGCGATGCGTTCCGCACCGCCACGTGCATTGGGGTTTCTGCTGTTGATATCCGGAATGGAACGCTCGCGTCCGAACAATGTCCGTGTCACTCCCGTCTTTCGAACTTCTGCCAGCGTATCGTCCAGGAATTGCCGGACGCCCGAATAGCGGGCGAAATAGCTTTCAATATACGTCTCGGCTTCTTTGCGCGAGATGCCTAGATTAGCCGCCAGGCCAAAAGGACTGATGCCGTACACAATGCCGAAGTTCACGGCTTTGGCGTTGTTGCGCGCCTCTCTTGTGACCAACATGGGCGGCACCCCCATCACTTCCGCAGCCGTGCGGGTGTGAATGTCTTCGCCCTTTCGGAACGCATCCACCAAGACCGGATCATTGGAGAAATGCGCCAACAATCGCAGCTCAATCTGGGAGTAATCGGCCACCAGCAATTGCCAGCCCGGGCGCGGCACGAACGCCGCACGGATTTCCCGGCCCAGTTCCGTTTTAATGGGAATATTTTGAAGGTTTGGATTGGAAGACGACAATCGTCCTGTGGCTGCGCCCGTCTGGTTGAAGCTGGTGTGAATGCGCCCGGTTTTCGGGTCTAACAGAGCGGGTAAGGCATCCACATAAGTTCCCTTGAGTTTCGTCAGTTGCCGGTATTCCAGCACCTTACGGGCAATCGGATGATCCGCAGCTAGTTCTTCCAGCACATCCGCTGCGGTGGATAGAGTTTTGCCTTTCCCATAACGTACAGGTCCGCGCAGCTTTAAATCTTCAAACAGAACCTTGCTGAGTTGTTGTGGCGAGCCGATGTTGAATTCCAATCCGGCTAGCGTATAGATCTCCTGCGAAAGTCGGGCAATTTCGGCCTCCATCATCACAGAAAGGCGCTTGAGTTCCGCGGTATCGATCAGAATGCCTTCAAACTCCATGCGAGCCAGCACCACGGCCAAAGGCAGATCAATCTCTTGGTAAATGCGATGCAGTTCACGGCTGCGGACCTGGTTGCCCAGCATTTCATTCAGATCCAGAATCTGCAGGGCCTGCTCTGCTGGCGAGGCACTCAGTTTTAAATCCAGCCGTCGTTGTACCATCTGCTCCAAAGAGCAGCCAGAAGGGTCGGATTCCAAAAGAAACTGATACAGCGCTACGTCATGTTGAAACCCGGCTGGATTGAGTCCTTGTTTCCACAGGTTCAAAAGGGTGCATTTCACATCCGCTGTTGCTTTAGACTGTTCGGCATCTTCCAGCAATGGCCGCAATGTGTCAAGGCTGCCAAGCCGCGCTTCACCCGGTTGCCAGCTTGCGCCAATTTGATCTTTTCCAAAGGCGAGTGCAACCGTGGCGTCTTTTGGCACGTCAAGGAGCCATTGCTGATCCAGAGCCTCAATTCGTCGCTCCCGGTTATCGTCGCTCGGCCCCAGTTCCTTCAAAAAGCTGTGGAATTCCAATTCTTTGTAGATTTCCTTCAGCGCAGTCGTATTTGGTGCCCGCACCTCAAGATCAGCAAAGTCGAACAAAATGGGCACGTTGGTCTCGATGGTGGCCAGTTGTTTGGAAAGCAAAATCCGCTCCCGATTGTTCTGGAGGCTTTCGCGGTACATCTTTTTGGAAACTTCGTTGGCACGGTCCAATGCGGCTTCCACGCTGCCAAACTGTTCAATCAAGCCTTGCGCCCCCTTGTCGCCGATTCCCGGCGCACCAGGGATGTTGTCAATTGCATCACCTTTCAGTGCAAGCAGGTCAGCCACTTGGTGCGCTTCCACACCCATAAATTCCTTTACTTTGGGCATGTCGTACCACGTATCGTCTTTGGCGGGGTTCAACATACTGACATGCTCGTTGACCAACTGCATCATGTCCTTGTCGCTGGAAACGATGACAACTTTGTAGCCCGCCTCCACGCCTCGGCAAGAAAGGGTGCCGATTACGTCATCCGCCTCAAAACCGGCGAATTGGAGAATGGGAATGTGAAACGCCTCAATCAGCCGACGCACCCACGGAATCTGCTCCTTCAGGTCGGGAGGCATTTCCGTCCGATTTGCTTTGTACTCGGCATACGTCTGTTCCCGCAAGGTTGGCCCGATGCTTTCAAATACGGCGGCCATGTGAACAGGCTGGTAGGTCTTTTGCAGTTTCCGAAGCATATTATGGAAAATGAACACCGCTTCCGTGGAAAGACCAGTGCCAGTGCGCATGGGAGGCGCACCACTGCGAGCTCGCGCATGGTAGGCGCGAAAAATAAAACCATAGCTATCAATCAGAAAAAGCCGCGGGTCTGGCACTTGGCCATAATACCGCGCTCGAAAAGAGGTATTCCGACCACAATACCCCGACAAAGTGTTGCAATTATGCAACATATCAAACTGTGTCAACTGAGCAGAATCAATCACTTGCAGTTCGCTCAGAAGCTTGCCACTATAAAGAATATGGTGGAATTTTCCTTTGCGATTTGAAACCACGATTCAGCGTCCGGTGCAGGTTTCCGGCATTGGTCTTCACCATGGCGTTCCGGTAACCATTCGGATTCTCCCAGCCCCTGTTTCCACCGGCATTGTTTTCCTTCGTTCCGATCTCAATCATTTTCCAGTACCAGCTCTTTGGCGTCATGTGGCCCGCGTTAGCTATGCCACAAGTTTGATGCGCCAAGGGGTGCTGATTTCCACGACAGAACATCTTCTGAGTACCTTATACAGTCTCGGAATCGACAATGCCTATATCGAAATCAACAATTTAGAAGTTCCTATTTTGGATGGGAGCGGATACCCGTTTGTGGAAATGATTCGGGAAGCGGGTATTCGGCAGTACCGCCGAAAGCGCCGTTACCTTCGTATTCGGCGACCCATCTCAGTGGAAGATCGCGGCAAAAGAATCACTATTTTGCCTGCGGAAAGCTTTCGGCTGACCTGCGATGTTCATTTTGAACATCCTCTGGTAGGCAAACAAGGACTGGAAATGGAAGTCACGCCCGAACGGTACGCGCAGGACATTGCTCCTGCCCGGACCTTTGGTTTTGAATACGAGCTGGATGCCATGCGCAACATGGGATTGATTCGTGGCGCATCGCTGGAAAATGCCGTATGTTTCAACCACACGGAAGTATTAAATCCGGAAGGGCTGCGGTTTGCCGATGAATGTTGCCGCCATAAGGCGCTGGATTTGATCGGCGACTTGGCCTTGCTAGGAAAGCCCCTTTTAGGACATGTGATTGCGGAACGTGCTGGTCATGCTACACACGCGACGCTGGTAACGCGCATTATGTCGGACCCTTCGGTGTATGAAATCCTGACCTTCGACCAGCTTGCGTCTCGCGTGGCTCATGCGTTAATGTCCTGACGTGGCAACCCGGAAGAAACAGGTATTCAATGCACGTAAGGAAGTGCGTAAGTTGGCTCGTGAGCGCGTCGGCACAGTTCCGGCAGAGCGCGTGATTGTGCCAAAATCGGAACGGAAGCCCAAGCACAAAAGGCCGCCCGGAACCGAAAGCGAGGAAGCGCAATGAAATCGATATGGGGAGTCGTACTGTTTTCGGCGCTCGCGTGGTGCCAAACCATTGATCCGGCAGACACGCTTAAACCTGCGGAATTAGCTCTAAGGCTGGAAAAAGTTTCCGGCAAACCGGGCTTTGTGCTGCTCCACGTTGGATTTCCGGTCCTGTACCGTGGAGCGCATATCAAGGACTCCACATTCGCAGGTCCTGGTTCCAAGCCGGAAGGGCTTGCATCACTGAAAGCGGCAGTGGACGGCGTTCCGATGGATCAGGAAATTGTTCTGTATTGCGGCTGTTGCCCTTGGGAAAAGTGCCCCAACATTCGGCCTGCCTATGCCATGCTTCATGAATTGGGGTACCGCAAGGTCCGCGCTGTGATGATCCCGGAAAACTTAGCCAAAGACTGGATTGAAAAGGGATACCCCACCACGGGAAGAAATCACCCTGAGCCTGCCGGCAATTGAAGTCTTCCCGTGAACTAGCGTTTGACATTCTTCTGAAGGTAGAAGAGGGAGGGTATGCGGCGGACCTTCTGGCCGCAAATTCCTCTGAACTTGATGCTCGGGATGCAGGTTTGGCCGTTTCCCTTGTGTTGGGCGTGCTCCGGTATCGGGCGCAACTTGATTTCCTGATTGCGGAATTATACGGGCGGTCCCTTTCAAAACTGGACCTGGAAGTCATCACAGCGCTTCGCATGGGCCTTTACCAGATTCGCTACCTGCAGCGAATTCCGGTACATGCCGCCGTGGATACCAGTGTGACACTGGTGAAGCGTGCCAGAAAACGCTCGGCGACCGGTCTGGTAAACGCGCTATTACGCAAGTTGAAAAACCAATCATTTCCCTGGCCGGATCGCGCCACCCGGCTCTCCTGCCCCGAATGGATGCTGGCTCGTTGGGAGCAACAGTTTGGAACCACCAACGCGGAAGCCGTGGCGGAAGTGGCTCTCCGGGTGCCGGAACGGTTTGTTCGGGTTCCGCCCGGCAATACGCCTCCTGAAGGGGCAAAGCCAACCGAGATCAGCGGGTGCTACGAAATAGCGGCTGGAGAACAGGCAGCGTTTCGGTTGCAAGATATCGGATCGCAATCCATTGTTCCCCTGCTGGACCTCCGCGCAGGGCAGCGCTTCTTAGATTTATGCGCCGCGCCGGGCAACAAAACCGCGCAAGCCTTGGAAACGCCTCTCAGGGCAGTGGCGTGTGATGTGAGCGGTTCGCGCTTGAGTCAACTTCGTGAACTCCACATTCCGCTGGTGAGAGTAGATGGAGAGCAGCCATTGCCATTCGGCCCGGTGTTCGACCGCATTTTGGTGGATGCGCCTTGTTCCGGCACGGGCACCCTGGCGCACAATCCGGAGATCAAATGGAGGCTTACGGAGGCCGACATTGCGCGTCAAGCGACACGGCAGGAACGGATTCTCCGATCTGCTTTGGAAGCGCTAGCTCCGGGCGGAAAGCTTGTATATTCGACCTGCTCCTTGGAGCGCGAGGAGAACGAAGCAGTGGTGGAGCGCTTAGCCCATTCAGGATTGTGCCGGATGGTGCGACGCACACCGGGAGAAGATCGCGGAGATGGCTTCTTTGCAGCAGTGATGGAGTAGTGTTCTAGAATTGCGTTGAAGAAATGAACTCAGTTTGCTAATGCCGAGTTGGGGAAGCTCTGCTGCGTGGCGTGCCTGCAACCGGACGGCCGACCAGAATCGGTTTTGGTCAGGCCACCCTAAGCAAGAGTTCTGCCCCTAAAACTGCTCGGCGGCTTCTACCGAGATCTCAAAAGAAAGACAACAAAACGAACCTTTGATGGCGAACAACGATTTAGTGACCGGTGACCTCCACTACGCCGACAGACTCTGGGCGGCTGCCGACGCCCTCGATAGTCAGGTGGATGCCGCGGAGTACAAGCACGTTGTGCTGGGCCTGCTGTTCCTGAAGTACATTTCCGACAGCTTCGAAAGCCGTCGCGACGACCTGCAGGGCGAACTGACCAAAGACGGCATCATGGCGTTCCAAGAACTTTCATGGCAAACAAGCCTTCTAAAGAACAAAACAAGGGTCTGAGTCGATAGAGGATGTTCTCTATCACTCTAAGCCAAGGTGCCCTGCCTGCCCCATTGTTGAGCAATCCATTTAGAATAGAGCTACTCCCAAGTGCCTCCCATTCTGCTTACTGCCCAGGATCGCCGATTCACATGAAAAGCTGTATTTCCTGAAGAACCGGCTGCTGCGGTGCTTGCCTGCGGAGGAGGCTCATACTCTGCTGCCTCACTTACAGTCTGATCTCCATGCAGCACAAGCATTCTGCTTATGAACCTGGGCAAGCGCTGGATTACGTCTATTTCCCGCTTTCCGGGGTCATTTCGGTAGTCGCCGTTACCCAGAACAACACGCAGGTGGAGGTTGCCACAGTCGGCAATGAAGGTATGGTAGGTTTGCCGTTATTTCTGGAAGCCAATAGCACGCCTGGAAAAGCGTATGCCCAAGTGCCCGGCGAGAGCTTTCGTCTGGAAGCGGAAGTTTTCCAGAAACAGGTGCAAGCATTGCCGGCACTTACCCGAATCCTGCATCGTTACACCAGTGCCTTTCTGCTTCAGGTGTCACAAGGCATGGTTTGCAACCGCATCCACTCGCTCACCGAGCGTTGCGCCCGGTGGTTGCTGATGACTCATGACCGGGTTGGCCGAGACCAGTTTCTGCTAACGCAGGAATTCCTGGGCTACATGCTAGGAGTGCGTCGCGCCAGAGCAAGCGAAGTAGCAGCGAAGTTGAAAGAACGCGGCTTGATCCACTATAGCCGGGGTAACATTCAGATCCTGGACCGGCCTGGCCTGGAGGGCTTGTCGTGCGAATGCTACCGGACCGTGAAGCAGGAGTTTGACCGGCTTTTTCCGGAATAGCTTTCTGGCACCTCCCATCCCTCTTGGGCAAGCCGGAAAGACGTAACTTGCGTTTGCCTCTTCTGTGCTGAGTTTGGGTAGAAAGACACAACGCCGGTCTGCAACTGATCCATAGTCCTGCCGGGATGTTCGTAAGATCGGATCAGCAGACTGCATGCCCTCCTTGCCCAACCAACACCTTCCGCCCGAAAACCGGCTGCTGGCCGCGTTGCCGTTGAGAGATCTGAAACGGATTGGTCGCCACATGGAAACCGTATCGCTCCCAATGAAAGCGGTGGCCTATGAATCCGATCAGCCGATTGAGTATGCTTACTTTCCTCTTACTGGTGTGACTTCTCTGGTCACGGTGATGAAGGACGGCTCGGCGGTAGAGATCGCAACCATTGGCAATGAAGGGATGATCGGATTGCCGCTGTTCCTTGGAGTGGACCGTACTGCCGGACGGGCGTTCACACAGGTGCCAGGCGATAGTATCCGGATCCCAGCCGCTGTTTTCCAGAAAGAGGTCCAGCGATCCGGCGAGCTGGCCAGAATGCTACAGCTCTATACACAAGCCCTGATGGTGCAAATCTCGCAAGGCATGGCATGCAATGTCGCTCACTCGATTCCGCAACGCTGCGCCAGGTGGCTGCTGATGACCCATGACCGGGTGGCAGCCAATCAGTTTCCGCTCTCGCAAGAGTTTCTGGCTCAGATGCTGGGAGTGGGTCGACCGGCCGTGAGCAAAATCGCCTCTTCCTTTCAGGAGCAGGGCATGATCCGCTACAGCCGGGGCATCATTCAATTTTTGGACCGAAAACACTTGGAATCAGTTTCCTGCGAGTGCTACCAGGTGATCCAGCACGAGTTTGATCGGCTGCTGGGTGCTCCGCAGAAGCAGGGGTAAGGGACTTTTCCATACACCCCCCCCAATTCGTTATGTTCGCCTGCGAACATATGATACTGTTGTGCATACCTTAGCGTACTCAGCAAAACTCTGCTGAATCTTTACTACTTTCCTGGAGACAACTACGATGAGTGCCGCTCTTTGTCCTGTTCTTACGCCACAGCGATCCCTGGAAGATCCCTTGGCCTACCTTCCCTGCTCCACTGTGCTGGAGTACCGCCGAGGCCAGACGATCTACGACCGTGACCAGCCCTCCAGCAGCATCTTCCTGATCCTGGAAGGCAAGGTAAAAGCGACCCGTACCACAGATGACCATAAGCAAGTGGTCATGGACATCTACCAGCCGGACGAGTTCTTTGGGGAAGCAGCGTTTCTTGGCTTGATGGGACGGAAAGAAACCACCACCGCGCTAGATGCCACCAAAGTGATGAGCTGGACGGCGTCCCAGATTGAGGACCTCTCAAATGACCGCCCCAAACTGGCCATTGCCATGATGCAGTTACTCGTTCAGCGCTCCCAGGGCTTTACCGAACGGATCGAGAATCTGTCAGTGGACAACATCCAACGCCGTCTGGCTCGGACGCTGCTCCGGTTTTCCAATCGGCTCGGCACACGTGCCGACGATGGCTCGATGCAGTTGATTCCGTTCACGCATGAACTGCTCTCCCAGTATGTAGGCACCTCGCGCGAAATTGTTACGCACTACATGAACCTGTTCCGGAGACAGGGGTATCTCCAATACTCCCGCAAAGGCATCCGCTTACACCAGGGTGCGTTGCAAGACTGGCTGCGTCAGGCAGTTTAGCCGGGCAATCCCTCGCAGCTTCTTTGCCCATAGAAACTATGGACGAAATCGCAATCCCCCAATGCCGGAAGACCGATACGAGCGTCTTTTTGCCACTGCTAAAGATGGCATTCTGATCCTAGATGCCGCTTCAGGTGAGATCCTGGACGCCAATCCCCGGATCGAAGAAATGTTCGGGTATGATGCCGATGTTCTGATCGGCAAACGCCTTTCAGAAGAACGTCCGTTTGCCGAGGCTGGGATTGCAGAGCGGATCCTGTACATGGAGCCGGGCATGGATACGGTTCAGTTCGAAGCCGAATTGAGTGGTACGGGTGGACAGTGGCAGCCTTGTGAGTTTCTGTGCAACCGGTACAGCGAAGGCGGGCGCGAGGTGGTGCAAAGCAACATCCGCAATATTGCCAAGCGGCGCAGCGAGGAAAAGCAGCTTCGCGATCGGGATTCCCATTTTCGGCTCCTACGCGAAGGGGTAAAGGATTACGCCATTATCCTGTTGAATGCCGCTGGTCAGATTGTGAGCTGGAACCGGAGAGCAGAACAGATTTTCGGATATGGGGAAGCAGAGATTCTCGGGCAGATGGGCCATGTGATCTTCACAGCGGAAGATCAGCAGAACGGACAACCGGAGAAGGAGAAGGAAACAGCGCTTGCCCAGGGCTGGGCTGACGATGAACGATGGCACGTTCGCAAGGACCGGACCCGCTTTATGGCAACCGGCATTCTGACGGCGCTTCGGAATGAACATGGGCACCCACAAGGTTTTGTCGAAGATCTTGCGCGATATCACCGAGCGCCAACGAGCCGAACAGTTGCTCGAGCAGGCGCGGAAGTACGAAACCATAGGGGTGCTGGCGGGTGGAGTGGCCCATGACTTCAATAACCTGTTGACCAGCATCCTGGGAAACACCAGTCTGGTGCTGGAACAGGTACCTGCCCTGCTCCCACAGCGAAGCCTGCTGGAGGCAGTCCTTGAGTCGGGCCAACAGGCCGCTACTCTGACGCAGCAACTGCTGGCCTATGCTGGCAAAGGGCGGTTGGTAAGCCGGTCCTTTGATCTTTCCAGACTCGTGAGAAAACTCCAGAGGCAATCCCGAAAGAAGTACACCTGGAGCTGGCGCTTGCCGCTGGACTTCCGGAACTGGAAGCTGATCCGAACCAGATCGAGCAGGTCCTGCTGAACTTGGTCCAGAATGCTGGGGAAGCCATGGAGGGAAAGCCAGGAACAGTTCGCCTGGAAACAGGCGTGTGCCGGTTGGAGCAGAATGAGATTCACAAACTAGGCGGAGAAGGCGTGGCGAGTGGCACCTTTATATACGTCATGGTCACCGATACGGGAACGGGTATAGCAGACGATATCCAGGCCCGGATCTTTGATCCGTTCTTCACCACCAAATTCATGGGACGTGGTCTTGGCTTAGCTGCCGTGTCCGGGATTGTGCGACAGCATAAGGGATTGATTCGGGTCGTGAGCCAACGCGGAAAGGGCAGCACGTTCCAGGTTTTCCTGCCTGTCCCGATGAGTACGGAATCAGCGATTCAGGGGTAAGGGAGCAGATTAGCCGAGGTGGGAGGGTGTAAACCAGAATGTGTAAACGGTTTTTCTCAAACCGATCAGGAGAGACTGGGAAGAACCGATGGAAATCGACAAAGAAGTTATCGACAAGCTCTTGGCCCACTACCAGAAACCGGAAGACATAGTGGGCGAAAATGTCTTGTTCCTCCTTAGATCTTATTGCTAAGCCAAGCTAATCCTGCTGCAAGGATCAGAGCCATGGCAGCCGAGCCAAACCGGAGCAACATCTCTCCACGCGCACTCAGGCGAGTTTCACTTGCGAAGCTTTGGGGTTCCCAGATCACGAATACCTAGTGGGGAGCGCCCAGCAAATGTCGCAGGAAAATAGGAAGGAAGTACTAAGCTATTCCAATTTGGTTCTTTGCCTCAAATGTTTCACCCATGCGGATCAGACGCAACCGGAGAGGAGCAAGATCCGCTTCGATATCACGCGTCTCATCTTGGATTTGTGCCATTTCCATAAATCGCAATACGGTGTCGTAAGCCGTGCGAGCGTGCTTGCGGTTACGGGAAACAGCACGAGAGTTCTTTCCTGGAGTCAGGGCGATATAAGCATAAGCCATGCCAATCTCGATATGTGCGTGGATGAATCCTAACTCTTGGGGCGAAGCAGGGCGTCTTGCGTCGGGCATGGAATCTCCCTTATTCAGGGGAGCTTACACAAGGGATTTTCTAAGGTAAATAGGGGAGACGCCTTGTTGTTTCTCCGTCAGGGTATGTCGCCGTACTCTTTGATGTTTCTGTACGATGGAAAAATCTGGACCTTATTGCTGAACTAACTACTTGCGCATCGACTTCGGTATGAGTTGCCCCGGCTTTGGTAGATCAATCCGGTAGTACCCGGATGAGTTCGCCCTTTTTGTCTGCACTCCAACCTGCCAAATACCCAAGTACTGCTAAACCACCGATTAAACCAGCGGCGACAGCATCATAACGACTACTCCCCTCATTGTGCGTTTCGCGTAACACAGGGAGCGAGGCTGCGATACCGATGCCGGTACCTATGGCTGTGCCGACGAGCCGCCATTTGTAGCCCACTTTTCGAGAAAGGCGGATTTCCCGAAGCGAACTACGGGGAATAGATTCGCGCCGTCCTTTGCCTGTTTCAATGACAAGCGATTCACCTTCAATGGACACCGCGCTGCCTTTCATTTGCTTGCCCTCTGCCAGACGAACAACAACTTCCTTTCCTCCGATGACACGGCTGAGATCGGACCAGTGGACCGATGTTTCCCCTGCCATGACAAGTGACGAGCAAACCAGCAGTACCGCAATAAGGCGCTTCATCTTTGAGGAATCTTATAACAGATTGCGGGTAACAATTTACCCTAATGTGGGTTTGTGTCTACTTCGGCGAACCTTGCGGGAAGCGCGGGAAGTATCACGGCAGACGAAGCAATTGGTGTAAGCTACGCCCTCACTCTCGGCAACCCACCCATCTCGTAGTCCATCGCGGTGACCGGCAATCCACCCGCACGGCCCAACTCGGCTTGATCCCCGCGCCCGAAGTCGGCATTGATCTTGTCCACCAGCCGCCACATCTTGATCCGCTGCTCACGGTCCCGCTCCACCAGAAACGACGGCTGTATCCGCTCATCCGAAACCAGATTGGTGAGCATCACACCAGCCTTGGCATACCGATATCCGTCACGCCAGATGCGTTTCCCCAAGCGCACGGCAAGCTCAACCAAATGCGAGATAATAGGCCCGAACGGAGGCCATCTATGGCAGCAGGTGGAGCGGCGGCCGCCGCCGCAGTCGCGCAGGCGATCAAGGCATCGGGCGTCGTGGTACGCCTAGCCCCGGAGGAATTCCGTAAGGTGATGATCCGGGTGCCGGACCCGCTCGTGGTGATCGCTCAGGGCGGCGTATTTTCGACGAACTTCCAATACCTGATGAGCTACAAGGGGCTGGCCTTTTACACGAAGTCGAGCACTCCGCTCGATCTTCCTGCCGGGGCGGAAGTGGTGACGGCGGAAAAGATCTGGACTCCGGGGTAACGAGCGTACCGCTCTCATACCCCTGCGCAGTGGTCGGTGATCCGAACAACCAGCGTCAGACCTTAGAAGGAAATCCAGGTCCTTGAGTATGAAAGCCGATCGTTGCTAGAGATTGGATTGCTGCGTATCAGAAGTATGTGGGGGCGGAACCAGGGAAGAAATGAAGGCATAATTAACAACAGCCCACGGGAACTTGCTCCAAAGCTTACGAGCGGATCATCGGCAAACCGGAAATTGAGTTCGTTTCTTCAACGCAGCTTTAGAACACTACCCGTGATGGAGAGCGCGGCGTGTTAACCTAATAAAGTTGTAAATGGCACAAATTGTTCCTTCGATTCTGTCGGCGGATTTTGCGCGGCTGGCTGAAGAGATCGGGCGGATGGAGCAGGCTGGAGTCTCGATGTTGCATGTGGACATCATGGACGGCCACTTTGTCCCGAACCTGACCATGGGTCCGCCTGTGGTGGAAAGCATTCGCAAAGTCACTGACCTGAAGCTGGATCTCCATTTAATGATTGAAGACCCGGACCGCTACGCGCCCATTTTTATTGACGCGGGGGCGGATCATCTTTCGGTTCATTACGAAGCTTGCCGCCATCTGGATGGCACGCTGCGCATGATTCGGGAGAAGGGTGGTAAACCAGGGGTGGTGGTCAATCCGGCAACCTCAGTGGAATTGCTGGGCGACGTACTGGATCTGGTCGACCACGTTCTGGTGATGAGTGTGAATCCGGGGTTTGGCGGCCAGAAATTTATTCGGCGCTCCTTGGATAAGATTCGCCGCTTAGCGCAGATGCGTAGGGAAGCTCGGCTTCAGTTTGCCATCGAGATTGATGGCGGCGTGGATGAGCGCAATATTGAAGAGATTGTTCAGGCCGGCTGCGACTGGCTGGTGGCAGGCTCGGCAGTGTTTCACAGTGCCGACTCTGTGGCAACTGTGAAGAAAATGCAACACCTCGCGTCGGAGGCGACGGCGATAAAGGTCTGATTCGACGGCGCTTCGCTGTGGCCCCGAGTCTGCGTCACACTTTTTGTATCAAGCCTAAAGGTTTTTCATGCATCGTTATCGGAAACAAGTTCTTTCCCTGCTGGCGGTGGTCTCCGTGGCCCTGCTCTCCTCCTCCTGTTTGAAGAAAAAGAAGTACGAAAACCCGATCAGCAAGGACACTTTGCAGCCCGACAAAATCCTGTTTGACCGGTCCATTGGCGACATTGAGCGGGGCAGGTTTGAAGTGGCTCGCTTAACGCTCAACACGCTGATCAACACCTACGACACTAGCGAGTACTTGGCAAAGGCCAAGCTTGCGATTGCCGATAGCTGGTATCGGGAAGGCGGCGCACACGGCTTGGCTCAGGCCGAAGCCGAATACAAGGACTTCATTCTGTTTTATCCCACCATGGAGGAAGCCGCCGAGTCTCAATGGAAGGTGTGCCAGATCCATTACAAGCAGATGGAAAAGTCAGATCGGGATTCCGCACAGGCCGTGCGGGCGGAAGATGAATGCCGCATTCTGGTCACCCAGTTTCCGAACAGCAAATACGTTCCTCAGGCACAACAGATATTGCGAAACACGCAAGAAGTGCTAGGTGCAAAAGAGTTTGGCACTGGCGTTTTTTACCGCTCCAAGGGCGCATACCCGGCAGCGGCGAACCGCCTCTCCTTTGTGGCGGATCAATATCCCTTGTTTAGCGGTGCGGATGAAGCACTCTGGGAGGCTGCCGATTCCTTCGGCCGCATGGGTGACCGCTTTGAAAACCAAGCCGCAGCCGATTTAACACGGATTGTTCGAGACTATCCGCTCAGTGACCATGCGGATGAGGCCAAAGAAAAGCTTCAGGCGATGAAGCGACCTGTACCCCCTGCTGACCCTGCGGCCCTGGCCCGCATGAAGTATGAGCAAGAAAACCAGACCAAGCAAGGTATGGTTCGTGCCAGCTTAAATCCTTTTCGCCATGGGCCGGATACGCACTTAGCGGCTAAAACAGGAGCGCCTGCCATGACGACCTTGCGGCCTAATGCCCCAGTCAGCGTTCCTGCTTCCGCGCTCGGCACCGGGGGAACGGTTACGGCAGGCACAGGCGGAGCGACTACCTCTGACGTGACGGCGAACGTCAGCACCAATACCACTGATATTGATCAAAAACCCGATGCCCGGCAGAACACACCCGGTGCAACCGGGACTCCGGGAGCTGGTGTAGGAGTCAGTTCTGCGCCAGAAGGTGGAGATGCCGCAGCCGCGCAAAATTCGAATGCGCCTCCCCCTACAAACCACCCGAACACCGCTAAGCCCAAAAAGAAGAGCAAGAAGCAACTCAAGAAGGAGCAGGAGGCTCTTCAGCAGCAAAAAACTGCCGGGCAGTCCGACCAGCCCAAGCAACCCCAATGAGCCGCGTGCTCCTGGCGGATGATAGTCCACATGCCCATCGGATGGGCCAGCGCATTTTAGCGGACGAAGGGTTTGAGATTGTTAGTGTTTCGGATGGGGATACAGCGCTTCTTCGTTTGAAAGATTCCCACCCGGATCTGGTTGTGGCAGATATCTCCATGCCAGGGGTAACTGGTTATCAGATCTGCGAATACATAAAAACCAGTGGCAATCACCCTAATACCCGGGTGCTGCTCACGGCGGGAGCAATGGAGACCTTTGATGAAAAGGAGGTTACCCGCGTCCGTGCGGATGGGACATTGAGGAAACCGTTTGAAGCCTCCGCGCTGCTGGAAGCTGCCGGACCTCCTCGAAAGCTGACTTCCGCGTCGCCTATCGCGTCTACCAAGGTCCAGCCATCCCGAAGCGTAGTGGTGTTGGATGCCGAACAGGTACGTGCGGCTGTAACTGTGGCGCTGGATGCTGCCTTGCCGCAATTGATTGATCAGATTACCGAGAAGGTGCTGGTTTCGCTTACTCTGAAACCATATGCCCGATAACAGCTTTGACGTGGTATCCGAAGTAGAGATACCGGAAGTTTTGAATGCCGTGCAGCAGGCGCAAAAGGAAATCATCACCCGCTACGATCTGAAAGACTCAAAATCCACGATCGAGCTGAACGAGAAAGATAAAAAGATCAATCTTGCCAGTGCCGACGAGTACAAGCTGAAAGCCGTGATTGAAATTCTGGAGCAGAAGCTTGTGAAGCGCAAAGTTTCCTTAAAATCCTTGAGTTTCGGGCCCCTGATTCCCGCTGCCGGTTCTTCCGTAAAACAGGAGGCCACTCTCCAGCAAGGAATTCCGTCCGAAAAAGCCAAGGACATTGTGAAGGCGATCAAGGACAGCAAGCTGAAAGTGCAAGCCGCCATTAATGGTGAACTGGTTCGCGTCAGCAGCAAAGACCGGGATACATTGCAGCAGGCGATTACCCTGCTTCGCAACAAGGACTTCGGCATGGATCTTCAGTTCACCAACTACCGCTCAAACTAACTGATGGCCCGCAAGATCGAATCCCATTCGATTGCTGGCCCTGCTGGCATTCTGGAAGCACTGCTGGAAGAACCGGAAGACCAGGAAGCCCGCGAGGTATGCCTGGTTTGCCATCCGCACCCGGCCCATGGTGGAACCATGCACAATAAAGTGGTGTACCGCATGGCAAAGGGACTGCGACGGGCTGGCAGTACAGTGCTTCGCTTCAATTTTCGTGGAGTGGGTACGAGTCAAGGAAGCTATGACAATGGTGTGGGTGAATTGGAAGATGCTCGCGCGGCGTTGCAATGGCTACAGGATCGCTATCCTGGCTTGCCTTATTCCCTGGCAGGATTTTCCTTCGGCTCTCGCATTATTCTTCGTCTAGGCTGCCAAGTGATCAGCGCGAATGATGCTCTGCCCAGCCGCATGATTGCTGTTGGTTTTCCCACATGGCGAGAAGACAGTTCTTATCTCCATACCTGCGGAATTCCAAAGCTGTTTGTGCAAAGTACTGTAGATGCTTTCGGGCCACAAGAAGCTTTGACGAACTTGTTTCAAAACTTTGCCGAGCCGAAGCAGCTCATGTTTATTGAAGCAGGGGACCACTTTTTTGCAGGCTCTCTGGATAAATTAGAAGAGCGCATGGCGAGCCTGGATTCATTTAGACGAGATTAAATCCTTGCTTATGCAGTGCCTGTTCCGCTGCTGTTCCCGAATCAACATTGCGAGCAGGCTGTTGCTATTCATTCTTGCTGGAATCACCACATCCATACAGGCACGACCGATTGATCTC
This sequence comes from Bryobacterales bacterium, assembly GCA_963791675.1. Classification (GTDB taxonomy): domain Bacteria; phylum Acidobacteriota; class Terriglobia; order Bryobacterales; family Bryobacteraceae; genus JALYXI01. The sequence continues at coordinate 144,033 of CAWBTD010000023.1, forward strand.
ATATTCACTGTGGAAACTTCACCGGGAACGGAACAGTCTATCGGTTTGCTGAACCGGCGTGCGCTTCAGCCGGGGGATCGCGCGGGCGTGATCAGCGTAAATGGCAGCAATACGAGAGTGCTGCAATCACTTACCACTGACCACGATTTATTGGCATCTGCGCTGCAAAAAGCAGGGTTCCGATTAGGCTTTACGTTGGATGGAGTACCCGTTACCTCAGGCAATGGAACCATTGATTTAGTAACAGCCATCAAGCGATCTTGTGAAGAACTCCAGCGAAGCAGTGTAGCGGAAAAACGTGCCATTCTGATCCTGTTTGGTAGTGAAGATCCAGGCCTGAGAGATCAGCTTGAAGTGCTTCATTCTTCCCTCCAAGCAGCCAGTACTCGTCTCTATGCGGTTGTGATTAATCTTCACTTGAAAGAACAGTCTCGTCAACAGTTGAAGACAGTCCGACATTGCCTTCAGTTCCGGCTATGACTGCGCAAACTATTTCGGAACTAGCGGAACACTCGGGAGGACGAGTCTTTCGTGGTGCTTGGGATTTACGAGATATCGTCAAAGATATCCGAAAGCCATAAACTTGGTGAAAGCCATTCGGTTGACAAATCAACAAAACGGCTCAAACCACTTACCCCATGAAGAAAGTAACTCTGAAATTAAGGTTGGTGTTGAAGTCGATTTGGAGTCGTGTGTAGACGTTTCCATTGTCCTGTGGGGCAACATTTAACACACGCATGGTTGCGTTGCCGATAAACGGATAGTCAAGCGGTCCGCCAGCAGGTTGCGAAAGCTCACAAATCGAACAAACAACGCGTGTATGTCGATTCACGATGTTCGCTCCAAATGGAAACGCTAAGTCGAATGTTCCGTGGCCGTGGCCATTCCAAGTCCAGATCTGCATTGTATTCTCCTTTTTAAATCTTTTTTAAAATGTCCGAGTAGGTTGGCCAACTAGCTGGCCAGAACCTGTTTCTGTTACAGATTGCGAAACACTGCTTGCTTGCGGAGCCGATGCCGAGCTATGAAGCAGTGGTTGCCCGATGGCTGTATGTAGCGGCAGATTGCTTGGGCCGGACGTACCCGTAGTCACCATAGCTTGGCCAGCAACCATCAAGTCGTGCCTGGTTGGTTGTGCTTCTGCTGTTTGTTGAGGATGCTGAGAAAGCCCGGACGTTCCTGCAAGAAGAAGTGTCTGGTCGCCTACTTTGAAAATACCTTGCTCTTGCGAAGCATCTTGCGATTCCTTGTCAGGCATAAAAGAAATCCTTTCGTAAACTCAACAGCTAGTGTGTTAGCTGTCCCGATCGTTTCAGAGGAGATCTATGCTTTTGGAATCCAGGAGAAAAATTTGCTGTAAGTGCGGTGCTATGTAGTTGTGCTGAATTAGTAACTACAGTGAGGTCTACTGATTGCTACTGATGTGCTTCCGGAAGACAAGCTGCTAGTTGTCGCCGAGTATTTTGATCCAGATCGCTTAACGGAAACACCACTGTTTCTCCAGGAAACAGATCAGTGACAGTAAGCGTCTTCTCCGGGAGGGGCGTATTTAGCTTTGTCGCTGCAAGGCCCGCAGTTAAAGCGGTGCCATTGCCCATCTTTTCTTCCCTGCCTTCCAACTTGTGCGGAATTCCGGTGTTCCCGTCCGATGACACAGAAAACGTACGGTCGATTTGCGGAGAAGGCGACCAAGCGAGTTGCATTTCTCCTTGGAGACTGGCTGTATCACAGGCCAGCGTCAGCCGATATACTGGCATCGCGTTTCCCTGTTGCCTTTGCCGCGGCGCTACATCGCGCACAATGCTTGCGGTAAGAAGGGTACTCTTTGTGTCAGGAGTTTTGGTGCGAATCACAGTCCAACTCTTTGCTTGCTCCGCTTGCGCCACAGTGGCCGCAAGCCATGCTTCTTGCGTAGCTTTATCGGGAACTCCCAATCCTGCTGCGCCCATCGCGCCATTTTGCAACTTACTGAGCAACATCGCTGCTAATGCTGGATTCGCGATAGCTGCGTCGTAATGTTGAAGAGACAATCCGCCGTTTTTCACGGCATCCGTATGACAGACAGCACAGTACTTCTGCACTAACCGGGTCTGTTGCACAGGCGACATCAGTTCTGCTGAAAAAGCCGGGGTGGTCAAGGCCAGTGCGGTGAATAGGACAGCCTGATATCGACTCGCGCAGTTCCCAGCACGATGCATGTTTGGTTCTCCTCGGTGCTCCTATTGTATAGGGGCTTGCTCCACTCCGAATACGCGACCAAAAATATAATCTACGTGCCGTAACTGCCGGTCCACGGAGAACGTTTGCTTTAGCTTCTCGGGGCCGAGCAAACTACCAATTTCCGGATCGGCCTCAATGGCTGCACGGAAATCAGTTTCGGTTTCGAAGGCTTCCATGGCGTGTTTTTGCACCAGCGCATAGGCCTGCTCGCGCAGCATACCCGCCGCAGCCAGATCCAGTAGTAACTGGCCGGAAAACACCAGCCCTTGAGAAGCTTGTAGGTTGCGCCGCATCCGTTCCGGATATACGACCAACGTATCGATCAAGCGCGTCGTTTTGGCAAGGAGGTAATCCGTCAGAATGGTGGAATCAGGAAACACGATGCGCTCTACCGAAGAATGGGAGATATCACGCTCATGCCAAAGCGCGACATCCTCAAAGCCTGCCTGCGCGTTCGACCTTACCACACGAGCTAACCCGGAAATTTGCTCACAGGTGATAGGGATTGCGCTTATGCGGCATGGCGGAACTGCCCTTTTGCCCTTTGGAGAAATACTCTTCCGCTTCTCGTACCTCGGTTCGCTGCAGATGCCGAATTTCCACCGCAATTTTATCCAGACTTGCCGTGATGACTCCGAGCGTTGCCAAATACTGCGCGTGCCGGTCACGCTGCACCACCTGAGAGGCAACCGGCTCCGGATTCAGGTTGAGCTTTTCACAAATACGCTCTTCCACATCCGGTCCGATATGGGCAAATGTGCCAACCGCACCTGATATTTTCCCGACGCGTAATTCTTCCGCTGCTGCTTCCATGCGGCGAAGATTGCGGCCCGCTTCTTCATACCAAATGGCCAGCTTCAGCCCAAAAGTAATCGGTTCGGCGTGAACACCATGGGTGCGCCCGATCTGCACGGTGTATTTGAACTCATGAGCACGGCGTTTCAGCACCTCCCGCAATGCTTGTAAGCCAGCAATCAAGTGTGCGGAAGCTTCCCGAATCTGGAGAGCTTGTGCAGTGTCAACTACATCTGTGGAAGTCAGGCCGTAATGGAGCCAACGGGAAGACTCCGCCACGTTGGCCGCCGCCATACTTTCCGCGACGGACGTAGTGAAAGCAATCACGTCATGCTTTACGCGCTCTTCAATGGCGTGAATGCGTTCCACATTGAAGGAAGCGTGCGCGCGCAATTCCTCCACTGCCAGCGCGGGCACCACACCCATTTCTCCCAACGCTTCCGTAGCCGCTAACTCCACGGCAAGCCACTTTTCGAATTTGTTCTGGTCGCTCCAGATCCGGCGCATTTCAGGCCGGGTATAACGATCAATCAAAAGGTAAAGACCTCGGTCGGTTGTTTTTGGTCGGCAATCACTAATCGAGTTTCCAGGTGCCTAGCGGCAAGTGCTTCTGTGGCACCCATCCTGACCAGCTCCGGGTGGTTATTCTGTTCACTCAGATGCCCCAAGATCAGAATGGAAGTGGAGGAAGCAAAGTCCGACGCTAGAAACTCACAAGCCACGGTGTTGGAAAGGTGTCCGTTACGGCCCATTACGCGCTGTTTAACGCTCCAGGGATATGGTCCCACTTTCAACATCTCCAAATCATGATTGGATTCCAGCAGCAGCAAGTCCGTGTCGCGAAGGTGGTGTTTGATGGATTCCGGCATGTAGCCCAAATCTGTGGCAACACCTACCTTTAGGCCCTCGGCACGGAAGCAGAAGCCCACTGGATCGCGGGCATCATGGGGAATGGTGAAACTATCCACATCGATGTCGCCAACACGAAAAGACGAGCCTGCTTGAAAGAGTTCCAGATCCGGGCGGCAGTCTTCCCAAGAAATCACAGGAGCGGTGAGTCGCGTCAGAAATACCGGTAAGGGACGCTCCCTCCGCCGAAGCAGACGACACAGCCCAGCAACATGATCAGAGTGCTCATGGGTGATCAGAACTGCGTCCAAGGCTTCAATGGATTCTTCCACAGAAGCAAGGCGCCTGGCTAACTCACGCACGCTTAAGCCAGCGTCAATCAGAATGCGTGTATGTGAAGTTGCCAGAAGGGCAGAATTGCCGGAACTGCCGCTTGCCAGCACGCAGAACTTAACCGTAGGAACTCTCCGTGAAGTACCAGTCTAGCGCACCGTGGCGAGCGCTCTCTCACCAGAATTCTGCGGACTGGAACGGGAAAGCTCAAACTCTTCCGCAATCAGCTCATACGAACGAAGCCGGGCCGCATGATCGTGAACAATGTTCACAATCAGCACTTCCCCTGCCCCGTACTGAGCGGCTAAGGTTTCCACTTCGTCACGGATTTTCTCAGGAGAGCCGAACAAGATGCGTCTTCCAATGGGCAAAGTCTCGGGCGGGGCGTCTTCCTCAGCCAGAAACTGCTTAGCGCGGCTTACCGTGGGAACAGCAATGGATCGACCACGGTACAACATGGTCATCATCATGCGAACACTTAAGGAAAGCTCAAACGCTTCTTCCGTGGTTTCCGCACATACGGCCCACAACGCCAGGGCAAGCTGCGGCTTTGGCATGTGTTCGGAAGGGATAAATTGATTCAGATAGTCCTGCGCAATTGCTTCCCCGTGCGGATTGATGAAATCCGCAAACACATACGGCAAACTCCATTCCGCAGCCCAGATGCCGCTTTGCGGAGAAGAACCGAGCAGCCAGAGTTCTGGAGACTCAAAACGAATTGCCGGAGCCACCAACCGGGAAAAGGGTCCGTTGGGTGGCACATGGTTGTTCAGATAAGTTCTTAGCTCATTGAACTGTTCTGGAAAATCGTCAGGCGGCTGCATGCGCCGGTCTCGTTGAAGCGCAACAGAAACTTTGGGCGTAGTGCCCGCAGCGCGTCCAATTCCCAGATCAATCCGGCCTGGATACAAGCTGCTCAACATACTGAAGTTTTCCGCCACCTTGAGCGGGCTGTAATGCGGCAGCATCACTCCCCCGCTGCCGAGACGCAAATGCTCCGTGGCAGCGGCGATTGGCCCAATCAGCACTTCCGGGCTCGCACAAGCTAAAGCCGGGGTGCCATGGTGTTCCGCCACCCAGTAGCGGTGATACCCTAACTCATCCGCCCGGCGAGCCAATTGGAGGCTGTTGTGCAGTGCGTCGCCAGCCGTAAAACCTTCCGGAATAGGCGATTGATCCAGAACACTCAGTCGTAAGCCGGTTTTCGCAGTGTGCTCCATAGTTGCATTGGATGTGAAGCCAACAGGTTGGATTCGCTACAGGTCGGCATGGCGCAATCGGAGCGCATTAGCAATCACAGAAACCGAGCTGAGCGTCATGGCGGCGCTGGCCAACATGGGGCTGAGAAGAATCCCAAAGAAGGGATATAACAGTCCAGCCGCGATGGGAACACCCAGAAGGTTATACAGGAAGGCAAACCAGAGATTCTGCCGAATATTCTGGAGGGTGGCGCGGCTTAAGCGGCGTGCCCGTACAATGCCGCGCAAATCTCCTTTTAACAACGTAATGCCGGCGCTTTCGATAGCCACGTCCGTTCCGGTGCCCATGGCGATCCCTATCTGCGCCTGAGCCAGGGCAGGAGCATCATTCACGCCGTCACCCGCCATGGCGACTACATGACCTTCCGTCTGCAATTGCTGAATAAAGCTCCGTTTCCCCTCAGGCAAAAGATCGGCTTCTACCCGGTCTATGCACACCAGATTCGCAACTGCTTGCGCAGTCTGCCGGTTATCGCCTGTAAGCATCACTACGTGGAGCTTTTCCTGGCGAAGCAAGCGGATTGCTTCCGGTGTCGATGGTTTTACCGGATCTACCACACCCAATAAACCGGCAAGAAGGTTCTCCACAGCCACAAACATCACCGTTTGCCCTTGCGCCTGAAGTTCACTGGCACGGGCAAGGAATGAAGAAAGATCGATTTGTTGTTCTTCCAACAGCTTTTGATTGCCGATGACAATCTTTTTGCCATGGAGGGAACCACTTGCCCCTTTACCCGTTATCGCTTGAAATTTCTCCGGGGAAGCAAGAGCAATACCTTGTTCTTGTGCGCCCGCCAGAATCGCCGCAGCTAACGGGTGTTCGCTTCCCTGCTCCAGGCTGGCAGCCCACCGAAGAAGATCTTTCTTTTCCTGCCCGTTCACTGCCTCCACGGTTACCAGCTTCGGCTTGCCTTGCGTGAGCGTACCTGTTTTATCGATCACCAGGGTATCGGCTTTCGCCAGAGTTTCCAGAGCTTCCGCATTGCGGATCAACACGCCCTCGGTGGCGCCCCGCCCTGTGCCCACCATGATTGACATAGGAGTGGCCAGTCCAAGCGCACACGGACAAGCAATGATCAACACCGCCACCGCATTTACGAATGCATGGGCAATCCGAGGCTCCGGCCCCCAGAGTGCCCAGATGGCAAATGTCAGCACGGCAACTGCAATCACTGCGGGAACAAACCAGGAAGCTGCTTGATCCGCCAAGCGCTGAATAGGGGCACGGGTTCGCTGTGCTTCACTGACCAGGCGAACAATGTTGGCAAGCACTGTTGCATTGCCGACTTTTTCCGCCTGCATGACCAGGCTGCCGCTGCCGTTCACGGTTCCTGCGGTTACTTTGCTGCCTTGTGCTTTTTCGACCGGAATGGATTCGCCCGTCAGCATGGATTCATCCACGCTGCTGCTTCCTTGCAGCACAACCCCATCTACCGGAACGCTTTCCCCTGGCCGGATACGGAGCTTCTGTCCGACCACGACTTCGGAAAGCGGAACGTCATCTTCCCTTCCGTTGTCGCGCAGGAGCCGCGCAGTCTTCGGTGCCAGGTTCAGCAATCCGCGTAACGCACTTCCGGTTTGCGCGCGAGCACGTAGTTCCAGTACTTGCCCTAACAGTACGAGAGTAAGAATGACCGCAGCCGGTTCAAAGTACAGGTGCATGCTTTCCGGCACAAACAACAAACTGACAACGCTGAAAAGGTAAGCCGTTCCCGCACCCATTCCGACCAGCGTGAACATGTTCGCATTCCGATTTTTGACCGAACTCCAGGCTCGAGCAAAGACAGGGAATCCGGCCCAAAACACTACAGGTGTCGCTAAGGCAAACTCCGCCCATGCAAGCAAACGCATCCCAAATACACGATGCAACAGCATGCCCGGAAGAAAATCAAACACCATCACCAGCAGCATCGGAGCCGTGAAAGCCAAAGCCCACCAGAAACGACGCAGCATCTCCGTTAATTCAGGGTTTGTTGTTTCTTCCGCACTGAACGTGGTTGGTTCCAGAGCCATCCCGCACATGGGGCAAGAACCGGGACCAATCTGCTTCACGTCCGGGTGCATGGGGCAGGTGTATTCCCGCCCATCGTTGGCCGTTACCGGTGAAGAAACAGGCTTTGGAGCAAGGTACTGCGCAGGATTGGCTTCAAACTTATGGAGACAAGAAACGGCGCAGAAGTAGTATGTTTTGCCCTGGAACTCTGTTTTGCCAGCAGCGCGCGATGGCGCCACACTCATGCCGCATACAACATCCTTCTCTAGGGGCTCAGTGGAAGGGGCCGAAGGAGGCGGTGCGTTCAGGATGGGAAAGGCCGAAGCAGGATTCATAAAGCCTCTTCTTCAGAGTACCATATACCCCCCTCCCCTATTTCACCTTGTGCAATTGTAAGCACAATGCTGTTGTCTGGATGTGGCGGAAAGGAACTCTACGGATTATGGCAGCGTTGTAGACTTAGTCAGATAAGGAGGGAGTAAAAATATGAAGCGAGCAAACGGAATCAGCCTTTGCCTGCTGGCGCTGTCCGCTGGCGCTTTGGCCCAAAGCAGCGATGAGATGATTGACAGGGCACTAGCCGCCGCACCCCGGAATCTGCATGATGCGGCGACCGTGATTAAGTGGAAAGCTGATTTCACATACGACACGATCAAGAAAGGCACAAATCGGCTTGTCTGTTACGATCGATCGGGTGAACCAGGAAGAGCTGCATTCGCGGTCCAGTGCACCAGCCTTGGCAATGTGGAGAGAATCGCTCAAAACCGCAAGTTTGAAGCCATAGCTGACAAAGCGGACCGGCAAAAACAACTGGACGCAGCCGAAGCAAATGGCACGCGGGTAAAGCCAGAGTTCGGGTCGGTGTGGCTTGATATGAACGGACCCGACAAAGAGCATGCCAACATTCACCGCACGATTGCGGTGCCCGGCGCCACTGCCCAGTCACTTGGTCTACCTGATAAACCGACTGCAGGCGGCGCTTGGGTGATGAACCCGGGGACAACGACCGCGCACATCATGATTCCGGGAACCTAAACTGGATTGCGCCTTGAGGACCTAGAGGCCACGAGATAGATTTGAGATGGCTGCAAGGAAGGCTCCTTCTCAGTAGCGAGCGTTCCTTACAGCCCCGTGGTATGCGTTTGTGCGTTATTTGATGTTGAGCGAGACCGTATTGCTGGCACTGCCATCAGCGGTTAGAACAACGTTCACACTTCCCTTGCCCGCCAAACTGCTCGGAATGAGAATATTTGCCTGATCCAAGCCGATGTAAGTTCCTTGCGCGCCAGCATACGTCACGGTGGCACTGGTGCCACCAATAGTAGCGCTGACGTTCCCTAACGAGGATCGGTTCCGGAATCCAGTTCCAAAGGCAATCAGGTACACCTGGTCAGTCGCGTCCGCCATGCTCAAGGGCACGGCCTCGTACTGACCGGTTGTGGAATTGTATTGAATCAAATTTTCGGCGGTTTGTGTCCCGTCGGATTTGACTCGCAGCGCAATCGCGGAGGCGACACCCTGACCACTGGCGTTTGCAGAGAACAGTCCGGGACTTACCTGGTTCACCACCGTTGTGCCTTGCCCCACAGTGGTTCCATTGAGTAGCACGGTAATCGTTGCTGCTCCCGTACTGGTTCCGGCGGGATTTTGATACGAGATCTGCGTGGGAGAAACATAATACAAGGGCGCGCTTCGCGTCACTCCAGCGGAATCGGTAACGTTCACCTGCACATTGCCAAGCGTGGTGGGCAATGGAGTGGCAGTAGCCGAAACGGTGCTGGAGGCCAAGCCTGTTCCAAACAATGTGCCGATTGCTTCCGGCGCAAGCGAACCGGCAGCATAGCTGGCCGCTGAAACAGAAGTGACTGCTCCTGTGGCGGACCCATCCAGCGCTGTGGTTAGGCTTAGGTCTTTGCCATAGTCACGCACATGGTCGCGCCAGACGGTGTGGTAATGAATTTGGTTCTGGTACACTACGCCGTTCTGACACACAAATTCAATCCACACACTTGGCCCATCAATGCGGACATAATTGGTATTGGCATTCAGGAAAGTGGTCGCGTCTCCCGAGGTGCCGTTGCCAGTGTACGCGACATAGGTTCCATCCAGCTCGTTTTGGTAGATAGAAAGCAGGTTGGCGGCTACGGTGGCATCCATGTCCTGCACCCAAGGCTTCATGGCATTCAGCACAAGCTGCTTTTGTGCCGCGCTGAGAGTGCTGACAACAAGGCCGACTTTAGTTGTGGGGAACGTGCCACTTCCACCGTTCGTTTCGCCAGGAATCAACGTTGCGTCACTGAACGTTTGTGTCAGCTTGGCAGTAGCGAGCTGACTGGAACTCAGAGAAGCCAGCATCGTCGCCATAGCATCACGTTCCTGTGTTACAGGCGTATAGGTTGTGCCATTTACAGTGAAACTTGTTGGTTCGACGCCGTAAAAATGAGGTGTTGTCGAAACAATGTGGCCGCCGTTGAATCCGATGTTTGCGGCATAATGATGCCCACCAAACTGCATCATCCATGCCCCGGTGGTGCTCGGGGTGTTCAGGAAAGCAAGATAATAGTTACCCGAGCTGTAGCTCAAGCCACCTGGGCCGCCCCCACCAGGACCACCCCCACTGCTCCCTTGCGCGGCTGCCAAAATATCGTCCGCCATCCGGATCTGCTGGAATTCGTCGAAACCCTCGTTTGCGATGGTTCCTTCCACTGCCTGGATTACGGCCAAGGCTGCGGTGAGTTGGTCGGAAGTGAGAGTGCCGAGTCCGATGCCGTTCCGGCAAGTAGCGGCACAGGGCAGGTTCGACCACTTTCGCGCTAACGAAGTGGTGTAAGTAAGCTCCAGGGTTTGTTGTTGCGCTGTAGTCAACATGGCCTTAAATGCCAGAGCTTTTGTGACAACATCACTTACGGTTGCTTGCGGCGTAAATGCACTAGGCCGTGTGAGTTGATTTGCCACTGTCCCACCAGCGGCAGCGATGGATTGAGTGGGAGTCGTATCGGCCGCACGCAAACCACTGAGAAAGTGCTCCGCGTAGGCAAGCGACAGGGCGGCAGAGCCCACAATCAGAAGTGTTCCTCCTGATAACTTCGTCTTGTGACTCCAGAGATTGTGGAGTTTATTTTTCATTGATCAATACCTTTTTCATGGAAGGAGCCTCAAACGTTGTGTAGAGATAAGCTGCCATGGCAACGGAAGCAAGAATCAGAATTCCCAACGGGGCAAAATCGGTCACGGTGTTCATCAGGCGTTCAATGGCATTGGATTTGCCAGATACACGGTTCACGATCCAGCCGATGGATGCAGTTGCGGCCAATAGTGCTCCACCAACCCTTACCCATCGGTGAGCCGGTGTCAGGCTTAGCAGAATCAACCAGGGAACTGTTACCGCAATCACAAACAATTGCATCAACTCAATACCAAGATTGAAGCCAAGCAAGCTGAGCGCTAGTTGACCTCCAGATAAATTCAAGTTGGCAAGTACGTTGGCAAAGGCGAGACCGTGAACAAGCCCAAAACCTGCCGCCACCTTCGCTTCCTGGCCGGGAAAAATGGGACGAATGGCATGGATAGCTGTTACCAGGATGGAGAAGGCAATCAATACTTCCACAGGTTGTTGCGGAAGATTTAACCAGTGAAGGCTTCCTACCAGGAGAGTGGCGGAATGCCCCAATGTAAACGCCGTAACAATTTTCAGCAGACGTATCAGGCTGTAATGGACGCCTCCAAAGTTTGCCCACGTTCGTCCTTTCACGGTCAAAGTGGCAGGCAATAAAAGCACGATCAGGAACAGCAGGTGATCCGTACCTTCCCGGATGTGTTGCGCGCCAAGGCGCACCATGTGTTGGAAACCTGTCCACCAACTGCCTTCTCCCAGATAAACCATAAATGGCTCAATCTTGGTGGTAGTGGTATTTACTGCGATAACGCCGATCTCCGCAGGCTCTACCCTGCCACCCGCCCAGTCGCTGGCAACTGAAATCAGGGCTTTGTGTGTGACCACCTGGTGCATGATGACGTCGTAGCGGAGAATAAAATCTCGGAGGCTCCCACCAGCCGGGGGAAGGAGGGAAAGATTCGCAGTTACCTCCTGAAATGGGCCGCTCTGCGTTTGCTCCGCGCGGCCAATCGCGATGTCCTGCACCTGAACGGACCAGGGCTGCCCCGTAACCGTAACCGGGTGAATGTGTTCGGCTAGATATTGTTGAAACGCTGGTCCCCAGGTTGTGATGGTTTGCTCAGGGCTTTGCGTTACCTTGTTTCCAAAAGCAAGCTCCAACTCCGGCAAGGGAACGTGTAGTTTCATGGAAACGCGATCTGCGCCCACCGTTAAAGCAACCAGGGTTGTGGGTTGTTGGTGGGCGTAAGCGAACCCCGAAAAAAGAGTCGCCGTTGCTATCTGGAGTATTCCATTCCGCATGGTTATCGCTGTGTCCCTCTTGGGAGAAGTTCACTCATTTGTTGACGCGTCCGAGCAGGAGTTTGATCGTTAAGAAGTGTTAAACCATCTAAACGTCGCGAACACATCGGAAACCGATGTTGGTGGTCGCGCTATCAGGGGTATTAGAGGTACGTGCTGCCACACGGTAACGGTTGCAATAGGAGGCATGGCAGAGGTAAGAACCTCCTTTCATCACCTTGGCATTGCCCTGCTCTGGACCGACCGGATTTTCTCGCGTGGCAAGTAAATGGTAATCCGGCGAGAACCAATCCTGGCACCATTCCCAAACATTGCCCGTGATGGTATGAAGGCCGTATCCGTTTGGGGAAAATGCGTCCACTGGTGCCGCCGCTGAATAGCCGTCTTCCGCTGTATCGAGAACCGGAAATTCGCCTTGCCAGATATTGCAGAGGTGTTTGCCTTCCGGGGTAAGTTCATCGCCCCACGGATATAATTTCTGTTCCAATCCTCCCCGAGCTGCGTATTCCCATTCGGCTTCCGTCGGTAATCGTTTTCCCGCCCAAGCGGCGTATGCATGGGCGTCACTCCATGAGATATGAACAGCGGGATAATGAGGACGGTCCGCAATAGCGGAATCCGGCCCTTCCGGATGGGACCAGTCCGCGCCATCCACTTTGCGCCACCAGGTGAGGCCCGGCACACTTTCCGTAGCCCCTTGTGGCTCTGAAAGGTGTCCGGCAAACACAAACGACCATCCAAACTGCTGCGCCTCGGTACGGTATCCGGTTGCCTGCACGAACTCCCCGAACTTGGCATTGGTGACCGCGAAAAGATCCATATAGAAAGGAGAGAGCGCCACGCGTCGCACGGGTCCTTCTCCGTCTTGCGGAAATCCTGCCTGCGCATCGGTTCCCATCAGGAACGTGCCGCCATCCAAACGAACCATGTCAGCAATGGACCCTTTTGTCGCGCGGATTCGTTCGGCGCTGGCACGGCGGGAACCCTGCAGAAGTTCAGCGCGTTTCAGACTCGGAACACAGCAAGGAGAGGCCCCAGAGAACAATGGCAGCCCCGAATCATTCGCCATGCTGTTCAGTATACGCGGCACCTCCACGGAAGCCGTTACACTAAAAGAGCAAGATGTCAGGGATAGCAGTGCTGGCCGAAAAGCCATCCGTGGCACGCGATATCGCGCGTGTTCTGGGAGCTACCAGCCAAGGAGAAGGTTACCTTCACGGCAACGGGTATGTGGTGACATGGGCCATTGGCCATCTGGTGAGCCTTCCGCAACCGCACGAGATTGAGGCCGAATGGCGGTCCTGGCGGTTCACCACCTTGCCCATGCTGCCGCAAAAATGGCCGTTGGTGGTGTATGAAAAGACCAAGGATCAGTTCGAAACGGTACGAAAGATTCTGAACTCCCCACGAATTACCAGCGTGGTATGCGCGACCGATGCAGGGCGTGAAGGAGAATTGATCTTTCGTTACATATACGAAGCGGCAGAGTGCCACAAGCCATTCCGCCGCTTATGGATTTCTTCCTTGACACCGGAAGCAATCAGGAAAGGCTTTGAAGCGCTGAAGCCAGGTAGCGATTATGATCCCCTGGCAGATGCTGCTTCCGGCCGAAGCCGCGCGGATTGGCTCGTCGGGATGAATCTTTCCCGGGCATATTCTATTGCCTATGGGGAAGAGTTATCTGTCGGACGGGTACAAACTCCCACGCTGGCGATGCTGGTGGAACGGGAACTCGCCATCCGGAGTTTTGTGCCCAAAGAATACCTGGAGGTGGTGGCTACTTTTCAGCCTGCAGGCGCAACGAAAGCAGATTCTTACCAAGGCACGTGGTTTCGTGCAAGGGAGCAGCGGCCTGCCGACCAGAACTCCCTACAGGAAGCAATGCGCTTGCCGCCGGATGGGGAAGAGGCTAATGAGATTGCCGCACGCGCCTCCACTGGAGTGGCTGCCATTGAATCCGTCACTCATGAGTTGCAGCGCACGGCTCCTCCTCTTTTTTATGACTTAACCGAACTGCAGCGCCACGCCAATCGCCTGTTCGGATTTTCCGCGCAGAAAACCTTGGATGTCGCGCAAGCGCTTTACGAACGGCACAAGCTGATCAGCTATCCCCGCACGGATAGCCGCCACCTTTCCCGCGATGTGGCAAAGACGCTTCCACGTTTAGTCAAAAACATTGGGAGCCTTACCGGGACCACCTCGCACCAGGAACCGGAGAACGGGAACTTGGGCGCCGGTTTGTGGATGACGGAAAAGTCACCGATCACCATGCGATCATTCCCACGGCTGTTTCCGCAGGACAGCCAGCCTCTCCGCCGAAGAACGCAAAATCTACGATCTGATCTGCCGACGCCTGTTAACCGCCTGGCATGACGACTACATTCTTTCCGTCACCACCGTGATCACGGCAATTGTGAATGGCCCGGTTACGGATCGTTATTACACATCGGGTAACACAGTGCAGCAGATTGGCTGGAAAGTGCTTGATATCGCAAGTGAGCGAGAAAGCCCGGAGCAACAGCAAAGCGGCAGCAGAAGAGCAGGAAGCGAAAAAAGCCTTACCGACCACCCTGGCGCAAGGGCAATCGCAAAACGTCCTGGATGTGGAAACGCTCGAGAAGAAAACCCGCTCCTCCAAAACGCTATTCCGAGGCCATGCTCCTGACCGCAATGGAAACAGCGGGCAAGACGTTGGATGAGAAAGAACTTTCCGATGCCATGAAGGAGTCCGGCCTGGGTACACCAGCCACCCGGGCGTCCATTATCGAAGTGCTGCTGAAACGCGGCTATGTGGAACGGAACGGCAAGAGCCTGGATGCCACGGAGAAAGGCATTCGGCTGATTGAGATCGTACACCCGCGGTGAAAAGCCCCGCCATGACGGGAAAGTGGGAGTCAGGGCTGCAACAAATTCAGAAACGCAAAGCGGAACTTGCTCCCTTTCTCCACAACATTGAAGACTATGTTCGCGCCGTAGTAGGCGAAGTAAAGCAAACTCCTCGAAAGACCCCGGAACCGTCCGCTCCCGCGCAAAATCCCGCAGCAACAGTGGTGGCGCAGGAAGGGGAAACACTAGTCGATTTGCTCCATCGCGGCTTTGGCTTTCCTTCCTTTCGTGCGAATCAGGAAGCGGTTTGCCACGCCACCATGGCCGGGCACGACGTGCTGCTGGTGATGCCCACCGGAGCCGGAAAATCACTGTGTTATCAATTGCCGGGCGTTGCGCTGGGCGGCACCACGCTGGTGATTAGCCCGCTGATTGCCCTGATGGAAGATCAGGCGGCGAAACTGCGGAAACAGGGCTTTGTTGTGGAGCAGATTCACTCTGGCCGAGATCGGGCTGCTTCGCGGCAAGCTTGCGTGGATTACCTGCAAGGCAAACTCCAGTTCCTGTTCATTGCCCCGGAGCGGCTTCGGGTTCCCGGGTTCGCAGAGATGCTGGCAAGACGCAAACCGACCTTGGTAGCGATTGATGAAGCACACTGCATTTCCCAGTGGGGGCATGATTTTCGGCCTGACTACCGAATGATCGGGCAATACTTGCCTACTTTGCGTCCGGCTCGCCTGATTGCACTTACTGCTACGGCCACTACCGTGGTGCAGAACGATATCGCCGAACAGTTAGGGATTGAGCAAGGACGGCGTTTTATTCACGGTTTCCGCCGGAGCAATTTGGCGATTGAGGTAGTGGAAGTGCCGGTTTCCAAGCGTGGCGAGCTGGCGTGTGAACTCTTAGGGGATGCCGAGCGGCGTCCCGCCATTGTGTATGCGCCAACGCGAAAGCAGACCATGGCGTTGGCAGCGGAGCTTGGGACCCGTTTTCCCACCGGCGCTTACCATGCCGGGTTGGACGCAGACCATCGGAAACGCGTGCAAGAGCAGTTCCTGACAGGAAAGATGGAAGTCATGGTGGCAACCATTGCTTTTGGCATGGGAATTGACAAGCCCGATGTCCGCACCGTGATTCACGTCGCGTTGCCTGCCAGCGTAGAAGCTTATTACCAGGAAATCGGACGCGCCGGACGTGATGGACAGCCGAGCCGCGCCGTGCTGATGCACGCCTATGCGGACCGGCATACGCATGATTTCTTTTTCGAACGGGATTACCCCAAAACAGCAGAATTGGAAAAGATATATGACCGCCTAGGAAGCGACCCGGAGGAAAAAGAGGCGCTACGAACGCGGGTTGGCATGGATACTGACCTGTTTGATAAAGCGCTGGAAAAGCTCTGGGTGCATGGAGGAGCAGTACTCGACTTTGCGGAAAACGTCACCCGGGGAGACGACCAGTGGCGTCAATCATACGGCCTGCAAGCAGATCAAAAGCGCGCTCAGATTGACCAGACGATTCGTTACGCCGAGGCGAATCAGTGCCGAATGTCTTCGCTGGTCCGACATTTTGGGGACACCTCGGACGCGCAAACCACATGCGGCATCTGTGATTTCTGCGCTCCGGACCAATGCATTGGGCAGCCCTTCCGACCCGCAACAGAAGAAGAACAAGCAACCGCTGCGCAAGTGCTGGCAAAACTTCACACGGGAGACACAAAAACAACCGGGAAACTTTATACCGAACTGTTTCCGGGTGGGGAGATGACTCGTGACACGTTTGAAGAATTGTTGGGAGCATTAGCGCGGCTCGGGCTCGTGAGATTAACCGACGCTGTTTTCGAGAAAGAAGGCAAATCCATTCCTTACCGAAAGCTTGCCTTAACCCGGGCCGGACAAGAATGGGAGGAAGAAGCAGCGCTTCCCTTGACGATGAAGGACCAGATTGCTGCTTCTCCCGGCAAGAAGCGCAAGTCTAAAAAGAAGGTGGTTGCCCAAAAAGCGCAAAGCAAGAGCAAAGGAAAAAGCCAGGCATCTGCACCTCAACAAAAGCACACAAGTCCTGATGCGGCACCGAAGTCATTGAAGTTGGTCATTGATCCGCAGATCGAATCGGCTCTTCGGCAATGGCGTTTAACACAGGCAAAGCGGCTGGGGATTCCGGCGTTCCGCATTTTCAGCGATCAAGCGATGCGAACCATGGCTGTGATGCGCCCCGTAAATGCAAAGGAACTGCTCGCGATTTCCGGCGTTGGTTTGGGCACAGTTGAGAAATACGGCAAGGAAATTTACCGGATCTGTTCGCAGTAAAGGCTAATCGCGGAATGAGATGATAAGCTGCGGAGACAGTGACTCCTGTTCAGCCGCTTCCCGCAGCGCAATCTGCTACCACACGAGTACGTTACCGAGTTGTTGCCTTTACAGTAGCCTTGGCTGCGGTGACTTATCTGGACCGGGTCTGCATTTCCAAACTCGCGCCCTCCATTATGCACGACCTTCATCTGTCGCTACGGCAGATGAGTTACGTATTCAGCGCGTTCACCTTCGCCTATGCGCTGTTCGAAATTCCCACTTCCTGGTGGGCAGACCGAGTTGGCAGCCGCAAAGTGCTAACCCGAATCGTGCTCTGGTGGTCCGCCTTTACCATGCTGACAGCAACGGTAACTGGGCTTGGCTCGCTACTGGCGATTCGGTTTCTGTTTGGGATTGGAGAAGCAGGAGCATGGCCCAATGCAGCGCGGGTTTTCTCGCGCTGGATCCCAGTCAAGGAACGCGGTCGTGTCCAAGGAATCTTTTTCGCGGGTGCCCACCTAGCGGGGGGCTTAACTCCTGGAGTAGTCACCTGGGTTGCCCTGTTTGTTCACTGGAGAATCGTTTTTGTTCTTTTTGGCTTTGTGGGCTTGGCGTGGGCCATTTTCTGGTACCGATTCTTTCGGGATGAGCCGCGTGATCACCCTTCCGTTAGCCCTGCTGAACGTGACTATATCGAGCAACAACGAGGAGCAGTTTCCTCGCATGAGCATACTTCCTGGACTGCGGCTTTTGGCGCTCCGGGTCTGTTTCCGCTTTGCCTCCAATACGTGGCAAACACGTATGGATTTTACTTCTTTATCACTTGGTTGCCGACCTACTTGTCGGAAGGGCGAAAATTAGCAGCCGGAGAACTCGCCTTGTTTTCCGGTTTGCCTTTGCTGTTAAGTGTTGTGGCCGATATCTCTGGTGGTGTGGTCTCCGACAGGCTCACTGCTCGTTATGGAGTTTGGATTGGACGTTCAGGACTGGGAGCGGGGGCGTATTTGCTGGCGGCAGTGATTTTGTTCTTCGGCGCGGGGACGCTGGATGCACGTCTTGCCGGGCTTCTGATTGCAATTGCCGGAGCCTGCTCTATGTTTACTCTGGCCCCGAGTTGGGCAACCGCGATTGATACAGGGGGCCCGAATGCCGCCGTGCTCAGCGCCATCATGAATACGGCCGGGCAGATTGGCGGGATTCTGAGCCCGATTGTGCTTGCCGAATTAGTGGGTCGCTATGGAGATTGGAGCCTGCCTATCTACGTACTCGCCGGACTTTACCTGATGGCTTCCGTATCCTGGCTCTTTATTAACCGTGCTCGGCCCCGTACCGGTTATTTATCCAGTATGACCGCGCCTGATCCGGCAATCTGATATATGGTTTTCCCGGATTTCACCTTAGCCGCGATTAAATGGGCGACCGGCTTCTTCGGCTTCATGTTTGCTTTGGGCGATCACTTCGCTCACGGCTCATCTCCTGCTTTTCGAGCTTGCCTTCCGCAATGGCCATCTTGCCGATGGAATCCTTGGGAAACACAATGTCGCCGTCTTCCACTTTGATGCGCAGCAGGTGGCCATCATCGTCCGTAAGATTCATCCAGCAGCCCATGGCTTGGCACACTTCGGTGACTTTGCCTTTTACCTGTACGGTTTTGCTGACATATTGATCCGGGGATGCCATCAGGGAAGCAAGGGAAAGCGCTTCGGAATTGTTCAGCGGCTTGCCGAGTTTCTGCTCAGCAAATGCGGTAAAGACGCATAGGGCGGCAGTGAGGAATGTCTTCATGGGTTTATTATGACGGACAGGAATCGGATTCGCCGATTGGAATGCCTATCTATAGGAAGTTGATGCGGAACAGTGGTAAGTCATGGATTGCAGCTTTTCTGCTTGCGGTAGGTGGAATGCTTGCCCAGACACCCTCTACGCGACCGACGTTCGACTCATTTGATGTAGCAGCGATCAAGCGAGCGAGTCCGGAGTCCGTCGGCAGAACGATCAGGATGCAAGGCACACATCAGTTCGTTGCCAAGAACTTCACTGTGAATGCGCTGGTTGCCGCTGCCTACACACTGAATCCACAGCATCAGATCTCAGGCGGCCCGGAGTGGACCAAGACCGACCACTACGACATTTTGGCCGGAACGCCGGGCGAGGTCCAACCGAATCAGGTGGAACAGATGGCGATGCTCCGCAAACTTCTTGCCGAGCGGTTTCACCTTGGCTTTCACAACGAGAAAAGGGAAATGTCGATCTATCTCCTGACCGTGGCAAAAACCGGCTCAAAGTTGAAGGAAAGCACAGCGCCCGCAGATAAGCTTCCTGAACTGACCAGCACCGTTTTTCCTGACCATCTGAGACTCCCCGCCCGCAATGCCACCATGGCTCAGTTCGTGGCAATGATGCGGCGCGCAGTACTAGACCGGCCCGTGGTGGACCAAACAGGACTTTCTGGAAGATACGATTTCGATCTGGAGTGGACTGCGGACGAAACTCAGTTTGGCGGCGAACTGCATATGATTCCGTCGACGGACAGCGATGCGAAACCTGGCCTTTTTACGGCCATGCAGCAGCAACTTGGGCTGAATCTAGTGGCTACCAGGGGCCTAGCTGATGTTCTGGTAATCGATCAGGTGGCAAAACCTTCCGAAAACTAACCCTTATAAAAATCCAAAAAATGTCAGTTTATTCCCATGGTTTTTACAGGTTTAGCCCTTGTTTCAGGAGTGGAACGTGAACCGAAAATGAAATATAATAAGAGGCCTCGAAACACATGGTAATTCTCCGAACACGGGACCTGACCAGAATGGCCCGGGAGCGCCATGCAGCGCTTTTGCTTCGTAGCTGCCTAATGCTGGGGTTCAGCGCCAGCGCCGTTTTGCAAGGAGCAGGCAGTTCCGCTTCGTCTGCCTCCCCTTCTACTACTCCACCCGCCACCTTTCGCCAGTATTGCTTTGGATGCCACGGCAAAACCACTGCGATGGGCGGTATCAACCTGGAGCAGCTAACCTCGCAAAGTTCCGTAGGAAATAGCTTTGCGCATTGGAAAAAGGTAGCTGCCGCGCTGGAGCAGAAACAGATGCCTCCGGCAAAAATGCCACAGCCGACTGAGGCAGAGCGCTCGCAGACTGTCACCTGGATTCGAGCCAAGCTGAACGACTTTGCGCAAAAAAACGCGGGCGACCCGGGACCAGTCACCATGCGGCGCCTGACCAGTGGGGAATATTCCTACACGGTGCAGGATTTAACGGGGCTGGATCTCAAAATTGAGCGTGATTTTGTCAGCGATTCAGTCGGCGGTGAAGGGTTTACCAACTTCGGCGACGTGCAGTTTATGCATGACGCGGACCTGGAACGCTATTTAGAAACGGCGAAAAAGATTGCGGAACACGCTGTGGTCGGTTCTGGCCCACTGCAGTTTTTCGACGCCACGGGAAAGAGCGGATTCGAGCTTTCCGCCATTAGCAGAATTCGTAAAATATACGAAACCAACGGATTTCGATCAAACTCTGGAGAAGGTGGCGCACCCTTCGGGTTGGAACGGTATACCAACGGGTTTTATGTTTGCTGGCAATATCTCCATCGCAAAGAGTTGGGCGAGCCGAATGTCACTTTGGAAGCAATTGCCGCCCGTGACGGTGTAAGCCGTCGGTTTGCCCGCCATTTGTGGGCAGTGCTGCAGCAGCCTTCCGCCACATACCCAGTCTCGGAAATTGTCGCGAAGTGGCGTGCATTGCCAGGGCCTGCAGGCACTGACAAAGCGAAAAACGAAAAGGCAGGCAGAGCCGGGGCGGATACCCTGATGCATGCCACGGTGGATTGGCCGCGTTGGTTATTTGCGGCCGGTGCGTTGGCGGCTGGCGGCCAGGGGGATGAGCGTGCCTTGACACTGAACGATGCCGCCCTGCAACCCGATGCCAGTCACAGCTTTAAGTACCCGTTGCGTGGACGATTGAAAAAAAGCGTCCGGGTGTACTTTACCTTGATCCCTTTGAACCCTCACGGTCAGGATAAACCTCTTGTGGTTTGGCACAACGCCATGGTGGAAATGCGGGGCAAGGAAAAAGGCGCTCCCCTGATCCAGAAGTCATTAAAATCCTTGTTGGACGCCGACACTGTTGCGCGGCTTAATTTCGGCAAGCGCTCGGATGGCGGCGAGATTGATCCCGATGACTTTGCGATGCCGAGTGATGGCACGGTATACGTCGACATTCCTACGGATGGAAGCGTCACCGGCCTGGGAACGCTCAATGTGGAAGCCCGGATTGGAGCCAAGAGCGCCGGGGATGCCATTATTCGCTGCACCATGGCCGATGGTCCTCAAGGAGCATCGGGCATTCCCGCGTGGTCACTGTTGGGCGATCCGAACACAGCCGGCTTTCGTGCCTGGAAATCAGGCGTTCTCGAATTTGCTGCGCAATTGCCACAGAACTCACAAGCGGAACCGGCTCCTGCCGATAAAGATCCGATTCCAGCGCTTTTTGCCCCTTCCATTGTGAAGAATCCTGAGCGTGACCAATTCCATAACACGGTGAAGTATTTCCGGAACGATAGCTTTCTCATGGAGCACGTTCTGGACGATGCCACACGCCTCCAACTAAATCAGGCCTGGAATGATTTGCTGAGTTCTTTCGGATATCACAACGCGCTTCTTCATTTTGCGGATCAGAAGTACCAATTGAACCTGAAAAACAAGAGTATTGCGGATCTGAATATTTCGGAAATTCAGGCAATGCCGGCAGAGCCCCGAAAGTGGGTGCACGCGTGGCGCGTGGAATACGACGCGGTACAAAAGGCGGAACGCGATGCCCGTCCCGGTCATGTAGAAGACTGCCTTCGGTTTGCCAGCATGGCGTGGCGGCGGCCTCTCACGGAAGCGGAAAAGACAAAACTGCGAACTCTCTACAAGCAGTTCCGGACCGGCCCTGAACTCGATCACGAAAAAGCGATTGAGATGGTGCTGACCCGTATTCTGGTGGACCCGGCATTTCTGTACCGCGTGGAAACCTCCTCGGAGCGCACCAGCAATAAGTCCATCAATGACTGGGAACTTGCCAGCCGCATGAGTTACTTCCTCTGGTCCTCCATGCCGGATGAAGAGTTACGACGCGTGGCAGCAGCCGGAGAACTGGATAATCCGCAACAATTAGACCTTCAGGTGAAACGGATGATGGCCGATCCGAAGGCCCGCCGTTTTGCCACTGAGTTTTTTGGCCAGTGGCTCGGTTTCTACCGGTTTGACCAGTACCGGGGCGTAGACACGGGCCGTTTCCCGGAATTCACTGAGGAAGTGAAGTCAGACATGTATGATGAAGCTGTTTCTTTCTTCGAACACATTGTGCGGAAAGATCGGCCTGTGCGGGAAATTCTGTTTGCCGATTATACATTTCTGACCAAAGCCTTAGCCAAACACTACGGAGTGAAACGGGACGTCAAGGCAACCGCTGATCCGGAAATGGTGGAGAACGCGCACGAGTTCCAACGCGGCGGTCTCCTGCGGTTAGGTGCGGTCCTGACTGGAACGTCTGCCCCTCTCCGAACCAGCCCGGTGAAACGAGGGGATTGGGTGTTGCGCCGCATTCTAGGGACGCCGACTCCTCCGCCCCCGCCCAATGCAGGCTCCATTCCGTCTGATGATAAATCCTTCGGCGGGCTTACCGTTCGGGAGAAACTGGCGGCTCACCAGCGAAATCCTACCTGTGCCAATTGCCATTCCCGAATTGACCCTATGGGCTTTCCCTTGGAGCATTACGATTCGGTAGGTCGCTGGCGCGAAAAGTACAATGATGGCAAGCTGATTCAGGATTCCAGCACCACCAGAGAGAACACGGAAATTGAAGGCGTCGATGGCCTGCTGAATTACCTGAAGTCCAAGGATGATCAAGTGATGCGGACTCTGTCCAATAAGCTTGTCGGATACGCGCTGGGCCGCACCGTGCTTGGTTCAGATGAATTATTGATTGATCACCTCTCCAAAGCGGATGAAAAGGCAACTTTTTCCACCATGGCAGCGGAGATCGTAAAGAGCAGGCAGTTCCGGTATCGTCGTGAGCATGAAGAGACTCCACAGATGCCAAAATCCCAAATTGCCGTTGTAAAACCGAGCAGTAAACCGGACCAAAAGTTGCAAACAGAAAAGCGAGGCGGATTATGAGAACCAGCAAACGAAGCTCTACCTATCAACGGCCCTCCCGGCGCCATTTTTTGAGAGGGGCAGGCATCGCCTTAGCGCTTCCCTGGATGGAGTCTTTGCCGGTTTTTGGAGCAGAAACGCCAAAAGCGGCCAGCGGAGATGCGGCCAATAAACCGCCGATCCGCTTTGCTACCTTGTACTTCTCCAATGGGGTCGAACCCATTCATTGGTGGGCGAAGGGCAGCGGCAGCTCCATGGAGATTGGTCCTGGTCTGGCTCCTATGATGCCGTATCGGGAAGATATCACGTTTGTTCGGGGTCTTTATAACCAGCACGCTTACTCTTCCACCAGTCCGCATCTAGGACGAATGCCGAATCTGTTCTCTGGAGCCACGGTAAGCCTGGACCCAAGCAACATCCAGGTTGGCACCAGCTTTGACCAAGTGCTCTCCCAAAAAATTGGGAGCCGTACCCCTGTTCCCAGCATGGTATTGGGAATTGAGCCCAATGAACTGAGATTGGAAGATGGGCTTTCCATGATCTATGGCTCGTGTGTCTCTTGGACCACTCCGACACGACCCGCTACCAAAGAGATTTACCCTTCCCGGGCGTTTGATCTGTTGGTAGGCGATGGTAAGGGCCGGCAACTGGACCGCAGCATTCTGGATCTGATCATGAAGGATACGCATGATCTTCAACCGCACATCAGCCGGAATGACCGCGTCAAATTGGACGAATACCTGGAATCCATCCGCGATATTGAGAAACGCATCGACCGTGCCTCGAAAGAAGAACGTATTGAAGGCTGGCGTCCAACATTGACCAAGCCAGATATGCCCCGCCCGGCGGATGAACTACCTCAGGATGTTCCGGCGCACATGAAGCTAATGCTGGACCTGATTGTGCTCGCTTTCCAGATGGACAAGACGCGCATTGTGACCTGCATGTTGAACAACGACCTGTCTCAGATGAACTTCAAGTTCCTGAAAGGCGTACAGGGAGCGTTGCACTTGGATCTTACCCACAATGGCCATGCGCCGGATCTGGAAGCGATGTATTTGAAAACGAACCAGTTCCATGTGCAGCAGTTTGCGTATCTGCTGCAACGGTTGAAGAATATCGATGAAGGGGGCACTTCCTTGCTGGACAGCTCCATGCTGATGTTCTGTTCGAATCTGTTCGACGGCGACACGCATAGTGCTGATCAGCTACCTATTTTGTTAGCAGGCGGGGCTGGCGGAACATTGAAGCACGGCCGCATTCTGGATTACAAAGATAAAGGAGACGAGAATCGCCGAGCGTGCAGCCTTTACCTTTCCATGATGGATCGTATGGGTGTGCAACTGGATCGTTTTGGCGATTCAGATAAACGATTAACGGATTTATAACTAACCCTCACTAAAGTGAGGCTGCGTAGGATCTCATCACGCAGCCTCACTTTTCAGTTTGTTGCGTCTTATTTCCTTCACAGATTTTTTAAGAGATTTTTTGGCCAGAGACTCTACGATCTCACCAAGCAGAATCTTTTCTGCGTTACCGGCCATGATACGTCCTTTCTATCCTTCCAACCTGAGTCAAGGTGAGGCGACGCTAAATCAGCTCCTGGACGCTGTCCGGGAAGCACAATCAGAATTTATACAGGGTAACAGTCCCGCATCCCTGTTTGATGATTTTCTGGTCCGGATAGTTCGGGCTACCAGATCCACGCAAGGTGCGTTAGTGGCCGTGAATACGCCGATACCAATTGTGTGGGCCCAGACAGCGTCAGACCTGGATTTGCTGCAAAACATAGAGGAATGGAAGAACAACAACTTTGGTGTGACAGAGGGAGATGAACTCATCCTGCCCTGCTATACGCAGCAACAGTTAACCGGTTTCCTGGTATTGACTGGCGCAGCGGAAGAAACCCAGTTTGAGCTTTCCACCGCCTCCGAAGCATTTCTCCATTCCATTGCGGTACTTTTTCAAGGTGCACAAGCACGGCAGGAAGGAAGGAATCAGGCAGAAGCGATTCGCCTCAGAGATCGCGCGCTTTCCTCCATCAGCAGCGCGGTTGCTTTGATCGATGTGAGCAAGCCGAGTGACTCCATCATTTACTGCAACCACGCCATGGAAAGAATTTCAGGCTACGCGAAACCTGAGATTTTGAACCAGTCCTTCAGTTTTCTTAACGGTGCCGAAACAGACCCGGAAGCAGTAAAAAGAGTGGACTCTGCTTTCGCGACTGCCAGTGAACTGGAAGTGACATTGCGCACTTATGCCCATAGCGGCACACCTTTCTGGAGCCGGTGGCACTTCTCTCCCGTGACCGAGCCTAACGGCGAAATCTGCTATTTCGTCGCCGTAGGCGATGATATCACCAAAGAACTGGAAGCCGAAGCTGCTCTCCGCCGGGCCAAGGAAGAAGCCGAAACAGCCATGCAACACAAAGGCGAGTTTCTGGCCAACATGAGCCATGAAATCCGGACACCCATGAATGCGGTCATCGGAATGACCAGCGTTCTTCTGGATACGGAACTTACGGCGGACCAGCGGGACTATGTAGAAACCATTCGCAGCAGTGGCGAAGGTTTGCTGGCGATCATTAACGGGATTCTGGACTTTTCCAAAGTCGATTCTGGCGAGTTAACGCTGGAGCAGGAAGAGTATGACATTCGGACCTGCATTGAGAACTCCCTGGATCTGGTAGCCGCCACCGCCGCTTCCAAGTCACTGGAACTGGTCTATGTTTTAGAGCCAGCTTTGCCGCGTATCTGGTTAGGAGATGTGACACGCCTGCGGCAAGTGCTTACAAACCTGCTCGGAAACGCAGTGAAGTTCACTGAAAAAGGCTACATTGAACTGTCAGTCAAGGCGGAACCCCAGGAGCAGCAAAACTACATCTTACATTTTCAGGTCAAGGATACCGGGATCGGCATTCCGGAACAAAAATTGAAAGAGATCTTCAGCCCCTTCCGGCAAGCAGATGCCTCCAGCACCAGGAAATATGGCGGTACCGGTCTTGGCCTCTCCATCAGTAAGCAGTTAGTGCAGATCATGGGCGGTCAGATGTGGGTAGAAAGCAAAGAAGGCCACGGTTCCAGCTTTCATTTCACCTTGTCTGCCACTGCCGCCGCTGCCCAGCCTGCCGGCATACCAGAAGAACAGTCACTCTGCTGCTCAGGGCGACATGTTCTGGTTCTCCACTCCAATCCTGTGATTCAGGAATTGCTCCGAGAGCATTTGGAAGCATGGAACATGACCGCCACGGTTTGCTCCTCCTTGTCAGAGATTGCTTCAAACCTCCATTCGCAGTCTCGGTTCGACGCAGTGGTAGTGGATAACGAGACTTCAGATCTCAAGCTGAGCGAATTGGAAGAAGTGGTGGGAGAGATCCCCGTGATGGTTTTGTACTTACTAGGAAAACGGCATGAAGGGTTAGCAGCGCAGCTACAACAGAAAACAAGCTCGCGCGCCATATTTCATCCCAAGCCATTGAAGCCTTCGCGCGTCTACAACTCATTGGTTGATCTGTTCCACAAAACTCCAGTACAGACCAAGCGGAAGAGCAAAGTATTATTTTCAGACCCGGACTTGGCGAAACGGCGTCCATTCCAGATTTTGCTTGTGGAGGACAATGCGGTAAATCAGAAGTTGGCTTCCCTGATGCTTTCCAAATTCGGATACCAGTCGGATGTTGCCGCCAATGGGGTAGAAGCACTGGATGCCATTGCACGCCACCAGTATGATGTGGTGCTGATGGACATGCATATGCCCAAGATGGATGGAGTGGAGACAAGTCGGCGCATCCAACAGTTGTATCCACCGCAGGTTCGGCCTTGGATCATTGCACTGACGGCAAATGCAATGCAATCTGACCGCGCCATTTGCTTCAGCGCCGGAATGCAGGATTTTCTTAGCAAGCCCATTCAACCGAAAAATCTTCAAGATGCCTTGGAACGCGTTCCTCGTGCTTGGTCGATGTCCAGTGTTTTAGAAGAAATTAATGCAGTTGATCCACCCGCAGGAGAAGAACTGCTTCGCCTTTATCTGGAAGATACAGCTTCAACCCTGGTTCAACTTGCGCAGTACGCAAAAAGGGAGATCTGAAGGGCGTATTGCGTTCAGTGCACACCTTCAAAGGCAGTTGCCACCAAATCGGCGCAACACGCATGGGCGACTTGGCCGAATATGCGGAGTCCTGTTTAGGAAGCTCCGGAATAGAAAATGCCGCGCTTCAGATTCACTACTTGAAAAGATCTTTTCAGCCAGTCCGCAGAGAAATCCAGGCCACGCTGAACCCTCAAGGAAAGCTGGAGCCCATTAAGGCTTCGGCTTCTTGACCTTCAACTCGTCCGGGAAAGTCGGCCGACGCCTTCTTTATTCGCGTTGCGCTTGTTCGACTGACTGCCGGTATCGCGGAATAACGGGATCTGCATCGCGCCGTTGGCCTCCATCACGTCGAACAGGCGCTTGTTCATGTCCGGCAATGGTGTTCTTGCGCTCCGGGTTGAAGATCAGGTTATTCGTTTCGAGCGGATCTTCCTGAAGATCGTAGAGCTCGTCGATGTCCCAGATGCCGTAGTAGTGGATGTACTTGTAGCGATCCGTGCGCAGCGCGTGCATGGTGGGCGTTTGGGGAAATTGCGCTCCCAGTAATATTCGTAGAGCAGCTCCTTGCGCCATTGCGGGTCGCCTTTGCCGGTAAGAGCGGCAGCATGCTGCGGCCATCGAGATCCTGCGGGATGTCGAGACCTCGCGGCATCAAGAACCGTGGGCATGATGTCCAGACCCGCCACCACTTTATCGATGGTCTTGCCGCCCGGGAACAGCTCCGGACAGCGCGCCAGCATGGGCACGCGCATCGATTCTTCATACGCGGTGCGCTTATCGATCAGGCCATGTTCGCCGAAAGCGAATCCGTTATCGCCCATGTAAATGACCAGCGTGGAATCCAGTTGGCCGCGCTTCTTAGCGCCTCCAGCACGCGGCCCACGCTTTCGTCCACGCCCAGCAGAGTCTCGGCGTAGCGTTCGTAATATTCGGCGATGTTGAGATCCGAGTGGTAAGGAAAATCGACGCCGTGCCAGCTGTTGCGCTGGTTTTGCACCCACATGGGCCGGTGCTGGGCGATACTCTCCCGAGGCGGCCATGGTCTTCGGCGGCTTGAACTTCTCCTTTGCGTACATACCCTTGTGCCGCTCCGCCGGAACGAATTCGGAGTGAACGGCTTTATGCGAAAGGTAGAGGAAATAGGGCTGCTCGCGCGGAACGGTGTCCAGCCATTCGAGCGCATAGTCGGTCAGTTCGTCGGTGATGTAGCCCTTTCTGCGGAACGTGCTTGCCGTCGACATTCAGGCCGTTGGGCTCGGCAGGTACGTGCCCTGGCCTCGGAAGCTGACCCATTTATCGAAGCCGGGCTGCGGCTCGTCGCCGCCGTTGCCCATGTGCCACTTGCCGATGAATGCGGTCTTATAGCCGGCCTTCTGCAGCAGTTGCGGAAAGAAGCGGGTTCCGGGTGGGATCGCAGTGTTGTTGTCGACGATCTGATGCCGGTGGGCGTAAACGCCGGTCAGAATACTGGCGCGGCTAGGCGAGCACAGCGCCGTGGTGACGAAGGCATTCTTCAGGTGCGCGCCTTCCCGGGCGATCAGGTCCATATTGGGCGTGCGCAGCCACGGCTGCGGATGCATAAAGCCCATGGCGTCGTACCGGTGATCGTCGGTCAGAATGAAGATCACGTTTCGGGGGCGACTGTTCCTGGTTTGTCCTCTACCCACCGCGGAAGAGGCTTGCGTCACCACTGCTGCTCCAGCAGCAGACTTCAGAAAATCACGTCGGGAATCGGTTTGCTTCATAAAATGTGCTCCTTATTGCGCTGCCGGCAGGTGCATCTCTTTTTCCCACGCACGGATCTTTTCCGTAAGTTGCTGAACACGGGTTGATTCTGCAGAAACAAGATTCTGTTTTTCGCCTGGGTCAGCTTCCAAATGGGAAAGCCACACTTTCTCTTTATCTCATCACCGGGATAGCTGGGCGGATTCAGGATCAGCTTCCAATCACCGGAGCGAACGGCACGCTGGTTGTTGAAGCTCCAAAAGATATTCTGGTGCGGTGGCGCTTCACCGCGCAGCACAGGGAAGATATTTTGACCATCAATCGGTCCAGGAAGTTTTCCTTTCGGATCAGCCAGAGCAAGAAAAGTAGGCAACAAGTCCATCGACACCATGGGAGAGTTCCATACTTGCCCAGGCTGCACAAGCCCAGGAGCACGAAGCAATGCGGGAACATGCATGCCTCCATCAAACAGCCCTTGCTTCCAGGCCCGGTAGGGAGCGTTGCTGCCGCCGTTGTAAGGTTTGCCATAGCTGGAAGCACGCTCTTCACGAGTGGCTCCGTTATCGCTTTGGAACCAGATCACCGTGTCATTCTCCATCCCTTGCTGCTTCAGTTGGTCCAACAGTGCGCCGATCACATCGTCCACGGCAGCGACCATTGCCAAGTGAGTACGGCGATCGCGTTCCATGGTGGCCGGAAAACGCTCCAGATATTTGCGGGGAGCCATCATGGAATAGTGCGGAGCGCCAAACGCCAGGTAAAGCAGAAACGGCTGCTGAGTGGTTTGTCGGCCTAGATACGCCTGCGCTTCACGCCCAAGAAGTTCCGTCATGTAAGCCGGTTCTTCCCATACCTCGGTTTCATTGCGCCAAAGATCGTGAAAAATCTTGCCGGGAGGACCGCCGAGTTGATAATACCGGTGGGAGTACGCATCAAGCCAGCCAGAGTACCAGCCGAAAAACTCATCAAACCCCTGTGCACGGGGGCGACTCTGCGGGGCACTGCCTAAGTGCCACTTTCCAAATGCTCCGGTATGGTAACCACGTTCGCGAAGTAACTTCGGCAAGGTTGCTTCGCCCGCTTGGAGACCGGGAACGCTCCAGTCCGGTTCCGATGGGAGCGCACCCTTTACGCCAGTTCGATCCGGGTATTTCCCGGTCAGGATAGCGGCGCGAGAAGCGGAGCAGATGGGCGCATTCGCGTACCACTGCGTAAAGCGGACTCCCGAGGCAGCCAGCCGATCCAGATTCGGCGTGCGAACTTCCGGGTGTCCATAACAGCCGACATCCCCGATCCCATGGTCATCCGTGACGATGACCAGGAAGTTGGGTTTACGATCCGGTCTGTTTTGGGCAGCGGCAGTAGCTGCCACAGGAACCATCTTCAGGAAATCACGCCGTCGCGTTTCGTGCATGAGTTCCACTATATGCGTACTGCTGGCAGGAAGCTATGCTAGTGCGTAACACCTGAGAGTTCATCAGCCAAACCCTTCGCACCATACAGGTTGCGCAGTGTTTCCATCATGGCTGCACTATGCACCGCAACCGCCCGGTTGGTTTCGCCTTCGTAGACGAAATCACCGGCTAACGATTCGATGTTGCCATCAAAGATCAAACCGACCAACTCACCCTCCTTGTTCATTACAGGAGAGCCGGAGTTGCCGCCGATAATGTCGCACGTACTGACAAAGTTCATAGGCGTTGCCAAATTCAGAGTGGCTTTCGCTTTTTCGTAACGCTCAGGCAGATGAAAGGGATCTTTGTCCCCAAAACCGAGTGCACGGTCATACAACCCATAGAACGTAGTGAACGGAGGCGCTTTCGTGCCATTCATCGGATAACTCTTCACCGTTCCATAGGAGAGCCGCAACGTGAAAGTGGCATCCGGGTAAATGGTTTTGCCATACACCAGAAATCTGGCTTTGCCGAGTTTCTCGCCTGCCGCACGTTCCACATCGGTTACTTCCCGTTCATACTGTTTCTGCAACTGGCGTGAAAGCGGGTCCAGCTTACGGGCCAACACGATCATGGGATCGTTCGATGCGTCCACCGCTCGGGCACCATCTGCCAGCAACGTTTTCCTGAATTCCGGATCACCCAGTTTGGTTCCTCTCACCAGGGCTTGCGCCACCTGTTGGGGAGTGCCGCCGTTCAATACGATCCGTAAGTATTCATCGTTCGCCCCCAACTGGCGTAGTGATTCCGTCAACGAACCTGTTAGCCGTGCCTCATCTAAACCTCCGGAAACGGGCGCAGGAGACTGAAGGGCAAAGCGGACGGACTCCAACTGCGAATCATGAAAACCTGGCAAGCGCTCCCCATCCGGCTTTGCTACTTCCACCACGTACTGCACGATCTGTGAAGCATAGGCAAGCAGTTGGGAATCAAGCCGCCGGAACATCATTGGCTTGATAAGAGCAGCAGCTTTGGTTTGCACTGTGGCAATCTCATTCCAAGCACTGCCATACTCTTTCTGCCACTCCGAATGAGCGGCCAGCTTGGTTTGAAAATCTTTTTCTTCGGCCTGCTTCTTTGCAATCACACTAGGGGCTTTTAAGGCATCGTACCGGCCCAGAAAAGCCTTCTGGCCATTTTGGAAATTGAAAATGCGGGAAAATGCCTGACGTGCAGGTTCTGCACCGGTAGCAGAATACTCCTCCAGCGTACGAATCCGCTGAGAAAGAAGTGCTAAAGTGAGTGGCTCGCGAATGTCGCGCTCAGTGATGAGTTGCGCCATGGTGTCATTGCGGGACGTGGAACCTGGATGTCCGGACACAAACACCAATTCATTCGTTGCGGCACCTTTGCTGTTCCACTTCAGATAATCTTTGGTTTGCAAAGGCGAGCCATTGTCATACACCCGGAAGATCGCCATGTCCAAGTCATAGCGGGGATAGGTGAAGTTATCCGGGTCACCTCCAAAGAAGGCAATTTCTTGTTCCGGAGCAAACACCAGACGCACATCCGTATATTTCTTATAACGGTAAAGCCAGTATTCTCCTCCTTGATACAAGCTCACTACATCTGAGCGAAGTCCTGTTTTCTCCAGACTTTCCCGTTCAATGCGGGCAATGGTTTCCCGGCGGAGGCGAGACGCTTTTTCCGCGTTCGTGGCTCCGCGCAGCGCTCCCTCAATCCCCGCAGTGACATTTTCCATGGATTGAAGAACATCGACTTCTAAGTCAGGGGAACGCAATTCTTTGTCAGCCGTTTCTGCGTAAAAACCATCGCGCAGGTAATTGTGCTCCGCCGTGGAGTTCTTTTGCAATTGGCCTCTGGCGACATGATGATTCGTGAGCAGCAAGCCGTGCTCACTCACAAACGAGCCGGAACCGCCATCATTTAAACGAACAGACGCGAGACGGACATGGTCTAGCCATGCTTTGGAAGGGGTGAAATGGTACTGCTGTTGAAGAAGCGAGGTAGGAATATTATCAAAAGTCCACATACCCTCATCGGCGCGGGCCAACGAGGCTGCTGAAATCAAAATCAAGGGAAGTAGCCGCATACACTCTTTTCTTTCAGTGTAGCGGCTCTTCTGAATGTTACGGCTTCATGACAACTTTGATGCAGTTGTCTTGTTTGTTTCGGAACGTCTCGTAAGCCTTCGGCCCATCCTCAAGCTTCAGGCGGTGAGTAATGATGAAAGAAGGATCCAGTTCCCCTTTTTCAATTTTCTCCAACAGCATTCCGATGTAGCGATGAACGTGCGTTTGGCCCATCTTCAAGGTCAGTCCCTTGGAGAAAGCAGCTCCAATGGGGAATTTGTCCACCAATCCGCCGTACACTCCGGGGATGGAAACAGTGCCGCCCTTTCGGCAAGCTTGAATTGCCTGTCGCAGCACATGCGGTCGATCCGTTTCCAGGCGTACAGCCTGTTTCGCACGATCATAGATCGCATCCAGGCTAGTGCCATGCGCTTCCAACCCTACCGCATCAATACAGGAATCAGGGCCACGGCCTCCCGTAAGCTCATTCAGCTTCTCCAGTACGTCGGTCTGTTCGTAATTGATGATTTCGGCTTTGGCATGATCTTTCGCTAATGCTAAACGCTCCGGCACCCGATCAATCACAATGACCCGTTCCGCACCCAACAGGAAAGCACAAGGGATGGTAAGTAGGCCCACCGGACCTGCTCCCCAGATGGCTACCGTATCCCCAGGCTGAATATTTGCGTTTTCCGCAGCCATATAGGCCGTGGGAAGAATATCGGAAAGAAACAGAACCTTCTCATCCTCTAAGGAACTCGGAACTTTAATTGGCCCCACATCAGCGAAGGGTACGCGAACGTATTCTGCTTGCCCTCCGGCATACCCTCCAAACAAGTGAGAATACCCAAACAACCCAGAAGCGCTGTGCCCATATAGCTTTTCTGCCATGCGAGCATTCGGGTTGGAGTTATCACAGCAGGAGAACAGTTTTGTTTTGCAAAACCAACAGGAGCCGCAAGCAATGGCAAACGGCACCACCACCCGGTCTCCTTTTTTCAAGTTCGGCACATCCGTTCCAACGGCAACCACATCCCCCATGAACTCATGGCCAAGAATGTCTCCATCTTCCATGGTGGGGATGTAGCCGTCATAAATGTGAAGATCAGAACCGCAGATAGCAGTGGAAGTAATCTGGATCACTGCGTCGCGCGTGTTGATGATCTTAGGCTCAGGTACAGTATCCAGCCGGACGTCAGTAGAACCATGCCAGCAAATGGCTTTCATAATCTATTTGTTCCTTTCCCTTTGGCTTGCAAACTAGCGATATGCTGGAGGATCACTGGCGGGAAACGACTCTTCCGACGCCTCATTGACATCTTTTTCTTGTTTCTGTTTCTTGCTTTGTTTGGCTTCTTCTGTTCTTCCAGAAGCTTGGCCTAAGTTGGTCGCAACTTGTCCTGACTCCAGAACGGACTTCAATCGGCGAAGATCTTCCGTGACTTGCTGTTCTGGCTCTTCCCCAAAGAGTTTTGCCAGGTAAGCTCCTAATACTCCGCCTGGGGGATTGTATTGGAACGATACCCGAACTTCGGTGCCGCGTCCGCCCGTGGCGTCGGAAAAGCGGACAGAACCTGCATTGTCTACATCCGCGCCCGGCAAAGAGCGCCACGCAATGATTCCATTTTCTACTTCATTAATGATCTCTGCATCCCACTCCACAGTTCTGCCTTGCGGTGCCTGCACTACCCAATGGGAAGTGGTCGGTCCTGTTACTTTTACCGACTTCACATGCTTCATAAAGCTAGGAAGATTTTCGAAATTGCGCCAGAAGGCATAAACCTCATTGCGGGGCTTGTCTACAATGGCGGCCCGCTCTACTTTAACGCCCATTTCGTAAGGAATGCTGACATTGGAGCCTTGGCCGACGTCAGCCGTACGCATCCCTAGATATTGATAGGTGTAGCACCAGCCTGTAATGCCACGCCGTAAAAAAGCCGCTCCTAATAATGCCAGTCCAGCGCCCCAGGAATCACGCCTCTTTGCTCCCCATACCGCTAACAAAGTTCCTGCGACAATTGATGCTGCCCGCTCCCCTTGTGCAACGTTGGGAGTGATATACGGCTTTCCTACAATTTCCATAGTTCCCTCGTAGATGTAGAAATCATGAACGAACTTTCATGCTGCATTTACTCCGCCAAACCGGAGGCTCTGGACTCGTAGACCAGCCAGAGAATTTACTATTGACTGTCCAGCGGATAGATCCTGGTAACAGAAAAGGAAGAATACGTGCTACCTTGGCCCCAAGTGATTAAAAGCACCCTTTTTCTCCTGCTGTTTCCTGTTTTTCTTTCCGCACAAACTCCCGTCTACTCCGACAGCTTATTTGCACCCGGCGCGGAACCTAATGTCCTTCCGATGACCAACAAAGAAAAGATCGGCTTGGAACTCGGCCGGACGGTGGCGCCAAAAGCTCTTTTCAGTTATCTATTTGTTGCTGGAATTGCCCAAGCGAAAAATTCTCCAGGAGAGTGGGGCCGTAGCTGGAGCGGATTTGGAAAACGTTATGGAAGCGGATTGGCTGTTAATGGCATTCAAGAGGTTCTGAACCTTGCCTGTGACACAGCTTTTCATCAGGACCCCAGGTATTTTCGTTCTACCCAGACAAGTTTTGGTCCACGTCTCCATGACGCTTTACTGCAGACGTTGATTGCACATACCGATAGCGGCGGTCGAGCGCTTTCGATTGGGAACATTGTAGGTTCATATGGCGCCACACAGGCGGCCAGACTTTGGTTGCCCCGTAACCAAGCATCAGCAGGCGATGGATTGATTTACGGAACCGTGCTGATAGGTGCCATTGCTGGCCGCAATATTGTGAAAGAGTTCTGGCCGGACGTGCGGGAAAAATTCAAGCACCACAAGTAGCTTACCCGGTATGCGTGCTCCCAGGCGCAGTGTTGCCGTAGAATAAAGCACGTGAACATAAAACGTTTAGGGATTCTGACCGGCGGCGGAGATGTGCCGGGTTTGAACTCGGTCATCAAGACCGTGGTTTATCGGGGCCGGGAAATTGGCTGCGAAGTAACCGGTATCCGGCGTGGCTGGGAAGGACTCACACATCTGAATTTCGAAGATCCTGCCAGTGTGGCGCGGTATATTCTTCCACTCAATACGGAAAACACTCGCACCATTGATCGCACTGGTGGAACTTATCTTCATAGTTCCCGGACCAATCCCAAGAAGATGAAAAAATTGCCTGCTTTCTTAAGTGGTCAAACATTTCCTTCCAGCGAGATCACAAAAGATGGCGAAACCAGCACGGTTTTTGATATGACGGCGCAGGTCGTGAAAAACATCGAAACGCTGCAGCTGGATTACCTCATTGCCATCGGCGGTGACGATACCCTGAGCTATGCTGCGCATCTGGATAAAGCTGGCGTTCGGGTTTTAGCCATTCCGAAAACCATGGACAATGATGTGCGGAACACCGAATATTGCATCGGATTTTCCACCGCTATTTCTCGCGCAATGGAAGCGATTGAGCGCCAGCGAACCACCGTCGGCTCCCATGAACGGATCGGAATTTTCCGCATCTTTGGTCGGGATGCCGGTTACACAGCGCTATACACGGCATATGTAACTTCTTTACGATGCTGCATCCCTGAGCATGCTTTTGATCTCGGTAAGCTGATTGATGTGCTGATGACAGATAAGCGCAAAAGCCCCAGCAACTATGCGCTGGTGATTCTTTCCGAAGGCGCAAAATGGGAAGGGTACAACCAGAGCGATGTGGGCGAAGCAGATGCTTACGGCCATCGAAAAAAGGCCAATGTGGGTGAAATGCTAAGTGATGAGATCAAGAAAGCGGTGGGAGAAGAAACTGTTGTCAGTGACCTGACCTATGATCTCCGCAGCGGCAGTGCTGACTTTATTGATCGCCTGATTGCTTCCACATTTGCCGGCATGGCGATTGACGCGATCAAAGCAGGCCAGCACGGCGTCATGATGGGCATCAACGGCGGGAAATATGCGGCAGTGCCGATTCCCGATCCTACGCTTGGCCCACGCAAAGTGGATCTGGATACCATGTACAACATCGAGCGTTTCCGACCCTTCTACACCGATAAAACAGGGCTGCCGATTTTCCTGACACGGGCGTGAACTGGCGCAATCTGTTTCATTTTTCCCGCCAAACCCCTCAGAAAAGAAGTGCCGCATTGACGCCGGATCTCCAACAAGAGATCCGGCTCTCTTTTGATGAGGCTTCCCGCGATGAGGAGCACTTCCCTACGGAGATCGATCCGCGCATCTATCACGTTCGCCTGATTCTTCAGTACTTCGGCAATTTGGAAGGACGGCGAATCTTGGACGCAGGCTGCGGCAAAGGGCGCTTTGCGCGGGTGCTGCTCCAGCAGTATCCAAAGGCAAACCTGTGCGGATTGGATATCTCCGCCGAAATGTTGAAGTTCGCCCCTGCGGAGATGGACACCACTGTGGGTACGTTGTGCTCGCTCCCGTTCGCCAACAACAGTTTCGATTTTGCCTATGCCACGGAATCATTGGAGCACGCTGTAGATATCGAGAGAGCAGTTGGTGAATTATGCCGGGTGCTGAAGCCGGGTGGCCGGCTGGTGATTATCGATAAAAATGCCGAGCACTTTGGCAAGTTGAAAACCTCCCCTTGGGAAAAGTGGTTCCATCGCGACGAACTGGACGCACTGCTCCGGCAGCACTGCAGAACCGTATCCAGCCGGTTCATTTCGTACTGGGAAGACGTAGAGCCAGATGGTATGTTTATCGCTTGGTTAGCCGAAAAATAAGGGCCTGCTTCCCGTGAACCGACTAGAATGTAACCAGTGCGTGACGAACCGGAGGATCTGCTGGCAACGCAAAGCATTGCGCCCGCTCACCAGAACCTAAGCCTGGGAATTCATGGCGACTTGGTACAGTCGCAAGTGGAAGGCGGCGTTTGTCTGGATGACCTTGCGCCGGGCGTAGTGCTGCGCGTGGAAACAGCAAACCATGTGTATCGCATTGTCCACCATGGCAATAGCAAGGTTTTAATTTCCGGGCATCCGGAGTTTTGCCCCAGTCCTGTATTGGTGACACTTCACGGCTCCAACTGGGGCGGTTCCTTATTGAAATCAAATTTCATCGGGCGCGGAATGCGGTTGGAGTTTCGGCATCCCTTGTTTCAAACCGTCACCACATCGCCCATTTTGGAAGTTCAGCAGATTGGTTGACAACTCCTCCGTTCTATTCCCTTCAGCAGATCCTCAAAAAACTTTCTATTCTGAAGCAAGGTGGTCAGGTGAATACAGCCTTTCGATTGGCGGCAAGTAGTAGTGTATGGTTGGCGATGGCGGCCTTGGCGAGTGCGCAAGGATTCCCTTCCGCGTTTTTCGCTGGAATGCAATGGCGGGATATTGGGCCGTTTCGTGGAGGCCGCACGGTAGGAATCAGCGGCGTCCCTAGCCAGCCGAACGTGTACTATATGTCCGCCAACAACGGCGGCGTTTGGAAGAGCACCGATTATGGCCACGTCTGGAAACCGATCTTTGACCACGAAGAAACACAATCCATTGGCGCTTTGGCCGTTTCCTTGTCAGATCCCCAAGTGATTTATGCGGGGTCAGGCGAAGGTCTTCAACGGCCTGACCTTTCTGTTGGCAACGGGATCTACAAATCCACGGACGCGGGGCAAACCTGGAAACACTTGGGATTGCGTGACGGCCAGCAGATCCCAGCCATTCTGATTGATCCCCATAACCCGAACTTGGTGTACGTGGCAGTGCTGGGCCATCCTTATGGACCGAATCCGGAGCGCGGTGTATTCCGTTCCCACGATGGCGGCGGAACCTGGGAAAAAGTTCTCTACAAAGATGAGAATACCGGCGCAATGGATCTGGCATTTGATCCCCAAGATTCCCGCACCATTTACGCAGACCTTTGGAGTGCGCGCCAAGGGCCTTGGGAAAATGGCGCGTTTAGCGGGCCGGGCAGCGGATTATACAAATCCACCGATGGGGGAACCACTTGGAATCAACTGGGAGGTGGTTTGCCGACGTTTGCACAACGGCTGGGCCGCATCGGTCTCGGCATGTGTCCGAACGATCCGAAACGGATCTACGCCATGGTGGATGCATCGCCCCGCCTTGGCGGTTTGTACCGTTCCGATGATGGAGGCATGACCTGGAAGCAGATCAATAATGAGAATCGTTTATGGGGTCGCGGTTCTGATTTTGCCAGCGTCCGGGCGGACCCGAAAAATCATGACATTGTGTATGTGGCGAATACTTCCACATACAAATCAGTGGATGGAGGCAAAACATTCACCGCCATCAAAGGTGCACCCGGCGGGGATGATTACCACACCATCTGGATCAATCCCAATGACCCGAATATCATTTTCCTGGGCGTAGACCAGGGAGCCACATTGACTGTGAATGGAGGACAGACATGGAGTTCCTGGTATAACCAACCGACCGCGCAGTTCTACCATGTGAGCACAGATAACCGTTTCCCTTACTGGGTTTATGGTGGCCAGCAGGAAAGCGGCTCGGCAGCAGTAGCAAGCCGCAGCGATTATGGCGAGATTAGTTTTCGGGATTGGCATCCGGTAGGCGTGGAAGAGTACGGCTATGTCGCGCCGGACCCGCTAAACCCTGGAATTGTCTACGGCGGCAAAGTAACCCGCTTTGATCAGAGCACCGGAGCCGTGCAGGAAGTAGGGCCGAATGTAACAGGCGGCAAGTATCGTTTTCTCCGTACCGCGCCTTTGTTGTTTTCCCCAGTGGAACCGCACACCCTTTTTCTGGGTGCGCAGATGGTGCTGAAAACAGTGGATGGCGGCCACAGTTGGCAGGAAGTAAGCCCGGATTTATCTCGCACTTCGTGGGAAGTTCCGGCAACAGTGGGTGTGTTCACTACTCCCGAACTGAACAAAGGTCCGCGCCGTGGTGTGGTGTACACCATTGCTCCTTCCTACAAAGACGTCAATGTGATTTGGGCGGGCACAGATGATGGGCTAATTCATATCACTCGCAATGGCGGAAGAACTTGGACCAATGTAACTCCTCCCGGTGTAACGGAATGGAGCAAAATTTCCATACTGGATGCAGGCCGGTTTGATGCGGCGACTGCGTATGCCGCAGTGAATCGGTTTCGGTTGGACGACCTTCATCCACACATTTTCCGCACACACGACAATGGCAAAACATGGCAGGAGATTGTGAAAGGTTTGCCGGAAGACGCGCCAGTAAATGCTGTTCGTGAAGATCCGGTTCGTCGCGGTCTGCTGTATTGCGGCACGGAGAAAGGAGTTCATGTTTCTTTTGACGATGGTGAAACTTGGCAGCCTTTGAATTTGAATCTGCCGCTCTCCTCTGTGCGGGACTTGGTAATTCACGAGGATGATTTAGTGGTGGGTACGCATGGGCGCGGCTTTTGGATTCTGGATGATGTGACCCCTTTGCGTCAGTGGAACGCCGAAGTGATTTCGAGTAATGGGTTTCTGTTTCGTCCGGAAACGGCATATCGTGTGCGTCGCAATAACAACACGGACACACCGCTTCCACCGGAAGAACCTGCTGGCAAGAACCCGCCTGATGGAGCCATTCTCGATTACTATTTGAAATCCACGGCTTCCTCACCGGTGACACTGGAAATCTTTGATGGCTCAAACCGCCTGATGCGTCGCTACCGGAGCGATGAAAAGCCGGAGCCAGTGGAAAGCGATTTGAATGTTCCCACGTATTGGGTGCGCCCTCCGCGCATTCTTTCCGCGAAAGCAGGAGCGCATCGGTTTGTGTGGGACTTACACACAACTCCTCCTGCAACAGGGAATCACGAGTACCCGATCTCTGCCATTTTTCACGATACGCCTCGCCTTCCTTTGGGCGCCTCCGTGCTACCAGGACGCTACACAGTTAAGCTCACGGTGGATGGTCAAAGCTATACGCAGCCGCTGGTGGTGAAGATGGACCCGCGTATCAAAGTGACGCCAGCCGCATTGGCACAGCAGTTTCGCTTGGCGTCCAAAGTTTGCGATCTTCTCCAGCAAAGCTACGAAGCACTTCAACAAGTGCGGCAATTGCAAGCCACCGCAAAAACGAATCCTGACATTCAACAAAAACTAGCCGCGTTAGAGGGAGTCGGCGGAGGAGGAAGGCGAGGCGGAGGCAATACCGCTCCTTCGCTGACTCGCCTCCATGGGGAACTGGGGCAGGTTTTGAACGTATTGGAAAGTGCGGATGCACTGCCCACCACGCAAGCAGTAGCTGCGGTACAAGTTTTGGAACGCAACGCCACAGCGTTGTTCAACACGTGGAACACGCTCAAGCAACAGGCCGCGCAGTAATCGGGCGGTTTGCACCATCTCCTACAGGTCCGCTTCATTTCGGCTCATTGGTTGCGGCTGTAGGCAGCTACCTGGATGCCCGTTCACGTGGCGGACAATGGCTGGTCCGCATGGAAGACTTAGATCTGCCTCGCGTAGTTCCAGGCGCAGCAGATTTCATTCTTCAGGTATTGGATCGATTTGGCTTTGAATGGGATGGCCCTGTGCTTTATCAAAGCAATCGCATGGAGGCGTACCACTCTGCTCTCCAACTTCTTCGAGAGAAAGGGATCGCTTATCCGTGTGGCTGCTCGCGAAAAGAGATAGGAGAGCAACAGCGTTATCCGGGTACCTGTCGCGCAGGGTTGCCAGCCGGTAAAGGTGCTCGCGCATGGCGACTCCGCGTAGACCCTCATCTGATCCACTGGCAGGATCGATTACAAGGAGCCGGGCAGCAGGATTTGCAATCCACCATTGGCGATTTTGTGTTGCTACGTGCGGACGGCATCTTTGCCTACCAACTTGCCGTGGTGGTGGACGATGCGTTTCAACAAGTGAACAGCATTGTGCGCGGGGCAGACCTTCTTGATTCCATACCGCGCCAGATCTATCTGCAACGGCAACTTGCCCTGCCGCTTCCCGAATACCTTCACCTGCCAGTGGCAGTAAATGCCCATGGTGAAAAACTCAGCAAGCAAACCAAAGCGCCCGCGCTGAACGATGCTGACCCGGCATCGGAGCTGTGGCAAGCACTGAAATTCCTAGGTCAGAACCCACCTTCGGAACTCTGCCGGGGATTACTTCCTGAACTGTGGCGCTGGGCACTTCGGCATTGGAATACCGCAAACGTCCCAGCGCAAGGCAGTCTTCGCTGGTTACAACCCTCGGCTTAGCCCATCGGCGTTGCTCGGGTGCCCGGACCACTTCCAGTTCTTAATTTCGGGCATGTCATCGCCATGCGTGGTGACGTATTGCTTATGCTGAATTAACTTATCGCGCAGTGCTTGCTTCACGTGTGCGCCGATGTTGCGCAAACGGGGAACACGGTCGATCACGTCGCCCACCAGATGGAAACGGTCCAGATCATTCAACACTGTCATATCGAATGGCGTGGTGGTAGTGCCTTCCTCTTTATAACCCCGCACGTGCATGTTGTCGTGGTTGTGCCGCCTGTAAGTTAATCGATGGATGAGCCACGGATATCCGTGGTAGGCAAAGATCACAGGACGGTTATCGGTAAACAAAGAATCAAATTCGGAGTCGGAAAGTCCGTGCGGGTGTTCGCTGGGGGACTGCAGCGTCATTAAATCCACGACGTTCACCACACGAATCTTGATATCTGGAAAGTAACCACGCAGCAGGTCAACAGCCGCAATGGTTTCCAGCGTAGGAATATCACCGGCGCACGCCATCACTATATCCGGCTCTGCCCCAGCATCATTGCTGGCAAACTCCCAGATCCCAATGCCGGTGGTGCAATGTTTTACAGCCTGATCCATAGTGAGCCACTGCAAGGCAGGCTGCTTGCCTGCCACGATGACGTTCACGTAATTCGAACTTTTCAGGCAATGGTCTGTTACGGAAAGCAGAGTGTTTGCGTCAGGCGGCAGATACACGCGAATCACATCGGCTTTCTTATTCACCACATGATCAATGAAACCGGGGTCCTGATGGCTGAATCCGTTGTGATCCTGACGCCAAACATGTGAACTCAGCAGGTAATTGAGCGAAGCAATCGGACGTCGCCACCCAATCTTGCGCGTGGTTTTCAGCCACTTCGCGTGCTGATTAAACATGGAGTCCACAATGTGAATGAATGCTTCATAACAGGAAAAGAAACCGTGCCTTCCTGTCAGGAGATAGCCTTCCAGCCAACCTTCGCACATGTGTTCGCTCAATACTTCCATCACTCGCCCGTCGGTGGAGATGTGGTCGTCATATGGTTCCACTTCGGCGGTAAATACGCGATTGGTTTCCTCGAACACCGCATTCAGGCGATTGGAAGCGGTTTCATCCGGCCCCATGATCCGAAAGTTATGATGATCTTCATTGCGCTTCATTACATCGCGCAAGAGCTGCCCCATGATCCGCGTCGCTTCGGCTACTTCTACACCGGGCTGCTCCACTTTCACGGCGTAGTCGTGGAAGTCCGGCATGATCAGATCTTTTT
The DNA here is from genome assembly GCA_963791675.1 of Bryobacterales bacterium. Classification (GTDB taxonomy): domain Bacteria; phylum Acidobacteriota; class Terriglobia; order Bryobacterales; family Bryobacteraceae; genus JALYXI01. Next base: position 186,904 of record CAWBTD010000023.1, read on the forward strand.
TGAGCAAGCCACCATTCGCATGGGGGTTATCGCTCATCCGCCGCTTGCCTTTCGGCGCAATCTCTGCCAGTTCCGGCTTCAATCGCCCGTGCGCATCGAATAACTCTTCCGGGCGATAGCTTTTCATCCAGTTTTCTAGTTGCTTCAGATGTTCTGGTTTGGTGGCTACCTCTTCCAAAGGCACCTGGTGAGCGCGAAATGTCCCTTGTATCTGCACGCCATCTACTTTGTCTGGGCCGGTCCAACCTTTAGGAGAATTCAGAATCATTACGGGCCAGTGAGGAAGTTCTTGACTACTGCCCTCGCGAGCTTTCCGTTGAATCTCCTGAATGCGGGCCAGCACTTTATCCATTGTTTCGGCCATGGTTTGGTGCATATGCTCCGGTTCATGGCCTGTTACATAAAACGGCTCATACCCATACCCACGCATCAAGGAATCGAGTTCCCCTTCGGGAATTCGGGCAAGCACTGTGGGATTAGCGATTTTATAACCGTTGAGGTGAAGAATCGGCAACACAGCACCATCTCGCGATGCATTCAGAAACTTATTGGAGTGCCAACTGGCGGCCAGCGGCCCGGTTTCCGCTTCTCCGTCACCAATCACGCAACACACAATCAAGTCAGGATTATCGAAGGCTGCTCCATAGGCGTGGGCAAGCGAATACCCAAGCTCCCCGCCCTCATGAATCGAGCCTGGTGTTTCCGGCGCAACGTGGCTGGGAATGCCACCGGGAAAGGAGAACTGAGTGAACAGCCGCTTTAGTCCGTATTCATTTGGCGGGACGTGCGGATAGTATTCGGAATAGGTGCCTTCCAGATAGGTGTTGGCAACCACGCCAGGGCCACCGTGACCTGGACCGGCGATATAGATCATGTTCAGGTCATGCTGCCGGATCAGGCGATTGCAATGCGCGTAGATAAAGTTCAAACCCGGAGTGGTTCCCCAATGGCCAAGCAGACGTGGCTTGATGTGTTCCGGGCGTAAGGGTTCTTTCAGAAGTGGATTGTCCAGCAGGTAAATTTGACCTACGGAAAGATAGTTGGCAGCACGCCAGTAAGCATCCAGTTTCTGCAACTCGTCAGCGGAAAGTGGGCCAGTCGGGTGAACTTGGCCGGAGGCTTCGGCAATTCTTTGCACCATAACAGCATCAGCTCCTCTCCCTAGTGTTACTGAAAAGACCCGGAAAATTTGTTTCAAAACAGTCAATGGTGGAATTTTCGTCTGTGGTCTCCCTCATGCAAGCAACTTCAGAGAAATGAAATACTTCGAACGAGGGAGAGCCGCCTACTACCAGCGCAGAATTGCGGAAGCAGTGGAACAGTTTCTCCAAGGCGAGGCGCTGGGAGAAGATCCTGAGTTTTGTCCGCAGGAACGCTGGATGGCCATGATGCTGGCAGGCAGGTTTGAGGACGCATGGCGCGAAAGCGACCGTGTATTAGCCAACCGCAAACGGAATGGCGAAACCTGCGACCACCTGCCCCGTCATCTCCGATTTGTGTGGGATGGCACACCGCTCGCCGGGCGCGATGTGTTGGTGCGATGCTTCCACGGTTTAGGCGACGTAATTCAGTTTATCCGCTATATGCCACAACTCCGGCAGATATGCCGCAGTGTCAGCGTGCAAGCACAACCGGAATTGCTTCCTTTGCTTGCCAGCGCGGCAGGCATAGATCGCTTGTATGCTTTGGAAGAAGAGGTAGTGGCTACCGATGCGGAGATTGAACTTCTGGAAGTTCCCCATGCGCTACGATCCACCCTTTCCACCATTCCCCGAACTGCGCCATATCTGTTTGCCGACCCGATAAAAGTTGCTGCTTATCGAGACCTGCTTGCAGGAGAGAAGAGACTTCGCGTAGGGCTAGCATGGGCTTCCGGCGTGTGGAGGCCGGAACGCTCTGTGCCGATTTCCGAATTCCGCTTTCTGAAGCAGATGCCAGAGATCGTTCTGATCGGGCTTCAGCGCGGTCCTGCTGCAAAAGGACTTGGCCCGGATGACCCGGATTTCGAGTACACCAATTGGCACAACAACAGCGTGGATGATACCGCTGCCACCATGATGAACCTTGATCTGGTGATCTCCACAGATACCATGGTGGCTCATCTCGCAGGAGCTTTGGGCATTCCTGTGTGGACCTTGCTGCACTTTCATGCAGACTGGCGTTGGATGGCAGATCGAGAGGATAGCCCTTGGTACCCCACCATGCGGCTGTTTCGGCAGCAGCTTCCGGATGATTGGACCTCTGTGATTGCTCACGTAAAGTCCGCACTCAAATCTGAGTCTTGACTCAACTGTACTACGTGTTATAGTACAGCTCAGTGCTTCCGTTCAGCTTCACTCTGGAACCCGGCATCCCTGTGTACGAGCAAATTGTGTACGCAGCAAAAAAGGCAGTGATCTCTGGTCAACTCAGCCCAGGGGACCCCTTTCCTTCAGTTCGGGATATCAGCAAAGCTCTGAAAATCAACCCCAACACTGCGCACAAGGTAGTGGCGCAGCTAGTCAACGAAGGTTTGATCGAAGTTCATCCGGGACGCGGCAGCTTTGTTTCTGCGCGTGTTTCCTCTACTTCAGCCGATCGCCGTCACTTACTCAAGAACGAACTGGAGCAGTTAGTGGTGGAAGCCAAAAAACTGGGGCTTAGCCTGGAAGAAGTAACCCGTGCGGTGGGCCAGCATTGGTCCCGTCTCGACAAGACACCGAAATCACAAGGAGTAGCCGATCATGACAGCAGTCTTCCAAGCTCAGGAACTGTCAAAACAGTATCGTAAAAAAGTTGTACTGGATCATTTGAATTTCCAAGTTCCGGAAGGCAGCGTATTCGGATTGATCGGTGCAAACGGCGCTGGCAAGACCACTACGATTAAAATCATGATGAACATTCTCCAGCCAAGTGCGGGGAGTGCCCAAGTGCTCGGCGTGGATTCGCGTCATCTATCGCCAAAGCATTTCACTACCATCGGCTACGTTTCTGAAAACCAGGAGATGCCGGGCTGGATGACAGTGGAGTATTTGCTCCGGTTCTTGAAGCCCTTTTACCCCACGTGGGACGATGCACGAGCAGCAGCGTTAGTTCGCCAGTTCAACCTTCCCCGAGACCGTAAAATTTCGCAGCTATCGCGTGGGATGTGGATGAAAACAGCACTCGCTTCCTCGCTCGCCTACCATCCGCGTTTACTCGTGCTAGATGAGCCATTTAGCGGGTTGGACCCCCTTGTGCGAGACGAACTCATCAGTGAACTGGTGGAAAGCGCCATGAACACAACCATTCTCATTTCCTCGCACGATTTGGCTGAAATCGAGAACTTTGCCAGCCACATTGGCTATCTCGATAATGGCCGACTCCAGTTCGCGGAAGAGATGACAGCTTTATCTGCACGGTTTCAAGAGGTTGAATTGACGCTGGATCATTTCGCAAGTTTAGCGGAAGCTGCCAAATGGCCCCCTACATGGCTGCAAGCGACCTCTACCGGCAAGTTAGTTCGCTTTGTTGACTCTCAATTCGATCCGGAATCCACGCCTCAGCATGTGCACAGTCTCATTCCGGGCATACAGCAGTTCTCAGTTAAACCGATGAGTTTGCGACAGATCTTTCTTTCCCTAGCACGCACAGCATCTAAGGCTTCTTAAAAACTTTATGTGGCAAGCACTTCATATCCTGAAAAAAGATACCCGTTATCTCGCCAAGGAACTCTGCCTCATGATGGCTCTGGTGGTCATGTTTGCCTGGACGGAAACTCACATCCTCGATACTGGGTGGCCTCAGACGCTGCTGTGCATTGGAGTCAGCTTTCTAATTGCTCGAGTAATTCACACCGAAGCAATTCCTGGCCAAAATCAATTCTGGTTAACTAGGCCTTACCAATGGCATAGCTTACTAGAGGCTAAAATTGTTTTCTTAGTTTTATTTATCAGTTTGCCTGTGCTGTCTTGCGCAAGTCCTATATTGCTTTGGCAGCCGGTTTTTCTCTGAAATCTATTTTGCTAGGCCTTCTTTTTTCGCAAGCGTTGACTTTTTTTGTAATAATTTTGCCAATGGCTGCTTTAGCAGCTACAACTGCTGGCCTTGTACCTTACTTATTTTCATTCCTGCTATTGCTCGTAGTGGAATTTATTTTGGTAGAAAATGTATTCCTAATTGGGTTCAGGCCTGCACTTCCGAACCAGGGCCCAGCACAGTGGCCGGGTGAGACTGAGTGGTTACGGAACGTCATCGTTGGTTCATTGCTGGCCTTAGCTGCTGCTTTAGTTCTTTACATCCAATATAAATCGCGGCGAACCAGGTTCAGTCATGTTTTGGGAATCAGTTTACTAGTGACCGCTGGGGTGTTGTACTTCTACATGCCGTCTTTGTTAGGATTTCAACTCCAGACATTATTCAACAAGCAGCAATCAGCAAACAGTTCCTTACGTATCACATTCAATCCCACCAGAAGAAAACAATTTCCGCTTCATGGCCGAAATCCTGTTACGGAGGTCGAGGCGATTGTTCCTCTCGAACTCAGCAATATACCAAGCGAAAATGAGGTTCATGTGGATGCATTGTATGTTACGTTGGAAGGCACTCAGGGGCAAATGTGGAACGCCGGTGCTACTACGTTTAATCAGAGTAATCATAGCTCTGGACCGACCGTTCTATATGACCTACTGAAGATTGATCCTGTCTTTGTTCAAAAGGTAAATGATCAATCAATTACTTTGCACGGCTCCCTCTACTTCACCTACTTAGGAAATGCGACAAGTGCAACTATTCCTGTACAAAACAGACCTGTAAGTGCAACAGAACAACTTCAATGCAGAATTCAAATCTTCAACCAGTTTTACTGCAAAGCTGCTTTTGGCTGGCCAGGTGCACTTGTACAGGCACAATTCGACCAAGGCCAAAAAGAAGACTTTGTCCCTACTTTTTCCTATTCCCCTGTGCCAGCAGCTCTACAACTTAACCCTTTAGAGTCCCATTGGGTTTCCGCTTCACCTGACTCAAAACAAGTGACTATTACTCTCAAAAAACCTGTTGTTCATCTCCATAAAGACTTCGAAGTGAAAGATGTCAGTTTGCAGGCCATTCGCAACCCATCATAGTGCGTTACTGCAAAGCGAATAATCAGTTTGCACCGAATTTTGTTTCGGCCGGTTTTCCAAGCTCTTTTTCCAGAAGGCGTACCTTCGTGTCCTGCACCTCGGCGATGAGATGACCATACAACCAACCTTGCTGCCCCCCTTGCCCTGAGCTTAAACCGCGTTGGAGACTCGCGCCGGAACTGCCCGCTTCCAGATACACCACGCCATCCCGTTCCAGCCGGACAAGTTGATGTCCGTGGCCGGAAATCACATAGTTGATTCCATATCGGCGCGCCAGCCGGTGAAGCTCAAATGCCCCGGAGCCGAACTTCAACGGCAGGAGCCAGTCAGGCCGGTGAAAGAACACAAAATGGAGCGGCTTATTTCCGCTCTTTTTGAGGTCATCTTCCAGAAATGACATCTGACGGGGATCGAGATAGGCAGTGCGGGAATTGTCCAGCACAGTGAAATGGGCGTTTTTCCAATCAAAGCTGTAGAAGGGAGGTCGCTTGGTCGCCTGCGCATATATTGCTGCGGAAGCGGGTGACCAGATGTCATGGTTTCCAGGCGTGAAATACAGCGGATACCGCCCATAACGGTGAAACAGTGATTGCAGTGCAGCCCATTCCGCTGCTGCGGTTGCGTCATTATTGCCCTCAATTGTGTCACCCACATTGATCACGAAATCCGGGTGCTCACGGTCAATCTCTGCCCAAATGGATTCATACACTTGCGCGTTCGCACTGCCGGTGCGGTCGCCCAGAATGGCGAAACGGAAGTTCTGAGAATCTGGCAGCAGCGCCGTGCTGCTTCCCAACACCAGCAAAAGACCTACTAAGACCCAACCCATCGTTATCCCTATTGAGAATTTTATCGTTCTCTTGGACTATTCCTGCGGAGGAGGTATTTTGCTGGATAGGTGGGCTGCGGTCATACTCGTGCCGCTCGCGATATGGGTCCTGGTGAGTGGCCTGGACGACCTCCTGATCGATTTAGCGTGGCTGTATCGCACTTTATTTCGCCTCTCTCCGCCGCCTCCTACGGAAGCGCAACTTACCGATGGGCTACAACGCCGCATCGCCATTTTTGTGCCGTTATGGAAGGAACACCGTGTGATCCGGCGCATGGTGGAGCACAACATCGCCGCCCAAAAGTATACGAATTACGATTTCTTTATTGGCGCGTACCCCAATGACGCCCCAACGTTAGCGGCTTTGGCCGACCTGGAAGAGCAATTTAGCAACGTTCATGTTGCCAAATGCCCGCATAACGGTCCCACCTCCAAAGCAGATTGCCTGAACTGGATCTACCAGCGCATGTTGCTGTTTGAAGAGCAAGCCAAGACTCGTTTCGAAATCATTATTACCCACGATGCGGAAGACCTGATTCATCCGGAAGCACTCCGATGGAACAACTACTACGCCGCAGAGTATGACATGGTGCAGATTCCCGTCCTGGCGCTGCCGACTTCCCCTTGGGAGTTTACACATGGAGTATATTGCGACGAGTTCGCGCAGTTTCAGTTTCGTGACATGCCAGTGCGAAATATGCTGGGCGGGTTTGTTCCTTCCAACGGAGTAGGTACTGGTTTTTCCCGAGACATTATTGAACGCTTAGCAGCGGCTCACTCCAACCGCATCTTTGAACCGGCTTGCTTGACCGAAGATTATGAGAACGGATTTCGCGTCCATCAATTAGGCGGAAGTCAGTTTTTTATTCCAATCACCAAACAGAATGGCGCGCCTGTGGCAACGCGCGAGTACTTCCCCCGAAAGTTTCGTGCTGCTGTCCGCCAGCGAACGCGCTGGACTACTGGAATTACGCTTCAGTCCTGGGAACAGCATGGGTGGCGGGATACGCTCCGGCAAGGCTATTGGTTCTGGCGTGACCGTAAAAGTCTGCTGAACAATTTGTTGACTCCATTGATTCACTTGCTCACGCTGTACGGCGCAGGCACGCTTGGTTTCAGCTACATTACCCATACCCAGTGGGGCTTCGCAAAAGAACTACAGCACTTCCTTCCGCCAGCAGCGGGAACCCTTCTGGCCACTCTGGAAGCAATCCACATCACGCTTCGGAGTGCGAGCGCGGGACGCATTTATGGGTGGCGTTTCGCTCTCCTTTCACCTGTTCGCATGGTGTGGGGAAGCTGGATCAACTTTCTGGCTGCCTCTCATGCCATCCGGCAGTACGCCACGGCGCGGCTCCGGAAACGCCCATTGGTTTGGCTGAAAACAGAACACGCCTACCCAAACCGTTCGGCTTTGGTGCAGTCGCGCCATTCGCTCGATCAGATTTTGGTGCAATCCGAATACTTGTCTGCTACGCAGGTGGAACAAGCTTTAGCCTCTAAGCCCGCACACCGTTCGTTGGCCAGTCACCTCCTCGCGCTTGGCATCATCACGGAACAAGACCTCTACGAAGCCATCAGCCTGGAACAGGATCTCCCGTTAGGGATGCCGGATTCTGTTTCCGAGGAAGTGACCCGCTCATTCCCCGCTGAGATCGCCCGCAAATGGCGCGTTCTGCCCTTCAAGGTAGCAGCAGGACATTTGCACTTGGCAGGCCCGGAACCGCCCAGCGACGAAATGCACGCGGAACTGCGTATGTTCTCTTCCCTGGAAATGCGGTTTCGCTTGGTAACGCCTACAGACTATGAAGAGTTAGCCGCACAATACCTTCCGAAATAAGCCGCCTTACACCTTCGGCGGCTGAAGAACAGAAGCGGGCTCCAGTGCGACGATCTTCCAATTCTTTCCTTGTTTCGCAATGGTGATCTTCACCACTTCCTGCCGGCGCTCCGTAGGGCCATTCTCCTCTTTGGATTTGACCTGAACGTACCAATCCGTTTCTGCCCGCCGCGTTTGTTCGTCCCCATCTTCATTGCGCACTTCAATGGAGCACAATACGTCATTCTGCGCCAGCAACGCTGTGAGGTTCGCCTCGAACGCATGGTAGCCGGGCATATCCGGCGACACATAGGAAAGCGCACCACTGCTGTTGCTTTGGCTGATGTAATCCGCAAATTTCGCCAGCACATCCAACAAGGGAGGCTTCTGCTCCGCTCGAAGTAAGCCCAAGCCACACCATAGCAGCGCCGCTCGCCGAAGCAGTTCTCTACGTCCGATAACTGGCATTAATGCGGATATAGCCTTCCGTAAGATCGCAGGTCCAAAATGTGGCTGAGCCTTTACCAGTGCCCGCAATTTCGAAGCGGATCAGGCAATCCGGCGAATCCAGCTTCGCTTTCAACTCCGCTTCGGAAAATTCCGCTGCCAAACCCTTGCGACACACAGGAATACCCTGCATGAAAATGGACACACGGGTTGGGTCAAAGTCCACGCCAGAGTAGCCTGCTGCGCAAATAATGCGACCCCAGTTCGGGTCTGATCCTGCCACCGCTGTTTTCACCAAAGGAGAATTAGCAATGCTCCGGGCAATGGTCGCTGCTGCCTCATCTCGCGTTGCCCCGGTTACTTCAATGGTGATGAGTTTTTTTGCTCCTTCGCCATCCCGCGCAATTTGCCGTGCCAAGGACTGAAGCACACTGGTAATCGCCTCCTCCACTTCCCGCGTTTCTTTCAGATCAGGCCGGAACCCACAAGCTCCATTCGCCAGCAACACCACCGTGTCATTGGTGGAAGTATCGCCATCCACAGAAAGGCGGTCAAAGCTTTTGCTATTCGCACGACGCAAGATCTGAGCCAGCGTGCTCGGGGCAATCTGCGAGTCCGTCATTACGAAACCCAATGTGGTCGCCATGCGCGGATGAATCATGCCGGAGCCTTTGGTCATGCCCGCAATCCGCACCGTGCCACGACTCAGCTTCAGTTCCGTTGATTCTGTTTTCGGGACCAGATCCGTGGTCAGAATGGCATTGGCAACATCGGTGAATGTTCCCTCCGACAGCTTGTTCACTAAATCCGGCAGTGGCTGAAGAATCAAGTCCTGATCCAGTTCTACGCCGATTACACCAGTAGAAGCTAACAGCACCTGAGTAGGAGCCAGCCGAAGCGCTTTGGCAACGGCTTTCATGCTAGCCGTGGCAACACGCTCCCCGGTTCGCGTGGCGCAGTTCGCGTTTCCGGCATTGATGAGTACTGCTCCGGCCACGCCGCCAGATTCCTTGAGATTTCTGCGCGATAGCTGCACTGGCGCAGCGGCAACGCGATTCTGTGTAAACACGGCAGCGGCAGATGCCGGAAGACCGGAAACAATCAGCGCAAGGTCATCTCGTGAATCTTTTCGAATTCCCGCATGAAGCGAGGCGTAACGATATCCAAGCGGCAGGTTCAACTAGTCACTACTCCCAACATTTGATTTTGCTCTCCATGCAACCCGTTCAAGAACGCTCCGGCAGCCATTCGTTTGCGCCCTTCCAACTGCACTTCCCACAATTCGAGAACAGTTCCACCACCGCATACCACATGCGCCGTGTCCCCTCTCTGTTTTCCAATGAGGGAACCGGGAAGGAGTGCGGACGGCTCTTCGGAAACACGGCAGCGCCAGATATGGAGACGGCTGCCGCGAAACTCAGTATAGGCTCCCGGCCACGGTTGCAACCCGCGCACCAGATTATGAATCTCTTGCGCCGGACGGTGCCAATCAATATGCCCGTCTTCTTTTTTCAGAATCGGAGCCAGTGTTGCCTCTGCTGCATTCTGTTTTTCGGGTTCCAGCATGGGAAGGAGTCCCAAAGTTTCCACCAATAAATCCGCTCCCATCGCAGCCAGTCGGGCACCGAGAGCAACCGCGTCTTCTTCCGGCCCAATCTCTGTTTCCGCCCGAAGCAGCATGTCGCCTGTGTCCAGACCGGCATCAATTCGCATCGTGGTTACGCCAGTGACACGGAAACCCTGCGCAATGGACCATTGAATCGGCGCAGCACCACGCAGCTTCGGCAGCAGTGATGCATGGACGTTGATGATGCCATTCGCGGGAATATCCAGAATGGATTGAGGAATAATTTGCCCGTAGCCGACCACCACCATGGTCTCAGGAGCTAAGTTGCGAAGATGCTCCACCGCTTCCGGGCGCCGGATGCGTTCGGGCTGGTAAACCGGAAGACCTTGTGCAAGCGCAAACTCTTTCACGGGGGAAAAGCTGACTTCCTGGCGACGCCCTTTCGGACGGTCTGGTTGCGTGATTACCTCTGCCACCTGATAGCCGTGTTGGAGCATGGCCGCCAGCGTGGGTACCGCGAACTCTGGTGTTCCCAGAAATACTATGCCCATTCGCCAGCTTTGACTAGTTTCTTGATTTTGCGCTTGATCATGTCTCGTTTCAGGGTACTCAGATGACTCAGAAACAATTTGCCATACAGATGATCGATTTCATGCTGCATCGCACGTGCCAACAAGTCTTCCCCGGTGATTTCAAAAAACTCACCTTCCGCATTTTGCGCCCGCACCACAGCTTTCTGTGCGCGCTTCACTTCTTCCCGAAAGCCCGGAATGCTGAGGCAGCCTTCTTCCCCCACCTGCTTGCCTTCCAAGTGAATAATCTCCGGATTGATCAGGACAAGTTGCTCTGGTTCGCCTTCTCCGCCCGAGCAATCAATCACAGTAATCTTCCGGCTCAAGCCAATTTGAGGCGCCGCTAAACCAACGCCCTTGGCCTGATACATCGTCTCAAACATGTCTGCGATCAATTCATGGAGTTCCGGCGTGCCAAACTCAGTGATGTTGTCACCTTCCCGCTCCAGCACCGGATCGCCATACTTCACAATCTTATAAATCATTTCTCACGCACAGACCTTAATATCCGGCCACTTGCTCCTGGTAGTTTTGAAAGTTTCGCTTTGCTTCTTTCAAAGAATCACCACCGAATTTTTCCAGCATTGCCCCAGCCAGCACAATGGCAACCATGGCCTCCCCAATCACCCCAGCCGCAGGAACCACACACACATCGGAGCGTTCATAAGCTGCCTTGGCGGGCTCGCGTGTGGGAAGGTCCACTGACTCTAAAGGACGTCGAAGTGTGGAAATGGGCTTCAACATTCCACGAACGCGTATTTCCTGGCCATTCGTCATTCCCCCCTCGATTCCCCCGGCCCGGTTATCGCCCCGGTAAAAACGACGCTGCTCTTTTTCGTAGTGAATCGTATCCTGCACGCGGGAGCCAAAACTGGCAGCCCCTTCGTCGGCAAAGCCGACTTCCACTCCTTTTACTGCTTGAATGGAAACAATCGCTTGAGCCAGACGGCCATCCAGGCGCGTGTCCCACGTAATGTGGGACCCAAGGCCAACCGGCAAACCTCGGGCCACCACTTCGAATACGCCGCCAATAGTATCGCCCGTTCGGTATGCCTGGTCCACCAGTTCTTTCATGCGGCCTTCCGCTTCCGCGTCCACGCAGCCGAGCAGCACTTCCTCGCGCTGGCTCAGCGCCTGAATCTCTTCCCAACTGGCAGTCCTTTCCAGCCGGGAACTACCTACAGCAGTGACGTGGCTCAACACTTCGATCCCGAACTCACCTAAGTACGCCTTTGCCAATGCACCCACTGCAACACGCGCTGTGGTTTCCCGCGCACTGGCACGCTCCAGAATGTAACGGGCGTCGGGAAAGTCATACTTGATGGCTCCCGCTAGATCGGCATGTCCAGGGCGTGGCCGTGGCACTGCCTTAAATTTCTCTTCACTGTTAGGAAAATTTTCCACAGGCAGCGCTTCGGTCCAATTTTGCCAGTCCTTGTTCCGAAGAATGATTCCAATGGGCGAACCGATGGTCTGGGAGTGCCGCACGCCCGCGACGATCTCCGCCCGGTCGGTTTCAATCTTCATCCGGCCACCGCGCCCATAGCCTTGCTGCCGCCGCCATAACTCACGGTTCACCCGCTCCAAAGACACGGGAACGCCTGCTGGAAGTCCTGTCAGAGTAGCAAGCAAACACTCGCCGTGTGATTCACCGGCGGTTTCAAATCGTAGCATTTCTCGAATTTTGATCGTATCAAAGGAAGGGAGGGAGGGAGGGGAAAGTGGGAAGAAATGCAGCAGGCCCGTTTTCCGAGCCTGCTGCAAAGCGAAATCGGAACAGATTAACCCTTGGATTGAGGCGGAAACTTCTTGAACATCTCTTCCACTGCTTTGTCCACTTTCTGATCGTTTTTTTCTGGTTTGTCCGAGAGCGTGTCACTGGCTTGGCCGCGCCAGATGAGTTTCTTGGATTGCGTATCAAAGATATCGACAACCAGGGTGCCAATGGGAGTATTTTCTACAGTTGTGGTGGAAGTTCCCATTCCCATGCCGCCCATACCACCCCAGCCGCGCCATCCCCAGCCACCGCCCATTCCGTCATAGAAGGTTTGCAAAGTCTGCTGGTTCTGATGGGAGCCGAATGCCGAAACAGAGGTGTCGCCACCCGACTGTACTTTGTTCCAGCCTTTTGCAGAGAGCTGGGTATCAATGGCGTGTGTAATACGTTCCTTCCATAAATCATTACTCGCCTGCACTTGCAACCAGGAATAAGTCTTATACCGCGAGAAATCTGCGGACTTATCGTAATCGGTTGACGTCTTTGCTACTAAAATTCCGAGGCCCAACACAGCGACTCCGGCAAACAATAAAATGGATCGATTCATACGTTACTCCTTTAGATTCAACGGTTCACTGCGATTTTAGAAGATACACGTTAGGCGCCATTCCGGCAGTGCGTCATCGCGCAAACGTATGAAACCCTGCAAACCCTGCTAATACACTAGGTGCGACAGCGTGAAACTACAAATTGCGCAAACAGGTGAATCGGTCTTGCGGAAAACAGCCCGTTCTGTTTCTCACGAAGAGCTGCTTTCCGGCCCGACTCAGCAACTGATTGAATTCATGCGAAACACCATGCGGGACGCGCCTGGAATTGGATTAGCCGCGCCACAGGTCGGCATACCTTTGCGGTTGGCTGTACTGGAAGACCGCGCCGAATACCACCGTCCCATGCCGAAGGATCTACTGGCGGCACTGGAACGAAAACCGGTTGCCTTCCACGCCATTGTGAATCCAGTGATCACAGAGCGGGAAGGCTCCACCGAGTTTTATGAAGGCTGCCTCAGCGTGGCGGGATTTTCCGGGCTTGTGGAGCGCTCCTACCGGATTCGTGTGGAATGCTGGAACGAACACGCCGAACCCATCACGATTGAAGCTACGGGCTGGTATGCACGCATCCTTCAACACGAAATTGACCACCTCGATGGAACTCTTTACATTGACCGAATGGATTGCCGCTCTTTCACCACTTCTGCCAATCTGAATCGGCTCTGGCAGGAAGGCGAAATGCCGGATGTGCGCAAAGCATTTATGCGAAACAAGTGATAACAATACGCTCCCTACGAGCGGCGATTCGGCGCTTCCGCTGTTTTGGGAATGCTGGACAGCATTCCTACGACGCAGGTGCCTGCCGCCACCAATGCCCATGTAGAAAGCAAATGGTGATCAATCAATACGCCCGCGATCAGGGGGGCCACAATCGCACAGATCGAGGTTAAAGATTGTGTCAACCCCAAAACCACGCCTTGCTCATGACGTGCGGCGTGTTGAGTGACCAAACTTGTAATGGAAGGCCGTAAAACACCCATGCCATAAGAGCCAATCGCACTAAATGCATATAACCATCGCCAATCAAAGGCGAACCCGACCAGGGAATAGCCGATGGCGGCTCCGGCGAACCCGCTAAATACCAGCTTGCGCTCCCCGAAGCGCTTCACCAGTCTTCCAATCAGTCCGCCTTGCAGAATAATGCCGAGAAAGCCGACCCAGGCGAATACAAAACCGACTTCGCGCGGACCAAAGCCAAAACGCCGCTGGGCAAACAAGGCAAATCCGCTGACATAGGAAGAGAAAGAAAACGCGAACAGAAAGAACAGCCACAAGTATTTTCTAAGCACGGGCCGTGAAAAATAAACCAGGTACCCGGCAAGATCAAATATGCCGAGACGTTTGCCCGCAGGCAGGGGTGGTCCCAAATCGCTCTCTTCTGTTTCTGATTCTGGAACAGGAGGTGTGGAAGGCAGCAAAAACAAAGTACACAAGATGCTGCTCAGGGAAAGAGTGGCAGCCGCGTACACAGGGGCACTATAACCAAAGGTGGCCAAAAAGCCGGAAATAGCTGGCCCAATCAGAAAGCCAATGCCAAATGCAATGCCAATCACCGCAAACGATTTGGACCGCTCGGAAGGGCGAGTGACGTCCGCAATGTAGGCCTGCGCCAAGGATAAGTTCCCGGCAGTAATGCCATCAATAATGCGGGAAAGAAACACGACCCACAGCACCTGCGCACGAGCCAGAATCAGAAAACCGATCAGGGTTCCAATCTGGCTCACCATCAACACCGGCTTGCGCCCAGTTCGGTCGGAAATCTGGCCCAGAATCGGACCTGCCACCAGTTGGCAAGCGGCATAGGAGGAGACCAAAAGGCCAACCACCGTAGCAGACGCCCCCATTCTTTCCGCATAAAACGGAAGCAACGGAAGAATGATCGTCATCCCCAGGATGTCAACCAGAACAATAAGAAATATAGGGAGTAAAGGAGACTTTTTCAAAGCGAAGCCGGGTGGGTCACAAGTGTTCATGCTACCGACGCGGCACGGGAGGCGTCAAGTGACGCCTCTGTCCCAATGCCCTCAGAAGGCGCGCAGATACTGAGCAGGAACCGGCGGTGTCCCACGGAAATGCAGCGCCTTGGCAGCACGGAGCGGCCAGTTCGGCTCACGAAGAAACTCGCGAGCCAGCAGCACCAAATCGGCTTGGCCATTCCTGATAATCTGGTCTGCCTGAAAAGGCTCGGAAATCATGCCGACTGCAGCCGTAGGGATTCCCGCCTCTCGCTTTATCTTCTCCGCGAGCGGAACTTGGTATCCCGGTCCTACCGGAATCACGGCTTTCGGGGTATTGCCGCCGGAACTGGAATCGATCAGGTCTACACCTTCCGGTTGCATGAGTTTCGCCAGTTCTACGGAGTCCTCCACGGTCCAGCCGTTCTCCACCCACTCCGTGGCGGAAAGGCGCACAAACAAAGGCAGGTGATCCGGCCATACTTCACGCACGCATTTCACGGTTTCCAGCAGAAAACGGCATCTGTTTTCAAAACCGCCGCCATATTGATCTTCCCGCTGATTGGAAAGGGGGGAAAGAAAGCTGTTGATCAGGTAGCCATGCGCGCCGTGAATTTCCAGCACGCGGAAGCCGGCTTGCAACGCGCGGTTGGCAGTGGCACGAAAAGCCTGCTGAATCTCCCTGATTTCCTCAATGGTCAGTTCATGCGGGGTTTGCCAGCCGTCCTGAAAGGGTAACGCGCTTGGCCCCACCACTTGCCACCCTCGTTCGCTTCCGGGAGCGAGAGTCTGATCTCCGTCCCATGGTCGCGACTTGGATGCCTTTCGTCCGGCGTGGGCAATCTGAATCCCAGGCTACTGCGCCATGTTTTTCTGCAAATTCCACAATCCGCGCCAGCGGTGCAATCTGCGCATCCAACCAAAGCCCCATATCATCAGGAGTGATACGGCCTCTTGGTTCCACGGCAGTCGCTTCCACCATCACGAGTCCCGCGCCTCCTGCAGCGCGTGCTCCCAAATGGACCAGGTGCCAATCGTTGGCGAAACCGTCGACGGAGCTATACATACACATGGGAGAAACTCCGATGCGGTTGCGAAAGGTCACGGAACGAAGATGAAATGGATCAAATAGGTGCGACACACTTTTTGGATGCAACAGGAAGCAAAGGAGACTCCCGGCTGCGTGCAGAGCATTACACGCCATTTTTTGCAAGGTTTGGATATTAAATTTTGACTTTCATCGACGGTCTTTATGTGGAACAGTTGCAGCGCGGCATTCAGTATTTCTTTCCGGCCGCAACCTGGACGCCGCTTGGAACAGCAAGCCAAATTCGCGAGCCCTTTGTGTGCGAGCAAACCAAACGTCATTCCCTGGAGCTGGAATGGGTGGGTCAAAAATATTTGGTGACGCATCCTTCCCAGGCGTTTTCCCAGGCGCAAATCAAGTTGGTGCAAAGCATTGCGGCAGTGCTCACCACGCGTTATCAGTTGATCTACAATGCGCCCTTGGCAGCGCAAAGCTATCGCATGTTCCGGGGCATGCCGGAAGATCGTTACATCGCGGCATTTTTAGATTCCGCGCCTTACCAAAGCGCGGAAACCCTGACCCGGGTTCCGGACCGTGTGAGCGAAGCAATCGGCGTGCTGCGTATTAGCTCTTCTTCCACTTATGAAAACCGGCGAATCGAAACGGGCGCTCTCCTGTTCGGTTCGCAGCCGGATTCCTGCCATGAACTGCCCAGCCTGCCCGAAGGGGCTCTCCGCTATAGCAGCGATTTAACCCCCATCCGAAGCTTTCACCGTCTTTGTGATGGTTTACAAACCCTGGCTCTGGTGGACCGGGATGGCTTGTTGGTGGAGATTGTGGATGTTCATGAGTGGGCAAAACCGTTCCAATCGCAAACATTACCGGTGCCGATTGCGAGCCGTTACCTGGCTCATGGCAAGGCCACCTTATGCGGCGGACACACCTGCCTGGTGTTGACTCCTAGCGGCGAAATCAAAATCTTCGGCGAAGGGTTGGAGTTGTTCCGGTTTGTGGACGGCAGATGGCATCTGACAGATGCGCGTACCAAATATGAACAATGGGAAACAGCAGTCGGAGATAGCCGGCTGGCTGAGTGCTTGTTCCAGGCTGCATTAAATCTTGCAGAAGAACGCCGTGGCGGATTGTTTGTGGTGCTTCGCAACCCTGAGGATGCGGCAGAACTCCTGATGCCAGGGGACGTGTTAAACGCACCTGTAACCGACGGCAGTTCCCGCGAAGGCAAACGGCAACTGCACTACTTGCTCCGTGGTGCTCGTGCTCTGGATTTGCCACCCTCTGTTCTGGAATCCATCGCACGAATCGATGGTGCCATTGTGATGGACCGGGAAAGCAACATCCTGACGTTTGGAGCGATTCTCCGTGCTTTTGCACCGCGAAGCGGCGTAGTGGAGGGCGGGCGCACTACAGCGGCCCTGGCTGCCTCCCGCTACGCGGACGTTCTGAAAATCAGCGAAGACGGTCTGATTGAGTTCTATACGGAAGAACAGTGTGCCTGGGAACTTTAGTTAAACCGGCTTAGCTTATTTAATCCATTGAATGCCGCTGCCTTGTAGCACTCGGCCAGGGTCGGGTAGTTAAATACGGTTTCCACAAAGTAATTCACTTGCCCATCCAGCGCCATCACGGCCTGCCCAATGTGGAGCAACTCCGAAGCGCCTTCCCCAATAATGTGGACGCCCAGGATCTTGCGCGTTTCCCGGTGGAAAATAATTTTTAGCCGCCCTGTGGTATCGCCCCGAATCTGACCTCGGGCAATCTCGCGGTAATACGCAACACCCACTTCATAAGGAACATCCTCTTCCGTGAGTTGTTCCTCTGTTTTGCCAATAAAGGAGATCTCCGGAATGGAGTAAATTCCAATTGGATAGAGCGCAGGGTTGGAATGAATGGTGGATCCGAAAGCAAATGCCGTGGCGCTTCTTCCCTGCTCCATGGAAACCGAGGCCAAGCTCGGAAACCCAATCACATCACCCGCTGCATAGATGTTCGGCTGCTTGGTGCGAAACTCATTGTCCACAGGAATACGGCCACGCTCATCGGCTTCCAGGCCAATGGCCGCAAGATTTAATTCGTCTACATTGCCATGTCGCCCCACGGCATACAGGAGCGCATCACCCGAAATTTTCTTCTTGCTTTCCAGATTGGCAATCACTTCGCCACCAGTCGGGTTTTCTTCCACGCTGTCCACCACTTCGTTGAGCCGCATGGTCACGCGACGGTCTCGCAGATGGTATGACAAAGCTTCCACAATTTCGGTATCCGCAAACTCTAAAAGCCTGGGCCGCCGCTCCACCAGTACCACACGGCATCCCAATGCGGCGAACATGCACGTATACTCCACGCCAATTACACCGCCGCCTACAATGATTCAGCGAGCGGGGAATTTCTTTTAGTTCCAGAATTTGGTCGCTATTGATAATGGTTCTGGCGTTGATCGGGACTTTCGGGGAAGTGGCAGGCTTGGTTCCGGTGGCAATCACAATGGTGTCGGCTGCATAGTCCGATTGACCGCGTGAACTTTGTACCCGTATGTGTGTCGGGTCTATGAAACTCGCTTGCCCGAAAATTACCTCAATATTGTTGCGGGAAAGCTGCGCGGCAGTGACGTCCACTTCCGTTTTGACCACTTGGTTGACCCGGAACATGACGTCAGCCATGGTGATATGCTCTTTCACACGGTAGTTCGAGCCGTAGAACCCCTGGAATTGCAGGCCGGAAAGATGCATCACAGCCTCGCGCATGGTTTTACTAGGGATGGTGCCGGTGTTGATGCAGGCTCCTCCCAGCACATCACGCATTTCCACCAAACCTACGTGTTTCCCTGATTTTGCCCCCTGAATGGCAGCTCTCTGGCCAGCTGGTCCGGACCCAAGTACAAGAAGATCAAATTGGTTCATCAGTTTCCCTCTATTGTAGGAGGCTAAAGGCCCCTGGAATGCTGAAAACAGCAATGAGGCTGATATGGCAGAGCAAAAGGTAAAAATCTACGGTGCGGATTGGTGCCCTACCACCACAAAAGCACTTAAGTATTTAGATCGCAATAAAATCGCTTTCGAATATATTGATGTGGAACAAGATCCGGCTGCGTCCCAATGGGTAAAGGACCAGAATGATGGCAAAGAAAAAAAGCCAACTATCGATATTAATGGCAAAATTTTGTCAGAACCCAGCACCGCCCAATTAGAAGAAGCTTTAAAATCCGCTGGTTTGATGTAATCCAAGGGAGCCGGAAGCAGGGGTCGCGCTAATATAGAAGAGCATGGAAAAGCTGCAACGTGCTTTTGCTGCGCTTCTCTGCGTACTCACGGTGTTGAGTGCGCAATGCGTGGCAGCCTGCTCCATTTCTGCTATTTCCGGCAACTCCTCTGAGCATTCCGCTTCGGCAGTGAATGAAAAATCGCACTCTTGCTGCCACCATAGTCCCGATTCCAGCCAGCAACAGGGCGCTCATGAATGGGCTTGTGAACATACAACCGCTCCCGATGTGGAAATTCATTCCGGATTGGGAATTTCCACCATTTCCTGGGATGAAGTTTTACTGACGGGAAGTGACAACTCGGCATTTTCTCTCATTTCTCCCTCGATACATAAGGAATATTGGCTTCCTTTTAATTCTCTGAAAATCCCCTTTTCACCATCTGCCCTGGTTCTCAGGGTATAAACCCACTCCTTTCTTTCCACACGACCCAACAATTTCAACCAAAGGAGTGAGTTTTGCAAATAATGCCGCTGCGCCAGGCGCGTCTGGTTTTTGCGCCTGTTGTGATTTCTATCTTGATTTCTTTTTCGCTCAATGGCCAAGAGAAGGAGCATTCCATGGGGAGTATGAACATGGTGCAAATGAACAAGGCCAGTATGTTTCTGATGAATCTTTCCACAGGCACTGCGGTCAATCCGCGTGCTTGGCCGATGCCAATGATTATGCACCCGTTCGGCACCTGGAACACCATGTTTATGGGGCAGGCATTGATTACAGAAACGCAACAATCCGGTCCGCGAGGAGGAGATAAATTCTATTCCCCGAACTGGTTTATGGGAACTGCGGAACATCGTTTGGGCAAGGAAGGCGCTTTCCAGGTGCAAGTGATGTTGAGCCTTGATCCGGCGACAGTCACCAATCGCAGTTATCCGTTGCTGTTTCAAACTGGAGAAACCGCGTATGGCAAGCCGCTCGTAGACGCTCAGCACCCGCACGATTTCATCATGTCGCTTGGGTTTCAGTATGCGCGTCCACTTTGGGAACATTCCATGCTGGAGTTATATTTCGCTCCGGTTGGCGATCCCGCGCTCGGTCCGGTTGCCTTCCCGCATCGTGCGTCCGCCATGGAACTGCCGCAGGCGTCCTTGTCTCACCATTGGCAAGATTCGACGCATATTGCCAATGAAGTGCTAACGGTTGGGTTGCAGGTAGGCAAGTTCAAGGTAGAAGGCAGCGGGTTTTATGGTTCCGAACCGAATGAGAATCGCTGGAACATTGACTCCGGCCCCATGAACTCCTGGTCCACCCGGCTTTGGTTTTTCCCCTCAAAAAACTGGGCAGCACAAGTTTCCATGGGACACCTGACCAAACCGGAAGCGCTGGAAGCAGGAGATCAGGTGCGCGCTACAGCTTCTCTGCATTACACCAAACCTGTGCCGGGTGGCAGTTGGTCGTCCAGCTTTGTATGGGGACGCAATCACAACACTGCGACCAAACGGAATACCAATTCTTATCTGGCAGAATCCGTATTGCCTTTCCACAAAAAGAACTTTGTGACAGGCCGGTTTGAGTTGGTAGACAAGGATGAACTGTTTCATGGCGAGCATGAAACGGAAGAAGCATTGGACCGTGCCTATGGAAGCACATTCCGCATTGGCGCTTACACAATCGGATACACGCGGGATGTCGAACTGTTTGCTCACGTGCAGACTGGCATCGGGGCGAACATTGAGCTTTACACACTGCCTGCCGCGATCAAGCCCTACTATGGTGACCATCCGCTTGGTGGAAATGTGTTTGTCAGATTTCGCCTCAGGCATGGCGAATAATTGTGTTCGTGAACACTTGTACGGAAACTCTCGCCTCCCTGTCCTCGCGCTTAGGGAAGCGTAGAAAACCAGACGATCCACTCGGAGAAGAGGCTCATTCCGGCGAGCCTGTTGCTATTCCCTGGCTTCCTGAAACGCTTACAGCACCAGGAAACTTGCTCACTTAGAAACGGGAAACTACATGTATTATCACGACAGTAAGTTACAGTACCCAGTGAGGGTAGATAAACCAAACCCTCTGTTTGCCAAGATGCTCCAGCAGGCAATTGGAGGCATAGAAGGCGAAATACGCGTCTGCTTGCAATATTTCTTTCAAGCATGGGGATCACGAGGTCCCAAGAAGTATCGCGAAATGCTTCTGGAAACCGCTACGGAAGAGATCGGTCATATCGAGATGCTTGCCACGGCGGTAGCGCTCAACCTGGAAGGTGCTCCCGTTCATATGAAGGATGAGGCAGCGCAGGATGGCGTAGTGGGAGCCATTCTGGGAGGCATGAATCCTAGGCATTACCTTTCCGCTGGCTTGGCGGCAATGCCCGTCAACAGCAACGGCGTGCCGTTTGACTGCTCTCATATTTATGCAAGCGGCAACATTGCAGGCGATATGCTGGCAAACGCCACGGCGGAAGCAACTGGACGCACACTGGCTTGCCGTCTGTATGAAATGACGGATGACTCTGGCATGAAAGACATGCTTTCCTTCCTGATTGCCCGTGATACCATGCACCAACAACAATGGCTCGCGGTAATTGAGGAGTTAGGTGGCTTTGCGACTCAACTTCCCGTTCCCAACAGTTTTCCGCAAGCCAACGAAAAAACGAACTTCAGTTATGCCTTCTTTTCCAGTTTTGTGGATGGCACGCCAGCACCAGAAGGAAGATTTACACATGGGCCTTCTCTGGATGGAAAAGGCGAGTTCTCTATCTTCAAGAATCGCCCCTTAGGACAAGAACCGTCGTTAAGCTCGCCTGATCCGAGTGGCTATGCGCAAAAAGAACAAAATCTAGGTATTCTCGGCACTTTGAAAGAAAAAGTGCTCGGTTAAGCTGCTTGTCCTAAAGATTGTCGCTATTACGCCTTACCCAATCGAAGTAGGTCAATCAAACCTACTTCGATGGAAGTTACATAATGGATAGGAGAAATTCTATTAGCGAATTGCTCTACGTCGTTTGCGGCCGACATATCCAGCTATGCACAACGCCCCGGCCAAAGAAGAAAACGTCGCAGGTTCAGGAGATAGAACAATCGATGCAGGGGATCCCTCCAAGGAAAAGAAGGTAGTCGCGCCGATTCCCAAACCAGTTATGTTGATAGTGCCCGTCGTTCCGGCGGCGTTAATACCGGAAAAAGTATTGAGCGGACCTTCATAACCCGTTGGCGCGGTACTGCAGTAAGAAGCAGTGATATACGCGCAAATACCATCTCCGTCAAAGGCAAAAATACCGCCCCCATTTCCGGTACCAGTTAGCGTGATGGAACCGGTAAATACAGCGCCGGAGTTATTGACAACCCCGACTAGCGCATCGTCGGCTCCGTCATATGGATTGGCGTTTGCAACTGCGGAACCCGAGATGGTGTTCCCCACTCCGATCGTGAAAATGTAGCCACAATCAGTGTTTGTACTCGATGTTGTGGGGCAAATAGTAGCGCCAAATGCTGCACCGGCTACTCCGGTAAGCATTAAAAGAAGCAACAGCAGTGATCTTCGCACGTGAATTATCTCCAGTGATTTGGAATATATCCTGGAGATATGTGTACTGTATCCTTGGGTAATTACAAAAAATCGATCTGAAGTTATCTTTATTTTTTGTAAAATTGTTCGTTTCAGCACATTCTGATAAGGAAGTTTACTGCCAGCCGCCCCCGAGTGCATTGTAAACCTGTACCACGGCAAGACGTTCGTTCAGCCTTGCCGTGGCCAGATTGAGTTCCGCGCCATAGTAATTCGTTTCGTTTGTAAGCACTTCTAAGTAACTGGTAACTCCACCTTGATACCGCATGTGCGATAAATCAGAGGCATCTTTGGCGGCGTTTGTTAATTGTTCCTGGTGAGTGCGGAACTCTTGAAACTTCTGCAAAGAAATCAAAGCATTCGAAACATCACGGAATGCCTGTTGAATGGTTTGCTGATACTGCAGTAAAGCCTGGTCGCGTTGTGCTTCTGCAATACGAAGATTTGCCCCTAACCGCCCTGCTGTAAAGATGGGTAAGTTAGCCGAGCCGGTGTAACTCCAGGCGCGTGCTACACCGCGAAACAAGGTAGTAAGTGCTGTGCTTTCCAATCCACCCAAACCAGTGAGAGCGATATCGGGAAAGTAAGCTGCTCGCGCTACGCCAATTTGTGCGTTTGCCGCTATCAGGTTTTGTTCGGCTTGCTGAATATCAGGCCGGCGTTCCAGCAGCGCCGAAGGTAATCCAGTTGGCACAGCAGGTGGTAAAGGCTGTTCGGTAAGTAGACGCCCTCGCGCAATCGTTCCTGGATTTTCGCCAAGCAGCACATGAATGCTATTCTCCAGTTGCTGAGTCTCGCGTTGGAGTTCGGGAATGGCAGCGGCTGCGGTTTCCACCAGTTGTTCGGCTTGGCGCACATCGGTCAACGGCGCGGCGCCTCCTTCCAACAATGTCTGTGTTAATTTCAGTGACTCTTGCCGAGATCCAAGTGCACGTTGCGAAATTTCCAGCTGAAGATCCAACTGGCGAAGTTGCAGGTAATTGGTAGCCACGGTTGCCACCAAACTGCTCATAATGGCGCGTCGTGCCCATTGCGATTGCAGAAACTGTGCTCGCGCACCTTCCGTGGCCCGTCGGTACTTGCCCCAAAAATCAATGTCCCATGTAGCGGAAAGGCCAATCTCGATGGCGTTGTAACTAAACGAAGGGAAGCCTCCGCTGAGCGGCGGACTGCGAAGTCCAGTGTCCTGCGCCACACCGCTCACTCCGGGAAACTGGGCTGAGCGGGTCACGGTGACCTGTTGCCTTGCCTGCTCAATGCGAGACGCGGCAATACGCAAGTCGTAGTTCTGCTGTAGAGCAGCTTGAATCAGCTTTTGCAGTTCGGGGTCTGAAAAAACAGTGGCCCATTGCTGATCGCCGAAGGAAGCTTCTCCTGCGGCTCCTTTGCCGGAGTTATCCGGACCACGATAAGTGGTTGGCACGCTGACACGCGGCTTTTGATAGTTTGGACCAACTAAACATCCGCCCAACAAAAACAGCAGCGAGAGGAATAATAAAACCGGAGCAGGGCGCTTCACGCATGTCCTCCTTCCGGCATGGGAGCAGGCAAAGCTTCGTCTTTTTTCTTGCGGCTAAAGCGTGCCGTTAAAGTTTCCACCACATCGAATGTGACCGGAATCAGGAAGATGGCGATCAAGGAGGCTGCTAACATTCCTCCGATCACCACGGTACCCAGAATTTTGCGTGCGAGCCGCGCCCGAACCCGTAGCAGTCCAAAGCGGAATACAGCCAAGAATAAACGCAAACGCAGTCATCAGAATGGGACGAAGCCTTAGCCTAGCCGCTGCTAGTGCCGCATCCGCTATGCTCTTCCCACCTTCATACTCGGACTTGGCGAATTCCACGATCAGAATCGCGTTTTTGGCCGAAAGGCCGATCAGCATAATCAAGCCGATCTGCGCGAACACATCATTTTCAAAGTGCCGTGCAAACATTGCCAGAT
This sequence comes from Bryobacterales bacterium, assembly GCA_963791675.1. GTDB lineage: Bacteria > Acidobacteriota > Terriglobia > Bryobacterales > Bryobacteraceae > JALYXI01. The sequence goes on from CAWBTD010000023.1 coordinate 211,254, forward strand.
ATGCGCCAAATACCGCAACGGGTGTTCCCAAAAGGACGCTGAAACGGCAGCGACCAACTTTCATACTGCGCTGCCAGAATCAGAAACACGAACAAGAGCGAGAGATTCCGAAAATCACTGACGGAGAAATGCCCTTATTCGCTTGCTGCTCCTGAAAGGACATACCCATGTAATCAAAGCCCATTTCGTGCGGCATGGTTTGGGCAAACACTTCTTCCAAGGCCTTGGTGGCTTGGCCGGAACTGTACCCTGGCGCGGCCGCCGCGTTGATCTGCGCCGCCCGATATTCATTGAAGCGCATGGAGAACTCCGGCCCGTGTACCGTGCGCGTACTGGTGACGGCGTTGAGCGGAACCATGCCTCCTTTATTGCCAGTGACATAGAACTGGTCCACATTTTCCGTGCGCGTGCGGTAATCACCTTCGGCTTCCACATACACCTGCCATTGGCGACCGAAGCGATTGAAGTAGTTCACCAGATAGCCGCCCATAAAGGTCTGCATCGTCGTGTAGACATCGGCGATGTTGACGCCTTGTCGTTGTGACTTTTTCTCGATCTACATCGGCGAAGATCTGCGGCACGTTTGGCAGGTAGTGGTGTGAAGCCCGCCAGTTCAGGCCGTTTGCTGGCAGCGCCAACGAACTTATTCAGTTTCGGTGAGAAAATGCAGGGTCCGCGCCCGAACGGTCTTCCAGCACGAACGTCACACCGCCGGAAGTGCCTACGCCGGGAATGGAAGGCGGCGAGAAGGAGAATGCAATGCCATCTTCCACCTGCGAGAGCACTTGGCCCACATGCGCTTGAATTGCTTGCAGTTGCTCCTGCTGGCTCTTGCGCTCATCCCAGTCTTTCAGCGGCACAAAGAAGAATGCGCTGTACGTGTTCTGCACAAAGCTCAGCAGGCTGAAGCCGATCACGGAAATGCAGCTCTGCACGCCGGGCGTTTCCAGAATGGCGTCTTCTACCTTCCGCGCTGCCTCGCTGGTTCGTTGGAGAGAAGCGGCATTCGGCAGCTGCAGAGCGACAAACAGGTAGCCTTGATCTTCTTCCGGCAGAAAGGAGCTGGGCAGCTTGCCACCAAACCACACCGCACCGGCTGCAATGACACCGAGAAAGAGCAGACTAAAGCCCCAGCGCTCGGATCAGCAACCCGGAGACGCCGATGTAGCCGTATCTGTGGCACGCCCAAATACGCGATTGAACCAGTCGGAAGAATGCTGCCAACGGACCTTGCGTTCCTTCTTGGGTTTCAGCAGCAGAGCGGCAAGGCAGGGCTCAGAGACAGAGCGTTAAACGCGGAAAAGATCACCGAGATCGCGATGGTCACCGCGAACTGCTGATAAAGCCGCCCGGTGATACCGGGGATGAAGATGGTCGGCACGAACACTGCGGTCAGAATCAGGGCGATCGCAATGACCGGCCCAGACACTTCCTCCATGGCCTTGAATGCGGCGTCGCGTGGAGTCATGCCCTCCTCAATGTGATGCTCCACCGCTTCCACTACCACGATGGCGTCATCCACCACCAGTCCGATCGCCAGCACGAGGCCGAACAGGGAAAGCGTATTGATGGAGAAATCCGAGCAGCGGAAAAATGGCGAACGTTCCGATCAGCGAAACCGGCACGGCCAAGCAGAGGAATCAGCGTGGCGCGCCAGCCTTGCAGAAACATGTACACCACCAGCACCACAAGCACCAGCGCTTCAATCAGCGTGGTATTCAATTTCGTGGATGCCGGAGGTGACGGCTTTGGTGGTATCCAGGCCCACCTCGTATTCCAGATCCGTGCGGGAAACTTCTGCTTCAGTTGCCCGCATGCGTGTCCGCACTGCCTGCGCAGCGTGCACCGCGTTCGAGCCGGGCAACTGATAGACAGGCAAGAATGGCGGCGGGTTTGCCGTTGAACCGGCCCGCCAGGTTGTAGGTCTGCGCGCCGAGTTCCACGCGCGCCACGTCCTTGAGCCGAAGCGTGGAGCCATCCGGGATTGGCGCGCAGAATGATGTCGCCGAACTCTTCCGGGGATTGCAAGCGGCCTTGCGCGCGCACGGCGTAGGTAAACTGCTGGCCTTTGGGCACCGGTTCGCCGCCGATCTGCCCTGCCGGATTCACGGTGTTCTGGGCTTGAATCGCGCTGACAATCTGCGGCACCGTTACGCCCAGCTTCGCCAGCTGGTCCGGCTTGACCCATACACGCATCGCGTACTGGCCGGCGCCGAACACCTGCACGCGGGCGACGCCGGGCACACGGGTCATTTCGTCGACCAGGTTGATGTAGCCGTAGTTCGCAAGAAAGATGCTGTCATAAGTGCCTTTCGGGCGAGTAAAGCGCGATCAGCATCAGCGGCGAAGTCAGCGACTTCTGCACCATCAGCCCCGCTGTATTCACCTGCGCCGGCAATTGCGACTGCGCCTGGGCGGTGCGAAGCTGCGTCAGGACCTGATCGATGTTCGGATCTGTCTTCACATCAAAGTTCACCGTAATGGCAGTTTGGCCATTGTTGGCGTTGATGGAATACATGTAGTTCATTTTGTCGACGCCGCTGATCTGCTGTTCCAGCGGCGTCGCCACAGATTGCTCCAGCGTTTGCGCGTCCGCGCCCGGATAGGTGGCCTGCACCTGAATTTCCGGCGGCACGATATCGGGAAATTGCGCGGTGGGCAGACTCAGCATCGAAACCGCGCCGATGATCACCATAATGATGGCGATCACCATCGCCACAATCGGGCGATTGATAAAAAACCTGGACATAATCTTTAACCGTTACTGATTAGGATTTTGGGGCGGTTTCCGCTTTGGGATTGACCTTTGCGCCAGGACCCACCTTGGAAATGCCTTCTGAGATCACACGTTCCCCGGGCTTTACACCATCTTTAATCACCCACAGGGAGCCGACACGTTGCCCAACGGAAACATTACGAATGTCCACCTGATTGTTTCCATTCACCACAGCCACTTGGTAACGCCCCTGCAACTCGGAAACACAGCGTTGCGGAACCAGAAGCACGCCGCGCTGCACTGTGGTCAATGCACTGACGCGCCCGAACTGGCCAGGCCGCAAGAGATTGCGGTTATTCGGAAATGTGCCAATGATGCGAATCGTGCCTGTTTGCGGGTCCACTTGGCGGTCAGCAAACGCAATCCTGCCAGTCTGCGGATACTCTGTCCCGTCTGCAAGAGTTAAGTGAAGGGGAACGGAAGCCGTGGAGCGGAGCCAATCATGCTGCCCTGCAACCCTGCCGGCGACTTGCAGGTATTCCTGCTCGCTGATCGGAAAGTTTGCTTTGATCGGATTCACTTGGGAGACAGTGGTTAAAACCGTAGTGGGGCTGACAAGATTGCCGAGTTGCACTGCCGCGATTCCGGCAATTCCATCAATCAAGGAGCGTACCTGCGTGAATCCAAGATTCAGCTCGGCAGCAGCCACATTCGCCTCATTCGTTTGAATGGCCGCTTTGGCTGTTTCCACTGCGGCAGATCCGGTTTTCTCCGCCTGCACATCGTTATCCAATTGGCTTTGCGCTATCGCTCGCGCCTGTGCCAATGGCGTGTCTCGCTTTACGTTGATGCGCGTTAGCGCCACCTGCGCTTCCGCTTGGGCAAGCTGCCCTTTGGCCTGCGCTAACTGACCTTTGGCCTGATCTAGTGCTGCCTGAAAGGGACGGGGATCAATTTCGAACAGCACTTGGTTCTTCTGAACCGCAGCACCTTCACGATAGTTCTGCCGAACAATGTAACCGGAGACTTGAGGCTGAATCTGGGCATTGGTATAGCCTTCCAATGAAGCAACCCAAGTTCCTGTGACTGGTACATCTTGTTGAATCACGGGAACAACTTCCACATTCGGCGGAGGCATAGAGGGCGGTGTAGCCGCCTTCTGTTCACAACTGCTCAACCCTAAGCAACAAATCAATCCCACCACGATTGCGGGAATACACATCTGGTTCCGCATGACCCTTGTCATCCACTCCTATGTTGTTGCCGGAGGAACAGCACATTGCATGGCAGCATAAAGAAACTCGACAACGACTCCGACTTCCGTTGCCGGTTCGTCAGGATGGGACAAACGGCGCTCCAAAGCCCCCCGCGTGACGTCAATCACAGCCCACGCACACACTTCGGGATACAAAGCTCCGATATGGCCCTCTGCTGACCCTTCCCGAATCGCCACAATCAAATGATCCAGCGATGCCTGGTAATACCGATCAATCACTTCTTTCGTAGGGAGCAGAGGTCCGGACAGGTTGCCGGCCTCGGTTTGCAGCACCCGAACGAAATCTCTTCGTGCTTCGCAGAACTCAAAGCGTGTTCGTACATAAGCATCGATTTTGCCGCGAAGCCCTTCTGCCTGATCCATCTTCTCCATGCTGAAGTAGGTCAAACAATCCATATCAGCTTGCAGAACAGCGGCGTACAGCTCTTCTTTGGAACGAAAGTAAAGGTAGATGGTTCCCTTTGCTAAACCGGCTTCCCGGGCAATCTCTTCCATGGAGGCTCCGGTAAAACCCTTTTTCGAAAACACGCAAAGGGCTTTGCCAAGAATCTCTGAGTGCCGAGTTTCCTTAAGCGAACAATCTTTCTTACCCATAATGACTGACTGGTCAGTCACTGACCACCTAGTCAGATTAGCATAGATTTTTACTGTAGCTAATCTGCTTGTGGAATTAAATTTTGGAGGAACTGGGGCTCACGATGAAAAATCGGAATTTCCAAGTCAATTCCCCACCCTTCGGAAGGAAGTTGCCGCACCATCCTCCCTCGTTTAAAGTCAGGTGGTTCCTTTGCCCAATTCAACCCTTTCGCGTGAAGCATTTCGTGTTTTTCGGATGTGGTTTTGCCCAACGTTTCGCTATGCGAGTAGTGGGCAGAAACCAACATATTCAGGCTGTTCGCGGAAGCATCTAACTGTCGCCAAACAAAGTACTTCTCCACTTCGCTCCGGCGGGAAATCACCATCAGGCGCGAATCGAATGCCGCGATCTTTTCACTTGAAAAAAAGCGCGAGAACGCTGCCGTAAACAGGCTGGCCGAAACCGATACGATTTTCTGTATGTTTCCGTCAAACCATAACGGGGCTTCTTCCTGTTCCAAATCACTCAGCAAAAAGGAATACTCATCACTCTGCCCATACGCAAAACGGCAGCCGATCATTTCCTGGCAAAGCAGCATGGCGGCTTGGTCCAAAGCATCCGCTAAGGGACGGCAATAAGGACGCGGCAGATTGCGCGTAAACGTATGGAACGCCCTTCCATCAATGCGAACAATCACATAGGTATGCCGTGGAAGGAACAAGCGCCATGGATCTTCATACGATTTTTTGATGCGCCGCCCAAGTTCGTCTTTCATCGTGCTCTGCCCTGAACGTTTAGCTCAGTTCGATTGTGTCAGACTCATATCGCAATGCGGGTTGTTCTGGATACAAACATATTGATTTCGGCTTGTCTCCAGCCCGCGAAACTGGAGGCCGCCACTGTGAAGCTTGCTTTGGCGGGTGCCTTCACCCTCTGTGTATCGACGGAAGTTTGGGCTGAGTATCGCGAAGTCCTGTTCCGCCCAAAGTTTGGGAAGCAGTGGGAACAAGCGGTTGCTTTGCTGGATTCTTTAGCAAAAAAGGTTTTCCACGTCACCCCAATAGAAACCGTGACCGCAGCTACCGACCCGGACGACAATCGACTGCTGGAATGTGCCGCTGCGGGGGCAGCACGCTACCTGGTGACGGGAAACGGGAGGCACTTTCCCCCTGTATGGCGCTGCACACAGGTGGTGAATGCCCGTGAATTTCTCCGGTTAGAGTTTCCAGACCGCTTGAGCGATTAATACAAGTTTGCAGAATTCGTGAGAGTACATAGCCCCTTTTAGTACTTTTTATCCATGATGCAATTGCCCAAGCGAAATCTAACCGTCGCTTTCGCAAAGAACCAGGATGAACAGTTGTCCGAAGGTCGCTTAGCTGCCATTGTGCAAGCGCAACAAGAGATTGTGGCGGCACAAGGCGATTGGCAACAGGTGATGCAGATCATTGTGGAAAAGTGCCAGTCCCTGACGTTTGCCGCAGGTGCCGTGCTGGAATTCCTGGAGCAGAACACCATGGTTTGCGGCGCATCCAGTGGTATTGCAAAACCGTTCGTCGGTTTGCGAGTTGATGCGGAGACTAGCCTTTCGGGCTATTGCGCGCAGAACAACCAGAGCGTGCTGTGCAACGACGTATTTAGCGATCCACGGGTAAATGCGGTTGCATGCCAGCAAGTCGGTATTGCTTCCATGATTGTGGTTTCCCTAGGGGCTGTCGCCTCTACTCGCGGTGTTCTGAAAGTGGTCTCCCCGGAACTCTACTTCTTTTCCGAAGAAGATCTCCAGGTGCTGACACTGATTGCCGGAGTGATCAGTTACGCCATGCGTTACACCAAGGAATACGATGCGCGTCAGCAGTTGCTTGCGGAACGTACCGCTACGTTGAACGCCCTGCGGGAAAGCGAAGATCGGTTCTACGCCTTTCTGAACAATATTCCAGGAGTTGCCTTTATGAAGGACCTGGAGGGACGGCACACCTATGTGAACAAAGTGTTTCAGCAAATTGCCGGAAAAACAGAAGGGGAATGCCTGGGTTCTACTGATTTTGACCTGTGGCCCACTCCAGACGCCGAGAAGCTTCGCCTCAACGATACGCGAATTATAGCAAGCAGGGAAACAGAACAAGTAATCGAAGCCATAGCGGATCAGTCCGGGCAAGTGCGTTACTGGCTCACGGTGAAGTTTCCATTCCAGAACTCTCAGGGCGAAACCTTTTTAGGTGGTACCGCCATCGACATAACGGACCAGGAAGAAACGCGCGAAAAACTGCGCATCAGCGAGGAGCGTTGGGGACTGGCGCTCCGTGCATCCCATGACGGGCTCTGGGACTGGAACGCCTTAACCGACGAGACATTCTATTCTTCGCAGTGGAAGAGCATGCTAGGGTTACAGGAAAGTGATATCGGAAGCGCTGCAAAAGAATGGGAGCTGCTAGTGCATCCGGACGACCTCCCGCAGGTGAAGTTTCGTATTGCCAAACACTTGGCGCGCAAAACCCCTCGTTATGTAGCGGAATATCGCATTCGCTGCTGCGATGGAAGCTACAAATGGGTCTTGGCTCGCGGTCAGGCAATCTGGAACAAAGAAGGCAAGCCGCTGCGGATGGTAGGGTCACATATCGACATCACGGAGCGCAAACTACGGGAGGAGGCTCTGGAGCAGCAGGCACTGTTCGATGGCCTTACCCAGGTTTCCAGCCGCTCCCACTTCCTGTGCCAGTTAAAGGATCACCTCTTCGAGGCGGATTTACAGAGTAGCTGCCTCACGGTGTGCGTTTTGGACATAGACAATTTCAAGCAAATCAATGACGCGTACGGGCACGCCATGGGAGATACCGTGCTGGCCCGCCTGGGAAGCGTACTCTGTAAAACCATGCGGGAGCACGATGTAGCAGGCCGCATTGGCGGCGACGAGTTCGCCATTCTGCTACCCAACACCCATGCGCGGCAGGCAAAGAATTTCCTGCAGCGCATTCAGAACGCAATTGCACAGGAAACGTTTCAAACAAAAAATAGCGTTGTGTTTCAAGTGCAATGCACGTTTGGATTTGCTACTTCCCGCTGCGTACCGTCTGAAAAATTCAGCCTTCTGGAATATGCGGACCAGGCACTTTACCAAGCGAAGCGCGATGGCCGGAACCGCATCCAGGCCGCTTGACAAATCCGTTATAAGCCACCGGATTGCACGGATTCCAACTGGGATGCTTCTCCAAAGGCTTCCCCTCTGGCGCCCGGCACAATGGTACGCAGCAAACCAGCTAGCACCGTGCCCGGCCCGACCTCAATGTAACGGCTTACTTCCTGTGAGGCAAGATAGCGCATGGATTCCGTCCAGCGAACAGGATGGGGAATTTGCTCCCATAAGCCTTCACGGGCTTCCGAAGCTGTATAAATCTCGCGAGCCTGCCAGTTGTTGACCAAGGGCACGCGAAGGTCGCGAAATACCGTCTTCTCCAGTTCGGCACTGAGCCGTTCTTGTGCTGGTTTCATCAGGACACAATGAAACGGAGCGCTCACTGGCAACGGAATGGCGCGTTTCGCACCCGCCTGTTTTGCCAGATCCATGGCTCGCTGCACAGCTCCCGCATGACCGGCAATCACCACTTGGTCCGGCGAATTCAAGTTCGCGGCACTCACCACTTCGCCTTGGGCGGCCTCCGCCAGCACAGACTGAAGCTTTTCTTCCGGCAGTTTCAGAATCGCCGCCATGGCGCCCACTCCCGGCGGAACTGCTTCCTGCATGTAACGCCCACGGTTCCGAACCAAGCGAACAGCATCAGGGAAAGCAAGCGATCCTGCGGCCACCAATGCAGAATATTCGCCAAGGCTATGGCCGGCCACATACTGAGGCACAATTCCTTCCTGTTCCAATACTCGGAAGGCGGCACAGGAAACGGCTACAAGAGCAGGCTGCGTATTTTCCGTAAGCTTCAACTCGGAATCCGGCCCTTCAAAGCACAAGCGGGAAAGGGGAAATCCAAGAGCGTCGTCTGCCTCCTCAAACGTGGCGCGTGCGACAGCAAATTCATCTGCCAAAGATTTTCCCATTCCAGCGAACTGAGAACCCTGGCCGGGAAACAGAAATGCAACTTTATCCATCGGCTATCAGTGTACTTCCCAACGGGCAGGAATCACTGGAAAGAATCGCGATGGCAGTAAGGTGAAACTCTTATTTACCGGACCCGGAGTTTGGTTCGGAAGGCGAAGCCAAGGCTAATCAATCCGGCAAGGAAAAGCATGGATGTGGCGGGCTCCGGCACCGCGGTAACAACAAAGTGATCGAGTTCCAAGTAGCTTTGGTCGTTGTAGCCAAAAATGCTTAGCACCGTGGCATTGCTGGAAGCAGTAAACGAATATTCTTCAAGCACATAATTCTGATTCGCCAGATTGATCAGGGAGATTGCCGATTTGCCGCCAACAGAAACCAGCAAGTTATTGCGGGCAGCTAGACCGCCATTGTCATTGGCCAGATCGAACGTGAGCAGATAGGACTGGTTGATGGCGGTTGTCAGCGTCTGAGAGATAGTGGAACCGCCACCGGCTAACGTTGATCCGAAGTAAGCCGCCCAAAGGCCATCACTCGCCTGCCCGTAGTGCGTTCCAGTCTGCCCGCCGCTATCCACGTAAGTGTTGGCATCACCCAGGTTGGTCTGCCAGCCTTGAAAGCTTCCAATCGAAAGCGCACCTTGTTCAAAACTTCCGTTGGTAACCAGATTCATGACGGCAGCATGAGCCGTTCCACATACAAACGTTAAGGCCGCAAGGGCCAACCGTATTTTCAATTTCATGATATTTTGCGCACTTAAACTTTTCGAGAAACCAGGTTCCGACTACTTGTATCCATAACAAGTGGTCAATCCACTGAACGTGTAGTAGTGGCTTTGAGGGGTGCCAGAAGAGAGATAGCGAGCAGACTCACAGGCTGAGGGAAAGTCGGTTTCTTGCTCGTTGTAATACATCTTGACCAGCAGCGTTGCGCCGTTGGTGAAAAAATCCCACTGAATGTTGCCTGCAAGCGGCGCATTGTTTTCGCCGCGCCAAGGATTGGTATCCCAGCTATAGTTACTGGCCATAGGAACCGACACCGAGGCGCTTGGCAAACCAATCTTTTCTTCAAAAGGAATCATGATTTCCGCATGGGTGAAGCGCAGCTTGGCGGCATGAGCCAAGTTTCCAGTAGCGATGGCGCTGCCTTCGTTGAAGAAGTCGTCCAGAAGCGCTTGACTCATTTGGTAGGTGATAGGAGCCTGCTCCGTAATGGAAGGCCCTTTCTGATAAAAGTCTTGAACGTCAGATAAATACCCAAACACTGCTAATGTTCCGGCAGGAAAATATTTACCCAGGTTCACTGGAACTTCATTCACCATGGCCGGAGTGATGGAGTAAACCGCATACAAAGAATTCACCGCATCCACCACGTTGCCGATTGCGGTGCCGCCATCGCCGGTAACGGTGGTGGTGAATTTCCCATCAGCAGAAGTGAAGGTGAAGCTACCTGTATTGACGTAACTGGTAGCTTTGTTTTCGAGCTGGTCCACAAAAGCTTTGGTGAAGAGCGTATAAAGAACAGTGCGGGATGTAGCGTAGGAAGCGTCGCTATACACAATGCTGTTTACCTTGTTCAGCATGGTGGCATTGGAAGCCAGAAAGCTTTGGTACTGCAGACTCGATTGGTAAACGGAGTAATACGGGTCCGTGGTAGCAGGCAAATCTGTTTTGGCCGCCAGCTTATGAAAGTACAGCTGAAACCGATTCACGCCAACCGGCTGAGCAGCGGGTGCATTCACCGGGTATGTGGTCAATGGAGGGCTATTCACGATCAGTGGCGAGATACCTGGCACGCTGTTCCCTAGCGATTTGGTAAAGAAGTTTCCACTGTCAATCGCACGGTTAACACCGGAAGTGGAAACAATGATTTGGCGAGGCGATGTCTGGGCGTTTGCCACAACGCTGGAGAAGAGCGGGGCCATTCGCGCAGCTAAACGTTGTGCCAGTTGCGTGTGTTCCGCAATGCCGAGCAGCGTCAAGTTGCCGTAACCCGGAGCGGTAATGCCGGTTACACCATAACCAAGCAACGCATTTGCCTGCACAATGCGCAGAATGTCCGGACCCAGGCGCGCACCCACTTTGGTGAGAGCACCTTTTGCTTGCGCGTCTAACCACATGTTATATAAAGCAAGATCATTGGACGCACTAGACAAACCCCGTGAGCCATGGCGCGCTACCAGTTCAGTGAACACGGGCGAAAAACCGCTGGGCGGCGCCTCATAAGTAGATGGATCTTGCTGGGCCGTGTAAGGCGCTTTGCTGCCCAAGTACAGGCCAGTATCGGCCAGACTCACCGTGGGAAACACTAAGCAAAGAGCGGATGCAAACAGGGCGCGAAACTTACTCAGTGGCTGGGAAGAAAAGAGAGACATGGCGCGAATGCGGCTTTGTACCTAGCAGAGTGTACACTTCCGTCGGTAACAATTTGATGTCAATCGATACGACTTTTCTTAACCGATATGGGTTTACAAAAAAAATCGCTGTAAGCCGGATAAGGGAAAACCCGGCTTACAGCGATCGATGGGGAACAACAGAGTGAAGTCTTACGGAAACCAAGAGCCTCTAAATGCGCATATGCTTTCTGCTCGTCATCAGAACAGCTACCAATCCGCCTCCTAATAGAAACAGGCTGGAAGGCTCTGGAGTGGCAGCAACATTCTCATCGGCATTTAGATAAACAGCAAGATAAGGGACAAACGTGGTACTGCCACCCGTGGAAGTACTCTTTAGATCACCATTGGTGATATATCCTGTATTTCGCGTCGTGGAGATAGGGACGCCTGTAATCGTTGGAAGGGACGCTAGATTGATGGCTGCCGAAGTCTTCGGATCTATCAGTGTTCCCACAGGCGCGCTGACCGTTCCGAAATTACCGTGGGCGAGGTAATTCATATATAACGTGCTAACACCGCCTGTATCAATCCAATTGACATAGAGAACATCACGGATGATATTCGAGGCATCCGTGTAATAAGCAAACCCTGTTGTGGAAGGTACATTCGCACCAACTCCGTATAGAGTCACACTGAATACGGCTTGGTTGATAGTATCGGTAGTAACTTGAAGCGCGATGTTATCGTAATTGTCCACCCCAAGTGAGATTACACTTCCTGGGAGACTGGTGATTCCAAGTGCTGCGGCATGGGCGGAAGGGCTGACCCCCATCACAATGGCTAGAGTTCCCAGCGTTAGCAAGCTGGCTCTCTTTGCTGTATGTTTCACGAAGGTACTTCAGTCCACTCTACCGCACTGCACCGTCATTCAACGAACTTTCTCTGGCTTGCCAAAAAGGTGAACAGCAAGCGCAAGGCCAGATAGCAACGTCCCCGCACAACACACTCCCAGCCAGCCGCCTCGGTACCAACCATACGCTCCCAAAGCCGAACCAGTTGCTCCGCCCGCGAAGTAGGAAACCATGTACACCGTATTCAATCGGCTTCGTAGTTCCGGTTCCATGCTGTAAATGCGGGTCTGATTGGCAACATGCCCAGTCTGTACGCCCAAGTCCAGCAGAGTGCAACCAGCCACTAAGCCCCACATCCAGCGGCCTATGGCGAACATTGCTACATAGGAAAGCAGGGTGGTTCCAATGCCAACGCCCACAGTGAAGCGTGGACCGCGCCGATCTGCAATTCTTCCTGCCACATTGGCTGCCAAGGCGCCCACGGCTCCAATTAACCCGAATGTTCCGGCCAAACGGCTCCCTGCATGAAATGGCGGCGTGACCAAAACAAAAATCAGCGTGGCCCAGAATACGCTGAATGCGCCGAACAACATCGCTCCGATAAAGGATGCCTCCCGCAGCAAGGCTTTCTCCCGTACCAACTGGAGCATGGAAAAAAGAAGCTTTCCGTATGCCATGCGAGCCACCGGTTCACTCTTCGGCAGCGCAAGGCGCAGGGAAATGGAGAGGAGCACCATGCATCCCGCTGCCCCCCAATACACGCTTCGCCACCCAAGCCACGCTCCCACAAAACCGCTCACCGTACGCGCCAGGAGGATGCCGATCAGCAGACCACTTAGCACCGTGCCCAATACCTTGCCACGCTCTGCAGGGGAAGCAATCTGCGCAGCGAACGGAAGTATCAAATGGGGAACAACCGAACAGAGTCCCAGCAGGAAACTTGCTGCCAGTAAGGAGGGCAAACTAGGCGCAAGTGCCGTCAACAACGCAGCAGCTGCCGTTGCTAAACAAACCAGCGCAATCAACCGGCGGCGTTCCACCGTATCTCCCAAAGGCACAAACAGCAACATGCCTAAACCAGCGCCGATTTGGGTAACGGTGGGGAGATAACCAGCTTCGCGATGAAACTCGGAGCCAATGGCTACCAGGAGCGGCTGATTGTAATAAATGTTGGCAACGCCGATGCCGCACGACGCTGCCATCAGTCCCACTAACGCACGAGGGCGTTCGGAATGATTCACGCGGAGGCTTAGTGAATCGTCCGTGTTTTGCGATTCATGTAGTCCATCAGAAGATACTGGCCCAAATTATAAGGCGTGGTGAAATATGCCTTGCCGCGACACATCTCCGTTACCTTCTGAACGAAGCTCACCAGGCCATAGTCGCTCGCCAGCATAAAGGTATTGATCAGAATCCCCTGTTTTTTGCAGCGATTCACTTCTTCCAAGGTACGGCTGATCACTAAGGGATCTAACCCGAAAGCATTGCGATAAATCCTGCCGTCGTCCAGCGTCAGCGCGGAAGGCTTGCCATCAGTGATCATCACAATCTGGCGCATGTCTTTTCGTTCGCGCGTCAGTAGTTTTTGCGCCAGAATCAAGCCATCGCGAGTGTTGGTGTAATAAGGACCCACCTGCGCCCGCGCTAGTTGGCTGATATCGAGTTCTTCCGCGGAGTCATGAAACAGCACGCAACGCAACGAATCACCCGGATATTGCGTTTTGATCAGATGCTTCAACGCCATGGCCACCTTCTTGGCCGGGGTGAAACGATCTTCGCCGTACAGAATCATGCTATGGCTGCAATCCAGCATCAGCACAGTGGCGCAGGAGCTTTGGTATTCACACTGCCGTACCTGCAGGTCCGAGTATTCCAGGTTGAGAGGAACCTTTGCCCCTTCCCGGCGCACAGCAGAGAACAGCGTTTCGCTGATATCCAGGTTCAGCGTGTCGCCAAATTCGTAAGGGCGTGAGGACCCGGAAGATTCCACACCAGTAGCCTGATCTCGCGTATCATGACGGCCAAAGCTGGATTTTCCTAGAGAACCTAGCAAGTCTTTCAGCGTTTTGAAGCCAAGAAAGTCCAGGGACTTATCCGTTACCTGGAACTTCACATCCCGGTCAGGCCCGTTACCGCCCTGCCCTTCTGCCTGGTTCGCCTTCTTTGCTGATGCTGCCATCTTCTTCCAGCTTCTGGATGAGTTGATCGACCAGTTTTTCCATCTGCTCGCCGGACATAGCTTCCAGCCGGTCCATCAGTTCCTGTTGACGGTCATCCGGAAAGAGTTTGCCATCCATCAAAGCCTGTTCAATGGCGCGCTTCAACTCTTCCATGCTTTGTTCGCGCCACTGACCGGTCGGGTTATAAGGATCGTTGAATCCGCTTTGGAGCAGGAAGTCGCTCAAAGCCTGGAGAAGATCTTGTGCATCAATGCCAAGATCCTCGCCCGTGAATTTGGTGTATTTGATGTATTTCATCGGAGCGAACCTCCTCTCAGTTATATTTTCGACGTTGCCGATCGCGCTGGGGAATGTCGTCTTCCTCGTCATTGCGGCGGTCGCGCGATTCCTTGCCCTCACGAGGCTTGCGGCCTTCCGAAGAAAAGCCTTTCTCCTCATTCCGGCTAATGCGTCGATGAGCGTAAAGACCTTCCAAAATAAACTCGGCAGCGGAAGCGCGCACGGCATCCGGCTCGCTAACCCCTAAGCCTAAAGCCCGCACCTTCTCCATCAAGCCGCCAATTGGCATCAGTTGCTCCACCATGGAAGCGGAATCCACCGAATCATCCAGCTTCAAAGAGCCGCCAATATCAAACCACTGCACAATTGGCGCGACGTTTACACCTTCGTAGTACTTGTTATACACAGTGCCAACCGCCTGCCGAATCAGTTCCCTCGCTACAGTGTCGCCGCCTTTCAGCTCGCCTTCATATTCGAGTTCAATCTTTCCAGTCATAGAAGGAAGCGCGGCGTAAATATCCAGCACTCGGGGCACTGCCAGTGTTTCTCCGGTGCGCAAAGCACGGCGTTCTGCGTTGGAAACAACATTCTCCATGACGGATATCGGCAACCGTTGGGAAACGCCGGAACGCTTATCCACCCGCTTGTCTTCGCGGGCAGCGAACGCCAGATTCTCCACTACTTCGCTGATATAGGAGGGCACCCGCAACTCAATCACAGATTCTCGCGTTGTCCAGGCTTCCTGCTCCGTGATAGCCAATCCTTGTTCTACAGTAGCCGGATAATGGGTTCGAATCTCGCTTCCAATTCGGTCCTTCAAAGGCGTAATGATCTTGCCGCGTGCCGTGTAATCTTCCGGGTTGGCTGTAAAGACCAGCAGCACATCCAACGGAAGGCGCACCGGGTAGCCTTTGATCTGCACATCGCCTTCCTGCATGATGTTGAACAGACCGACCTGGATCTTGCCAGCCAAATCCGGGAGTTCGTTGACTGCGAAAATTCCCCGATTTGCGCGGGGAAGCAGGCCGTAATGCACAGTAAGCTCGTCGGAAATGTCCTGTCCGCGTCGCGCCGCCTTAATGGGGTCAATGTCGCCAATCATGTCGGCAATGGTGACATCCGGCGTCGCCAGCTTTTCCACATAACGCTGCTCGGGCGTCAGCCATCCGATCGGCGTATCATCTCCTGCTTCCGCGATCATGTCTCGCGCTTGGCGGCTGATCGGGTGAAAAGGGTCGTCGTGGATTTCTGAACCGGCAATATAGGGTACAGCCGGGTCCAGCAAGGTAGTTAACATCCGGATCAGACGTGTTTTTGCCTGTCCGCGCAAACCCAGCAAAATAAAATTGTGCCGTGAAAGAACGGCATTTACTACTTGGGGAACAACAGTGTCCTCATATCCCACAATGCCGGGGAAAAGAGGTTCTTTCTTTAGTAATTTCTGAATTAAATTTGCTCGAAGCTCATCTTTCACGCTTTTGCCGGTAATTTCAGGCCGGGCAAAGGCACTCTTGCGCAACTCACCCAAAGTACGGGGCAATTCCGAAATAGGTTGATTCATGTAGTGGAATCCCAGGCTGCTTTGATTCTAGCAAGGAGGCAAAATCCCCCCTTTTGAGGATGCTGACTGTTACTGAGTGGCGTTAAATTCGTAAGTTTCGTTGTTGCTATGTACCACCAGCTTACCGCCAGCCAGTAATTTCGGCTCTAAGGGGAAAAAGACAGCCCCATCGGTAGACTGGCCGGGTGCTAGGCGCGTGGGAACCAATGCCAAGGCGGAAGCTGCGGCAGCAGCCTTGAACTTCGCGGGAACACCTTCAGCCATTGCTCCCCGCCGACGCTGCTCATACCCATTGATGGAACGCATGTTGGGAATCCCGTAAAGATTGCTTTCATAGGCAAGAATGAGCTTTTGCACATCGCCAAGGTTGCCCCGGTCCAGAAGCTGCCGTACTACATCCGTAGCTGAGGAAGCTTGTACCACTTGGCCATCCGGCAGGGAGTACGAGAAATCCTCCGGGCGAACCATGGAATAGATTTGCGATCCATTCGCAATGGAAACCTGCACCATGGAATAGTCCCGCACGTGAGCCCGCGCGACTGCAAACATCACCGTTACCCCATTTCGCGTGAGCGTCTGATGTTTGACCCCCCCGGACTCGTACTCAATCACTTGCGCCTGCGAGGTCCCACTGATAAGCAGCACAAAGGCGCAGTACTTTAGCCATGCGTTCATTCGTTTTCAGGTGCAGCTATAAAGAGGTAAAGCAATTTGACAACCTTTGTCCCCGTCGACTTTCCAGCATAAACCAAGGCAGAACGGAGAGCAGAAAGCGCCTTGGAAGATCAAGTACAATACAAAGTACTTCTTGCAGCTACCCGACTCCAAAGAAAAAGTCTCGAAACTCTTGCGAAATTCATCACATTTGGATATCCTGCCCACATTCGTTGTTAGTAGCTTTCCTCTGTCACGGAAAAAGTGTGCCTTTGGGTGGGTGCGCTAGGAAAACAGCACATGTGTGGAATTGCGGGTTTTACTCACGGGGACTACTCCGTTGATAGAAGCATTATTCAGCGCTTAACAGCAAGCCTGTTCCATCGAGGTCCGAACCAGCAGAACACGTTTACTTCGCCTGACGTTTGCTTAGGTGCGGTTCGGCTGAAAATTATTGATCTTCAAGGCGGCGACCAGCCTCTGATCAGTGCAGATAATTCCACCGTCATTGTTTTTAACGGAGAAATCTACAATCACGCCGAGCTGCGAGGAGAACTGGAAGGCCTGGGACGCCGATTCCAATCTCATTGCGATACCGAAGTGGTGTTGCAAGCATTCCAACAATGGGATGTAGACTGTTTTGCCCGGTTACGCGGAATGTTTGCCATGGCCCTTTGGCGTACCGAGGAAAAACGGCTGATTCTGGCGCGAGATCGCATCGGCATCAAACCTCTTTATATCCTCCATCGCAGTGGGCAACTCCACTTCGGAAGTGAACTCAAGGCAATCCTGGAACATCCCGGTGTGAAGCGGGAACTAGACAGCGAAGCCCTGCGAGACTACCTTTCCGTGAATTATGTGCCGTCCCCGCGAACGCTTGTGAAAGGCATTGAAAAGCTTGCGCCAGGATGCTTTCTGGAATATCGGAACGGCAAATCCCACGTTCAACCGTATTGGCAACTCCGTTTTCATCCACAACGCAAATTGAAGTTGCAGGATGCGGAACACCAACTCGATTTCTTGTTGGCGCAGGCCGTAAAAGAGCACATGATTTCAGATGTGCCACTCGGCATATGGTCCAGCGGCGGGTTGGATTCTTCCACCATTCTTCACTATGCAGCGGAAGCCAGTTCGCAGACCTTGAAGACATTCAGCGTAGGATTCCAGGCCAAGTGTTGTGACGAAAGCAAATACTTTCGCAACGTTTCCGCCCATTACGGCACCGACCATCACGAGATTGAGTTGCGGCCAGACGGGGAGATGGCTTCGGCCATCGAAGATTTCGCCTATTATTCTGATGAGCCTGGTGCCGATGCTGGTGCGCTGCCTGTGTGGTTTCTTTCCCGCATGACGTCCAGGCACGTCACGGTTGCTCTTTCCGGTGACGGAGGCGATGAGTTATTCGGTGGCTATCTCACCTATTTGGCGGACCGCGTGGCCGGCCGTTGCGAGCGGTTCCGCCCTCTTTCCGGAAGCAAGCTCTCCGCTTTCTCCAGCGGGGATGCCGGTTTCCCGGGCAAAAATCGGATTTGAATATAAGCTGAAACGCTGGCTGGAAGGTTCGCTGCTGAAAACCAGATCGATGCTCACATGTTCTGGAACGGAACCTTCTCCCGTAGCCAGAAGGCAGCTCTTTTCGGCGCCTCCGAGCCGTCCGGATTCCGTGCCAATCTGTTTGACTTGCTCCCGAGCCGTCGCGCAGTGGGTGCACTGAACCGGTACATGCTGCTGGACCAGAAATATTACCTGCCGGATAACATTCTTTACAAAGTGGACCGCATGAGCATGGCGCATTCCGTGGAAGTGCGGCCCGCCATTTCTGGATCATCGTATGGTGGAGTTTGCCGCTTCCCTGCCGGAAGACTTGAAAATTCGCGGGTTCCAGCAGAAATTCATTCTGAAACGGGTGATGCGCAATAAATTACCCGCTGCGGTGTTGAGGCGACCGAAAAAAGGCTTTGACATTCCCACCCACGAATGGTTCCGTGGTTTCCTCCGTCCTTTGCTGATGGATACGCTGACGCGAGATGCAATTGAAAGTACAGGGATTTTCAATTTTAGTGCGATCCAGCGTTTGATTCGCGATCATATGGAAAGGCGAAGCAATGCCGGTTACCATCTATGGGGTCTGTTGACTCTTTTTCTGTGGCTCAAGAAGTGGAACATCGAAACCGCTCCAACGGGAAGAATCCTTGTTCGAGTTTTCCGCGCCGGTGCTGGCCGCGACGACTTAATCGTTGTCTTCTTTGCCGCTGCCGATTTTTCTGCTTTCCATTATCAGTCCGCCGTCTCTGGTGGACGATGTGGATGCGGTCCAGGCGCAGATTGCGCGCAATATGCTCCAATCCGGCGATTGGGTAACCGCGCGTCTGGATGGCGTTGCCGTATCTAGAAAAGGCCCCTTGAAGTACTGGATGATTGCCACGTCGTATAGGGTTTTCGGCGTGCACGATTGGGCGGCGCGACTGCCGGTGGCATTGAGCTGCATCCTGCTCTGCCTGGTACGTGGCGCGATTCGCCCGATGGGCCATGGGACGCTGATGCCGGTTTTTATGCAGGGCTGTGTCTGGCCACCTGCATCGGCCTGTTTCTTTTCACTCGTGTTCTGATTCCGGATGTGATTCTGACACTGGCGATCACGTTAACGCTTTGGGCGTGTGCTTCGCGCAATCGATCCCGAAGAAAAGCGGCCTTATCTCTGGGCCATGGCGTTCTGGACCGCCATGGCGGTCGGCGTTCTGCTGAAAGGTTTGATTGCCATTGTGTTTCCCGGTCGGCAGCAGCCGGAATCTACCTGGTCTTTACCGGGGAAGTGTGGCGCAAGACAGACCTGGCAGCGACTCCGGATTCCTACCGGGTTGCTTGCTTTTCTTGGCGATTGCCGCGCCCTGGCATGTGCTTGCCACCTTGCGGAATCCGCCGTACTTCAATTTCACGATCCATAGCGAATCCGGCTCTTACCACGGCTTTTTCTGGTTCTACTTTTTCAACGAACATCTGCTTCGTTTTCTGAATCGCCGTTACCCGCGCGATTACAACACCGTGCCGCGGCTCTGGTTCTGGCTGTTCCATCTGATCTGGCTATTTCCTTGGAGCGTGTACTTGCCGGCAGTGGCCAAACTCCGGTTTCGTGGCAGCTGATCGTGGTTCGCGGGTGCGCCTCTTATGTTTGTGTTGGATTGGCTTAGTGCTGATGTTCTTCACTTTCTCCACAACGCAGGAATACTATTCCATGCCTTGCTACCCGGCATTCGCCATTCTTCTGGGGGCGGCCATGGCATCGTCCGATTGGCATTGTTGCAACCGGCCACAAAGGTAGCTGCTTCAGTGGCGGCTTTGATTGGCGGAGTGCTGGCTTTTCTGCTGGCCGGAACACGTGGGATGGCTTCTCCGGGCGATATCTCGGATGCGCTATCTAAGAATCCTGATCTTTACACCCTTTCCTTGGGCCACATGACGGATCTGACCTTTCAGGCGTTTGCATACCTGCGGCTACCGCTTGCCTTGGCGATTGTTCGCCATGTTGGTGGGCGCGGTGGGCGCATGGTGGTTTCAGGGGCAGACGCGCTTACCTTTCGTTGGCCTTCATGATGGTAATTTTCTTCCAGGCTGCCAGACTGGCGATGGGAGTGTTTGATCCTTACCTGGGCTCGAAGCCGCTGGCCGATGCCTTGTTACAAGCGCCTCCGGGGCAGCTGATTGTGGACGATCAATACTACGCGTTTTCCTCCGTTTTCTTCTACACCAACCGAACGGCTCTGCTGCTCAATGGGCGAAAGAACAAATCTGGAGTACGGTTCTTATGCTCCAGGTGCGCCACCAGTGTTCATCAAAGACACGGACTTCCAGCATCTTTGGTCCACTCCGGAGCGTGTTTACATTCTGGCTGAAGCAGACCCCGCAATACGTCTGCAGAATCTGGTGAAAGGCGAGGGCTGGTTTCCGGTGGCACGATCCGGTGGCAAGCTTCTGGTCAGCAATCAGCCATTGCCGGAAAAGAACAGCACCCGCTAGTCTTTTCTCGTGCTTTTGCTTTTACCTCAGTTGAACTTGTCAAAACCAGTACAATCGATGTAGCAAAATCTCGTTTCGGACGATCAGTTTCAGGTGCCGCAATCTGGTGTTGATAACTACGGAAATCAGCGGATTTCCGAGATTCCGAATAGTTCATTTCACTTAGAGAGGAAGGAAGCCATACTTTGCGTGAAGAACATTCCTGGTCACCAAGGAATGAATCATAACTTTTCGGCTGGGCCTGGAGCGCTCCCTTATTGCGTGCTTCGGGACGCCTCGGAAGCACTTCTGGAGGTTCGGAGTGAGGGCTTGTCGCTGCTGGGTATCAGTCATCGCTCGCGCTGGTTCCGCAACGTTGTTGATGAAGCGGAAGCTAACATACGGAATCTACTCAAGGTTCCCGATTGCTACAAAATTCTATTCCTGCAAGGTGGCGGAACGCTGCAGTTCTCCATGGTGCCGATGACGCTGCTCCGCGGTAGCAGGAGCCCCGGCGGAGTATCTACACACCGGGTATTGGAGCGGAAAAGCAATCACCGAAGCTCGGCGTGAAGGCCCCGTGCGTGTGTTGCGAAATCAGGAGGAGGGATTCAGCGCGCTGCCCTCGGCCAGCCAACTCGAACAGGAACATAGCGCAAGCGCACCCTATATTCATTACGTATCCAACGAAACTGTGGAGGGATTACAGTTCCATCGCACTGTGGGCCGTGATGACGTGATGCGGGTGTGCGACATGTCTTCAGATTCTTGAGCCGTCCATTTGACATCGAAAAGTTCTGTATCGTTTATGCTCATGCGCAAAAAAATCTGGGGCCAGCGGGAGTCACCGTGGTGATTCTTCGTGAGGACGTGTTGTCGCGAGTGCCCGATAATCTTCCGGCGATGTTGGATTATCGGGAGCATACGCGCATGGGTTCGGTTTACAATACGCCCCCGGTTTTCGCGATTTACGTGACTATGCTGGTAACCCGTTGGTTGCGGGATGAGATTGGTAGCCTAGATGCCATGGGAGCGTTAAATAAGGCCAAAGCGGCTGCCGTTTACTCGGCTCTCGATCGCAGTGATAACTTCTATCGCGGGTATGCCGCAGTACCGGACCGCTCGATGATGAATGTAGCCTTCCGGCTTCCCACCCCAGAGCTCGAGCATAGATTCCTGCAGGATGCACAGATGCACGGAATGTATGGGCTGGAAGGACACAGATCGTTAGGAGGGATCCGCGCTTCCATCTATAATGCTGTCACCACAAACGCGGTGGAGTCGCTGTGTGCGTTCATGGATCACTTCCGAAGTCAACATTCCCATGAGGTGAATGCGTGAAGAACGCGAGTGAAATGCCTGTCTTCGAGGAGAGGCAGTGGCCAGTTCTGCGCAATGCCTTAATCTCATACATGAACACCAAGCGGCCCAACGGTGTTCAGGGATTTCTGGAGATGGACGTTACGGATGCTCTCGCTGGGATCAGCCGTGCTCAGAAACTGACTCGCGTGGCCATTTCGTTCCATGCTTACATGCTTCATTGCATGGTGCAGGCGATCAAATTGCATCCCATGGTGGTGAGTTACCGGCGCGGTAATAAGTTGATCTCCTTTGAGGACATCGACGTACTCACCCCGGTGGAGAAGAAACTGCCTAACGGCGGGCGTATTCCCACCGGCTACATCGTGCGTGCTGCGCAGAGGAAAAGCTTGGCTGAGATCAATTGGGAACTTCGGCAAGCGGTACGTGCGGATGACATTGCACAACAAAAGGCTGTGGCAGAAGCAGTGAAGATGCGTCGGCGTTTTGCCCGCTGGCCTGGAGTTCTACGCGACCTGGTGAGTTGGCGTGCGCGTCGAGATCCCTTGTTCTTCAAACGTCTGCATGGCACCGTGATCTTGACCAACGTCCAGCCGCACGGATTCTCAAACGCAGGTGCAGTGTTTGGTCCCACGGTACATACGTTTTCCCTTTCAGTAGGTACCATCACGAACCGGCTCGCAATGAATGGAGACGGAGCGATTGTAAATCGCAAAATCCTGGTGGTTGGCGGCGCGGGTGATCATGACATTGTGGACGGCATGGTTGCCGCGCGTTTTCTCGCACAGATGACTCGAATCGTAGAGAGCGCCTCTGCTCTGGACGAAGCTTTTCTTGAGGAAGCGCGTCAATTTGCAGCACAAGGAAAGCGATGAGTGCCGCGCAGCCGTTTGTGATCCCGGAACCGCATTGGTTATACGGAAGTGCTCGCGGTATCCGTCAGGCTCCACATCTGTTCTTCGCCAACATCGCATCGAACCAGGGGGGCTTCGCCAGATTTCGCATCCTGAATCAGCAATTTGTGTCGGTGACGGACCCGGAGATTGCTCATCATGTGCTCGTGAGCGGCAGCAAGCGCTATGGCAAATCGTTTCACCATCGCAATCTCGGAATCATTGTTGGTCGTGGCCTGATTGCATCCGAGGGTGATGTGTGGCGTAAGAACCGCCGGCAGATTCAGCCTTCCTTCCGACCGGACGCCATGAATAAGGTAGTTCCCGAGGTTGCCAAGACTTTGCATCAGTTGTTCTCAGAAGAATGGGACCCGGCAATCCGGGACGGCTCGCCCATGGTGGCCGGCCGGGCCACGCAACGGCTTACGCTTTTGGCAATGGGGCGCATGCTCTTTTCGGCGGATATTCCGGCCAGCGAGAGTACTCGGCTGGGCGCTACATTGCGAGATAGTCTCGTGCATTTGCGCAGGCGGAATTTATCGCTAGTGCAACCTCCCATGTGGTTTCCGTCGCCCAATAATCGCCAACTTCTTCGCTGTAAACGGAGCCTGGATGCATTCGTTGACCGCTATGTATCCAAGCGGCTTGCCGAGCCCCAGCCGCAATTGCCAGACATGCTCAATTCCCTGATTGCCGCACGAGATCCAGAGACGGGCGATCCGCTCACGCACGAAGAGCTTGTGGACCAAACCAAATCTTTGTTGCTCGCCGGCTATGAGACCACAGGGGTTGCGCTTGCTTGGGCTCTGTACCTTGTGTCGCGTCATCCGGCTGTAGCAGAGCAACTCCGAAATGAGGCAGATGAGGCATTGGGAGGTCGGTTTCCCACCTGGGACGATTTACAGAAGCTCAGCCATACCAGTCAAGTGTTGCATGAGACGCTCCGTCTGTATCCTCCGCTTTACACCACAGCGCGGCGCTGTCTGGAGGACGATGAGGTCTCCGGCCAACGCATCGGCAAAGGTTGCGTGGTAGTCATCTCCATTTATGGGATGCACCGTACAACAGATTGGGGCAACGAATCGGACACATTTCGGCCAGAACGCTTTGCTCCCGGTTCCGGCTGGCCAAAGCGTGCCTATCTTCCCTTCTCAAATGGTAAGCACATTTGCCTGGGCAACCATTTTGCGGTGATCGAGATGTTGATTGCTCTCGCCATGATCTCGCAACGGTACAAAATCGAGTACGCAGATGACCAGCCTGTGGAAGCGTTGGGTATTGTCGGGCTTGTTCCCAGCCGCGACATCTTGCTGAGGGTGACCGCACGATGAGTTCTGCCTACCTGTTCGAGCGGCTGGACCTCACCGACGCGGACGTGCGTCAAAGCTATGAACATGCGTTTTTCACCTCATTTGAACGGGTGACCTCAAACCGGCTGATCCACACGCTTTGGTGCTGGGATCATGATGGACGTCGACTGGCGACGCGCATCCCTTATGAGGATCAAGCGGTGTTCGCCATGCGCGGTCCGGGCGGGAAGGTGGAAGCAGCTCTTGCGTTCAATATTGCCATGAAGCAATTCCAGTCCGAAGCATTTGGGTTCCTGCCGCCGGGGAAAAACAAGGCTGTTTCGAGGTACTGACGTTCTTTAATCCATACGATCGTGACGTAAACTTCAAGTTTCGTTTGTGGCATCAGTGCCTCCGTATACTCAGTGCGGAGGGATTTCATACAGGATTTGCGAGCACTGCTCCTCGACCTTTGCGGCTCTATCTCCGTATTGGTTGGAAGCTGATCAAGCAGACCGAGATCGCTGGTGAACAGCGCTTCTTCTTGCAATACAGTGTGCCCGCTGCCTTGTTGCAGCACAGCGATAGGCCTTTAGCTACTGCAATCGCCGGGTAGACCGTCACAACAAACATATGTCACAAATACGACGGCCTCCAGGACCCAAGGGCGGCTTGCTGGGATCCTTCAATGATCTACGCAAGGATTCCTTGCGCTTCCTTACTGGGCTGACCCATGACTACGGTGAGATCTCTTATTTCCGGGCGGCGAACCAACATATTTATTTCGTCAATGATCCCAATCTCGTGCAAGAAGTGCTGGTAACGAAAAGCGCGCACTTTGTAAAAGGGCGCGTGATGCAGCGAGCCAGAATGGTCCTTGGCAACGGCCTGCTAACCAATGAAGGATCGTCACACTTACGGCAGCGGCGGCTTGTGCAGCCGGCATTTCATCACCAGCGGCTTGCTATGTATGCGAACGCAATGACGGAACTGGCAGCTACGGCACAAGAGCGATGGAGCAACGGGCAAACGATTGATGTGAATCGTGAGATGTTGTCATTAACCCTTGCGATTGTAACTCGTACCCTGTTCAGTGCCGACGTAAAGGAGACCGCACCCAAGGTGGGCGAAGCCCTAGCGACACTGCTCGAGATGATGCCGCTCCTACGCTATCCTCTGATCGAATACCTGCGATATTTTCCCCTTCCAGTGGCACGCCGCTTTCGCCGGGCGAACACCTTTTTAGACAACACCATCTATCGCTTGATTCAAGAGCGGCGTTCCAGTGGCGAAGACACCGGTGATCTGCTCTCCATGCTGATCATGGCACGTGACAATGAGGGTGATGGACGTGGAATGACTGACCAACAGATTCGCGATGAGGCGGTGAGTCTGTTTTTGGCTGGTCACGAGACCACCGCCAGCGGACTTACTTGGGCGATCTGGCTCCTGTCCCGCCATCCGGAGGTGGAAGCGCAACTGCACCGCTCGATTGATAGTGAACTCCAAGGACGTGTACCTACTTTTGAGGACTTGCCCCGCCTGCCCTATGCGCAAAACGTCTTTGCCGAAGCGTTGCGGCTCTATCCCCCAGCCTGGGCACTTGGGCGCCTTGTGACGGAGCAGGTAGAGATTGGAGGCTATGTCCTGCCCCCTCAGTCAGTGGTGCTCGTGAGCCCCTACGTCATGCAGCGTTCGCCAAAATATTGGCCTGAACCTGAACTCTTTCAGCCTGAGCGGTGGGCGGAGGAAGACCGAGCACGGCCAAAGTTTGCTTATTTTCCATTTGGGGGCGGCTCCCGCCTCTGTATCGGAGAACGTTTCGCCTGGATGGAGGGGGCTTTGTTACTGACAGCCTTTGCGCAGCGGTGGCGCTTCCAAATTACCGCGACGCATCATCCGCTCGATCCCGCACCGATTCTGTTAAGGCCAAAAGGCAAAGTGCAAGCTAAACTGGAGGCACGCTAACTTGCTTCAGTCCTTCTTCCGGTCCAGCTTGAAGTCGTCGAAGTAAGCAACCGTGTCGCCCTTAGTCCATAAGCCCGTTTTTCCTGGCTTAGCCAGAGTGGCGTCAAGGGCGTCCATCACCTTGCGATGGTCAAAGTAAATGCTGATCTGGGTGTCCTTATAAGATACACGGAGCAGATTCCACTCCTGCGGATCAATTCGATGAGTCACGGCAAACGCCTTTAAGCCTGGGTTTAGACGCGCAACAGGAACCGCTCTTCCCTCCGTCATTCGGTAAACACCAATGCTGTCTTGCGTGGCGCTCACTTGAAGGAAATAGTAATTATTCGGGTCCTGGTAACGCCACACCAAGCCAGCGGTCTGCTCCAACTTGCCGCTCACAAACTTGACGTTGACGCTGAGATCACCGTTTTTGCAGTACCCGTTGTCATACAGAGCCAAGGCAAAACGGTTCCGATTCGGATCGGCTGCCATTTGCCCCAGAACATAAGGATGGCTCGGCGCGGTGGAATCCTTTTGCACGATCCAGCGGCCCGGTGCTCCTTTATGCGTAGTGGCCAGCGACCACGATTGCGGGGTCGCACCCACCGCCAGGGCATCAAAATTGATCGTGTCCCCACTATGCCCGAAGATGCCGAAAGCTGCCAGAAGCACCGCTAACTGATGCACTCGATTCCTCCCCTTTAGTGTAATCAATCAGACCCGAGGAACTCGCCTCCAATGGGAGCTTCCGACCAGTAATCTTATGGGTTATGTTCAGAGGAATCAGAATGTTACGATAATTATCTTGGTATCTTCTGCAAGAATTGATTCGGCTCTGCCGACCACTCAAGCGCTGACCCAAGCCGGCCAATGGCTGCTGCATTCTGGGATTCAGATGGCCTCCGGCGGAGTGGCACGCTTTTACTGTTCGGACCTGCGCCAAAACAAGCCTGTTTCTACAGAAATCACTGGCTACCATGCCAGTGCACTCATTTATCTCTATTCCGTTACTGGCGATTCTCGCTACCTTCATCGTGCAATTTCCACAGCCCGGTTTCTGGTGGACCAGGCATGGGACCGGCAATTGCAAACGTTCCCTTTTGAATTGCCGGAAGAAGGGGCAGGTACTTACCCGCCAGCTTACTTTTTTGATTGCGGCATTATTGCACGCGGTCTTTTGAGCGTTTGGCGCGTCACGCGTGATCGCGTCTTTTTAGATGCCGCTGCGGCGTGCGGTCGCTCCATGCTGTCAGATTTTGATGCCGGTTTTGACTTTCATCCGGTGTTGGAACTTCCTTCCAAAGTTCCCGCGCTTCGAGATCCTCGCTGGTCGCGATCTTCCGGCTGCTACCAATTGAAGTCTGCATTAGCATGGCTGGAACTAGCAGAAGAAACGGGAGAATCTGCGTTTCGGCAACCGTATGACCGCTTGCTGCGCCAATCCTTGCAGGATCACGGTGAGTTTCTGCCGGGTCACACCGATTCGGAAAAGGTAATGGATCGGCTTCACGCTTACTGCTATTTTCTGGAAGCCATGCTTCCAGTGGCTCCGCAGCGCGCCTCCGCGCAAGGCATTCAGCGCGTGGCTCATTTTTTGCACACCATTGCTCCCACCTTTGCCCGTTCTGATGTATATGCGCAACTGCTGCGTGTGCGGCTGTATGCAGACGCATTGGATGTGCTGCCGCTGGATGAACACACCGCTGCCATGGAAGCAGATGCCTTGGCGCAGTTTCAAACTGCCAGCGATGACGCGCAGATTAATGGCGGATACTACTTTGGCACGAAACACGGGCAATTCCTGCCTTATGTAAATCCGGTTTCTACCGCCTTTGGGCTCCAGGCACAAGACATGTGGCACAGTTACCAACACCGGAAACCGCTGCCGGACCGTCGATTGCTGATCTAAGCACCGTTTGCCGTCCCCGATTCAGATTGCGTTTTCTTCCGGCTTGCCCGAGGAAAACCAGCAGTTGCTCCGCGCCATGGTCACGAGTCGCCCGGAGTGGCCTCTCTATGTAGTGTCAGAGTTTGAGCCATCCACCGGAACCTGGATTCCCTATCATGTATTCCGAAGCGTTTCGGAAAACAAAGCCATATTGCAAGAAGTTATCCGTGATAGTGAGGTGCAATGCGCTGGCCTCTCCTTGCCGCTGCACCGCCCTTATCGAAGCATGTGGGCATTGGCGCAACAAACCGTACCCGGCCATTTGTGGGCATTTGCCGAAGGGCGACCTCCTTTCCATTTTGCTCCCCGTCAGAGCTTGGCATTCGCCCAACGGTGGTTATGGGAAGGGAAGCACTTTCTCCGGAAACAACGGCAACCCACCAGCCCAGTCAGGCGATGGTGGAAGCGGTTACAACATCCAGGCGATGCTCGCGTGCCGATTCTAGCACGGCTCGCACAACTTTCCGGGGAACTTGCCGTTAGATACCGTAAGCAAGAAACGCGTATGGAAGCGAATACGCCGGGGGCCGCATTGCCTTCCGGCATCTCGGTGGTGATTCCTAGCAGGAATGGCAAACACCTGCTGGAAACGTCGCTGCCTCCACTGCTGGCACAAGGGCCGGAAGAAGTGATTGTGGTGGATAACGGCTCGGAGGATGGCACGGAAAGCTGGCTTCGCGCCAATTACCCGTCCGTTCACATCAGAGTTCATGCCAAGCCGCTTTCCTTTGCAGAGGCAGCAAACGATGGAATTGCCCAGGCATCTTTCCGCCATACGCTGCTGTTGAACAACGATATGGTGGTGGAGCCGGCATTTCTTCACGAACTCCAGAAGCCATTTGCCGCAATGCCGAATCTGTTCTGCGTTACGGCGCAGATTTTCTTCCCGCCCGGCCTTCGCCGCGAAGAAACCGGCAAAGCGGTGATGCGATCTACCGAACCGACCGATTTTCCCATCCGCTGCGATGAGCCAATTCCGGGCGAGGACCAAACCTGGGTTCTATATGGAAGCGGTGGATGTTCTCTCTTCGATACCGGCAAGCTTCGCGCCATCGGCGGCTTTTCACTGGCGTACCGCCCGGCATACGTAGAGGATTTAGACCTTGGTTACCGTGGTTGGCTTCGTGGTTGGCCTAGCGTGCTAGCGGCCCGTGCACATGTGGAACACAGGCATCGCGCCACCACATCGCGATACTTCACACCGGAACAAGTGGAGAACATGGTGGAAGCCAATTACCTCCGCTTTGTGGCTCATGCGGTAGCGGATCGAGCCTTGTTCCTTCGTTTATGGCATAGCGCTGTGCGACGTCTTCAGTTGGCAAGAAAGGAAACACCTTTACGAATAGCGGCGTCGCTGCCTTGGCAAAATCGGCATCCACAATCACCATTCGGGCTTTCTGAAGAATTGTTCTTGGCGCTTACGAACGGGGATGTTGCCGTATTTCCCGGCCAGCAGAGCAAGGGAAACATCACGGTAGTGATTGCCACGCCGTATCTGCCTTTTCCACTGGCGCACGGCGGTGCAGTTCGGATGTTCAACCTGATGAAACAGGCGGCAGCGGATACGCGACAAATTCTGGTTGCATTCTGCGATGTGCTCCTTGCGCCTCCACCGGAATTGCTCGCCCTTTGCCAGGAGATCGTGCTGGTGAAACGGTCCGGCACGCATTACCGAAAAACCACGGACCGCCCGGATACAGTGGAAGAGTTTGACTCCCCGGCTTTTCATGCGGCTTTACGGTTAACCTTGCAGAAGTGGTCACCCGCACTGGTGCAACTGGAATTTACGCAGATGGCTCAGTATGCGGAAGACTGTGCTCCCGCGAAAACGGCGTTGGTGGAACACGACATCACCTTTGACCTCCAACAGCAATTGCTGGAACGCGATCCCAACAATTGGGAACTGCAACAACAAACAGAAAAGTGGCGCAAATGGGAAACCGCCATTTGGCAAAAGGTGGATGCTGTGATTACGATGTCCGCAAAGGATCGTGATACGGTAGCTCTGCCAAAAGCGATCTCCCTGCCGAACGGCGTGGATACCGCGCGTTTTCAGCCATCGCCCGAACCGCCGCAACGGGGAACCGTCTTATTTATTGGCTCTTTTGCTCATTTGCCGAATGTGCTTGCCATGGAGTTTTTCCTCCGGGAGGTCTGGCCGTTGCTGCAAGCACTATCGCCAAAACTTCACATCATTGCTGGCCAGCGCTACCCATACTTTCTGGAGCGCTACCAGAAGCAGCTTCCTTTCACTGACTCCATGAAAGTAGAGGAATTCGTGGGCGATGTCAGGCCCGCTTACCGAGCAGCTTCCGTGGTGATTGCTCCATTAACCGCCTCCGCCGGAACCAACATCAAAATCATGGAAGCGATGGCCATGGGGAAAGCCATTGTGAGCACCAGCGCGGGCGTAAATGGACTTGCACTCCATTCCGGGCGCGATGTGGTGATTGCAGATTCCCCTGCGGAGTTTGCTGACGCGATTCAGCGCCTACTGACGTCGCCAGAAGAACGAATGGCAATGGAACACGCCGCCAGGCAAACGGCCTGCGCCAACTTCTCTTGGCTCTTCACAGCAGAACAGCAGCGCCAGTTTTACCGAACGATGGCGGACGCGTGAGAATCATCCGCATGGTAGGAACTGCGCACCAATGGGCCTGCTTCCACATGGGAAAACCCAATGCGCTTGCCTTCGTCCCGCAACTCAGCAAATTCCGCCGGGCTGATATAGCGAACAATCGGCAAGTGCTTCGGAGACGGACGCAGATATTGGCCAAGGGTCAGGATATCTACCGAGTGAGCATGGAGATCATGCATTACGCCGATTACTTCTTCCATGGTTTCCCCCAAGCCCAACATCAAGCCTGATTTCACTGGAGTTTCCGGGGACAGCTTTTTGGCATAGGCGAGCATATCGAGCGATCGCTGGTAACGCGCTCCCAAACGAACCTGCCGATACAGGCGAGGCACGGTTTCCGTATTGTGGTTCAGCACGTCGGGCGCAGGGGACATCACGATTTCCATCGCAGCGTGATTTCCCTGAAAATCCGGCACCAGCACTTCCACTTTGCAACCAGGAATACGTTCGCGGATGGCGTCAATGGTGAGCCGAAACAATTCCGCGCCGCCGTCTTTGCGGTCATCGCGATTTACGCTGGTTACCACCGCATATCGCAAGCCCATGGCTTCACAAGCTTCTGCTACACGCCGGGGCTCATCGTAGTCCACGGGAAGAGGGCCGCCTTTCTGGACGGCACAGAAACCGCAGCGGCGCGTACAAACGTTGCCTAGGATCATGAATGTGGCGGTACGCCGGTTCCAGCATTCCCCCACATTGGGGCAGGCCGCGCTTTCACACACGGTATGAAGCTTCAGCCGTCCCATCAGCGATTTCAGATCACGATAGTTATCCCCTACCGGGGCAGGCGCCCGCAACCAACTGGGGCGCGCCGGCTTGGGCGCAAGAGTTACTAGCACTTTCTTTCATTGTAGTGGCCTCCGCTCGACTTTATTCATTTGGTAGCGATTTGCCGTCCGTAATCGTTGGTCGGATCGCGGTAAATCGTATGAACGTGATTGTTCGGCTCATCATTCTGAGGCGCATATTCAATGACCAGATGCGGTCCCTGGATGCGGTAGTACGCTGTGATGTTATTCCCCGGCTGGAAATCGGTTGGTCCGCTCCAGGCGAACCACGTCTCGTTTAAATCCGCCTTCAGCTCGGCCATTCGGGAAGCGGCGGCGCTTTGGCTCATGATGTTGGCCCACTCGCCGATAAGGTCCAGCAGCATGGCTCGCTGTTTGTCGTTCATCTGAGCTACCTTCATTCCTTCAGGCGCGATTTTCTTGCCATCCTGACCGGGGCCAAGCACCAGATCCGGAACACGGTAGCTCAGGATCGCTTGCTTGCGCTGCGTGTCGTCCAGTGATTGCAGAAGGGCCAGCGCCTTATCGCTCTCGCGTCCAACGGGACGAATCGTTTTCCCGTTAAGCGTGAAGGTCGCCGGTTGAGCGCCAGTGAGCGACGGGGTCATAATGCCTTTGCTGCCGGCGATGGTGATGTTCAGTGCAAGGTGATGGCCGCCGAACTGCAGCATCCAGGGAACGGTGGTGGAAGGCTTTCCAACAAACGAGATGTAGTAGAGATCGCTTCCGAAAAGGTCGTCGCGGTTCCTCGGTTGCCTGTCTCCTGTACCTCCTCTACCGCCTTCCTGTTGCTGCGGACGGTTCTGTCCGGGAGGAGGACCGCCATTTCCGCCCCGGGGCCCTCCCCCTTGGGGACGGTTTTTCGATCCGTTGACCCTGTAGTCGTCGTCGGCCATACGGATCTGGTTTACTTTCTCCAAGCCCATCGGACTCAGGACCAGGGCCAAAAGGTCCATGACGGCACCACGTTGCTCGGCAGTCATTTGCTTCAGGTTTATGCCGCCCCGCGGAACCACCGGGGTCGGAAAGTTCGACCAGCGGGCCCTTTGCTGCTCGTCGTCGAACGCATACGTCACCTTCTGCCGCTGCTCCTCATTGAGGGACGCGAGAAATTTGTTGGCAGCCTGCACAACTTTGTCTGTCGGGAGTTGTGCCTTCAATGGCTGTAAACAAGAGAGGACGAATAGCCAAGAATAGAAACTACATTTCGTCAGGCTTATAAGAGTCACTGTGTTTGTACGCATGTGTTTACTTCCTAGATCCGAGGCCACTAAATTCCTCGCAAATTCGGCTCGATCAAGGTTCGGGCCTCCCTGGAATGCCGTCTCCACAGGACGAGCACGGCAACGAATGCAATTCCGGTAATCAACGTGGAGAATGGCAAACCGATGTTCACGACTTTGTTCTCCGCCAGCCAGTCACCAATCGCTGTACCGGCTGTACGAGCTAAAGCCACCGTTGTCCAGTACAGCGGAATGATTTGAGCTGCGCGTCCTCGCCCGACCAACAGCACGAAAAGCAGCAGGGCAGTGAGGCCCAGAGAAGCGACGCCCTCACCCACTTTGTGCGAGCAAATGTCTCCCACAACCGTGCCGAAAACACCTGCGGTCAACATAGCCAGCCAGTAAGCCCAATCGGTTTTCGGCAGCGCCTGCTGCGGTTTGCCTTTACGGAAGGAGGCGTGATGTGTGCGCCAGCCGAAGAGAAACAGCAATGCGAGCAAGCCGAGCGTGAGAGCCATTGCTGGAACTCGCACGCGAAAGGCAAGGTAGTCCGCAATGTTAGTTGCGCCCGTCCGGATCAGGATAATCACCACCCAGTAATACGCTTCCTGATAAAGCCTTGAGAAGTGTTCCACCGCGAATACGACGGCAGCGAGCAGAGCCAACAGGGCCAGCCCTTTCCCAATGCCGAGCCCGCTCTCATGCGCATAAAAATCCCCTAGATTCGTGCCGAAGATGCTGGCAAGTGTGATTGCTGTCCAATACCGCGCATTCACTTGTGGCGTGTTAACAATTTTCATGCTCTCTCCTTTTATGACCTTCCAGGCAAAAATTAGATCTGCAAACAGGGACGGTCAAAGTCGGAGAAAGCGTTACCGGCGCGCCTGTTAAGGAGTGTTATCCCTCTCTGCGTTAGAGCCGGTTTTCTAAAATGGAATCGGAACGCATATTCAACCAACGCAGGTGCTCCGTTCCTTCGGCTGCCCTCCTGGGAATCAGTCCGATCAGTTCGCTTCCCGGCTATCTCCACACCGACTTCACGAGCCAGTTGCTCCACTGCCGCAAAGATCACCGGCAGCGGCGTTGCTTCCCAATCCGTGGAGTTGATGGAAACTTGCACCAGCCCTTCTGAGGCCAACGGCAGCCCAAGGGCTTTGACGCCCGGAAAGCCGCCCGTGGATTGCCGGATGGCGCGGGCAATGTGTTTTGCCAACGCAAGGTCTGCGGATTTGAGCCAGATGTTCCACGCCACCAGGAATTTTCTCGCTCCTACAACTGATGCCCCTGCCGTGGGGTGACGTCCTTCCCCGATATCGGGAGCACCTGTGAACGCTGGTGATCGAATCGCTTCCAAAGCCTTTCGTTCGGGAATACGAGCCGCCGCTTCATACAGAAACACCGGCACCTTCCATTGCGCCCAAATCTGTTGCCCTGCTTCCACAGCCAGTCGGGCGCATTCCTCCAAGGTGATTTCTCCCACCGGCACAAAGGGGAGCACGTCCAGCGCTCCGATGCGGGGGTGAACTCCGTGCATGAGTGCGGAGGTCAATCCGCTGTACGGCTACGCCTGCAGCCGCCACGCTGGCTTGTACCACGGCGGCAGGGTTGCCCGCAAAAGTAAGGACACTGCGGTTGTGATCCTGATCCGAGGTGCGGTGAAGCAATGCGACGCCGGGAACTTCACGGATCGCAGAACAAAGCCGATCCACAGTTTCCTGGTCTCTTCCTTCTGAAAAGTTTGGTACGCACTCCACCAATGGACCTACATCTGTCATTGGCCGGTAGCCCCTACGCCACTCTGTCGGTAGATTACCTGTCCATTCTTGATGGTGAGGTAAATCGGATTCACACCGGCATGATAAGGGATCTCGCGGTAATCCCGCACGTTCAATAGGAGAACGTCCGCTTGTTTTCCTGGTTCCAATGAGCCAACCTGCTCACCCCGGCCTGCTGCCCAGGCAGCGTTGACCGTAGCAGCGCTGATGGCCTCGGCAGGAGTCATGCCGAGATAGTGGCAGGCAAGCGAAAGCACGAACGGCATGCTATACGAGGGGCTGGTTTCCGCATTGAAGTGGGAACAAAGCGAAACCGCTACTCCCCGGTCAATCATGGCGCGCGCCGGTGCAAAGCGGACAGGGCAGTTCGTGGTAACTCCGCAGTGATACGAATATCCCGGCGCCAGGGATACAATCACGCGTGATTTGGCCAGCAGGCAAATATCGGCAAGCGAAGCGAAATTCATGTGACCCGCAGAGATGGCTTCGGTTTCCACAGCCAGCGCTGCAGAAGAATCCGCATGGAATTGCTGCGCTTGAATCTTGATCCCAAACCCAAGGGTACGCACAGACTTCAGGAAGGGAAGAAGTTCTTCTCCGTGGTAAGCATGTGCCCCGCAAGTGATATCCAGGAAGCGAGCCAGTTTGCGACGGCGAATGGTCTGCAACAGGGGCCAAGCATACTCCTGAAGATAGGTAAGCGGCATTCCCATCTTTTCCGCTGGAGGAACACTGTTAAGCGCATAGGTAGATACCACGCTCGCTGGGCTGGACTGGAAAGCGCTATGGACACGCAGCATTTTTAATTCATCGCTGTGATCCTGCCCATACCCGGTTTGCGCTTCCACCGTGCAGGTTCCATGGCGCACCATGTCATCCAGCAGCGTTTTGCAGCGCATTTCCAGCCGCTTGCGCGACGTGCTTTTCAGCGTGCGAGCACTCTCCCGTATGGCTTCCTGAAAGGGACGGCGACCGTCCTTGTCCGTTTCTTCCACCATGGGAGGCAGCGCGTGAGTGAACGCCAGCCGGGTCATGCCGTCCACGAAAGCGGGCATCACAACGCGGCCGGTTGCATTGATCTCCACCGCTCCCCGTGCAGCCGCCAAATGCTCCACGCGGCGGCTTGGTCCAACTTCTTCCACAATGCCGTTGCGGATCAGCAGCGCCCCATCGGGAATGATAGCGAGGTCACGAAGCAGGGCGCCACGGCGGGCCTCCGCGGGGCCGCGCAACGTTAAAAGTTGGCGTGCCCCCCTGACCAGAAGTGCTGGTGTTTTTCCCACCTTAGGTACGGCATGATTGTAACTGACACTAGTAGAACTCCTGGGTTTTCAGTTAATAAAACTATTTGTCCAGCTTGGAAGCGTTTTTTACCTTTTGACGTAGTTCTTCGGTAGCGTCGGTGATCTGATTCGTATCGTAGATAACGCGCGGAGTCAGAAAAATAATGAGTTCTGTGCGTTGTTTTGTGTAAGACTTTACACCGAAAAGTGCTCCCAGATAAGGAATTCTGTTCAAGCCGGGAACGCCGTTAGAACTGGTGGCGTTTTGTTCCGTAATGATTCCGCCAATCGCAATCGTGTCTCCGTCTTCCACTGTGACTTGCGTGCTGACCTGACGTTGCGAAAAAGAAGGGGAATCAATGCTCGGATTTGCACTCTGGGAAGCGGGAATGGGAGCCGTCACGCTTTGGTCAATCACCATGGTGACCACGCCGCTGGCATTCACACGAGCAATAATGTTCAACGCTACGCCGGAACTTTGGTTGGAAATCGACTGCGTGAATTGAGTGGTTCCATTGTTCTGCAATCCTGGGGAAACACCCGCCAGAGTGGGCGTGGACTGCCCTACGTTGATGGAAGCGGGAATGCTATCCGTAGCAATCACGCTTGGCGCAGAGATCACTTTTGTACGCCCCCGCGCGTCACTCGAATTCAGATAACCAAGCAGTTGCCTGGTTTGGCCAACCACGGCTCCCGCCGAAAGGCCAAATCCACCAGCGCCGCTTGCTCCACGTAGCTGAAGACTGGGAACGGCGGTACTGACAGCTCCTCTCGCCACCAATGCAGCTTCCACGCCGTACTTCAATTCGTCGTTCAGATCTACCTCATAGATTCTCGCGTCAATCAAGACTTGGCGAGGCGGAATGTCCAATTGTTCCAACAAACGTAAAATCTGCTCCCATTGCTGCGGCGTTCCCTGCACCAGCAGAGTGTTGTCATATGGGTTTGGCACAATGCGCGGAAGACCGTTAAACGCGGTTACTCCCGAAGCGAGGTAAGACCCGGTTTGGTCAGGCGTTGCGCCGGGTACGGCCCCAGGTACTGCTCCAGCAACAGCGGTACCCGTGGTGCCCGCAGGTGTACCGAACGCTCCAGCCATTGCGGAAGGTGGTTGCACGGGTGCGGTAGTGGCCATCGGATTCACATAGGTCGGAAATTGTGTACCCGCCCCGCCATATCCCAGGCCGCCTCCATAGCTGCTATTCATTCCCCCCATGCCGAAGCCGCCCCCACCGAATGAGTTGTTGGTGGCTCCCGGATAACCGGTATTACCGAACCGCTGCCCTGCCCCGGCGTAAGCACTATTCAAACCACCCATGGAGGCAGAACCGCCATAGAGTTGAGAGATCACCCCGCCGAGAATTTCCGCCCGGCCATAGCGAAGCTTATACACATTGTTGGAAACAGAACCTGCGGGCAGTTTCACTGGAATATCCAGTTTCTTGACCCAGTTATCCACTTCCTTGAAGATGCCGGGATTGGCAGCTACGCCAAGCAGCGTATTGATGCGGTCGATGGGAAGAAAACGAATGGCTGCTGTTTTTTCATTCAACGCATAAGCGCGAAAAATGGTATCGAGTTCCCGCGCTAAGTCCGAAGGGCGGCTGTTCTGTGTGGTAAACAATTGCACGCGCTGCCCGGCAAACTGGTCGCTGTCAAACAAGTTGATCAGTTCCACGGTGCGCTTCATGTTGCGAGCGTTATCTTCCACCAGCAGCAAATTCGCTGGCGCGTAGGAGATAACGGTGGCGCTTTCCCCTTTAAACGGCTCCAGGATCTTTTCCATTTCCGGGGCCGTCATAAATTTCAGGAAGACCAGATTGAGCAACATGCGCTCATCTTCGGGGAAATCCTTCAAGCCGACTTGCGGGCTGATGGGTAAACGTGTCGCGTCAGCAGACGGAACAATGCGGTACAAGTTGCCGACCTGCACCATGGCCAAGCCATTCATGCGAAGAATGGTTTCCAGAATGGGCCGCAGGTCCGTGTTCCGCACCTCACCGTAGGTATTGATGGTGACCGGCGCACCGCCCTTTACCTTGGCGTCCAGAATGTAATTGATATGGAGATCTCGCGCTAGTAAGTCAATTACCTGAAGCAACGGCGCATTGGTCAGGTTTAAGGCACCTACCGGAGTAGGTGCAGGTGCTGCTGCCGGAGTTGCTGGAGCGGGAGCAGGCGGCGCTTGCGCCAGGCAAAGCGCGGCAGATACCACAACACTAACAACTGGACGCGCAAAAGGGCGAATCATTGGTTGTTCTTCTGCCGGTCCACAATGCGCTGCTCTTGCGCATCTAGCTCAGACTTCTTTTTCTGCCACTTCACCACGCCAAACGGGCTTGGCTTTTCAAAGTACACCGTGTCCCCATTGACCGTTGCTTTGGTCAGCGTGTCTTCCTGAGGCGCAGTTTCCACTTTCGGTTTGTCTTCCACACGGGAAACGCCGAAGGGAGTGTTGCGATACAGCCACTTCTTCCCTTGGGCATCCGTATAGCGGAAGCTGCCGTCTTCCGTTTCCACCGCACCCGCCGGAATGGTAATGGGAGCAGGTTGATTCACTGGTTTCTTGGCAGGTTTTTTATCCGCAGCCAGCAGGAGGCTGCCGGAAAGCAGAATGGTCACAATTGTTTTCATCTCAAGTCCTTTTGCTCAGCAATCGACGTTGCGTTACTTCACTTTGTACCAGCGGCACGCCTCACCAAACGGCGTCGCTTCCTTCACTTTGCGGTAGCCATCCACCACCGTACCGCCCGGAGAAGGATCACCCGGAACACAGGCCTTCATGTCGTCGCCAATGGTGATGGTGGAGGGTTTCGCTGGAGCAGGCGGTGCATTCGGCGCAGCCGCAGCTTCCGCGGCGTTGGCTGGTGTGGCCGCAGCTTCCGGGGTTGCCGCCACGCGCTCCAGTAAGTCATCTACTTTCTTATCAATCCTTTGACCGTCCCATTCCAAGGACACGTCCTGCCGGCTTAACGCCAAAACTTTAAACGCACCTACGGTTTCCCCCACACGAACACCGCGCACAGCGCCACCCGGCTTGTCCGACATCATGGCCGTCACTCCACTGGGCAAACCCATGATGCCCATCACCACGGGAAGCGCAGGCATTTTCTTCACGGGCGGAGGCGGGGGAACCTCCACAACCACATTGGGATTCCGATCTTTCGAAAACAGATTTTTCTGCGCCACATCCACATAAGCAGCAGGCGTAAATGCGTCCGGCTTCGGAATGGGAGCCAGCACTGGCGCTGGTTTCGGCTTGATCTGCTGGCGGCGCAGTGTGTCCGTATGCTGCTGATCTGCCAGGTACTGTTCCCGAAGCTTCCAGCCGGCAGCTACGGTTAAACCCGCCAACAGCAAATTTAAGAAAATTAGTTTCCGTTTCAAAACAGCGCCACTCCCTTCTTTTCCGGCACCAGATTCTTGGGAACAATGCCGCCCAAACTCATGCGCACGGAAATGGTTTTTTCTTTCGGATTCAGCGTCAAGATCCGGATGTCCACCGGCTCAATCAGTTCCGGCTCGCGGGAAAGCGCCGCCATAAAATTCACAAACTGCTCCGGGCGGCAATTAAAGCTAAGGCCCGCGGTGACTTCGCCATAATCCGAGCCGAAGTTTTTCACCTGACCCAATTCCCCGCCCCGCACATCAATGCCTTCTGCTTTTCCGATCCGGCTGGACACCTCAAACAAGTGAGCCGTGGCCTGTGCCGCCGTGGCCATCACAATGATGCCTTTTTCCCGCAGTGCCAATTGCGCATCAATCTGCTTCACGGTTTCCTGTTTGCCGGGAACGGTGGAAGCTACTTGCCGCAGCTTATCTAGCCGTTTTAACGCAATCGAGGCCGGTTCCTGCGCGGGAACCACTGACGGAACACTTCCGCTATCCCGCATAAACCCGAAACGGACGATCAAAATGGCAGGAACAGCAACTGCCAATACTTTCACCAGCAGTTGTTCACGACTGGTCATTTGGGAAGCCGCCTTTGGGTCCGAATGCGAAACTGCTCGCCAGTTTGCGTGCGAACATTGCCCATCTGAAACTCCGAATTGTGAAACAAAGGTGAAGCATCCAGAACTTTCAGCAACGGTGCTGCCTGATCCGCTTCCCCGGAAATCGTGACGTAATCCTGAGTAATTTCCACCGATTGCGCCCAGACAGTGGGAGGCAACAGACGGCTCAACTCCACCAGCACATCAATATCGCCCTGTGCCCGCTTCCGGTAGTTGTCTAGCAAGGCAATCCGGCTCCGATGGTCATCCGCCCGCTTATCGAGCTGTGCGGCACGCGCGGCCAGCGGTTGCACTCTGGCAATCTGGCCCGCCACTTCCGCCATATAGCGCTCCGAGCGGATGCGCTGGTAAGCGAACAATGCGCCTCCTGCCAGCAGCAATGCCACTACCAAGACAATCGTGGGTACCCAACGCATCCGGGAATG
Source organism: Bryobacterales bacterium (assembly GCA_963791675.1). Classification (GTDB taxonomy): domain Bacteria; phylum Acidobacteriota; class Terriglobia; order Bryobacterales; family Bryobacteraceae; genus JALYXI01. The sequence continues at coordinate 251,266 of CAWBTD010000023.1, forward strand.
AAGGGTACGTTCTTCTGTCGCCAGGAGGTTGGCTAACGGAGTTCGCCAATTTCCTGCCGCTGCCAGCGCTGCAGCATAAGCCAGCGGAGACGGCTGCACCACATTATTTCGCGGTGGCGGCAACGTTGCATCTAAAGGCCGCACTGCTTCTTCCGAGAGCCGGAGTTCCGCGCAAGCCAAAGCCAGGGCACGAGCCGGAGCCATATCGAACTCCGCCGAAAACACGCCCCGTGCCGCGCTTTCGCCGTATACTTCCACGGTGCCTGCTTCCTCTTCGCGCCACGTTACGAAGTGGTGGTTTGCAGTGCCATACAAGCGCACCGCCCCATACAAGGCAGATGCCGAGAAAGTAAAGCCGGCGCAGGGCACCCCGGCTTCCTGAAACAAATGGAGGTAGCTTTGGAGCACGGACCGCCGCACAATGCCCACCAGCGCAGACCCCACGCCTGCAGGCGACCAGGCATAGGCTACTTCCTCATCGCCATACGGATGGAGAGACTCGATCTGGTAGCCAATAGCTGCTTCCACGTCGTTTTTCTTCACCCCTGGCAAAGCCAATTGCCGCACAATCACTTCCCGGCGAGGCAAAACCACAGTGGCCGAAAGATGCTTTTCGCCTTGATGACGTAGAAACGCGTGAAACTCCGAACCCCATTCCTTTGCGGGACGAATCCGAAACTCAGGCAAAACCGTTTGCGCCACTACCCTGGCACCATTCGGCCTTGCCCGTAAAATCACCACCTGGAGGTCGCGTTCCCCCAGTTCCACACCTATGGCGGTGCCGAACACGGGCGCACGCAACCATGAGGCAACACCCGTTCCGCCTGCCTTTCCCTGCGGCGGCACCACGACCACTTGTTCTTCAACCACGGTCATACCAACGGAGCACCACGTAAGGAGGATCGAAACCAAAGCGGAGCTTGATGACGGCGCTGACCGTGCGTCGCAGGTCTGACAATTTGCCATCCGGCAAACGAAGCCGCGCCACGGCCCGCAGCGTATAAATGTAATTTCCGCCCAGCCCTACGCGGGCAAATACAGGGTTTCCTTGCGTAAACCCCAACAATTCCTGCACGTTATGAAACGGACGCCGCGCTACCAAGGCCTGCACAGCCTCCATGGGAACGCCGGAAAGGGCCAGCACCGCTGGCGCGACTGCATTGGCATCCAGCAATCCTCCGGGCAGCGAATAAACAGACAGGCAGTCGCGCAGGCCGCCGCGTGGGACCAATTGAGGCGGAGAAACCGAGCTGTCACGCACAAACGTTCCATAATACAGGTCCGGTGTCACGCCCGGAACGGACAATAATTCTTCAATCTCTTCAAATGACGCGTGGTGCGCCGGAAAAGACGAAGGGAGATTTCCTAAACCACTGCCATCGGGCAGCCCCGCCGGTCCAATGGCAAATGGAGTGCGCCACGCCACGATGGCTTGCGCCACCTGCTGCGCGTGGTCAGGAGCAGCGCCGAGAGTTAGAAGTAGCTGAAGCAGAGCCGGTGGCTGAATCTGGTTGATATTCAGCTTGCTGGATTCCGGCAATAGCTCCACTTGGACATTGCCAGTGGGAAATTCGAACTCAAAGGTGCCCTGGCCTGGCAGATACCAAGGCTGCCCCCATTGCATACGAAGAACAGCGCGCTCAATGGCACCTGTAGCTAGGTAGTAACTTCGCATGTCGTCCACAGAGTTGGCGGTGTGCCCGGTTTCGCCTTGCACTGTGTTCGCAACGCTGAATGCGATAGCGGCCAACGCGGCAGAAAGCCAGATCACTGCCAGAAGTGCTCCGCCGTGTTGTTTATTTGTTGGTCGCATCATCGTAGAGCTCAAAGGCGAGCCGGTTAATTCGCACGGGAGAAGTTAACGTTGACATGTGCAACTGGCCGTCTCCGGGCGTCAATGGCTGCATCTGTACCCGTATTGCGGTGGGCCAATGATCGGACGTCCAAACAGGCACCCAGCGCTCAATCTCCGGCGCCGGGCGTGCTTCCTGAAATAGAAATTGGCAGGACGCCAACTTATCCGCCAGCACAAAGGACTGTGGACCGGCCCCAATCGGGACGAACTTAGTCACTAAGCCGCCCACTGCGACATCCAGGGTTTGATTGACAACGAGAACGCCTGCGGAGCGCGAACCGGTATATGGCCGTTCATTCACAATGAGGCGAACGCCCAAGCCTTTATCCCCCGGAATCACCTGATACTCCAAAATCTGTGGCCTTCCGCGTGACCCTTCCTGGAGAGAATAGGTAGACACAAAGCGCATGCTTTGCGGCTCACCCTGAAAAAACATGATTCGCCGCCCACTGGTGCCTGTGGGAGAAGCCATCTCCGCCACGACCGGCATCAGATTAGCCACCTGCTGTTGGAGAATGCGCTGCGCCCCCGTGACACGCCGGTTGCTCATGACACGACTATTGGTTTTGGTCATGGCATTGACGCCGACCCGCAAGCCCCACAGCATTCCCACCGAAAGGAGGCTGAGCAGGGAAATGGAGATCAAAATTTCAATCAGCGTGAAACCGGATGGGGAGCGAAGCTTCATGGCATTTCTTCAGGGAATCGGCATGGGACGAATCGTGTTATGCCGATAGCCCTCCAACGGGAAGACGCGCCGCTCGCCACTGGGCGTCATCCACCAGATTTGCAGTTCCACCCGCTCCAGCATGTTGGTATTCTGCGGCGATCCCGGCAAAGTCTCGAATGTGGTGAAACGCGCACTCCAGCCGGAGCTTGCGTCAAAGTTTCCGTTCAATACCGAGCCAGCGGGAATTCGGTGGTCCACCAACAGTTCATCCATTTTGTTGCGCGCCATCATCACGGCCCGGTCATAGCTGATCAGTCTGCTGGCATTCCGCATGGAGGCACTCAGCGCGGAAAGCAAGCCCACCACCGCGATGCCCATGATGGTGGTGGCAACCAGCACTTCCAGCAGCGTGAAGCCGGATTGCGCTTTCCGCTGAGCACTCATCACGATTGCGGTAACCCCGTAATGGGATCAATTTTGATCAATTTGTGAGCGCCACGAGTGTTGTAGATATCAATATCCATGGCAGGCGGTGCAGCTCCGGGCATCAGGAGAAATTCACGCGGATCTCCACCTGAAATTTTGACGCCGCTCGGCATTTCCAGTTTTTTCTGATATCCAGGTTCAGCGGAAAATAACAGCACAGCATTTTCCTGCGGGGAAACCACAACTTCCACCGGCTGTTCCCGGCGCTCCACACGATTCAGTGCCACATTCAGAAATCCAACTACCGAATCCGCAGCGGAGCGAAGCCGGATCTGATCGAGGCCCGCTGCCACGGAAGGAAACGAAACAGCGGCGATCATGCTCACAATCGCCACCACGATCATCATTTCGACCAGGGTGACGCCGCGAGAAGGTTCCCTCACTTATTTATTGGTCCAACTGAGGATATCCGCGTTTACCCCATCCCCGCCCGGCGCGCCATCCGCACCATAAGAAATAATGTCTGGTTCATCGCCGTGGTCGCCTGGATATTTGTAGATGTAGGGATGTCCCCATGGATCAGCGGGAATGTCCTTAGGCAAGTAAGGTCCGCTCCAGTTGGGAAGGTCACCTGGCTTACCGCGGAGCGCATTCAGCCCCTGTTCCGTATTCGGAAACGTGCTGGTATCCAGCTTGTAACTGCCAAGCGCAGTCATAAAGGAATTGATTTGTGCCCTGGTAGCGGTGACACGGGCGGCATCAGCTTTCTGAAATAGTTTCGGGCCCACCAGCGCGGCAAATAGCGCGATGATGGTGACCACCACCAGCATTTCAATCAAAGTGACGCCCGCTTCCCGGGCCCGGCGTTTCTGTTTCATTTCATTCTCCTAAGCGGCAACATCATTGATGCTGGTTATTGCCATCAGCATACTGAGGATCAAGCCACCCACCATGATGCCCATGATCAAAATCACGGCTGGCTCGAACAATGAGGTAAAACGCCGAATGGCCGCACGGGTGTCAGATTCATAGATCTCGGCCATACGGGCAAACATGGTGTCGAGGTGCCCCGTTTCTTCCCCCACGGTCAACAAATGCGCCGCAAGCGGCGGAAACACTCCGGCACGGCGGATCGGCCCGGCAATGCCTTCGCCTCGCTTCACCCCTTGCGAAACTTCCCCCAGCGTGCCGGAAATCTTTTTGTTGTTCATGATGCCTGCCGAGATCGCAATGGACTGCACCAGGGGAACACTGTTGGCTACCAGGGTAGACATGGCTCGTGCAAACCGGGCCGTTTCCGCTTTTCGTAGTGCATCCCCAAGTACGGGAAGCTTCAACCGCCAGGAATCCCACCATAATCGGCCTGCCTGCGTCTGGATATAGGAATAAAGAGCAAGTCCTGTTCCTCCCAGGGTAAGCGCGACAATCCACCACCATTCCCGCACCACCTTGCTGGTATTCAGCAGGATCTCCATCGGCACGGGAATATGCATGTGGGAATCATCGAATATGGACCCAAAACGCGGCACCACAAACGTCAGCAACACGATGATGGAGGCAATGCCGACGCTTGCCAGCAGAACCGGATAGATCATGGACGAAATAATGTAGCTGCGCAGGTCGTCGCGGGAACGCTCAAATTCGGTAAGCCGCTCAAACACCACGGCCAAGCTGCCGCCCGCTTCGCCAGCACGCACCATGTTGACGTAAAGGTCTGAGAAGTATTCGGGATGCGTCGCAAGGCTATCCGCCAACGAGCGACCGCTCTTGAGCACGCGCAACACATCCAGCACCAGGATGCGAAATGCTGTGCGGTCAGTCAGTTCCCCCGTGATGGCTAAGGCACGATCTACCGGAATGCCGGAGGTGAGAAGCGTAGAAAGCTCTTGCGTAAAGAACAGAACATCACGCTTCCTCCCCACACCAAACGACGGCAGTTTCCAGTCCCCATTCTTTTTCTGTGAAATGCCAACGTATACCGGCGTGAGGCCCTGTTTACGAAGCTCGCGCGCCGCTATGCGATCTGATTCAGCGGTCAGGCTGCCGGTGCGAACCTTGCCATCGGAAGCAACTGCCCGAAAGTAAAACGTGGAAGCCATCTGTCGCTAGAGTTCCTGGGTGACGCGAAGCACTTCTTCGGGAGTGGTGACGCCGAGCCGAATTTTTTCCCAGCCATCTTCCCGCAAGCTTCGCATTCCATTGCGGCGCGATGCTTCCGCGATTTTGGAGGCGTCCGCATTGCCCATGATCAGGCTGCGAATCTCTTCATTCAGCTCCATTAACTCAAAGATGCCTACGCGGGATTTATATCCAGTCCCCGCACATGTTTCGCAACCAGTGCCGCGATAAATCTCCACATACTCGCCAAAGGGACTGAGTTCTGTTCCCACCAAAGTACGGCACCCTTTGCAGATGACCCGTACCAGTCGCTGCGCCAGCACCGACACCAGCGAAGAGTTGATCAGGTAATTCTCCACGCCCATATCCGTTAATCGCGTAATGGCGCTGGGCGCGTCATTGGTGTGCAGCGTGGAAAACACAAAGTGGCCAGTGAGCGCAGCGCGAATCGCCACATCCGCCGTTTCACGGTCACGGATTTCCCCTACCATGATGACGTCCGGATCTTGCCGCACAATGTGCCGCAACCCCGACGCAAACGTCAGCCCGATCTGCGGATTCACATGGATCTGGTTGATCCCATCCATCTGGTATTCCACCGGGTCTTCGATGGTGATGATTTTGCGATCCGGAATGTTGATGCGCTTCAGCGCGGAATACAGCGTGGTGGATTTTCCGCTTCCGGTTGGCCCGGTGACCAGGAAGATGCCATGCGGAAGCGAAATATAGTGCTTCATGCGCTCCAGCATGTGCTGGTCAAAGCCAAGTTTCAGAAGGTCGTAGAAGTCACCTGCCGACCGATCCAGCAAGCGCATGACAACGCTTTCGCCATACAGGGTCGGCAGCGTGGAAACGCGGAGATCCACTTCGCGGCCCAGAATCTTGAGCTTGATACGCCCGTCCTGCGGCAAGCGGCGCTCGGCAATGTTGAGCTTCGCCATCAGCTTCAGGCGGGACACAATCGCTGCTTTCAATTCACGCGGGGGCGATTCCTGGTTGAACAGAACGCCGTCCACGCGGTACCGGATACGAAACTCTTTCTCAAACGGCTCAATATGGATGTCGCTGGCGCGCTTTTCCACGGCCAGGGCAATCATGGCATTGACGAGGCGAATCACTGGGGCTTCGCTCGCCATATCGCGCAGGTGTTCCAGGTCTTCCCCGGCCTGCGCCCCATCCATTTCCGTTTCGCCGGGCTGCCGCTCCCGTTCCCCGAAGTAACGATCTACCGCATCTAGAATTTCCTGCTCACCTGCTAACTGCACCGCGATGCGCAAGCCGGAAAAGCTTCGAACCGCCGCGATGGTTTCGAAATCCATCGGGTCTGCCATGGCAAGGGTGAGGGTTGTCCCTTCTTGTGCCACAGGGAAGAACTTGGATTGCCGCATGAAACGGGCGGAAAGGCCGTCTAACTCAGGCGCAACCGGCGGAGGACCATCCAGCACGGCCAACGGAATTCCTTGCTGATCGGAAAGTGCGCTCAGTATGTCCCTGGCGGCAAGGTACCCCATATCGACCAGAATTTTGCCGAGCTTATCACCGCGCTCCCGCTGCAATTCCAGGGCGCGGTCCAGGTCTTCCTGCTCGATCAACCCACGGGCAATCAACATTTCCCCTAAGCGGGGTGGAGCGACATGGACGCGGCTTACAGGAAGTTCAGTGGCGGATACAGGGATCACAGTTCCTCGGTTTGGATCACGGAATCAGGAGGCACTTTACCTATTTTGGCATTCAACAGTGCGGACCGTACGGCTTTCATGATGATCTGCGACGGCAAACCAGTCGTACGTTCCCATGTGTCATGCCCAAGCGTGACACCAATTACTACCTGTTCATTCAACGGAACGCTATCCAGCGAAGCACCGGACTCCAAAAGACACTGCTTCATGATGGTGCGGAGATGGGGCATTTGCGCCAGCTTGCGCTGGTGAATAGAGGCAATTTCCTCTTTGGAAATGGTGAGGTGAAACGGGTTGATGGAGGGCGTATAGGTTAAATTGACATCCGCAGTAAAAACCGCTCCGTACCCTTGGAGATAGATCCCACGCGGCAAGCCCAAGATTTCCATCTGAGCGCCCTCCAAACCTCGACCCAGACTTTTCTCCATGGATACCAGCGCTTCGCGTTTCACTGCCGGAGCAGCCCAAGCCAGACACGCCACCGCTACGCCAGCCACCAAAGTACGCTTCACTGCTGGCCTCCTTCGTAATTCAGTGCCACTGCCCTGTTCAGCATGTAACGCTTTTGGAGTTTTTCAAAAGCCGCTTCTACCTGGAGGTTCTGCGCTTTCTGCTCCTGGTCATGTTTTCGCTCCGCAGTAGCTAACAATGCTTGCGTTTTCTTTTCCTGCTCAGCCATCGCCAATGCCACGGCTTTCCGGGTTGCGGCTTCCACCAAAGGCTGTAAATCCACCGGAGCAGCCGCTACTGATGCAGCAACAGCACGAGTTTCCACCACCGTCACTGCAGGTTGCCGCCACGCGGAAACCAGGAGTGCCACAGAAAGCATCGCCGCACTCGCAAATCCCATGCGCGCTCCAGAGAGCCAGAATGAGTTCCACCAACGCCGCACGGGAGACGGCTCAAATACTTTGTCCGAGACAAACCCAATGCGTTGTGGTGGTTCCTCCTCTGGCAGGGTTTGGAGCGCACTGGTTAGAAACCGGAGTTGATCCAGCTCTCCGGCGCATTCTTCACACGTGGAAAGATGGCGGCTCGCCTCTGAACGTTCGAGTTCCGGCAACTCTCCCAGGAAATAATCGCGAATATCGAACCCTTCACAACTCATTGCCACTTCTTCCTCTCAACCGGAGCAAGCTCCGCTTTTAACAGTTCCAATGCCGTGTACAAACGGCTTTTTACGGTGGAAACCGGAATCCCAAGAATTTCAGCCATTTCGTCAAACTTGAAGCCCTGATAGACCTTTAACACCACGGCTTCCTTCTGTTCGGCGTTTAAGCGCCCCAGTGCTGCCGTGACTGCCAGCGACATTTCCAGGGGAAACACACCTTCCGCACTAGCCCCCATGGCGTTTCCCAGCGTGCTTTCGGGAATTTCCGCTACATCCACTTCCGGGCGGCGCTTGCGAAACATGGAATAGGCTTCGTTGTGCGCAATCCGAAATAGCCATGGCGCAAACCGGGCACTATCTTCCAGCTTTCGGATGTTCTGATATGCCTTCAAAAACACATCCTGGCTGAGATCAAAGGCGTCTTCCCGGTGATTAACAAGTCGCAAAAGGTAGTTAAAGACGCGCTTTTCCCAGCGTGAGACCAGAAGGTTATAAGCCTCCACGTCTCCTTTTCGGGTTTTCTGGATCAGGTCGGCATCTTCGACCGCCCGAAAAATCAAATTCCCACTCCTTTGTTGATGACGCTCAGACTTCCGAAAAAGTTGGATTTCGACTGAAATTTAGAGGCTGCACCGGAAAAGTGGCCGGCAGGCCGGTTTGACTTCAGCACAGTCTCCATGCATCCCATTTTGCAGGAGCTTCCTTGTGCATTGCCGAACGGCTCAACACTTACCCGTTGTCAAACACTGCCGTTGTGGGACTACAACAGAGTACGCCAGTTCTGAATACGCAACGCGACGCCAGTGTTCTGAATCGCTTGAAAATCTTCCGTGTTGCCGGTCACCAACGGTATGTTTAGCCGAATAGCAACGGCAGCAATCAGACAATCAGCAAGTTCCACGATAGAACCCTGCTTGCGGGCAAAGGCCTTGTTCTTTGCGGCCTCGAGATAATCGCTCGCTGTGGGCGTGATCTGCTCATTCTGATTTAGCCACGCCAAAGCCTTTTGCAATTGCACGGCGGCGTTCTTTACTTCAAGGCCAAAAACGATTTCGTGGACCGTGACGCTGGTGAACGTGAAAACCCTATGTTCGCTGGCATAGACGGCAGCTTGTCGGGCCACGTTCCGATCATGCCCCTTGAGATATTCGGAAAGAATATCTGTATCGAGAAGAACTCTTTCCATCCTTTAGATCGCGGCACATGGATGTGTGGGGCGGCATCTTTCTTCGTAGGCCATCTGGACGACTTCATCCAACAAAGCTACATCGTCCGGGCTGCCGAATAGGCCTAGCCCCTGTTCAAATAATGTTATTTCGGAACTGCTAGAAGTTAGTTGCTGAGGCCGATGCTGATCGATCCACGCGTACAGTTCCGCCAACTCCTGCGGCGGCAAGGCGTTTATGGCGCGTTCGATTTCCTGTAAAGTATCCAGACGCATGAACCTTCTCCCATTTCATTTTAGCCGCGTCGTGACCACGGATCAGCGAGCTTTTCAGATTCTCAAAAACCGCTGCGACTGGGACGCGCGTCCCGCGAAATACCCCTGCCCCGCTCACCTCGCCGGGGATGCTCTCCACAGCCGAACATTGGGACCAATCGAGATTTGCCATGCGAGTACCCTCCTCTCATCGTAACCTTGTAGCACAGTCCGGCAGCGAATTCCGTTTGAAAATGCAGGTTTTGGCAGAGCCGTTGGAACACAATGGAAGTAGCAACAAAATGATAAACGGCATGGCCACCGAACCCTGGGAAAGCGAACTGACCCACTCGCTCCAGGAATATTTTTCCCAGCTTCCGCTTGCGTTCCATCGCTACCAGAATCAGCCGTTTGTGATTGCCCCACTCAGTCGGCTGACGGGAGTGCTTGGGTACCTGAAGGCGGAAGCGGGATTCGACACTCTGGTAGACATGACCGCCGTGGATTACCGCACGCGGGAGCCGCGCTTTGACCTGATTTACATTCTTTACAGCCTGGAGCGAAACGAACGGATACGGATCCAAACAGGCGTGGCGGACGGGGAAGAAGCGCCTTCGGCTACGGGTGTATTTGCAGGCTGCAACTGGCTGGAACGCGAAATCTACGATATGTTCGGGATTGCGTTTACCGGTCATCCGAACCTCCGCCGCATTCTGTTGCCGGAAGAATGGACCGGCTTTCCCTTGCGCAAGGAGCATATAATTCACCAGCAGGACCATCGCTGGATAGAAGAAAATCTGGGCGCTCAGGCCATTGACTAATGGGAGATAGCACAATTATTGACAGCACCGAAATGGTGCTGAACATGGGTCCGCAGCATCCGTCTACGCACGGAGTGCTGCGCGTCATTCTGAAGCTGGACGGCGAAAAAGTGGTGGGATCGGAGTGCGTGATCGGCTATCTCCATCGCGGCGTGGAAAAGATCGCCGAACACCGCACCTATGGTCAATTCGCACCTTATGTAGACCGCATGGATTATGTGGCGGCGGTCTCCAACGGCTTGGGGTACTGTTTAGCGGTAGAAGCGTTGGCGGGCCTTCAGGCTCCCCCACGCGCACAGGTAGTCAGAGTCATTCTGACGGAACTGAACCGGATTGCCAGCCATCTGCTTTGGCTTGGTACCCATGCCATCGACCTGGGAGCGCAGACGGCCTTGTTTTATACCTTCCGCGAGCGCGAGCAGGTTCTTCGCATTTTTGAAAACTACTGTGGGGCACGAATCACCACACATGCCTTTCGCATTGGCGGACTTCATTACGAGTTATATGAGGGCTTTGAAGCGGAAGTCACAGCGTTCTGCGACGCTTTCCCGGCACGGCTGGACGAATATGACCAGCTTTTAACCGGCAACCCGATCTGGGCTGGAAGACTAAAAAACGTCGGTATTTTGAGCGCTGCGGAATGCAAAGAGTATGGGGTAACCGGCCCATTGTTGCGAGCGGCAGGAGTCGCATGGGATTTGCGAAAAGCACAGCCGTACTCCGGCTATGAGCAGTACGATTTTGCCGTGCCGGTTGGGAAAAATGGCGATACCTGGGACCGCTATTACGTCCGCATGGAAGAAATGCGGGAGTCGAACAAAATCATCCAGCAGGCATTGCGCGACATCCCCACTGGCCCACTGATGGCAAAAGTGCCAAAAGTGTTGAAGCCGCCGCCCGGGGAAGTTTATGTTTCCATTGAAGCGCCCAAGGGCGAACTCGGCTATTACATAGTGAGCGATGGCACCGTGCAGCCTTACCGGATTCGCGTGCGTCCGCCCTCCTTTCTGAATTTACAGGCGTTGGAGCGAATGGTACGCGGTGCTTCGGTGGCCGATGTAGTAGCCATTATCGGAACGCTGGATATTGTGCTGGGCGAAGTGGATCGATAGCTGACGTATTGCCATATCCAAATTGTTTTTACATGTCCTAGCCCCTGCCCGCCTCCGCTACCAATGACATGCTGCTGCGGAGCGCACAGCTTGGCTGAAGTTTACTCGACGCTAACGCGGATGCCAGAACAGCATCGTATCAGCGGCGAACAAGCTTCACTATTTATTGGCAGCATCCGTGAGCGGATTACTATCATTGCGCTCAATCGTGAGGAATATGCAGATACCTTGAGGACTCCGCCAATCGCGGAATCGTGGGAGACGCAATTTACTTTGTACTTTCGCATTAAAGCTTCTGTTACTGATACAGAAAAGAAGTCATCCTAGTTTGGGATTGCCTTGTGATTATTTTTTCTGCGCCATTCCGGAGACGACTTGCGCATGATTCAACGCCGAAACCAGCGAAACGCCGCCAAGAATATTCCCGATCAGAGTTGGCAGCATGTATGCGCCAAGAAATCCGAACCAGCTTTTCACGCCCGTCATCACCAGGAACAGCACTTCCACGGAACCCGCCACAATGTGCGTCAGACCTGCCAATCCTACAACATAAGTAAGAGTCACAATGATGGGAAATCGCCCGGTGTCAGTCGCTGCATTCATCCACACCACCATAGCGATAAGCCAGCCAGCGACAATGCCGCGCAAAATGGCGGTGGGAAATGACACATCAGCCGCTTCCGTGGCGAGTTGCATGAGTGCATGCCGCACCTCGGGACGGAGCACCTCTGTATTCCCGAGGACCCACGCAAACAAATGGGCTCCGGCGAGGTTTGCAGCCAGCACGATTCCCCACAGGCGTAGCACGGAAACCAGCGTGGACCAACGCCTTCTGGTAAGCAGCGGAATCACGGCAGTCAGCGTGTTTTCGGTAAACAATTGCTGGCGTCCGATAATCACAATCAGAAAACCGAGCGGATAACCAAGGTGCACCAGCAGCGGACGCCAAGGCGCGTCGGGTAGATGAGACCGCAGCAGCCCTTCCGCTACAAAGGAAAATCCCATTGACAAGCCAGCCGCTAAGCCTGACCAGGCTAGTGCGGACCAGGAACGCTGCAATTCCTCATCGCCATCTTTGCGAATAGTTTCATGAACTACGACCGCGCTTACCGAAGTGCGGTCTTCGGCCTCCTGCATCTGCCGTTCACTTAATGGCGGGCTAACTGAATCGAGATCCTCGGTAAGAGGGCTGCCGTCCTCTTTCACTAGCATTCCCAAAAAAAGGCACTTCAAAGGCCAAGGCTTAGTTACGCTTTACCCTGAAATGCGAACTTCTTCACAAAGGTGACTAAGATGCCGGTGAAAACGAAGGAGTCAACCTGTGGCTAGAAAGACCAAAGACAAAGGGAACGAGAAAAGTAAACCGCCGAAGGGGAAATAACTTACTTCGTTTTGTGAGAGAAAGAATTGCAGGTCAGGGATAAGGAGTTTTCATGGCTAAAGCTACCAAAACAACACATGGAGTCGGAACGGATCAGGGCGGCGGTTCAAAGGCGCCCCGTAAGGAAGATGGAGGCGGAGGAAAAGGAGCCAGCAAGACCAGCGGAACGCATGGCTCAAAAAAACCGACCACCACTACTCGATAACTGATTATGGAATCCGCTGTCTGGCATAGTCTTCCCGCCAGACAGCGGAGCCAAAGCTAAAATGTTGCTTTCAAAACGAACTGCACTACGCGATAGGATTCTCCATTCGACACAATCGCGGTAGAAGTAGCAGTGCTTTGCGATTGGCAACAAGCAGTTCCGAAGTTCGGAGAAATGATGCTGGTAGAGCCCACACTAGTAGAGCCAAGCTTCCGAAAATTAGCGTGGTTCAGAGCATTGAATGCTTCCATGCGGAAGTTGATGCGCAGCCGTTCGATTGGCTGAAAGTTCTTGGAAAGCGCACCATCCACATCCCAAAACGAGGGACCTTGGAAGATGTTGCGTCCCATCCCTGTGGTGCCGGGTGCGGCAGCGACAAATCCACTGGCATTCTGGAAGAACACGGGGCCAACCACGCCAGCTTTGGCCTGAAGAGTATCATCCGGAAGCGTGGTACCAACAATCATGGCTCGCCCATTACTTCCGTAATTCGCAGTTTTCACGCCGCTTGTGATAGAGAATGGTTCGCCTGACATGTAACTGGTCAGCCCTTGCAGGCTCCAGCCGCCGAACAGCGTATTCACAAAGCCCGGAGCGGAACTCAGCAGCGGTTTTCCTTTTCCGAAGGGTAGTTCATAGATCCAGGTTCCTGTCAGCACATGGCGCTGATCGAAATCGGCTCGGCCTCGATCCCCTCTCAAATTATTGCTATCACTTACGGTGCTAGTGGTAGGAGAGTACGATGTTCCCACCGGATCGCCCGATTGATTATCGATCACCTTCCCAAGCGTATATGCCACATTCATCAGGAGGCCCGCCGCGAAGCGCTTTCGCAGCGTGGCTTGCATACTGTGGTACACGGAATCTGCTTTGTTGGAAAGAAAAATGATGCTGCCAAATTGCTGATTGGGTCGAAGATGAGCATTCAGCGTCGTCTGTTCAATTCGTCCGGCGAAGTTGCCTGCCGCATTCTGTTGTAAATCCGTAATGGTGGAAGAGGAGTTTACAAACGTGCTGGTCACAATGCCATTCGCCACTAAGGGAACAGCCATAGCGCTGACTCCAGCCGGGCAACCGGAACCATCCGGTTTGCATCCACTTGCCAGATTCCCCTGCATTGCCGTAAATGAGTTCAGGATGGGAGCGGAGTTAATCTGATTGGCATCCGTCTGGCTATATAAACGCTCGCCACGGTTGCCGACATACCCTACCTGAGCCACAAAGCCGCCCGGCAATTCCCGTTGAATGTTCAGGTTCCACTGATGGACCGTTGACATTTTGTAGTTGGGATCAAATACAACGATGTTCGGGGCTACTCCGAGCAGTTGAGCGGGAGGGGAAAGAAAGGAAGAAGGCTGCACAGTAGGCGCAGTAAGTGATTGGGGAAAGCCTTGCGATACTCTCGTGCCGGAAGGAGCAGTGGCACATCCCGGCGTAGCGGCTGCGCCATAAGTGGAAGAAACGCAGGAGTATGCCAAGCCGGGTAGCGTGTTCGCTACTGCAGCCGCCTGATACGTTGCCATGGGGTCAAACGCCATGCCGTAACCAGCACGTACCACCGTTTTTCCATTTCCCCCAGGACTCCATGCCAATCCCACGCGAGGAGCAAAGGCCCCGATGTTGTTGCGCTGATACCAGCTATCGGCCTTTACAAAGGTGACAGTTCCTTGCGATCCATCCACGGCACGATCCGGCACATAAGGACTCTCACTGGTTTCCGTCGGCGCCTTATTGATTTCCCAACGCACGCCGTAGGTCATGGTCAGATTGGTTCGGATTCGCCATTCATCTTGCGCAAAGAAATTGTACTGCTTCAATCGTTCTCCCACATTCCACAGGGAAAAATAGTTGCCGGAGCGAAGTCCTAGAAATGTATTGCTGTTCAAGTTCCCCAAAAAGCTTTGTTTGATTTGCGCGGGAATCCCGAGCAGGTCGTTGATGGTGGAAAGCAATCGGGAACTATCAGCGCTGGCGATGCCCGCTACGGAACCATTTGAGATGGACGGAAGATTATACGCGGTACCCGGCGGATTCAGGGTTGCGCTCAGTGAGATGGAAGGCGTGAGACTCTGCCCGCCGACACTGCCGTTGCTGTCGTTCTGCTGGTAAAAACGAAGATTCATGCCGTACTTCATCACGTGAGCGCCATGCGTCCAGGTCAGGTTATCTAGCACTTGCGGCGTGTTCAGAGTACGTTGCGAGTGAGGTGAAAAGATGTAATCTACATCCACATTGTTGAATGTGTAGGCCGGAATCTTGTCTGGGAAGTTCGGATTGGAATCGCCATAGGTAAACAAGAAGGTAAAGCGCGCAAACCCTGCCGTAAATTCGTTCACCAATGTGGGGCTAATCACACGACGCCATGAAAACGCATAATTCTTTGCCGGGCGATATACCTCGCCACGTGGCGGAAAGCCGGGGAAAATGGCCGGTCGCCCGTTGAGAAGGTCACCTTTCAACTGTTGTTCGGTGGCCCACATGGCACGGAAAAAGATGTTGTCATTGGAGCCGAATGAATGATCAATTCGCAAAATATTCCGGGGCCCGCGCACAGAAGAAGGCGCGTTCCATAAGTAACCGGCCTGGTTCAGTCCGTCACCCGAACTATAAGTGTTCGGAGCAGGATAACTGGAAAGCAGACCAAGCACCCCGGGATCACCACCCACATGCTGAGGATCGTTGGCAAAAATGTTATAACTCTGCACGCAATTTAAGTCCGTCGGGCTGCCACAGTTTCGAACTCCCGGAGCCAATGCGCCGGTGGAAGTCACTAAAGCCGGTGAGTTACCCGTGATCTTAGTGCCGTTAATCACGAGTGGGTTTGCCGGATCGGCAACAAAATAACGATATATGCCGGAGAGGGCTTGGGGCGTGTAGACGCGTGGCACAGATCCGAACGCCTTATCAATCGCCTGGGAAAGATTAACTTTTTGGCCTTGCCAGGATGTATAGAAGAAAGTCTTGTTCTTCCGAATCGGGCCGCCCACATCGTAGCCATACTGATTCGATTTCAAATCCGCCCGCTTCTGCCCTTGTGCATTGGCATAAAATTCGTTGGAGTTCAGGTCCGTGTTACGGAAATACTCAATCAGAGATCCGTGAAATTGATTGGTGCCGGAGCGCGTAGCAATGGAAACATTCACGCCAGCATTCTTTCCTTCTTCCGGCGTCGGATTGCTGGTGGTCACTTTAAACTCTTCCACGTTGTCCGGGTTCACGCGAAATACATTGTTGGTCGGCGTGGGGTTCGAAGCTTCATTGGCTTCAATACCGTCAATTGTGACGTTGCCGGACTGGGAACGCAGACCGTTCACGTTGATGGTGGTGCCGCTGCGTTGCGTAACGCCCGGCTCCAACACAATCAAGTTCAGCGGATTGCGCCCATTTAGCGGAAGCCGGGACACCGCTTGCCGCTCTACTACATTGCCTAGAGTTGCATTGCTGGTGTTCACACTTTCCGCTGATGCTTCCACATTCACCACATCACGGGTGTTGCCGAGTTCCAGGGTGATGTTCTCTGTCAGCGGTGTGCCCACCGTCAAAGTTACACCTGTGCGCGAAGCAGTCTTGAAACCTGGCATCTCGGCTGTGATGGAATATGTGCCAATCACAATGGAAGGAAAGGCGTATAGGCCGCTGGAGTTTGTGACTTGCTTTAGCGTAACGCCAGTCGCCGTGTTGGTAACTGTAATGGCAGCTCCGGAAACGACTGCACCAGTGTTGTCAAAAACCGTGCCGGAAACCTGTGTGGTAGAAGTTTGGCTTAAGGCCGTAAAGGACAAAAGCAAAAAAAGAGAAATAACAAATCCCGTATGACGATGAAACAATCGCACTTCATTTTCCCCCTGAAACAAAATAAAGGCACAGACAAGGTGGAAAGATTAGTTGGTCAGCCGGGGACCATGTGCGCCGAATTATTACCTCAGAGGCGCAAAGGGCAAGAGGTTTGAACTGTTGTAACATCAATTTTCGGCAATATCAACGCTACTAGCGGAATTAATTTTTTATTTGGGCGAAACAACAGGAAATTGGCCCCGGCCATTCTCCTTCGAGAATGGCATTTTCGTCCCCCACCTCCAGGCCCTTGCGGCGAACTCCAGAATGAATCTCTAATAAAGGGTATGGAACATCGAGCTTTCGGAAAAACGGGCATGGACGTCAGCGTGCTCGGATTCGGAGGAGCAGAAATAGGGTATGAATCCGCCTCCCTGGAGACGGTGGAGAAAGTGCTGCATTCAGCACTGGATGCCGGCTTGAACGTGATCGATACGGCGGAATGTTACATGAACAGCGAAGAGCTGCTTGGGGCTGCCTTGAAGGACCGTCGTAATGACTATTTTCTGTTCACCAAATGCGGTCACGAACATGACTTAAAACAAGACTGGTCTCGGGAATCGCTGCAACGCAGTATTGACCGCAGCTTGCAGCGTCTCCAGACGGATTGCGTGGATTTGATTTCGCTTCATTCCTGTACGGAAGAAGAGTTGCGGAAGGGTGTTGTCATTGAAGTGTTACAGAAGGCTCGGGAACAAGGAAAAACCAGATTCATTGGCTATAGCGGAGACCGCAACAACGCCCGCTACGCTGTGGAAGCGGGCGTTTTCGATTCCTTGCAGACCTCGGTCAATATCGCAGACCAGGAATCGATTCATTTGACTATTCCCCTTGCTCGTGAGAAAGGGATGGGCGTAATTGCAAAAAGGCCGATTGCCAATGCAGCTTGGAAGTATGAGAACAAGCCAGAAAATGCTTATCACCAAACCTATTGGGAACGGCTTCAAAAGCTGCAATACCCGTTTCTGAAAACTCCGGAAGCGGCGGAAACCGCTCTTCGCTTCACGCTCAGTGTTCCCGGCGTGGATGTTGCCATTGTGGGGACCAAGCAACCGGATCGCTGGCAGAGTAATGCGGAGCTTGTTCGCAAAGGTGCCTTACCGGCAGCGCAGTTCGCGGAGATTCAAAAACGGTTTGGAGAAGTGGCTGGCCCGGATTGGGTCGGTCAAGTATAAAGTAACAGGAGATCAAAGATGCCAATTCGTAAAGCAGAAGCCGAATGGACCGGCAAAGTAACAGATGGCAAAGGCCACATGAAGCTAGGGAGCGGTGCTTTTGATGGCCCTTATTCGTTTCAATCCCGTATGCAGGATGGAGCAGGCACCAATCCGGAAGAACTGATCGGCGCAGCTCATGCCGGATGTTTTTCCATGGCGCTTTCCGCAGGGCTGACGCAAGCCGGGCTGACGCCCACCAGAATCCATACCACTGCCAGCGTTCACCTGGATAAAGTAGGTGACGGCTGGAGCATTCCCAAAATTGATTTGGTAACCGAAGGAGAAGTTCCTGGCCTGGATCAGCAAGGCTTTCAACAATATGCGGAAACAGCAAAGAAGAACTGCCCCGTATCGCGCCTTTACTCAGGCGCGGAAATTACGTTGAAAGCAACTCTGGTAGGCTAGGCGAGAAACCGGACGATGTGGGGCGGAATGGAAGCAGGAGGAACCAATTTTGTCTGTGCCGTGGGAAGCGGCCCGGAGGACCTGATTAAGCATGAGTTCCGCACCACCACTCCCGAAAACATGCTTGCCGAAGCAAGGGACTTTTTTCGCAATCATTCTGTCAAAGCAATTGGCGTAGGCTCATTTGGGCCAGTGGATCTCCAAGCAGGCAGGATTACCGCCACTCCAAAACCAGGATGGCAGAACTTTGCGTTTGTGGAAGAGCTGCGCAAAGCCACAAGCGTGGAAACCATTGTGTTTGATACGGATGTGAACACTGCTGCGATGGGTGAGCATATCTGGGGCGCGGCCCAGCATACTCGTTCGTTTTTGTATATCACCGTGGGAACGGGAATCGGAGGTGGTGCCATGTT
The DNA here is from genome assembly GCA_963791675.1 of Bryobacterales bacterium. Lineage (GTDB taxonomy): Bacteria > Acidobacteriota > Terriglobia > Bryobacterales > Bryobacteraceae > JALYXI01. The sequence continues at coordinate 269,933 of CAWBTD010000023.1, forward strand.
GAACGGGCAGTTGCTCCATGGATTTTCCCATCCTGAAATGGGGCATCTTCGCATTCCGCACGACATGGCAGCCGATCCTTTTCCTGGCTGCTGTTACGCGCATGGTGATTGCTTGGAAGGATTGGCCTCAGGCCCAGCCATCGAAAAACGATGGGGAGTGAAAGGCGCAGAGCTTCCCCATGATCACCCGGCATGGAAGTTAGAAGCAAAATATCTGGCGTTTGGGTTAGTGAACGCAGTGGTCACACTTTCTCCGGAGTTAGTGGTGATGGGCGGAGGAGTGATGTACAAAGTGAATCCTGCACAAGTGCGGGAAGAAGCACAACGCCTGATGAACGGCTATGCAGAAATTCCGCCCGTGGTATTACCAGGGCTCGGAGAAGATGCAGGGGTATTAGGAGCGCTTGCGTTAGCTATGGGCGATCAACTGCCGAAGAGAAGTTGACGGGGCAGGTAGCATCCTCTTTTACTTGCAGTTGAAAAACATCTGGTCGGGCATAGTGACCCACCACATCCAGATCGAATTTCCCTTCCGCAATTTCATTACGATTTAGTTCCGCTGTGAGGATGCATTCGCCATCGTACTGAGGGCCAGCTAGTATTTCGCCCTGTGGATTGACAATGACGCTACCGCCCCGAATCTGCGACCCATACTGGCATACGGAAAGCACAAAGCAGCGGCCTTCCACGGCGATATGTCGCATAGTAGAAACCCAGCGTTCGCGGTCATCTACAGTAGGCGCGCAGTAAATTTCAATTCCTTTGGCGTACATGGCGGCACGTAGCAGCGGCATGTAGTTTTCCCAGCAGATCACTGCGCCAATCCGCCCTATGTCGGTCGTAAGGACCGGAAGAGTAGAGCCATCGCCAAAGCCCCAGATCACTCGCTCCATGGCGGTAGGCATCAGTTTGCGATGTTTACCGGCCAGTTCCCCATCTGGTCCAAAGAAAAGCACGGTGCAATAAAGAGTTCCGCCCGCGCGTTCAATTACACCAATCACCAGCCACGCATGAGCAGCTTTTGCGGCAAGTCCAAGGCGTGCAGTAGCCGGACCGGGAACCTCAATCGCAGACTCCCAATAGCGCCGAAACAAAGCGCGACCCTCTGGAGTGCGACTTCCAACCCGTGTCCCAAAGTCTTCCCCTTTGGGATAACCGCCAACGAACGCTTCCGGAAAAACAATAAGCCGCGCACCAAGAGTCGCGGCTTCCGCAATCCGCTGCTCGGCTTTCCACAAGGTGGCTTCCAGATCGAACAGAATCGACCCGGCTTGCACCAGTGCGACACGGAACTGTCACTTGCGCCAGCCTACGGCTGTAGAACAACCTTCATATACTGGGACTTCGGGTCATAAAGTTTTTCGAACCAGGACACGCCTTCATCCAACGAAGCTTTAGCGCTGATGATAGGGTCCACGCGAATCGCACCTTTTGCGAGCAGATCGATGCACGCTGGATATTCTCCGCTGGAGGCACATGAGCCTTGCAAACGAATCTGGCGACTCACCACGACTTGAAGCGGAATTTCCACGCTAGGTTTGATGTTTCCGACCAGCGTGACCATGCCGCCTTTGCGGACGCCTTGAATCGCAGTCTTGATTGGCTCTGTGGCCCCCACTGCTTCAATGGCCACCGCAGCACCCTGGCCGCCCGTCAATTCCAGCAAACGCGCTTGCACATCCCCGGCTTTTGGATTCACGGTTTCATCGGCACCTAATTCTCGTGCTACTTGCAGCTTTGCATCATCCAGGTCAACGGCAATCACCTTGGTGCAGCCAGCAAGCCGGATAGCTTGAATCACTAAAAGCCCGATCATGCCGCTTCCCACCACAATGGCGGTATCGCCCAACAGAATCGGTGTGATGTTTACCGCATGCACGGCCACGGAAACAGCTTCAATCAACGCCGCGTGCTCAAAAGGCAGTTTTTCCGGAATGTGGTACACAATGTTCTGCGGCACCACCACAAATTCTGCAAAGGCACCATGACGCCGAAATTCCTGGCAAGAAACTCCTAGCACCTGCCGGTTATCGCAGAGGTTGATTTCGCCGCGGCTACAGTAAAAACATTTGCCGCAGGAAACGGTGGAATCGAAAGTGACGTGGTCCCCTTCCCGGAACTTTTTGACGTTTGCGCCCGCTGCTTCCACAATGCCGGCGGCTTCATGGCCCATCACCAGCGGTGGAATGCGCCGCCCCGTGCTGCCATCGTAGCCGTGAATATCGCTGCCGCAAATGCCGCAGGCTTTTACGCGGACAAGCAACTCATCAGGCCCAAATTCCGGAACGGGGAAGTCCACTAATTCCAGTTCCTTGTAATTTTTCAGCAGCAGCGCTTTCATATATCCTCTACTGGTCACTGTAATTGATTCGCGACGATGAGTAAACTATGAGTTCAATCTTATGCTGATCCAACTGAAAGACCAAGTGGTACTTGTGGTGGGCGCTTCGAGCGGAATTGGAAAGGAAACGGCAGTGCTGTTTGCCCGGGAAGGGGCAAAAGTGATGGCCTCGGCACGCCGGGAAGATCGCCTCCAATCCTTAAAAGGGGAGTTAGCCACAGACGGCTTTTCCCTTTCTACGGCAGCAGCGGACGCCGGAAAGGTGGAAGACATGGAGCGTTTAGCAAAACAAACTGCTTCCGAGCTAGGGCCGATTGACATTCTGGTAGTCGCAGCGGGCACCAACACTCCCGACCGGTCAATGAAACGCCTGAGGCCCGATATTTGGGACATGATGGTGCAAACAAATCTGAATGGCCCTTACTACATCACTCAAGCTGTGTTGCCTTCCATGCGGGAGCGCGGCGCGGGGCATCTGATTTACGTCTCCTCTATTTCCGGACTGGTGCCGGATGTTTCCGGAGCTTCGTATCAAGCTTCCAAACGCGGATTGCTGGGAATGGCGCACGCCATTCGCGTGGAAGAGAAAGAAAATGGCATTCGCACCTGCGTGATTTGTCCGGGTTTGGTGGAAACGGAAATTCTGGAGAAAAGACCGGTAAAACCTTCTGCGGAAATGCTTGCCAGGGCTTTGCAGCCGATTGATGTAGCGGAAGCGGTGTTATTTGCCGCAAAGTTGCCGGCGCGCGTTTCGCTGCCGGAACTTCAGATCATGCCGACGACTATTTAGTTCAGATTCGCGGAACGGACTGGTGCCGCCAGTTGTTGGCGGAGCCAGTCTACCATCTTCTTCTTATAGGGAGTTGCCAGCGGCCGTATGGATTCCCACCAGCGGACGCCATGGCCTCCGCCTTCCACTGGAAAAATTTCGCAGGAAGCGCCCACCGCCTTCATCCGGTCGCACATTTCACGGGATTGCGCAAACGGCACCAACGCGTCCGCAGTACCGTGAATAAACAACATCGGAGGCATTCCCGCCCGAACGTTATTTAAGGGAGAGAGTTTCTCCAGCCCCACCATCATCAGCTTTTCCCAAGGCGTGCCGCGTACGGAATCCCGGAAATTCTGTGGTACATAATTGGAGTTTTTTGCCAAATCGACCAAATCCGTCGGTGTATAGAGCGCGACCATCGCCTTCACGTTGGTTTCCGCGCCGCCCGTCAACATGGCCATCGCGGCAAGCTGGCCACCGGCTGATTCCCCGATCAGCGCAATACGGGCAGGGTCAATTCGAAATTCTGCTGCATGGGCTTTGATGTAACGAATCGCCGTTTGCACATCGCTAATGCCCAGGCCAAATTGTGTAATGTTGCTGGCCAACCGATAACTTACAGAAAACCAGGCAAAACCAGCGTCCGATAAAGGCTCAAACAGCGGCTGAACATTGGTGCGCCGATCTCCGGCCACCCATCCGCCGCCATGCACAATGATTACGGCGGGAAACGGACCATTCCCCTCCGGAATCGAAGCGTCCATGCGCAGGCTTACGCCTTCCGCTCGACCGTATTCCAGGTCCCGCTTAGTTTCGGCAAACGCCGCAGCTGTCATAAGAAAAGAAGTCATCAGCAGAAAAGCTGATGCACGAAAAGTCATCCCTGGGGAATTGGATGTTTCGTCCCGCCAGGAGGTTTCTGGCGGGACATGGAAAGAGAAAATGGGTAAACGCTACTGGGAACCCTTTTGGATCAGATTCACAATGGCTGCGGTGAAGTCAGTGACAAACGTGGCTCCCCCATTCAGGAGGTTGTCGCGGGTTTTATAATCTTCCACAATGTCCGGCTGCACTCCGATATTTTCGATGTACGTGGTAGCAGGAAAACCAGGAGCAGCAACAGGATTTTTCCGGACCATCAAGCCCCTCAACATGCCAATGGTTGCCTCAGAATACGCCCCGGCATTATAGGCAGTGTTGGTGCCGCCCAAGCCCATGGTGCGCATTCCAAAAATAGTAGCGGCTCCATTGTCCTGCATGGTAGCGGGAAAGTAGTCTGCGCCGGAACCGGAGAATTCATCCGTCAAAATCAGGATAGGTTTGGTATATGCGGCAGGCGTCCCCGCACGGGTTAGCAGAGGCGTGTATTGGTCGATGCCAGGGTCCATGGGGAACGGACTAAGATCTAGCAAGTCAAGAGGTTCCGGGCCTGTATGACCGCCGCTTTGCCCGTATGCCGTAGTGACATCGTTCAAAATGTCCTGATAAAACGTGGTGAAGTAATTCGAGTAACCGAGGGCCTGCAAGAACTGGAGGTAGTCGCTGTAGGTCAGAACCCATTCCGTAGTGGCTCGCAGTTCAAATCCAACATAACGAAACGGCTTCGGGATCAATCGGCGGATTAATTCTTCCCCGTAATACACAAGGCCGCCAGGATTGCGCATATCATCGATCACAAGTCCATTCGTATTTGCCTGGAAATAAGCGATTTCCGCAGCGAATTGATTCACAGCGGTGGTGACGTCAACGGTGGGATCAAAAGAAGGAATACGAATAAATCCGATCGTGTAAGTTCCCGAAGTGAAAGTGCCGGAATAGAATGCATCGGTTGCCGAGTTGCCGCCTAACCGAAGTTTGAAGCCGGTTGGCAGGTTAAATACGGGGCGGAGTGCTCCGAAACCGGACACCGCCAGACTCGGACGAATCATGCTATACGCCGGCGTTCCCCGAAATGAGGAAGACGGCTGGTCCGCTTCCGTATCGTTTCGAAACAATTTGGAGGATTGGCGCCGAGCTGATGCATAAGGCGACGGAACCGGACCTGCAGCACGCAGGGGAACACCGGTTTTTGTCCAGGGAATCATATAGGTCTGCAGAGAAGCGTCACTGCTACGCATCACAACAGTAGACATATCAGGAACATCCACGGCATGAGGAATCACGGATTGCGGGCGTACAGTCATATAGAGAGCCGCATAGGAGGCTTGGGTTCTCGGGTTGGCAAGAATTCCATATTTGCCGAGTGAATCCATCAGCGTAGCTGCCGCAACTCCGTCAACCGAAACGATTTCATCCCCGATCTTGAACGGAAACTTCGCTGCTGGAAGCATTGTGCGATTGATGGCATAAACCAGAGGTTTGCCATCAAATGTATCGACGCGAATTCCGGTATCCGCCAAAAAATCAGAGGGGACTTCAAAATATACGTGGCCGCCATCGTGGAATTGAGCCACATAATCTACGCAAACTTCGTAGAAATCCAGATCATTTGCGGTAGCAGCAATTCGGTCCAGATAGGGCTTTGTATTTAGCAGATCAAAACCGTATATTCTTCTTTTCCAATCCGCGGCGACATAACGCTTCGCGAACTGGTTCACCATGGTCTGAAAATCTTGCACTTTTTGCTGCTGCGTAAGCTGCGCCTCACATAAATTGCAGAACATTCCGGCGTTGCAGACCGAAATAGCAGCGATTAATGAAAACTTTTTCAAATCCCCTCCGTAGAGTCCCTGCCTGCAGGACTTACACATTATAAGACTGCAAAGAACTGTGAATGTTTTTTCAGAAACGTTGCAGATTCTATCAAGATGCAACCAGAACGATATGAATATCCATTACATTTGTGTGCGTAGGTCCGGTAATCACTAAGGCCTCACGGTCACGCAGGTAAGAGTAAGAATCATTTTCCGCTAAGAAATGGGGGGCCTTGGAATCTGCCGTGTTTCCATCAACTATGCCACCAGCGGCATCCGTAGGACCGTCCGTACCATCCGTGCCACAACTCAGGATCAGTGTTCCAGGAAGTCCGGCAATGTCAATGGCAGCAGCAAGAGCGAATTCCTGGTTCCGGCCTCCTTTGCCGCTTCCTTTCAGAGTGCACGGTGGTTTCCCCGCCTGAGATGATGCAGGCAGGCGGCTGAATGGGGTTGCCGGATTCCCGAATTTCCCGTGCAATGGCTGCGTGCATCCGTGCCACATCTACGGTTTCGCCTTGGATCGTGGTGGCCAATAGCAGAGTTCGGTACCCAAGGCTTCTTGCTTTCCGCATGGCAGACTTGCAAAGCTTGCCGGTTACTACCCACCACGATATTTTCAGCCTCTACGGTTTTGGGCGTTTCCTGAAGGTACTTTTCGGTATTGCCGAGTACACCGAATCGATGCAAGAGCTTCCGGGCGTCTGCCACCGTGGAGCGGTCTAAGGCTGTAGGGCCAGAGCCAATCACATCCAGGTCATCGCCAATCACATCCGACAAAATGAAGCTTTTTACTTTTGCAGGAGCTGCCTTTTGGGCGAGTTGCCCTCCTTTAATGGAGGACAAATGCTTCCGAATGGCGTTCATTTCATGGATATTGGCACCGGCAGCTAATAGCTGTTTGGTGATTTCCTGCTTGTGCTCCAGCGAAAGACCGGGAACGGGGAGCGGAAGCAAGGCGGAAGCTCCGCCGGAAAGGAGGCAAATGACCAAATCGCCTTCCCCCGCCTCGGACACAATGTCTAGAATTGTTTGCGCTCCCCTGCGGCCATTTTCATCAGGCACTGGGTGGCCCGCTTCATTCAGCTCAATGTGCCGCAGTGGGGTAGTGTGATCGTATTTTACGTTCAGAAAGCCTTTGGTGATGCGCGAGCCGAGTTTGCGTTCCGCTTCCGCAGCCATGGCAGCGCCTGCCTTGCCTGCTCCCACCACATAGATGTTGCGATATTGTTCCGGCTGGATATCCCAGTGTTTCCGAACTGCCAAGGCCGGGTCGGCAGCGCGGAGAGCGGCCTGAAATATGGCCATGGCATGTGTTTGCAGGGCTTCTTCTTTCATTGATGAAACAAGGGCAATTCGAGAATGCGACTCACTACCTGATCGGCTGATTCCTCAGTGACGGGAATTCGGTAAGCAGCGCGTGCATAGGCGGCTTGGCGGCTCAAGTACAAGTTACGAAACAATTCGGGATCGCGAGCGAGTGGCCGGGCAGTGTTTTCCTGCACGCGGCGGCACACCACTTCATAAGGGCAATCGAGCCAGAGCGAAACCCCGTGGGAATCCAAAATTTCCGCATTTTCCGGTTGCGCATACGTTCCGCCGCCTAGCGCCAGGATCGTAGGCATGCCACAGCGGATGGAAAGAATCCGCTTACGCACTGCTTCCGTTTCGATGCGGCGAAATTCAGCCTCCCCCCGTTCCTGAAAAATGCTTGCGATGGTGGTTTGCCATTCACTCTCAATGTCGTAATCCAAATCGGCAAAGCGCCAACCAATGCGTTGCGCAAGAGCCTGGCCGACCGTGGTTTTTCCTGATGCCATGAAACCAGTGAGATAAATGCCGGGACATTGTTTTAGCGCAAGAATCATGGGAGCAGTTTGCTTAAACGGGAGTCTACCAGACCGGGCAGTAAACGATGTAAACCCACCATTACCCATCCTACTCGGGGAGTGATCACTGTTCTGGCGCCTCGCTCCACCCCTCGCACAACAGCTTGTGCGCACTGTTCCGGTGTAATGGCGAATCGCTTTGCTTCCCGAACTTTGGGAGGAGGTTGCCCGTGTGCATGGTCGTGAAAGCTGGTTTTCACATAACCAGGGCAAACCAGCAGCGTGTGAATGCCGGAATGCCCCAATTCCATTCGCAACCCAGCCGTGATGCTATCGAGCGCGGATTTTGTAGCGGAGTACAACGTCATCCAGGGCAACGGAACCGTTCCAGCCACCGAGCTGATGTTGACGAGCAAACCCTTTCCTTGCTGGCGCATGAGGGGAATGGCAAGCTGCATCAGGGCCAGCGGCGCAAAGAAATTCACCTCAAACAAGCGGCGTGCGTCCTCCAACGTGGCATCCGCCGTAGAGCCATAAACGCCAAAGCCTGCATTGTTGACCACCATGTCGAGCCTTCCAAAGCGTTGCAGAGTAGCTTGCATTGTGCGCTGCCGTACCATAGGGTCCGTAATATCCCCTTCGGTAATCAATCGACTCGGGTTGGCGGGCTCCGTGGAGGGGAAGGAGCGAGCCAGCAAAGAAAGTTTTGCGCCGCGCTGCTCAAACGCATTGGCACAGGCAGCGCCGATGCCACGTGAAGCTCCGGTGATAAGGACCACGCTGTCCCTGATCCGCACAGGGCCATAATAGTAACATGTCGAAGCTGCTACCACTGTTTCCCTTGCAGTTGGTTGTTTTCCCCAGAACGCAGCTTCCCCTCCACATCTTCGAGGAACGTTATAAGGAGATGGTTGGCGAGGCAATTGAGAACAACTCCGAATTTGGCATTGTGTTGGCCAAAAACGACGGGATTGTGAATGCGGGCTGTACCGTGGTCGTAGAGAAAGTTCTGACCAAATACCCTGATGGGCGAATGGATATTGTTACGCGAGGTTCCCGGCGCTTTCAGTTGGTTCTGCTGAACCAGGAAAAAGCGTATTTGCGCGGTGAGGTGGAATTTTTCGATGATGACGAACCTGGTCCGGCTCCCAGTGAACTCCAGATGGCTGCGTTGCATCAATATAAAGGTCTGGTGGATGCAGGCGATACAAAAGGGTATGCCGAGCCAGTACTGAGCGACCCACAACTCAGCTTTCAGCTCGCGCAAGCCGTGCAAGATCTGGACTTTCTGAGCGTGCTGCTGCGCAGCCGTTCCGAGGCGGACCGGCTGAAACAGCTAACCAATTATTTGAGGCAGTACGTGCCGAAACTCAAGCAAACAACCAAAATGAAGCAACTGGCTCCCCTGAACGGGTTCGGGGGACATAAACCGGCGGATCTGTAGCGTGAATTCGCAGAAATCCCCTTCCCGCGCATGGCTGATTTCGGCGGGACTCCACCTTGTTTTTGCGACACTGCTGATGCTATGGCCGGAAGGCCACATCGGAAAAACCCCCTCTGCGTATGAACAGCTTTTTAAGGGCAAAGAAGCGCAGATTGTTTATTACAAGTTCAAAGACAAACTGCCGGACGTCGCGCCCAGTCAAAAAGCGGACTCCCGACCGCCTCGCGCCACGGTGAAAATTGCCAAGCAATCGATTGTTTCGTCCCCCAAGAATGCTCCCAAAGGAATGCAGACCGTTTGGCAGCCAGCGCCTAAATTAATTCAAAAAGAGGTACTTTCCGCCAATGTCCTGGCTATGAAAGCACCTGACCGCGTTGCACCGGAACGGAAAAAGTTTGTTCCTCCTGCTCCTCAGCAGAATCCGGCTCGCACGGTTGCAGAAGTAAAGGTTGCCGAAGCGCCAAAAACTCTGGCCGCTGCTCCTCCTACGAATCCACTCTCGCGATTGGCGGAGGCGCCGCGCCTTAGCGTCCGCAATATGCCGGAGTTTCATGCACCGGCTGCGCAAAACAATCGCACAGTTACGGCCACTCCCGAAGCCGGTGCTCCGCCCCAGTTGGCCGGGTTGCAGGGCAGCGCCGCCAACATTGCCGTGGTCGGCCTGAAACCCATAGAGCAAAATGTGGTTCCGCAAGGCTCGCGCGCCACAGAGTTTTCCGCAGGACCAAAATTAAATCCCGACGGCGGCACCGGTGGCGATAAAGGTCTGGTGAGCGTGCCAGACCTGTTTGTTCATGGAGGCGGCGAAGCCAAACCAACCCTTACGGCGCGACTCAATCCGCCGCCTAGTGCCGCTGAGAATCTACGAGCGCTGGCACGATCCGCCCCAGTAGTACGTTCCACACCAACCAACGAACCGCCTCACCCTCTTGCGCGCCGTGTTTCCAGCGCGCCGACGGCCCGTTTCGAAGGCCGTGAGGTATATAGCATGGCGATCCAGATGCCCAATATTACCAGCTACTCAGGGAGCTGGTTGATGTGGTATGCGGGACGTTCCGCGCCTTCCGCAGAGAGCGGACCGATTGCGCCGCCGATTCCACATCGGAAAGTAGATCCGAAGTACATTGCCACTGCTGCCGAGGAGCGAATTGAAGGTCGCGTCCAGCTCCTGTGCGTGATTCGCGGATCGGGCAAAGTGGATCAAGTGGAACTACTGCACGGCATCGATGGCCGATTAAACCAAAGCGCGATGGAAGCTCTTTCCAAATGGGAGTTTACGCCGGCTACTCGCAGCGGTGTTCCGGTGGATGTGGACGTAATGGTAGAAATCCCCTTTAAATTAGCACCAAAGGCGGGTCGTCCTTGAAAGTGGAAGGGCGGCAGCATTTGATCCTGGATGCGGATGACACGCTTTGGGAGAACAACATCTTTTTTGAGGACGCTTTTCAGCGGTTCTGTGATTACTTGGCCCATTCCCATCTCTCGCCACCGGAAATCCGGCAAGCACTGGATGCCATTGAGATTGAAAATAACAAGATCCACGGCTATGGAACGCTGAATTTCGGGAGGAACTTGTGCCAATGTTTCGGAGAGCTGGTGGAACGAACTTGGACGGAGGAACATCTGCGGGAAGTCACGGCGATTGCCCACGCCATTTTTGACAGCCCGATGTGCCTGATGGAAGGGGTAAAAGAAACCTTGCCGGTGCTGGCCGAAAAACATGAACTTACGCTATTCACGAAAGGGCACGTGGATGAGCAAACCGCCAAGATTGAACAATCTGGTTTAAAGCCCTTCTTCTCGCACTGTGCCGTAGTGAAAGAAAAAAACCGGGATGCTTATCTCCAGTTGGCTGCCGATCGGCAATTCCGTTTAGAGAACACGTGGATGATCGGCAATAGCCCGAAATCAGACATCAATCCGGCATTGTCAGCGGGATTGCGTGCAGTATATGTACCGCACGCGCAAACGTGGACTCTGGAAAGAGAGGAAATTCTCGATATGCCAGGACGTCTATTGACAGTGACGAAATTTGCCGATTTAAAGGAAATCTTTGGCTAAACTAAGCAGCTTTTTGCACTTTGCCGTCGCGAATGCAGGATGTGCAAACGCGTACGCGGCGAGTTGCGCCAGATACCAGTGCGCGTACCGATTGTAAATTCACATTCCAACGACGCTTCGTAATATTGTGGGCGTGGCTAATCTTGTTGCCGAACTGAGGGCCTTTACCGCAAACTTCACAAACTCGTGCCATGGTGACCAAAACTCCTGAACGTAAACACTTATTGTAGCAATCAGCGCCATGTTTTCCAAGGCGCTTTGCCGCTGTACCACAGCTCATTCAGGTATTGGTATTCCCGGAATGTATCCATGGCAAAAAAGAACCCTTCATGCTGGTATGCCATGAGTTCCTGACGGTCGGCCAGTTTGATGAGCGGTTCCTGTTCCAGGATGCACTGGTCATTGGGGAGCAGATCAAAAATTTCCGGCTGCAACACAAAGAAGCCAGCGCTGGCCCAGCCATCAATTTGCGGTTTTTCTACAAACTGACGGACCGCGAAGTTTTTGGTTAATTCCAGAATGCCCCACCGAGACACCGGACGCACGGTTGTCACAGTGGCCACTTTGCCATGATCCTGATGGAATTTCAAAAGCGCAGAAAGGTTAACATCCGCGACTCCATCTCCATACGTCAGCATGAAGGTTTCATTGCCGATATACTTCTGCACCCGCTTCAGGCGACCACCCGTCATGGAATCCGCGCCCGTATCGGCTAGAGTGACATGGAAGTCTTGTTCTTCGTGCGCACCATGGTAATGAATCTGGTGTTTTTCCCCGAGGCAAACCGTGAAGTCGTTGTTCATGGCTTCATAGTTGAGGAAATACTCTTTGATCATGTTGCCTTTATAGCCAAGGCAGAGAATGAACTCCCGAAACCCTGCTGTGGCATAGGTTTTCATGATGTGCCACAGAATCGGACGACCTCCGATTTCTACCAAGGGCTTGGGGCGGAACTCGGTTTCTTCCCGCATTCGGGTTCCCTGCCCGCCGCACAGAATCACAACTTTCACCGGGCAGCCGCCTCTTCTTTGATGGGGAACGGCGACGGCGCGCCAGAGACGAATTCCCGAACCGCGTTCACCATATATTGCAGCATCGTTTCCGTTAAACCGGGATACAACCCAATCCAAAACACATGACGCATCACAAAATCCGTGTTCGGCAAATCCCCGATCACGCGTCGAGGAATGTCCTGATACGCGGGCTGGCGAACCAAATTTCCACCAAAAAGCAAGCGAGTACCGATTTTGCGGGATTCCAGATGACGGGTCAACTGATCGCGTGTGAAGGGTGCTTCAGGACGGACAGCCAGGGGGAAGCCAAACCAGCTTGGCTCCGTATTGGGAGTGGCGGAAGGCAACACGAGGAACTCTTCAAAAGCCTTCAGTTCACGGTATAAAATCTCAAAATTACGCCGGCGAGCTTCAATAAATCCAGGCAATTTCTTCAACTGCGAAACGCCGACAGCCGCCTGCATATCCGTGAGCTTCAGGTTGTAGCCTACGTGTGAGTACGTGTATTTGTGGTCATACCCGCATGGCAAATCACCTAGCTGCCAATCAAAGCGCTTTCCGCAGGTATTATCTTTGCCCGGCTCGCACCAGCAATCCCGGCCCCAGTCGCGGAATGACTCCACCAGTGTTTTTAAAAGAGGCTTGTTGGTTAAAACGCAGCCTCCTTCCCCCATGGTGATGTGGTGGGCAGGGTAAAAACTCACCGTGGCCAGATCCCCAAAAGTGCCAACCTTCTGCCCGTTATAAGTCGCACCCACTGCATCGCAACAATCTTCCACCAGCCACAAATCATGCTTCTTTGCAAAAGCGGAGACCGAAGCCAGATCGAACGGATTCCCCAAAGTGTGGGCAATCATCACAGCACGCGTTTTCTCGCTCAGTGCCGCTTCCAACTGCGTAACATCCACTTCATACGTGGGAAGCGATACGTCAATAAACACAGGCGTCAGATTGTTCTGAATAATCGGGTTTACCGTGGTGGGAAAGCCAGCGGCTACCGTGATCACTTCATCACCGGGTTTCAGGCGACGATCCCCTAATTTTGGTGAAGTCAGAGCCGAAAGAGCAACCAGATTCGCGGAAGAACCGGAATTGACGAGACTCGCTCCGCGCAGACCAAAGTAGCGGGCAAATTCACGCTCAAACTGGTTTGCAAAACGACCGGTGGTGAGCCAAAAATCCAGCCCCGATTCCACCAGAGATTGCATGTCTTCCGCGTCAAAGACACGTCCAGATACGGGAACAGGGGAAACACCAGGCTCAAAAGCACGACCGCTATATTCCACCTCATAGAATTCGGCAACTAACGACCGAATTTGCTGCCGAATTTCCTGCGAACTACGCGCCAATGTTGCTCCTTCGATTTAGGATACGCCATGGAATGGTTTCATTTCCAGAAACCACAGGAGGAGGAGTCGCTATCCGGTACCTAGACCGTCAGCAATTTTCCCGCTTCCGGCTGCAGGAAATCGATATACCAACGAATTGTGTGTTCCAAGCCCTGGTCCAGAGTAAAGGAAGGCGACCATTGGAGAATCTGTCGCGCCTTTTCCGCGCTCAGATATTGATTTCGAATCTCATTGCTGGCCTCATTCCTGACATCCGGCTTCAAGGACGAGTTCATCAGTTTCAGAATTTTGTCCACTAGCTGCAACACTGTGATCTGAATTTCGTTGGAGAAGTTGAACGCGTGGCCGCGCAATTCAGGGGAGTTCGCCATCCGTTCGGCCAGCAGCATATAGGCCGCCGCTCCATCTTCCACAAAGAAATAATCACGAATAAATTGTCCATCTGAGCGGATCACCGGAGCAGTGCCACGCATGACCGAACGGATAGTCCCGGGAACAATGCGATTCCAGTTGAGATCCCCTGGCCCGTAAAAATTTCCGCAGCGGGTAATGGTGACAGGCAGTTTGTAAGTGTGAGCGTACATCTGGCCGATCAGGTCCGAACAAGACTTGCTCACATCATAGGGGTGGCGGCCTTGCAACGCTGCATTTTCATCATAGGGAAGCTGGTCATGAGAACCATACGCTTTATCTGAAGAGGCAAGCACAACCTGCTTCACACTGGGGCTGCGACGGCACGCTTCCAGCAGCGCCCAGGTGCCAGTGATGTTTGCTTCGAATGTGGAAACCGGGTTGCGGTTGGCGATGCCTACCAATGTTTGCGCGGCCAAGTGGATCACCGTATCCACTTCGTATTCCCCCAAGGCTCGCTCTAAAACGGCCTGGTCTTTCACATCCCCACGAATGATTTTGACTTTTTCAATTGTGCGGGAGCGGACCAGTTCGCTTTGGGGCACCCAATCCCGAAGGAGGCAGATTACATCGGCACCCGCCTCTGTTAATCGCTGCACCAAGGTGCTTCCTACCAACCCGGAACCACCCGTAACAAACGTAGGGCGGTCTAGCCAGAACTTCTTATGATTCGTGGATTCCATGAGTGACTGAATTCAAAAGTATAGCGACTCACCAGAGCTGATACCATCTCCTGTTTTTCTGAGGGGTAATCTGCTCGGAGGTATCGATAAAAGCACCTTCCAGAACAGCAAGAGGGTTTGTCACAAAAAGCCGCTCGGCAACGGGTTCTCCATATCGACCCACAATGTAATCCCAAGCAGGTTTCAGTGTCGGGGGACGGTGCTCCAAATCGTGGCCATCACTGGCGACGAAATGAACCAGGTTCCGTTTCATCAACTCTTCTGCCGCAGAGCAGGCTAGTTTTCCGAATCCACCCAAAAAGGACTGGCCTGTTACCTGAAGCAGGCAACCTGCCTCCACCCAAGTAGATAGCTGTTGCACCTGTTTCATCAGCAGCGTATTCCGTTCGGGATGGGTAATGATCGGGGTAATCTCCAAGCGCAACATCCGGTCAAACACTTCGCTGGTAGTTTTAGAAATCTGCGAGTCGGAGAATTCCACCATCAGATACCGCTTGTGGTTAACGGTGTATTTTGTGGGATTTGCCAGACAATCGCGAATGTTGTCGAAATGAAGGTGAAAATCACATCCAAAATGGATGCGAATACCCGATATAGCAGCTTGCAGTAAAGAAATTTGCCGGCTCATCTCGTCCGGCTGAAATGCATACTGCAGGTCTGAGTGGGGGGTGGCTACTATATCGGAAGTCCCGCCTGCTCTGGCTAACTTCAGCATGTCCAAAGACATCTGGAAGTCCCTGGCCCCATCATCTATTCCGTTCAGGATGTGGGAATGGATATCTACCATGCCGCTCAGAACTTAGATAAACATCTCCTCGTCCTGAGTTGCCAAGTCGACTGAGGCTTTGTTTCCCCTTGCCAAAACGGAAAAACCTGTTTTGATGCCCGCAAGCATCCCATTCACTTCCCGGACAGGACGCATTACCGCAGCTTTCACCGCTTCTCCCGCTATGTGGACGTTTTCTACCGTGTTATCCACAGCTCCATCCAGTTGAGACACTTTCTCTTTGGCGCGGCTGGACACGTCATCTACCAACTCTGATACGCGTACCACTTGCTGCCGCGCCATATTTACCATATCCGTGGCATCCGTTGTCACAGAAGCAATTTTGGGCTTCAGGTCCTCAACCACTTGTTTTGTGGAATCCGCTATCTGTTTTGAGGTATCTATAATCGGTTGTGCACGATCCATCAGTGCATGCACCTTGACCTGTGTCTTTTTCGCCAATAAGACGGCATATACCACCGCCACCCCCTGAATCACAAAGCTGAGAGTAGCTAGTGAAACCGCAACTGTGATTACCAAACGAAAAGTATCTTCAGACATCGGAATTCAACGGATTTTGCTTATTCTTAGGAGCGTGCTTCCGAAGGAATATTCGGCTCTACTTTGTCCCGATAAGCCTGCTTACCTGCTTCCACAGCATCGTTCAGAGTATCTTTCTGACGATTCACCACTTCCTTGCCTTTATCGATCAGATCGTTGGCTGAATCTTTCCAGGTAGCAGTTTGCTTTTTGAGATATTCTTTCCCTTCGTCCGCCTTGCTCATCAGCAAATCCCTGGTTTCATCACCGGATTTGGGCGCGAAGAGCATACCAAGCCCTACACCAATCCCTAGACCCAAAAAGAAATTCGCTATCCCATCACGTTCCATTGTTGTGCTCCTTTTTCCCCTGGTGTAAAGTAACCGCGACTTATGTTAGCAGTTTTCGGACCACTTACGACCATCTGATAATGCAAAGGTGGCCAAGAAACTAAACGAAGAGGCTCTTTGGACCTTTGCGCTGAAATCATTGGGACAAAGAGCACAAACCCTAGGAGAACTACGCACGAAATTGCAGTTGCGAGCCGAAGAATCCGTTGATGTAGAGGCTACGCTTTCCAAGCTAAAAGAGTACGGGATGTTGGATGACCGGCGCTTTGCGGAGACCTTCGCGACAAGCCGAATAGAGAACCAGGGTTTTGGAAAAGCGCGCATTCTGCGCGATCTCAGGCAAAGGCGAGTAGCGCCAGCATTAGCGGAAAAAACGATTGAAAACGTATTCAGCGGCAGGGATGAAATTGCCCTGATTGAAGAATACATCCGGCGAAAATACCGGAGCGCTCCCCGGGAGAACCTTTTTCAGGAGGATAAGGATCTGGCTTCCGCTTTCCGTCGCCTACGATTGGCCGGATTCAGTTCCGGCAACGTTATTCGGGTATTGAAACGATTTGCGCGTGATCCAGACCTGCTGGACGGACTCGCCGAAACAGAAGACGACGTGCCAAACGCGTAGCGCTGCTTTAGAGGACCTGCGCTGCGTTGCGCAACTCGCCCAGTTCCGGCACGGAGATGGTGACTACGTCACCTTCCCCTAATGCTGCTTCTTCCGTGACAATAATCCCCGTGCCGGTCAAGACAACTGAGGCAGAGGGAACATCGTTCGAGCGAAGCAGATAGTCCACCAAGGTTTCAAACTTACGGTTTAACCGCTTGGTAGAAGTGGACCCTTGAAAGCGGGTAACGCCGTTTCGGACGATGGTACACGTCATCTCCAACGCGTATGGATCTGGGATTTCCTCAGCGGTTACCAGATAAGGACCGAGCGCACAACATCCATTGAACGTTTTGGATTGGGGTAAATAGAGCGGGTTTTCCCGTTCAATATCCCAGGCGGAGACATCATTGGCCAACGTATACCCAAGTACCTTGCCTTTACGGCCGATGATCACGGCGATTTCCGGTTCCGGAGCAGTAAATTTGGAGTCCACGCGGATGCCGATATTCTGATCTGGCCCTACGCAGACTCGGCTGGAACCCTTATAGAAGATTTCCGGACGGGCACCGCGATACACTTCGGCATACATTCCTTCCCGTGTTCCGTGCTCGCCATCCCGGAAGGCAGCACTGGTTTCATAGGTGCATCCGCAGCCCCACACTTCACAAGGAAAAAGGGGAATGGCAGGGCTGGCCGGTTCGGCATGGCGACTTGCCAACTGGCTTGCCAAAGCGGAAAGGGAGACTCCTTCCGCTTCCGAACGTTGGATCAGGTCCCGCATCGTATGTCCCGGAATGGGGTACGCGGCGTTCCCTTCAAAGATTGCGGCGATGGTTCCGCCAGGTTTCTGTATTTGTCCGAGACGCATGGATCTAACTGGGTCCTATGTGAGATTAAAACGATACTTTTGGTACGGTCCGGGCACTGACATCAGTTTTGAAATACGCGTCGTCCCGCTGAAATCCCGACATTCCGGCCACAATGTTGTTGGGAAATAGCTGGATGGCAGTGTTGTAATCCTTGACTGCTTCATTGTAGCGACGGCGGGATTGCAAGATACGATTTTCGGTACCGGACAACTCAAATTGCAAGCTTTGAAAGTTCTGGTTCGCTTTTAAATTAGGGTAGTTTTCCACGATCACCAACAAGCGGCCCAGAGCACCCTCGAGTTTCTGATTGGCATCAATCTTTTCCTGAGGGCTATGCGCGTTGAGCAAACCTGCGCGCGCATTCGCGACAGATTCCACCACAGTTGTCTCTTCTTTAGCATACCCCTTCACTGTTTCCACCAAATTAGGGATCAAATCTGCCCGCCGTTGAAGGTCCGCGTCAATTTGAGACCAATCCGAATTGATGGTTTCCCGTTTCGCCGCCAGATCATTATGAACGCCAACGAACTTTACGCCAAAGAGCAAGACCGCAATTAGAATAACCCCCAGAGTAATCAGAACGGCTTTCATGTTGTTTTCTATTGTCCCCGCTATTTTGTCAAACGTTCCACTGCATCAATCACGATGGAACATTCTCTCAAATAAGCACTTAGCAATGCAGTTGAATTTAGCTTCGCCAAGGAAGTTTTTTCTTCCCGTACATCCAGCAATTGATAGAAGGGAGCTCCATCCAGACCGAAATGCGCTTGGCACCGGTCAATGATCTCCCGTTTCTGAACGCCTACCTCCACATCATGCAGCAGAAGCGCGTGCCGGAACAAAACACAAAACGTGGATACAGATTCCACTAAGAGCATTGCTAGTGCTCCTTTTGCCAACAAGGCACTAGTCGCTTTGGTTCGCAAACGAAGAAGTTTGGAACGAAGTTCCCGCTCCACCTGCCCACGGTAGAAAGAATTCTCCACCACCAACGGGCTTACCACATCCTCCCCATACAGAATGCGATGGTTCTGTTTCATGTCGTGGAATTCTATAGCGAAGCAGTCCGTAGAACCTTCGATTTCATCACGGCTAAACAGTAAGGGGGAGGGTGGCCATCGTTCTGCCACCAGCGGAAAACCGGTTCCGCATTTTCGAGGTCGGTGGTAGCAACCGACTTCAGCACATATAAGACATTGACATCTGAAAATTTCCGGTTGCCGTCCAAGTTAGCCCCAGAGCCAAATAGGACTATGGAAACCAGTTGCTCACCATGAGCCTTTCGCAAGTCAGTAACTAACTGATCAATGGGGGACTGCATGGGCAACTTTAGATAGTATCAGCGAAGCTACCAACTACTGGAAGCACCACCGCCGCCTGAATCCCCACCGCCAAATCCCCCGAAGCCGCCTCCACCTGAGTCACTGCCCCCAAATCCTCCACCCCAATTACCACTGCTCATGTTGCCCCCTCCCCGGCGGCCTCCTCCGCTCAGCAGATTTCCGAGCAACAGGCCCGACCAGAAATTCCTACCCATTCCGGCATTCCGAAGAAAGAAAAATACAAGGAGAATTCCACCCAAAATAAATGGCCACGGAAGGGAGTCCCCTGGCTGATCGTGTGTTTGAGGAGGCGGAATTTGCGTCTGGATGGTGACGCCCTTGTCTTTTGCGATGATCTCGCCGATGCGACGAGCCGCCTCCAGAAGCGCTTCCCCGTACTGCCCTGCACGAAGAGCGGGACGCATTTGCAGGAGCAGCATACCGTCTAAACCGTCCGGCAGAATTGGCTCTAAGCCGTTGCCGATTTCCAGGCGGCTCTGGCGGTCGGCTGTTACCAGTAAAAAGAGAATGCCATTGTCCTGATGCTTTTGTCCGATTCCCCAGGCATGGAACAAGTCATTCGCGGCGTTCTCAATGGAATCGCCATCCAGCGTGTTGACGGTGACAAACGCCATCTGTGCGCCCGTGGAGCGCTCCACTTCCCCGGCGTATTGTTCCAGGTTGGATTTACTGGCTGGGTCGATTACGCCAGAAAAATCGCTGACATAGCCTTGTGGCTTGAGGGACTTCCAATCGGCTCCCTGCAGAAGAGGAAGAACCAAGACTGAGGCAAGCAGCAGCCGAAAGGACATTTGCCGTTCAGCAAACTAATTCGTCTTGGGTGATCTGAAAATCCTGGAGATTGCCAAGAACCGTAAGCGCAATCTGATCTTGCGTAAAGAACGTTTGCGCAATCTGGCGAATCTGGTCAGCGGTTACATCTTCAATCCGGTCGATCAGTTCGTTCAGAGTGAAAAACTGATGGAAGTACATTTCCTGGCGGGCCAGATTTGACATACGGCTGGAGGTGGATTCCAGACTGAGCATGAGCGAACCTTTCAGGTGGTCCTTTGCCCGGCGCAGTTCTTCTTCCTCCACACGATTCTGTTTCAGATCTCTGAAACTCTTTCAGTACGGAATCCACGACCTTGCGGGCTGATTCCAAGGAAGTTCCGGCATAGACGGAAAGACAGCCGGTGTCCCGATAATTGCTTAGATCGGAATACACGGAATACGCTAAACCCTGCCGCTCGCGAATGTTTTGAAACAGGCGCGAACTCATGCCGCCACCCAGCAATGTGTTAAGCAAGTAACAGGCGAAACGCTTCTCATGCGCCACCGGGTAACAGGGCACGCCCATGATGAGATGTACCTGCTCCAGCTCTTTCTTGCTTCGCAGATTTATGCTGGCATTGGTTTGCGGCGAGGCCGACTTTGGAGCGACTCCCACTGGGGGAAGAGATTCAAACTCCTGCGCGGCTAGATTGACTAAGGCCTCGTGCTTCAAATTGCCAGCCGCAGTGATCACCAGATTTTCCGGCGTGTAAACAGACTTGTAGTAGGACGAAATCACATTCTGGTTCAGGTTATTCACCGAACTCGCGCGTACCCAGAATCGCTCTCCCCAGAGAGTTACCTTTCCAGAAGTTCGAGCAGAAGATCTCATTTGCACAGATAGTCCGGGTTGTCGGAATCCATCTTGATTTCTTCCAAAATGACGCCCTTTTCGCGAGCGATGTCTTCTTCGCGAAAAGCCGGACGGAGCATCAGGTCTGCCAACAGAGCGAAGAACGTCCGAGATGCTCATCCAGAACCTTGGTGTTGTAGCAAACCAGTTCCTTGGAAGTGAAAGCATCCAGATTGCCGCCGATGGAATCCACGGAGCGGGCAATATCCTCTGCAGAACGGTTGCTGTGCCTTTAAACAGCATGTGTTCAATGAAATGGGAGATCCCATTCTGCTTCCGGTGTTTCGTCACGAGAACCGGAACCGATCCAGAAACCGACGGAAACAGAACGGACATGAGGCATCGCTTCCGTGATGACACGGATGCCATTCGACAGGGTAGTGGTTTCAATATCGCGAGTTAGGATAGGAGCAGCTTGAATGGAGGACAACGGCGGACCTATTCGGTTGTACCATAAACACACCCTCGCCCTTTCCCCGCCCATGCTAACCTGGAAGAGAAATGCCGCAACCTCTTCTCGGAATGGAACTTAGCGAAATTCGGGATGTGTTGGGTCCCCCAGCATCAGCCGTTTCGCGCCAAGCAGATTTACCAAGCGCTGTACCAGCACAAAGTAACAGATTTGGTTCAGATTTCCACCCTTCCGACAAACCTACGGAGTGCGTTAGCGGCTTCTCACGAAGTTGGTTTGCCTGCACTGGAAAAGCGTTACGATTCCATGGACGGCACCAAGCGTTACCTGCTCCGCCTTCAAGACGGAAAAACGTGGAAACCGTGCTGATGCCGGAAGAAGACCGGGATACGGTATGTATTTCCAGCCAGGTGGGGTGCCCGGTGGATTGCAAGTTCTGTATGACCGCTTTGATGGGGCTGGAGCGCAATCTTACCGCCGGCGAAATTGTCGGGCCAGGTGCTGTTTGTGGCGCGGGAAAACGGCCTGCTTAGCGGCGAATCGCCAAATTCAACATCGTGATGATGGGCATGGGCGAGCCATTGCTGAACCTCGCAAAACGTTCTGAAGGCAACCCGGCTGTTGACAGACCCCGCGGGTATTGGAATCTCCGCGCAAGCGGATTACGCTTTCGACCTCAGGAATCATTCCTCGCATGGTGGAGATGGGGAAAGAAGCAATTCGCCCGAAATTGGCGATTTCCTTGAACGCCTCCACAGAGGAGATGCGCCAGCAGCTGATGCCGATCACCCGGAAGTACCACTTGCGTGATCTCCTAGCGGCTTGTCGGGAATACCCGCTTCGGCCTTGGGAAAAGCTGACCTTTGAATATGTGCTGCTGGGTGGTGTGAACGATTCCGACGAGGATGCCCGACGTGTGGTAGGACTGCTTGGCAATCTGAACTGC
Source organism: Bryobacterales bacterium (assembly GCA_963791675.1). GTDB lineage: Bacteria > Acidobacteriota > Terriglobia > Bryobacterales > Bryobacteraceae > JALYXI01. Next base: position 292,025 of record CAWBTD010000023.1, read on the forward strand.
ATGGTGAATCTGATTGCTTTGAATCCGGGCCCAGGCATTCCGTTTGAAACACCAAAACCGGAACGGGTCGCCAGTTTCCAGGAAATTGTAAGACGTTCCCTTCCCTGTTTTCTCCGAAAGCCGCGCGGCCGTGATATTTTTGCCGCTTGCGGACAGTTGAAGCGCAACAGCTAAACTTCTACGTTGGCGGAACTTCCCTGAACACCACGATTCCAACGAAACACGTAAATGCCGGCAGTTCCCCATGGGCCACATGGCCGAATGCCATCACCCTGGTACGTTTCGGATTAGCGCCTGTGATTATTTGGGCCGTTTTGACGCGAAAGCCGGAACGGGGAGCGATTTTGTTTGCGCTTGCGGCTGGCAGCGACGGTGTAGACGGTTTTTTGGCAAGAGCGACAGGAACCACTACGCTGATCGGCCAGTATTTCGATCCCATCGCCGACAAAATTTTACTGAGCGGAGTGTTTGTGGCGTTGGCCATTCGGGGCAGCGTTCCCACTTCTTATGTGTGCCTGGTACTGGGAAGGGATCTGGCTTTGCTGGTGGCTTCCGCCATTGCCATGCGCGTTTCTTCCTACAATGACTACAGCCCCACTATATGGGGAAAGATCAGCACTGTTTTTCAAGTACTTACCGCTACTGCTGTATTGGCTTCCGATGCGACTCAACAGCCGTTTGCCTCCAAACTTGCCAAAGGCTTGGTTGCCGTTTCCGCAGCGGCAACGCTTTGGAGCACCATTCATTACACGTGGCGGGGCGTCTCGTTTTTTATCCGTCGTTGACGGGCGTGCTGTAGCGGAGTACGCTTAAAAAGTCGGAAGTTGGCGATGACTCGATATTTCCCCGCGCGTCACTACATCTCTTTCGGTATTGTGGCGCTTGGCCTCGCAGTGTTCGCAGGTTGGCTCGGAATGGAGTGGCACCCGGCGTTTGTTCCCACTGTGTTGTTTCTGGCGAGTGCCGCGTTATTGCTGGCGCTCGCGGTTCGTCCTGTGATTGAGATTCAGGAAGCGTATCTAGTGATTGGAAAGCGCCTGATTCCATGGATGGACGTCCGGCGTCTGGACATCACCGGCTGGCTTTCGCCTCTGGTGGTTCGATTAACCCTTTATGACGATACAAAGGTAACTGTGATCTATCCGGGAGACCTGGATTCTTGTAAAGGGCTTCTGCGCACCTTGCGGAGGATGTGCCGAGATGCACTGATTGATGGCATTCCGTACCGTCAGTACTGGGGCGAAGGAATGACAGGCAAGGGCGACCGGAAACTGTCTTCTGCACCTAAAGCACGACTCTTGCTGCCGGAAGATGAAGCAGAGGTGGAACGCCTGTACCAACGCCTGAAGGCTGTGGGTCACATAGACCCAAAGAATGCAGCCGATGAGTAAAGGGGCTTTCCTTTAGGAAAGTTTGAGATTTCCCAGGAGTGCGAATTTCACGTTGGGCGGCGATCAGCCTAGTGGGGACGCTTACCCTTGGCGCGGTGTTGCTCATTTTTACCAGAACAGCGTGGCTTGGCTGGATGGGCCACATGCTGGTAGACACCCAACCTCCTTTTCAGGCCGACATGATTGCGGTGATCGGGGGGGATTGGTTCGGCAATCGAATTCTGAAGGGTGCTGAACTAGCGCGTGCCGGATATGCTCCCGTTGTGCTTGCTAGCGGTTCAGGCTACCTCTACGGCGCGTATGAATGCGATTTAGCAATCCAGTTTGCTGAGCGCCATGGATTTGCCCGTAGCCTGTTTATCCCGCTCCATTACCCTGCTACGTCTACTGTGGATGAAGCACACGCGGTAATTGCGGAGCTTCGACGCCGACACGTAGCTAAGTACATTCTGGTGACCAGTCCTTTTCATACGGCTCGCGCTGGCAGAATTTTTCGTTCTGCGGGGCCTGACCTCCAGGTGCGCGTCGTGGCATCGGCAGATTCGCTCCATTGGAATGACTGGTGGGATACGCGCGAAGGACGTAAGATTTTCCTGCTGGAATGGACTAAATCAGTGACCGGCCGGTTCGGGTTTTAGCATGGCGAACACACTGAAGCGATTATGGCCTTACCTTCAAAGGCACCGATTCCAGTTTGCCTTGGGCCTTAGCGCTTTGGTGGCAAAGGACATTGCTGCCGTTTTACTTCCGCTGATGATTCGGAATGCAATTGATGCCCTGACATCCCGAAGTCCGCTTTCCCGCGTTTTCCTGTTTGCTGGTTTACTGGCAGGAATTTGTTTCCTGAAAGGGATTTTTCAATATTGGATGCGGGTGATTCTGATAGGAATGTCCCGCGATATTGAGTTCGAAATCCGCAATGAGGTATTCCGAAAGCTGATTTCCCTTTCTTCCGATTACTTCGCCAGAAATCGAACAGGTGACATTATGGCCCGCGCTACCAACGATTTAAATGCTGTTCGCATGATGCTTGGTCCCGGCATTATGTATTGGACCGAAACCAGCTTAACCTTTGTTCTGACCATTGCCGTGATGGCTTCAATTGATTGGAGGCTCACTTCCTTGGCGGTGTTGCCTGCTCCGTTAGTCAGCATTGCCGTGATTGTGTTTGGTCGCCGCATTCACAAAAGATTTGAAGCGATTCAGGGGATGTTTTCGGATATCAGCAGCCGGGTGCAGGAGAACCTTGCGGGAGTTCGCATGGTTCGAGCATTTGTTCAGGAGCAAGCAGAAGTTCAGAAATTCGAGCGCTTGAATCGAGAGTATATTGCCCAAAATTTAAAATTGGTGCAAGTACAAGGTTTATTTCAGCCTCTTTTGGAATCGTTGATCGGGATCACTTTCCTGATCGTGCTTTGGGCAGGCGGCAGGCAAGTAGTGCTTCACCACATTACCCTCGGCAGTTTCGTAATGTTCAATACGTACATGAGCATGCTGGTGTGGCCGATGATTGCCTTGGGATGGGTGGTAAACCTGATGCAACGCGGTACAGCTTCGATGGACAGAATTTATCAGATCTTGGAAGAACAACCAACGATCACCGCCCCGGTTTCCCCTGAAAAGTTACGGGATTTTCAGGGGGAGTTACAACTGGAAAATGTCACCGTTCAGTACCCAACCGGGAAAGCTTTGGACCATATCAATCTGCTGATTCCTGCTTCTCACACGATCGCTATCGTGGGACACACCGGAGCCGGAAAAAGCACTTTGATCAACCTGCTGCCCCGCATGATGGACCCAACTGGCGGTCAGGTTTTGCTGGATGGAATGGACCTGCGAACCCTTTCACCAGAAGCTCTCCGTCAACAGATTGGCTTTGTTCCTCAAGAAACGTTTCTTTTCAGCGCAACCATTGCAGAGAATATTGCATTTGGCGTGGAGCATGCCAGCCAAGCGCAAATTCAACAGGCGGCACAACAAGCCGGGTTAGCGGGTGACATTGAAACTTTTCCTGCTGGCTACCAGACGATGGTAGGAGAGCGAGGAATTACGCTTTCCGGGGGGCAGAAGCAACGCACCGCGATTGCCCGCGCCTTGCTTCGCGATCCAAAGATTCTGATTTTGGACGATGCGTTTGCCAGCGTGGATACGCTTACCGAAGAACGCATTTTGACCGAACTGGCCGAAGTGATGCAGGGGCGAACGGTGATCCTGATTTCGCACCGTGTTTCCACGGCCAAACATGCGGATGAAGTGGTGGTTCTCCAGCATGGGCGCATTGCGGAACGAGGCACACACGATCAGCTTTTACAAGCAAACGGCCCTTATGCGGCACTAGCGCGCAAGCAGATGCTGGAAGAAGAACTCGAAACGATTTAGTGCGACTAGGAAGCTAGTGTAACTGGCTGACCCAAACGGCAGGACTGGTAAATGCCTTCTACGATTTCCAGAGCCGCATAACCGTCTTCCCCGCTACAAAGCGGCTTCCGCCCGGAGCGAATGGCCTCCCCAAAATCCAGAAATTGCCGTTCAAAGGGTTCCAGAGAAATTGCCATGGGATCAGAAGCACCGGAAGCAATGTCCGAAGCTAACGGAGCAGGCTCGCCGGAATCATTTTCCACATCCCAGTGAGTCAGTCTGTCTCCTGTGATGATGGCAGTGCCGTTGGTTCCGTGAAATTCCAAACGCTCCGTGTACCCTGGCCAGAAGGCTGTAGAGGCTTGTACCACACCGGTGGCGCCGTTCTGAAAACGTAACACGGCATTCACAATGTCTTCGGATTCGATCTTGTGAAGACTTCCTAACTGCCAGAATCCGAATAGCTGACGAACAGGGCCGACCAGCCACCGCATCAGATCCACACCATGGATTGCCTGATTAATGAGCGCACCTCCTCCTTCAGTGGTCCAACTGCCCTTGATGGAACGTGAGTAATACTCAGCAGAACGAAACCACTTCACATAGCAGTCGCACTGGAGAAGGCGGCCTAAGCGGCCCTCTGCAAGGGCTTTTACGAGGAAGCGAGCGGAATCGTCAAAACGATGCTGACTCACAACTCCAAGCGGAATCTGAGCGCGACCAGCGACATTCAACATCTCACCAGCAACGGAAAGATTGACTGCCATCGGTTTTTGCACCTGAATTGGTTTCCCGCTTTCCGCGCAGGCCAAAAGAGCTTGTAAGCGAAAATCAGGAAATGTGCAGACATCTACATAATCCACGTCGGGGTGTTTACAAAGTTCCTGAAAGGTGGGAACAAACTTCGCGCCGTACCGGGCGGCGAATTGTTCTCCTGTTTCAGCTCGCTGATTGGTACAAACGGTAACCTGATATCCGATGTTCCGGTAGGCCTCGGCATGTTTGCGCGCAATTGCCCCAGTACCGATGATTCCAACTTTCATTTCTATAATGAAATCTTACATGAAGAATCGACTCGGACTGCTTCTCGGAATAGCGGTATTGCTGGGCTGTAAGACTTCTCCTCCTCCGGATGCGGCAGCTACAGTGAACAACCGGGCGATCAGCAACGCAGATCTCACCAAGGCATACCGTTCGCAGTACCCGACCACCGCTGAAGGAACGAATGAAGATCAGACGATGTTTCAGCGCCTGGAGGTGCTTCGAAGCTTAATCGATAACGAGATTATGCTTCAACGTGCCGAAAAGAGCGGACTGATGGCAACCGATGCCGATGTGGAAACAAAGTTAAATGAGTTCCGCACCCCTTATACAAAAGAGCAATTTGAGCAGCAACTGAAAGACCGAGGGATTACGCTGGACGACCTGAAAACTCAACTGCGGAAAGAACTTAGCATCCAAAAGCTTTTGAATAAGGAAATTACTTCCCGGATCAATATCACGGATTCCGATGTTTCTGGTTTTTATTCGGCGAATCGCAAGAGCTTCAACCTGGCAGAACCCCAAATCCATCTGATGCAGATTGTGGTGACTTCTCACCCGGACAACAATGTTCGCAATCTGAAGGGTGATAAAGCGAAAACCGACGATGAGGCCAAGCGGAAGATTCAGACGATTGAGGCGAGACTGCGGCAGGGGCAGGATTTTGCCATGCTTGCGCAGAATTACTCTGAGGACGCCAGTTCCGCAAATGGCGGAGATCTCGGATTTGTGCCCGAATCAGCTTTGGAAAAAACAAGCCCAGAACTGCGAAAACTTCTGCTCTCTTTGCAGAGTAGCCAATTATCTCCGATTCTCCATATAGAAGATGGATACCGAATTTTCAAAATGATATCACGCGAACCCGCCGGCCAAAGGGAATTGAGCGACCCGCGAGTGCAGCAAAACATTCGGGAAACTTTGTTGAATCGGAAGGACCAACTACTTCGATCTGCGTATTATGAGACCGCACGAAACGAAGCCAAGGTCGTGAACTACATTGCCTCCAAGGTAATGAACAATGCTTCCAAGGGAAGCAAATAAGAACATTAACAGCCTGAATTGAGAATTAGGGGAATACCAATGCGCTTGATCACAGGTCCATATTTTCCTTTTTTGCCTTTCGAATCATCTACTTAGAAATTATTCTTTTCCACCTAGTTTTTACCGTAGTGGTAGCTTTTGATCGAGAAGGATTGATTGCACACGCGGGGAAACAGAATGCGGAAACGCTCAGCTGTTCTTGATTCAGATACTTTCACGGAACCACCAAAAATATCTGAGCGGGACACGGTTCAAGGATCTGTAGCACAGGCAATTCGTAACATGCAGGATCAGTTAGTGGCCGGCGAACTCAAGCCGAGTGTCGCTGACTTTATCCGTTTACTCGAATTGCAAAAAGAATTACGAGAAGAGGGTATTCGGGACATAAAGGTGACATGGGTGGACCCATGGAGCGAACTGGAACCTGTTTCCGAAATATAAGTTATTCCCCGCTTCCCTCGCAGAAGCAATTTCATTCTAGTACCGCCAGATTTAAAGGATTTTCAGGTCCCATTGGATCTGGCAAGAGCCAAGCTCTTTGTCAGGAGGCAATTCGCGCGAGTTATCTAAATCCGGGTCGAACAGGGCTTATCGGAGCGCCCACTTATCCAATGTTACGGGATGCTACTCAATCTGCCCTGTTCGAAGTTTTACATAGCAATAGTATTCCGTTCTCGCACAACAAGTCAGAGAACGTGATCACCATGGAAGATACGGGCTCAAAAGTTTTGTTCCGGTCCATGGATGAATTTGAGCGTTTACGTGGAACTAACTTAGCGTGGTTCGGACTTGACGAATTAAGTTATACCGCAGAAGAAGCTTGGCTCAGATTGGAAGGACGGTTACGTGACCCTAAAGCCAATCGCCTTTGCGGTTTCGCGGTATGGACACCCAAAGGGTATGACTGGGTGTATCGACGTTTTATTGCAGACGAGACGGGCAGGTATGGGGTGGTTCTGGCAAAACCTTTTGAGAACCGACACATCCTGGACAAAGTGCCGGACTTTTATGAACGTCTCCGTAGCAGTTATGACGATTCTTTTTTTCGCCAGGAGGTATTAGGCGAATACCTGAATGTTGGTGGAAGCCGGGTTTTTTCCTCGTTTGAGAGAACTCTCCACTTACAGGAAGTAAGCCTTGACCCAAGCTTGCCGCTGTTGTGGGCTGTAGATTTCAACGTTGACCCGATGTGCTCGGTGATAGCGCAACTTTATCGAACTCAGGTAAGCGTGTTAGATGAAATCGTACTAAACCGGGCCACCACACAGCAAGCGTGCGATGAATTCAGCAAGAGGTATCCGAATCATCCTGCTGGAGTCGTGATATACGGTGATGCTTCGGGAAAAAATCAGAGCACGAAAGGGTCCTCGGACTACGACATTATTATTTCTCACTTTCGCGATCGAGCAGAACGGATGGAATACCGAGTACCACAATCCAATCCGCCGGTGAGAGATCGAATCACTGTCACCAATGCAAAGCTGAGATCTGCGAGTGGCAACGTGGATATGCTCATTCATCCACGTTGCCGGGAGTTGATTCAGGATTTTGAACAAGTAACATACAAGGCCGACAGCACTGAAGTAGACAAGATGAAAGACAGGCGCCGAACCCACTTATCTGACGCTCTCGGTTATCTGATCTATCAAGAAAGCAAGAAGCTGCCTAAGGCTGGCGAAAGATCAGAACGAATACTGGTGTAACAACTGGTCCATCTATGAACGAGCATTTTATCAACCGTGAGCATCCAGATTACCGCGCTGCACAGATGCTTTGGAGAAAGTATCGCGACCTGTATGCAGGCGGGGAAACGTTCCGAACCCATGCCTCTGAATATCTAGTTCGACGCAGTAAAGAACCTAATGAGGTTTACCTGGAACGCTTGAGCCGAGTATTCTACGAGAATTACGTGGGCTCCATCATTGACTGGTACGCAGCGACCCTGATGCGCCGGGAACCGATTCTTCAATTTCAAGGTACTGATGATCGAGCCTTACAGTTTTTTGCACAATTCGTTCGGAACTGCGATCTACGTGGCACAAACCTGACTGAGTTTTATCGGCGGGCCTTTAAGCATGCCCTGATTTTTGGAAAAAGCTACATTGCGATTGAATTTCCAAAAATCGTTGGAACCGTGAAGACCAAGGCCCAAGAAGATGCCGCAGGTATTTCACGAGCTTACCTGCTGGAGTATACGCCTGAAGATATTATTAACTGGAGTTACGACAGTTCCGGGCAGCTGGAATGGGTAGTGATTCGCCGGGAGAGTCTTCGCCAAGCGTCAATTCAAGATGAAAACTGGCGTAAGGAAACTGAGTGGCTCTACTACGACCGCGAATCATATCGTATTTACAGCCAAGAAATACAACCCTCCGGAAAGCAGCGCGGTATCGAATTAATTTCGGAAGGGCTGCATGGTCTTGCTCCCCAGCACCGGGTACCCATTTTTGAATTGCATGTAAGCGAGGGCTTATGGCTGATGAACAAAGCTTCTCTCTTGCAGATAGAGCATTTCAACAAATCGAATGCTCTTTCTTGGGCACTCACTATGGGCCTATTCGCAATGCCCGTTGTTTACTCTGATCGGGAATGGAACCAGATCGCTGGAGAATCGTACTACATTCAACTTGGCCCGCAAGACCGCTTTGGCTGGACTGAACCGGAAGGCCATGTTTTTCAGATTGCCGCGGACAACTTGGAACGTCTGAAAGACGAAATTTATCGAGTTTGTTACTTGATGAATCAGGCTTCAGGATCGCAAGTATCCACCGTGCAGTCTGGCTTAAGCAAGCAACGGGATTTCGGTGTTACCCAAGAGATTCTCAGATCGTTTGGTGACACGGTGAAAGACAGTATCCGTCACGTACTAGAAGCGATCAACATCGCTCGTCAAGACGGACTTTTCATCGATGTTTCTGGCATTGATGAATTCGAGATTGGTGATTTTCAAACTGAACTAGAGGATGCCAAACGCTTGTTAGATCTAGGAATTGAATCTCCCACCATGAAACAGCAGCTCTTTAAGAAGCTCGCCTTAAAGTACTTCTGTGATCTTCGGCAGGATGTAAAGAATCGGATTTCAGCCGAAATTGATGCGAGCTTACAAAAGGTCTAGGAGTAAACAATGAACGAACACAGTAAAGACCAGCAAATTGATGTAGACGCCATTGTTCAGAGGGCGGTTCAAGAGTTCATGAAGCAAGACGTCTCAAAAAGGGAACCTGCTTACAAAGCGGAGCTACAAGAAGAACGCCGCAGAAGAGAGCAGCTTGAACGACGGCTGAATGAAGTGGTGGAAGAAAACAAGCGGAATCGAAAACTTGCTGAAGAAGCAGACCGGAGCTCGACTATTCGTTCTGAACTTCAGCAACTTGGCGTAACCAAAATCGATTTGGCGTATAAAGCAATCCAAGATGGCATCTTCCGAACCGAGGATGGGAGATTGGTAGCACGAAGCGACAGTGGGGAAATTCCTGCAAAAGAATATCTCACCAACTTTGTTGCCGAGAATCCAGAGTTTTTGCCAGCCCGCATTGCAGGAGGAGCTAGTGCGGTGATCAGCCAAAAACCGTCTGGAAGCGGTTCTTCCGGAGCTATCGACTTAGATCGAATTAGCCCCACCACAGACAAAGCAGAGCTAGAACGAATCAGACAAGAAATTGTGCGCGTTGCGTCGCAAACGCTTAAAAATGGTTAATTAAAAAGCACTTCAAAAACAAAACATCCAGGAGAAACATGCCAGCAATTACATCAGCAAACGTAGCAAACGCAATTGTCAAGTTAGTGGCGGCGGACGCGCTTCCAGCTCTAGTGGGTAATCTTGTTATGGGAAACTTAGTCAACCGTGATTATGAGCCCGTGCTTGCCCAAGCAGGTGACACGGTCAATATCCCCATCCCTCCCACATTGGTAGCAAACAACATTGCCGAGGGCGGAACTGTACAAACTCAAAATCCTAGCCTTGGAAACGCACAGATTGTGCTTAATACCCATGCAGAGGCCACGTTTCAAATTCCAGACATTACAAAGGTACTCGCCGTTCCAGATCTGCTGAAGGTCTATATGGAGCCGGCTGTTGTCGCCATTGCCGAACGTATCGAATCAGATCTATTAGGGCTGTATGCAGGTTTCACCGCGAATGCACCGGTGGGTTCGGCTGGAACACCCATTACAGAAGCAATCCTTGATGCGGCCGAGACATCGCTTTTTGAAGCGAAACTGCCGGCAAGTGAGCCTAAGTATCTGGTAGTTGATTCCAACACCTATTCACAGCTTCGGCAGATACCGCGATTCAGTGAATATCAGACCGCTGGCGAAGCGGGCCTTCGTACCATCATTGACGGCACAATCGGAAAAATCAAAGATTTCTTTGTGTTCAGGTCGCAGTTTGTTTCCAAGACTGGCAGCTCACCAGTTGCAACGCATAATTTAGCTTTCGCCAAGAATGGTTTGGGATTGGTAGTTCGACGCCTACCCCAGCCACTCCCCGGCACTGGCGCTATCGCGGAATATGCCGAACTCGGCAGCTTTGGGATGAGAGTCACCATGAGTTACCAGCCGAATACATTAGCCCAACAATTCACAGTGGATGTGCTTTATGGAGCGGCTGTTCTACGAAATAATTTTGGCGTGCAAGTTACCTGCTAGCCGATAAGGAAATCGGGCAGGTACAATTCGTCCCTGCCCAAACCACAGGAGAACACTATGGATTTACGAGCATATTACCGAAAAATTCGGGAAGTCGAAAGCACACTGAATGAGCCTTACGTTGTGCTGGTCAGTGTTGCGACGTCAGATGGTGGTAAAGCAGGAATTCGCACAGAAGTTACTCGACACATTGCAGCCCGGCTCATTGCTGAAGGGAAAGCGAGGCTTGCTACGCATGAAGAAGCTCTCAGCTTCCATGAAGACAATGAAGAAGCTAAGAAGACATTCGATCAATCAGTCATTGCAAGCCGAGTGCAAGTTGTAATGATGCCTGCAAAAACAAACTCTAAAACTTCTCAAAACTAGCCATGGCACTTTTCACAGACGGTCCAGCTTCTACAATTGATCGCCTGACCGAACATGATTCTTCCCTATTGGAGTTGGCAGCAACTGAAAGTATTAACCTCACAACCAAACTCGTACTAGCATACGAAGAAATTGGACTTGAGATTTCGTCCCTTTTTCAAAGAGCGCAGTCGCCTTACAGTCTGCTGCTAACCGCCACACCCTTAGATTTGGCGCATTTAGTAGTCACTCCAGCAGTGAAAATGTGGCATACCTACCATGCATTAACCATGGTGTATCGAGATGCTTATTACAACCAATTCAATGAGCGTTATAAGGGTAAGTGGACAGAGTATCAAAGCTTATCTCTATGGGCAAAAAATAAGGTTATGGAGACTGGATTTGGTTTGGTCTTAGATCCTGTGCCCTTACCCGATCAGCCGTTGCTCAGCCTGGCTGTAGCTGCCGAAAATAGCGGTACATTTTACTTTTCCGTAACCTATCTAAACGCTGCTACGGAAGAGGGAGCACCTTCCTCCATAGCCTGTTTCTCCACTTTGGATGGTACTGGTGTCAACGTCTCGCCTGTCAATCTTCCGGCGAATATCTGCAGTTGGAATTTATATGCAGGCACAACACCATCAGCACTATTTTTACAAAATACGTCTCCTATAGATCCGAACGAGCAGTGGACCTACTACCCTTCCAGTGCACAGATATCTGGAAAGCTACCGGGTTCAGGACAATCACCGAATCTGATCAAGACGCTCCCTAGAATTCTACAGAGAGGGTGAGATGAAAGGAATTTCAACAGCCGTAACAAAATATCTGCTCACATTGCTTTCTTCACCATACGCAGACCTTGTTACTGCTGATGGCAGTAGTGGAGATTCAGTGCTGATTGCATTTAAGACGATCTCGATTCAAAATGCCGCACCAGATGTGATTGAGAAAACTGGAACAGCAAAGTATCCATCAATTTTGATTTATTGCGAAAAGCTTTCTAACACCTTGAAGAGTAAATTCTGTACGTTTTCCGGATCTGGAAGGTTCTGTATTGAGTTGCGCTCTTCGCATGATCGCGTCGAATCTCTTGAAAATATGACACTCGCGTATGCAGATTACATCTGCGGCGTACTTGATCAGAGTCGCGGCAATTGGGGTGATGGTGCATATTATCCTGGCGGATACGATGTGATTTACGGACCTGTAAAGACAGGGGGAAGCCGATTTATACAGACTGCAAAAATTTTGGTGGAAGTCAACATCAGCAGGTAAACAGAATATATGGCTTATATCTCATCGAACGCTAATCGTTTTTACTGCGCAATCGAAAACTCGTTTGGAGAAGTACCTTCTATCACGAAGCAAAATCGATTTGCGGGAGTTAAGTTTTCTGCAAGGCAGCAAAAAGAAACTAGTTTACGTAAAGACAAAACGGGATCCAGAACCTACCCTGGGGTACCGGTAGGAGGTCGACGCAAAACTGATTTTGAGTTAAAGACCTACTTATCGCTCTGGAATAGCGGAACCACCGTGCCAGGTTATGGCCCCCTCTTTCAAGCTGGATTAGGAGCAGCGCCACTGTTATTTGCAGGGGGGACGGTTACCAGTTCGGCATCAAATTCGCAGATTGCTTTTTCCTCTCCGCACGGACTTAATACCAACCAAGCAGTAGCTTATCTGGGGGAGATCCGTTTCGTCATTTCCTTACTGGATAATTCGACAATCCTCCTCAACGCCCCTTTCTCCACACCTCCTTCTGCAGGGGTGCAACTTGGACCGACAGTTACTTACTTACCTGCTTCTGAACTACCTAGCATCAGTATCTTTGATTATTGGAGTCCCCAACAGGCCGTGCAACGAATTTTGAATGGTGCTGCAGTTGACACAATGACGATCAGTATTGACGGTGATTTTCATGAGTTTAGCTTCAAGGGGCAGGGTCAAGACTTGGTTGATAGCGCCAGTTTTGTAAACGGCTTAGGGAAGCTAACGAGCTTTCCTAGTGAACCTTCCTTAGATATATTCAGCCAGACCGCTATTCCAGCAAATCTCGGACAAATCTGGTTAGGAATTTCGCCTGAAAGCTACCAGACTGTTACAAAAGCGTCGGTTTCGATAGACAACGATCTCGATATGAGGGCTCGAGAGTTTGGCAACATGCTACCAACAGGGATTTCGCCGGGCACACGTACAGTGACGATGGATTTATCTCTCTTTGAAGAAACTACGGATTCATGCGCAGAGTTATATCAAGCAGCCAGGCAGCAATCCCCGATTAGTGTGATGCTGCAACTCGGACAATCAGATGGTGAGTTGTGTGGTGTTTATTTGCCCAGCATCGTACCTGAAATTCCAGAGTTCGACGATAATGAACGCCGACTTCAATGGCGCTTTCAGAAATCTCGAGCTCAGGGCACAAGCAATGACGAGTTGGTAGTGGCATTTGCTTAACATGAACTACGAAAGCACAGTAAAGCGTTCTTCAGAAATTCGAGCCGGCGTTTCCTATGTGGTGCGACGAATGTCTTTCGGGAGAAGAATGGATTTAATGCACCAAGTACGAAGTCTCGCTGCTAAACAGGAGTTCTTTCGAGCTGGTGATAGTGATGAAGATCAGATGGATTCTGGGCTTCTTTCAGCAGAGATCGATCGCCTATATCTCAAGTGGGGCCTTAGCGAGGTTCATGGCTTGATCATTGATAATCAAGAGGCCACTGTGGACACTCTGATGGAATCTGGGCCGGAAGAGATTTTCTTGGAAGCACTCCAGTTTGTGAAGAATGAGTGCGGACTTTCTGAAGCCGAAAGAAAAAACTAATCGTCGCGTTCCATTTTCAATTTTCCAGATCAAGCGGCTGGAACTGCGATCAGTGCCGCAAAGCACAACTTGAAAAAAAGAGGAGATGTGGGTGGCTTTCTCCGAAAGAGCTTCCTCCACCGTATGTTGTTTGGACTAGAGGCTCAGCTCACACGAACTGTTGCCCGAAATCCATGATTACCCCACAAAGCATTCAGCTAATAGAAGAATTTGCTATGTACAAGCGTTTAGGAGGCATTTCGCTAAATACACTCAGTGCCCGCAAAGTAGATGCTTTCTTAGTTTTAGAAAATGAGTGCCGAGCTGTTGCAGATACATCTATGACTGAACGCAGGCAGAGCAGTTTTAAGAGAAATAGTTGAGAAGAGAAACTTAAACAGACATTCACAATGCTCGTATTTCCTATGCTCCGATCAGGCGCTATCACCCAATACCCAACTTCTCAGTTTGCGGCGTTTTCAAACGAAGTTTTCCGTTTTATGGATGGATCTGAACAGCGGTATCGGTTATGTACTCACGCGTTACGAAGATGGATTATTCATCTCGATTTATTAACTGAGCAAGAGATGGACAACTTACTTCGCTTTATTGACGAAGCACAGGGCTCTTTTGGCCATTTCAGTTTCACAGACCCATGGCAGAACAAAAATTTTCCAGATTGCTCCTTTGAGGAAGATACCTTTGTCTTGCATTGGAATAGCGTGACACGCGGAAGCGGAACCCTGAATATACGTGAAAACTACTCCAGTACAACATGAACTTCTTGCCGCAATTAACGTCGGGCGCAAGCGTCCAATTCCCCGTGCGGAAAAAGCTAGCCTATCGCACAATCACCAACAATATGGAAGATGGCTCGCAAGTAAAACTAGTTGATATTTGCGTATTTTCTGTGACTTGGCAGGTTGTTTACCGTGACTTGTCTGACCAAGAACTACAGGCTTTAGTTGGTTTTTTTGAATCAGTAGAAGGACGGCTACTGCCCTTTACCTTTTTCGATCCTGCGTCTAATTTGCTCGGGTGGAGTGATACCCTCGATCAACCTGCTTGGCAATATACCTCACTGCTTACGGTTAGTTCGCTGATTGCTGGACCGGATGGATCTCAACGTGGGAACATGTTGAGCAACTTCACTGGCGGAGAGCTATCTTTAGCTCAAGAGATCTCGTTACCGGGCCTATGTACAAGCAGCTTCAGTCTTTATGCCCGTAGTGACACGCCACAAATTCTGACCGTAAGGCGTTCCAGCGGTGGCCACGAAGTTGGCCTCAAAGTTGAAGTTAATACTTTATGGAATCGTTATATTCTGACCAGCAACTTAGAGTCTGCAGCAGGTTCATCCGTCTTTTCCCTTGTTCTCGAACCGAATACCAGCGTTGATATTTTTGGGCTACAGGTGGATGCACAGCCCTTTGCTTCTCCCTATGTGAGTTCCATCGACAAAGGCGGTATATACGAGCATGCCCATTTTGATATGGACGAAATTCCAGTAACTTTTACCAGCGTTAATCGTAACGATTGCACTTTGCATATTATTGCTCCTGCCCCACATGCCAACAATCTTTGAAACAAAAGAGCAACTGGTTGTTGATTGTCCACTACTGTTATTTCAGTGCTACCTAACGGATGGTTCTGTTCATAACTGGAGCAGCCAGGCCGTAACAGTAAGCGGCGTAGCTTACGATGCAAGAATCCTTAAGCACAATGTGTTTGAGATGCAAGCGTCATCTGACCAGGGAATTGATGCGATTCCGAAAATTTCGTTTGATTTAGCGAATGCAGATTCTCACTTCTCCGAAATAGAGCGCCAGGTCGGCTTCAAAGGTGCTCGACTCACTGTCAGTTTTTTATTTTTTGATCTCAAGAACAATGCGCCACGTAGTGAAACGGCAGTACTCTTCAAAGGAATCACCAACTCTCCAGAGCTGATTACAGAAAGTGTGTTTCGTTTAAATGCGATCAATAGACTTTCTATGCAGCGCGTTGTGCTTCCTTCTGTCAGAATTCAAAGGCGTTGTAGCTGGAGTTTCCCACAAACACTTCCCCAAAGAATCGAAGCCGTAAACGGAGGCGAAAGAGGCCGTTTTTCACGCTTTTACCCTTGTGGCTACTCGGCAGATTTGCCAGAAGGATTCGGGAATCTAAACGGTGGAGTGCCATTTGAGTCGTGTGCATTCACCCGTTCCGAGTGCGAACAAAGGGGAATGTTCCGTCTTGATTCACAAGGGAGAACAACCGCTCGATTCAGCGGAATCGAATTTGTTCCCCCAACAATCACGGTTAGGTCAGCAGGAGAAAAGTCAAACCATCTTTCTCCTGTAAGTGTCAACGAAAGCCGCTACAACGATTTTGTTCCCCTTCTTTATGGAACAGCGTGGTTTGCCCCAGAGATCGTTTTCGCGCGGAATGATGGCAATCTCACTCGCATGGAAGTTTTGCTTGGCCTTGGTGAGATACAAGCCATTCATAAGGTGCTGGTAAACAACATTGATATTCCGAAAGGGCAAGCCGGCATAAACATGACCGGCACCGGGTGGTTTAATGTTGTCAGCTATGGTTCACGCAATGGAGGCTTTAATCCTGATTTTACAGATGCAGCCAGTCAGCCTTTGGGTGATCCTTATGGCAGCATGGCATTTCTGTCGGTAGTGGTACCTAACCGCATTAACGATGGCCAAAGTTTACCGAGCATTCAGGTTCTCGCAGATGGATTAAAAGTCAATCAGTATGATGCAGACGGAGAATTTGTCAGTTATCAATGGTCTAACAATCCCTGTTGGATCATTCTCGACATTCTTCTTCGCAACGGATGGACAACGGAAGAAATGGATTTGTCGACTTTTGCGTTGGCAGCAGCCTATTGTGATGAACAGATTTCAACGATAGCTCTAAACGGCAGTGCAACCACCGTCGCAAGATTTCAATGCAATCTCGTTCTTCAAAATCGCAGGACGGCAAGCGATGTACTGCGTGGCGTTAGAACCAGTTCTCGTTTATACCTGACTTTCGGGTTTAACGGCCTGCTGCAATTAAAGGTAGAAAACACTGTTTCTCTCCAATCCCCTATTAAACCATCCAATAGCAACGCAACTATTGTGCTAAATGAGGGATGGCCGGCGTACGAATTTGGAGACGGAACAAACAACACTTCTGGCATACTACGCAATAAAGATGGGAGTTCGACTGTACGGCTTTCCTCACGCTCTGCCTCTGACACGCCGAATCGCTTCTCTGTCGAGTTTCAAGACAGCTTCAATGATTACCAACAAGATAGCTTTTCTATTGCCGATTCAGAGGATGTCGAGAAGACAGGGCAGGAAGTCAGCGTAACTTTGAACGCGCTTGGCTTACCAAATTACGATCAAGCTACCAGAATCGCAAAATTCACATTAGGTAAAAGTATTCAAGGGAATCTGTTTCTGGAGTTTCAAACCAGCGTAAAGGCAGTTGGTCTCCAGCCAGGCGACATCATTGCTTTCACATACCTGAAAGAAGGTTTGGAACGAACGCCTTTTAGAGTTTTAAAAATTGCTCCTGGCTTCAACTATCGCACTGTTGTTATCACCGCTCAAGTCCATGATGATTCTTGGTATACAGATGATGAAGGTCAAGGACAAAGCGGCGGTCGGCGAGAAGCAGGGTACGGGATCGGTGTTCCACGTCCTTTAGGTGGAACGATCTTAGATGAAAATAGCGACTTGCAATTCGTTGCTGCTGAGACTTTCCATGAAAGCCAGGACGGTGTCACAAGCGTCTTCGTCAATGTTGATTTTGCAAGTCCAGGTATTTTAGTTGCAGGAGCACCGCAGATCCCGTTCGTCAGTCTAGCGCCAAAAATCGATAACACTGGTGGTTCTCTCCCTGGCGCTCAAATTTTCTACTATGCCGTAAGCTGTTTGGACGCGGATGGGAATGAAAGTCCCCTTTCTTTTGTGGTACCTGCTGCCCTGCCAGCGGAAAGCACTCATAATCAGGTAATTCTTGAAGATCTCGGATTTCCCGCTTCGGCGAAATCTTTTCGTGTTTACCGGGGACCAAATTCACTTGAGCTTACGCTGATTTACCAGGCAGATTCTCTCTCGACGAACTTCCTTGACCCTGGATACACAGAGCAAGCGATTCTTCCTCCAGACCCCAATTATGATCATGCAAATTTTTATTGGCGCCTGGAAGCACAATCTGAAGTGAATGCAACCTCACATTCAGACTTCACGATCGGTAACGAAGAGCTTCGGATGATGGAAAACGAATACGCTGGAATGACGGTTCGCATTGTACGAGGAAAGGGAGCACCTCAGGAACGAATAGTGAGTGCAAATAGCACAACTGTTCTAACGCTCTCCAAACCATGGATGATTACTCCTGATCCAACAAGTGTTTTTGTGATCTCTCAATCGAGTTACCAATTTGGTGCAACCACTCAGGGAAACAGAGTTCAATTTCAAATCCCAAACCGCCCTGGCGCATACATCCAGATCTGTGGTCGTTCTGCGAACAGTCACGATGTGGAATGCCCCTACGAAATTTCCCCAGTCACTCGATGGAAAATCGGTGGTGCTGGCATAAAAACCGTTGACACCGATATTCCCGCCGTGCCTGTATTTGGACTTGGCATGTCGGCTGCAAATAATGGAACGCTTGAGATTGGGGCGATCGGATTCGCTGATTTGACAAACACATCAAGCATTTCTGCAGGTACCTTTGTGTTTCATAGTTACAACGAACTAAACGGGCCCAGCCCTATTGCCCTTGCTTCAGACTTAAGCCTGGACGAAGATACAGTGCAGCTGAATCAGGCATTTGGAGGGGAGTCAGGAAATACGCTTCAGATTGAAAAAGAACTTCTCCAAGTCAGCGATATATCCGCAGACCGATTTCAAATTCAGGTGCTACGCAGCATATTGGGAACAGAAGCAACTTCGCACTCAGCAGGAACTGCCGTTTATCTGCTATCTGCAAAAACCACGATTGTGCCATTTATTCGAAACTTTTTTGGCACACCCGCCAGCGGCAGTTGGAGTTACTCCGTTCCCCTTCCAAACTCGCGCCTAGCTGCAGCAGAGTTATTCGTCACAAACTCGCAAGGGAATAGTCCCACGGCTGTTAGAAGCCTCACTAACACGATTGACTCTGGTTTAAGAACCGGAACTGGCGGTCAATACACGTTTCAAATTGCCGGATTCCTATCGATACAATCAAGCGCTGCGCCAGATGTGGTACTAGACGACGATCATGTGATTCGTGATATTTTTGCATTCGTGAATGTGGCGCCTTCGGCTACACCTCTTCAAATCAATCTGAATCTCAATGATGTGCTTCTGTGTACCTTAACATTCGATGCCGGATCTGTAGTGTCAAACTCAGTTGATGGTCGTTTTCTCCCGGTACTCCGCGCTACCGACCGTTTGAGTATAGATATTTTTGCAGTGGGCGATACAATTCCTGGCAGCGATCTCACCATTATCATTCGGGTTTAGCGTGGTTGTGCCGTTGCCCATATTAGCGATATCGTGGCAATTGGAAGCAGAAACGTGCTACTGGTTCAAAACGTCTCCAAACGATACCGACTTTACAGCAACCCCATTGATCGGCTCCGTGAGCTAATCCCCTTCTCGTCACAATACCATCGTGATTTTTGGGCCTTACGTGGCGTCAGCTTCCATGTGGATCGCGGAGAAATCGTAAGCTTGGTGGGCCCAAATGGTTGTGGGAAAAGCACACTGCTGCAGATCATTAGCGGCATTCTGCAGCCAACCAGTGGGCGCGTGGTCACGCATGGCAGAGTAGCCGCGCTGCTGGAACTTGGCGCTGGCTTCAATCCGGAGTTCACCGGAATCGAGAATGTCTTCTTGAATGGCGAAATCCTGGGGCTTACGCGTGAACAAATGAACAAGGCCTTTCCCTCTATTGAAAAGTTTGCGGAAATAGGCGAGTTTATCAAGCGCCCTGTAAAGGAATACTCCACAGGCATGTATGTTCGTCTCGCTTTCGCAACGGCGATTCACGTAGACCCTGAAATCTTAATCGTGGATGAGGCTCTGGCCGTAGGCGATGCAGTATTTGCAAACCGCTGCATCCGCAAATTTGAAGAACTGAAAGAGAAAAAGACCACGATCCTTTTTGTGTCTCACGATCTTGGTTTAGTGAAACAACTCTCTCATCGAGCCATTTTTCTGCTCAATGGCAAAATTCAAGCTGCCGGCGAGCCAAGCCACGTCATTAATCAATACATTGGCTTGGTTCTGGAAAGACAGAAAGAGTTTGTAGAAAATGAGCAGGCGCAAACATCCAAACTTCCCTCCACCTTCCGGCATGGTGACCGTTCCAGTGAAATTCTTGAAGTCACTTTGCTGAATGAGAGTGGTGAAAAAGTTGGCGCGATCTCCAGCGGTGACAGTGTCCGCTTAAAAATACGAACCATCTTTCATGCTGAGTGCCGAAATCCTATGGTCGGTATTCTGATTCGCACTCGGATTGGAATGGATGTGTATGGCACTAACACCAATGTAGAAGGACTTCAGCTTGGGTCGTTTGAAAAAGGCGAAGAACTCGAACTAGAGTTTACGTTTGCCTGCTGGCTGACCCCACAACAATATACCCTCACCGTGGCCACGCAAAATGATGACGGCAGCAGTCATGATTGGCTGGATGACGTCATTGCCTTTGATGTGATTAGTTCCAGAAGGGCGGCCGGTGTAGCCAACTTGCAGGCTCAAATCACATGGCAGAAAAGATGAGTGCACGGATTTCAGTACGTGTGCGATCCCGGTCGCGCCGCACTGGCATATCCGGTATGCTAGGTGAATCCTACAAGTTGGAGCTTATGGCACCGCCGGAGAACGGGAAAGCGAATCAAGCCTGTATCGATTATTTCGCAATGGTGACAGGTGCTTCTCGAATGCGAATCCGCATCATCAGCGGTTTCACTCACCCTTCCAAAATCGTTGAGTTCCTGGATCTCTCACCGGAGCAAGTGAGTCAAAAACTGGAGGCGCTACTTTGAACGTTCAGGAAGTACAAGAAGAGTTGCAAAGAGAACAGTTGGATGGTTGGCTATTTTTCGATCATCACCAACGTGATCCTCTTGCTTACCGTATTCTGGGTATCCCCGCTCCACCTCATGTCTCGCGTCGCTGGTATTACTTGATTCCTACGCAAGGCACTCCGCGAAAGCTGGTTCACAAAATTGAACCGGCTATGCTTGACGCGTTACCGGGTGAAAAACAGTCATATTCCAGTTGGAAAGAACAAGTGGACGGCCTTCAAAAATTGCTGCGTGGTGTTCGGCGGGTTGCCATGCAGTATTCACCTTACTGCGAAATTCCCTATGTCTCCTTGGTGGATGGCGGCACCCTGGAACTGGTGAAGCGCAGTGGACCGGAAGTGGTCAGTGCCGCGGAACTGATCCAGCATTTTGAAGCGCGGCTCGATCAGCAAGGCATGGAAACACATCTGGAAGCAGGGCGTCGGGTAGACAAAGTCCGATGGGAAGCGTTTGCCTACATTGGGGAATCTCTTCGCAACGGCTCCGTGCTAGACGAATTTACCGTACAACAATTCGTTATGCGCCGATTCAATGAAGAAGGGTTATTTGCGAACACCGCTCCAATCGTAGGCGTAAACAAGAACGCGGGAAATCCTCACTACGAGCCTCCCTCTACAGGCAGTGCTCCTATTCAGAAAGGGGACTTCTTGCTGCTCGATATGTGGGCAAAGCTAAACCAGGAAGATGCGGTCTATTACGACATTACCTGGACTGCCTATTGCGGTGAGATAGTTCCTGAAAAGATTCAGAACGTCTTCGAAGTTGTTACTGCGGCTCGTGATAAAGCGACTTCCTTTGTTGAAAACAGTTTTCGGAATAACCGAAAAATCTGTGGCTACCAAGTAGACGATGCTGCACGGCAGCACATCATATCGCAGGGCTTTGGCGCAAATTTCATTCACCGGACCGGCCATTCCATTGGTCGTGAGGTACATGGAAATGGAGCCAACATGGATAACTTTGAAGTTCATGACGAACGAAAGCTGATTCCATGGACTTGCTTTTCCGTGGAGCCCGGCATTTACCTTTCTGACTTCGGCGTGCGAGCAGAAGTAAATATGTTTATTGATCAGCACCGGGCTTTTGTAACAGGCGAAATACAAAGCGAACTGGTTCGAATCGATTAAGCTTTGTCCGTCAGGGCAGCGACTCCCGGCAACGTAATTCCGGAAAGAAACTCTAGTGATGCGCCGCCACCAGTGGAAACATGGGAAATTTTGTCTGCCACACCCGCGCTTTTCACTGCCTTTTCGGAATCTCCGCCGCCGACCACTGAAGTTGCACCGGATTCTGCCACTGCATGGGCAATTGCCACCGTGCCTTTATCAAACGGTTGCTTCTCGAATACACCCATAGGTCCGTTCCATATAATAGTTTTGGCAGAGCGGATCACTTGGGAATAAGCTTCCACTGTTCTCGGCCCGATATCCAGTCCCATAAAACCATCAGGAATGGTTTCTGCCACATGATTATCCGCGTGTTCCTTAAATTCAGCGGCAACTACGTGATCGAGCGGAAGCATGAGCTTATCGCTATGCTGACGCAAGTAAGCGGCTGGCAAGGTCGAGTTTATCGTCTTCCACAAGTGACTTTCCAATTCCCTGCCCCTGCGATTTCAGAAACGTATACGCCATTGCGCCACCGATCAAAATCTTATCCACCACGGGAAGCAAGTTTGAAATCACTTCGATCTTGTCGGAAACTTTGGCGCCACCCAGAATCGAAACAGAAGGACGAGCCGGGTTGGTTGTCACCATGGTCAGATATTTAAGTTCCTGCTCCATCAACAATCCCGCTGCAGATTGCGGGACAAAAGCGATCATGCCGACCGTGGAGGCATGTGCCCGGTGAGCGGTGCCAAAGGCATCGTTTACATATAGATCGCAAAGGGAAGCTAATTTCTTAGAAAATTCCGGATCATTCGCCTCTTCTTCCGGATGGAAACGAAGATTTTCTAATAGGAGCACCTCGCCCGGCTGCGGTTTCATCGCTTCTACCGCAGGGCCGACACAATCCGGAGCAAACTTCACTGGCAGTTTCAGCAGCGCACTGAGGCGATCTGCCACTGGCTGAAGGCTCATCTCTGAGTTCGGCTTTCCTTTCGGTCTGCCCAAATGAGAAGCCAGAATAATCCCTGCCCCTTGCTCCAAAGCATATTGGATAGTCGGAATTGCTGCACAAATCCGTTTATCGCTGGTGATTTCTTTTCCACCGGGTGCTAATGGAACATTGAAATCCACTCGGATGAATAACCGTTTCCCCGCAAGATCGAGGTCATGAATCGAAAGTTTAGCCATGTCAAAAATTTAAGAGTAGCAGCTTACTTGGCTCAAACTGGAAGCCGGCAAGCTTCCAGGCTTCCAGAAGTGCTCCACCCGCCGAAGAAATAGCGGGGCGAATGACTTGACATCCTTGTAGCTCTGCAACGCGTTTGTAAACGTCCAGAAACATACCGCTTTCGAAAACTCCACCCACATAAGCAGCTTTCACATCTTTTTCTTCGTTCCAGAGCTTTTTTCGAATGGCAAGAGTATAGCCAGCTAATTGCGTAGCAGCCTGTTCCAAAATCTCTTGTGCTTGGCAATCTCCGTTCTCTGCCAGCACAGCAATCAATTTTGCTAGTTTTGCCACTCGTGAACGGGGCCATTCTGGCGTATAGAACGCATGGAGCACGCTGTTCATATCGCTGCAGCCCGTTTCGCGCAAAAACAAGGGAGTAAGTGCAGTTTCCGAACCCCAACCCTCTTCGGAGCGAAGTGCTGCTCGTAGCGCTTTTCTGGTGATATCGAATGCTCCGCCCTCATCACCAAATACATAGCCCCAACCTCCCGCCCGCATAATCTTGCCCTCGTGATTGCGACCGAGAGCAATAGACCCTGTTCCGGCGATGGTGATAATTCCAGGCTCGCCCGCTAACGCTCCGGTGAGCGCAATCACTGCGTCGTCCGTTACAAAGAGTTGGTCAGCGGGCAAAATGGTTTCCAGAATTGATCGCTTATCGGCAGGACCACCACTCATGCCAAAACAGGCAGCGCGGAAATGCACATCACTCGGCAATCCGGCTGCAACGAGCGCCGCGTGGACACTTTCGGTAACGGCGCCAATTAACTTTGCCCGTCCTTCTTCCGCACTCGCATGATTGCAAGGGCCGCCGCTTCCTTTGCCTAAGACGTTTCCCCATTGGTCGCCAACCAAGGCAGTGGTGCTGGATTGGCCGCCGTCAACGCCCAAGAACAACATAGATATGCTTATACCGTCTTATCTTTCGCGTAGCATTGCGCCTCAATGCCGCACTCCGCGCATCGTGGCTTACGTGCAATGCAGAGCGCTCGTCCATGGAGAATCATCTGATGGGAAAACAGAATCCATCGGTCTTCCGGCAATATTTTTATCAGATCGCGCTCAATTTTGACTGGTTCACTTTCTTTGCTGAAATCAAGCCGATTGGAGAGCCGTTGAACGTGTGTATCAACGACTACGCCGCTGGCTATCCCAAATCCGGAACCTAATACCACGTTCGCCGTTTTCCTCGCCGCACCCGGAATCGTGAGCATTTCCTCCATGGTTCGCGGAACCTCGCCACCAAAGTCAGCCACAACCTTTTTCGCCGCACCCACAATGGATTTCGCTTTGCTGTTGAAGAAACCCGCAGATCGAATATCGGGCGCTAACACTTCCGGCGAAACTGCTGCGAAGTCCTGCGGCGTCGGATATTTTGCAAACAGTGCTGGCGTCACCATATTCACGCGCTTGTCGGTACATTGAGCGGAAAGAATGGTGGCCACCAACAGTTCCCATGCGGAATGGTGCGTCAGAGCGCATTCCGCATCAGGATATGCTTTATCAAACCACTTCAGGATCTCATTCAGGCGCTTCCTGCGGTCAGCGGCAGTTTTCGGACGGCTCACCTGATGACCGGGCTTTTTCTTGGGGACGGCTGTTTTCGTTTTTGCGCTCACGCCCGGCATACTAACATGAGGCTTGGCTCGGTATCTGATTCTTTTTTTTGTAGCTCTGCTGGCCTTTGGCGGGGCGCTCGGAGGAGGGTTCCATCTGGATGATTATTCTTTGTTTGCCAATCCTTCAGTCACCAGCCCATCTGGTTTTTGGCACATATGGACTCCCTTGCAACCGAGACCACTCACCTATCTGACCTTCTGGTGTAACTACCAGATCGGAGGTCAGAACCCGCTTCCCTATCACCTCACAAACGTTCTGCTCCATCTTGCCGCCGTGTGCTTGCTGTTTCGGGCACTGCAGCCGGTGCTTCCTCCCAATGCGGCATTCTTGGCTGCGGGCTTATTTGCTGTTCACCCTTTGCAAGCTGAAACAGTGGCATACGTTTTTGCACGTGCGACGCTGCTCAGCACTGTGTTTTGCCTCCTTTGCTGGCTTGCATGGATGCGAAAGCGTCCAGCCCTTGCGGTGTTGTGGTTCCTGTTGGCATTGTTGTCCAAGGAAGAAAGCGTTACCTTTCCCTTGTTTCTACTGTTTCTTTCCTTCGCTCGGAATCAGCTAAGTAAATTTGAGATTCGCACGGGACTTCTTCTATTGGGCCTTTCGGTTTTGGCTGGCATCCGAGCCACTCTTGCTACACATTTTGTGGCCGGTTCAGGAGCAGGATTCGGTGCGGGCGTTACACCGTTCGCTTACCTCGAATCGCAGGGAATTGTGATCCTCCGTTATTTGCAGCTTTTGCTGGTTCCTTTCGGTTTCACCATAGAACCGAACTTTCATTTCGCAACTCTCTCTATTCAATGGACTGCTTGGATAGCCGTAATTGCTGCCATTACCTTACTTTTCTGGAAACGCACCAGCATTAACGCGGCTTTCTGGATTCTGTGCGGATTCCTTCTACTGCTGCCAAGCTCCAGCATTTTTCCTGCGGCGGATCTTAGCGCAGATCGACGAATGTACCTCCCGATGATTGCGTTTTCTGCCGCAATTGGGCTGCTGGCAAGTGCCTGGAAAGTCTGGCTACCGGCCACTGCCGCAGCGCTCCTAATCGTCTGTAGCATCTTCCGCATGGCGATATGGCGAACAGATGCCACTCTATGGCGCGAAGCAGTTCAGCACTCTCCTGATAACGTCCGTGCTCTGGTGCAATTGGGGCGAAATGTACCGCCTGAGGAAGCGGCCACTCTGTTCCGGCGAGCAAAAATGCTGGAACCTACTAACGGTTCCATTGCTACAGAAATTGGCTCAGCTTGGCTTCGACAGGGTCAGCCAGCCCAAGCGCTGGCCGAGTTTGGCCGAGCGCTCGCCCTTGCTCCACATGACCCGAACGCGATCAGCAATCGCGGCACAGCTTTACTAGCGCTTGGCCAAACGGCATCCGCTCGCCAGGACTTCCATCGAGCACTTCAAATCGACCCTTGCCTGGCAGCAGCGCGGAAAAACCTCCGATCACTAGGAGAAAACGACCTGCCCGCTTGCGCTACGGCCCCGTAATCTGTACTTCCGCCGTAGCATTCTGCCAATCGGGAAGTTCGTACACCCTTAACTTTGTTTTCAGCGGCGTGGTGATTTCTTTTGCCTCATTCGGCCCGATGTGGCTGAGCTTGAAAGTAAACGTTCCGATGGAATCCTCTTCCGAGCGTGAAGTGCTGGCCCACAACGTCACATTCGCAGTCAGATCTTCCAGATCTGTGGTGGCGTGGTTCACCACAACGAACTTTGCTTGTGGCTTCTTTTTCGCATCCGCCGTTAACCGGATTCCCACCACTTCAATGTATTTGGAGAGAGCATTCGCCGCCTTCGGTTTGGGTAGTTTTGAAGGAGTTTCTCCTCCGCTGAAACCAGCCGGACCACCCCGGCTAAACTTCTGATAGCCGTAGTAAATGGCTGTTCCTAGCCCTAAAAAAGCAAACGTAAACACGATCACCAGAAGCCATGTAGGAAGGCCGGAAATGTGGCCAGCAGGGCGTTGGGGGGCGGCGGTGCATACCGGCGTGGCGTTTCCACATGCTGCAAAGGCGCGTGAAGCGGGTCCACCGCATGGGGCGGCGGGGGTGGCGGCGCATACTGCCGCTGCTCCACTGGCCTTGGAGGGGGAGGCGGTTCGTAAGGTAGCGGTGGCGGTGGCGCTGCTTCCGGCATTCTTTGCTGCACGGGAGACGGCGGTGGCGGAGCCACTGGAATTTCTTGCTGCACCGTGGATTGCGCCGGCGGCGGCACAGGCACCGCTTGGGGCTCCTGCTCCAAGCCTTTACAATTCGGACACTGCACCGCAGAAGGAGGGTTATCCCGCCCGCAGCGCGGGCAAATCCACGAGAACATAACTCCTTCAATCTAGCGCATAGAGATGTACTACAACCAAAGTGTGGAAACTCTGCTACGAATTGGTATCTTGCCGGGAACCTTTAACCCACCCACACGGGCGCATCTCGCCTTGGCAGAAGCTGGATTGCGGGAACTGGATCAGGTGATTTTTGTGCTGCCCCGCAACTTGCCCCACAAAGAGTACTCAGGAGTTTCCTTTGAGCAGCGCCGCGAGCTGTTGCTGTCTGCCATTCGGCATGAACCCCGCTATACGGCAGCATTTCCAGAGGCTGGCTTGTTTATTGATATTGCACGGGAACTGCGGCCTTCCGTTCACCACGAAGCGCAATTGGTGTTTCTCTGCGGGCGGGATGCCGCTGAGCGGATTGTGAACTGGGATTACGGATCGCCGGGTGCCTTCACCCGCATGTTGGAAGAGTTCCATTTGTGGGTCGCGTCCCGAAATGGCGATTACCTTCCACCCGCCACACTGCAATCCAAAATCAAGGCCATTACGCCGGGCATCCACTGCGATCACATCTCCGCTACGGAAGTGCGGGAGCGTATTCTCCGAAGTGAACCCTGGAAAGAGTTAGTGCCGGAAACCATTGCCGATGAAGTTTATCGGCTCTACGGTTCAACGGCGGGCTGAACTGCTGGTAGCGGAACCGCTCTTTTTTGTATAGGCATTCCACTGCCCGGCAATATCGGCGCTGGTGACATCGCCAGGGTGAATAATCACGCGATACCGGAAGCGAAGCGGCTGACCGGGTTCCACCGTCATGCTGCCATTCTTGGTTTTATCGTTTTCGAATGCCTGCACGCCGAAGATGTTGGCAGCAAACAGTCCATAGCCTCGTGAATGCCAATAAGTGGGGTGACGCGGATTTTCAGGATGATCCAGAATTGCTACTCCAACCTTTTCCCCGTTCAACTCCCCGTAGTAATCCATCCAGTTAGAGCGTTTTCCCCACGCCTGTTTTTCGCCCTTCATGCCTTCCGCATTCACCATGGTTCCAGTACGGGGCGGGTTTGGCAGACTTTTGCTGTCCTTTTCTTCCAAGCCAGCCGCTAACCGAATGGCAAAAACACCATCTTTATCATCACCAAACGTTACCGGGACAAGCGGCGTCAACATCACATCGAAATCCATCACACGCTCGGTTTTGCCGGAGTAGAACACCATTTTTCGCTTTTCCGTCATCAGCGCTTTCCCGGAAGGATCCATCCAATCCATGGTGACCTGAATGGAACCGGAATTTTTGCCGCTGGTGATGTTCTCCACCCGCTTCAGCACAATGGTTCCCAGGTTTGGCTTGGTATAGCCGGGCTCGCTGTTCCAGAAGTCAATGCCGTTCACATTGCTGTGCGCAATCCACAAACCCCGGTGATGGGGATGGTCAGTCGATTCGCCTTCCATCTTCTCCATGGGAAAATGGCGCGTCACTACCGTGCCCGTTGCTGCCCGTAAGGGATGAAGATACGGGTGTTTTACGTCGCCTCCGTAAAAGAACTCGGTAAAGGGTTTCCCATCAATCTCAACGGAAACTTTATCTTGTCCTTGGGTGATTTTGACTTGCGCGGCAGCAGGCAGCGAAAGCAGCAGAAAAGCAAGCAATGCCCGTTTCATTTCATGCTCTAGTAGATCACAACCGCAGCAAGGAAGCGCGAGCTTCCCGCACGCGCCTTTCCGCTTCTTCCGGGGTGGCGGCGGTTGCTGTCAGGTGGCCCATCTTCCGACCTAGCCTTGCTTCCAGCTTGCCATAAAGATGCAACTTAATATCCGGATGCGCGCAGCAGGTCGCCCAGTCGGGTTCGCCATTCTCCCAAAGGTCGCCAAGGAGGTTTGCCATGGCGGCGGGTTGAAACATATGCGGCGAACCGAGGGGCAATCCACAGACGGCACGCAACTGTTGCTCAAACTGGCTGGTTACGCAGGAATCAATGGTGAGGTGCCCGGAATTGTGCGGCCTTGGTGCAAGCTCGTTCACAATCAGGCGGCCATTTCTTGCCAGAAAAAACTCTACGCACAGCACACCCACAATTTTGAGTTCTTCCAATACGCTTCGCGCAATCGCGACTGCTTCCTGTTCGGAATCCGCCACGGGGGAAACGGAAACATCCAGAATTCCGTTCACATGCTGATTCCGGGAAGGTGCGTAGTGGATAAATTCGCCGCTTTCCGAGCGGGCTGCCACCACGGAAAGCTCATATGCAAAATCCACCACTTGTTCCAGAACCGCTTCCTGCCCACCCAGTTGTTGCCAAGCAGCCTGAGCTTCGGGTAATGATTGAACCCGGAACTGCCCTTTTCCGTCATAACCGAATCCGGCGGTTTTCAGAATCGCGGGATAAGGGAATTTTGCAAGGTCAGCGGCTGACCGAACCGCACGAAAGTTCGTTACCGGAAAACCGTGTTGAGATAGCCATGTTTTTTCCCGCAGACGGTGTTGCGTAATGTGCAAACTTTCGCCGCTGGGCCGGACCGGAGCATTTTCCGCGGCTGCTGCTGCCGTTTCTGCGGGTACATTTTCAAACTCAAACGTAACGGCGCTGACGTTGGCGGCAAACTTCCGCACCGCATCCAAATCTTCGTATGGGGCGTTGATTTCCAGGTCAGCAATCTGGCCTGTGGGCGTATCTTCATCCGGCGACAACGTGTGAACGCGATACCCCATCCGTCGCGCCGCAATGGCGAACATGCGGCCCAATTGGCCGCTTCCCAATACTCCAATCGTTGCCCCAGGCAGAACCGGTGCTTTCAATCCAGCGTCTCTTCCGTTACTTTCCGCTTTTGCGACGCGCGGAAGGCATGCATTTTTGCCCGTAACTCCGGGCGGGTATTGCCCAAAATCTGCACTGCCAGCAGCGCAGCATTTTTTGCGCCAGCAGTGCCGATGGCCATGGTGCCTACTGGAACTCCGCCCGGCATCTGCACAATGGAAAGCAGGGAATCCACACCCTTCAAAGTACGGCTTTCCACCGGCACGCCGAGCACCGGCACCACCGTATGGGCTGCGGTCATGCCTGGCAGATGCGCCGCGCCGCCTGCCCCGGCAATGATTACTTCAATGCCGCGAGATTCTGCTGTGCCGGCAAATTCTGCCATGAGTTCCGGCGTGCGGTGTGCGGAAATGATGCGTGCCTCGAACGGAACATCGAATTCACGTAATGTTTCGGTAGCGGCTTTCATGGTTTCCCAATCTGACCGACTGCCCATAATCACGGCTACCAATGGTGTCAATTGCTGCCCCTGCGCCAGTGTGTAACCCGAGGTTTTTCCGTAGGCATGAATTCGAATTCAACAGGATATCAAGGTAATGGAGCCGTTGCGGCCCTGGTACGACGACTTACTTTCTGGAGCGTTGAAAATAAACGGATATTTAGCGGTGAAATTAACGGTTCTTCAACACTTTTCTGCCCTCCATTGACACCATTGATTCACTGCTAAACCGCAAGCTACTATGTGCCGACTATGAAAATTTTCCTGCGCACACTCCTTAGCCCCGTCACAGCATTAGGGATCGCTCTAGGCGTCCCAGGCTTAGGAATCAGCGCTGTAATTGCCACAAGTACTTTCACCACAGACAACGATGGTTGGAGAGTTGGTGATGCGGATTCCTCCGCAACAGTGGAAAATCCAACTTATCACGCCACTGGTGGAAATCCGGGTGGGTACATTTCCGCAACAGATGATTACGGCACAGTCGCCTTTTTTGCCCCTTCCAAGTATTTGGGCAACCAACTGGGCGATTATGGCAGCAACCTTACCTTTGATCTGCGTGCGGAACTAGGGAATGATGGAACCTCCTACGCTGGAGTGTTTCTTTTCGGCAACGGGCAGGTAATCAGCCGCGCTATTACTCCGCCCGGAACCTCCACATACACTTCTTACACGGTTGGTCTCACGGAAACTGGCTGGAACTTCTATTCTTCCGGTGGGAATCAAGGCACCACGGCCGTAACCCTGACGCAGTTTCGGACCGTTCTTTCAAATCTGACAGGCTTGGCCATTCAGGCGGACTGGAAAACAGGCAGTGACCTGACGGACCTGGATAATGTTGTTCTAAATGGTACCGCTGCGGTTCCCACGCCCGAACCGGCTTCGTTGTTTCTGCTGGCGAGTGGATTCACGGCTCTGGCGTTCACGCGGTATTGGAGGAGTAAATCCTCTGCTTCTGCATCTTGAGGAGTATGTTCAGCCAATTGTAGATTTTGCCGATACTTCGTAACGTGACAAGCTCCTTTAAAGGACTTACTCTAAAAGTGATAAGAGAGGGAACAGCATGACCGTAACACTCAATCTGAACCCGGAAATTGAGCAAGGGCTGGTAGCACAAGCGCACGAGCGTGGCATTTCCGTAGATGTGCTTCTTGAAGAAATCGTCAGCAAGCAATCGCGGGTTGCTGTTTCGCCAATTGCCAAGAGTTCAGCCCCGGAATTGCCCCGTTTACATTTTGGGGTAACGGGTCCTCTGCATCGGACTGACATTTACGACGATGTTGATTGAGCCGGGCGTTATTGATGCGAACATTCTGGTCTATGCAATCAACGTGGATGACCCCTATCATGTTCCATCACGCGCCTTACTTGATGCGGCCCATGACCCATTCGTAATGCTCTACGTCACTTCACAAATTCTTTGTGAATTCTATTCAGTCATCACCAATCCGCGACGGATGATAGCGGCTTCTTCCGCGGTACAAGCCTCAACGATAATCCTGGGCCCTTTAGCTTTGCCTGGCTTGCATGTACTGCCCGCTCCCATACAAACGGTCACCGGTTTGTTGGAATTGTTACAACGCTACTTAGTCACTGGTAGCCGAGTGTTTGACCTGCAAATTGTTGCCACGATGTAGGCCAACAACATTCAGCGCATATACACTTTCAATGCCGCCGATTTTCAAAAGTTTCCGGAGTTGACGGCTATTATTCCTCGTTGACAATCTGCTTTCGAGACTGGTATAGAAGATCCCGCTTTATCAGACAACTCAGCCAAGACCATTTTGAGGAATTTGTAAGCTAATAATGCTCAGGGAAACCTTAAATGAATGCAAGCTATGGGCCTACCGCTACAAGACGGAAATCCATGTAGCATAATCGGTATTTGGGAACCATTTGCTATCTGGACGCATTTTCCGGTCTCAGCGGCGACATGCTGGTCGGCGCCCTGGCCGATGCCGGGGCGGACAGGCAAGCGATCGCTTCCGCTTTGCATTCGCTGCACGCCGGGCGCGCGTTTCGTTCGAGAAACACGAAGCGGCGCGACATCGGCGCCACCAAATTCCGCGTCGCCAGTCAAGGAACCACCGAAGCACCGGCACCTGGGCGGCATTCTGAAAATGATCGACGCGGCGGATCTGCCGACGGCAGTGAAGCAGAATGCCTCCGCCGTCTTCCAGCGACTGGGCGAAGCCGAAGCGGCCGTACACCAGAGTCGACCTCGAAAAAGTGCACTTTCACGAAGTGGGCGCGGTGGATTCCATCGCCGATATCGTGGGCGCGTGCCTCGGCTTTCATCTGCTGGGGGTCGAAAAACATCGTTTGTCTCTCCCGTGAACGTCGGCAGCGGCACCGTGAACACGGAACACGGCGTGCTGCCCGTGCCCGCCCCCGCTACCGCCACGCTTCTGATCGGCAAGCCGATTTATGCGCGCGGCCCGGCTGTGGAACTGACCACGCCGACCGGCGCCGCCGTGGTCGTCACGCTTGCTGCCCGATTTCGGCGCCATGCCGCCCATGCGAGTCTCCAAAATCGGATACGGTGCGGGCGACCAGGATTTCCGCGAACACGCCAACGTGCTGCGCGTCATCGATCGGCGAACCGAGCGGCGCCACGGAAGCCACCACGGTATCCGTGATCGAAGCCAATATCGACGATTCCAGCCCTCAAGTGCTCGGGTTACGCGATGGAACGCCTGCTTGGCAGCGGGCGCGCTGGATGCCACGCTGCAGCCGCTGGAGATGAAAAAGGGGCGGCCCGGTTCGCTGCTGCGCGTGATCGCCACGCCGGAAAATCGCGAAGCGCTGTGCGCGGTTCGTTTTCGCCGAAACATCCACCCTCGGCCTGCGCATCTATGAGGCGGAACGCCGCGTGCAGGACCGCGCCATTGGGTGGAGGTGGAAACCCCGCACGGCAAAGTCCGCGTCAAGGTGGCGGGCGAAGGCTCCTTCGCGCCGGAATATGAAGACTGCCAGGCTGATCGCGCTGGCCAGCAGGCGTTCCGCTGAAGCAGATCATCGCCGCAGCGAATCACGCTTACCTGACCAACCAATTACGAAATGAAATACTACTTCACGACGCCGCTTTACTACGTCAATGCGGCGCCGCACATCGGCCACACCTACACCACGCTCGCCGCCGACACCATCAAGCGGTTCCGGCGGATGCTGGGCTACGATGTGTTCCTCACCACCGGCACGGACGAGCACGGCCAGAAGGTGGAGCGCTCCGCGCAGGCCGCGGGCAAGACGCCGGAAGAGTTCGCCGACGCCGTCTCCGCCGAGTTCCGGCGTCAGTGGGACACGCTGGGCCTTCAGTACGATGCCTTCATCCGCACCACCGACCCGAAGCACCACAAAACAGTGCAGTGGCTGTTCCAACGCTGCCTGGACAACGGCTACATCTACAAAGGCAGCTACACCGGCCAGTATTGCGTCTTCGACGAGCTCTATGTGAACGATGCCAAGCCGGGCGACAACTGTCCCGATTGCGGCCGTCCCACCGAAACGGTCACCGAAGAAAACTACTTCTTCAAGCTTTCGGCGTTTCACCGAGAAGCTGCTGGAGCTCTACGAAGCGAACCCGAATTTCATTCAGCCCGAAGCACGCCGCAACGAAGTGATCAGCTTCGTGCAAGCAGGGCCTGAACGATCTTTCCATCAGCCGCACCACCCTCAAATGGGGCATCCCGCTGCCCGTGGAAGGCCAGCCACGTGTTCTACGTCTGGTTCGACGCGCTGATCGGCTACATGAGCGCCGTGTCCGGGAACGGACCTGTGGCCCGCCGACCTGCACCTGATCGGCAAAGAGATCGTGCGCTTCCACGCCATCTTCTGGCCCGCGTTCCTGATGGCCGCCGACCTGCCGCTGCCCGAAGCAGTATTTACGCGCACGGCTGGCTGCTGTTTGAAAACGACAAGATGAGCAAGTCGCGCGGCAACATCGTGCGCGCGGAACCCATCCGGCAAGTGATGGGCTTCGACGCTCTGCGCTATTTCCTGCTGCGCGAAATGGTCTTCGGCCAGGACGGCAGCTTCAGCTACGACGCGCTGATCGGCCGCTACAATTCCGAACTCGCCAACGGGCTCGGCAATCTGGTCAGCCGCACGCTGACCATGATCAACCAGTATCGCGGCGGCGTCATTCCCGCGGGCACGATGCCGCAATCGGCAGAAATCGCGCGAAACGCGATCGCAATGCCAGCGGCATCGTTCGACGAATTTCGAATTTTCGAAGGCCTGGAAGCCATCTGGGCGCTGCTCTCCGCCGTGGATAAGTTCATCGTGGAACAGGCGCCCTGGAAGCTGGCGCGCGCGCAGGACGCGGACGCGCAGGCGCAAGCTGGACGACGTGCGCTGGCTACCGTCGGCCGAAAGTGCTGCGGGTCGCACTGCGCCTGCTGTAGCCGGTGATGCCGGAATCGGCGGCGAAAATCTGGGCGCAGCTGGGCATGACGACGCCGCTCGACCATATCCGTTTGCGATCGCTCGAAT
The DNA here is from genome assembly GCA_963791675.1 of Bryobacterales bacterium. Lineage (GTDB taxonomy): Bacteria > Acidobacteriota > Terriglobia > Bryobacterales > Bryobacteraceae > JALYXI01. The sequence goes on from CAWBTD010000023.1 coordinate 326,692, forward strand.
GGGGCCAGATCCCGGCGGGCAGAAGATCGGCGAAATTGCGCGGCGTGTTCCCGCGCATCGAACTGAAAGAAGCTGTGGAGAAGATGCGCGCTGCTGGAAGAGGAGGTCACGGCGGAACAGGCAAAACTGCTCGGCAAGCCTCCGGCTGCCGCCGTGCCGCCGACCGCGTGTTGCGCCGCCGTCGCCGAAAAGATCGGGATCGACGATTTCGTCAAGGTCGATCTGCGCGTGGGCCTGGTGCTGTCCGCCGAGCCGGTGAAGGGCGCCGACAAGCTGCTGCATCTGAAGGTGGATATCGGCGAGCCGGAGCCGCGCACCATCGTCGCGGGCATCGCGCTTGCTTATACAGCCGGAACAGCTGGTGGGGCGCAAAGTGGTGATCGTAGCGAATTTGGAGCCGCGGAAATTGCGCGGCATCCAATCGAACGGAATGATCGTGGCCGCTTCGCTCGAAGGCGGGAAGCCGGTGCTGGCAGGGTTTCTGGAAGAAGTTCCCGTCGGGGCGCGGCTGAAGTGAATCTGGTCGATTCCCACTGCCATCTGGATCACGAACAGTTTGCCAGGATCTTGACGGAGTGCTCGGCGCGCGCCAGAGGCTGGCGTCGACAAGGCTGCTGGCCATCGGAACCGGAGATGGTCCGCCGGAGCTAGACCGTGCGGTGGCTCTTGCCGCTCGCTATCCCCAGGTGTTTGCGACGGTAGGCGTTCACCCGCACGATGCTGCTAAGGCCGATGCAAAATCGTTCCAGGATTTGCGTGCTTTGGCCCAGGAGCCGAAAGTGGTGGCGATAGGCGAGATCGGCCTGGATTACCATTACGATTTTTCTCCCCCGAAAGCGCAGCGCGAAGTGTTTCTGGAGCAACTGCGGATCGCGCGGGAAGCGGGCAAGCCTGTGATCATTCACACGCGGGAAGCATGGGAGGAAACAGTGGCCTTGCTGCGGGAACATTGGAAGCGGCGGGCCCGGCATTATTGCACTGTTTCACCGGAACGCCAGAGCAGGCGCGGGAAGCCCTGGCGCTCGGCTTCCATTTGGGTTTCGGCGGCGTGCTGACCTTTCCCAAAGCAGCGGAAGTGCGGGAAGCGGCACGCATCACGCCCGATCGACCGCCTGCTGGTGGAAACCGATGCGCCTTACCTGGCGCCGGTGCCCATGCGCGGGAAACGCAATGAACCGGCATTTATGGCGCACACCGCGCGCAAACTGGCGGAAGTTCGCGGCGTAGCAACCAGAGGAGATTGCGGCAGTCACAACGGCTAACTTTCAACGGCTTTGTTTTCCCAGCTCCGAAATCGGCTGAAAATCACTGGGAGTTCCTATGGCATTCGGTAAGCTGGACCAAATCCTGAGCGCGAGCGAGATTTTCGGCCTTGTGCAGAGATCTCGGCTCGTGGAGAAAGAAATCGGCCTGGAATCGGTCGCGTCGGTGGATGCGGTATCCAAAATTGCGCAGTATCTGCAGTCCAGCGGCGGCAAACGGCTGCGCCCTTCGCTGTTGCTCTTGTGCGCCCGGCTGGTGGGCGAAGCGGGGCCGAAGCGCGATCCGTCTTGCGGCAGTGGTGGAGATGCTTCATTCCGCCACGCTGGTGCATGACGACGTGATCGACATGGCGCAAACACGGCGCGGACGGCCGTCTACCAATGTCCAATGGGGCAATCATACTTCCGTGTTGGCAGGCGATTGGCTGTACATGCAGGCATTTCAGATTGCCCTGCGGGAGCGCAATTTTCACGTTCTGGAATTGCTCATCAGCCTGACACAATTAATGGTGGAGGGCGAACTGATTCAGCTGGAACGTATCGGCAAGCTGGAAATCACGGAAGCAGATTGCATGGAATTGTTAGACCGCAAAACAGCCTGCCTCTTTTCCGTTTGCGCTAAGTTGGGCGCGGTGGCAGGCGGGGCGGCATCCGCCACGGAAGAAAAACTGGGCGAGTTTGCCTGGAACCTGGGCATGGCCTTTCAGTTGATTGATGACCTGTTGGATTTCACAGCGAGTGAGAAAACCTTAGGCAAGCCGGTTGGTAGCGATCTTCGCGAAGGCAAAGTGACACTGCCGGTTGTGTATGTTTTAGAACAAGCAACGGAACAGGAACAGCGGCAGATTCAAACGGTGCTGCAGGATCGCAGCTATAACAGTGTGTCTTTCGTGGAAATTCGATCGCTGTTGCAGAAGCACAGAGCAACGGAACGCGTCCGTGAGCGTGCGGATCAATTTGTGACCAAAGCTCGCCAGATCATTGCTGAGTTTCCCGATTCCCCTTATCAGAATGCCTTATACGCCGTTACCGATATCATCACGAACCGCGATCATTAAGGGTCGATAGGAATACAAAAACAAAGGCCGATAGGCTCCGGAGGAGTAAGCCTATCGGCCTGGTCCGCTAGGATCAGTCCAACAATCACACGCGCGGGCCACTCGTAAAAACTCTTCTCTGTCTATGGATGCAGGAACAGGTCGCGCGCGAGTGCAAGCGCTTCCTCTTTTGAGTTTACTCTGAAATCGAGCTGCGCATCCTCTATTGCGGAGAGAACTTTCGAAAATTCAGGACCTGGAGGATAACCTGCGGCAATCAAATCCTTCCCATTCAGCAGCGGTTTGGGGCGCAACTGTTCCGTTGGTATCGCCTCCAATTGATCACGGCAGAAGTTGTAAAGCTCCAGTCGGCTATGACTGGAAAGGCAATCTAATCGATGAAGCGCCAGATGTTCTTCAAAGCGTGGCATACGAAGAAAGCGCTTCAAAGTGCTAGGGCGCATATGGGGAGTGTCGCGGAATTGCATGTGGTGATCCACCAGCGATACCACTTGCTCGATTTCTTCTTTGGAATAGCGTAGGCGTCCCAGGATCTCGCGTGCCATGCGCGCCCCTTGTTCGGCATGTCCATCAAACCGAATACGGTCAGGAGCCACACGAAAGGTGGGCGGCTTGCCTACATCGTGCAGAAGAACACCCCACGCAAGTGTCACTGCACATTTGCCGAGTTGCTCCAACATGATCAGGGTATGTGTCCACACATCGCCTTCCGGATGGTACTCCGGCGGCTGTTGCACACCTTTCATGGCAGCCACTTCCGGCAATATCACCGGCAGCAACCCGCACTCGTCCAGCAATTCAAAACCGCGTCGCGCACCGCCTTCGGTCAGAATGCGGGAAAGCTCCTCTCGTACGCGCTCTGGGGAAACGGTGGCAACCCATCCCGCCAGTTGCTGGATCGCTCCCTTGGTCTCCGGTTCGATCTGGAAACCGAGCCTCGCCGCAAAGCGGACTGCTCGCAGCAAACGGAGATGATCTTCCCGAAAGCGTGTTTCCGGGTTGCCGATGGCACGAATCACGCCGGCTTGGAGGTCTGCTTTTCCGCCTACAAAATCAAGTACTTCGTTACTCACCGGGTCAAGCAGCAATGCATTGATGGTGAAGTCACGCCGTAGCACATCCTGCTTTGGATCTGTTTCAAAGGAAACAGAAGACGGGCGGCGTCCGTCTAGGTATTCGTGATCACTTCGGAAAGTAGCTACTTCCACCTGGGCATCAGCCTCCGGCACTAGCACAACGCCAAAGTGTGCGCCAACTAAGCTGGCATGGGGAAACAAATGCAGCACTTGCTCTGGCCGTGCATCCGTTGCTACGTCGTAGTCTTTCGGTTGGATGTGGAGCAGCAAGTCCCGCACGCAGCCGCCCACCAGGTATGCCTGATAACCTTGCTCACGTAAAGCAGCTATGATGGATCTAGCTAACCTTTCACCTTTGGATTGCTCTTCCATAAAGAAAATGAATGGGTTCCATGAGGCTTTTGTTCTGTGCGGCTCGCCTGGAATCCTCTAAGATCGTAACGGAAATCCATACGTAAATGTCCACCAAGATTGTGGGGAAAGACGCTGTCAGTCGCCCGGAACAAGCCAAAATTGTGGTTGCCACCACCGTGGCGCTTTCCTTTATTTCATTCTGGAGTGCAGCCTCCATTGTTCTGAGCGATCTTGCCTCCTCTGCCTTCTATGCAGGTGGCATCGCCGAACATTCCATCGGCAAAAGCGCGCCGTGGTTCATTCTGGCTGTGATGTTGTTCAGCTTCGCGGTGCGCTCCGTGTACCTGGAAAGCAGCAGCATGTTTGTGCGCGGGGGCGTGTACGTGGTGGTGCGAGATGCCATGGGGCCTTTCATGGCTCGCATTTCGGTCTCTTCGCTTTTGTTTGACTATGTGCTGACTGGGCCGATCAGTGTGGTGGTGGCCGGGCAGTATCTGGTGGGGCTGATCAATGAACTCAGCCAGCTTCTTCATTCTCCTCTTCGTATTCCTGCCAATAGCTTTTCTGCTGGGTTTGCGGTTCTGGTCACCATCTACTTCTGGTGGAGCAACATCAAAGGCATTCACGAATCCAGCACGAAAGCACTGCGGATCATGCAGATCACCACGGTGATGGTGGTTGCCTTTCTGATTTGGTGTCCCCTCACACTGCTGATTCGTGGGGGTCCAGCCCAAGTGCCGCCTCCACCCATACCATCCAATCTTTCGTTTAGCGATGATGCATTGGGCTGGTTCAAAGGAACATTTTTTGTTTCTGTTCCTTGGATCGCGATTACCATTGCGTTTGGCCACTCTCTCCTTTCCATGAGCGGCTTCGAAACGTTGGCTCAGATTTACCGGGAAGTTGGCTATCCGAAGCTGAAGAACCTGAAGATCACGGGAAATATTGTTTGCACTTATGCGCTGGTCTTCACTGGACTGATTACTTTGTTTGCGGGAATGATTATTCCCGATAACATACGCGGCACCTTCCAGGACAATCTTCTGGGGGGTTTAGCAACTTGGCTTGTAGGACCGCCGTGGCTGCGGCTCGTGTTCCATGCCTTTGTTGTGTTTGTCGGTGTTTTGATTTTGTCCGGTGCGGTGAATACAGCCATCATTGGAGCGAACGGCGTTCTGAACCGCGTCGCGGAAGATGGTGTTCTGGTGGATTGGTTCCGGCGTCCTCATTTCCGCTTCGGCACCACTTATCGAATCATCAACCTCATTGCCCTGCTTCAAATCCTTGCCATCGTATTGAGCAAGGGCGATACGTTTACCTTGGGTGAAGCTTATGCGTTTGGCGTGATCTGGAGTTTTGCCATGAAAGCTTTAGGGGTTCTGGTGCTCCGCTTCACCCGCCATGACCAGGAATATAAAACACCATTGAACCTTCGATTTGGTAAGCGTGAATGGCCCCTTGGTCTCATGCTGACCACGTTGATCTTGTTCGCCGTCGCGATTGCAATTGTATTTTCCAAGAAAATTGCCACCATCTATGGTGTTGCATTTACGTTGATTTTGTTCTTGGTCTTCACCATTTCCGAACGCATTAATAGTGCGAAAAAGAAAGAAGGCAAGAGCGCCTTGGAGAACTTCAATCTGGACATGCGGCCTGAGATTGAAACCGAGGCCGTTCATGCTCGTCCCGGATGTGTCTTGGTGGCAGTGCGCGATTTCTCCGGCATGGCGCACCTGGACAGCGTGCTTCAAAAAACCAATGTTCGCCGTCATGACATTGTGGTGATGACGGTTCGCCCGGTATCCACAGGCGCAGGCGAGTACGAACTCGGGAAAAATCAGCTTTTCACGGATTACGAACAGGAATTATTCTCCAAAGTAGTGGCTCGCGCTGAAAAAGAAGGCAAAACCGTGGATTTGGTGGTGGTGCCTGGTGTGGACCCCTTTGAAGCCATGGTGCAAACTGCCGCCAAACTGAAAGTATCCCGATTGGTGACTGGCGTCTCGCTTCGCATGGACTCGGCGGAACTGGCAAGCCGGATTGGCTTAGCATGGGAAAAACTGCCGGAACCCCGCCATGCTTTTTCGCTCGAAGTGATTAGCCCCGGCAGACCATCATTCTATGTCAACCTGGGTCCGCACCCGCCCCGGCTCTGGCCAGAAGACCTGGAGCGACTGCACGACCTATGGCTTGACCTGACTGCTTCTGGTTTTGGCTCCAAGCTTCACCACCGGGATGTAGTGGGTGTGGCTCTCCGGCGTTTGCAGCGCGACCTGGAAACAGATCGCCGTGCGGAGGCTGTAAGCGACCTGAACCAGGAACTCCGAAAGGATTAACTCGCACCGCAGTTTCAGGGCTGCACGCAAAAAGAGGCTTGGTCTAAAGAAGATGTGCCGGTAAGCGTCATCGTCAGGTTTGATGAAGTAGCGGGAAGCTGAGTGAAATTGTAATTGCTTGATGCCGTGCAGGGCGGCAGAGTTGCCGGAACAGCCGGCACGCGAAAGTTGATTTGGTACAGGCCTGCATTGCCGCCCACCAGGCCAACATAGTCCGGCGCGGTTCCGGGTTGTGTGGCAGCGCCGGTGAAGGAAACGGTAATTGGCCGGTTGACCGGCACGCCGCCCTTTGGTGTCCCGGAGGCAGTTGGGAAAGAAGTAGCAGGCGCACCCAGGCCGAAGGCATAAGCAATCAGCACTTCGCCCGGTCTTGCGGGATTTGTAGCGCTTACCCAAGAGTTATCGTTGTGTGCAATGGCTGGAGTACACGGCATAGAAAGGTACTGGCTCAAACTAACAAACCCTAGTCCGTCCACGTTGTCAGTGCAAGTGTTGAGAAGATGAACTTGATCGATCACCGGGAGAACCCGCAGATTCATTCCCTGTCCAGATTTCTCCTTTACAGTGAGCACCGCATCAGTGATGCCGTTCAGTACACATGGAGTGGTAGTGCATGGGCCATTGACCGTGGCCGGGTCGTTTGGCTTTAGTTCAAATGGAATCTGAACCCAGAGATCATAGGTAGGATCTTCAGCGCAGCTAACAGCACCGCCTAAAACTGAAACGGGAATTATGCCTGAACAAGAACCAGTCTCCAGCCCGCGCAATAGAGGTAAAGGGATAGGCTCTGCAGTTCCGGACTGTTGCAGGGAGATGGATAAACCGTTGAATTCGGTAGGAAGTGGAATCGTGGTAGCTACCTGCGTTGCCTGAAAAATAGTGGTCAATCCATGTAACGTCAAGTGCAGAACCTGCCCTGGTGCCACGCGTGGGAGTCGTTCTGCCTGATACCCCAAATGCACAATCGAAGCTCCTGTTTGCGCTGCAACAGGGGAGCTGACCAACAGGATCCAGACGAGGGATTTTGTGACTTTCAGCATGCCTCAGTATAGAAGAGGGGTTGAGGTAAAAAGCACCTATTTCGAGACCATCCCAATCGTCCCTAGCCAGGTCTCCACTAGGTAAGGCCATCCGGTGATCGGAAATTTCGTAGGTCGCAGCCCAAAAGCATGTTTGCCTTCTGCGTATAGATGCATTTCTGCTGGAACCCCGGCTTTCTTCAGCGCACTGTAGTAAACCAGCGAATTGTTCACACTATCCACATTGTCGTTCTCGGCCTGCAGTATGAAAGTAGGAGGCGTGCGGCGGGTCACAGGAACATCCGGATTCAGCTCAAATCCTTTGGAGGAGCTCCAGAGATGCCCCGGATAAAGAGCGATGGCGAAATCTGGGCGGCAGCTTTCTCGATCAGCCGGATCTGCTGTCCGATAGGAACGTTTATCAAAATGCGTGCTGATATCTGCCACTAAGTGCCCACCCGCTGAGAATCCAAGCACGCCGATTTTGTGTGGATCGATATGGTATTCCGCAGCGTGGAGACGGAGTAAGCCCATTGTTCTTTGTGCATCTTCGAGCGCCAGCGGGGCTTTCGGATTGACCTGACATCTACATCGCTCATCCCAATGAGGTCCTGAATTCGGAACACGATACTTCAAGAGCACGCAGGTGATCCCTTTGGATGTGAGCCAATCACATACCTCTGTGCCTTCCAGATCCATTGCCAAAATCTGATAACCGCCGCCTGGAAACACCACAACCGCAACACCGGTATTCTTTCCTTTTGGCGCGTAAACGGTCATGGTAGGCCGAGAAACCTTACTCACATAGTTCCATGGCTTCCCGGCAACTAACTCTTTCTTCTCAGTTCCCATTTCCTCCGATCCGGTGATGAGTTGCGCATCAGGCATTGTTCCCGGCCATATCGGCACTTGCGTATGTCCGGGCGATGGTTGCCAGACTGGCGTTTGCGCATACAAACTGCCATATGCGGCCGCCACACAAAGAATTAAAAGTAAACGCGTCATGCGGTTTCTCAAAAAGCACAGTGTACCGTTGCGGCTTTCAGGCTTGGTGCTTACCACAGAAGAATTGCCGCCCTCCGGGTGATAATCTAGTCAGGCAATTGATTAAAGAGGAGATCACTACGTGAGAGTAGGCGTTTTTACGGCACTTCTGGCCCAGATGCCGCTGGATGATGTGTTGAAGAAGTTGAAGGGCAATGGTGTCGCTACCGTGGAGTTGGGCACAGGCAACTATCCGGGCGATCCCCATTGCAAGCTTTCCATGCTGGAAAACGAAGGGGAACTGAAAACGTTCCAGCAAAAGCTCAGTGACAATGGGATTTCCATCAGTGCTTTAAGCTGCCATGGCAATCCGCTCCATCCCAACCCGGACGTGGCCAAAGGCTATCAGGAAACCAGCAAGAAAACGATTCAGCTGGCGGAAAAGTTAGGCGTCCCGGTCGTGATTGATTTCTCCGGCTGCCCCGGCGATAGCGACAATGCAAAGTATCCGAACTGGGTGACCTGTCCGTGGCCGCCCGAATTTTTGGACGTTCTGGATTGGCAATGGGAAAAGAAGGTGACCCCTTATTGGACCCAACAAGGGAAATTCGCGGAAGATCATGGGGTAAAGATCGCCATCGAAATGCACCCTGGCTTCGTTGCGTATAGTCCGGAAACCATGCTCAAGCTTCGCGGCATTGCGGGCAAATCCATTGGCTGCAATTACGACCCTAGTCATATGTTCTGGCAAGGGATTGATCCCATTGCTGCCATCCGTATTTTAGGCGACGCGATTTTCCACGTTCATGCCAAGGACACGCAGATCTACGAGCGCAATTTGCCGATCAGTCGGTGTGCTGGATACCAAAAAATATACGGATGAACGCAACCGTGCCTGGATCTTCCGCACGTGCGGCTATGGGCATGGCGCCGAATGGTGGAGCGAATTTATTTCCACGCTACGGATGTTCGGCTACGATTACGTACTTTCCATTGAGCATGAAGACAGCATTCTTTCGCCCGAAGAAGGGTTGACCAAAGCCATTCGCTTCCTGGATTCCATCATGATCAAGGAAAGTCCAAGCGCTGCCTGGTGGGTGTAACGGCAACTTACGTCGTCGTTGCTCGGATGCAAGATTCCACGTGGGCCGGTGCATAAATCGGCCCTTCGCGGTCCCGCAGCATTTGGCCGCTTCTTCCCGCAAAGGTGGCTTGGATTTCCGCCGCGATTGAGAGCGCGATGGTTTGGGGAGTATCCGCGCCGATATCCAGACCGACTGGCGCATGGAGGTCTGCATCGCCCGGCTTTAAACCAAGGTCCGCCAGAATGCGTTCCGCGCGGTCACGTGGCCCTAACATTCCTAAGTACCTGGGCTGCAATGGAAGTAATTCCCGTACTAGGTAGCGGTCATGAGCGTAGCTGTGCGTCATCAGCACGACGGCGGTATCAGCCCCAATCTCCAGCCCTGCCAGCGCGTCATCAGATTGCGTAACAACAATTTTGTCGATTCCCGGAAAGCGTTCCTGCGCTGATACCACCGGCTTGCTGCTGGTAATAGTGACATGCCAGCCCAAAGCTTTGGCAACAGCAGCCAACGGAACAGCATCGTGCCCTGCTCCGAAAATCACCAGCGGCAAAGGCGGGGCAATTCTTTCCACAAACACCTCGCACTCGCCGCAATCTAGCAGGCTGCTCTTTTGCCGTTCCAGCACATTTCCCGCTTCTGCCAAAATGAGTGCTTCCAATCCTGTGCCGAGCAAAGAACCGTTTATCGGCTGCCCTGAGCGAATCATCAAGCGATTCCCGACATGAGTTTCCGAATCACCACGAACGCGAATCACAGTAGCTAGAATGCCCACTTCGCGAGCCTGCCGACAATCCTGTAGAAATTGCATAACGGATTGGCTCTCAGGGGTATCCAACCGCTCTAGCAAGACATGAACAACCCCATTACAGCCAAGCCCAAATTCCCACTTCGCATCTTCTTCCGAGTTCGTGTCATAGACGCGTAGTACTGGTTGTCCTCCTTCCGTCAGCCACCACGCTTTTTTGGAAACATCACCTTCCAGGCAGCCGCCGCTAATGGAACCAATGCGCTTGCCGTTGGGCATCACCATCATGCGCGCTCCGGGACGCCGATATGCGGAACCGCTTACGTGAACCACCGTGGCAAGAATCGCTGATTGTTCCGGCTTTCGGGCAGATTGCCACGCCTGGAGAATGGCTTCCAGTTCATTCATGGGCCTAAACCCAATTGTACTGAAACCCTTACAGCCGCAGTGAACCCACTTAGCGATTCTTTCAGATGGCATTTCTCATGCTCAATGGAGTTCATGCAGGACGACCAGATTAGCCGGCGTGTATTTGTGGAATCTACCCTGGTAGGCGCTACGGCATTAACGGTGGAAGAAGCGGAGGCGCAAACCTCCCCAAATACCAAGCTCACCCTGAAAATCAATGGCAGGGAGCAGCAGGTGGACGTAGAGCCACGAGTTACCTTGCTGGATGCGTTGCGGGAACGGCTTCAATTAACGGGAACCAAGAAAGGCTGTGATCACGGCCAATGTGGAGCATGTACGGTTCTGGTGAACGGGCGGCGAGTGAACTCCTGCTTATCCTTCGCTGTGATGCACGAAGGAGACGAAATTACCACGATTGAAGGGCTTGCCAATGGCGAGGAACTTCACCCCGTGCAGGCCGCTTTTATTGAACACGATGGTTTTCAATGCGGTTACTGCACGCCGGGCCAGATTTGTTCCGCGGTTGGTTTGCTCTCCGAAGTAGCGGCAGGCACGGTCTCGATGGTCACCCCAGATATTGCGAAGACAGGCAAAGTGGAACTCAACGATGAAGAAATTCGGGAGCGCATGAGCGGCAACATCTGCCGGTGCGGAGCTTACCCGAATATCGTGGCCGCCGTCCGTGCGGTGTATGGCAAAGGGAACGCTGCATGAAACCGTTTGAATACTCCAAAGCAGCCGATATACAGTCCGCCATTCAGGAAGCGGCACGCAGTCCGCAGACCCGATTTATCGGGGGCGGCACGAATCTGGTCGACCTCATGAAATACCGCGTGGAACAACCAGACAGGTTGATCGACATCAACAAACTGCCCCTAAACAAGATTGAAGAATTGCCGAACGGAGGCGTTCGGGTAGGTGCCTTGGCGCGCAACAGCGACATGGCAAATCACCCCCTGATTCGGGAACGCTACCCTGTGCTGTCGGAAGCGTTGCTTGCCGGGGCTTCCGCGCAACTTCGCAATTCCGCCACGGCAGGCGGCAATCTCCTGCAACGGACGCGCTGTTACTACTTCTATGACGTGGGATTTACGGAGTGTAATAAGCGCAATCCTGGCTCCGGATGTGCCGCTTTAGATGGATACAATCGCATCCACGCGATTTTAGGGGCAAGCGACAAATGTATTGCCACACATCCTAGCGATATGGCGGTAGCACTCGCAGCACTGGGCGCAACGGTGCAAGCACAAGGGCCAAAGGGCACGCGATCCATCGCTTTTGCTGATTTTCATCGTCTTCCCGGAGACACGCCGCAATCGACACCACTTTGCAGCAGGGTGAACTCATCACCTCGATCGACCTCCCCGCATTTCCAGCTGCCAAGAATTCGCATTATCTGAAGGTGCGTGACCGTGACTTCCTATGCATTCGCCTTAGTGTCCGTCGCGGCTGTGCTGGACGTGCAAGAATGGCAACAATCGGGATGCCGGCTAGCCTTGGGCGGCGTAGCACATAAGCCGTGGCGTGTAACGGCTGTTGAGCAGCGTTGGACGGCAAGGACGCTGGCGACCCGGCCTACCAGCGGAGCAGCGAACCTCCTGTGGCGGAGCAAAAACGTATCCGCACAATGCGTTCAAAGTGGAATTGGCGAAGCGCTCCGTCGTGCGCGCGCTGACAGTACGCAGCAGCGACGAGGCATAAGGAACCATGGAAAATATCTATCAGACAAACCACTCAATCGCGTAGATGGACGTTTGAAAGTAACAGGCCGCGCCTTGATATAGCTGCCGAACATCCGATTCCCAATCGTGGTGCACGCCGTACTGATCACAAGCACGATTCGCAAAAGGCCGCATCGCATCCATGGAAACCACGCCGCGGAAACATGCGCCCGGCGTATTCGCCGTAATGACGCCCTCAACACGCCAAGCTGCCAGCAACCCAAAGGCAGTGCGCCGAACCGGCCGACCAGCCGCAAGCTGAACTTACTGCAGGACGACAAGGTGCTATACAGCAATCAGCCAATTGGCTGTCGTGGTGGCAGACACGCTGGAGCAGGCGACACATGCCGCAGAATTGGTGAAGCGTTCAGCTACGCGGCGGAAGAGCCGTTCAACGTCTCCATTGGAAAAGTCTGAACAGGCCTTCAAACCGGAAAGAGCGGGAGGCGGTGGCGATAAGCCTGGAGTCCATGCGCGGCGATTCCAAGGCCGGCATGAGCGCACGCGGACGCCCGGGTGAACAAACTCTACATCACGCCGATCGAGACCCACAACCCCATGGAGCCGCACGCCACCATCGCGGTATGGGATGGCCCTAAGCTGACCTCTACGACGCGACGCAGGGAGTATTCGCTGATCGCGAACGAGTGGCTAGCTGCTTCAGATTCCGCCTGACAACGTGCGAGTGATTTCGCCTTTCTTAGGTGGCGGATTCGGCAGCAAAGGCCCGACTTGGTCCCATGTAGTGCTTGACCGCAATGGCAGCCAAACAGGTGAATCGGCCGGTGAAACTGGTGTTGCACGCGCGAACAGATGTTCGGCCCAGTCGGGTTCCGCGGCACGGACGCAGCAGACCATCGCACTCGGCGCTAAGCAGGACGCCACATCAGTCGCCGTCCGGCATGACACCGTGGTACAGACTTCTTCTTTTGACGAGTTCATCGAAGGAGCCAGCCTGCAGGCCCGCATGTTGTACGCTTCCCCGAATGCTTCTACGTCGCACCGGGCGGTTCGGCTTGGATATGGGAACACCCTCATTCATGCGCGCACCCGGTGAGTCGCCGGGCAATTACGCCCTGGAATGTGCCATGGACGAGTTGAGCTATCAACTAAAGATGGACCCGCTGGAGTTGCGCTTGCGAAACTACGCCGACCAGGACCCGGAGAAGGAGAAGCCGTGGTCGAGCAAATCTTTGCGTGAATGTTACAAAGCGGGTGCAGAGCGGTTCGGCTGGTAGAAGCGCAATCCGCAGGTCCGTGCGCAACGCGCAGGCAATGCGCTTGTTGGTTGGGGCATGGCGACTTCGCTGCTACCCCACCAGGCGCAGCAAGGCGGCTGCGGAGGCCATTTTGCGCGCAGATGGCACCGCTCTGGTGGAAGCGGGAACGCAGGACCTCGGCAAGGCACGTAACGGTAATGACGCAGGTTGCGGCGGATGCGATCGGATTGTCGCCCAGCGCGATGTGACTTTCCGTTTGGGCGATACCGAGTTTCCCGGAAACTCCCGTGTCGGGCGGTTCGCAAACCGCTGCCAGCACCGGCTCTGCCGTGAATTGGCAGCGGCACAGGCGCTGCGGGAAAAGATCATGCAAATGGCCGTCACGGATCCGCAGTCGCCGCTATTCAACGGCGCAACAGCGGGCGACGTCACGATCTGACGACGGGACGCTGATCGCTCAAGGAGCGATACCTCCAAGAGCGAGACACTCGCCGCATTGATGGCGCGCAGGGCAAGGAGCAGATCGAGGCGCAAGGCGACGCCAAGCCCGGTGAGGAAAAGAAGAGTTACTCCATGTACGCGTTCGGCGCGCAGTTCGCCGAAGTGCGCGTAGATGCCGATTTAGGGCAAGTCCGTGTGAGTCGCATGGTGGGCGCATTTGCAGCAGGACGCATCCTGAACGCCAAGACGGCCCGAAGCCAGCTTATGGGTGGCATGGTTTGGGGCATCGGCATGGCGCTGACGGAGGCAACCATGCTGGATCCGGTTCGGGGCCGCTATCGTGAACGCCAATCTAGCGGAATACCACGTGCCGGTCAATCTGGACACGCCACCTATCGAGGTGATCACAGTGGAAGAGGAAGATCCGCACGTGAATCCGATCGGCGTAAAAGGGATCGGCGAGATTGGAATCACTGGCGCTACCGCCGCCATCGTAAATGCCATTTATCACGCGACCGGAAAACGAATTCGGGAGCTACCAGTAACTCCGGATAAACTCCTGTAGGAGCTTATTAGATTATAGCGACAGTAGTTAACACAGTGCGGATGCTCGCAATGTCCGGTGCAAAGAGTGATAACTGGCCTGGATCGGCAAACATAATGGCGAAGTCTGTTGGCGTAAATGCCCGTGCTAAGCGTGCCGCAAAGGTTTCGCGAAGTAAACGTGCATAGTATTCCACATCGTAGTCTCGGCAATCCTCCATGGCAGCCGCTTTGCTGTCTTGCTCGGAGACCATCCTCCCTGATCCTCCTTTGGTGCGGTACACCCGAATGCGATCACCGACACTCCATTCCGTTCGGCCGCTTGCCAGCATAGCTTCATAAGGCAATTCGCGACGGCTGCTGCGCGTTTCCCGATATTGCGCTGCGGTTTTGGTCAGCCGCACACGGGAAGACACCTCATAGGTCGGCAGTATGCGTCGGCGAATTGACTCTACTGTGGTGAGATAAATCTCACGTACACCAACCACATCCCCAGCCAACAAATGAGCAATGGCCCGGCGCAGAAACGTTTCCCCAAATGGCTCCGCACGACTTGACCGAAAGGCAACGCCACGAAACAACAGCTTTCCTTCGTAACACAGAAGAGCATAGTTCTTTGGTTCGTGCGACAACATGGCCGCATAACGGCCATCTAATTCGAGTTGCACTAATGCTGGCAGAAGGGCAGCCACTTCTTTCACTACGCGCCGTTCTTCCGCCTCACTCCAACTCTCAGGTACCGCGAAGTAAACTCCATCCGTGTCGGCCTCCAGAAGAGTAACGCCACGGGCGGCAAGTTCTTGACACATCTGCTTCAGCGTTTCCCGACCACGCCGAGTAACTTCATTGGCAGCATGGACATCGGCAAAGCGGGTGAGCGTGCCACCGGCTGCTAAGTAACCGTAAGCAGAGTTCACCACCAGCTTCATGGCAGCCGAGAGAGCTTCTTCCGTATAGCGCTCTGTTGACCCAGGCGGCGCAGCGCCGAGCCGCTGCTTTCGCAGCGAGCCGTCGCTCTACTAATTGATCTAGCAGGGCTAACATGGCTCCTAGTCGATCTCGCGAGGGTCCGATTCGAAAAGACCGCATCAAGGATGGATACAGACTGGCCACATCCGCCTTTACCACGCGCTTGGCTACACCAGAGGCAAACAAGTGAAGTGCGGCTCCACTGTGCGAAGTGCCGTCATCAGGTTGGTGGGCGGGAATTGCTGCATTTCGATGCAGATAGGCGCGAACCAGCAATGGATCAATAATTCCAGTCGCTGCACCCGCATCAGCCAAGCGCTCATACCGTCGAGGAGCCATTTGGGCTAAAGCGAAGCTGGCCCCGCCAAGCATTCGTGCCACTTCGGCGACTTCTTCCACATCTGACGTGGCATACCGTTTTACCCGCTCCGGGTCGCGGCGATATACCTCATAGATCTGTTCGCCTGGAATGTATTCACGGTCTGGTTTTGCGATGCCTAAATGGCGCGCTACTGCTTTCAGTCCGTGTTCCGTCAAGTCTGGTGTAGCCAGAGCGTATCGCCGCACGGCATCCAGCGTATCGATCAGTTCGCGCCCTGGGGCAACGAAGCGAATCCGGCGATCGGCATGGGTGCTGGATACAGTTCCGTATTGTGCTGGGCGTTGCAGCAATCCGGGTAAGCCCGTGCGCCCAAGGGAAAGTGGTACTCCCAGCAGGCTGGCGCGGCGTTGGAGAAACGGGAGATCAAAACCATGAAGGTTGTGGTTTTCAATATACGTCAGGGTCCACTGTTCTGATTTTGTCGATCAGTCTGCGGATCAGGTCCGCTTCGGCAGCGTCTCCTTCCCCGTTTGCTTCCAGCGTTTCGGTAACGCCAGAAGGGTCACGGATGGCAATCAGAAAAATTCGATTCCGTTCTGGCGAGAGTCCCGTTGTTTCCAGATCAAACTGCATCCGACGGAGTTGATCAAAAGCAAGATCGCGAAAGTAAGTGCGTCCGGTTGAGACCAGATATTGCTCATTTGGCGAAATCGCTAATACGGCCTGCTGGCCTAGCTCTCGCACATGGCGAAGTGGATGCCCGAGTCGCCGTGAGGCGCCATACAGGACGGCAGAAGTAAGCGTATTTGCGTTAGTGGAGGATACCCAAAACCGCAACTCGCCAGGGGGATCAAGTTCGCGAAAGGTGACCAGTTTCCCTGGTTCCCCTTCTTGGCCGAGTTGATTCCCCAAATGCTGGAGATCGTCAAGCCGGTCCAACAACAGCCAAGGGCGGAACCTCGCTTCTTCTCGCAGCAGTTCCTCTGTTTCCGGATTGCGCCGCCATAGAGTTACTTGTCCATTGTTGTTTGCCCAAATCGAGACAATGCCCGGCGTCTCGTCCCATCCCCATAGCCATCCTTCTTTCCGTTGAGGTGTCTTCATCTCGTCTGGAATCCAGTCACCTTCCTCCCTGATAAGCTGTTCCTTTAATGATGATACAGAAGCAGCGGCATGGTTGAGAAATCATCCTTCCGCTACTTTTACCATGTCTTCTGTATAGTGATTGTTGACGTAGAACACAAATTGTTCTTTGAGGTCTATTGATGAATCGCCGTTCTTTACTCCAACTCGGAGCACTTCTCTCTTGCGGCAGCGGAACCCGCAGCCGCCGAACCCGTGCGCAAGCAGATGAAAATCACCGGCCTTCAAACCAGTGTGCTTCGTATCCCGCCCGGCCGTAAGTACTTTGATGCCATCCATGAATTTGGAACCGAAGGAGGGGGAGTTGCGCTTCAACTTCAAACGGATGCCGGGATTACCGGGTGGGCGTACAGTTCGTTTGGTGCAATTGGGGGAGGCCCTCGTGCATTGGAGGCAATTCTTCAGAACGAAGTAAAACCTGTGCTTCTGGGAAAAGATCCCTCATTTCCAAAACGCCTTCGCGCTGACCTATGGGCAGCCTTGGAATACGCTGGCGTGCAAGGCGTGACACAATTCGCCATTGCTGCCGCTGACATTGCGATTTGGGACATCATCGGCAAGGCCGCCGGACTGCCTGTTTACAAAATGATTGGCGCTTATGCAGACCGCATGCCCGTTTACAACATGTGCGGCTGGTACTACGAAAATGATAACGATCTTTCTCAACTGAAACAGCAGGTAACCAAAGCGTTTGAAGAAGGCTTTCATGCTGTGAAGATCAAAGTGGGCCGCTACTCTTTGGCCGATGATGTCCGAAGAATTGAAGCAACACAGAAGCTTGCTGGTAAGGACCGCCCTGTGATGGTGGATGCGAATCAAAAATTCAATGTCAATGAGGCAATTCGCAGAGGAAAAGTGTATCAGGAGATGGGTTGCTTCTGGTATGAGGAGCCGATCGTTCCCTATGATCATGTAGGGTATGGGAAGATCGCCGACGAACTGGATATTCGGATTGCAGGGGGCGAAAACGAATATACCAAGTTCGCCTGCATGGACCTGATTTCCCGGCATGGAGTGGACGTAATTCAGCCGGATAATCGCCGTGCAGGCGGGTTAACGGAATGGATGGAGATCGGCGCGTTGGCGGACGCGGCAGGGCTGGAACTGGCAAGCCACGGTGGTGGTCCGACGAATCTTCACATGCTGCTCGCAATGCCCAACGCCATCTACATGGAGACAGGAAGCCTGAAGGGAGAAGGTTCTTCCTTGGAAAAGCTTCGCATGGTGGATGGCGCTGTTCTCGCTCCTGAGACACCCGGTATGGGAAGTGAACTCAGGCCGGATTACATCAAGCGATACCAGGTCTAGCGCTCTCGATAAGCTATTTCTTGCCGATCCGGGACGTACTCAAAGCAATATCGTCGTAGTAAATATCGAACCCGGTCATCGGGTTTTGCCAGGCACGCACGCCGAATCCGAATTCCTTGAAACCGCCGACAAGGTTCGAAGTGGTCGTCGAATCCTTCGGCCACTTGTAGGTCACGGTATCCACTTTTTCTGTTCCCATCTTGTTGGGGATCGGTTCGCCGTCTACCCAGAGAGTCATGCTCGCCGGATCGTCGTTGATTTCCCATTCCAGAAGAAACCATTTGTCCACAGGCGGAGGCACTTCCGACCGGTACGTGGTTTCCCCTCTTCCCTGCCCCGCAGCGGATTTGTTTTCTTGAAAGGACGGCATCCAGAAACCGCGCGACAGGCCGATTTCATAGAATTTCGAGAGCTGCCAACCTGGCTCACCGGTAATGATCAACGGATTGTGGCTCGGGGGGATGGTTCCCGTGATCTTCATATAAGCCCGGCCGAACACATGCCCCTTCAGCGAATCAGGCACATGCGTCGCGATAGCCATTGCGTAAGCACCCCGCGTCATTTCCGGGTAATGTGCATGCAACGCGTATTTGCCGTGTGCGCCCTCCACCGGCTCAACTGCAACTGTTGCCGCGCCCATTGTCCGAACATCCCAAATTGCTGGGTCAAGTTTGCCGGACTCAAAGTTCTCTGAAAAGACTGGTTTTGACTGCGCGGCCAGCGAGGAAGCGGATGCCGCTGCAACCACCACGCTCAGGAAAAAATGTCGCATCATAGATTGACTCGCCGCGAGTGTATCACACAAACGGCTAGTCTTCGGGAACCGCAAAATGATCTCCCGTATCGGCGACCCACTGCTTCAATCGCGAGATCATTTTCTTTCGTTCCGCGCGGTACTTGTTGTTGAACGCCTCGTTGGCGTCTTCGTAAGGGTCGTCATTCAGGTTGTATAACAGCCATGAGCGATTTTCGAAGCAGGCATACTTCCAGCCGTCAGCGGTGACTAAACCTCGATAGGGTGCGTTGATGCTGTCCGCGTGGCCGGTCGGCACAACGTTCTGAAGATAAGCGGAATCATTGTCACCGTTTGCCGGAGCGGGTTTATTCATGCGGTGATGCGAGAGATCTTTGCCACGCATCCACTCCGGCTTCGGAATGCCGCATAGCCCAAGTGTTGTAGGGGCAATATCGACGTGGTTCGACACCACGGGCTTTCTTCCTACTTTCATAGCAGGCGGGCGCGGAATCCCTCCCGACAGAATAAATGGGGTGCGGATGGATTCTTCAAACGGACAGGTCTTCCGTTGCATGCCATGCGATCCATGCATGTCGCCATGATCGGCGAAGAAAAAGATGTGTGTGTCCTGCAGTATGCCAGCCTGCTCTAAGGCAGAAACCACCCGGCCATAATTCCAGTCCAGATTTTCGATCTGGGCATAATACCCGGCTAAGTCCCGCCGTACTTCTTCTTCCAGCGGTTTTACATGAGCAACGTTTTCCCTCAACTGGATGCGAGCGGGATTGTAATTGGCCATGAATTGCTCAGGAGCCACATAGGGATCATGAGGAGGTTGGACGCTCAGAACCGCGAAGAAGGGTTCCTCCTTGCCCTGCTTCCGATCTTCGGAACGATCGCTGATGTAGCGTAGCAGCAGGTTCGTTAACTCATCTGTTTCATAGCCGGGCAGGCGGTAGTGGAACGCATTCTTGCCTTCACCTCCATGGACCCAGGAATCCCATTGGCTGTTATTGTTTTCGTAAGCGGCGAACGTCTGGAAACCACCCCGACGAGCCGGATCAGTAATAAAGAAGGCTGCCCGGCCATCGCGCTCGTGCCAGCCGCCTAGATGCCATTTCCCGAAGTATGCTGTGCGGTAGCCGTTGGTGTTGAAAATGTCCGCAACTGTCTTCTGCCCTGCTGGCAACGGGTACTCATGCCCGGGTACACATTCGTGCGGATAGCGGGAGGTCAGCATGGAACCACGAAACGGACAACAAAGAGGAAAGCCCGAGACATGGCCGGTGAACGTCAAGCCATTCACCTCGGCGCGCATCAAGTTGGGAGTGCGCGAGTTCGGGTCGCCGTAGGACGGCAGTGCCTGTGCGCGGAACTGATCACCCAAGATCCAGAGCACATTCGGCCGCTTCGCCAGGGTAGTTTCAGGAATGTGATGGCCTGCGGGTGGAGGCGAGGGGAACGGTTGCTGTCCAGCACACGTGAGAGGAAGCAGAGAAGCACCCGCCAGAAAGGTTCGACGATTCATATGGAATAAGGGAAATATTTCGAGTGTTGTCTCAACACGTTAGTTTCGTGAAGAGGTTCCTTTCACGAACGCTTCCAGCCACTCCTGCACCACAGCAACTTGTTCGGGGATGTTGTTGTGGCCAGTTTCGAGCGCTAACAGTAGCTTTTTCTCTCCAGGAATTACGTTATAAGCCGAGTACATCGAGGTAGGTGGGCAGGTTTCGTCATTGAAGCCCCAGGAATAGAAGCCAGGCACTTTGACGCGTCGAGCAAAGTTGACCACGTCGTAGTAACGCGAGGTTTCGATCTCATTCGACGAGCGGTGTGACATGGGTCCATCCACGGCGCGGAACATATGCGGCCAACCACCAGCACGATTTTGCAGATAACCCGTAACATCAGAAAGCGCCGGGTAATAAGCAGCTAAGCCCTTCACACGCGAATCCAGAGCAGCAGTAACAATGGAGAGTGCTCCGCCCTGGCTGCCTCCGGTAACCACAAGGTTGTTGCCGTCCCAGTTTGGAAGACTCGTCAGAAAGTCGTTGGCGCGAACGCAGCCGAGATAGACACGGCGGTAATAATAGCGGTCGCGATTATCCAGGCCAATGGTGTTGTAGTTGGCAAGTGCACCGGCGGCCAGCGAATCATAAACGGATTGTTCCATGGTCACGGGAATGCCATGAATTCCCACTTGGAGCGTGATGATGCCGTGCGCAGCAATGTCGGCAAGTCCGCGATACGGGCGGACGCCAGCACCGGGAACACTGAGAAGCGCTGGGTACTTTCCGGGTGCCTTGGGCTCGCAGAGAACGCCATAGAAGCGTGAGGACGCGCTTCCCATGCCGACATTCTGCAAGTTGACATGGAAACAATCAGCCAAAGCGTTTCCATAGTCGGGTAGCAGCGTCACTTTGGCATCAATAGGGAGTTTCGCAAGCGCAGCTTTGCCGGCTGCCCAGAATTGATCGAAGTCAGGAGGATCTTTCTGGGTAGGCTGAATGGATTCCGGATGAAAGGCGGCGGTTGCGAGTCCACGATAGGTTCTCCCGTTCTGCTCCACAGTGGCGATACAGCGGAGAAAGCCGGGTTGGCTCATAGTTCCGCCGTCAACAGTGAGACTGTCATTGCTGAGGGTCACGGTCTTATCGATTTGAGGAGGCATCATCTCAGGACCGATGCGGTAGCTCAGCTTGACGCCGCTCACCGGGTGGCCGTCCTGTATGGCGACAATATGAAAGCGGACGGGTTGGCCGGGTTCGTAACGCCAATCGGAGTGGTCCGTAGAAACGCGGACCTGTATTGTGCCGACGCGGTTCTGGGCGGCCAGAGTCACAGCAAACAAGAGAAGAAGAAGAAATCGAGACATGGCTTGATTTAACACCATATCGCGACTTGACCGAGCGAAGAGAGGTTTTGCTCTGATCACCCTACCCTTGGTGTCTGTAGTGTCCTAAGTCAATACTGTTGTAACTTATGCACGCAATCAGAATGGAGTTGTGCTGTGGACATCTTAGTGCAAGTTCTACGGAACAACAAAAAGGTTTTTCGTAAATCATTGAGGGAGTTGTCAAGACCATAAAACAAACGATGCAGGTGTAACTTGTTAGATCACTCCTGTGCTACTATCGCCTTGTGGCATCGGACAGCCGCGTTATCAAGACTGTAGATGAAGAAGCGAACATTTCGTGCCTTTTAGGAAGGGGCAAATTGCGCGAGGAAGTTTGGCAAAACTCGACCGGCAAGGTTACACGTTACAACTTAGCATTTATCAACCACTTTATGTACCAGGGCGACAATGGACGTGTACTTGGTTACGATATGGCGCACGGTTATCATCACCGGCACTTCATGGGGGAAATTAAAGAGATAAATTTCCCTGGTTACAAGAAGCTTTCAGAACGATTTTTCAGAGAAGTAGCCGTATTGCGTGAGAAACGAAAAGCATGAAAAAGCTGACGATTTATACAGATGGATTCGAAGGTTTTCGGAAGCGTTCCTTAGAACGAGCCAAAAAGTTGGATCGCGGAGAACTGCTCGAACCAGAGAAGATCCTTACCTTTGAAAACGCCTTTAAAGCGCTAACTCGGGCCAGAATCGATGTATATCAAAAAGTGAAAGAAAAGGAAATCAGTATTACAGCACTCTCTAACTGCCTCAACCGGACTCGTGAGGCAGTTAGTCGAGATGTAACAGCCCTGCATTCTGCTGGGCTTGTAAAGCTCCGAAATGTTTCTAATCCGGGGCATGGTCGCGTTGTAATGGTTTCACCTGTTGCGAAGAAGATCTTTGTTGAGCTTTAATTTCCACTCAGCACGACAGGAAAGTGCTTACCCAACAGCCTTCAGGCCTGAATTCCTACAGCAGCGCAATCATTGGGAGTATCGATATCGGTGGCAGCTTCCGGCACTTCCACTCTGACCGTGCGACCGCCGTGCGAAAGAATGATGCCTTTGCAGCCTTGCGATGGTTCCAGCGCGAGCAAATGCGGGAAGAACTCACGCGAAAAAAATACCGGCACTCCCACGGTGCCGGAATACTGCGCCGTTACAATAGGCTGGCCAGTCGCTTGGTGAGTCGCTACCAAACGATTCAGAATGGCAGCAGTAATCAATGGTTGATCTCCCAAGGCCAGAATTACGCCATCCAGATTTTGTGCTTCCGCTGCTTGGACGCCCGCATGGATGGAAGTCCCCATGCCGCCTTCCCACTGTTCATTCCGAAGCAATTCCACAGGTAAGCCGTCCAGAGCACCTCCAATCTGCTCACTTTGCGAACCAAGCACCACAAACACCGGTTTGCAGACAGATGCCAAAGCTACCTCAACCGCGTGGCGAAGCAAAGGCTTGCCGCCGTAGTTAAGAAGTTGTTTCGGAGAACCCATGCGGCTGGAACTGCCCGCCGCCAGCAATACAATTCCATATGCTGCCATGAGCGCATTTTACCGAAGCGTGTTTACTTCGGAAGCAGAGTACAGCGTTCCAGCAGTATGGCGATGAGAAATCTTCTTCTTGATATCCGGCCAGAATTCTTTCAGCACGTTGGAGATCGCATCGGTGGCAATGGCAGTTCCCATCCGTTGCATGGTGTCACTAAAGCTACGGTTATCCGGGTAATATGCATTTCCAATGGAAGCCATAATGCCATTTCCAAGCACTTCCGAGGAGTTGAATGCCCAATTTCCTCGGTCTGTACGGCATACCAAAACTCGGCTCAAAGCATAAAAGGTACGACGCGATACACTTCCTTCCACGCGCCGGAAATATCGCGGGTCCTGGTGAAAGGCACTGGGCAGAAACCCTTCCGTTAACATGTTTCCGATTACCTGGTCCCCATAAGCCGTCACGTACCGATGAGCGTATCCCTTGACGCCCTGACCAAAAGATGGATTCTGGTTTTCGAGTTGATAAATTCCGGAGAAAAATAGTGCTAGGTAATAATTCGGGTAATCAAAGGAGTCTTTTGTAGCAATATATATCTTTCGATGAGCAGAAATGGGATGAAATTCTACGGTGCCATCTGCTGTACGGTAATTGGGCAAAACTCCAAAAACGCGTGAGTCCGGCTGAGCTCCAGGCTTTTCTCCCTCCGCAGTAGGAACAGACGGAACGGCGGGAATAGCTGTTGGTGAGTCAACGTGCTCTTGGGCCATTGCTCCTCCCACTGTTCCCAAAAACAGAAGCAACCCTACTGGAATTGCGCGAAGCCGGTTGTTTTTCAATCTCAAACTAAACTCCCCAATCGCAAGCGACTGAGTTAATGACGATTCAGAATCAGCGAAAGTTTCAGCTTATGCAATGCCGTCCCCAGAATTAGACCTGTTCTGGCAGCCAGCTTGCTAAGAATGCACTCGATATGCGCTGGACACCGGGTGGAGAAAGTGAAGACATTGAAGACCGCCGTGACGATACGGGAGGAGGAGGCGGCATCAATCTAGGCGGCTTAGGCGGTGCACACCTGGGAATCGGCGGAACGCTGATTCTATTGGTGTTGAGCTTTGTCTTTAGGACTAATTTGTTCACTCTGGTTTCGCCTGGTACCAACTCAGCGCCGATAGAACACTCCCAGCCTGACACGGCTCGTGATGCCAGCGAAAAGCCTGCAGTACAGTTCGTTTCCTTCGTGCTGGACGATGTGCAAAAAAACTGGGATCGTACCCTGCCGCAGCAGACCAACCGCGAGTACCACCATGCCAAGCTGGTGCTGTTTCGAGATGCGATTCGCTCCGCTTGTGGTCAGGCGGAATCCGCTACGGGTCCTTTCTACTGTCCTGGCGACGAAAAAGTATATGTTGACCTGGGTTTCTTCGACGAGTTAAAAAATCGCTTCGGCGCGCCGGGTGAGTTTGCCCAAGCTTACGTGATTGCCCATGAAGTCGGTCATCATGTGCAGAAACTATTAGGGATTGAGGGCAAAATGCGCCAACTACAGGAAAGTAACCCGGGCGCGGCCAACCAACTGTCTGTCCGGCTGGAGTTGCAGGCCGATTGCTTCGCTGGTATCTGGGGCAACTCCACCGAACAACGCAATATTATTGACCAGAGCGATGTGGAAGCCGGGTTGCGCGCTGCGGCCGCAGTAGGCGATGATCGCCTGCAAAAGATGGCGACGGGACACGTCAGCCCGGAATCTTTTACTCATGGTTCCTCGGCTCAACGCATGCAATGGTTCAAGCGTGGCTTAGATTCCGGCCAGATTTCCGCCTGTGATACGTTTGGCCGTCAATAGCGAATCAGGGTCGGAATTTGGTTTCTCCCTTAAACGCTTCCAAAGAATTATAAACAATTGGGCAGTAACAAGCGCGATCAATTAACTGCCACATACGGCTGACCAGGGAACCTTCTCCGCGTACTATGTGGGGAAAGCGCTGGCAGATATCCGGCCTTGCATCGTATACCGAGCAGGTGGTGCCTTCCAGAAATACGCAACCACTTTCCGGAATGCGCGCCAAAATGGTTCCTTCCTCTTCGCTTTCCGTCGTATATTTCGCCAGAAACACTGCCGGACGGAATTCTTAAGTAAGTGGCAAGACGTGCCACATCGCGTTCCGATAAACGCACTGAAGCTAACCGGCAGCAGTTAGCGCAGGTGGTGCAATCGATGGCATCTTCCACTTTTTCTGCAATTCGCCGAAGAATCCGGTCGGAATGATCTCGCGATTTTAAATGCTTACGAAAGCGTTCATTTTCGGCCCGCTTTTTTTCGCCCAGGACGCGAATCTGAACGAGATCGGTTTCCATGATTCCAGAGTAGCAATGGGGCGTTTGCCCATGGCTGAAATCCACCATGCTGCTGCTTCGCAACCACTCTCACATTCTAACAAGTTACTGAGAATAAAAGGCTTACGAATTGGCACCCCTCATGCAATAAGGGGAGGCATGAAGCGCGTGAAAACAATTTTCCTTGGGTGTTCGTTGTTGGCGAGTTGTGTCCCGGGAGCGTGGGCGCAAACCAGTGCTGCTGAGCCTCCCTCTCCGGGTTGGCATCGTTTTGGAGAAAACAATAACTCCACTTCTTCGCCACAGTTCGCGCAAGCTCTGCCCTACGCACAGGCTCCGCAAGCCGCACCTTTACCGGCCGGTCCTGCGCAATTTACCATTCCTGCCGGCACCTGGATTACAGCACGGGTGAATGATGTTCTTTCCAGTGAATACAACCAGGCAGGTGATGCTTTTACCGCCACGCTGGCACAGCCATTAGTGGTAAACGGATTGGTAGTGGCACGCCGAGGCCAAACTATAGGCGGCAGAGTTTCTGATGTGCAAAAGTCCGGTCGTGTGAAAGGACTTTCCCGTTTGGGCGTGGAGCTTACCGAACTTACATTGGTCGATGGCCAGCAAGTTCCCATGCATACTCAGTTTGTTGAGCGTCAAGGCAATTCCAGCGTAGGTCGCGATGTCGGAACAATCGGCACTACCACTGGTTTGGGCGCGGCAATTGGAGCGATTGCAGGTGGTGGATTAGGCGCGGGAATTGGCGCACTAGCTGGCGCGGCGGTAGGCACAACGGGTGTTCTTGCCACGCGTGGCCGGGAAACAGTTCTTTATCCCGAAACAGCCATTACGTTCCGGTTAATGGAACCGCTTATGGTGACTTCGCAAGTCCCGCAAGCGTTTCAGCCGCCAAGCGCTAATGAGTATGACCGGCAGCCTGTTCGAACCGTAAGCCAACAGCCTCAGTATCCTGCCCCTTCTCCTTATGCTGCTCCCTACCCGGCATACGGAAGCCCTTGGTATTACCCGGGCTACTACGGCTTTGGTCCCAGCTTTTATTTCTATGGTGGCCGGTACGGTTACCGAGGCGGGTTCCGGCGCTGGTAAGTTACTGGCTCACTGCTCCGGCAAACTGAATTAACCGGAGAATGGGCGCGGCTACTGCTAATTGCACCTCAGCACGAGGTGTCTGTGTCCCTGCCACAAATTCCCTGCTCCGGCGTACCCAGTCCGCTGGAGCAGTTTGTTTTTGACGAAGGTAATCAAGAGCCTGCAAACCGATGGTTGCAGCCTTTGAAAGGTTCTGTGAAATGGGCTGTGCCTCTGCAAGAATGGCGGATTTTTTAGTTAGCTGCTCAAAAGCAGCAGCATTGTTTTTCCAAATCTCTAGTTGCAGGCGAACGGCTTCCAGATCCTTGGCCTCCACTGCATCCATAAAGTAACGTGCAGTTTCACTTTCCGGGCGGGCTGCATCCACCAAACGATTTAGCGGTGTTTGCTGAAGGTATTTTCTGGCTCGTGCACGTCCGCCAAGGCCAACAGGAGTCACCACGTTGGCCAGTGTTTGCAAAGGCTCCAGCGGTGCGCTTCCCGCCAAACGTGCCAGCATTTCTCCATAGCTCGTCTGGTGAGTCAGTCCTAATTTCGTTAATTGACGGCTAACGGTGGGCAGGCGTGAGTAAAGCGAAGCTACGTCCTTTACTTCCTCAGGAGACCAGAAACGTTCCGCAATCGCTGCACTGCGGGGCCAGATGCGGGAATCTACATTCTCCGCCGTCACATACTCGCTCCACATGCAAACTTCGCCTCCCAGAATGCGACGTTTTTCGTCAGGAGAAAGCGGAAGAGGCTGCTTGGTTTTAGGGTCGATCAAAGGATCAATTCCGTAGTGCGTAGCTGCCGAATCCATGTGGTCCAGGTAATAACCGGAAGAAAGAATGCCTTGAAAGCCCATCTGCACGGCATCTGCGAGCGACTTCTGTCCACGCCAGGAATGAATCACGATGTTCTTGGACAGAGTCGGCGCCAGAATTTCATCCCAACCCATCATCCGTTTCCCATGTTTCGTCACAATGGGCTCCAGGCGTTGATTGAAGTAGGCTTGCAGCTTTTCATTTGCTTCTGTCATTTGTTTCCGGTCGGGATTATCTACCGACAACATTCCGTGCTGCCGCTTATACGCCGTGATGCGAGGACTGGCATTCCACTGGCGTCCATTCACTTCGTCCCCGCCGATGTGGAAATAACGATCCGGGAAAAGCGCCGCCATTTCGCCAATGAAATTGTCTAGAAACTGATACACACTGTCCTGCGTGGGATCCATGGCAGGGTCGTAGATGCCCCAATGCCTCCCAATTTCATAAGATCCAGGACCGGAAGCAAGATCAGGGTAGCCCACCAGCCAACTGCTGGAATGGCCCGGAATATCGAATTCCGGAACCACACGAATTCCTCGCTCCCGTGCGTATTGGACGACTTGCCGGACTTGATCCTGCGTATAGAAAAAACCATCCGAGCCTTGCTGATGCAGCTTGGGGTAGCGCTTGCTTTCCACCCGAAAGCCCTGATCATCGGAAAGGTGCCAATGAAACACATTCATTTTCACGGCAGCCATGCCATCCAGATTCCGGAGAATGACATCCATGGGCATCCAGTGGCGGGAAACATCAATATGCAACCCACGCCAGGCAAACCGGGGCTGGTCAGTAATGGAAACCGCCGGAACGCCGAAGCCGCTGGAAAGCGGACTTTCACTCGGGCTGACCAGTTGCGCAAAAGTAGCAAACCCACGGAGCACGCCAAGCGGATTGGGCGCTGTTAACTTTGCCCCGGAAGAGGTGACCTCCAGGCGATAGCTTTCGTCCTCTTCCAAAGTTTGCACCGGCTCGCCTGCTGCTACGCAGGAGACCACCAACACAGGGTGAGCAACATCCGGGGAAATCGGGATGCCGGTCTGCCGCGCAAGGAACTGAATCAGACGATTTGCGGCAGGCTGCAATCGCGGTTCGGAAGCACCGGTCAGGGAAATACTGAAGCCTTGCTGGATGGGCAACTCGCCTGTGCCAAAGGTGATGTGGGCGGGTTGCGGCATCAGCGCGGGCACCGCAGAAAATAAGGGAAAAGTGAGCAAAGCTAGCATCCAGGAAGTGCGCATAGCAGGTGGTTGTATTGTTCCAGCTTGCATCTTATCTTGCAAATGATGGTTTTGCCTGCAATTCCCGGTAAGATGACTGAAGAGGATTCCCAGGGAAACGCCGCCGGACTGCATGAACGGAAACATTAAGCGCTGGCTCCGACGCTTGTTGCCGAAGAGTTACAAGCCCCATCAAATTTTGACTGGTCCCTTAAGAGGTATGCAAATTGTTACCTCTTGGAACGACTACCCTTCGGCAATTCTTGGCTACAACGAACGTGCCCTGCTTGACTGGTTGAAGGAAAGCATACAGCCCGGTGAAACATGGTTGGATGTGGGCGGGCATTATGGCTACACTGCGATGGCGATGAGCCGCTTGGTGGGCATGCATGGTCGTGTTTTCACCTTTGAACCCACGCTTAGCACCGCTGGATGCATTTCAAAAACTGTGTTTCTGAATTCGTTATCTCAAATCACAGTGGTGCCGATGGGATTGGGAGCCGAGCCGGAGGTGCAGTTAAAGCGAGTCGCTCTGAATTTGGGGATGGCAGATAGCAGCATTGATACGCCACAGGAGTATGTCACCATGATGGCCACTGCCCTGGACTGGTTATGGCCCCGCATCTGCAGCATGCATCCACAGGTCCACGGCGTCAAGATCGATGTGCAAGGAATGGAGATCGATGTTTTGCGCGGTATGTCCGAAACACTGCGGCTTTGGAAGCCTAAGCTGATTGTGGAGATACACCCTGGCGTTGACCGCGAATTGCTTTTGGAAGTGCTGGAAAGCTGCGGCTATTGTCGTGAGTCTATGCCGGTAAAACCGCGACGCGGAGAAACCACGGCGCAATACTACGATCACAAAAGCTACACCTTCAGTGCGCACTAGGCGCGTACATGCGTTCGCCAGATTTTGGCAAACTCACGAAACGCATGAGCTTGGCGCTGACCCGTCAAGAGGCGCACCAGTTCCACTGCGCTCCAGGCGAAGTAAGCCAAAGTAGTCCAGTGGTGAATGTGGGCGCTGATGAACCCCCATCCGTTTGCCATTGGAGGGACCAGCGAAAACCCGAACTGCACAACCCACAACACAAACAGCAACGCCGCTTCCCACCAGGCTAACTGCATATTGACCAGAAACAACGTTCCTAACAATGACTGGCCAAGGGTCATCCAAACTTCGCCCGTTTGCAGCGCGTCAAAGGGAATGCTGGAAGGCGTCTTCTGACTGATGGAGAGCACAATCGGCAGCGTGGCCGCTAACAGCGTCCACTGCGTAATGTTGCTGGACACCATATTCATCAGTGCCAAAGGCGCCTTTTCAATAGAACGCGCCCAGTAGAAAGCAGAAACCTGTTCTGGAAACTCCGACACAAACGGAGCGACCCATTGAATAAACACAAACTGCGGAACGCCTATGGCGGATGACAGTGCGAACAGGCTGCCCAAAAAAGGATCGGCCACTAAAAAAATCACCGCTCCGCCGACCAGAAAACAAAGCAGAATGGCGGTATTGCGAAGCGGCGGTTTCGCTCGGACAATCGCATGGGGAATGCGCCCCAGTTCTTCTTCGCTTTCCCCTTCTTCGGTGGGCATGTGCCACAAGAGCCAGATATAGGCAGCATAGATCAGCAGCAAGATCACCGCATCCAGGATGTCGAGCGACTGTTTGATGCAGATCACTGCGACATAAAGCAGGCAGACCATTACACCGACGATCTGCACGCTTTGCTGCGAGGGAATCAGAATCTTCTGCATCTGCTTGCGATACTTCGCCCGATACGCAAATGCAGCAGTGGCATAGATCATGGGCCAGCCAAGCCCTGTCAGCAACCGTATTGCGCCAGTGAGATTGGCAATCAGCAACGGTGTCTGCCGGTGCCATGCCAGCACTGCTTCCACAGCGAATTCCGGCAGGGTTTGCATCCATGCCAGAATCAGCAAGGCGAAACCTTGAGCCATAAAGAACTGCGCGGATTCCGCACCCCACGCAATCATCATGGACGCCAGAAGAATGGCTGGACATGTCCAAAGAACGGCGAGGGGATTGGTGGCGGCAATGGGAGCCTCAGCCGCCAACAGCAACAACCAAAATGCTGGATGACTAGCTAAGGTTCGGGAGGAATCGGATCTCGGCAACGTCCTTTGAGCATACCGAAGGTCCGGCAAACTCCGGGCGCTTCTCCGGAAAATCCGTGCGAAAGTGACCGCCACGGCTTTCTTCCCGCGCCAAGGCACACCGGGCCACCAGAAGCGCTACCGTGTGAATGCTGCGCAAATCATAGTGCTCCAGTTGCGCATTTGTCAGGCTGGTCATCTCGTAGGATTCCAGTTGACGGCAGGCGGAGAGAAGCCCTTCGCGATTCCGAATAATGCCGCATTCGTTCCATGTCAGGCTTCGGACTTCCCGTTCAGGAATCACCGGAAATAGCGGAGAAGCAGCATCGCCTCTGGTTTGGAGATTGGCTTCCGTTTCGCGCATGGCAGCCCCGGCACGCGCGCCAAACACCACTCCTTCCAGCAAGGAATTACTCGCCAGGCGATTTGCCCCATGGACGCCGGTACAGGCTGCTTCTCCAGCGGAGAACAGGCGCGGCAAGCTGGTGCGACCTGCCAGATCTGTTCGGACGCCTCCCATAGCGTAATGTGCAGCAGGCCGCACAGGCGCAGGCTGTGTGGCAATATCTACTCCGTAGGTCAAGCAAGTTTGATAGATCCGGGGGAATCGCTCCCGAATAAACTCAGGAGCGCGATGCGTGAGATCCAGAAACACATGCGCCGTGTCCGTTCGTTTTAGTTCGGCAGTGATGGCGCGGGCCACCACATCACGCGGGGCCAGTTCCGCCATTTCATGGTAACGGGGCATGAATCGCTCCCCCGCCTGATTGAGCAAGAGCGCGCCTTCCCCGCGCAGTGCTTCGGAAAGAAGAAAACGCGGAGCGCCTTCCACATGGAGCGCGGTGGGATGAAACTGCACAAATTCAATATTGCTGATTTCGGCTCCGGCACGCCAAGCCATGGCAATGCCATCCCCTGTGGCAACATCCGGGTTGGTAGTGTCGCTATATACCCTTCCCATGCCGCCTGTGGCGAGCAGCACGGCTCGTGCGGTGAGGAGTTGCTTTTCCTGCCGTTGTTCATCCCACACCACCGCCCCCACCACCTCCCCATTGGCCATCAACAGGTCCGTAATCGCTGCATAGCTTTGAAACCTGACATTTGGGAGGGAAGATGCTTTTCGGTAAAGTGTGCGGGCGATTTCACGTCCTGTAGAGTCGCCATGCGAATGGAGAATCCGGTTGCGGCTATGGGCAGCTTCCCGCGTAAAGGAAAGCTCGTCGCCAACGCGATCAAACTCGGCTCCCCACTCGATCAGTTGCTGAATTGCGGCAGGCCCTTCCTCCACCAATGTATGAACGGCGATGCGGTCACACAAGCCGTCGCCTGCATACAAAGTATCCTGTTCATGCAACTCCACTTCGTCATCGTCACTGAGGGCAACTGCGATCCCGCCCTGTGCGTATTCCGAGGACGACTCCCGAAGAGTGTCTTTGGCGATCACCAGCACCGTGCCTGCTTCCGCAAGCTCAATGGCAGCGCGCAACCCCGCCACGCCTGCCCCCACTACCAGAAAGTCAAATTCCATCTACTGTAGCGATTCTAACAACCGGAGCCGGATATATTGGTGAGGAATGCCATCCTTTGCCGTGCGCACGCCCCAGTGCGAGTACCAGGCCCATGTGGAACGTGGAATCATAGAGCGGGCTGCGTCGTTTCTGCCAGAAAAGCCATCTCGCATATTTGTGGTGACCACGGAAGACGTATGGCGTCACCAAGGTGCGCGCTTGGAAGCCGGCCTGCGCAACGTGGCCTTTCACAAACTGGTGTTGCCCGGCGGGGAAGATCAGAAACGGCTCGTCCACTTGGAAACCGCGGCCTCTGAAATGATGGAGCGAGGGGGCGACCGCTCCAGCCTAGTGATTGCCTTTGGTGGCGGCATCGTGAACGATATGGCAGGCTTTCTTGCCTCCATTTTTATGCGCGGCATTCCCGTGGTGCAGATTCCCACGACGCTGCTGGCACAAGTGGACGCTGCCGTAGGGGGCAAAACAGGAGTGAATCTCCTCAATGGAAAAAATCTGATCGGCACATTCCATCAGCCCCATGCAGTTTTGGTTGATCCTGCGGCAATCAACACGCTGCCTGAACGTGAATACCGCGCCGGTTTGTATGAAGTGATCAAACACGGGGTTATCGCCAGCGAACCATTGTTCCGACTGTTTGAAAACCGCAAAGCGGACGTGCTGGGACGCGACCCGGAAGTGGTAGACCGAATGATTGGGGAATCGGTGCGGATCAAAGCAGAAGTGGTTTCTGCCGATGAGCGCGAAGGAGGCTTACGCCGCATTTTGAATTTTGGCCACACGTTTGGACATGCGCTGGAAGCGGAAACCGGGTATAAACAACTGCTGCATGGAGAAGCCGTGGCGTGGGGCATGCGAGCGGCTTCGTTTCTTGCGGAATCGCTTCACATGATCGACCGGGAAGCAGCGGAAATCCGCCGTGTGGTGGAGAGTTATGGCCCGATTCCTTCATTGGAAAACATCCGTGCAGAGGCACTAGAGAAGCGGCTCTATGCGGATAAGAAGACGCTGCATGGCAAAATTCATTTCGTTTTGCCGGTGCGCATTGGAGAGGTAGAAGTGCGGTCCGGTGTTTCTACGGAGCTCACACTTCAAGCCATCCGGCAGGCGCTTCAGTGACACAGGGAACGACGCCGGAAGGAACACGAAACGAACAGGAAGCCTCGCGCTGGGTACGCGCCATGTTTGGGCGTGTGGCACATCGCTATGATCTGGCGAACCATCTGCTTTCCTTCGGTATCGATAAGCTTTGGAGATCGCGCACCGTGCGGCGTGTACGGCCTGTGCTCCGCAAACCGACAGCGCGTGTGCTGGACCTATGTTGCGGCACGGGTGATCTGTTGCTGGCGCTTCAGAAAGACCGCAAAGCTGCTGTGATTGGTAGCGATTTTTGTCACCCTATGCTGACTGCTGCCAAGCGCAAGAGCACAACATCGCCATTGGTGGAAGCAGACGCTCTTCAATTACCATTAGCCGACGCGGCTTTGGACCTAATTACTGTGGCTTTCGGGTTCCGTAACTTTGCGAACTACTCTGTGGGCCTTACAGAATTACGGCGTGTACTTCGCAGTGGTGGGATGCTAGCCATTCTGGAATTTTCCCAACCGCCGAACCGCCTGTTTGCCGCCTTATATCGCTACTACTCCCATCGCATCCTGCCATGGATCGGCGGAGCGCTTACGGGCTCGCGTGACGCCTATACATATCTGCCGGAATCCGTCCGCAAGTTTCCGGATGCACCGGAACTCGCCGATATGATGCGACGTGCGGGCTTTACAGATGTGACATTTGAACGCATGACGTTCGGCATTGTGGCGTTGCATATTGGACGGGTGTACTGAGAGCTTAGAGTACACGCTTTGCTTCTGCAAAAAATAGCCAGCTAGCAGATGGGCCACTTTGTCAATGCTGCAAACGGACTCAACTGTGTGTCGTTCAGCATCGTTTCCTAACACGCATAGAAATCTAATTCGTGCCGTATCAATGAGGTAAAAACTGGTGCGGCAGGTGCCTTCATGGCTCATATGCTTCGTTGCTTGATCCTCATGCTCGTGTTCCTCCCGTTGAATGTGTTCGGCCAGTCTGCTTGTCCTACCGTTCCCTTTCTGACAGCGCGAACCGTGAACCTGAAGCCCAGCACGATCTCGCATATCGACGTGGTGCGCCAGCAGGATGGCTCCTACACCGGCTTTGAGGTAACAGATGCGGCGCCTTACCGTACACTCGCCACAACTCCTCATTTCGAAAGGCAATTAGCAGCCTGCCTTCCTCACACATTCCCAAGCGCCCCCTCCCCTACGATGCCGGTGACGAACCCCGTCGGGGCAGCCGCACAATCTCAGGTCTCTTTCCCGATTCCCTCGGGCAACTATTTCGCTGCGAGTCTTACAGACCGTCAATCCCCATCCATCCGTTTTGATGTCTTCGATGCGAAGCACAATCTCCTTTCGGAGAACAACTTCTCTTACTCAGCGCCCACGCAGTCTTCAATCAGTGTCAGAGCCGACTACTTTTTTGCGCTCACGCTGGCAGATATGAATGGGGATGGCAACTTCGACCTGATCGCCCTTTTTAATACGAATCGGATAGATGGCGGCACTGAAGGCGGCGTGTGGATCTTTTTGGGCCATGGAGATGGCACCTTTGATCCGGGGAAGCGCTTCGCTTTACTAGCGATTGGTGCTATCAATACTCTTGCCGCGACCAATTTGGCGAGTGCTGATGTGAATGGGGACGGAAAGCCCGATGTACTCTTAACAACAAATGAATCAGGCAGTTACCCTACCCTTGCGATTGCCCTGGGAAACGGGGATGGCACGGTCAACCCAAAAACCATAACAGCAGGTAACATCCTCCCCACCGGACCTCTCCCCTCAGTTTTCACCCTAGCGGATCTCAATGGAGATCATAGAGCCGATCTGATTATTAGCGGTTATACTGCAACGAATTCACCCGTCGTATTAGTAGCCTTGGGCAATGGAGATGGCACATTCCAGTCTCTCTCTACATACCCGGTTTCATTCCCTCTGTCCAGTACCACCCCGGTTGCTGTGGGAGATTTGAACGGAGATGGTTTTCCTGACATCGTCTCAATAGGAGGAACCATCCTGTTTGGTGACGGTAAGGGCGGGTTTCCTTCCCAAAAAGATTACCCGTTAAATACTGCAGGCTCCATCATGCTTGCTGATTTCGATGGAGATGGCAAGACGGATATCCTGATCGGCAATGGCAGTCCAGCCTTTCTGACAGGTGGTACACAGAATTCAGAAGTTCCCAATAATTCTGTGCTTACTGTTCTGTTCGGAGAAGGAAACGGCTTATTTACGGGAGCGGCTATCAGTAGAATTTCACTTGCTCAGAATCCCTCTCTATTGCTAGCATCCGCTGACTTCACCCGTGATGGCATTCCAGATTTGGTGGTAGCCGATTATTCCGATAACACGCTTCACCTGAGCCTGTTACAGAGCCAAAAAGTGGGGCAGCTTTCTCCTGTTCATACCCAAAGCTTCCCGCACCCCTCTGGATATATTCCCACCTTTGTTACAGCGGCAGACTTCAACCTGGATGGAAGACCTGACTTAGCTGTTCTCCTGGTCAGCAACCAAAATCAAGATCAAGTCGAAATCTACCCGGGACTCGGTGATGGAACGTTCGGCTCGCCGGCCACACTGGTGCTTGCCGCATCAGATACGAGTTTCAACTTTCTTGCTGCGCCGGATGTGAACGGTGATGGAATTCCAGATCTGGCCGTCACCGGAGATAAATCTGTAACTGTGTCGCTGGGCAAGGGAGATGGCGTTTTTTCCTCTCCGACATTCACTATGAGTGCAAGCTATCCGGCCGTTGTGTTTGGTGACTTTAACCGAGATGGAAAACTCGATTTAGCAATGGCAAGTTTGGGCGACACCAATATAAGCGTGCTGTTGGGTAAAGGGGACGGCACTTTCCCTGCCCTTATCCGCAGTAAGCTACCCGCTGGTGCCGTAGGATTCCGGCAAGGACTTGTGGCAGGGGATTTTGACGGCGATGGGCTGTTAGATTTGGAACTAGGTGTAGGAGCAGTGCCCGTGGGAACACCGGCTCAGGGGGGGACGGCTGCAATTGTGGTGTTATCAGGAACCGGCACCGGGAGCTTTGGTAGTGCTCATTTGAGTCCAGGGGTTTTCACTTCTGCTGTCACTATCGACATCAATGGAGACAAAAAGCCTGATCTGATTGGGTACTTAAATGAGGATGGGTCGAATAACCTGGTAATCTATCTCGGCAATGGAGATGGCACTTTCCAATCGAAAACGCTGCTGCCCAACTCAGGGCCTTTTGTAGTAACGGACCTGAATCACGACGGACTACCGGATGTGGCGGAGGTGACAAGGCAGGGAATAGCAACCTTTCTGCAGGTAGCACAGCCTTCTTCTGCTTTCAGCGTGGTGTCTGCGGCTAGCTTTACGCCTGGTGCACTTGCACCAGGTTCTATCGCCACTGTTTTTGGGAATAACCTCGCCTTGGCAATAGCAACTGCTTCCAATTCGCTGATGACCTTACTAGGCGGAGTCACTGTCACGGTACTGGATTCCAATGGTGCAAGCTGGCCTGCTCCCTTATTCTTTGTCTCACCCCAACAGGTCAACTTTCTAGTGCCTGCTGGGGCTTCGATTGGTTCAGCCACAATCGTGATCGCAAACGGGCAATCCGGAACGACGCTGCAAACACTTGTGGAGATCAACGCCTTCTCCCCTACACTGTTTAGCGCAGGTTCCGGCTTTGCGGCAGCTTACGTGGTGCAGATTGCTCTGGACGGAACACAGACCACGATCCCTACTTCTACCGTTCAGTCGGGGAGCCTTGTGCCCACAGCCATTGATTTAACCAAGCCTGGTCAAACCTTTCTGATTCTGTTCGGAACCGGCTTTGACGCAGGAGATATAGGGTCTTCCGGAGCGCGTGTGCAGGGACTCGGAGTGCCGATCACCTATGTAGGACCACAACAAGCCTATGCGGGACTGGACCAGATGAATCTCTTGCTGCCTAGTTCGCTCCCTTCTGGGATTGCCAGTGTAACAGTCTGGACTGGAGGGAAGCAGTCGAACACAGTTTTCATTACGATTCGTTGATACCGATGCATACTCCGATTCGCTCTGAATCAAATTGTGATCTTTTTATGCCTACCAATCGCCGCAATTGGACTGACTTGACACAACTTCCCGGATACCCGAATTCGCTGATGGTGAGAACCGACTTCGAACATGAGGCGGAATGGCAGGCATTGTTGAAATCAATCGACAACCCGGGACCAGAGGAGGTTACGGACTATCGCGCAGCACTGGAGGTAATGGAGGACCCTAAGTTAGCCAATTTCGGAATAGACTCACTCATGGCCGTGCTGCCCTATTGGTACCGGCATTCCTTCTTATTTGTGGTGGATCAAAAGACGCTAGAAGACAGGGAACATCCGATCTCCGTCGTCGATTTGCTGCATGAAAAAGGCCGTACATTTCGGCTGGTTCCAACACAGATTCATAGTATTGAAGCGAATCTGTCGTTATCGAACATGGACTTCTTCGAGTTTGCCGACAGTGCTGATGCGGATGGCGTATTTCGTGGCTTCCCTAAGGGTTGACAAGATGTGGTTTAGTTTTTCCGGCTCTACGCAGGAATTCGATGGTGCCCAAGCAGCTGTGATTCCGCGCACGGGCCGAGTTCTTCCGCAAGAGCCAGCACCTGCGCGAGTTAGTGAAAGGCAAACGGTGGTTGCTCCTCAGCCGGTGGGTGAATCTATCGAGCGGCAAACGGCAAGAGCTGAATCAGTTGTTCACCCTGAACCGGAAGCTGTTCAAAGCGTATCTTCTCAAGGAGAGCTTGGACCGGCTGTGGATGTATCAATATGAGGGAGCAATGCTGAATTTCCTCAAGCGGTGGATGGATCAGCTTCGGTGGCAGCGCCTGGAGTCATTTCAGAAACTGGCAACGATGCTGCTGGATCACTTGGATGGCATCCTGAATTACTGCCGGACCAAGGTTCCTCTCGGGGTCGTGGAGGCGGTGAACGGAAATCTCAAGGCATTGCTGCGCCGTGGTCGTGGCTACAAGAACCTCCGCTACCTTCTACTGAAGGCTCAGCGACAGTCAGCCCTCAAGACTGAGTTCGTCCTCAGGAAAGCGGCGTAAATGCGCGCTTCGTCGCACTCCTGCCCGAGAGGACGAGCTTTATAGCGAGGAACCTTATGGTAAACGAAGATCCACAACCAATCCAGAGAGAGGCCGCCGAAATGGCGATGAGTCTAGGCCGGGAGGAAGAAGCAGCGGAGGCGTTGATCCGTGTCGCGTTACACGACGGCGATGGACTATGGGCAGAGTCTTTTTGTCTGAGAGGGCTTCGAGACCAAAGGGATGATGTCCGACGTGCTGCGATAACTGGCCTGGGGCATATCGCAAGGCTCCGGCACTCCATTGGTAATAACGCAGTTCGAGCGCTGGAGGAACTTCGGTCTGATCCGGTAGTCGGAGGCACAGCCGAAGACTCGCTCAGCGACATCGCCATCTTCGTCTCCAGCTACAGGGGCGACGCTGTTCGGTAGCGAACGATCTGGGCAAAGACGGGCGCTTCAACTCGTCCTTCTAAAGGAAAGCGGCCTAGATTACCGGTCTCATCGAACTCCTGCGCAGAGCCGTTTTTCCTCCGTTCCACCTTGCGAATATTCCAGTCCTTTACTGTCCACCCACTCACAGCCAAACATCGTTAGAACTATGTTGCGGCACAGGTGATTTGTCACGTTCTCTCCAGTTTGTCAATTCGAATCGTGCTTTTGTTCAAAGATCAATATGATGTGCGGTGAATAGCCCAGTCCAAGTGGAATCCATGCCGACCCATTCCATGCGGGAAGTATGGCTGGCATTCTCATATTCCACATAAAGTGCGCCATGGCCTTTTAGACAGATGGCTTCCGTGCCATTCCAGCCGAGAAACGTCTGCGCATATGTTCCCACGCGAACAGGGTGCGCGAGGCGATGGAGACAGACCGGGCAACGTTGCCGTTGTTCCTGTTGAACCCAGAGAAACGCGGCAATGCACCCGACGAGGACTGCAGGTACAGGAAGGCCGTGCACAACAAGATGATATGTTGCCTGATAAGCCGCAGCGAGAACGGCACCAAATTTAGCAGCAAGAAACAGATACCAGCGAATACAAAGATGCCGGGTAGAACGTACGCCTGCAGGGAAAGCCATTTCCCAGGACCAGACACTGTTCAAAAGACCAATGGACAACGCAATTGTATTGGCAAAAACCAGATTTGGGTTGGCGTAAGTGGCTCGCGATGAGCCACTGACCAGGTAGGGGAAAATGATTGCGCTGAGAACAGCGGCCGAAGCGAGGAAAGCAAGACAGGCCTCAGGCGATTGCATGATTGTGCGGTGATTCGGGGTGCGATGGCAGTGGAGATACCAAGCATCAGAAAAGCTGCCCACAACAAAATGTAAGACGGCAGGGCGGCGAGTAGCAGAGACGGCCCACAGTTCTCCCCTCCATTCCGCAAGCCAATCAGGACGACGTTGCGCAGGGACAAGCCGTGATGCGACATAGAGCAGCACACACGAATGGATTGGAGGCTTCATGCATCCGACCCCAATTTGGCTAGCAGGGGGTAACGCTGGCGAGACATTTCGAGAGTGGATTCACCATCGCGAGTCAGGCGGTAATATTTGCGCGGAGGGCGTTGTTCCGCATCGGCAATTGACTGCTTTTCCCAACGAGAGACGATCAGACCTTCGTTCTCCAGACGGCGCACAGCGGGGTAGACAGTGCCGCTGGGAAGCCCGGTGAGTTCCATGATATGGAAACCGTACCCACTGCCGCACTGGATGGCTTGGAGCACCATCGCTGCAGAATGGGAAAGTTTAGCGGGCTTCGGCAATCTCCTAGAGTGTACCTATGTAGCAATCTACTTGACAAGAGTCAAGTAGATTGCTACATAGGGTGATAGGAGGATTGTTTCTTTCTATGCTTTCTCTCCACAACGTGTCCAAGCACTTTCTTGCGATGGCAGCAGTAAGCTCGGTGAGTTTTACCGCTCCTGCTGGCCAGATTACGGGATATTTGGGGCCGAACGGGTCCGGCAAATCCACCACGATGAAAATGATTACCGGTTTGATAGAGACAACCTCTGGCGAGATCCGGTTCGAGGACCGACCCATTGGGGAAGACCTGAACGGGTACAAACGGCGATTTGGATATGTTCCGGAAGAACCACATATCTACACACATCTGAGCGGCTTCGAGTATCTGACGATGGTGGGACAGTTGCGTGAGTTGCCGACCCGTAAGACCCGCGACACAATTGACGGGATGCTGCGCCTGTTCGGGTTGTGGAGTGACCGGCATGCACCGGTTTCGGCATATTCGAAAGGCATGCGTCAGAAGATTTTAATTTCCGCGGCGCTGCTCCATAATCCCGATCTGCTTCTGCTGGATGAGCCGTTTTCCGGACTCGACATCGGAACGGGATTGGTACTGCGCAGCCTGATGGAGGAGCTAGCTGCGCGTGGCAAGGCAATCTTGTTTAGCTCGCACGAATTAGAGACGGTGGAGCGTGTTTGTTCGCGAGTCATCATTCTCCATCGCGGGAAAGTGGTAGCGGACGATTCAGTGGCGCATTTACGCGATCGCATGAAGCTGGCGAATTTGGAAGCGGTGTTTTCACAACTGGCAGTCGAGCAGGACCCTGCTGAAATTTCCCGCGGAATTGCCGATTTGGTGACCACGTGAGAGAACTGGCGGGCGTGACACCCTTTCGTGTGTTGTATCGATTGTTCGTGTTTCGCCTGGTGGATGTGGAACTGCTTTCAGCGAGTGCTCGGGGAGATTCTAACAAGCTGCTCGGACAGATTGCGGCACTGCTCATTTTCCTTAGCCTGAGTTTTGCCCTTCTAGCAGGGCTCATGACGGGCGAGCGGAATGCTCCGGCGGCTCAGTTGGTGAGGAGTTGGAACGCCGAGCACCAGTTCCTGGCAACGGTGCTGCTGATTGCTACGGTACTGGCAGTATTGAGTTGGGATAGCTTCTTTCCGGACCGGCGGGATGTGCTGACACTATCTCCCTTGCCATCACGCAATTCGACAATGTTCCTAGCCAAGGTATCAGCGCTCGCCAGTGTAGTAGGAGTGCTCACCTTGGCATTTTGCGCTCTTCCCATATTCTGTTACTCCGTGGCGCTTGCGCCGACAGCGAAGTTCGGCATTCTCCATCTCGATACTTGGCTAGGCGCAACAAGGGCGCTCGTGGCATTTGGTTTCACAGTAGCGGCAGCGTCCATATTTCCCCTTGCCACGATTGCGACGTTGCAAAGCATTGGTGCGGCTGTTTTACGGAGAGATCTGTTTCTGCGGATTTCTGGCTTATTCCAAATCGCAGCGTTTGCCTTAGCAGTAGTGGTTTACTTCTTGGCTCCGCCCATAACGGCAAAGGGTATGGCGGGTAGTGGGTGGATTCCATCGCAATGGCTGTTAGGGATGTTCGAGTCGATGCAAGGAAGAGAGCTTCCGCCGGACTTGGCGTTGCGCGCCCGACACGGTTGGAGTTTTTTTGCCTTGCTCATCCCGCTGGCATGCCTCTGCTACATGGTGTCGTACCGGACCGTGACGCGCCAGATTGTGGAGCAACCGGACATCGCTCCGTCGCGGCGAAATCCTCTGTTTGCACTGCGGTTGGGAGGGTGTTGGGAAACAGCGGTTGTGTTGTTCAGCGTGCGGACGTTGGTACGGAGCAAACAACATCGCGTGGTTCTGGCCCTGTATCTAGGACTGGCGCTGGCAATTGTGATTGCGGCAGTGAAAACGCCGGTAGCGGTTCAACTTGCCGGTAGCCGTTCGTCAGCAGTAGGACTGCCCGGATTACTTGCAAGCACGGTAGCGGCAATCCTGGCGATTTTGGGAATAAGAGTGGTGTTTACTCTGCCCCAGGAGTTACGGGCCAACTGGGTGTTTCAAACAATTCCAATACCAAGCCTGACCAGGGGGGCACGAGCAGCGCGGCGAGCACTGATCCTCATGGCGGTTGTGCCGGTAATAATGGGCTCCACGGCAGTGACACTTTTGGTGTGGCCGCCCAGGCAGGCAGCAATCCATGCAGTGGTTTTAACCATGTTTGCCCTAACGGTTACGGAACTGTGTTTGTGGCATTTCGATAAATTACCGTTTACCTGTTCTTACCTGCCGGGCAAATCAAATTTCAACTTGGCATTCCTAGGATTTGCAGCGCTACTGGAAAACGGAGTCATTCAGTTTGCAGCTTGGGAGCGCAGCGAGTTGGGTAACTCGGAAGTAATGGCAAAGCTGGTATTGGGACTCGTGGCAGCTTGGGCTTGGCTCTACTGGAGAACGCAAACGCGGGCAAAATC
Organism: Bryobacterales bacterium; assembly: GCA_963791675.1. Taxonomy (GTDB): domain Bacteria; phylum Acidobacteriota; class Terriglobia; order Bryobacterales; family Bryobacteraceae; genus JALYXI01. Next base: position 369,312 of record CAWBTD010000023.1, read on the forward strand.
AGGCGAAGCGGTAATCCGATTCGAAGAGGGCGAAAATCCAGCGATCGAAGGACTAGGGTTGTTTCGAGATGGGATTTTGCCCTGTAGCAAGTAATTGACTCTTGCGGTGAATGGAGTTTATAATCACCGCACAAGTTGCGGAGAATGTATATCCATGAACTTCAGGACTGGCCTCAATTTTCCTGGAACCAGGAACAAATCGCTACGCTTCTGGTATCTGTTCGTTATCAACAAGGCCGCTTGATCGGGCAAATGGAAGCTTTAGGTTTCCCTCTTCGGCAAGAAGCAGTTCTTCAAACCATCACAGCCGATGTTCTGAAAAGTAGTGAGATCGAAGGGGAAAAGCTCGACGCTGAACAAGTCCGCTCATCCATTGCCCGACATCTAGGCATGGATATTGGCGCTCTTAAGCCAGTTGATCGCAATGTGGAAGGGGTAGTCGAGATGATGCTCGATGCCACACGCCAGTATGAACAGCCGCTTACATCCGAACGCCTGTTTGCGTGGCACGCCTCCTTGTTTCCTACAGCGCGTAGCGGGATGACAAAAATTGAAGTCGGCGCTTGGCGCGATGACAGCACAAAAGCAATGGAGGTTGTCTCGGGTCCTGTTGGAAAAGAACACATCCATTTTGAAGCCCCAAAGGCAGACCGTCTCAATTCTGAAATGGAGGCATTCCTCCACTGGTTCGCAAAGGATGACGGCACGGATGCTGTGTTGAAGGCTGGCGTGGCTCATCTCTGGTTCGTCACCATTCATCCCTTCGAAGATGGGAATGGCCGGATCGCACGGGCCCTTACAGACTTAGCTCTGGCTCGATCAGAGAACAGCCCGCAACGGTTCTATAGTATGTCGGCGCAGGTTCGGCAGGAGCGCAACGATTACTACAACATTCTGGAAGAAACCCAGAAAGGGACAATGGACATCACACCTTGGATGGCTTGGTTTCTCCGCTGCCTCGGGCGTGCTATCGAGGGAGCGCAACTTACTTTGAGTGCGATTCTGAGAAAGGCACGCTTTTGGGAAAGCATTCAGGGTGTCTCTTTAAATCCTCGCCAGCAATTGGTACTGAATCGATTGCTTGACGGCTTTCAAGGCAACCTCACCACCTCGAAGTACGCGAAGCTTACCAAGTGCTCGCAAGATACTGCGCTTCGTGACATTCTGCTGCTCGTTGAACATGGGATCCTCCTTCGGAATCCTGAAGGCGGACGCAGCACCAGCTATGCGCTGACGACATGAGTGACGCAGGTCTGCTTAATGAATTGCTGGACCCATTCACGGAATGTCTGGACGAAACATCAGCACAACACGTGGCTAATTTCCCAATCGCATTGTCAGTTCAGCAGAGGGTAAGTGAGCTTGCTGAGAGAGCAAACGGGGGTCTGTTGGCGACTGACGAGCAGGCCGACTACGAAGCCCTTATTAATGCTGCCGATTTTATCGCGATTCTCAAACTTAAGGCTCGCCGGTTACTGCGTTCGAATCCAGGCTCGTGATCGACCTCGAGCTTCGGAATCTGGTTCCACGACGTGCAAGAAACCGCTGCGAATACTGTCTGCTTCCACAGGAATACAGTTATCTGACTCATCACGCAAACGTAAAAACTGGATTCAACAGCCTTTTAAGGCACGCTCAAACGCTGCTTCCAATTGCTCCTTGGTGAGTGGAGTACTAATAAATAATTCCTGCCTAGCACCACCGCTTAACGCAATAGCTTTCCAGCCGTTCTGCGTGGCAACTGTGATATGGAGCTTGATTGCGCCTCTGGCATCCCGCACGGGACGAATCACTCCCGGAATTACGGAGCGGATCTCCGGGTTTTCGGCCAGCAGCCGTTCCAGGAGTTTCTTCACTCCATCAATGATGCTGTGCTCGATCTTTAATTTCCCTTGGGCCGTGCGAAGCCGGAACCCCATATTGTCATAATAGAACGTGCCCTATCCGATTACTCTTATCCCTGGCGACGGAATTGGCCCGGAGGTCGCCGACGCCACTGTTCGTGCTGTGGATGCCACTGGCGTGAACATCGCGTGGGAGCGTGTTGATGCCGGAGTGAAGGCGGAACGGGAAACGGGAAAATTCCTTCCTGATGCAGTCTTTCAATCTCTGGAGCGTACTCACGTCGGCTTGAAAGGGCCAGTGGCGACTCCGATTGCCAGCGGACATCCCAGCGTCAATGTGGCACTCCGCAAAAAGCTGGATCTGTATGTAAATTTTCGCCCCATCAAGATGCTGCCGGGATTGAAAACCCGTTTTCAGGACCTTCCGTTGGACATGATTATCTTTCGTGAAAACACGGAAGATCTGTATTCCGGCATCGAGCATGAAGTGGTGAAAGATGTGGTGGAAAGCTTGAAAGTGATTACCAGAACGGCTTCCATGCGAATCGCCCGCGCTACATTTCAATATGCGGCGCGAGAGGGCCGGAAGAAGGTCACCGCCATTCATAAAGCCAACATTATGAAGATGAGTGATGGCCTTTTTCTCCGTTGCTGCCGTGAAGTTGCGGCGGAATACACGCAAGTGGAATACGGCGAAATGATCGTGGACAACGCCTGTATGCAGTTGGTAATACGGCCCGAAACGTTTGACCTGCTCGTGTTGCCCAATCTCTACGGGGATATTGTGTCCGACCTGACAGCGGGTTTGGTAGGCGGTTTAGGGATTGTGCCCGGCGCGAACTTGGGCGAACACGATGCTATCTTCGAAGCGGTGCATGGAACCGCTCCGGATATTGCGGGCAAAGGTTTAGCGAATCCAACGGCCTTGATGCAGTCCGCTACGCTGATGCTTCGGCACTTAGGGGAACGCGAAGCCGCCGAGAAATTACAACGAGCCATTGAAACCGTATACCTGGAAGGAAAGTGCCTCACGCGAGATGTGGGCGGCACTGCCTCCACGGATGAATTCACGGAAGGGATCATCCGCAAAGTTACGGGATGATCCCTTTCCGATTGATTAGCGAAGCAGAACCATTTCCGTGCGGGGGAAAGCAAACTTTTTCGCCTGCTGGTCAATCAAATTCACCTGGCAGGTGTACTTGCCAGCTGTGAGTTTGCTGAGAGGAACCTGGAACTGAACCGGTAAAGTACCGGTGCGTCCACTCGCAAGCTGAGACAGGTGCACCGGCGAAGATTCAAATGCTTTTCGGTTGCCCCGATAGAAGGTTAACACCGCATCTACGTCAGGCCGCTTATCGGTTGGATTGCTTGCCGGGTCATAGATTTCCAGGTACACGTACAGGTTCTGGTCTTTGCGGAACACGCGAGTCACACTGGGCACCAGTTTCTGGCCATCTTGGATCAGAGGATCTGCCGACATGTCCTTTTTTCTTACTCCGGCATTAGCGATAGCGCTGTTCACAGGTTGCCGCTGCGCGCCCCACACCACGGAACTGGTACGTAATCCGTTCAAGCTCATAGTCAGATCGGGCACTACAAACTTTGTTTCAAATGTGCCCATCTTGCCGCTTTGATTTTCGCGAGCTAAGACTTTGAAAAGGTAAGTGCCAGGGGGTAAGGTAAAGCCGGTGTCGTATTGCAAAGAGCGTTTTGCGAGTTCCTGGGCGTTGGATTCATCCAGCTTGACCTTGATGCCGTCTCGCACACTGCCCGTGAGTTTGCCTTTGGAATCCCGCACTTGCCCGATAAAGTCAAACTCGGTTTCCTCTTTTGCGCCTTTTTTCGCTAGCGGAATCACCGAACCTGGAATCTTCAGAGTCACCGGCACGAAGTACGTATTTTTGTTCAGGCGGAAATAATCAGTTTCCACTGCCAGCGGCAAATCCGTTACCGGATCGCCCAGCATCAAGGCTTCCTGAAGCTGCTGTTCCTTGTCCGCTTCTGTGAATTTGGCGAACGTCTTGGAACCAAAGTAGCCGGTACGGTAATCCAGTTTCGCTTGAATGGTAGGAGCTAGCTTGATCTGCACCCGACGATAGCGGCCATCCTGCTTTTCGTTTGAGCTGTAGTAACCAACAATGTAGTAGCTTTGAACGCTGTTTTGCGCGTTCACAATGCCTGCTGCGAGATCGTTGTCATCCAGGAACGCCTTTCCGCCGGTATCGGCGGCCAGGGTGGTCAGCGTTTCCTGCTGGTCATTGAACTTATCCTTGATATCCTGCTGGCCCTTGCCCGTGAACATCCCGCTGCCCTTGGACATGGCTTGTGAAGCATCTCCGCCCGGAGGCAGCGCCACTAAGCCGCGAGCATCAATCGGGTAAAAGGAAACATTTGCACGCACCGCAGCATTGACCGTGGAACGCAACTGTGACTGATTCTCCACGCCTTGCTTGCTGATGCCGCCGGAAAAATAAAGCAGTGCCTTCTTCTCCGGCAAGGGAGCCAGCATCTTGGCAGCGGATTCCAGGGCGGCTAATTTCTTATCCGTACTAAAGATGTTGAACTCGGTTTCATCAGCGGAAAAAGCTGCTCCCACATCCTGGCCAGTGGAATCATCTCCATTTCCGCCATCCGCAGCCAAGTCGCTGGCACGCCCGATCGGAAATTTATCAATCACGCCCATCAGGGTGTCGCGGTCGTTGGTAAAATCCTGCAACACTTCCAAGGAAGCGGCGTTGATCATCACGGAAACCAGATCGGAAGCGGTCATCTTGGTCCGGATAAACTGCCGCGCTGAATCTTGCGCGCGAATTTGGTCTGCAACCGCCATGGCAGAGAAGTCAAACAGCATCACCATCAGTCGCTTGTCCTGATACTGGACGTGTCCCGGCGATGTGGTCGTGATCAATTGCTGACGACCTTGCGGAGCAGTTTTGGGCGGCTCAGCAGTCACCACGGCAGTATTCGCGGAAGCGGTATCGTCCCCCAGCTTCTGAAACTCGAAAACGGAAATATTCTGCGGTTTTCCGTCTTCCAGCAGAGTGAAATCCTCTTTTTTCAGGTTCCGGATTTCCTTGCCAGATTTATCTCGAACAGTGACATCAAACACCACCAAGTTACTGGAAGACCGGAACACCGGGTCAGCTTGCGGTTGCTGCTGTGCCTGGAACGGAACAGAGGTAACAACAAGTAGTGCAGAAAGAGGAAGGGCAAGTCTTCGCATATGGCTTAAAACCTTAGACGTACGGTAGCAGTTACGGTTCGCATTCCTGAAGCACCCAAGGGCAAGCCGTAGTTTGTGGCGTTCACAGTGGTGTTGAAGCTGGTGATATTCACGCTGTTGGTCAGGTTGGCGGCATCCACGCGAAATTCAGCGCGGCGACGGTCGGACTTCAACCGGAAGGAACGCGTAAAGCTCAGGTTCAGCGTCAGGGTAGAAGGCCCAATGATAGTGTTGCGACCCGCATTGCCGAAGGTGTTGGAATTAGGAATGGTAAACGCGGCTGGATTGAAGATCAACCCTCCATTTCCATAGAGAGGTTGCCCTGTGGCGTCCGCGCGACCGCTTCCTACCACACCGGAACCTGCGGTATTTGTCTGGTTTCCTAATACACGAGCGGTAAACGGCAACCCAGAGCTGGTGGAGACACTACCGGAAAGCTGCCAGTCTTTCAGCAAATTCTCTCTCCATCCCCCAAGGCGGAACACGCCCGTTTCCCCAAAAGGTGAGGTGAAAATCACGCTGGTGTTCAACACGTGCGTGCGGTTGAAGCTGGAAAGTCCGCGCTCCGCACTCAGGTTGAAGAAATTCTGGGCCACCGTGGCTCCTCCCCCTCCAATGCTGGAAGCGTCATCAATGGATTTGGAGAATACATAAGAAGCGTTCCAGGAAACTCCTCGCGCAAACCTTCGGGTGAAACGTGCCTGCAACGCATGGTAAATAGAATTTCCGGTAGAGGTCTCGTACGTAAAAGGTGTGGTATTTCGCGTCTGCAACGCATTGTCACCACTGACATAGGAGCCTGTGGTGGAAGTATTCGGCTGCCCTTGAATATCCAGCCGAGTTCCTTTTGTCCCTAAGTACCCCAATTCCACCACAAACTGGTGGGGCAGCGTTTGTTGGACATTAACGCTCCAGGTTTGCACGTAAGGCATTAAGTAGTTTGGATTAATGGCATACGTGTTCGTAATTGTGTTCGAGGGAACACTGGCAAATCCATTTTCGATGGTGATCGGATTGGTAACACTGGTAACCAGCGAAGCACTCTTGGCAAAAGGAGGCTGCGAAGCAAGCTTGGAAGCGAACTGCGCATAAACCGAGCCATTGTAGAAAATGCTGTATCCAATACGGACAAGAGTCTGTTTGCGCGGCCACGGTTTCCAAGCAATTCCGAGTCGAGGCGAAAAGTTGTCGCGGTGAGGCTTGATGAGGGAGTCCGGATACTGCCCCCCATAAGGACCGGTCTGTCCTGCCAACACCTGCGTTGCGGTTTTGTAATCAGGGGAAAGGTCCAGGTTCACCATGCGGTTGTACTTCTCCGTGTACGGCGCGAAGTACTCCCACCGCAAACCGATGTTTAAAGTGAGATTGGAGCGGAAACGGAAATCATCTGTGAGGAACGCGTCATATACAGACGCTCGGAAGTAGTTGCTGTTCGTGCCAAACCGGACGGAACTGGACTGCGGCAGGCCGAGCAGGTAGTCTGCCAAGTCGTAGCCAGTGTTCTTAACTGGCTGGCCATTGGCATCAAACGCACTGGTCAGCAGGCCGCTAAACGTATAGGTGCCTCGTCCATTCTGATCCGTCAAAAGGTTCAACTGCTGACGACGAAAATCACCGCCGATGCTCAAGTTATGGCGGCCCCGAATCAAGGTGACCACATCATTGATGCCTGAAGTCTGATTGCGAGTCAAGGCAGGGCTGGCATCAGTAAGTCCGCCAAAGTTAGTGAACGAAAGATTAGGAGGCCCATAGTTGATCGGGTCGCCGGAGGTTCCATTGATCCCCACAATTGCTGCTACATTTTCACCAAAGGCAAAATAAGGCAACGTATAGTTACGGTTTCGGCTAAAGCTCCAACTCACTCGATTTAAGAATGTACGGCTGATGGTGTGAGTCCAGCCCACACCCGAACTTAAACCACTTCCGGTGGCAGCATCCGCGTAGCCGAAAGTCTGCGCGGTAAGGCCGTCGCGATTCTGAAAGCTGACATTGACATCCAACTGATCCTTTGTGGTCAAAGGACGGTTCACCCGAACTTGCAGATTTTGCGTATTGGAGGGGGTAGAAAGCCGAATCTGATAGTTGTTGTTTAGCAATCCTGGCAGATTTGGCAGGGGAATGTAGTTCAGCAGGCGCACCGCCGTCGGGTCCAACCGGGAAGAAGGGATGACATTGCCTGCAAAGGGCTGGTGCGTAGTGGGGTCGTACACCTGGACTGGCCCGAAGGACGTAGTTACGGCAGAAAAATCTCCCGCGCGCTCAGCTAATGTAGGGAGCGTGGTTGTGGCGCTATAAGGAGCACGGGTACGAGTGCCGGTGTAGTTCACGAAAAAGAAGGTTTTTCGATCATGAATGAGGTGTGGAAGGTCCAACGCGCCACCTAAGTTCAGACCCCACCGAACCGAGCCGTAAGCAGGTTGCAAAATGTCTTCGCCGTTCACGGAGTAAGGCCGGGCATTCACTGCGGAATTGCCAACTGTGGCGAACGCTTGTCCCCGGATGCCGTCGCGTCCGCGACGAGCGCGGTTTCCAAATGCACCCCCATTCGGAGGCCCGCGGCGTGCACCAGCACGTCCACCTGCTCCCCCTCCCCCAAAGCCGCCTCCACCACCGCCACCTCTTCCTCCGCCAAATCCACCGCCACCACCTCCGGGTCCGCCGCCGAAACCGCCACCGCCCCGGCCTCCCCCAGGGCCACCAAGTCCGCCAGCATTCGCGGGATTTGGACCATCTCCATTCGTGCCGCCGTTAAGCCCCAATCCGCCAAAGGGGTTTGGCCCGCCGAACCCGGCGTTCAGCCCGGGTTCCGCATCAGGCCGAGCTTGCCCTAAGCCTTGGCTTAAACTGCCGGTTACAAGAAAGGCTTCGTTGGAATCACCAGAAGCTACGGGCGACGCGGCAGCGTCAACTTGCGTGGCTGCCTCTGCCGCCGCCATCTGTGCGTCGGTGCTGTTCCCATTTAAGGTGACGCTTTGGAAACCAGGCCCAGGACCTCGCCGCCCAGCCGGAGCTTGTTGACGGCTTACAGGTGCCGCCTCACGTTGTGGCGCTTTCACCTCCAGTGCCCACATGGCGGCAGGAGCAGTCGGGTCAATTTGAATTAGCTTATGCGCAGGGGCAAACCCAAAGCTTTCCACCGCAAAGTCCCAGATCCCCGAACCGAGGTTCTTGAACTCGTAACGCCCATTTTCATCTGTAATGGCGGTAATTTTCTGGTCGCCTTGAGTAGCGGTAACGGATGCGCCCGGAATCGGAATTGCACCGGAACGTACCACTCCCGTTTGTGCAGAAAGGACTCCTGCCAGCGCGATCAGCAGGAAAAAGAATCGAAGTGGGGACATAATTAAGCTCAAAAAGATTATTTGTTGGATTTTCGCTAAATAACGTCCCCTTTAGAAGCTAAGTTGCGGATTTTTTGGCAGTGAACTTTTGTTCGTTATCCATGCCTTCAACGGTTCGCGTAAAATCAATGGAATCACCGGAAACTTTTCCTTTGTAGTTCATCTTCATTTCCCGGTCTTGCATCTTCATCGTCGTGGAAAAAGAGATGTTATCCCCGTCCATTTTCCCGTTCGTGATTTCCATTTCGCCGCGTTGATTGGCAACGGTGCCGCTCACGGTGCCGCCGCTGGATTTCAGTGTAAAGGTGGTCTGTTGGGTGTTGCCTTGCCGACCGGGAACATCCGCCGTATATTTCCCGTTTACGTCCGCAGCAAATGCCGCAATGGCAAAAGCGCTGAGGAAAGCCAGCACAACACTAATTTTGGTTTTCATGCAGGGAAGACTACCAAAATGAGGGGGATGTTACAAGGGCAGAGCGGAAACGTCTGCCCTTTACAATTGTTTTACAAGGATGGGAATTTACTAATGTCACAAGCCTTTGGAGGCAAGAAAACTGACTAAATCCACGACACGATTCGAATAGCCCCACTCGTTGTCATACCAGGAAGCGACGTGAACCATGTTGCCGTCCAGCACTTTGGTGAGTTCGGAATCAATCACCGAACTGTGTGAATTGTGAAGCATATCGCTGGAAACAACCGGGTCCACCGTGTAACCAAGAATGCCTTTCAACGGGCCTTCCGCCGCAGTTTTCAGGACATCATTTACTTCCTGTACGGTGACATTGCGCCCAGTAATTGCCACAAAGTCCACAATGGAAACATCGGGAGTTGGCACACGGAGAGAGTATCCATCCAGCTTGCCTTTCAGTTCCGGTAATACTAAACCGATGGCGATGGCTGCACCAGTAGTGGTCGGGATCATGTTGATGGCGGCAGCACGGGCACGGCGGAGGTCTTTATGCGGAAAATCCAGGGTGGGCTGGTCATTGGTGTAGCTGTGAACCGTGGTCATGGAACCCTTCAAAATGCCAAAGGCTTCATGCAACACCTTCACAACCGGCGCCAAACAATTCGTGGTGCAAGATGCGTTCGAAATAATGTTGTGCTTGGCAGGATCATAGGCGTTGTCGTTCACGCCTAACACCAACGTGACATCCTCATTCTTGGCAGGAGCGGAGATGATGACCTTTTTCACGCTTCCGCGCAGGTGCTTGGCGGCATCCTTTCCATCGGTAAAGCGGCCCGTGGATTCGATCACCACTTCCGCGCCTACGGATGGCCAATCAATCTCGGCAGGGTCCTTGGTGGCAAACACCTTGATCTTTCGCGGACCGACCACAATACTGTCGCCCTCGGTGTGCACATCTTCATGAAGACCGCCCAGCACTGAATCGTATTTCGTCAAGTGGGCAAGTGTTTTGGTATCTGTCAGGTCATTGACCGCAACAAATTCAATGTCCTTGTTATGGAGGCCTGCGCGAACCACATTGCGCCCAATCCGGCCAAACCCGTTAATTGCTACTTTCACTGGCATAACTCAAGCGTCTCTTCGGAAACGTCCCTTAAAATGGGTAATTTTCAGGATAACAGACGCTTCTCGGCATACCCCCTTGTGCGATCACAAGGGGGTTGGAAAACGTGCATGGAAACGATATCTTCCTGTGAGGCGTTACTGGCGGTTGTCCCTCAAGATGATGCATCGCCGGCGGAACGTCCTTTGAAGCGCAAGCGACACAACCACAAACTTAAGAGTCCAAATGCTACGGACAATCCCAGCCAAGCGCTTTGCCAGCCGAACAGTCGCGCTAATACATCTTTCCATGCAATGGAGTAAAGCAATCCCCCAGTAAACAGCATGGAATATCGGAACACCGCCTTCATTCTGTTGGTCGCACCACGGGTGCCGTACATGACAGCACCCGACATTGCCGCGACCAGCAACCATAGGATAGCGGGTAAGATGAGGCGTTCGCCTAGACTAGGGCCGTTCACTGGCATGCTCGGTCATGGTATCTCCAAACCGGCGAAACTGCATCCTTCAAAGCCGAGGCATACCAGTCAAAGAATCGCCAAGCCATTTCCCGAAAGGACACAGGCATTACACGTTTCGGGGAATCCGCTTGATTTCAGATTAGCGCCTTTGAGAGCATACATTTGTTGGTCGCCGTCGGCTCTACACGCAAAAACGGCGAACAGAGAGAACGACATGCCCGTTAACGGCCAAGCCAAACAACACGCCCATGATCTGATAGAGCAGCTCAGCCCCGCTCAGATGGCGGCGGTGCTGCAGCTGCTCGAAGTGATGTTGGAGCCGGACGAGGAGCCGTTGAGCGAGGATGACATCAAAGCGGTTGCCGCCTCGCGCGAGTACTTCCGCGAGCATCCCGATGAAGGCGTATCGTTCGAGGACTTCGCCGCTGAATGCGGTTTCACTATGGATCAGATTCTCGATTGCAAAGAATAAAGCCGCCCTCGTGAAAAAGAATGTTCGTTTCCTGGCGAATGTGCCGGCCGAAGTGCGCGCAATTCCGCAGCCAGTCGCGCTTGGCATTCTGAAGGCACTGCATCGATACATGGAAACCGGCGAAGGCAGGGTAAAGCCCCTCTCCGGAAAGTTCGAAGGCTTGCTGCGGCTGCGCGTCGGCAATCATCGCATTTTGTTTGACGAGACTGCCGACACGATCACCATCCACCGGATACGCGATCGCAAGGACGCCTACCAGTAATTCCCGAACAACAGCGAAGGGCGCGTCATCCCTGCACTTCGTCGCTTCCGCCCTAAAGGCGGCTTTTCGCTGGCTGGCAGTTCACTGATATGCTCACAGACAAAATTCCGTTGGGATAACATGTCCAGCACGGTTGTAACTCACCTGAAAATGGAATTGCGAGAAGCAGAAAGAGACACCTCCTTGCCATCTTAATTAGCGCGGCAATGGCAATGGTGCAGCCGCTTCTGCGCCTAGCCCGGCATAGGTTTCTTTCACCTTCACGACTTTGCTGCCTTCAAAGGTGACGAACACCATTCGTCCGGGAGGGCGGCCAAAGATCCAGTCTTCCAGTTCCGTGCCTTCCTTAACTTCTCGCACTTTCCGCTCCGGGCGACCCAGGGCAAGAATGACCTGATCCCGGTCCATTCCCTTCTCTGCCCGTTTTTCCGCAATTGCTTTTTGCATTTCCGGCGTGAGTTGCCGACTGTAAAGTTCCGAAGCCGATCTCTTTTCGAAATCTAAGATCCCGGACAGGATGTTCTTCACTTCATTCGATTTGATCGGTTCCAGAGCGTGGTGAAAGTCAATCTCCAGATTCGTGCCTGCCACTGCATTGGAATCACCGCCGCGCGAAATGGGATGCGTGTTGCCTCCCATGCCTACCTGCACCCGGTCTGTCCATTTGCCGCCCTGGCGGGTTCCGCCGTTGATTTCCAGAATAATTTTGTCGCGTTCCAGCAGCACGCGCGTGACCTGCACCAAGTCACCCACTCGCGCAGCCGGGCCATTGGCCTGCCCGACTTGCGCCCATTGGCCTTTGTCATAATCGCCGGTGGATTGCACTACCAAAGGTTTGCGCGACCGGGGCAGAAAATCTTTCACGGTGGCGTACTCAGAGGTGAGCCCGCGAATCAGTTCCACCCGATCATCCGAGGTGAGTTGCGCTGCAACGGGTGCCACACATACGGCAGCTAGGATGAGGGCACGCCAGGGAAGATATTGGAATCTTGCGCGCGGATTGGAAGTTTCCAAATAAAGATCAGCAGCAGAACGAGCACAGCCGAAGTGAGCAAACTTGCTTCCGGACCATAATCGCCGCCACTCCAGAGTGGGCCTGTGTTCCATAGGAGGGTTACGCCTGTTGGTTTTATTGTAATCCCGCTGAGGTTTACGCCAAACAGCGGCAATGTCAGGTTCCAGCCGAAATGGAGTCCGATGGGGAGCCACAAATCACGACTGCGAAGAAATGCAAGGCCGAACAGAATGCCGAATCCCGCCGTATTGGCCAAACCCAGCCAGGAAGCATTGGGATTGCTGCTATGAAGCAACCCGAATAACACTCCCACCGGAAGCACTGTGGCCGCAACCCCGAAAGAACGCAACATGACCTGAAATGCGGCACCGTGGAACAGCAACTCCTCGCCCAAAGCACCGCAAAAGAGGAGAAACGGGACAAATAGAATAGTTCGCCAGTTCGCGCCTGTGTCCGCACTGCGCACCCAATGTGCCGCTCCGACCAACAGCGGAACGCCCATCACTAATGCAGCCGCTGCTATTCCTCCCAAAAGACCGATTAGCATATGGAAACGGGCGGGAGCATTCCATAGGAGGCCGATGTTTGCCCAGGGGCCAAGATCGAAGATTCTGAGCGTAAAGCTATTTGCAAATACTGACGCCACCAAACCGCCTATCGTAAGTCCTACTAAATACCCGCCTACCCACTGCGCCATGGGACTCAGGAGGAATACGGCCACTATATACAACAGAAGAAAAACCCCGACCTGAATGGCAGTTTGCGCCGCGCTTCCCTCCTGAGGTGTCGCAGAAGAGGGTTTTGCGGTGGGAAGCATTCTTAGGTGAACATAACAGAAGAGCGATGAGAGCCCAATTCGCGACCCGATTCATTAAACAATACCGACGCGAATGGAAACAGCAAATCGCGCCTGCCCCACACCATCCCCATCCGGCAGATTGGCCGGAAACCGGTCTTCATGCTGCCTGGATTGGGCATAGCACTGTGCTGATCAAGGCGGATGGAGTTCATATTCTGACAGATCCCGTGTTCAGCATACGGGCCGGGTTGAACCTGGGACCTGTCACATTGGGAGTCAAGCGGTTGGTCGCGCCAGCGCTTTCGCTTCGTGAACTGCCGCCGATAGATGCCATCGTGCTTTCCCACGCACATATGGATCATTTCGACCTTCCCAGCCTCCGTTTGTTGCGAAACCGAAACACGGAAGTGTTTACGGCAACGCAAACCAGCGATTTGTTACGGGCAAGTCGTTACCGGGCCGTGCATGAGGTGGCCTGGGGACAAACAGTGGAGACGGAAAAGTTGAGCGTCACTGCTTTTCCCGTGAACCACTGGGGAGCACGAGTGCAACGAGATACGTATCGCGGATTCAACGGCTATGTGATCCAAGCCGGCGAGTTCCGCATCCTGTTCGGCGGCGATACGGCATTCACCACCAGCTTTCGCGATCTGAAAACGGCAAATGGCATTCACTTCGGGATCATGCCGATAGGTGCATATAACCCGTGGATTCGATTTCACTGCACGCCGGAACAGGCATGGGAGATGGGAAACGATGCCGGATGCGAGTTCTTGATGCCCGTGCATCATCAGACTTTTCAATTAAGCCGGGAGCCTTACTTCGAGCCTTTGGAACGGTTCCGGGCAGCCGCAGGAGCGGCCCAGAACCGTGTGGTGGCAGACGCCATTGGCGCCGAATTTCATCTTTAAAAGATCAGCCTCACCGCCAATTGGAGAATGCGGGGATCATAGGTGCTTAACGGGCGCAGGAAATCCGTGCGCGAGGTAAACGTTTTGGTGGCAAAGGTGTAAGCATACTGCGTATTCTGCAAACCGTTGAAGTTTGCCCGATTCGTGACGTTAAAGGCTTCCCCCATCAAGCGAAGCCGGACGCGCTCACGGTAAAGCGGAATATCCCGGGAAATCCGAACATCCCACGTTTCGAATGCCGGTCCAATGATGGTGTTGCGGCCCAAACCCGGTACGCGGTCTGTGGACACATTGCCATCATTATTCGGATCTCCCGAAACCAAGGCCGAGAACCGACGACCCGATTGCACCTGGGCGATGGTGGCAAGCTGCCATCCGCCCAAAACATACTTCACGAACAGATTGGAGTTAGTGCCGAAGTAATTGATGTCCCATACGCCGGAAAATACGAACCGGTGTGGCGTATCGATATTGCCGGGTGCACGATCATTGTTTGGCTGCAAAGTATCTTGTGGTTCCTTGGCATCGTCTCCGCCGCCCACGGTGACTGCCGTTGCATCGGGCACAGTATCGATCACTTTGGAGTAGGTGTAAGAAGCCTGGAGTTGATAATGCTTGGCGAAGCGCTTCTGGACCTGAACGAAGCCACCGTTATAAAGGGAGTCACCGCCGCTATCGAACATGCTGATGCGTCCGAAAGCGGTATTGGGGCGCAGTGGAGCATTCGGCACGCCAGGGTGACTGTAGAAAGTGATCGGGGAACCATTTAACACTCCCTGGGTCGCTATTTCCGGAAACAGGTTGATGTCACGCGTGCGGCTCAAGTGTTCGCCCCGCACGCCGAGGTAACCGAGCGTCACGGACATGTTGTTGGTCACGGCCATTTCCACATTCAGGCTGGCCTGTTGCGTGCGCGGTGTTACGTAGTTTGGCTGCATCACAAACAGATTCGGCGGTGCGCCGGTGGTAGGTGCAGCCGTTAAAATGTTCGGATACGTCGGCAGCAGCGGATTGCCCTGGGTCAAGGTAAAGTTGCGGACCTGAATGCCATTCTGGGAAAACGCAGTGCCGATCAGAATGGCTGGAGTACGCTCGTAAAAGATGCCGTACCCACCGCGAATCACCAGACGGTCGCTCTGGAGTGGCTTGTAAGCAAACCCGAAGCGCGGCGCTACGTTGGTGTAATCACGTGGCACTACATTGGTGCGGATACCCCCAGCGAGCAAACCCGGATCAGAATTTAAAACGGAAGGCTGAGCATAATTAAACAAATCGTAACGAACTCCCAAGTTTAAAGTGAGTCGGTTCGTGACGCGCCAGCTATCCTGTGCGAAAAATGCGTATTCAATTACATCAGGATTGGTGAGAGGGCCAGTCGTGCCTGCCCCTGGAAACGCTTGGATGTATTGAGAAGGCGTCCCTGCCTGAAAGGCGGCATAACTGGGATAGGTATAGCTGCCGCTGAAGTAACCAGGGAAATAGTTCGCAATCGACAAAGCATTGATATCCCCGCCGAATTTCAGGCTGTGGCGGCCTTTGACGAGGGAAAGAGTGGAGATGCCCTGTACGGTATGGGCATTCGTGTAACGTGGGCTGAAGTTATTCCGACCAAATACAGGGCCGTTGGTAATATTCACTTCCGGATCAGCGGAATTGGCTTCCCCTGGCTCATTGTCGCGGATAAAAATGAAGCGGTTGTCCCACACCATGCTGGAACCAAAAGTACGGGAGTAGTCCGCCGCGAAGTTATCCGTGGAAACTCTGCTGTCACCGGTATGAGACTGCGAACTGGTGGTTCCTACGGCATTCAGATTCGTGTTTTCGAAATTTGTGCCGGTGAAGCGGTTAATGTTGTACCGCGCGTAGAAGCGCTGGGTGTCACTGATATTCCAATCAATTTTTACTAGTCCAACATCATTGTTGGCTCCCGTTGTGTACGGAGTCAGATATTGCCCCAGCACTGGCAGCAAGTTGGTCGGAACCGGAAGCGACGTGGTGACGACCTGTGGCACGGTGTTGCGCTGGGCGTCGTAGTTCAAGAAAAAGAACAGCTTGTTTTTCAGAATCGGCCCGCCTAGGGTGCCGCCAAACTGGTTGAAATGGTATGGCTGTTTGGGAATGGAAGAGTTTGCCACGCCCAAGTCCGTGCTGCCACGATTGTTGGTGAATGTATTCGCGTTCAGGGCGCGGTCACGGTAAAACTCAAATGCCGAGCCATGCACGGCGTTGGTGCCGGACTTGGTCACGACGTTGATGACACCGCCTCCCGCACGGCCAATCTCAGCCGGATAATCGTTGGTATTGACCTGAAATTCCTGTACCGCATCCTCACTGAAGGAATAAGGGCGATATCCCGTGCGGCCAACTGCCTGACCAAAGAACACGCTGTTGCTATCACCACCATCCACTAACAGCGAGTTGGCTGTGCCGCGCTGACCTCCGAACGCAAGGTCCCCAGCACGTGTGGGGTCGTTCACTACGCCGGGAGTGAGGCGGGTAAAATCCAGAAAATTACGTCCGTTCACCGGCAGGTTGGCAATGGCTCTTTCCCCTACCGTAGTGGAAGTTTGGGACCGCTCCGTTTCCACAATGGGAACCGCCGCATCTACGGTAAAGATTTGGTTGCTAGCGCCAATTTCTAATCGGAAATCAAGGGTCACCACAGCACCTACCGCGAGCCGGACATTCTCCAGGCGAGTGGAGCGAAACCCTGTCTGATCTAGGGCAAGCGTATAGGTGCCTACTGGGACTCGTACAAAACTGTAAAGGCCGGAACCGTTGGTGGTAACCGAGCGGGTAAAACCGGTTTCCGGACTGTCAGCTTGACCGTGGCACCAGAGATCACGGCGGAGGACGCGTCCGTTACCGTGCCATTCAGGGTCGCTCCTCCTACGTCCGATTGGGCAAAAGCTATTGACGTCAGCAGGGAAAAGCTGGCAAAAAATACGAACAAAGATGGCTTACACATGAATGCGAGGCTTTCGATTAGTTTAGCGTCAATTTGTGTCTGAATCATTACGAACTCGATATTGAAGAAAACTCGCTCTGTCGATGATGCGGTTAGATCTGACGGCTCTGGATCTACACCGCAAAGATGCGCCCCTAACATGATTTACGTCGTCTGGATGCCTGACGAACTTGCCAGAATGCATTCTGCAGAATCTTTCTCGTGCAACGTTCAGATGTAATGAAACAAATTCTGTGATTTCATTCGAACACCTTGAGGCCAATCACTCTCTTATAGATCGAAGGACATGATAATGGACCCAAAACGCGAGGCTCGATTGGTGCTTCAGGCCAAAAGCGGCCATCGCGACGCTCTGGAACTTGTTCTTTGCAATATCCAGGCGAGTTTACTTCGGTACATTTCCGGCTTGGTTGGATATTCGGGGGCGGAAGACGTACTGCAAGACGTATTTCTGACGATCTGTCGCAATCTGAAGTGGCTTCGTGAACCGGAGCTGTTTCGCCCTTGGGCCTATCGCATTGCAAGCCGGGAATCTTTCGCGTTATTGAAACGCGAGCGACGTTGGGCAAATCCGAACGGAGAAACCGTGGAAGATTTGCCCGCTCCCCCTGATCCAGGGATGCCTGAATTCTTTTCAGAAGTGCCAGAAATCTTAGAACGGGTTTCACCGGGAAGCCGGGCGGTTCTGCTTTTGCACTATGTGCAGGAGTTACCGATCGTGGAGGTCGCAGCCATTCTCGACATCAACATCGGAACGGCTAAGTCCCGTTTGGCTTACGGCCTCTCATGTCTTCGAAAGTCAATGGAAAGGTGCAAATAAAACTATGACACAGCAAGCAGAAAACACTCTTCAAGCAGCCCTGAATCAGGTGGACCGGGAACGCCGCCGTACCACAGTGATGCTCTACTTACTTCTTGGTCTGACTCTGTTCTTTTGGATAGCGATGATAGTGTCCAAGGATGATCACCATGGACTGCCTTTGGGGCTCGGGGCTGTGATGGGCACTGTCTACGTCGCTGCAATGATGGCATCCAAAGCGTCTCACGAAAATACGCGGACAATTCTTAAGGCAATCGAGCTGCTGTCGGAGCAGAAGCACGACCTGAGTCTTCGTCCATAGCCCTGCCCGCCATTGGTGTTGTGGGTATGGAACGGACTAAGCGCCGGGATCGTAAGAGGAGTTTCAAGAGGTTATAGCCTACTCCAAGCTGGATAGGGTTACGCATCACGGTATAAAGGCAAAGTCTGGTTCTACTGGGATCAGACTCTGCCGTTATGTGTCCTTTCCAATTTAATGTGTAAGGAATAGAACTCTGGCTCATGCTTTGCACTTGGCGAGGCTATGCCAGACGAAAACCCTCCCTCTACCAGAGAAGACATTTCCGAGCTTCAGCCTTCCCAGGCGGAAGGGGACGAAGAAACCGTAGAAGAATCCATTAAAGAACACGAAAAGAAGCACGACCAGAATAGCTAAGGCGTGCCTTATGGTGTCACACCACTACGAGGTGTATTTCTCCAGGTCCGTGAACACCACGCACCAGAAATTGCTCAATATCTCCGGTACGGCTTGGCCCGGTGATCAACACCATAGAACTGGATCGCAGCGCAGGCTTTGGCAAAATGGTGAGTAATTCATCTAAGCCAGTCAGAAGCCGAGATACGGGTACGACGGCGATGTGAGCAGGAGGTAACAGAGAGATCATGCGTGCCTCCTCCTGCCCGGAAAGCATCACCAATGTTCCGGTATCGGCTAAGGCGTAATCAGCACTGGTAATTCCGCAGTCCGCATGTTCACAAACACTGCGTAGTTTTTCGCGATCGACGAAGTTCGTTTCTACATTAGGCAATTGAGTGATGCCGATCTCCCGAAGAATAGAGGCGTTTGAAGCCACTGCACGGCGTTGCCCTAGAGCGGTGGATACATATTCCCTGGCCTGTTCTGCTGATTGTGCATGAAACGTTTTTGCTGCTAATGCTGCTGCTCTTCCTAGAAAGGAAGCAACACGTTCTTCCCCATTCCTCTGTTGAATGGCGATTCGCACAGGTGGCGGAGAGGACACCGGCGAACTGGCAGCTCGCCCTAAGCCTCCTCGGATACGGCTTAGAATTTCGTCCCGGGAACTCATTTGGCTGGGTCCGCTCGCTCCTGCCACATAGCACGAAAGCTGCGCGGCGCGACGGGGGGCAACTCCCGCTCGGACATCCATTGCCCAATCGGACCTATACGCAGAAAAGGAGCAAGAGCGGAAAAGCGGTAGGCTAAGCGCCCTGCCAGAGCAAACAGCCTAGGATGCCGCATCAAGAATGCAAATACCCGAAATCCAAGTCGCTCGGTCCAATCCTGCTTGGCGGCGTCGGGGCCTTCTTTTATCTCAGCGCGAAGATCCAACAGAATCTTTGGAATATTGATTTTGACCGGGCATACATCCGCGCACGCCCCACACAAACTGGAAGCGAAAGGAAGGGCTGGAGTGTGGTGCGTCCCTAGGAATTGCGGCGTAATAATGGCACCGATCGGCCCGGAGTAGATCCATGGAAAACTATGGCCACCGATTTTGCGGTAAACCGGACAGATGTTTAAACATGCGCCGCAACGGATGCAGTGGAGTGATTCGCGCTTCTCGGGATCAGCCAGCAACTTGCTGCGGCCATTATCCAGCAGCACCAGGTAAAACTCGTCTGGTCCGTCAATCTCTGTTTCCCGGCGCGGTCCTGAAAGGAAAGAGGTATACACCGTGAGCGGTTGCCCTGTGGCGCTTCGTCCCAGCAGTTTCAGAAACACCGCAAGGTCTTGCGCGCGTGGAATTATTTTCTCAATGCCCGCCACGGCGATATGGATTTTCGGCGCGGTAGTAGTCAGGCGGGCATTTCCTTCGTTTTCCACCAGCACCACGGCACCGGAATCGGCAATCAAGAAATTCGCACCACTAATGCCAATGTCTGCATTCAAAAACTTTTCCCGCAGCACGGCACGCGCAATCAGGGTTTGTTTCTCAATCACCGTTTCATTTGGCACGCCGAGCTTTTCTGCAAAGACTTGCGCCACGTCATACCGCGTCAGGTGAAGCGCTGGAGCCACAATGTGGTAAGGCCGCTCACCACGCAGTTGCACGATATATTCCCCTAGATCCGTTTCCACGGCTTCCAGGTCGTGGTGAATCAGGCGCTCGTTTAAGTCGATTTCTTCCGTGGTCATCGACTTGGACTTCACAATTAACCGGGCTTGCTTGCGCTTCGCCAGTTCCAGCACAAAATCGGCTACTTCGGTGGCATCACGGCACCACACGACTTTGCCGCCGTTCGCTTGGACGTTGGATTCCAGTTGCTGGAGGTAGTAATCCAAGTGGTCAATGGTGTGCCGCTTTAGTGCGCTCGCGCAATCTCGTAACTCCTGATACTCAGGAAGCACCGATTCGGCTACAGCATCTTTGCGATGCCCGATCAGCCGACCCGTCGCGGTGTATAACGCAGATTGGAGATCCGCGTTTTCAAGCGTTTTCTGAATCTTTACGGGAAAAGTGGTGGACATGGTTAACGGCTGGCAAGCACTTCGGCAAGGTGCATGGTTTTCAAGGGAAGCTTGGCACGGGAAATCGCTCCTTGTAGCTGCATCAGGCAACTGGAATCAATAGACACAACAGTGCTTGCACCTGTTTTGAGAATCGATTGAATTTTGGTGCGTGCCATTCCGCCGGAAACACCTGCAAACTTCACGGAAAACGTGCCTCCGAACCCGCAACACTCTTCGGCAATCTCCATTTCCCGCAATTGGAGACCAGCCACATGGCGGAGAAGGCGGCGCGGCCCTTCCTTGATCCGCAGATCACGCAATGCATGGCAGCTATCGTGATACGTGACCGGCTCGGGAAAACGCGCCCCGACATCTTCTGCCTGGGCCACGTCCGTCAGAAAAGCAGAAAACTCCCACGCCCTCCCAGCAATGGCTTGCACCTTCTGCAGAAGCGCTGGTTCTTCTGCAAACAATTCGGCATAGTGATGCTTCACCATAGAGGTACAGGAACCGGACGGCGCCACGATATACTCCGCATCCTGAAATACTTCAATGAAGTGTCGCGCTACCGCGCGAGCATCTTTGCGGTACCCGCTGTTGAATGCAGGCTGCCCGCAGCAGGTCTGGTTTTCGGGAAAACTCACGCGGTAGCCGAGATGCTCCAGAACCGATGTCATGGACAACCCGACACTCGGAAAAAGCTGATCCACTAAACAGGTGATAAATAAGGAAACCCTCGCGGGCATGTACTCTTCATGCTAACACCCGCGTCGGAGAAAGTATTTACAATGAAGAACTTGGACTAACGAATCGTTTATGAGCACCCCGTCCCGCTACGCTGCGTCACGCACCACTCACCAGGGCATTGATGCTGTTCACCTCCTGGACCACGAACACAACACGGAGGTTTCGGTTGCCATTGGCATCGGCAACACCGCCTATGAGATGAAGGTGAACGGCAAGAACCTCCTTTACTTCCCTTTTTCCTCCTTAGGTGAATTTCGAGAGAAACCCACCTTATGCGGAGTGCCGTTCCTGGCTCCTTGGGCGAACCGGCTCGACCAGATGAGCTTTTTCGCTAATGGCCATCAGTACAACTTGAACCAAGAGCTTGGGAATCTTCGGATGGACCCGAACGGCCTGCCAATCCATGGCTTGCTGTGCTTCACGCCCTTATGGGAACTAGTGGATGCAGGCGCTTCCGAAAATAACGCTTACGTCACCAGCAGACTCCTGTTCTGGAAACATCCTTCGCTGATGGCACAATTTCCGTTTGCGCATTCCATTGAGATGACCTACCGGCTTCGGAACGGCAATCTCAATGTGGAAACCATGATTCAAAACTTGGCGAGCGAGCCAATGCCCATTTCCATCGGATACCATCCGTACTTTCAACTTGGGGATGCGCCACGGGATGAATGGCAGGTCCATCTTCCGGTGCGAGAGCATGTGGTGCTTTCCCCTCAGCTCATTCCCACTGGCGAGCGGAAGCCTTCGCCTTTTGGCGAATCGGTCCTGTTGCGAGGAACGCAATTGGATGATGTATTTACCGGGTTGACTCATGACCAAAGCGGAAAAACCCAGTTCTCCATGCAGGGCAAATCCGAGAAAATCACCGTAGTCTATGGTCCGAAATACCCGGTGGCCGTTGTGTATGCTCCACAAGGAAAAAACTTTCTGTGCTTTGAGCCTATGGCTGGCTTAACGAATGCCATGAACTTGAAGCAGCAAGGCTTGTATAGCGAGCTTCAATCCATTGAACCCGATGGCGAATGGCACGAGACTTTTTCCATTCAACCGTCCGGGTTTTAGATGGCCGGAATTATTCGTTCAATTCGGGTAAAGCCTTCTTCCAAACTGGGCGGTTCCAGACGCGATGCCATGGCAACCAGCACTTCTTCCGGCACTTGCCGGGTTCGCTGACGGTTCCGCTCCAAGCACACAGCAATCGGCACATCGAAGAACACGGCTTCCACGGCGCAATCCGGCTGAGAGCGGGCGATTTCCAAATAGGGCAATCGCTCCGCACGCGTCAGGTGAGTTGCATCCATATAAGTACAGCGCATGCCGATTTCCAGGCGCTGCTGCAGCAAAAAACGCATGGTAGCGAATACCCGCTCATGGATGAACTGGTTATGGACGTCGTCGGAAAGCCAGATTCGCATCGCATCACTGGAAAGAGCGTTAATTCCACGCTCGGCAATCCAGGTAGATTTGCCTGCGCCGGGAAGGCCGACCAGCACCACGATTGTTCGCAAACCTCCATCCATTGGCGGAGTTAGCTGACGTGAATGATGGGGCGATGCACAGGGTCTTTGATGGCGCGGCGCAGCACTTCATGCGCAATTGGCGCGACATCGCCTTCCCCGAAAAACAGGAACTGAAACAGGTTCCCAATCGGGTTGCCTTCCGTCCATTTGAAATAACCATGCGGCACATTGCCCGTGGTTTTTTCCAAATGGATCAACATAGCCGCAATCGCATTTGCCACGACCGGACTTTTCGCCCGCAACACCGTATGGCGGCCTCGCCGTTCTGCCGTGACATGCAAAGTGTCCTCAAAATCAGATGCGTCTCCACGTTCCAGTTCAAAAAAATACAGCCGCTCATCCGCGCTCAGATTGTGGAAATATCGCACATCCCGGTCAATCCGATCTAACACTTCCGGCCCATCGGTGGAGCGGGGCCGTTTGGCAATCAAGCGAATCACCTGATCTTCGTCCTCGGCAAGCATGGATTTTGCAGCTGCATCCAACTCAACGGCACGAATGCGTAACTCCGTGGAGCGCAAAGCACGCGAGATCAGCGAAGTCGCCACCATGGTCAGAATAAAGAATGAGGCAATCTTGAGACCTTCCGGCCGCTCAAAAATGTTTAGCGCGGTGGTATACACAAACACCAGGGAAATCAGCAAAAAGGGCCAGCGAAGCGGCTTATCCCACACAGAAATCGTGACAGCGAAGGCTGCGGAGGTAATCAGCACCAGTACGCCTGTGGCATAGGCACCACCTTGCGCATCCACGTCTGCGTGAAACAGCAGGGTCACGGTGAAAGCAATCACCATAAACACCAGAACCAGTGGGCGGGAAGCTCGCGCCCATTCGGGCGCCATGCCGAAACGGGGGAGATAGCGCGGAATCAGATTCAGCAGACCGGCCATGGCGGAAGCGCCGGCAAACGCCAAAATCAAGATCGTGCTGACGTCATAAAGGGAACCAAAACCATTGCCCAGGTATTTGTGGCTGAGATAGGCCATGGCTCGGCCATTTGCTTCCCCGCCCGCTTTGAATTTTGCTGGCTCAATCAGCAGCGTAGTCACAATGCTGGTGGCAATCAAGAACACGCTCATGACGATGGCTGCTGTTGCCAGTAGCTTGCGCGCATTGCGCACCCTTTCCGGAATGTCATGCGCTTTGATCAGCGGCATAACGGCTACGCCGGTTTCAAAACCGGAAAGGCCAAGTGCCAGCTTCGGGAAAAGTACTAGGGAAATGCCAAGCATCGCAAAAAAATTGCCGTGCTGGGCAAACAAAGCATGGCTCCAGTTAGGAATGGTTTCCGGATGGCGTGCTACTTCCACGATCCCCACTACGGTGACCACTAGATTCAACAGAAGATACACCCCGACCAGAATCACCGCAACGCCAATGGCTTCCTTAAATCCCTTCAAAAAGATGGCACCTAGAATCGCCAGCAGTACCAGGGTCACTGCCATCTGACTCTTCATCCACGGAGGAACCACCGGATTCTGCGTAAAGTGCGCCGCCGCGTCCGCAGCGGAAAGCGTCATGGTGATTATAAAATCCGTGGTGGCGAAGCCAAGCAGAATCAGAACAAATACTTTTCCGCCCCATTTTGGAAATAACTTTTCCAGCATGGCCACGCTGCCCTGGCCCCTTGGGCTGGCTTCCGCTACCCGGCGATATACCGGCAGAGCGGCAAACAAGGTAACGAGCACCAGAATCAGGGTGGCTAATGGAGAAAGAAGGCCAGCCGCCAGATAGGCAATGCCGGGTTGGTAGCCAAGGGTGGAAAAGTAATCCACCCCCGTCAGACACATCACTCGCCACCAGGGATGCTCTACTTCCGGTTCTTTTTGTACCCCTGGGGGCAGTCGGAGGTCAGAAAGAAGCCAATCGGCGAAGCTCACGTTTAGTATGTTTTGCCCTGGGGGGTTAAAGGGGCCTGACGGATTTCCAAGCAACCCTTTCCGGTAGGCAATACCTTTCCGGGGTTGAGGCGATTCTCCGGGTCAAACAGATCTTTAAAGCTCTGAATGGCGGCTAATGTGTCGGAGGGAAACAAACGGTCCATCATACCGTTTTTTTCCATGCCGACACCATGCTCGCCGGTGATAGAGCCACCCACTGCAATGCAGTGCGCCAGAATGGATTCCCCGGCTGCCTTGGCGCGATCCAACTCGCCGGGCTTTCGGGCATCGAACAAAATGATCGGGTGCATGTTTCCGTCACCTGCGTGAAAAATATTCCCGATCGTCAGCCCGTACTTTTCACTCACAGACTGGATATGCCGAAGAGTTCCGGCAATTTCTGAACGGGGCACCACGCCATCCTGCACATAATAGGTCGGACTGACCCGTCCCACGGCTCCAAAAGCGTTTTTGCGGCCTTTCCATAGAAGGTCGCGTTCTTCCGCCGTTTGTGCCACGCGGAATTCCCGTGCGCCGTTCTGGAGACAGACTTCGCGAATCTGTTCGCTTTGCTCCGCCACTACTTCCTTCAGTCCTTCCAATTCGATCAAGAGCGCAGCAGCGGCATCTCGCGGATAGCCAGCGTGAGTGGCATCTTCTACCATGCCCATCATTTCCTGATCCATCATCTCGATAGCGGCAGGGGTGATTGCTTTGGCGGTGATTTCCGCCACTGTTCCCGCTGCTTCATCCACCGAGTTGTAAATGGCCAAGGCTGTTTTCACCGTTTCCAGTTGCCGCATCAGACGCACCACTACTTTGGTGACCAGCGCCATGGTGCCTTCCGATCCGGTAATCAGACCCGTCAGATCATAGCCGGGGCAATCCGGCATTTCCCCTCCGGTTTGGATCACAGAACCATCTGGCAACACACACTCTAACCCCATCACGTGGTTCGTGGTTACGCCGTAGGCTAACGTATGGGGGCCGCCCGCATTTTCCGCGACATTGCCGCCAATGGTGCAGGCGCGCTGGCTGGAAGGATCAGGCGCAAAGAAGTATTTTTGGGACTGAACGGACAGGGTAATGTCCAGATTCACCACGCCCGGCTGCACAATGGCCCGCTCATTCGCCACATCAATGGCCAATATACGGTTCATACGGGCAAAGGCGATCACCAGCCCGCGAGCTAACGGGATGGAGCCTCCGCTTAACCCTGTTCCTGCCCCTCGCCCCACAATCGGCACCCCAAACTCATGCGAAATTTTCACGATAGCCGCCACATCTTCCGTGGTGCGGGGGAATAGCACCATTTCGGGCAGCATCTTATCCACGCTGCCGTCGTACTCGTAGAGTTTCAGGTCGTTCGGCTGATCCAGATACCCGCGTGGACCCAACAAAGAAATGAGTTGCTGCCGGGCTTCGGCAGGCAGTGGTTTTGCCGCTACTGCATCGAGAGTGTCACAAGAGGGACTGGACATAGTTGATCATCTTATCTCCCATCCAATTTGTTTCCGAGATGATCTTGCCAACGACTTTGCCTTGGGCGTTGATCACATAGGTTTCTGGAAATTGGACAGTTCCGTAGTTATGGTTGATGTTCTGGTCCGGGTCGCGGGCGGTCAAATAGGCGATGTTGAACCTGTTCACGAACTCTTTATAAGCACTTTCTTCTTTATCCACGCTGACCCCTAAAACCACCAAACCTTTGTCCCGAAACTTGCGCTGCAACTGGTCCAGGGAAGGCACTTCATTGACGCACGGAGGACACCAAGTGGCCCAAAAATTTAATAGCAGGAGCTTTCCGCCAAAGTTGGTCGGGGAAATAGGGCGTCCATTGTTCGCAGTAATCGTGAAATTGGGTGCGGTGTCGCCTACATTCACGACTTGCTCATGAATGGTGCTGTACAACAAGAACACAAATCCTGCCACGGAGACGGCAAGCAGAGCCTGCAAAATACGATCAACCCGGCTGTTACTCATTCATAATCAATATACTTGACTGTATCCTGACAAGGGTTCACGGCATCCAAACAAGGTATGCTCATCACCCGGAAAGTCGAATTTTCGGCATCTCACGCTTGCAGAAACCCTCAACTTTCCGAGGAGCAAAATCTCCTGATTTTTGGCACTGCAGCCAATCCGCATGGGCATGGCCATAATTACGAGGTGGAAGTCACCCTGTCAGGCGATCCCGACCCGGTGACCGGCATGGTTATGGATCTGAAAGAATTGAAAGATATTCTCCATCGTGAAGTTTTGGAGCCGTTTGACCATCGGTTTCTGAATCATGAGGTGCCTCCCTTCGACCGGGTAGTTCCCACCGTGGAGAATATCTCCATCGAAATTTGGCGCCGCTTGTTTCCTCTTCTTGGGGGCGGCCGGGGCAAGTTGCACAACATTCGTGTGTGGGAAACAGCGGACCTATACGTGGATTACCAAGGAGAGGAAGCATGATCCGCGTCACACGCCGCTACCAGTTTGCCGCTTCGCATCGGCTCCATTGCCCGCAGTTTTCCGAAGCGGAGAACCAGGAACTATTTGGAAAGTGCAACAATCCTTTTGGCCATGGGCATAATTATGAGATTTTTGTGACGGCCAAAGGCCCTGTGGACCCCGTGACTGGCTTTGCAGTGGATGGAAACCGTTTAGACCAGCTTGTGAAAAGCTCCGTAGTTTCCCCCTTTCACCACAAATACATGAACGCGGACGTTCCGGAGTTTCGCGAAACCGTTCCCACAACGGAAAATCTGGCTGTGGCGATTGCCCGGCGACTGGAAGAAAGCTGGAAAGATGCATTCCCAGGCGAGTGGCCCGCCCTTCACAGTATTCGGATTCGCGAAACAGACCGGAATATTTTTGAACTGCTGATTTCTTCACCCCAATGAACAAAGCAACTTCCACAGCATTGCATGGAGCCGAGCGCAACGGCACTACTGAGCTATCCATTGCGCCCCAGATTGAAACCATCATCTCCGCATTAGGGGAAGATCCCACGCGAGACGGCCTGAAGCTTACTCCACAGCGAGTGGAAAAGGCGCTGCAATTTCTGACCAGCGGCTATCAGTCTGATGTTCAAAGAATCGTCAATGGCGCCATTTTTGATGTTTGCTATGACGAGATGGTGATTGTGAAGGACATTGAATTTTTCAGCATGTGCGAACACCACATGCTGCCCTTCTTTGGCAAAATGCATGTTGCCTATATCGCGAAAAATAAGGTGGTGGGCTTAAGCAAAATTCCGCGCTTGGTGGATGTGTTCGCGCGCCGCCTGCAAATTCAAGAACGCTTGACCCAAGAAGTGGCACAGTGCCTACAGGATTTGTTAGACCCGCAAGGCGTTGGCGTCATCTGTGAAGCACGGCACTTTTGCATGATGATGCGAGGAGTGGAGAAGCAAAGCTCCTCCACCGTGACCAGCACCATGTTGGGCGCATTCCGCACGCAAAAAGAAACCAGAGATGAGTTTCTTTCCTTGGTGAAGCAAAGAAGCGCTTAGCCTGCGTGCGCTTGCGCTATCTCTTCCGGCTCATTTACCCGCAGAAAAAAGCGAGCGTCGCATTTCTGGCAGCGAAAAGGAATTTCTTTTCTTAGATTATGAATTAACCGGGAAATTGCTCCGTCGTGCCGGGAGCGGCGGAGCAGTCTCGATCCACACTTCGGACAAGCTCCTTCCACATGCTCGTGTTGCATGATCCTGGGAATAATACTAGCACAGACCTAGTGGTATCGCCTTACTGAGTCAGGCCAGTTGTGGTGGTGGAAAGAATGCGTACGGAATGAAACCGTATTGGCATCACAATTGGCTTTGATCATCCATTTGGCTGGGGAGATGTGCTCATTCCTTCTGTTTACTGGCAAACAGCATGCTAGAAACGCTTCAGGAAATCTTGGCGTGAAAAAAGTGATGAACAGAAGAGAAGCCATGCTTCGCGCAACCATGGCGAGCTTAGCACTTACAGAGACGATGAAAGTCCAGGCGAGCGGCCCTCAGTTGACGGAGGTGTACCACAATAATGACTTCCAGTTGACTGGCATCAGCGTTTCGAAAACAGGACGTGTGTTTGTGAACTTCCCTCGCTGGTCCGCGGAGTATCTGAACGCAGTGGTGGAAGTGATGCCGGATGGCTCGGCAAAGCCATTTCCGAATGAGGACTGGAATCGTTGGGACCTTACTCCGCCTACTGCTTCCAAACATTTCGTATGCGTGCAGAGCGTTGTAGTGGATGACAAGGATTCACTTTGGATTCTTGACCCTGCCGCACCGATGCTGATGAGCATTGTGCCGGGTGGACCGAAGATGGTGCAAGTAGACCTCAAGACGAATCAGGTAACTCGTACCATTTTGATTCCGCCGGATGTAGCGAAGACCAACACTTACCTGAATGACATTCGCTTTGATAATGAGCGAAATTTTGCTTACATCACGGACAGCGGTTTAGGCGGAATCATTGTTGTCAATTTAGCCAACGGCCAGTCACATCGACATCTGGATAATGATCCTTCCGTGATGCCGGATAAAAGCGTAAAGATTGTGATTGACGGCAAGCCGGTATTGGGACCAACAGGGGAAACTCCGGCTTTCCATTCAGATGCTATTGCCTTATCACCTGATAAGCAGTACCTCTACTATCAGCCAATTGCGAAGAACTCGCTGTATCGCGTGAAAACAGATGCCTTGCGAGATCAAACAAGGTAAGCCAAAGCCAGAGGTCTATGCCAAGACGTTTCCTGTTGACGGCATTTGGATGGATAGCAAGAGCAACATTTACTTAAGTAACGTGCAAGCCAAAGGAGTTAGCCGTCTCACTCCAGACCGCAAGCTGGAAACATTGCTCACGGATTCCCGTTTGCAATGGCCGGATACGTTCAGTGAGGGGCCGGATGGATCAATCTACATCACGGCCTCTCACATCAATGATTCGCCAACTTACAACAAAGGTAAGAGCGTGCGCAAAATGCCTTACCAAGCGTTCAAGTTTAAGCCGTAGAACTAGCCGAATCTGCTTTACCGTATTTGTTGAACCTGCCGCTGGAGGATGAGGCGGAGGAGGCGGGGTGGTGGTGGCATGGATTTGGCGCAGGCGGCTCCACTGGTGGAGGAGCTTCCACATTCAGCAGTGTGGAAGGTTTGTCTGGTGTGTCCCGTGTGTTCCGTTTGCCTGCCTGGCTACCGTGAGTGCCTGCCCCACCAGAGCATCAGCCTTCTCCATGAGAGCTTTGGACTCCTCCGCTGTGGGGGCAACTGCTGCTTTGGCACGGTAAAGTAGGTTCAAATAGGCCAGGGGATTTGACCAACTCGGATCAGCCTGGAAAGCAATTCCCAATACTTTGATTCCTTCCTAATCGAGGATGCGTATTTTTCATGCAGGCTATTCCGCACATCGGCATTAGAAATTTGCGCTCCGGACATTACGCCCGCTTTAGCCGAAGCTTCCATAATTGGTTTAAAAACGATTCTCCAATCCATCACCCCGATTGTGTAATAAGCCTCCTTGTTGTTCGGATCACACGAGATCACTTGCAGAAGCAGATCATGAGTTTTTTGCGCCGACTCGGCAGAGTTGCCATATTCGCCAGCCCGAAGATTGCTGTTTGGTTCTGGGATCACGATTTAGGACTTGCACATATTGATAAATTGCCGGGAGAAACGGAAGTTTCATTCCGTTGGCAGCCGCTATGCACCCAGCAGAGCGTTAGCTAGAAACAGTCTTGCATTTATGTTATCAGGATCAATGTTCACTGCTTTTTTAAAATGATTTACTGCTTCTTGAAAATCACCGCCGTTATAAGCATTTTCAGCTATCTTCATCTCGGGCATGGCGGCGCTTTGCGCCCGGGCTGAGATCGCGAAACCGGATGCTACCACGATGGAAAGGACCACGGCCGAAAAACCGGTGGCTAGTAAAAGCCGTGCTCGCCGTAGATTTTCGATCTGCGGTTTCATTAAGCGTTCAATGCGTTCCTGAAGAACATTGCCGTCGAAAACACCTAATGCATATCCTGGTTGCGGCAGGCTCGACATAGCCGCTGCTATGTGCACAAGAGATTGCGCATAGCTTTCCCGATCCATCAAGCGCTGTGTAACAAGTTCATCGCAGGCTAACTCACGTGTGCACTGAATTTTCCGACGAATCAATGCGGAGGCCGGATGAAACGAAATGGGCAACCACAGCAGTTCACAGAAGATGTTCCATGCAAAATCATGACGCGCTACGTGTGCCATTTCATGCCCGATAGCGGTTGTGAGATTCTGGTCAAATTGGCTCTCTATTGCATCACTCTCTATCAGTGATGTGGGAAGAACGATGATTTTCTTCCAGATGCCAATCGTGAGTGGACTTCCTATTTCTGCTGACACGCGCAGTTCCGCTTCGTTCTTTACTCCAAATGCGGCTGTGGTGCGTTTCCAGATTTGTTGCACAGCAACCGGTAATTGCCGTGACTGTGAGTTGCGCCGGATCTGTGCTGTTTTTATGGCTGCTCGCACGAATTGTGAAAAACGAAACAGGAAAAATAACAGATATCCATTGAGCAGAATCATGGCAGTCCACTGCTTAACGGTGACTCTCCTGGGCTGAAACGGTTTCCCAACATGTAACTGAGTCGGTGTTTTCGTCAGGGCGGTTGATTTGGAGTCGAGTTCGAACCGGGCAGGCGCAGAAATCAGAAGCGACTTCGGCACCGGCCGTTGATTCGCCGGAATGCTTGCCAAAGGCAAACTTAGTGATGCCACCATGGCAGCGATCCACAAAGCACGCAAGTGACTTGCTGGTCCGTGGCGCAGCGACCACGCAATCAGCCATACAGTTCCAGTGACAACAGGAATCTGCCAAGCGGCATTGATCAAAAACGTAAGCAGAGCAGGATTAACTGTTTGCATTTTTTCCTTTCCGTGAACTCTCAATCAACTTCTGAATCTCCACCAGTTTTTCCGGAGTTAAGTGGTGGGTTTCCACTAAGTTCAGTACCAAGCTATCGGCGGAACCTCCAAAGAAACGGTCCAGCATATCCCCAACTGCTTGGGAGACTGCATTCTGCCGACTCAACACCGGACTATAGATGTAAGCGCGGTCTTTTAATTGGCGCTTCACTTTCGCTTTCCGGTGAAGCACGTTCAGCATGGTTTGTACGGTGGTGTAAGCCAATTCCCGTGCCGCTAGTTTGACTTGCACGGTTTGCACGTTTGCGGGTCCGGTTTCCCACAAAACGGTCATGATTTCCAACTCAAGCGGAGTAAGCGACGTATCAGAGTTTTTTCGCCTGGGCAAGTGATCTCCTAAACAATTAGGAGTATCGGGCAAAGCAATCCCCTTGTCAACTAATATTTTAGGAGATCAAAGCTTACAGTGATTTCGTTAATTCAGGATTGTTTTGCTGGAGAGTTGAAACTACTGAGAAGGCGCGCGGTTTCCACCCGGACGAGGATCGCCTGGCTTGGGAGCTTCAATGGGTTCGTGCTCGCGCTTCACGTCCCTGACCTGGGTTCCCAAAGCAGGAGAGCCCGAATCTGCCGGAGAACCCTTTGGATAACCTGACTCGGAAACGCCGGTCATGGTGTTTGCACGAGACGCTCGGCTGCTCCAGCCGCAACCCGTACAGCCGATCAGGAGGCTTACTCCTACCGCAGCACACACAATGGGGGCATTCACGATTTGTTTCATGGAAAGCATTATTGTAACGCGATCCGGGAGCGCAAAGTACACGTCAGTCTCTAACAAACCGATTCAAAGAAACGCCAGGTTTCCAGCGCACAGCGCTCCCATCGGTAATGGGCTGCTCGCGCCTTGCCGTGCTCGCTTAACCGGAGGCGCAGGGAGGGCGAGAGAAGGAGCGCTTCCAATGCTTTGCGAATCTCAGAGGGGCTTAAAGGATCTACCAACAATCCTCCGTCACCGGTAATTTCCGGCAAGGACGATACCTGAGAGGTCAGCACCGGTATGCCTGCCGCCATGGCCTGCGCCACGGGAAATCCGAACCCTTCGTAAAGGGAAGGGTAAGCAAACACTGTGGCTCCGGCTACCAAACCCGGCAAGAATTGCTCCGGCACATAGCCGAGATAGCGAACCTGCTGCAAGCGGGCCACTGTAGCAGCGCTTGCCCATCCCTCCGGTCCGGCTACCACCAATTCCCACTCCTGCTGAAGATCGGGTGATAGCGCTTGGTAAGCATCAATGAGGCGATCCAGATTCTTGCGAGGCTCAATGGTGCTTACGAACAAAATATATGGTTTTTTTAACCGGTATTCGGCGCGGGCTGCAGCGGCGTCTGCTGGTCCCGCTGTAAAGTACGTTTCCGCTACGCCATGGTGTATCACTCGGACGCGCTCCGGTTTGACGCCCAGCCACTGAATGGCATCATCGCGTGAACTCTCCGAAGGCACCACGATGCCGTCCGCTCGTTTTACGATCCGTTCCGCAAATCGTTTGTCGTTGATCACTGTGGCAGCCGTGTGCAGTTCCGGGTGAGACCAGGCGGTTGTGTCATGCACAATGGTGGTCAGCCTCGCATTGCGCGGCGGATTCCGAATCTGATTCGAGCAATGAAACACATCTACATGCCTTCCGAGCAAATCCAAAGCATGGTTGTGAGGAAGGTTCACGAAATAGAGCAAGCCATAGCGAAGAAATGTTGCCCACGGGCCAACCACAGAACCTTCATGGTGAAAGCTGGAAACATCGTCTAGCAAGGGAAAAGAAACCACAGCCGCCTTTCCAAACTGTTTCCGAAGATGCCAGTGAAGCTCGAACAAATATGCTTTTACGCCGGCGCTCCGCACCAGAAACGGCACACAATCCAGAGCAACGCGCATTACGGACGCACACTTTCCCGCAGAGCCGAAAGCGTTTCCCTGGCGGCGCGCTCCCAACTGTAATGCGCCGCACGCGCGGGACCGCTCTCGGCTAGTTCGCGCCGAAGGGAAACATCGCCGGTGATCTGCAACAAAGCATCATACATGGCCTGCACATCGGTGGGATCAAAGAGCAGTGCCGCCTTCCCGGCAATGCTGGCCATCGGCTCGCGATGGGAGCAAGCCGTGGGAATGCCGGCTGCTAACGCTTCCAAAACCGGCATCCCAAATCCTTCGAATAACGAAGGGTAAACAAAGGCTTGCGCCGTAGCAAACAAAGAGCGGAGTTCTTCACGGGGAATCCATCCGGTAAAGATGACGGATTGTTCCAATCGGAGGGAACTTCGAAGCGCCTCCAGTTCCGCTGTATAGAAACCCCTCAAACCCACGATGACCAATCGCCATTGGGATTTCCCTTGCCAAAACTGAGCGAATGCCCGAATCAATGTATCCAGATTCTTGTGTGGGTGCAGCGTAGAAACTGCCAGCAAAAAAGGGTGAGCGTCATCCGGCATTCGAGGAAGGCGGAAGAACTCTTTTTCCACTCCGTGCGGCACCACTCTCACACAGGCGGGAGCTAAGGAGTAAAAGCGATGGAGATCCTGCCGGGTGGATTCGGACACGGCAATGACTGTTCGGGAACGATGTACGGCCAAAAACAACAGCATCCGCCAGAATGGAAGATCCCACCAGCGAAAGTATTCCGGATGCCGCTTGTGCTGCAGATCATGGAATACCGTGACTTGCGGTACGCCGGTGATGATCGGTGCCGTGAAGCCGGGATTCAGCAGCACTTGCATCCGAAGTCTCCGAACCGCAAGAGGAAGCATGGTTTGTTCCCAGAGAATTCGTGCCGGACGCACGCTCGCCCTTACGTTTTGCGGTGCGTGATGAAAGTTCGGCTTTGCCGGAACCAGGTCTGCTCCGGTTTCCGCATTTGTGAATACCCAGTATTCATTGCTGGTATCGATCTCTGCCAGAGCTTGCAGCAAGCGACGGAGGTAAATCTCCGTGCCGCCTACGCCTCCCGGAATCAAATAGAGCGCATTCACGCCGATGCGCATTATTGGGTGGCGGAGCGCATTTGTGCTTCTACGGCGTCCAAGCCTTGCTTCGCTGCGACGTTATCCGGTTCCAGTGAGAGGGCTGTGCGGAAGTCGGTTTGCGCATCCTGCCATTGTTTCATCGCGATATGTATTTTGCCTCGGTAAAGATACAAGGGCGTATAAGCGGCATTCAATGTCTGCGCTTTATTCAGATCATCAAGAGGCTCCTGCATCTTTCCTAAGCGAGCATCCAACACAGCCATGGAGGCCCAGCTTTCCGCCGAAGGATGCATATCAATCGATTCCTGCATCTTTTCCCTGGCTAGTTTGGGTTGATCCGCGCATTCATACGCCAAGCTCCAGTTCATGAGCATGGTGTAATCTGGCTTCTCTAGTTCGGCAGCACGCGCATAGGACTTCACGGCATCCTTGCAATGGTTCGCACGAAACTGCGCTACCGCTAAACCAAACTGTACCCGCTGCTTGTTCGGAGCTTTGATGGCCGTATCCGTCCATAGGTTGAGTGCACTGCTCCAAGCCTCGCTTCGGTTGTAGGTCCAGATGCCACACAGCACGACCACAGCCGCCAGCGTGGCAGTCAACTTCGCTTGAGTGGTTTTCCAGTGCCGCAACAGTTCCAAAACAATAAACAGCAATCCGATCAGCGGAAGGTACAAGCGCCGGTCAGCCATTACGTCCTTGATCGGAATGAAAGAAGACGTAGGAGCGAGCAGAGTTCCAAAAACAAAAAATCCATACGAAGCCAAAGGAAACCGGCGACGATAGTGCCACGCCAAAGCCGTCAATAGCAGGATTCCCAAAAGCCCTAGAAACGCTCCGTGCTGGAAGAAGGTGTGCGAAACGGAAACGTCATAGTCCACCGTCTGCCAGAGCGGAAACACAGCTAAGACCAAATACCCGAAAAACACGCGGAACTGCGTGAACAGGTATTGATACCAAGTAAACTCTTTGAGGGAGAAACCGATGCTTACCGTGTCCCGGCGGATATACTGCAGTACAAAAATTGCGCCTAACAGGCCAAACACAAAAATGGGAGCATACAGCTTCCAATTGCGTTTTGCGCCTTCCCAACTCAAGCGCGGATTCCAGAAGTAATCCGTTAGCAAAAGCACAGCCGGAAGCACAACCGTGTGTTCTTTGGAGCCCACTGCTGCCCCGAACAGAACCAAAACGCCAAGGGCTGTCAACCAAGTAACGCTTTGGTTGCGCCGGTATAAGAACAGGCACCAGGCTGCTAAAAAAAACAGGGCACTTACATTTTCCGCACGCCCCGCCACATACGCCACGCCTTCCGTTTGGGCAGGGTGCAGCAGAAACACAGCACCGGCAAACAAGGCCAGAATGGTACGCTGAGGCTCCCCTGTTGCCGCCCATTCCAGCGTTTTGCGCACGATAAAAAACAGCAACACAGAGGCAAGGCTATGGAAAAGGACGTTCCACACGTGATACCAATACGGGTCGAGTCCGGATGTGTGGATATTCGCCCAATAGGTCAACATGGTCACTGGTCGAACGGAAAGCCATAGCCGGACCGGCCAGGTGCTGGCGGCTGGTTGTGTGAAGGGAAGGTGGAGATCGTCAAAAACGAACTCGCCATGCAAGGCTGGTCCATACGCCCAAAGCGCGCAAGCGGTGGCGATCACCGCACCAAGCAGAACATGCCACCAAAGTAGCTTTCCAGGTACTTGCGCGGCAGCGGAAGCTTTGGAGGTAGTTTCACGCGGCAGCGGCGCCGCGGGCCCGGTGAACTGTTTGGGGGAGCGCTGATCCCCTTTCACGGCTGATTTCACTGCCCTGCTCCTTCCTTGTTCCGCATATGGTATTCCACAATGGCAAGCCGCTGCGCCAGCGCGATATTGTCGTCCTTCAGCTTAGAGATAATCACGGAAACGCGAAAAAACACGAGCAGAAAAGCAGATCCCGCAATCAGCATCAGCGCCACTGGTGCATAGTCAATGCCAAGCGTATGAGCCACGGCGGTGAGCAAAGTTGGGCTGAGCGACAACAGCAAAAGGGCCACCGAGGCGACCAGCCATGTCACGGAATATTCCACACGAATATGCGCCCGCCGCACCGAACTCAACACAAGCAAGATCAGCAGCACGCTTAACGCGGTAGTCCAATGTAAAAGCCGTTCCAACTTTCAATGCTCCAGGTTACTGCCGGCGAGCGCTCCGCCGACTCCCTCCTTCGTATTTCAGCACATTGACCAGAACACCGAGAAGCACATGCACAATGTAGTACACCGACTTCAGCGGCGTAATGGAAGAACGGCCGGTGGTGCGCGGCAACATCCGGCAGGGAACCTCCATAAATTGAAACTTTTTCCGCTGCAACACCACCAAGGTTTCAATCTCCGGATATTCCAGCGGAAAACTTTTGCTGAACACGGCCAATGCACGCCGGTTTACGCCCACAAACCCGGAGGTGGGATCGAACACTGGTTTTCCCAGAATCACCCGGAGCACCAATCGAAAAAATCCGATTCCCACACCACGAAGCATGCTGGTGTGTTCCGAAGATTTTTCCACAAACCGCGAACCAATCACCATCTCGCAGCCGGAGGACCGAAGTGTTTCCAAAATGCGAGGAATATAGCGGGCATCATGCTGACCATCGCCATCCACGCGAATCACATACTCGTACCCTAACTCGAAAGCCAGTTTATAGCCGGTTTGCACGCATCCGCCGAGTCCTAAGTGATGCGGCAAACGAAGCACATGGGCGCCAGCAATCTCCGCCTGAGAGATGGTGCCATCGGCAGAACTGTCATCAATCACCACAACAGGAACACCGGGCAGCACGGCAAACACCGATTGGACAACGCTCCCGATTGCGCCTTCTTCATTAAAAGCGGGAATAATCACCAGCAAGCTCTCGCCACTGGCAAAGGGAATGGAAGTGGCAGCCATTTACAACTCAGCCACCGCTTGAGGGGAAATGGAGAAGCGGCGAAGAATACGGAGAAACTCGCGGTCGCTGATTTTTGCGCTGTGTTGAATCGCCTGCCGTTTCCGCCAAAGGGTTCGCGCATGCCGAAACGTGGCGAGGTGCGCTTTTAATACGAACCACCCCAGCCGCCACCCGCTCTGCCCTTCCCTTCGGAAACCGGCAGCCGCTCCTTGGCCCCGCAGCAGAAAAATCAGATGCCAAGCGTAGCGAACAAGCGCCACAAACGGAACGGCGAGGAGCCAGGAAAGCGGGAAATTCTTGAAAACCACGAACAATCGATTCCGCTCCACCAAATAAGCCTTTAAAGCGGATACTCGACCCGCAGAGTGGGAATAGCGATGGTCTACCTTTGCGGCAGGCACGTACAAACATCGCCAGCCCGCCCGCACGGCACGTAAGCCCAGGTCGGTATCTTCGCAGTACAGGAAAAAATCCGGGTCAAAGCCGCCAATTTCCTCCAGCATCTGTCGGCGGTAAAGCGCGGCAGATGCGCTAGGGAGCAACACTTCTTCGGTGGAAGCAAATTGCGTCGGATTCTGCCCATGCCCTCGCTGTTTGCTGCTGCCATCCCGACACAGAAGCATACCGGCTGAATCTAAATTGCCTTGATCTGCCAATCGGACCTGAGAAGCGCATAAACCGGCTTCCGGATGTTGCTCCATCGCCTCTACCAAGGAAGCCAGCCATTCCGGATGTGCCACTGCATCATCATTCAAAGTGGCCACAAAGGGAGTGTCCGAAGCGGCAATCGCGGCATTGATGGCAACCCCGAATCCCGTGTTGTGCTGCATCTCAATCACACGAGTGCTTTGCGGTAGCGCCGCGTTTCTTTTGCGTACCAGCCCACGCCCGCTGTTATCCACCACTACGATTTCAAAAGGGCGAAACGTTTGATGCGCCAAGGATTCGAGGCATTCTTCCAGGGCATGATCCGCTGCCAGAGTGGGAATGGCAACTGTAGCAGAAAACCGCACCTGGAGAGAAGTTAAGCACCCACTGGCGTGGGCACATGTCCTTCATAAAGCGCTGATACTTCTGTAATTCTGCCGTCCGCCATTAGCTGGCCATGATCCAGCCAGATGGCTCGATCGCAAAGTGTATTGAGCAAAGCACCGGCATGGGAAACAAACAGCAGAGTTTTTCCGGCATGGCGAAACTCCATGATCTTCTCCAGACACTTTTGAGTAAAGGCAGCGTCGCCTACGGCAAGCACTTCGTCCACGATCAAGATGTCGGGGTCCACGTGAACTGCTACCGCAAAAGCCAGCCGCATCACCATGCCCGTGGAATAAGTCCGAAGCGGCTGAAAAATAAAATCGCCAATACCGGAAAATTCCACAATGGAATCAAAAGCGGCTTGTGTTTGCTTGCGAGAAAGTCCTAACAAAGCTGCATTCAACCATAAGTTCTCCACACCCGTAAGATCAGGGTGAAAGCCGCTTCCCAGTTCCAGCAGGGCCGCAACTTTCCCGTTTACCTGGACGCGACCTTTATTTGGCTGAGCTAAGCCTGCCACCAAGCCTAACAGCGTGCTTTTTCCTGCGCCATTGCGCCCCATCACGGCGACGCTTTCCCCATGCCCAATCTGAAAAGAAACATTTCGCAGAGCATAGAACAGATTACGCTCGGTACTCCGGAAACGGTCCAGCATATGGCCCAGCAGTAATTTTGCTCCGGCTCCTTGTTTGAATGTTTTCGAGACGCCCTCGAATTCGATCAGAGACATAGGCTAGAGATAGTCGTAAAATCTACGCCGCAACATTCGAAACACAAACGCACCTACAATCAGCGAGCCAATGGAGACACCCGCCAGTTTCAGCAGCAGAAACCCCGGCGGCGCGGATTGCTGCAACAGAACTTTTCGCAGCGCCAGAATGACCGCAGCCACAGGATTATAGGCATAAATATCGACATACTTGGCAGGAACAGCTTCAAAGTCGTAAAAAATCGGAACCAGCCAAAATAGTACGGCATTAAACGATTCCACTAGGTAGCGGATATCGCGAACAAACACGTTCAGTGCCGAAGTAATCAGCGTCAAGCCGCAAACAAATATGATGTACAGCACCCAAATTACGGGAAGCCATACCCAATGGCGATTGATCGGCTTGCCAAATACCAGCACTACGAACAGGAGCAAAGCAATCTGAATTACCAGATGGAGGCAGTTGCTGAGCACGGAAGCCACCGGAATTACCTCCCGCGGCACTGCTACACGCTTCACAAAAGCTGCGCCGTCGATCAGCGAATTGGTTCCGACACCCCAAGCAAAGCTAAAAAAGTTGAACGGAATGATCCCGCACAAGATAAAGATCGGGTACATCGGTCTGGGGTTCGGGTAGATCACTGTGAATACAAAGGTCAGCACAGCCATGGTGACCAGTGGATTCAACAGCGACCAGAACACGCCCAGCGACATATTGCGATAGCGGATCCTGAAATCTTTCTGCATCAAGTTTTGCAGCAGAAACAAGTAATCTCCGCCCCAGGCACGGTTCGTCATG
Organism: Bryobacterales bacterium; assembly: GCA_963791675.1. Classification (GTDB taxonomy): domain Bacteria; phylum Acidobacteriota; class Terriglobia; order Bryobacterales; family Bryobacteraceae; genus JALYXI01. The sequence continues at coordinate 409,178 of CAWBTD010000023.1, forward strand.
GTAAACAAAAGTGTTACGTTTGCGCGAATCTTTTAGGCTATCGAATGATCGGGGATGGCGCAACCAAGACTACGTCTGCGGAAAATGCTTTAATTACCAACTCACCACTCGAATATCCGAGACCGAGCTAAAATGAGCATCCTTAGTTACCAAAGGAAATCCGTATTCTTTTGCCAAGGCAGCAATCCACAAATCATTGCTGGGGATAGGTTGCCCTTTTAGCTTAAGTGTCTTACGGATCATGGCGTAGTAAGACGCTGTTAGATCGGCCACTGGTAGCACCCGTACTTCCGGTAACAGCAGTTTTAGCCAGCGTTCATATTGCGCTTCGAAACGAGACTGTCCAATTCCGAATCGAAATTCTCCTAACACAATCACCGGGATGCATAGCTGATTCTGACCTCTGATTGCTTTTTCTAGTTCTTTGTTTCCTTCTGCAAGGGCGGAAAGAGCGTTCGTATCCAGAATCAGCGCCACTCGTCCGTATCTACCTTTTCAAACTCTTCTTCTATTAGTTTTTGGATTCTAGTGTTTTCCTCTTGAAGGTTGCTTAAAGCGCCAAACGCGCTTCTCCATTTCTCCTGAAGCGGATGTTCACCAGTTTCACGGCGAAGCTGCTCTTCAATAGCTTGAGTAAAAAACGTTCTGAGAGACTGTCCCTTTTGCGCCGCCAGAGCTTTTGCATTGCGAAATACATGATCTGGAAGTTCCACAGTTGTTTTCATTTCCATTCCAATAAAGAAAAGCCCATTTTCCCATATTTATGGGCAAACAGATTTCGTTATTCGTTATGTGCCGACAGGTACGCTCGGGCATGCGCGATTTGCGCAAGATCGGGGTCGGCATCCTTCCAGGCCGTTAAGAACTCTCCGTAAGTTTTGGCCGCAGCTTTGCGATCGCCAGCCCCTTCACTGGCGAATGCAATTCCATAAAGGGCAAATCCGGAGTGCGGTCGCTCTCCCAGTGCCCGCTCAAAAGCCATTTTGGCGTCGGCCCATCGGTGCGCGGCGAGCATGGCGGCTCCTTCCGTCTCACCGACCGGGCGAATATAGTTTGGTGGCTCGCGATAGCCGAGGGCCTTCTCTTTGTTGGCCGCGTTGGCAAAGAGTGCTTTGGCATCCTCCGTCTTGCCCTGCGCAGCGAGCAGAGAACCACGCAATTCAAGAGACATGATGGAAAGGGTACTAAGCAAAGGTTCCAGAAGAGCATCGGACATTACCGCGAGCTTCGGCGGTCCATCCGGTTTGGCTTGAGGCATAGGCATAGCCATACTGTGCGCCGGTTCATCATGCTGCAACATGCGCCAGAGTTCGGCATCGAAGTGTTGCGATAGGGACTCTGCCTCAGGGATTTTGTGTGACGTAATGGCCTCCATTCCAGCCGCGAAATCTAACAACCGTTGCCGGAGGAAGGCAAGGTTTGGCAGACCCGGGCGAATGCTGCTCGCGTTGACCAGTTTCCGAATCTCCGGAAAATTAGCTGTGCGGACAGCAACGGGTAACAGGGGATTGAGGCGGGAAAGGGAGTCGCGGGCCAAGTAGATATAGAGTGTGGTATCCAGCTTTCCGCGTGCTCCGGTGATCTTGGCGGATTCTTGTGTGGCCTCATCAAATTTGCCCTGTTCCAGCAGATTTGCCACCGCATACATCAGGTTGTGAACATAGTTCCAGTTGTTATCAGGGTCAATGTGCTGCTCTCGCATGTAGCGCTCATCAGCTTCCACGGCAGCAGCAAACGCATGTCCAGCGCGAGCGTAGTCGCCGATTCGGTAATAAATATGACCAGGCATATGAACCATATGGCCGGAAGCAGGGGCAAGACGCCCCAGAATATCGGCGCTGTGAAGCGCTCGTTCAGGGTGTTCGCTGGCTTCCACGGCGTGGATGTAATAGTGGTTGCCGGCGGAACTGTCAGGGTCCTGCTTCAGTATCGATTGGAGGATGGCGAGCGCATCACTGACGCCGCTATTGGCGAGGAAGATTTGCGCCTGTATATCTTGTGGGTTGTCGGCGACCAGCTTGCGGAGGAGTTCTTGTTCCCGTAAGCGCAGGGAACGTGAATCTGGGCTGTGACCAGCTTGCTCGTGGGCAGCAGCAGCGTCAATATACAGGCGCTCTCGCTCACTAGCATTCTGCTTCAGATCCACTGCCTTCGCGATTGCCTGTCCTGCGTACCCCTGAGCCGTGCTGTGATAAAAAATTTCCGCGCGGTAGAGGCCCCAGTAACACATGGCACATCGGGGATCAACCCGCACGCCTTGTTCAAAGGCGCGAGCCGATTCGTAATCCCAAAAATCATGCAGGAGATTGAGTCCCTGATCAAACCACATTTGAGCTTCTGGAGCGGCAGTGATCTTTATGTGAGCATTGCCGATGCCCGATATCCGCACCGGCGGCGGAAGTTTTTCTGGCGGAATCTCATCCTGCATTTCCATCACATGCCCCGCCATGTTCATTTGAGCAAAAGCAACTGGCAAGATGCGGGTGACAAAGGCCAGGCAAAAAGAACAGAGCAGGTAAACAAAGTTCAGGCGCATCCAAATCCTTTCTATGCAGATTACATCCCCCACCGATGATATGCTGAGCGGCACTGGGTCATCCATGAAAAAACCAGACGTGTCACGGCGCACATTTAGTCTGCTGGCGGGAACACTGGCAACTGTGCAGATGCCAGTGCGAGGCGTAAATGCCCTTACAGCTCAGGAGGTTGTGCATCGTGTTCAAAATAGCCTTGGAGGAGAATGGCTGGAATCTGGAACGGACGGTTTCAAGATTGGCGACCCAGCTACGCCAGTGAAGGCGATAGCCACTACCGCAATGGCCACTGTGGAGGTGTTGAAGCAGGCGGTAAAAGCCGGGGCAAACCTTATTTTTACGTATGAGCCGACGTTCTTTGGCCGTCAGGAAAACCCGTCGGCTTCCCCTACCTTTGACGATCCGGTATACAAAGCCAAGAAGGAATTCATTCAACAGAACGGGCTAGTGATTTTCCGACTACACGATCACTGGCAGGCGCGCAAAGAAAAGGAGATGACGACCGGCTTAGCGGAGTCACTCGGCTGGAGCAAATATCGGGTAAGCCAAGATGATGCGATTTATGGCATTCCGGCCACCACAGCCGAGGACGCCGTCGCGCTGATCCGAAAAAAGCTGAACCTGCGCGGTGGGTTGCGCGCAGTTGGTGATCGCAAAGCGCGCGTACGGCGAGTGTTGCTGCACCCTGGAGCCATGCCGCCCTCCGTGATGTGGCAGCGTTACTCAGAGGCTGATTTGATCATCGCCGGAGAAGTACGCGAATGGGAGAACACTCACTTTGCCGCTGACCTTTATACCGCTGGCGAGAAGTGTGGGCTGGTAACCATCGGGCGCGTGGTATCGGAAGATCCAGGCATGCGGGCCTGCGCGGAATGGCTGAAACAAATTGTGACGGAAGTTCCGACCCAATGGATCGCCACAGGCGATCTTTACTGGAGGGCGCTCTGATGACAGGACGCGAGATCGTGGATCTGATCAAGCGGAATATCGGAGTGCCATGGAATGAGCAGTCTTACCGCGACACGTTCAAGCTTGGCAATCCTGATTCCCTCGTCAAGGGCATTGCGACCACGGTCATGGTGACCTTTGATGTGATGAAGCGTGCGAATGCGGCAGGCTTGAACATGATCATCGCCCATGAGGACACGTTCTGGAATGACCGTGACGAAACCAAAGATCTGACCGCGAATCCTGTTTACAAAATGAAGACGGAATTCGCCCTGAAGAACGACATGATTGTTTGGCGTATACATGACCACATGCACGCGATGCGACCAGATTATACGGTGGTGGGGTCACTGCGATCAGTAGGAGTGCCGGGCGGCGAGAGTGCCGTCATGCGTCCCCGCGTGTACACTATTCCAGAGACAACGTTGGGAGAATTTGCATCGCAGGTAAAGCATCTTTCGGGCTCGCGTGCGTTCCGCTGCGTTGGCGACCCGAAGGCAAAAGTGAGTAAAATTCTGCTTGGTCCCGGTTATGCAACTCCCCGGATGAGTGTGGAGGCCGACGTGGTAATTGGAGGGGAACAACAAGAAGCCGACGGAGCGTTCGACAACGTGGAGTACGTAGCGGATGCAGTGTCGCTCGGCATAAACAAAGGACTGATTATGCTGGGGCACGTCGTTTCGGAGCAGCCCGGCATGGAAGATCTGGCAAAGTGGATGAGGACTTTTGTGAAAAACGTCCCGATTCAGTTCATGCCCGCCGAAGAACCATTTTGGACGTAGCTTACTTCAGCACTGGCCGCAGCACACGTTCAAACTCGGCTGCCTGCCGCGTAAAGCCCAAATCAGTGGGATGTGAACCATCCACTGTGCCCTCACCGTCATCGCCCAGCAAGTTAGCGCCTTCCAGGTAGTAGATGTTAGGTACCTTTTCTGTTTGCAACGCGGCAAACGCTTCTCGTAATGCAGCATGATTGGCATCATTCGCTTTGCGACGAGCCTCTACCAGGAATCCGGTCTGGATGTTGCGATCTTCCACTAAAAGAATTGGCGTACGGGGGTGAGCCTCGCGCAGGAGTTTCACACCCGGTACGGTGCGTTCCGTAACCTGTTGCGCATTCATGTTCGGCAAACAATCCAACACAAACACTGCCGGATCGAGTTCGGCCACAAACTTCAAGACTTCCGGTTCCATGCGTCCATTGCCGGAGAAGCCCAAATTGATTACTTCACGATTGAATGTTCGTCCCAACATCGCCACATGCGTCATGCCTGAGCGGGATGCCCCAATTCCGTGGGTGATGGAAGTGCCGTAAAACAAAATCGGTTTTGACCCAGCCGCCCGCACCGGACCGGGCTTGATGGTGGACCCTTTCGGTACGCCAAATTCCAATGAGGTGACGCCGTTACGCAACGGCAGGTAGACCATGAACTCGCGTTCAGTAGCAGGAATACCGGTAATCAACGCGGCGGTGGTGTCAGGGAACTTCGGCTGCCCTACACCTAGCCAGCGCCACTTGCCAGCATCTGTTTTCGCGTAAAGGTCCAGTCCACTGGAGGCGATTGCAGTGATGTTTGCCCCTGCCAGGTTCTTATTGGTTATCGTCCAGCGCGCATGAATCTCAGGGGTGGCGGCAGTGAAGCGCACCAGGGCACCGGCTGAATCGCGACTCAGGTTCCAGACCGCTGGCGGCACTACACCTTCTGCTCGCCCCGGAAGTCGGTCGTATGGTGATTTCACGTCCTTGAAGCCCAACCCTTCCACGGTCAGCTTCTTGGCATCCACCCACTCCAACTCTGGCGTGGGTGGAGCAGCGGGGGTTTGGGCCAGCAGCGGCGCGCTGCTCACGGCAAGAAAGAAATGTCGGCGGTTCATTCCGCAAACTAGTCTATCCGAAGCCGCGAAGCGAGGCTCGCAAAATTTGCTGCTGGCTTTTCTGGATTAAGCCGTTTTCCCCTGGGCTGCAATCAACATGGCATTCATGCACCCGAGCAGGTAAGAAAGCGAAGGGTTCGGGCGATACTCTCCTGATGCTCCTCGGCCCCCATTTCCCTGTGCGCCTTCCCTGGAAGGATCGCTACCCACGCCCGGTATATGGTCTGGGATCATAATGCCTTCGAACTTGACCTCCACCAAGGCTCGCATGATCTTGCTCATGTCATAGTAACCATCGTCGATCATGGTTTCTGTGAAGTGCGGCAATGGGGCGCTCACATTGCGGAAGTGAATCTTGAACAACTTCTTTCGCGGTCCAAAATACCGAATCATGTCCACAGGCTCCGCACCCGTCATTTTGCCGCCTTCGAGCCAGGAGCCGCAGCACAGGCAAACACCGATGTTCGGGCTGTTGGCGATCTCTATCGCCCGCTTGTAACCTTCAAAATTCGAGAAGATGCAGCGTGGTACGCCAGCGAGCACCGGCTGGGGCGGATCATCCGGGTGAATGCCGATCCGTACACCCGCTTCTTCCGCAACAGGAACTACCTTTTTAATGAAGTAAGTGTAGTTGTCCCAGATCTCTTCTTTCGAGTAGACGCGACCGTGAGAGAGCGGCTCCGCATACGTCTTGCCTGCCCACGTACCGCGCGCATTCGGGCTGGATAAATCAAGTGCCGCAGCGGAATAACCGCGTGGCGTGACTTCGCGGCCACTGCGCCAGATGCCGTTGCCCATGTGCGCGTACGTGCTGTAAGGAATGCCAGCCTTACCGAGATAGCGAATGTAATTGAGGTATTCCTCAATCTTCTGATCACGCCCGGGAAGATTCAGCGTCACTTCCGGCATGTTGTGCAAACTGCCGCTCGGGCCGGCTCCGCTTCCGATGTTGTAAACATGGAAACCAGCAGCTTCCCATTTCTCCCGCAATTCAATAAAAGCTTCCGCAGTCGCGTTTTTAGGATCTGGCGCAAGACTTACCCACTTCACGCCAATCTGCTTCAGAAACAACATATTTTCCGGAGTGGCCGGGCCGGCGCTCACTCCGATCTTGATACCCGGCGGAATGGGGGTCAGCTTTGCCGAAGAGTGAGTCGGGGTTGCTAGCAGAGCAGCTCCACCGAGGGCACGCTTGGCAAACTCCCGGCGCGCAAGAGGAAAATCAGTGCTTTTTTCGCTTGAATCAGATGTGCTCATAAATAGCCTCTTATTAAAATTCCGCACGGAAAGATAGCTGCATATTCGCCTGTGCCGTGCCGAAGTTGGAAAAGTCTCCGATGGTGCCTGTAAACCTGGCCCATGTTAACGGGCTATTCAGATTGTAAGTGGTATTGGGCGCGGCAAGCTGCGGACGCTTCCAAGGCAGGTTATGCCCGTCGGCGCGGATACTCAGCTTCAGGCGTTCTCCCTTGGGTTGCCAGGTCTTGGTGACAAAGAACTGCATCCACAGAATGGAGGGAGCATCAAGTACCCGGGCACCTAACGATCCGATGGTATAAGAAGCCGGATAAGCGAACGAGCTCATATTGAAATACGGGTTTTGGCCCTGTGGAACAGGGAACCGGTTCCCCATCTGGTAATCGGGCACAATCGCCTGATCGAGCGTTGTGACCGCATTAACCCGATTGATGCTGAGCAGGTAACGGTTCGGGCTGCCGGCATACGTAACCGACAACGGAATACCGGAAAGAGCGTTTTCACTCAGATCGACCTTCCAACCACCGAAGATCGTGTTCAGGAGGCCACCTCTGTTCAGGAAGCGTCTCCCCTGGCCGACCGGCAATTCATAAATAATGTAAGCACCGAAGTTCCGTTCCTGGTCCCACGCCGTGCGCGCCTTGCCAGCTCGCGTGTAGTAGTTCAGCGTATCGTCGTTGCTTAGATTTTTCGATATGTTGAAAGTAGCGTTGAAGATGAGGCCATTGCTGTAGCGTTTCTCCACAGAGAAGTTACCGCTATGCCATGTGCTGTGATTGAAGTTGCCCAGCAGGTTGATGGTTCCGAATTGGGGATACATCATGTAGTTCTGTTGGGTGCCCAGGCTCACAATAGAATCCTGCAGCGCACGGTCATTTCCTAACGCAAGCGATGTAGGAATCTGGTTGATGTTCCACATCCGCTGCAGCCCGACGCCTACCGTAGCTTGGTACATGGCACCGATGAACCAGTTGGTCGCAGGCTGATACTGGAATCCGCCAGACCAGTTCATGATGTACGCGTTATGGAGATTGGGATCGCGCCACGTAGCCGTACGGCTGCCATAGTTCGCGCCTGTATAAGGAACTGTTCCATCGGCATTAATCTTATAGGTAATCGGCCCTGGCCCATCTTTCAGGTAGAACACAGGGTCTTGATTCCCGGTGGGTTGGAGGATGTTGTAGGCTGCCGAATACTCGTCAAAACCAAAACCACTCTGCCCCGAGCTATCCACCGTCATAATGCCATACGAGGCACGGAACACGGCATTATTCCGGAAGCTCCAAGCCAGCCCGATACGCGGCTGAAAATTGTTCAGGTCGCGTTTCCCAATCGGTCCTTTCGGATGGATGATTGCCCCCTTCATGCCGGTGACAGGGTCGATGGCATTCGGATCGAACTGCGATTGTTGGTCGTACTTGGTTTCATAAGGCGAGAAATAGCTCCACCGCAGTCCGAGATTCAAGGAGAGGTTCGGCCGCACTCGCCAATCGTCTTGGATATAAATTTCCTGATCCCATTGCCGGGGCAGAAAGATGGCTTGCTGTTTGGTGAAAGTGGCGCTGGTGACTGCCCCTAACTCGAACGCAGCAAAATCGTTTCCTGTGTTCGGCACGCCAGGCAGCGAAGTTCCGCCCGTGAAGTTGTACTGGCCGCCTGGAAGAGCGGTGCCGGTATCGCTAAACAGCGTGCGAATCGATTCAAAGCCGATCTTGATGCTATGCCTTCCGGCGACTTTGGTGAAGTTGTCCTGAATCACGCGGTCTTCGCCCACTTGTCGCGTGTAGTTGAGCGGCGCAATGCCAAAGCCAATGTTGAAATAGGGAAGCGTATCTGGCGCAACGCCGGGTACGGTAAGCGCCGTCTTGGTTGACTCAGGACGGTCCGGGTTTGAGGAAGCACGTCGGTTATAACCGATACGGGCTTCATTGAACATAGTGCGAGAGATGATGGATGACAGGCTGATAACCCCGTTAATATCATCGGTCGGATTGATTTCACGCGAGGCATTGAATTCTGACTTGGCGAAAGCGTCTCCGTTCTGGCCGCGATTGTGGTACTGCGAATAGCGACCGAAGATCTTTTCATTGGATGAGAACTGATGATCAATCTTCTCGTCCCATCGGTCCCGGTGAAGACAGCGACAACTGTTGGGAATTTGCAAGTTGTTGGAGGGGCCGGTACGGCTGGGCGTACCCGGCAGGTTTGGCGCATTCCAGATGCCGAGCGCAATGAACTTGGCCGCTACTGGGTCGATGCGACTTTTGGGAATGACATTGCCGGGAAACGCGTCACGAACAAAGGTATTGCCCACCTGGCGGGTTGTGCTTGGATCATAGATCGGCAGCCCACCACCAGCCGCATCCTTGAACGAGAAATCGCCATTGAGCATGTCCGGCGTGGGGACAGTAGCAAGGGGGTAATTAATCGTGTGTTCATGATTAATTGCGTAATCTGACAGCCAAAAAGTCTTATTGCGACCGTTGTAGAGTTTGGGAATAATCACTGGGCCGCTCGCCACTAAGTCAAACGTTTCGTAATACCAAGGCGCTTGCGGCGGATTGGGAAGTTGGGTGAGATAAGCGCGATGTGACCAGCTTCCGGGAAGATAACGATCCTCAAAGCTTATGTGAAGCTGATTGGTTCCCGCCTTATACACCATTCTCATCGAGCCGCCAGCGGTATGCCCGTACTCGGCAGAGACGCCGGTGGTGAGCACCTTCACTTCTTCCATCGCATCCGTGCTGCCCTGGATTACGCCATCCACCTGGTTCACAGTTCCGGTATACGGGGATTTGGCAAGAACTCCGTCCATTGTGGCGCCAATATCATTCTGCGCCTGGCCCATGATGTGAAAGCCAGCCTGGCCTAGCACCGCAACCACTCCAGGCATGTACTGCAAAAGATACAGGGTCCGCTTCATGACGCCGGGTGTTTCGGCAAGCACTTTGTCGGAGATTACATAGCTGCTGGTAGCATTTTCCGTGTTGACGAGAGCGGCTGAGGCGTCCACGGTGACGCTCTCAGTGAGTGAGCCGACCTCAAGCGTGATGTCAATGCGCGGCACATCCGCCGAACGAAGAGTAAGGCCGCTGCGCACGAATTCCTTAAAGCCTGCGGCAGCTACGGTGATGCGATAATCACCGGGAATCAGGTATGGAACATAGTAAGCGCCTTCCGCGCTAGTGGTGGTTTCCGTAACGAAGTTGGTTCCTGTATTGAGAACGGTAACTTTGGCAGCGGCGACAAAGGCTCCACTGGAATCAGTAACAGTGCCAACCAAAGTGGCTCCACCGCCTGTTTGCGCCATCATTGCTGTGGAAATGCACACCAAAGCTGCCGCCGCTTTGAAAACGCTTACCAACCGATACAAGGCAATTGGCAGAATCCCCTGCGCGGTTCTTTCTTGAGTCATCGTGGACCTTTTCCTCCCGTAACGCGCCCAGCGTTGGCGCGTATGGAACTTTCCTGCACGGAACGATTCAGCGCGCTGGTGGAGATAACAACTATCAACGATTTATGAAACTGTCAAGATATACTTTTCATTTCAGAAGAGCTTTTGGAGATCAATTGAGTTCGCCATCGCCTGATACCCGGCGCGGTTAGGATGCAAGCGGTCTCCGGGGCCGCCGATGGAACTGCTGGGCTGGAACTCACTACGGAGCGTACCGGTTTGAGAATCCAGCGTGGCTTGGTCGAAATCGGCAAACCCATCGAAGGCTCCGCCGTGCCGGATAAATTCATTGATCGCCCGACGTCGGGCATCCACTTCCGCAGTGCCGTGCGTAGCTGTGCTTTGGAGGCTGGAAGTGATAGTAGCGCCGATCACGCGGATTCCCCGAGCATGCAACCGCGCAATGCCTTCCTGGAATCCCCCAATGACCGCCTCCGCTGTTGCGTGAGACGTTCCCAGATCGTTGATCCCTTCCAGCCAAATCACCGTGTTGACACCGGAAAGAGATAACACATCTCGCTCAAGGCGCTCCAGTGCCGATGGTCCACCCCCAGCAGGCTTGTCCTTGTCGTATTTAGGAGGGCCGATTACCTGATTTCCTCCAATCCCTGTATTCACCACCGCGACCCGTGGTCCACGCAAGGCGCGGACGCGACCGGCGAAAAAATCAGGCCAGCGATCATCTCCATTGATGGTCGAATTTGTTCCGTCCGTGATGGAATCGCCAAACGCCGCCACGACCTTTGTATCGCTCGCGACCGTGGCATCCACTGCATCCAGAAAAAACCAGGAAGTGGTGGTGAAGGGAAACGCATCGGTGGTTTCGTCTCCACCGTGCGAACCGGCATGTGGCGAAGAAACGTAGGAGGTCTGCATGGCTTTGGCATGCCAAGTCATCTGGCCTGATTCGCCGACCACATGAAAGCTCACGGCCATCTTACGTTCGGTGTAGGCTGCTGGATCTTTTTTCTGGTAATCAAGATCAACTGCATCCGACCAGACGAATCGCCCGGGCGGAATGGTCACCGTGCTTGCCCCGCCAAAGTGGACCGAGCGGTTTGTTCCGGGCAAGAGCCGTCCTGCGGAGGCATGTACGCCAGCGTAAATACCATCCAACTGGAGAGCACGTGACCCGAACACATTCGAGAATCGCAGCCGGATTCTGCCGCTCCACAGACTGGGCTTGAAAACTAACCGAAAGCTCTGATCTTCCGCATGCGCCTGGGGAAAAACGGCGTGGAGGTCTGGTTGTGCAACAGCATTTCCTGCCGGATAAGGACCGTGCACAGAACCTGCCCAAACCGTAGCCCATTTCTCTGCCGCGTAAGCATCCATGGCCAGCAATCCTGCCATCAGCAACATCTTCGTCATCGTTTAAGATTCTCTTCCCTCTTTTCCGTGAACCGCGCCTAATGCACCTTGCCTGCCGAGTTCTCCAGAACCACATCCGAGAGCACTGCCGTATCGGACTTATCTGGCAAATGGGAGCAGAAGCCAAGGCCAACGTAGAAAGGTTCCTGGAAGTGTAAGCTGATGGGCGGGCCAAACTGGTGCAAAGGCTCTCCTTGCAGACTGATGAAGATGGCGATGGAATCGCCTCGCTTTTCAATTCCGATGCGCTTCGCCTTCACGTTAGCCAGCATGCCTCCGAAGCGGTACTGCAGATCCTTGAAGTTTGCGCCTCTTTCGGGGCGCTGTGCCAAGTGGATCATGCCTGCGCCGTGTTGGCCGATCATGGCTTCTTTGGAATCGTCATCCAAATTCTGGCGAATCACTAACACTGCTTTGCGGTCACCATAACCTTCCGGATTCGGGAAGGTGACATCGGCTGCAAGCGAAACATCGCCGGACATTTTCTTCCAGAGATAGCGGAACTCGTCGCGTGAGTACCAGATATTGTAACCAGCGGAATGAATGGTGTACTCTTTCGTGCTGGCGTCATAACTCGCACTCCCTGGTACCAACGCAGCGCCGATATCGGATTGACCTTCGAATAGACCAATCGGCCCAGGGAAGTTCTGACTGGGTCGGTGAAAATCTGCCGGCGGCGGGACTTGTTTGTGAGTCGGGGAGCCGGGCAGCGCCCAGTCCGGAACAGTGAGTGAAGATGTTGCGGGTGCTCCAGTCGATTGCGCATGCAAAAAGCAGATTGTGGTGCACAGCATCAGAATCTGCAACGTAACTCGAAAGCACCGCGTGACCGCAAAACGAGGAAAAGCTTCCATAACGATGAACTCTAGCAGGTGTCAGGCAAGCGAATCATCTGTGGTGTAACCAAAGCTCTAATCCGCTCCAGGCATCTTGATCACAATTTCCTCTATGCTGCAAGGAATGTCGTCGACGAAACGAATGGCGGTTATTGTTGCATTCCTGGTCCTTGCATCCTGCCGGAGCACGCCCTTGGTTGACCCCGGCATTGCGGAAGAAATTGCTCATATCAAAGCCATCGATAACCATGCTCATCCGGTTCGGGTCGTACTCAACGGCGAACCCGATCGGTTTTTTGACGCATTGCCAGTAGACAATATGGAGCCTTCCTCTGATCCACTGGCGTTACGGCCTGGAGCGTTCCCGAAGGTATTTCCGCAAGGAAAACAAAAAGAGATCGCGGCGCGAGGCGAACAATATCCGGAATGGGTTCTGGACCAGATGAATGTGGATGTGATGCTGGCAAACCGAGTGGAAATGGGAAAGGGAATGAGTCCGCCCCGCTTTCGGTGGGTTCCATATGTGGATGCATTGCTCTTCCCTTTGGATAACACGAGCCTGGCAAAGGCAAACCCGGATCGCAAGCTTTTCTTCCCCTTGGAAGAACGCCTGCTTCACCGTTACCTAACAGAAAGCGGCTACCAGCAGGTGCCCTCCACACTAAACGCGTACCTGACCCAGATTGTCACTCCTACATTGGAACGGCACAAGCAAGGAGGCGCAGTGGCGGAGAAGTTCGAAGTAGCATACCTCCGTTCTTTCGCGTTTGATCAGGTGGAGCGAGAGGACGCAGAACGAGCCTACAGCGGTCACGGAAATTACAAACAGTTGCAGGACTTCTTATTTCGTTACATTGCCGCGGAATGCGGTCGGCTTGGTATGGCTGTCCATCTCCACACCATGGCGGGAGCAGGCGGTTACTTCGATGTCAGTGGCGTAAACCCTTTATTGTTGGAACCCGTTCTGAATGATCCCCGGTTGCGCCGGACACAGTTTGTGATGGTGCATGGCGGGTGGCCATTTACCCGCGAGATTACCGCATTATTGGAAAAACCGAATGCTTACCTGGATTTTTCTCAGCAATCCCTGGTAATTGAACCATCAGTTCTTGCCCAAACCCTTCGCGAGTGGCTCACGTTTATCCCGGAAAAGGTCATGTTCGCAACCGACGCATATCCTTACTCGGAGGAATTGGGCTGGGAGGAATCGGGCATGGTAGCGGCTCGACGCGGAAGAGAGGCTCTCGGCATTGCTCTTACGCAGATGCTGCGAGAAGGCACAGTGTCACGCCAGCGCGCAAAGGAATTGGCACGCATGGTGATGCGCGAAAATGCCCGGAAACTGTATCGACTTTAAATTTCAACGTTACTGCAGATAATAAGGGAAAAGGAGACTTTGTGGCCACAGCCAGAATTTCCCGATTTCTAACACGGATACGCCGTTTTCTGAAACAGAATCCCGACACGCCGGATACTTACTCCAAGGTTCGCGTACCGCTCAAAAAAGGGCCAGGCAATCTCCGAGCTGCGGTGGCTCTGGAAGAACCAGACCGATAGCATCTCAGATCACCGATCTGCTTTTAGTTCGGTAGATGTGCGCGAAAACCTAACTTTTCCCCGAAGCGCTTGGAGTGAAGCATAGACCTTGGCTATTGCCATTCCCTGAGGAGAAGTGCGTGTCATCTCCGGATTACCGGTTCCGCTGGCCTGCTTTGCCGCTCCAGAAGGTTTGATCTTACGCGAGGTACTCACATCGGGAGAATACTATACTTTGTCCCACCCTCCAGAAGTGTTAACAATTGGGCAAGATTCACCAAAGCTTGGTTTCCTCAACGAAAATCAGGTTCACAACATTTACGAAAGGTAAGACTTTGGTCCGCTTGGTAGAATAAAAGATTCCTTTCTATGGCAATCAACGCAGAATTACTTGAAATCCTTGTCTGCCCGGTCTGCCGCGCCAAGGTTGAAATCAAGGGAGACCAGAGCGGATTAAAATGCGTGTCTTGCCACCGTGTTTATCCGATTCGAGACGAGATTCCAGTAATGCTGATCGACGAAGCTACCGTGGAAGCATAGGCCGCCCATATGGCCTCTGTTTTGGACTCTCTGCCTCATGCGGCACGGGTCAGCGTGATTCGTCTCCGTTCCCTGGGAGATTGTGTTCTTACCACGCCTGCGCTTCGCCTTTTGAAGCAATACCGTCCTGATCTTTCCTTGGCTGTAGTGGCGGAGCCGCGATTTCATGCCGTGTTTGAGGGAAATCCCGATCTGGACGAGGTACTTGCTCCCTCTTTCCGCCAGTTGCTTCGGTTTCGCTCCACACTTTGCGTAAATCTTCACGGAGGAAGCACCAGCGCGCAGCTTTGCGCCCTTTCCGGCGCACGGTACAGGGCTGGATTTATCCAGTTTCGGCATCGGTATCTATACAACGTCCGAATCCCACGCGCTCAGCAGATTTTCGGGGAAGAACGCACATTCCACACGGCGGAGCACCTTGCCTCTTCCATGTTTTACCTGGGAGTTCCCCGAACGGTAGTACCGGCAGCTTCCTTATTTACAGCAAGGACTTCCTTTCCCCGCAACTTTCCCGGGCCGTATGCCGTCCTCCACCCCGTGGCTTCTCAACCAGCAAAAACGTGGCCTGCGGAATCGTTCCTTGCCCTTGCCCAGTACCTCCGCGATTCCATGGGTCTCCATCCGGTTTTCCTGGGAGGTCCTGGCGACGATCTTTCCCCTTTCCGGAATTGGGCCACGATCACTGACTTGCCGCTCTCCGGCACCAAGCAGTTATTGCGAGACGCCACTCTCTTTATCGGCAATGATTCCGGCCCGGCCCATATGGCCGCAGCATTTCAGGTTCCTCCGTGGTGATCTTTGGGCCTTCTGATGCCGCAGTATGGTCGCCGTGGCGAACTCCTGCCGAGACGCTGATTTCGCGTGGCCCGATCAGCAACATTTCCGTGCAGCAAGTCACTAGCGCGCTGGAAAAACTGCGGGTGACGGCTTGAACTCCTGGCTTCGTTTACTTTCCTACGCCCGCCGCTATACGCTCCTGTTGCTGATTTCTGTGTGTCTGATGGCATTGGTCGGTGCTTCTCAAGCGTCGATTGCTCTGCTGATTGGCCCGGTGATTGACCGCGTTTTGCAGCCTACTATTCCCCATACTCCGGTGCCGCTCTTTACCGTGCCGGTGTGGGGGCACCAAGTGTTTCTTGCAGACCTGGTGCCTTCCTCCATTCACAACATTCTGAATATGGTGGCCTTCGCTTTGATTACGGTGTTCTTAGTGAAAGGCTTAGCGGATTACCTGGCAAATTACCTGATTAGCCGCGCTGGTTTTTCCGCCGTCACCGATCTGCGAAACGCTGTGTTCGCCAAAGTGCTGCGCCACGGAGCGGCATTTTTCGAGAACAATACCACCGGGCCGCGTCATGTCGTCCGTGATGAACGATATTGAAAAAATTCAGGTCGCCACCTCCACCATGCTGGTGGATTTGCTGCGCCAGACGTCTTCGTGACCTTGGGTCTGCTGATCGTGGTGATGCAGACCAACTGGCGCTTAGCGCTGGTCAGCCTCACCGTATTACCAGTGGTGCTGATTCCCACTGCGCGAATCGGCCGCCGGATTCGCAGCACCAGCCGCCACACGCAGGAACATGTCGGCAGAATTAAGCCAGATTCTACAGGAAACCATCTCCGGGCATACCGTGGTCCATGCCTTCGGCGCAGAGCAGTACGAGATGCGACCGGTTTCGCTGCCGCGCGGACGCCGTTTACTGAAAACAATCTCCGCTACGTGCTGCAGCAGGCCCTGGCTTCGCCGTTGATTGAAGTTTGCGGCGCGCTCACCATCGTGGCGCTGCTACTTTACGCGCGCTCGGAAATCAAGACAGGCGAGCTGACGGCGGGCAAGTTCATGGGCTTTATCGTGGCGCCTGCTGATGCTGTATGAGCCGGTAAAGCGTCTAACCGGCATTCACAACATTTTTCAGCAGGCCATCGGCGCGTCGCAAAAAGTATTCGAGTACCTCGACCATGCGGAGGAAATTCAGGATCGCCCGGGCGCTGTGGCTCTGGCCGGCTTCTCCTACGCGATCCGCTTCGAAAACGTCAACTTTCGCTACCCGTCCACGGAAGAGCTATCAGCTCCGCGGCATCGATCTGGAAGTTCGCGCGGGCGAAGTGGTAGCGCTGGTCGGCCCGAGCGGCGCGGGGAAGACAACGCTGGCCAACCTGGTGCCGCGCTTCTATGACGTGCTTTCCGGCGCAGTAACGCTCGATGGCCGTGACATCCGCGATTTCACGCTGCGTCGCTGCGCGAGCAAGATCGGCATCGTCGCGCAGGACACGTTTCTTTTCAACGACACCATCGCCAAGAACATCGCTTACGGCCGCTCCGATATGGAATGAGCTGAGATCCGCGCAGCCGCCCGCCATGCCCTGGCGGACGAATTTATCGAGCGGCTGCCGCGAAGGTTACGATACGCTGATCGGGGAACGCGGCGTGCGTCTCAGCGGGGGGCAGCGGCAGCGTCTTGCGATCGCGCGCGCGATGCTGAAAAATGCGCCGATTCTGATTCTGGATGAGGCCACTTCGCACCTGGATACCGAATCCGAGATGCTGGTGCAGCGGGCGCTGGCGAATCTGATGGTGGATCGCACGGTGATCGTGATTGCCCATCGCATTTCTACCATCCGGCGCGCCGACCGCATCGTCGTGCTCGAAGAAGGGCCGATCGCGGAAACGGGAACGCACGAAGAACTCATGCACCAGGGCGGCATCTACCAGCGTCTCCACGAATTGCAATTTATGACCGTCGGGTCGGACGTGAGCGATTGGTATGAGCCGCAGCATGACAGGTTTTGCCGCTGTCACCTCCGGCGACCTGACGCTTACCTTGAAATCCGTGAACCACCGCGGCCTGGATCTGCACTTCCATCTGCCGCCGCAATTGGACGCGTAGCGAAGCGCCCCTGCGCGACTGCTGCTGAAACAGTCCATCTGTCGTGGCAGCGTGCAGATGCGCGTTTACCGTAAGCATGCCGCTTCCTCGCTCACTCTGAATCAGGCCGCTGCTGGAAGCCTGGCTCGACGACCTTCCGGAAAGCAGCGGCAGAACTGGGCATCTCGGACGCACAGCCGGACCTGAACGCAGGCCTTCCGGATTCCCGGCATGTTCCAGGCTGCGGAAGCTCAGGATCGCTGAAACGGCGACACGGATCTTCTGGCTCTGGCCACGAAAGCACTTGCCGAATTCAATGCGTTTCCGGGAGCGTGAAGGGGCAGCGATCGACGCCGAACTCCGCGAGCGCGCCGCGATCCATCCAGAATTGCCGCCAAGAAATTGAGCAGATCCGCGCAACCGCTCCAGGCCTTTCATCAGCGGCTGACGCACGCGCTTGGCGAGCTTCTGGGCATCAGCAATCGAGCCACAGCGTCTGGCGCTACGAGGCGGCGATTCTGGCCGACCGCAGCGATATCTCCGAAGAACTGGTCCGGCTTCAAACCCATGCCGCTCAATTGGACACGCTCCTCGATGCGTCGGGGAGAAAGGTAAAAAGCTGGACTTTCTGCTTCAGGAGATGAATCGCGAAACCAACACCATCCTGTCGAAGACCAGCGGCTTGGGCGATACTCGGCCTCACCATGACCGATCTGGCTCTCGCCGCCAAGTCGGAGATCGACAAAATTCGCGAACAATCCCTCAATCTCGAATGACAACCGTTTTCATCATTTCCGCGCCGTCCGGCTCGGGCAAATCCACCCTGGTCGCCTGGCTGTTGCACGACGTGCCAGGGCTTGTTTCTCCGTTTCCTACACCACCCGCGCGCCGCGCGGAGCCGAAGTGGACGGCGTGGACTACCATTTCATCAGCCGCGACGAGTTCGAGCAGCCGCCTGGAACACGACGAATTCCTGGAACATGCCAAGGTTTTCGGCAACTACTACGGCACCCACAAGAGCGCGCTGGAAGTCGCCGGCAACCAGGGCCAGGACCTGGTACTCGACATAGACGTGCAAGGTGCGGCACAATTGAAGAAGACGGCTTCCTGACGCTGTCACTATTTTCGTGCTGGCGCCCTCCCGCCAGATTCTGGAGAAGCGGCTGCGCGCCAGGAGCGAGGACCCGGATGCTGTGATCGCCCGCCGTCTGCACGATGCGGCTTCGGAAATCCGAAATTACAAGCAATATGATTATGTGGTGATCAATGACGATCTGGAACGTTCGGCGCAACACGCTTGCGGCGATCGTTCAGGCGGAACGGGTTCGCCGCAGTCGAGGATGGAAGAACAGATTCGGCCCATCCTGGAGACATTTCGAAGAGAAGGTGGAGAGGTAACGCAACAAATGGAACATACCATTCGCAACAACGCGCATTGCACCATTCCCGACGACTGGAACAGAGCACATATCGCTTCATCATCGTGGCCGCCAAGCGCGCGCGGCAGCTTGCAGGGGGGAGCGCGGCCGTCCCTGCCCACTTCCTCCAAGAAAGCCACCGTGATCGCGGCGGAAGAAGTGCGCCGCGGCCTGGTGAAGTACGAGCTGACTCCTCTTCGCCGGAAGAGCAGGCCGCTCTCGAAGAGTTCGCCCGAAAGCATCTAAATCACGGTCGATGAAAATCGTCCTGGCAGTCGGCGGCGGCATTGCCGCCTACAAATCCGCCGAACTGGCCCGTCTGCTGATCAAGAGCGGTCATGAGGTGCAGGCGGTCCTCACCGCCTCCGCCCAGGAATTCATCCGTCCGCTCACGTTTTCCACACTCACCGGCAAGAAGGTGATCACAGACCTGTTTTGCCGAACTCCAGCTACGTGGAGCATATTGACGTTGCGCGAGGAGCACGACCTGCTGCTGGTTGCTCCCGCTACCGCGGGAATGCTGGCGCGCATGGCGCAGGGCTTGGCGGACGATTTTCTTTCCACCATGTACCTGGCATTTACCGGGCAAAGTGGTGCTGGCGCCTGCCATGAACGACAACATGTGGAGCCATCCGGCAACGCAGGCAAATCTGCCAAACGCTGCGAGCCCGCGGCGCCAACGTGGTTGCTCCCGGCGAAGGTTTCTGGCGTGCGGCACCACCGGGCCGGGCCGTTTGGCGGAACCGGAACAGATTCTCGCGGCCGATTACGCCCCCGTACGGATCTGGCAGGGAGAAACAGTTCTGATCACCGCCGGTCCTACGCAGGAGCCGATCGATCCGGTGCGTTACCTCTCGAACCGGTCCAGCGGCAAAATGGGGTACGCTCTGGCGGAAGCGGCGCTGAGCGCGCGGGGCGCGAGGTGATTCTGATTTCCGGCCCTGTTACCCTTCTCCACCCGCGGCGTGGAAGTTAGTTCACGTGCGCACCGCCCAGCAAATGCGGGATGCGGTGTTTGCTCACCTTCGACTCGGCTTCCATCATGATCAAATGCGCGGCGGTGGCGGATTACCGCGTGGCACAGGTTCCCGACCACAAAATCAAGAAAACTGCCGCCCGGCTTTCTCTGGAACTGGATCCCACGCCGGATATTCTGGCCGAGCTGGGCCGCAAAAAGGGCGAACCGGCTGCTGATCGGCTTCGCGGCGGAAACCGAAAACCTGAAAGCGGAAGCGCAACGGAAGCTCGAAAGCCAAGAACTGCGACATGGTAGTGGCAAACCTGGTCGGGGATCAGACCGGCATCGGATTTGAGTCCGAACAGAACGAAGTGCTGCTGGTGCTGCGGACTGGCGAAGTCATTCGCGTTCCGCGCGCGCTCTAAGCGGGAAGTGGCAGACAAGATTTTCGATCAGATTCTGAAGCTGCGCTTCGCCATGGTGCTCCATGGAACCTGACGAAATCCGCCGGCAGCTGGAATACTTTCGCGATCTGGGTTTCACAGAGCTCTACCAGCGTCCACCGGCGACTGCCGAACCCCTACAAGAAACTTCAGTTCCTGTCACAGAACTCCCGGCGCCTGCACCGGAACCCGATGCCCTTCCACTGTTGACTGCCAAAGAAGTGCTGCTCCCCAGCATGGCGCCTGTGGACGACACTCTGGCCGCGATTCGCGCGATATCGGCGATTGCCGCCGCTGCCGCTCATGCCGAGACCGAAACAAAATCGTATTCGGCATCGGCAACCAGGAGGCGAAGCTCGTATTCGTAGGCGAAGGCCCCGGCGCCGATGAGGACGCAGCAAGGAATTCCGTTTGTGGGCCGCGCCGGCCAACTGCTGACGCAGATGATCGAAGGCACGTCCAAAAAGGAAGGCATTCCGCTGTCCGTGCCGACGTCTATATCTGCAACGTAGTGAAATGCCGGCCGCCGGAAAACCGCACGCCGGAACCGGATGAGATGGCGTACCTGCGGGCAGTTCCTGTTCCGCCAGCTTTCCGCGATCAGTCCGAAAGCCATCTGCGCGCTTGGTTCCACTGCTGCCAAAGCGCTGCTCGGCGGCAAAGACGGCGTCACCAAGCTTCGCGGCAAGCTGGCACAAGTGGAACGATATTCCGCTGATGGTGACGTATCACCCTTCCTATCTGCTGCGCCCCTATAACCAGAATGCCAAGCGCGAAGCCTGGGAAGATTTAAAATCCGTATTCCATTTTGTTTACGACTAGCTCTGCTACCAGCCTGGACGGCGTAAGCGTTCCAGGCGAGGCGGAAACCCAGGCCAAGCGGTTTCTCCACTACTTTCAAACACCTTTTCTTCAAACAGCGATCGGCACTTGCCTACTGGCTTGTGTGCTATTGGGCATTTGCGCCGCGCGTGCTTATATTGGCCTTTCCAGTATGCGCGTCTACTCGCATGACGCCTTCTGCTTCCTGGATGGCGCATGGCGGCTTTTGCAGGGCCAAATTCCCCATGCGGATTTTTACACCGGCCTGGGGCCTTTCATGTACCTATGGACCGCTGCGGGCTTATGGTTTTCCCACGGCGGAGCGGAAGGCTTCGGGTATGCGCAGGCTGCTTTCGGACTATGGATCGGCCTTTGGGCATTCCTGCTATCAAAAGATCGCTTGAGCGGAACCTCCACATGGCTGATGTGCATCTTCCTGGTGCTGCTTTCTGTGGCGCCCTTCAGCATGGGGGAGAAACCATGGGCATTAAGCCCCGCAACTGTTTACAACCGTTATGGCGATGCTTTGGCTTCCCTGGTTCTACTGGAAGCAGTGGGCGGATCACGCTTTTCCTCCACGCAGAGTAGCGAGCTTTGGGGCGGTTTTTCGACAGGTGCGGTATTGGCAATCGTGTTCTTTATGAAGATGAGCTACTTCATCGGCATCCTGGTGTTGCTGGCCGCGCTAATTCCCTTCCGCCAACAACGCCAACTCCGCTGGTTCGGGATGGTGGCTGCCTTTGGAGCATGTTTTCTGCTTTTTGCGTATTCTCTCCAATTCCATTTAGGAGCTTTTTTTGCGGATCTCCGCATGGTATCGGGTGGAAAGCATATTAATCCATTCCGATTAATCTGGCTCGCATTTGAAAATCTAACGCAAGGCGGCCTGACCCTCACTGCGTTTCTTCTGATTTCCGCCATGCTGATTTGGAACGATTGGACAGAACAGTTCGCTCGTGCCTTCCTGTGGGCAGGTGCGATCGTGTTCGGAGCCGGACTTGTTTTTATCGCCACCAACAACCAGGAATATGGCCTGCCCATCAATGCAGCTTTAGCGATTCTGGTGATTGATTACTTAACGCACAAGCCGCTGAAAACTTCCCATGCAAATGCGGCGCTACGATCTGCCGTCGTTCTGTTTGGCTTGGTACTGGTTGGCGTTTCCATGTTGCCGGACATGTTCGGACTGGCATGGGGCGTAAAGGAGCGCATCGCTGCACGCCAAGGCAACCATCCGCTGTTTCATACCAAGCCGCTTGCAAACTTTGGTTCTGAGGATGAAACGTATGTCCATTTTGTAAATGATGGATTGGATTTAGTCCAAGCAAATGCAAAGCCGGGAGATACGGTGATGTCCTTGGACTTCACAAACTTCTTTTCTTATGCCCTGCAAACCCCGCCCGCACCGGGAGGTTCCACTTGGCTCCAATACGGCACTAACTTTGATGACACACACAAACCTGCACCCGAACGCTTATTCGGCTCCGCCACATTGGTAGCGGTGCCGAAAACTTTCTCCGATGCAAGCTTGCAGGAAAGCGTTCCCCGCCTGTATGGTCCATTTCTCCAGCAGCATTTTGCCGAAATTGCAGAGTCCCGGGAATGGCGACTTTATCGAAATCGCAACAGCGAGAGAGCCGCAACCTACTGACGCGGCGCGCCAGGAAGATGCTCGAAGTTGACGCGCTCCCGTTCAATTACCAAGGGCCGGTTCAAAATGTGCGTGTGAATGGCTCCGATATATTCGCCAATAATACCCAGGCAGATGAGCTGTACCGAGGCGAACAGGAAAATTCCAATCACCAATGGCGCGATCCCCACATCAAAGCGGTTCCAATACACCAGCTTGTAGATCAGATAAAAGATTGCCACTACTACGCTGCCAAAACCGGTGGCAATTCCTGTAAATGTAGCAAGGCGCAGCGGAGTTTTGGAAAGATTGGTGATGCCCAGCATCGCCATGTCATACAGCGTGTACCAGTTGTTCTTGGTAATGCCTTTTGCGCGGCGCGGCTGGTTAAATGGAAGCTCTTTGTAAGGCAGGCCGATTTCCGCAATCATGCCCCGGAAATATGGATACGGGTCTTTGAAGCTGCGAATAATGTCGCAAACCTGCCGGTCGTACAGGCCGAATCCGGTGAAATTTTCAAATGTCTGAATATTCGACATGCGGTTCACCATCTCGTAATACTTGGTGCGAATCCAAAACATCAGCGCATTCTCTTCGCTGGTTTTTTTGATGCAAAGCACCATTTTGTAGCCGGATTCCCAAGCTGCCACCAGTTCCGGTATCAGTTCCGGCGGATCTTGGAGATCCGCCACTAGACCCATCACGGCATCTCCTGTGGCTTGGTGGAACGCGTGGATCGGGGAACGAATATGCCCGAAGTTTCGGGCATTGGCAATTACTTTTACATTGGTGTCTTCCGCCGCAAGTTCCTTCAACAAGGCAAGAGTGCGGTCGGTGGAGGCATTGTCGATAAAAATATGTTCGTAGCGGTATTTCCCTAACCCGGCAATGACATGGCGCACCCGGTCATACACCTCGCGAACATTCATTTCCTCGTTGTAGCAGGGGGTAACAATGCTAAGAGTTTTTATGTGATTATCCATCAAACCGAAGTAACTCCGGATCTATTTCGGATTTATGCGTTTCGTACCAAGTGTACAGTTCCGCAATAGATTTCCGCATATCGCGAAACGGGAAACCGCCCAACTCTTCCAGCATCCGAGCATTGCTTCCGCTATATTCACGGCCAAGGCCCTGCTGCTTCACAATGATTTCCGGATTTTTCCCTGAGACTTCGGCCACCACTTGAGCCAGCGAAAGCAAATCTCTTGGCGATCCCCCGCACAGATTATATGTATGATGCTTTGGCTCATTTTCGATAAACCATGCGGTCAAATCCGCCACATCGTCTACGGAGAGATAATCGAAAAATACATTTTGCCGCAGAGTGATCGGGAGGTCGAATAATGCCCGGCAAATCGCATTGGAAATAAAACGGACATCCCACGCTTCGTACTTGCCAAAAACCCCGAACAGCCGAAGGTTATAAATCTTTTCCGCGCGTTCCGTATACTTTGCACAGATGTACTTCGCAAAACCGTAATCATCTTCGGGAACGTGCGTATCAAAGTAGGTTTCCGGCATCAGCGGAATATATCCACGCCGATCAAACTCCGCACCAGAGCCGAAGTGGAGCATTCGCCCGAACAAATCTCCATTTCGGGCAAAATTGAAAAACATCCGGCAATTATTTTTAAATAAATCCGTGACGGTGGTTTTCCGGTTTGATCTGCCGGTAGCAGTATGGAGAACCACATCAAACTGGCCTTGCCGAAGGTAAGCACGCACTGCCGTTTCGTCCAGCAGATTCAAATCCTGGCGGGAAGGAGCAGCAACCTCGAAACGATTCGCCAGTTGTTCCGTTACGTTCCGGCCAATGAACCCGGAACCTCCGGTAATCAGGACGCGCTTCACCGGCTACATCTCAAGCGGAGGCACAATCATGTTCTCCAGAAACTCTTCCCGTGGAAGGAACGGAAACAGGTCTTCCAAAGGTTTAGAAACAAAGGAACCATCCGGCAATTGCACGGAGGAAAGACGAGGTCCCCTGATTTCTTCCGGAATCACGCGAACATCGCACACCACCGGGCCGGGCATTTCCAGGACTTTTCTCATCTGCCCTGCCAAATCTGTCTGGTCCTCAATCACCACGGCAGAAATGCCATAGGCTTGCGCGACCCGGCTCAGGTCAGGTACGGTCAGGCCGTTGTTTTTATCTGCACCAATACGGGATTGTCCGAAGTAAGCGGACTGCGAAGCACGAATCGAGGCATACCCATCGTTGTTCAGCACGAAAAACTTCAAGGGGAGGTTCAGGCGGGCAACCGTTTCCAACTCCTGAATGTTGAATTGAAAGCCGCCGTCGCCGTCCACACAAACGGTCCGCGCGTCCACCATTCGCCACACTGACAGCAATGCTGGCGGGAAGCCCAAATCCCATGGAGCCGAGACCGGCGGTATGAAATACGCGCTGCCCGGCCCGGGTGGGATAAGTGAAGATGAAAATCTCGATTCCCGCCCCGGAACTGCCGGATACCACGCAATCTTCCGGCTTCACTTCCTTGCTGATCACTTCGGAAAGATTGTAGATGCTGACCTGACCCGGCGCGCGGTGCTCTTCAGTGACCAACGGATAGCGGGCTTGCCAATCCGCTACGCGCTGACGCCACGGGGAGCGATCCTTTTGCTGCACCGATTCTTTCTGTGCCAGCAATTCCCGCAAGAAGTCCCCCGCATCCGCACACACTTCCAAGGCCAGTGTTCCGTGGAGTTTGGCGATCTCTGACGGATCCACATCCACCATGGCTTTCCATGCGCCGCGAGCCAGGTTATGAGGAGCATAGCCGGTAAAGGCATTATCCATGCGTGCGCCCAAAATCAGCAGGAAATCACAATTCTGGATCGTGAAATTCGCGCCGCGAGCAGCCAAAGAACCGGGCCTGCCCGCAAAAAGCGGATCGTCGCTGGAAATCAGGTCGCTGGCAACCCATGTTGCGGCGGTAGGAATCTGCAGGAGGTCAATGACTTTACGGAGTTCCGGTACGGCACGCGCCAGGCGGACGCCATTTCCGAGCATAAGCAGGGGCCGTGCGGAGGCGTTGAATTTTTCCAGCAGTTCCGCCACCGCCGGCTTCAAGTCCGGCTTTTTCTCCACTGCCAGTTCCGAAGGATCGAACGCCGGTAGTGTGTCTTCATCAATGGGCGCTGCCTGCACATCGATCGGAATATCAATCCACACCGGCCCAGGACGCCCGGTGAGTGCCAGATGAACGGCTTTTTCTAGGTGATACCGAATGCTCTGGGGATCTTCAATCGTCAGAGCATATTTAGTTAGCGGCTTCACCACGGAAACAATGTCAATTTCCTGCGGTCCCAATTGCCTGACGCCGAGCGGAGTTCCATCCGGCTTGAACATACGGTCGGGCCGCTTCACCTGACCGGAAAGAAACAACACAGGCGTGGAATCCAGCCATGCGCCAGCCAAACCGGTCACGGCATTGGTGCCGCCTGGCCCGGTGGTGACCAGAGCAACTCCCAGATGCTCGGTGGCTTTCGCATAGTTTTCGGCACAAATCGAACTAGCCTGCTCATGCGAATTGCAGACAAATTGGAGTTCCGGCTGACGCGCCAAGGAATCATTCAGGTGCATAGCACCACCGCCAGTTACCAGGAACACGTGTTTCACGCCCTGGCTGGCAACAAATTTCATTACATAATCGGAAAGCTTGATCATTCTGGCGTAGCGCTACTGATGGTATTGACTTAAAATCTGCTCCAGGATTTCCCGGACGGCTCCCTGGCCCCCCTGACGTTTGGCAATCAAACGGGCCACGGCAAGCACTTCCGGCTGAGCATCCGCTGGAGCGGCAGAAAGCCCCGCGATTTCCAACGCGGGAAGGTCATTTACATCATCCCCCATGAAGCAGATTTCTTCCAGTTCCACTTGGTTCCGGGTGGCAAAACTCCGTAACGCGTCCCCTTTGGCCTTGCAACCCTTCTGCACATCCGTGATCAGAAGTTTTTCCGCGATTCGGTCCACCAAGGGACCGCCTTCTCCGGAAATCAAGCCAAACAGGAGACCGGCACGGCGGCCTCGGGAAACACCCATGATGTCGGCGAAGTGAATCCGTTTCCATTCCTCGCCCGTAGGACCAAGGAACACTCCGCCGTCCGTAAATACCCCGTCTACATCAAAAACAACTGCCCGAATGCGAGGCAATTGCTACGCCCCAACGCGGCGCAACTTCTTGATGATCGGTTTTTCGCGCTCGTAAACGACTTTCTCGCCGCTACCCATGGATCGCTCTACCAGTCGGATGTAGCTCACCAGACGCGAAATTCCGTTCGGCTCCAACGAGGCCGCCTGATCAGAACCCCATCCCGCTCGATCCAGCGTAATGTGGCGTTCCAACGTACAGGCACCCAGGGCCACAGCCGCGATGCTGGAAGGAAGACCTGTTTCATGACCGGAATACCCAATCGGCAGATTGTACCGTTCCTGCAACTTCGGAATCACCCGAAGGTTTAATTCTTCGTAATAAGCAGGGTAGGTGCTGCAGGTGTGCATCAGAACCAGATCTTCTCTGCCGAGCACTTCCACGGCATGGTCGACCTGCTCCAGGGTGCTCATTCCGGTAGAAAGAATGATTGGCTTCCCTTTGGCACGAGTATGTTTCAGCAAATTGTCATCGGTTAAGGACGCCGAGGCAATTTTAAAGCAGGGCAGATCGAACTCGTCCATATCGTCTACTGCCTGCTCATCCCAGGCACTCACAAACCAGGGCATTTTCACTTCTTTGCAGTAGCGGTCGATTTGGCGGTACTCTTCCTTGCCGAATTCGAGCCCTCGCTTGAGATCGCCATTCGTGGTGCCGAACGGAGATTCCCGAGGAGTGGCCAATTCTGCAGCGGTGTACACCACATCCACTGTGCGCTTCTGAAATTTCACTGCATCGCAGCCTGCGGCAACAGCCACACTGATCAATCGGCGCGCAATATCAAGATCGCCGTTATGGTTAATTCCGATCTCAGCAAAGATCAGGCAGGGATGCCCCTCTCCCATCCATTTATCAGCAAATTTGACGGGCTTTGGTGCGGCGGTGTTTTGAACCGTGGAAGACATGGTCATAGAAGAATTGCACAAGATAAAAGCTAATTACGGTACAACGAAACGAGTATACAACAGCGGGTGTTTCAACCCCGCTACAACCTCTTAATTTATCCCAAGTTTTTGCAGGAAAATAAACAGCCTCCTTACTTTACAAACTCGGGCGAGAACGGCGTACTTTTCTCTGGAAGGGCTGAAAAACCAAATAGTACGTTTTTTCTATTTATTTGGAAAACATTCTTCTGCTCTTAGAAGCCGTATGATTCTATAAAAAAATAAATTTCTAATTTAATAGCAACAATTACAATGAATTTCTGCTAACTTATTTCACAAATGACTCAGAAATCATTTGCTGTTTTTCGTCGCTGTCTTGCCATCGCAAGCATGGTCTGCATGGCGGAAACAATAGCTTCCGCAAGCCTAGTCGGATTCTACAGTCTGAATGGGAATTTAAATGACACCAGCGGCAACGGAAATAATGGCACGTTATTTAACTCCGGTTCGTCCGCATACACTTCTAGTGGATATGACAGCGCAAGCGCATTCAGCTCTTCTGCAAATGCCTACTTTACAATCCCGATTAATGTTTCTGCCTCTGTTCTGCCGCAGGTAACGTTCGGGGGATGGTTTTACGCCACCAGTAGCACGAATCCCGCAGCCCTTATCTCTACCGATCTTGGCCCATTTGCCAGAGCCATAGATATTGATACCCGAGGCGGAACTCTCTCTTATTCTGCATTTACCGGTTCCGGTGTTTTGGGTAGCACTGCGTTGACTCTGAACCAGTGGGTATTTGTGGCAGCGCGGTATAACACCACAACCGGAACAGTGACTCTGAATGTAGGAAATCAGCAGTACTCCACTACAGCGACGGCTACCAATAGCAGTACCAACACATGGGTAGGCAGAAGCCCTGGTTTTGGAGAAAGCTATACGGGCAGAGTGAGTGATGCGTTCGTATATAACACTGCACTTACCGATTCTGACCTCAACACCATTCGCCTTGGGGGAGCAGCAGCAATTGTACCCGCCGCCAATCCCACACCAGAGCCCGCTACGTTCTTGTTTGCAGGCAGCGCAGGGCTGCTCTTTGTGCTATTCCGCTTGCGAAAGAACCGTGTAGGTGTTGCGAGCGATCATTAGTTCTTCGTCCGTAGGCATAACGCGAATCGTGGTGGGGAAAGCTCCGGTGGAGATCACCGGGGCATTTCTTTGGTTCGCTTCTGCATCAATTTCGATTCCTAAAGCGGTTAAGCCTTCGCATACTTTCTGCCGTACCAAAGCGGAGTTTTCTCCGATTCCTCCTGTAAACACGAATAAATCCAACCCGCCGAGCACGGCAATATAAGCGCCTAAAAACTTACGGATTCCATAACAAAACACATCGAGCGCTTCTGCCGCAGCGGGATTGAGGGGCGCTTGCCTTTCCAGTTCTCTTACATCCGCGCTGACTCCGGAAAGTCCCAGCAAGCCCCCTTGCTGTTCCACCAGTTTATTAACAGCATCCGGTGTCCAGTTCTTTTGCTGAATCAGGTACAGCAAAATGCCAGGGTCCAAATCGCCGGAACGAGTGGACATCGGAAAGCCACCAGTTGGCGTGAGACCCATGGAAGTATCAACGCTTACGCCATTGCGAATGGCGGCCATGCTTGCGCCATTGCCTAAGTGGGCAATAATCACGCGTTCCGGCAGAGCATTTTCCCGGCGAAGCTCTTGTACCAGAAACGCGTAAGACAAGCCATGAAACCCATAACGGACAACTCCTTGCTCCGCTAAATCTCGCGTCAGCCCGTAGAGTTGGGCCACGCGTGGCATCTGCCGGTGGAAAGCCGTATCAAAACAGGCAACTGCAGCTAAGGTCAGGCTCCTTGCGGCGTACTGCTTCGATCACCAGAATCTGGTCCGGAAGATGATCCGGCGCAAGGGGAACCAGTGTCTTCAACTCTTCTATCAGCGCGGGCGTAAGCCGCTCTGGCTCGCTGTGCTTGCTTCCGCCATGAACGATGCGGTAACCAAGACCCGTTACTCCTGCTAAGAATTGCCCTTGTCGGAACCAATCGAGCAAGTAGTCTACCGTGGCGCGCCGTTCCGAAACAGGGAGAGTTTCATGGATCAACTCTTTTCCGTTCCCATCCTTAGCTCGCAGCACGGTGCCGTCCAGCTTTCCGGAAAGCAGCAGGGTTTCCGCTGCCCCCAGTTCGTACACCGAGAACTTTACGCTGGAAGAACCGCTGTTCAGGGTAAGAATGCGCTGTGTTGGGGAAGGCATTAGAGCCGGGTGGCAAGTCGCTGTTGGCGATGAACTTCTTCTTCTGCCCGCAGCCAATCCGTTTCCGGATCTCCGAGGGGGCAGCCTCGTTCCTGCCAGTAGTGGTAAGCCAAACGTTGAATCTGATCCTGCTCCGTAGCTTCTGCCGTTACAGCGGAATCAGGCGAGTGGGAAGGATGGTGGTGACGGTGATTTTTGCTTGGCATCGCAACTTCTACCATAGACCGAAAACAGCACCAGATGGGACAATGGCGTCATCATGTCCCCGCGCGTTGTGGTGGTGCTGCTGCTTCTCCTTCTTTCTGCCTGCGGTAACCCGGCAACACAGACGGAACTTCATGTGGCTGCGGCAGCGAACCTGAGCCGCATTTTTCCGGAACTCGCCAGGGAATGTAAAAAACAAACCGACATTGTGTTGGTTCCCAGTTTCGGTGCGACCGCGATGCTTGCTCAGCAGATTGAAAATGGAGGGCCATTCGATTTGTTTCTGTCGGCTGACACAGAGCATGTGGACGCCTTGGGAAAAAAGGGACTATTAGCACCGGAAGGTCACGCGGTTTATGCGCGAGGGCGTTTAGTGATTTGGGCGCCGCGCCATCCGGAACTAAGCAAAGTGCAGGATTTAGCAAACCCGGCTATTAAACGAATTGGCATGGCTCGCCCGGAATTAGCCCCCTACGGGAAAGCATCTATAGAAACGCTCACAGCATTCCATCTCTGGCCCAGCCTGGAAAGCAAGGTGGTCTACGGACAAAGCATTTCTGCTGTGAAACAGTTTGTGGATAGCTCCAACGCGGATGCCGCTTTCATTGCGCTATCCCTGGTCAAGGAAGACGGTGGCCACTACGTGGAAATCGAGGAATCCCTGCACCAGCCGATTGATCAGGCATTAGGCGTGATCAAAGCGGGAAAAAATCTTGCGCTTACCCAGCGCGCAAAAGACTTTCTGCTTGGCCCGGACGGGCAATCTGTGTTTCGGCGCGCCGGTTATCTTTCCGCACGATAGCGGTAGCCGAAAAGAAAGCGGAGGATGACTCGCCCTTTTCTGTTGCTCACTGGTTTTTTTACGGTTGCGCTAGTTGGCTTTGGCTGTTTTCTGCTGTTAGGTGCGGCTTTCTGCGCAGCCACTTTGCATGTACCTGAAGCGGAAAGGGCCTGCACCGGCAGGGGCAAGCCGCGTGGAGATGCAAGCCAATGATGGTTCCGTTCTGGTGGGCTGGTGGTTTTCTCCCCCCAATGCAAATGGGGGCTGCGTCCTGGTGCTTCATGGAATCGGGGATTTCCGGGGAAGCAGCGCAGGTTTCTCAGGGATGTTTCTTCCGGCAGGTTACTCGGTTCTGGCACCTGATAGTCGCGCACATGGAGAAAGCGGCGGTAACTTCATCACCTACGGCCTGTTGGAAAATACGACGTCCTCGCCTGGACGCGTTGGATGCAGGAGCGAAATTGCCAGCGGATTTACGGCCTTGGGGAATCGCTTGGAGCCTCGATCCTTTTGCAAGCTTTGGCAGAACATGCAAGCTTCCGTGCCGTGGTGGCAGAAAGCGCTTTTGCGGATTTGCGGGAAGTCGGTGAATATCGGCTTCAACACAGCCTTCCATTGCCGCAAGGACCTGCAAAGCTGGCGGCTGACACCATTCTTCAAGCAGGCATGCTGTATGCGCAGCTCATAGATGGATTTAACTTCAGGCAAGTCTCCCCTGTGCAAAGTATGCGTCTTTCCACTGTTCCGGTTTTGTTTATTCATGGCATGAGCGATCAGCGCACCCCACCGGAAAACTCAGAGCAGTTGGCGAAGGTGCATCCCACACGGGATCGCCTTTGGCTAGTCCCCAACTTAGGTCATGCCAGCGCGGCATCTATCGCACCGAATGAATTCCGCGACCGGGTGCTTGGCTGGTTCGCTCAGCATTAAGAATTCAGATATCTGAGTTATGGCCATCTGCAACGCTTTCCGACGTGCTGACACAATGTAAACGACTCGACGGCAGTATGGCAGTGATGTATGCTGCTAAAAATCGTTCTAGGACCTCATGAATTTGACAATACATGGAGTTGGAAACCATCTCCCTGGAGAGATCGCCTCACAGGTGCGGGAATGGGCATTATCCTCAGATGGCAATCCGGAGTGGAAAGAATTTTACTGGGGCCAGTTTGCAGATCGGGTTGATGGGCTTTTCTTAGATTACAGCCAAATTGTGGAGGTGCTGCGTAGTATCGGCAATGCTGGCAGGTGCTTGTTTGTTCCTGAAGTGGAACAATCAAACCTGCGCCGGAAGTTGGTAACTGCGTTACGCACACTCGCCAGTTCGGTAGAGGTTTTGTTCGCGCTCACCATTGTACTCATTGCCTTATTACCGCCATTTGCCATCCTGCTCAACATTGGAGGTCTGGCGTTCGGGTTCTCCATTGCCCCCTCAAGAAAATATGGCTCGTCCTACTATATGCAGCAGCACTTACAACTATTGGCATCCTCCTTGTAATAGTGTCGAGCGCTCTAGTAAGCGTGGCTACTTGGAGTACGCATGTTCTCGCGATCTCTTTCTGTTGGGCTGTGCTGCTAATCGTGCGCCCCGTCGTTTATATTTTTTTACTTCCGTTCGCGCTGCCTTTTTCGGAAAAAATCACTCTCAGTATTACCACGTGGTTGATAGGGGCAATGCTACTAACTGGTGTTGCCAATGCCATGTTCTCGCCACTTACTGGAATCGCATGGAAAGAAACAATCATTGGGTGCATAAAAGTAGTTCTGTTGTTAATTACGGGTGTAATTACTATTCGTTTTGTTGGTCATTTAAGCCACCTATTTTTTGGGCCATTGCTCAAGGTGATGCTCGATATTTT
The DNA here is from genome assembly GCA_963791675.1 of Bryobacterales bacterium. Lineage (GTDB taxonomy): Bacteria > Acidobacteriota > Terriglobia > Bryobacterales > Bryobacteraceae > JALYXI01. Next base: position 441,827 of record CAWBTD010000023.1, read on the forward strand.
TAGATATGTCGGCGAGCCTGACTATCGGGATCACCTGCAGCACGAACTTGACTCACAACTTGCTTCCACGCGCGATACCGCCATTACGATCTGCGCGCACAGTTTGGGTTCCGTAATTGCCCTTGATTCACTGCTCAACTCTGCGTATTGGAGTCAAACACACTCAGTGACGCTCGTGACTATGGGTTCACCTCTGCGGAGATGCTTCTTCCGCTTCTTCCCAAACCTGTTGTTCCCTCCATCCTCAAGCCAAGCTCATTGCCAAATTATGACGCGAATTGGCACATTCCAATGGGTAAATGTGTACCGGCCGCTCGATCCAATTGGAACATCATTGAGATTTTCCTCAGACGGTGCCGGCCAGGATGTTTCTACTGGGCAGTGGTCTCGTTTCAATGCTCATCCAGGATATTTTGTCGACCCCATCGTCTATCGCACAATCAACTCAGCTCTCTCCAGGTCCATCCATTCCCGAAGAATGTTGGTCACATCAGGCTCGCGATCATGGCAACTTCCAAATTTTACCCCGTTGCCGAGAATGACGAGGTCCATTCTTAAGCTAATGCCAAAGCTCACGTGGTTACTTCCTCTTCTCGTGCTTGGGATGTTGTGGGAGAGTTCACGAGATAAAGCGAAATGGGATGCCGGTATCGCGGCTTCCAGGGAGAAACTTTCACGAGAAGGACACTGGCTGTCCGCTCGGGTTGAAGAATGGCAAACAGTGGAAGGCAGTGGCAAATACACGAATGTTATAAATCATCTCCGCTTTGCCTTTGAGAGTAACTCGCTCAACCTGCATGACTATTCCATTAAAACGGGCGGCTTATTTGACAGAACGGATAGTTTTTTCGACACAAATGCTATATGGCGGAAGGTACAGCAGGATTGCGAACCCCAACGCACGCGAGCGTTGTTTCAGAAAAAATCGCTCGTCCCATGCCTGTCTCGCAGGCCTTTCCATGTCCGCTGGTTAAACGCGAGTCCACCTATTTTCGACGTGCCGGACTACCCACCTGCCAACAAACAATGGATGACCTTTTGGCAATGGATGTTCCAGATTGTTTGCCTTGTAGGGCTTTCTTTGTTTGCAGGATATTTCGTCATCCAATTAGGGCAGCATTTACTCTCCGTTCTGGCCGGCGCGAACTAAGCACGTTTCAGCGCTGATCCATT